>NZ_JBVJGU010000004.1:205735-345136 GCF_055587165.1 Streptomyces sp. NPDC048353 | reverse complement strand
CCCACCCCCCCCCCCCCCCCCCCGCCCCCCCGGGCCGCCCCCCCCCCCCCCCCCCCCCGCCGCCGCCCCCCCCCCCGCCCCCGGCGGCGGGCCCCCGGGCCCCCGGGCCGGGCACGCGGGGCCGCGCCGCCCCCTTCAGCCGGTCGTGCCGGCCGCCGTGCCCTCCGCCGGGAAGGCGTCGGCGCGGACGTGGGGCATGGGGCTGCTGCTCACGCGGTACGGATCGTCGGCCGGGCGCGGGGCCGGGATGACGCGGACGGTCAGCGGGCCCGCCCACTCGTACCCCTTCCGCTCGCCGTGGCGCGCCAGCTCGTCCGTCAGGGCCTCCCCGACGTCGCGCCGGGCGCGGCGCTGCAGCTCCTCGTGGACCGCGGCGTCCAGTTCGACCTCGTAGGCGTTCGGTACGACCACCCGGTTCTCGCTGCACACCACGGCGTGGTCGTCGCATTCGTGGCGCAGGGCGTCGACCAGCTCGACGGGCTCCTCGTCGCGGACCCGGGAGAGCAGGCCGTTCTGCCAGCGCTCCAGGGCCCGTTCCCACCGGGAGAGCCCGCTCGCCGCCGAATGCCTGCCCTCCGGCCGCCCGTTCACCGGCGTCCGCGCAGCCGTCCGAGCAGCCTGCGCGCCTGCGCGCGCTTGCGCGGGTCGGCGGCGGCGCGCCGGGCCGAGGCGATCGTCCGCTGTCCCTGCGGGCTGCGGGTGAACTGCTTGAGGCGGGTGATCAGACCGGACATGGTTCCTCCTTGGGGCCGTGTACGTTCCGCCTACCCGCGGATGGCGCGACGATGTCCGGGAGCCCCCATCCGTACGCGACGCGCAGCGAGGAACCCGATGCACGACGACTCCCTCTCCTCTCCCTCCCCTTCCGTCACCTCCTCGCCGGCCTCGCGGCGCGGCGCGGAGGGCAGCGCGCCCGCCTTCCTGCTCCACGCCGGAGCGCCCGACTCGCCCGTGATCCTCCACGTGCCGCACTCCTCCCGGGCGATACCGGCCGCCGTCCGTGCCGGGATCACGCTCGACGACACCGCTCTCGTCCGGGAGTTGGACCACATCACCGACGCGTACACGGCCGAGATCGCGGCCGGGGCGGCCGAGGCCTCTCCGCTCCTCCCCTGGCGGTTCGTCAACGGGCTCTCCCGCCTGGTCGTCGATCCCGAGCGCTTCCCCGACGAACGCGAGGAGATGCTGGCGGCGGGCATGGGCGCGGTCTACACCCGCACCACGCACCGCGAGGAGCTGCGCCCGGCCGGGCACGACGGACAGCCCCTGATCGAGCGGTACTTCCATCCGTACGCGCGGGCGATGACGGACGCCGTCGCCGAACGGCTGGAGGCCGTCGGGCGGGCGGTGATCGTGGACGTCCACTCGTATCCCACCGAGGCGCTGCCGTACGAACTCCACGGCGACGGCCCCCGCCCGCCGGTCTGCCTCGGTACGGACGCGTTCCACACGCCCCCCGCGCTGCTCGACGCGGCACGGCAGGCGTTCGCCGGCTTCGGCGGCACGCGGACCGACACGCCGTTCGCGGGCACGTACGTACCCCTGCGGCACTGCGGGAGGACGCCGCAGGTCAGCGCGCTGATGGTGGAGATCCGCCGCGACCTCTACATGGCCGAGCCGGGCGGGCCGGCGGGCCCCGGACTCGACGCGTTGGCGGGCGCGCTGGCCCGTCTCGTGGCGTGGGCGTCGGTCTGACGGCCGACTCTTCCGAGGGGTGGGCGTCGGTCCGTGCCCCCGCGTCACCGGTGGCGTGGTCCGTGCGGGGGGGGTCTCAGGACCGGCCGGAGCGTCCTTGTCGCCCCGTCGGCTCAGCAGGGCGGTTCCCGGATGGCGCAGTGTCGCAAACTGCGCACTAGTTGTACTCAAGTGTGCGCCTTCTGGTGCGTCACGAGACAGCCACGGTGGACACCTACCGGATGTTCCACGAACGGAGCCCGCGACATGACCCCCGTACCCTTCAACAGCAATCCGGCGGAAGACGACACAGAACGGACCGCCGGTCCCGCCCCCGCGCCGGACCCCGTGTTCGCCGTCCCTCCGCACCCGGCTCCCAGCGCGCAGCTCACCCCCGTGATGCCGCCGATGCCGCCGATGCCTCCGCCCATGCCGTCGATGCCGCCCGCGATGCCCGCCAGGGCGCCGGGCGTCCCCGTCGTGGCCGCGGCTCCGGTCGGCCCGGCGCCTCCCTACGAAGCCCCCTGGTCGACGGCCGCACCCCCACGGCCGACGGCGGAGGCGCACGGACCGACGATCAAGACCCTGGAGCCGGCCCCCAAGCGGCCGGAGCCCTCGGTGGTGCTGAAGCGGGAGCAGACGCCCGAGACGCGGGAGACCGCGTTCCGGACGGCGGAGCCCCCGGTGCGGCAGCCCGTGGCGAAGGAACCGGAGGCCGCCGCGCCGGAGCCCGAGGCCCGTGAGCCCCGGCCCGCGCCGGCACCGCCCGAGCCCGAGCCCGCGAAGCGGGAGACCGAGGCGAAGGAGCCCGCGGCCGAGGAGCCGCCGGCCCCGGCTGCGGCCGGGCCGGAGCCCGCGGCCGAGGCGAAGGACCCGGCGCCCTCGGCGGTCCCGGTGCTGGCCCCCGTGACGGCCTCGGCGGTGTCGAACCGCGCCGATGCCGACGACGAGGCGATACACACCCTCCTGTGGACGGCCGCGACCGAGCGTCCGGTGGCGGAGGTCGCCTCGCTGGTCGCCCGGCTCAAGGAGACCGGCGAACTCTCCAGCCCCGGCGACGTCGCGCTCCGCGCCGCCGCCGTCTCCCGCCCCCTGGAGGAGGTCCGGCAGCTCGTGGCGCTGCTCAACGAGTCGGGGTATGACCTGCACCAGGCGGAGACCACCCTGCGCGCCGCGGCCGTGGGCCGGCCGATCGAGGACGTGGTGCAGCTCGTGAGCATCCTCGGCACGGGCAGCAGTGAATGGCGCTCGCCCGGCGGGTCGGAGGCGAAGCACCGCCCCGCGCCGGCCCCGGCCGCCGCCCCGGCGGAGGACCGTCCGGCCCCGGCCCGGGAGGCGGTCCCGGTCCTCGCCCCCGCGCCGAAGCAGTCCCGGCAGCCGAAGCCGCCGAAGGAGCCGAAGCGGTCTCGCGAGGAGTCCGGGCTGTGGCCGAAGGCTCTGAACGGGGCACTGGCCGCGGGGCCCGGAAGCCACACCTCCACCCCGGGGCTCCGTTCGCCGCTGCGTTGGCCGGCCGCGTTCGCGCTGTTCGCCTGCGGCCTGATCCATCTGCCCACGGATCTGGCGGGGCTGGGCGCCGACGGCTACGCGGGGACGGTGTCGCTGACCGTCGCCGTGCTGTGCCTGGTGTTCGGCGTCTGGATCGCGGCCCGGGACACGCTGGGCGTCTGGGCGGCCTCCGCGGGGCTCGCGGTGGGCGTCATCGCGCTCCACGCGCTGGCGAGTGCCCGCACCGTCGATCTGCTGACCAGCAGCCTCGGTTCGACGTTCGCCTGGGCGAAGGCCGTGGCGGTGCTGAGCGGCGCCGCCGTCGTCGCCCTGGCCGGTTCGGCCGTCGTGCGTCACACGAAGACGACGACCGGCGCGCCGGACAGCGCCTGACGCGCCGGCGGGGCGCGCCCGAGGCACCCCTCGCCCGCGCCGCGACCGCCCGCACGACCCCGCCCGGACAGCATCCGCTGCCCGGGCGGGGTGCGTTGCGGCCCGGGCGCGAGTGAGCCGAAGGCGGCCCCCGTATCACACCCGTGCCGTCGGGGGCACCTCCCACCCGGGTACGGCGGTCACCGTTCCCGGCTCGGCCGGGTGGGTGTGCGAGGGCTGCAGCACGGTGTCCGCCACGTCGAGCAGCGAGACGCCGTCGCGGACGCTGACCTCCTGGAGCCGGGCGAGCCCGTCGGCGGCGGCGCAGTCCTCACGGGCGGCGACGTAGCCGGCGGCTTGGTGGATGCGTTCCCAGCGGGCGGCCCGTGTGTCGGTCGTCCACACCGGCCGGCCGCGGCGGGAGCTGGCGTGCACCGCCCGCCAGCGCAGCAGCGCCTCCAGCGCGACGTCGGCGGCGCGCTCCGCGTGGGTGATGCGTACGTCGGTGACCGGCGCCGGCTCGGTGTAGTAGAGGCAGATCACGCCCACCGGCGTGTCGCGGATGTGCAGCGGCAGGGCCAGGGCGTGTCGGACGTCGAGGAACCCGTCGGCGGGGTCCGCCCCGGCGGGGCAGGGGTGGTCCCGTACGTCGGGGACGTAGACGGGCCGCATCTCGAGCGCGGCGCTGACCGACGGGCCGTCGGCGCGGGTGAACTGCGCCGCCTCGGCCCGCAGGGCCGACTCGTCGGTGGCGTGCAGGAGTTGCCAGTGCTCGACACGCGGCAGCAGGGACAGGGTGGCACGCTGGGCTCCCAGCGACTGTATGAACGCGGCGCAGAGACGGCTGGGCAGAGCGCGTCTCCCGACGGCTGCGGCGACCGAGACGTCGTGCACGATCGATGGTGGTACCTCCGGCGTGCTCCTCATCCCCCTCGTCTACCACCGTTCCGCACTTCCATGTGTCATCCATCGATCCGCCCTGTCCGGGGCCGCCGACGACGGCTTGCCCCGGGCCGGACATCAGGGGGCCCGGGGCAGGGTAGTCGGGCGGTATGACTCGTTACGGGAGCAGACGACAGGGCCGGGAGCCGCTGGTCGGCACCAGGGAGTACGCCGCCGTGGTCGTGGCCCGGAACCGGCTGGGCGCCCGGACGGGGGCGGTGGACCCGCCGTCCCCGCAGTTCACCAGTGGCGCGGCGGCGGCGTACCAGTGGGCCCTCGGTGGCACGGAACGCTCTCCGGTGACCGGCAACGGCAACGCCGAGGGGGTTCCGGGCCTGCAGGACCTCACGGCCGAGGTGGACGCGGCCGTGGTGCAGATGGAGGACCCCACCAGCGCGGCCGGTCCGCGCGACTACCACCGTGGGGTGCACGACGCCCTCGCCTGGGTGTGCGGCCACAGCAACCAGGCGCCGTGACGCTCGCCCTCCTCCCCCGTCGGCGGTGCGGGCGCCCGGGCTTCGCGGACGTGCCGGCGGAGGCGTTCCCCCATGGCGGGGATCCGCCCTGCTCGCAGGGGTGAACGACCCGCGTGCCGCGTGTCCTCGCGGGGGCGGCGCGGTGTTGATGGTGGCGTGAGCACCACGAACGGAACCAGTCCGATACTGTCCGGTACGACTCCGCGCGAGCCGGATCCCGTGAGAGCGCAGGCCGGTGCGGCGGCAGCGGCCCCGGGAGACGCCACGGCGACGGGGGGCGCGGCGGCGGCCGGTGCCGACACCGCACCGGGCGACATAATCGTCCACTCCTGCGCCACCCTCGGCTCCACCACCCTAGTCATCCATCTGGCGGGCGAGATCGACCGCTTCAGCGCCGGACCCCTGCGGGCGATGCTCGCCTCGGCGGCCGCGGACGGCTACCGCTCCCTCGTCCTGGACACCTCCCGCGTCACGTTCTGCGATTCGGGGTTCCTCGACGTGCTGGACCGGTGGATGCGTCGGGGCCTCCGGCTCCGGATGGAGCCGCCCTCTCCCGCCGTACGCCGTCTGCTGTGCGCCGTGGCCCTGCTGCGCGGCCGCCGCGCGCGCCGGAGCGGACCCGGCCCGTCCGCGGGGGCGCCATCGGGCCCGCCGGCCGCCCGGACCGCGCCTCCTCGCCGGAGGTGGGCCGTCGCACCGAGCGCCGCGGGCCTGTCATGACGTTCGTCCTGCTGACGTGTACGCCGATGGCCGGGGCGGTCCTGCTGCTGCTCTGGAGGCCTCGCGAGCGTCGACGCGACGTCGTCGACCGGCCAACCCCGGCCGCGTCCCGGCCGGCCCGTCCGCCCCGCCGGATCGAGGTCCGGCGGCATCGCCCGCCCCTTCTCCGCGGACGGGGTGAACCCTTTCGCACCGCCTGACGTGAGACCTGGTGTGACGTACCGACCGCCCCTCGCCGGCCACCGGCCCGGGGCGGTCGGGCGTCCGCGCAGGTCACGACGAGCGTTGTATCAATGATTGAACTTCCGTTGTTCCCGGCGGAGTTGGGATGTTAGCGTCCCTGATCAGCAGTGGTTTGACCTGGACGTAACAAACGGAGCCCGTGGCTCCGGCATTGGGACCATCGCTGTGGGGGGTGGAGTGGGTCCGCGTACCGTAGCCAGGCTTCTGGATTTCGAGCGTCGTGTCGTCCCCGCCGTGGACCGCATCCGAAAGGTGCGGAGCGGCCGGGAGGACGGGGACATGGACGAGGCGCTGGCCGAGCTGTGCAGAGCCGTCGAGGGCCTCGGCGGCCTCATGACGGAACATCAGATATCGGCCACGCTCGCGGATCTCGCGGCGTGGCGGGAGTCCGGCTACGCCGGGGTCCCGGACTTCGACGCGACCCGGGACGCGGTGCCCGCGCCCGAGGACGGTGAGGCGGCGGCCTTCGTCGGCCCGGTCATCCTTCCCAACAGCGACCGGCACGAGGTGAACCTGGAGGCGTTCTCGGTCGTCCGGCAGGATCCCGACAGCACGCCGTACCTCCAGTCCGTCTATCCGCACCCCAAGGCCGTGTTCCAGTCGACCCGGCTGCTGTCCGCCTCCCAGGGGCTGCGGGACGGCAACTGCGTGGTCTTCTTCCCGGAGAACATCCCGGCGGCCACGCCGTGCACCGACCAGAACTTCGCCTGGTTCTTCTTCAACCGGCACGTCGACATCTACGCCCAGACCCTGGCCATCACGGAGCGGCTGTGCGGCCCCGGATCACCGTTCGCCGGCGACGACCGGCTGGTGTCCGTCGGCCTCGACCCGGAGGACGTCTACCAGGCGCGCTGCGTCTGGGGTTACATGCACGACTACTTCCACCACACCGGCCCCCGGCCGCTCGACGAGCACCTGGCGCTGAAGACGACCTGGCGCCCCGGGCTCCTGGAGGAGCTCAAGGTCGACATGAAGTCGGCGATCGCCTGCTTCGAGGAGGACGTGCCGTTCGGTCCGGTCGTCTTCGAGTACATCGTGCTGGAACGTCTCTTCCGCTATCCCGCGCAGCCCGAACCGCTGCGCAACTTCGATGCCGGCACGGGCTTCGCCCTCGGCACCTGGCTGGCCGCGCACGGACTCTTCACCGACGACGGCCGGGGCCGGCGCGCGCTGGGCTCCAAGGCCGAGATCGTGGAGAGCGTCCGCGAACTCATCGGCCGGATCGAGGAGATCGAGCGGATCGAGGAGGACGACGCCTACCGCACGCGGGCGACCGAGTTCCTCTACGAGACGCTGCTGCGGCGACCCGAGACCAAGCCCTACCGCTACGGCGGCCCGCTGGCACCGCTCAGTCTGTGGGGTGCCGAAGTCCATGTCCGATAAACCCGGGTCCGGTGCGTCCGGACCGACCGACCTCCAGGACATCCTCCGCGCACCCGGCTTCTGCCGGCACTCCACCGGCCACACCGCCGTCGTGGAGTGGGACGCCGGCACCGGCTGGTCCGCGCCCGCCGTCGGTCCGTACGCCACGCTCCCGCTCGACCCCGCCACCCTCGGACTCCACTACGGCCAGGCCGTCTTCGAGGGGCTGAAGGCCTTCCGCGGCGAGGACGGATCGGTGTCGCTGTTCCGTCCGGACGACCACGGCCGGCGCCTCGCCCGCTCCGCGGAGCGGCTCGCCATGGCCGAGATGCCCGCCGACCTCTTCACCCGCGCCTGCGCGCAACTGGTCGCCGCCGCCGAGGAGTGGGTCCCCGGCGAGTACGGACAGAGCCTGTACATCCGTCCGCTGCTGCTCGCCACCGAGGCCGACCTCGGGCTCAGGCCGTCGCGACGCTACCGCTGCGTCTTCCTCGCCTATCCCGCCGACCCCTGCTTCGGGTCCGGCTTCCGGCCCCTCGCCGTCACCACCGCCACCGAGACGGTGCGCGCCGTGCGCGGCGGCACGGGCGAGTCGAAGTGCGCGGGCAACTACGCCGCGAGCCTCCTCACCCGGACGCGGGCCCAGGCCGCGGGGTACGACGAGGTCCTGTGGCTCGACGGCCTCGACCGCCGCCGAGTCGAGGAACTCAGCACCATGAACGTCTTCTTCGTCTGGCGCGACGGGGACGGCAGCCGGCTGACGACACCTCCGTGCGAGGGGACGATCGTCCGCGGTCTCACCCGGGACTCGCTGCTCACGCTCGCCGGCGACCTCGGTCTGCCGGCCGTCCAGGAGCCCACCGCGATCGACGACGTCGTCGACGGCGTCCGCTCCGGCCGGCTGGCCGAGATGTTCGCCTGCGGGACGGCCGGCGTCGTCGTCGCCGTGGGCCGGATCGGGGCCGGCGGCGAGGACCTGACCGTGGGCGACGGCCGGGAGGGCCCGGTGACCCGGCGGCTCCGCAACGCCCTGCTGGACGTCCAGCACGGGCGTACACCGGACAAACACGGCTGGCTTCTCCGTGTCGGAGCAACCGGAGCCGCGCACGCACACGTCATACCGACGGATGCCCCACACACAGACGAGGGCGGGGGACGGAACGCATGAACGCCCGTACGGAACCCAAGGCCGACCGTGACCGGACGCTGTCGAGAGTCTCCAGAATCCACACCCTCGGCCCGACCGGCACCAACCTGGAGAAGGCCGCCCACCACTGGTTCGCCGAGCGCGGGCTCGCCGGCGCCGTCGTCCTGCACTCCGAGGTGGAGGACGGGCTCGACACCATGACCTTCGACGGCACCGAGGCCATCCTGGCCTGCGCCGTCTACCCCCGCCTGCACGACCTCGTCTTCGGCAACCTGCACCGCCTGGAGATGGTCGACAGCTTCATCCTGGACACGCACGACATGGTCCTCGCGAGCCGGCCGGGCCACACCGCGCTCGCCACGATCGTCTCCCACCCCGCGCCCAGCTGCCTGGTGGCCGACCGGGGGGCCGTCACCCTGGCGAGCAGCAACTCCCGTGCGGCCGCCCTGTGCGCGGCCGGGGAGTTCGACGCCTGCGTGACCACCGCGCGGGCAGCCGCGGCCGAAGGGCTGCGGGTGGTCGAGAACTTCGGCCCCGTCCCGATGGTCTTCACGCTGCACGCGGGCAAGACCCCCGGGGGCGGAACGGCCTGATGCCCGAGACCTCCCCGCCGGCCACGCGTCGGCGTCTGCCCGGCGCGTTCCGGGCCCTGATGGCGAGCGAGGCCGTCTCCTCGGCCGGTTCGCAGCTCACCCTGGTGGCCCTGCCCGTCCTCGCCGCGGCGGACCTGGACGCGTCCCCGTCGCAGATCGCCCTGCTCAGCGGCGCACAGTTCGTGCCGGTCCTCCTCGTCACCCCCTTCGCGGGACGGCTGGCGGACCTGCGGGACCGTGCCCCGCTGCTGTACGCGTCCCACTTCGCGCGCGCCGTCGTCCTCGTCCTGATCGTGGCGCTGGCCGCCGGGGCCTGGCTGAACTACGCCACGCTCTTCGCGGCCGCCGTCCTGCTGGGCGCCTTCACCGCCCTGTTCGACACCTCCCTGCTCGCCTATGTGCCGGACACCGTCGAGACCGAGGACCTGACCCGCGCCAACGGCCAGTTGGCGGCGGTCAACGCCGTCTCCCAGACCGCCGGTCCCGCCGTCGGCGGCCTGGTCGTCTCCGGCCTCGGCCCGGCCTTGGCGCTCGCGCTGGACTCCGTCTCCTACCTGTTCGGCGGCGCGGCCGTACGGATGCGGCGCAAGCCGTCCCGGCACCGGGCCACCCGCGAGAACGCGGCCATCCGCGCCGGCTTCACCGCCGTCGCCGCCTCGGACCCGCTGCGCCGTCTGGTCGCGGCGGGGGCGCTGTTCAACCTGGCCGAACAGGTCGCGCTGAGCGTGCTGTTCATCGCCGTGGTGCAGGAGGCGGACCACTCCGTCACCTTCCTCGGCTTCGGCTTCAGCGCGGCGGGCGTCGGCAGCGTGATCGGCGCCCGGGCCACCGCCCGGTACGGAGGCGGCGACGGCGCCCGGTCCTGGGTGTGGGCCCTGCTGCTGTCCCAGGCGGCGCTGCTCGTCGCCCTCTGGGCACTCGGCTCGGGCGCCTGGGGCGCGGCGGTCTTCATGGCGGGCATGCTCGTGTACGGCGCGGCCATCGCGTACTACAACGTGCACTCCCTGACCCGGCGGCAGATCGTGTCCCCCGAGGGGATGCTGGGCCGGGTCAACGCCGTGTACCGCACCTTCGCCTTCGGGACCATCCCCATCGGCGCGGGTGTCGCCGCCCTGCTGCTGCTCTTCACCAGCGCCCCGACGGCGGCCACCCTAGTCGCGGTGTTGAGCGTCGCCGCCACCTGGATCCTCGCCAAGGGGAGCTACACGACCGAGAGGCGGGACGAGGCATGGACCGGACGATGACGGCGTTCGCGGTCGGGGACCGGGCGAGGCTCGGCGACCCGGGGAGCGAGGAGGCCTGGCTCGACGAGGGCGGCTTCTACACCTCGCGGCGCTGGACGGTCTCCCAGGAGGGCGACCGCGGCTTCCGTACCGCCTATCTGGTGGGGCGGGACGAGGCGACCGGACGGACGGACGGGCTGGTCCCCTTCCACACGGCCTCCGGGGGCGACAGCAATCCGCTCTACAACGAGGCGACCCTGCTCGGCGGCGCCCCGGCCGTCCAGGTCCTCGCGGGGTCGCGCACCGGGTACGACAATCGGGTGCTGCTGCGTCCGGGGCTGTCCGACGCGGACCGCGGCCGGCTCATGACCGCGCTGTGCGACCGCCTCCTGGAGCGGGCCGATGAGCAGGGCGCCCGGCACGTCTCCTGGTGGTACCTGCCGGAGCGGGAGGCCCGTGAGCTGGCCGCCCTGCCCGGTTTCGCCACCGTCGCCACGCCCTGCCCGCCCAGCGCGTCGGTCCGGCCGCGCGGCGCGAGCTTCGACGAGCACGTGGCCGCCCTGCCCGCCTCGCGCCGTTCCCTGGTCCGCCGCGACCTCAAGCGGCTGGCCAGGGGCGGCTACCGCTCCCGGAGTGTGACCGCCGACCCGGCGGCGCTGGAGGCCTACGCGCCGCTCGTGGTCCAGGTGCAGGCGCGGCACGGCGAGGAGCTCGACGAGGAGGGCGCGGTCCGCTACCTCCGCCGCTGTCTGAGCATCGGCTCCGGCGACGACGTGGTGATCACCGAGGTGCTCGCCTCGGACGGCCGGACGGCCGCGTTCGCGCTCGGCATCGTCCACGGCCGGACCCTGTACATGCGGGTGTTCGGCTGCGACTACGCCGCCGGGCACGGCACCCACGGCGAGTACTTCGAGGCGACCGTGTACGGGCCGCTGCGGCTGGCCATGGAGCGGAGGCTGGACGCCGTCCACCTGGGCGTCACGTCGTACCGGGCGAAGTCGCTGCGGGGCGCCGAACTCCGGCCCCGGCGAGCGGTGCTGATGGCCCGTTCGGATCAGGACCTGCCCGCCCCCGCACCCGACTGGAGCTTCCTCGGGGACGACGAGCGGTTCCTCGCAGGAGCGTCTTCGGAGGTCATCCCGTGCTGATCGTCGTCCAGCCCCTGTCGGCCGGGGTCCGTCTCGCCTCACGGATGGTCCGGGCCGGCGTCCCTTGTCTGATCCCCACCCAGTTCCCCGACCTGCTGCCCCCCGAGGTCACGGCCGGCGCGACCGTCGTGGACTGGCATCCCGGGCAGGGGCTGCCCGGTCTGCTGCGCCGCGTCGAGGAGTCCGGGGCCCGGCCGACGGGCGTCGTCGCCGGCTTCGAGTACGTGGTGCAGCACAGTGCCGAGCTGGCCAGGGAGCTGGGGCTCCCGGCGCTCGGCCCGGAGGCGGCCGAGGCGGTGCGGCAGAAGGACGTCATGCGCCGGTGGTGCGCGGAGCGGGGCATCGCCTTCCCGCGCTCGGTGCCGGTGCCGCCGGAGGCGGACGGCCCCTGCCCGCTGCCGTTCCCGGTGGTGGTCAAGCCGGTCGACTGCGGCGGAAGTCTGCTGGTGAGCCTGTGCCGGAACCAGGAGGAGTACGACCGCGCCCGCGCGTCCGTGCACACGCCAGGCGAGGTGAGGTTCCATCCCAGCCCGCGGCGGATCGCCCTGGTCGAGGAGTACGTCGAGGGGCCGGAGTTCTCCCTCGACGGCTGGGTGGACGGCGACGGGCCGCATCTGGCCAGTGTGACGACCAAGTTCCTCTCGGAGCCGCCCCGCTTCTTCGAGATGGGGCACATCGCCACCGCGCCGGAGCACTCGCCGCACGGTGAGGCGCTGACGGAGTTCACCCGGAGCGTCGTGGCGGCCTTCGAGCTGTCCGTCGGCCCGTTCCACATCGAGACCCGGATCGACCGCGACCGAGGGCCGGTGCTGATCGAGGTCGGCGCCCGGCTGGCCGGCGACAACATCCCCGAACTGGTCCTGGCCGGGCCGGGGGTGGACCTGTGCGCCGCCACGGCCGACGCCGCCCGCGGCCTGCGCCACCGGCGCGGACCGGTGTCCGGGGTCAGCGCGGGCCTCGCCTTCGTGACCACCGACCGGCCGGGGCCGTACGCCGGGACGCTCTCCGGTCTCGAACCCTTCACCGGTGCGCCCGAGTTCCGGGACCTCGTCCCGGAGGCGGAGCCGGGAGCGGTCCTCGACCCGGACGACATCTTCTCCAACAGGGTGGCCCGCATCCACTTCGAGGGGGACCTGGACCGGGTCGAGCGCCTCGTCGCCGCGGTCCTCGAAGACGTGAAGGTCGACATCGAGGGAGTCGGCCTCAAGGACAAGGAAGGTGTCCGCGCATGAGCAACGAACTGGTCGTCACACCGACGACCGCACCCCGTCCCCGGCCGGAGGGGGACGCGTCCGGCGGGGCGAGCCTCACCGACCACGCGTTCTTCATGCGGACCGGGAAGCGCCGCACCTGGCAGGGGCTGACCGTCGCCGACCGCGACGGGATCCCGGCCCTGCGGCCCACGGCCGGCGCCGTGCACGGCGGGCAGGTCGTCGTGGACGGGTTCCGGGCCCACCGGATGACGGACGGGACGATCGCCGTGTTCCGCCCCGACAGCCACATCAAGCGGCTCAACAACGGAGCCCGCAGGCTGGCGCTCCCGCTGGTCGACTTCGACCGGGTGTGGAGCTCCGTACGCGCCCTGCTGGAGCTCGACGGGGCCTGGCTGCCGGAGCGGCCGGGCGCTGCCCTGGACCTGCGGGCGGTGCTCGCCGCCGACGGGACGTCCCTGACGGCCGGTCCCGCCGACGACTGCCTGTTCTACGTCCTGGCGGCCGTGCCGGACCCCGCCCGCCCGGCCGGCCGGCCGATCCGGGCGATGACGGTGGACGGCTATGTCCGCGCCTGGCCCGGCGGCACCGGCGACGTCCAGGCCGCCGGCACCCTCGCGGCGGGCGTGGTGCCGGGTGAGATCGCCGCCAACTACGGCTACGACCGGGTGCTGTGGCTCGACGGGCCGCAGGGTCGCTTCGTCCAGCAGATCGGCGGCGCGAACGCCTTCTTCGTGATCGACGGCGTCCTGACCACCCCGCTGCTCGACCGCTCCGTGCTGCCGGGGGTCACCCGTGACTCCGTCGTGAAGCTCGCGCGCGACGCGGGGACGAAGGTCGTCGAGCGTCCGGTGGAGCTGGCCGAGGTGCTCAAGGGCATCGCGGACGGCA
The DNA here is from genome assembly GCF_055587165.1 of Streptomyces sp. NPDC048353. Lineage (NCBI taxonomy): Bacteria > Bacillati > Actinomycetota > Actinomycetes > Kitasatosporales > Streptomycetaceae > Streptomyces > Streptomyces sp. NPDC048353. The sequence goes on along the minus strand of NZ_JBVJGU010000004.1, from coordinate 331,646 downwards.
CGGTCACCGAGTGCTTCGCCACCTCGACCGAGACCGGGGTGGCGCCGGTGACCTCGCTCGGCCACCAGGGCGAGGAGTACCGGTTCGCGGGCGAGGAGGCCGGTCCGGTGACCGCGCGCTTCCGCGACCTCCTCGACGGCATCCACCGGGGCGGGGCCGTCGACCGCTTCGGCTGGATGCGCCGGGTGACCGAGGTCGCGCCGGTCCACGCGTGAGGGCGTCACACCCCCTGTGACACGAGCTGCGCCAAGGGCGCCGGGAACATCGAGCGCGGAGGTACCGAGAACATGGCGTACGTCGTCACCGACGAATGCATCGGCTGCAAGTACACGGACTGTGTGGACGTCTGCCCCGTGAGCTGTTTCCACGAGGGGCCGGACATGCTCTACATCAACCCCGAGGAATGCATCGACTGCAACGCGTGCGTCGCCGAGTGCCCGCCCGAGGCCATCTGGGCGGACGTCGACCTGCCGGAGGACAAGCTCCGGTGGATCGAGATCAACGGAGAGATGTGCGAGCGGTACCCGGTGCTCGACGAGAGCCGGGGTCCCAAGGGACAGCCCTCCGTCCAGCCTTCCTGACCAGAGAGGGAACCGAGGTCATGACGACCCCCGTCGAGAACCCCTTCATGCTCGGGCTGGACTCGAACTTCTATCTGAAGGACGAGTTCGAGAGCCCCGAGAAGCGCACCAACGTCACCTGGTTCTACCCCAAGATCTGCGGCTTCCAGGACGCCCTCGACGACGAGGCGAAGAAGGCGGAGTACTTCTCCTTCCTGGACCGCCAGTCCCACCCGGAGCAGACCGACATCCTGCTCTACTTCCACATCCCGTTCTGCGAGGCGTTCTGCAACTTCTGCGCGTGCTTCAAGGAATCCGCGGCGAAGTACCAGGGCGAGCGGCAGAAGCGTTTCGTCAAGGCGATGGTGCGGGAGATCGAGCGCAACGCGCGCTCGAAGTACTTCGCCGGCACGAAGATCAAGTACGTCCAGTTCGGCGGCGGCACCCCGTCCGCGCTGGAGCAGGAGTCCATGGCGGACATCCTGGAGGCCGTGCACCGCGAGTTCGACCTGAGCGAGGTCGACGGCATCTCCCTTGAGGGCAGCCCGCTGGGCCTCTCCAAGGACGGCTACATCGAGATGCTGAAGTCACTGGGCATCACCCGCATCTCCTTCGGCGTGCAGACGCTCGACCCGGAGATACGCAAGAAGCTCACCATCAAGGCCACCGTCGAGCAGGTGCACCAGACGGCCGAGAACATCCGCAAGGCCGGCATCCGCACCTTCGCCCTGGACCTGATGTACAACCTCCCGGGCCAGGACGACGAGGTCCTCGCGCGGGACCTGGAGGGCATCTGCGCCGAGCTGCGGCCCAGCTTCGTCCAGACGTACCGCTTCAACCAGTGGGAGGGCACGCGGCTCGACCAGCAGATCCGGGCGGGCAAGGTCGCCGACGTCAAGCCCTCGGGCAGCATCGAGCGGGTCCAGTACCGCCAGATCAAGGACGGTCTCGCCGCCTACGGCTACGACAAGCAGCTCCTGATCAACTTCTTCACCCATCTCGACGACCCGGGCGAGATCGGCCTCAACCACGCCTGTGGCGGCAACGGTTACCGCGCCAGCTACACCCTGGGCATCGGCCCGGCCGCCGAGAACTACATGGGCGAGCGCAGCTACCGCAACCACACCGACGTCGAGCGGTGGATGCGTGACGTGGAGGCCGGTGTCCTGCCGATCGAGCAGGGCCGGATCTGCAGCGAGGACGAGGTCGAGAACCGCGTCATGGTCTTCTTCCCGGTCTTCGGCACCGTCCGCAAGGAGGACGTCGCCAACTTCGAGAAGTACCGCCGTGAGGTCGACTGGCTGGTCGAGGGCGGCTACGCCGTGGAGACCGACGAGGAGCTGACCCTGACGGAGGTCGGCCGGGAGAACGCGGGGAACATCGCGTTCCTCTTCTACTCCGACGAGGAGAAGGCCCGCGCCCGCCGCACGATGTACCTCTCGCTGAAGAACAAGCGCAACCCCTTCCACCAGGACCAGCAGAACATCCCGCGGACCCCGCTCTTCCTGCAGACCCGTCCCAAGACGCAGGACGAGAACACCGCGGCCCCCGAGAGGAGCTGAACCGAGGGTGAGTGGCCGCAAGACCCAGGCGGAGATCGAGGACGACCTGCGCAAGGTCATCGCCGAGATCTTCCCGCACCAGCAGGTCGAGCTGACCTCCGGCACCCCGCTCTTCAACGGCGGGCTGTCGCTGAACTCGACCCAGATGATCGAGCTGACCCTCGGGTTCGAGACGTTCTACGACATCGAACTCGAGCCGGAGCTGCTGACGGTGGAGAACTTCGCGACCCTGGGCTCCCTGTCCGGGCTCCTGGAGGAGCTCCTCGACGACGAGGTGTCCCCTGTCTGAGATCGCCACGGGGCCGTCCGGCACCCGCTCGCCGGCGGACCTGCGGATCGTCCTGATCCACGGGAACGCCGGGGCGAGCGTCGAGGGCATCTGGTTCCCGTACCTGCGACGGGAGCTGGAGGCCCTCGGCCACCGGGTGGTGGCCGAGACGTTCCCCGACCCCATCAAGGGCCGCATGCGGTACTGGCTGCCGTACCTCGCCGAGGAGATCCGCCCGGACGAGAACACGGTGATCGTCGGGCACTCCTCCGGGGCGCTGACCGCGTTCCGGTACGCGGAGACGGCGCCCCTGCTCGGCACCTTCGCCGTGGCCGGGCACCACACCGACTGCGGCTTCGAACTGGAGCGGCGCAGCGGGTTCTTCGACCGTCCGTGGGACTGGGGCGCGATCCGGCGCAACCAGCGCTTCATCGCGCAGTTCCACTCCAAGGACGACCCCTGGGTTCCCCTGTCGGTCGCCGAGGAGCTGCACGCACTGGCCGGCAGCGAGCTCACCGTCCTGGACGGCATGGGCCACTTCGGGTCGTACGAACAACGCATGGACACCTTCCCCGAGCTGTTGGACGCGATCCGGCGACGGCTGGAGGACCCTTGGACCTGGCGGGAGGACGGATGAACGGGGACGGCGGTGACGGCCGGGACGGCGGGCCCGGGGGCGGGCGCGGCCTGCGCCTGGCGGACGAGATCCTGGAACGCCGGAGCGGCAGCGACGCCACGGCCGTGGTCGACCTCGCCACCCGCGAGGAGGTCTCCTACCGCACCCTGGCGCGGCGGACCCAGGCGCTCGCCGACCTCCTCGCCCGGCTCGGCGTCGGCCGGGGCGACACCGTCGCCCTCCTCATGGACAAGTCCGTCGCCTCGGTGACGGCCATGTGGGCCACGCTGCGGCTGGGGGCCCGCTACGTCCCGGTGGACGAGTCGCTGCCCGCGGCGCGGGTCGCGCTGCTGCTCGGCCTGTGCGGGCCCGCCGTGACGCTGGTCCACCCCGGCCACCGCGCCCTGCTCGACGGCGCGCCCGCCGGCACCGTGGTGACCGTCGGCCGGGACCTGCCGGACGGACCTGCGGGCGAGCGGTGGGACCCCGCCGCCGAGACCGGTCTCCGCCCCGCGGACCCGGTCGGCCGAAGCCCGCACGACCACGCGTACACCGTCTTCACCTCGGGGTCGACCGGCTCCCCCAAGGGCGTCGTGATCAGCCACCGCTCCCTGTGCGCGCTGCTCGAAGGCGTGCAGGAGGTGGTCGGCTTCGAAGACGGCATGCGCTTCCTCAATGTGGCGCCGCTCTTCTTCGACGCCTCGGTCGTCGACCTCTGGTCGACCTTCCTGGTCGGCGGCACCGTCCATCTGCTGCCCCGGCTGCGCATGCCCACGCAGATCACCCGGGCCTGCGAGGAGTGGCGGATCACCGACACCCTGCTGGTGCCGTCGGTGATCCGGATGCTGGTGGGCCGCTTCAGCGACGCCGGGCGCCGGGACCTGTCCTCGCTGCGGAGGCTGTGGTTCGGCGGCGAGTCCTGTCCCCTGTCGGTGCTGCGCGCGTTCGCCGCCGTGGCGCCCGGGCTGACGTACGTACACGGCTACGGTCCGACCGAGACCACGCACAGCGCGACCCTGTTCCTCACCGACGACCCCGGCGGGCACGACGAGGAGTTCCTGCCGATCGGCGCTCCCCTGCCGTCGGTCGACGTCCTCGTCGTCGACGACGATCTCCGGCCGGTTCCGGACGGGGAGACGGGGGAACTCCTCATCGGCGGCCCGCAGGTGATGGTCGGCTACTGCGGCGAGCCGGACCGCACCGAGCGGGCTCTCGTCGTGCCGCCGGACTCGGCCGGAGGCCGCTACTACCGCTCCGGCGACTACGTCCGCCGCCGGGCGGACGGGGCCCTGGTGTTCCTGGGCCGGCGCGACGACGCCCTGAAGATCAACGGCAATCTCGTCCACCTGTCCGAGGTGGAGGCGGCGACGCTCGCCCTGGGGTGGGTGACGGACTGCTGCGCGGTCCCGGCCGAGCATCCGCTGACGGGGAAGGCGATCACCCTCTTCGTCCTCGGCCGGCGGGGCGGGGCCGGGCCGGACGCGTCCGGCCCGGACGAGGCGGAACTCCGCCGCGAACTGGCCCTGCGGCTGCCCGACTACATGCTCCCGGCCCGGATCGACTTCCTGGCCGAGGGGGGCGTGCATCTGACGCCGTCCGGCAAGCTCGACCGGAACCGTCTGCGCGCGCTCGCGCACCGGTGAGGCGAGGCGGACGCGTGCGGGGAGTACGAGTGGAGGCAGGACGAGTGGAGGGAGGACCGCGCGTGGTGGAGGACGAGCGCGCCCGCTTCGAGCGGCGCGGCACGGTGACCGTCGTCCCCCGCTCGGCCACCGGGGCCGTGCTGGGCGACGATCCGGCGCGGCTGCTGCGGCACCCCGTGGAGGACTTCCTTCCGGAGCCCGGCACGGTCGACCGGCTGGCCGACGCGTATCTCCGCGAGGGGTTGACCGTGGAGGCGCGCACCGACGTCGGCCTCACCGTGGCCGGCGACAACGCCCTGCTCGCGGAGGTCTTCGGCAGCCCCGTGGTGCCGGTGCGGAACAAGTACATCCGGGAGACGGTCCGTTACGAGCTGAAGGCGGCGGGGGCGCTGCGCTCCCGCCCCTGCCCCGAGCTGGTCGCGGAGGTCCGGGCGCCCCGGGCGGGCTTCGAGCTGGCGGGCCCCGGCGCGGCGGGCGAAGCGGTGGCGGGCCCGGAACCGGGCGGCTCGGAGCGGGCCGGCTCGGAGCGGGCCGGCTCGGGGCGGTCCGGTTCGGGGCGGGCGGTGAGCGCCGTGCCGCCGTCGTCGGTCCCCGAGCGGTACCTCCGGCTGCCCGGGGACGCCGCGCGGCTGGCCGGCGCCGACCGGCTGCACGCCGCCGGGATCCGCGGCGAGGGCGTCCGGGTGGTGATGGTCGACACCGGCCTGTACGACCATCCGCACCACCGGGCGCACGGCTACACCACCTCCGTCGTCCCGGCGCTGGAGCCGCTCGATCCCCGGGCGGACGAGCGGGGACACGGCACGGCCATGTCGGCGCTCCTCCTGGCGGTCGCCCCCGCCGTCTCCCTCACCATGGTCAAGATGGCCGGGGAGGCGTTCTCCTTCCCGCTGGCGGCGTTCCAGCGGGCCGTCCAGCTGGAGCCGGACGTCATCTCGTGCAGCTGGGGGACCCTGCGGGAGGAGCCGCACCTGCACCTGGAGGTCGCCGCCGCGGTCCGGCGCGGCATCACCGTGCTGTTCGCCGCCGGGAACGGCTCCACGGACCGGCGTACCGCCATGTTCCAGTCGGTGGCCACTCCCGGAGCCCTCACGGTCGGCGGCGTCCATGTGGCGCCGGACGGCGGGCTCCGCGCCTCCGACCTCGCCTCCAGCTACCGCTCCGCGGTCTTCCCCGGCCGGAGCGTGCCCGACCTGTCCGGGCCCTGCGGCATGCTGCCCCACGGCGACTACATCGTCTTCCCGACCCAGCCGGGGTGCCTCTTCGACCGGCGGAACAGCGCCTACGACTCCACCGCGCCCGACGACGGCTGGCTGGTGTCCAGCGGCACCTCGGGCGCAACCGCCTACGCGGCGGGGGTGGCGGCGCTCGCCGTCCAGCGGGGCGTCGGCAAGGGCCGGGCGCTGCGGGCGGAGGACCTGGCGGACGCCTGCCTCCCGGTGACCGAGGGCCGCTCCCTCACCGGGGACGACTGCGGCGGCGCGAGCCCGAACGAAGCGGTGGGCCTCGGCCTGCTCACCGCGGGCCCCCCGGGCCGCTGACGGCGGTCCGGCCGGCCCGCGCGCCCGCCTCTCGTGGGAGAACCGGCCGGAGGCGGTGCGCGGCGGAGGCCCATCCGGGCCCGGGCCTCAGATCAGGCGGCGCATCCAGCCGTGCGGGTCGGCGGCCCGGCCGAACTGGATGTCCACGAGCCGGCTGCGCAGCCGCATCGTGACGGAGTCCTCGGCGCCGGTGTCCGGCGCGGTCGCCTCGCCGTCGCTCCAGACCAGCCGCCCGACGGGCGTCACCACGGCTCCGGTGCCGCAGGCGAACACCTCGCGGATCCTTCCGGTGCGCACGCCCTCCTGCCATTCGGTGATCTCGACCGGGCGCTCCTCCACCTCCAGCCCGATCTCCTTCGCGAGGGAGAGGATCGAGGCGCGGGTGACGCCCTCCAGGATGGTGCCGAGCTCGGGGGTGACGAGACGGCCGTCGTCGGTGACGAAGTACAGGTTCATGCCGCCGAGTTCCTCGACGTAGCGGCCCTCGGCCGCGTCGAGGAAGCAGACCTGGTCGCAGCCGTTTTCGGCCGCTTCCACCATCGGCGCGAGGCTGGCGGCGTAGTTGCCGCCGCACTTGGCGGCGCCGGTCCCGCCGCGGCCGGCCCGGGTGTAGTCCGTGGACAGCCAGATCGAGACGGGCTTCACTCCGCCGGAGAAGTACGAGCCGACGGGCGAGGCGATGACCATGTACGTCACCTCGGCGGCGGGCCGCACGCCGAGGAAGGGCTCCGAGGCGAACATGAACGGCCGGAGATAGAGGCTCTGTTCGCCCTCGCCCGGCACCCACGCCTGGTCGGCGCGGACCAGTTCCCGGACCGAGTCGAGGAAGGCGGGGAGGGGGAGTTCGGGGAGGGCCAGCCGCCGGGCGGAGCGGATGAACCGCTCGCCGTTGGCCTCCGGGCGGAACGTCCAGACGGAGCCGTCCGGGTGCCGGTAGGCCTTCATCCCCTCGAAGATCTCCTGCGCGTAGTGCAGGACCGCCGCGGCGGGGTGCATCGGGACGGGAGCGAACGGCACCACCGCGGCGTCGCCCCAGCCGCCTTCCGCCGTCCACACCGCTCGGGCCATGTGATCGGTGAAGTACTGGCCGAACTTGGGGTCCGTCAGGATCTCGGCGCGCCGATCGGGGCTCAGCGGAGCGGGGTTGGGCTGAAGCGTGAACCGCAGACTCATCGCGGGGACCCTCTCGGTCGGCGCTCTGGAAGCGTACGTGCTCCATCATGGAGTGACGGTTCGGCACCCTATCCGCCCATAGGTTACGGAGCAAGAAGTTGGATCTTGAGAGTGGCTTCGCGCGGCCGGGCGACGACCGCGCCGTCGCGGAGGCCGGGCGGATCGAGGAGGCCGCGGCCGGGGCGGGGGCGGCCCTGGTCGGCGGGCCGGTGCTGTGCGTGGGGACCGATCTGGTCGACGTGGACGAGTTCCGCACCGCGCTCGCCCGCCAACCGCGTTTCGCCGTACGGGTCTTCACTCCGGAGGAGCGCGCCTACTGCGAGCTGCCCGCGGATCCGGCGGAGCGCTACGCCGTGCGGTTCGCGGCGAAGGAGGCCGTCCTGAAGGCGCTGGGGGTGGGCCTCAGCGGTTCGGTCCTGACGGAGATCGAGGTGGTGCGCGCGGCTTCCGGCCGCCCGTCCGTCCGCCTCGTGGGGCGGGCGGCCGCCCTGGCCGAGCAGGCGGGGGTGCGGTCCTGGCTGATCACCCTCACCCACGGCAGGACCCTGGCGCACGCCTTCGTCGCGGGCCTGGCGGCTCCGCCCCTCCCCCGCCGGCCGGAGCTTCCGTAGGCCGGACGAGGGAGGGCCCGAGTCTCCTCCCCGCCCAGGGTTGCATGGTCATGCATTGCCATGCATAATCTTCCTATGTCCAAGGTTCTCACCTCCCTCCCGACCGGCGAGCGCGTCGGCATCGCCTTCTCCGGCGGACTCGACACGTCCGTCGCCGTTGCCTGGATGCGCGACAAGGGCGCCGTCCCGTGCACGTACACCGCCGACATCGGTCAGTACGACGAGCCCGACATCGCGTCCGTGCCCGGTCGTGCCTCCGCGTACGGCGCCGAGATCACCCGGCTCGTCGACTGCCGTGCCGCGCTGGTCGAGGAAGGTCTGGCGGCGCTCGCGTGCGGCGCGTTCCACATCAAGTCGGGCGGGCGCCCGTACTTCAACACCACGCCGCTGGGGCGCGCCGTGACCGGCACGCTGCTGGTCCGGGCCATGCTCGAGGACGGGGTGCAGATCTGGGGCGACGGCTCCACGTTCAAGGGCAACGACATCGAGCGGTTCTACCGCTACGGTCTGCTCGCCAACCCCCACCTGCGGATCTACAAGCCCTGGCTGGACGCGGACTTCGTCACGGAGCTCGGCGGCCGCAAGGAGATGTCCGAGTGGCTGCTCGCGCACGGGCTGCCGTACCGGGACTCCACGGAGAAGGCGTACTCCACGGACGCCAACATCTGGGGCGCCACCCACGAGGCCAAGACCCTGGAGCACCTCGACACCGGGGTCGAGACGGTCGACCCGATCATGGGCGTGCGGTTCTGGGACCCGTCGGTGGAGATCGACGCGGAGGACGTGACGGTCGGCTTCGACCAGGGCCGCCCGGTCTCGATCAACGGCAAGGAGTTCGCCTCGCCGGTCGACCTCGTCATGGAGGCCAACGCGATCGGCGGCCGGCACGGCCTGGGCATGTCCGACCAGATCGAGAACCGGATCATCGAGGCCAAGAGCCGCGGCATCTACGAGGCGCCGGGCATGGCCCTGCTGCACATCGTCTACGAGCGCCTCGTGAACGCGATCCACAACGAGGACACCCTGGCCGCGTACCACAACGAGGGCAGGCGCCTCGGCCGGCTGATGTACGAGGGCCGCTGGCTGGACCCGCAGGCGCTGATGATCCGCGAGTCGCTGCAGCGCTGGGTCGGCGCGGCGGTCACCGGCGAGGTGACGCTGCGGCTGCGGCGCGGCGAGGACTACTCGATCCTCGACACCACGGGCCCGTCGTTCAGCTACCACCCGGACAAGCTCTCGATGGAGCGGACCGAGGACTCGGCGTTCGGCCCGGTGGACCGGATCGGCCAGCTGACCATGCGGAACCTGGACATCGCCGACTCCCGGGCGCGGCTCGAGCAGTACGCGGGCCTGGGTCTGGTCGGCACCGCCCACCCTCAGCTGATCGGCGCGGCCCAGGCGGCCTCGACCGGCCTCATCGGGGCCATGGAGGGCGGCGGCGCCGAGGCGATCGCCTCGCGCGGCGAGGTCTCGGACGAGGAGACGATGCTGGACCGCGCCGCGATGGAGTCCGGCACGGACTGAGTCCGTTCCCCGGTCACCACGCGTGGCGTGGGCGTACGGCGGGCCCCGGCGGAGAACGTTCCGCCGGGGCCCGCCGCCGTCCGCGCGACATCGGCCCGGCCGAGGGTGGCGGCTTCACCGCACAGCGCGAGGAAAACGGGGCAAGCTGGAGACCATGAACCTGCCCAACCCAGAGCACGGCCTGGACGCCACCAGTGTCATGAACGCCAAGAAGACGCTCCACGAGCTGCTCGGCCGCGCCGGAGTCTTCCGGGCCGAGGCCGATGTCCTGATCTCGCTCGTCGAGGCCGGTGCCGTCGCGGCGGCGCGCGGTGAGGTCGGCGCCATCGAGGGCGAGGCCTCGCGGGAGCGCGGAGAGCTGTACGGAGCCGGCTGGTACGACGGCGCCCGGGCCGTCGGCGCCGAGCTGTTCCGCATCGCCGAACGCACCCTGCGCGGCGCGACCGGGCCCACCGGAGCCGGGCAGGGGTCGCAGCCGGAGGGGGCCGCCGCGCATCCCCCGGTGGGGCGGATGGACGTGGAGCGCGCGCATGTGGCCGTGACGGCGCTCTATCTCACCTTCACGCAGAAGTCGGAGCTCGAACCGGAGATGGCGGACGAGGTCCTGACGGCGGTCCTCGGCACGATGAGCGCGCAGGAAAGGGTGGGGTACCCGGGCGTACTGGAGAAGTTCGCCGAGGCGCACGGGGAGCGGCTGGCCCTGCTGTACGCGGAGTACGGGCCCGGCAGCGGCATCGCGGTCCACGGCCGCCACTCGCTGGCCCACTCCCCCACCAGCATCGCGGTGCTCGAACGCCTCTCCGGCGCCGCCGAGGCCCTGCAAGCCGAGTGGGACGCGGCCGAGTTGCCGCCCGGCTGGCTGGACGGTCTGGCGAGCGCGTGGCGGGAGCCGGCCGCGGAGGCCGGCCCGACTCCCGCGCGCTCGTGACGAAGCCCGCCGCCGGCTTCGCCGACCGTACGGTCCGTGCGGCCCGTCGCCGGCCCGCTCCGCACGGAGCACAGCGCACGGAGCACGGCCTCGCGGCGCGACGACCGGCGTGACGGTGGGCGCCCGGCGCGAGGCGTCGGGCGCCCGGGGCGTCGCCAGGGGTGTCAGCTGCCGTCGATCAGCGCCTGCGCCAGGGACGGGGAGAAGACGCCGGCCGCCGGTGAACCGGCCGGGCACTGCGGCCCGTCGCCGTCCGAGTCACCGGGGTGCTTGATCCACAGCAGGTACTCGGCGCCGCCCGTGCCCGCCTGGGACGGGACGCCCAGCTTGCGGCGGGGCGGGTTGCAGAAGCCGACGTGTCCGCTCGCCGGGTCGCCCGGTGTGACGTACCCGCCATTGCCGTTGCGGGAGGTGTCCACCACCCAGCGGCTGGTCACGCCGAAGTCGGCCTGGAGCTGGGCCGCGAGGCGACGGCCGTAGTCGTTCGAGACGGTCGTGGCATCGAAGTTGGAGACGTTGACGGAGAAGCCCCGGGCCATGGAGACCCCGGCCCGGTTGAGCAGCTCGGCCATCTTCTTCAGGCCGATCCCCTGCGCGCCGGTGCCGTCGGGACCGAGCGTCCAGGTGGAGTTGCCCGCGTCGAGATACGTCTGGACGAAGCCGCCCTGCTCCTTCAGCCGCTGGTTGGCGAACCAGAGGGCGTCCAGACGCTGTTCGAGGCCGCCGTTCATGCACGCCTCGTCCGAGGCCATCGGGACCGCGTCCGGCTCGAGCACGACGATCGCCGGCCCGCCGGCCAGGCCGAGCGCGAACTCCGAGATCCACGTCTTGTACGCGGCCGGGCTCCCCGCGCCTCCGGAGGACGGGCCGCCGCAGTCACGGCCGGGGATGTTGTACGTGACGAGGACGGGTACCTGCCCCTTGGCGGCCGCCCCGCCCACGTAGGCGCTCACCTCGTCCCGTATCCCGGTCGCGGGGTTGCCGTCGGCGTCCCAGCCGCCGAACCACTTGACGGCGGCGTGGTCGCCGAGGGCGGTCCGGATCCGGCCGGCCCGGGGGTCGGTCGGGTGGGCGTTCGCCCAGGTGTAAGCGTTGTTGGCCGGGTCGGTGTAGAAGCCTTCGCGGGCGGTGGAGGTGGTCAGGGAGACGTTGTCGAGGGTGATGTCGGTGGTCGCGCTCTGGTTGCCGAGCTGGAAGGTGACCTGTCCGGCGGTCGTCTCCAGGCCGGAGGTGAAGGTCCAGCTGAAGCGTCGGCTGGTGGCGTCGACGTCGAGGGTGCGGGAGAGGGTCCCCGTGTAGGGGGCGTCCGCCAGCTGCACGGTCGTCGCGATCCGGGTCGCCCGCGAGGCCTTGGCGTCGAAGGAGAGGGTGTAGGTCGCGCCCTTGCGCAGGACGAGCCCGCGCTGGGCGGCCATGACGTCCCAGGGGTTGCCGGGGGCGGCGGCGACGGTGGAGCGCAGGGCGCCGCCGGTGGCGGTCGCGGCGGCGTTGCCGGTGGTCCACCACGCCTCCATGCCGGCGGAGAAGGCGCCGTTCACGACCAGTTCGCCGTAGCGGGCCGGTGCGGGCGGGGCGGCGGGGGCGGCCGGCGCCGCGGGAGCCGCGGGAGCCGCGGGGGCGAGGGCGGTGCCCAGGAGGGCGGCGGCGAGCGCCGGCGCGGCGGCCAGGCGCAGCCAAGGGTGCGTCACAGTCACGGAGGACGAGTCCTGTTCGGTCGGTGCCGGCCGACTCCGCCGACCGGGTGCGGCGGGAACCCGATGGCCCCCTTCGCGTTCATGATCGCAGAACACTCTGCCGAACCGCCCTGAGGTCGGCGGTCACGCGAAGGCGGCCGGGGGCGGCCGTGCGGGGCGCCCCGGCGACGCCACACCTCGGATGGGCGGCGCCACGCGGCGCCATCGCGTCTTGCGCTTGGCGCCATCAAGGTGCCACTATGAAACCGCGGGCCCGGGACCACGAGTCCGGGTCACGCCGACAGACATCCACCCAAAGGCACTTTGCGCGGAGAGCCGCTAGGTCAGAGATGGCGCCACGGATGACGCCATCCTCGCTTCAGCGCGCGCCCGCCGTGCCTACGCTCACCCACGGAGGACACCATGCGGCACGAGCCGTCGCACCGCCCCGGCACCGCCGAGCCCGTCACGCTTCCCGTCCAGCGCTCCACCGGCTGCCCCTTCGACCCGCCCGCCGGCCTGGCCGCCTTACGCGAGGCGGAGCCGCTGACCCGCATGACGTACCCCGACGGGCACGTCGGCTGGCTGGCCACCGGCCATGCCACGGTCCGTTCGATCATGGGCGACAGTCGTTTCAGCTCGCGGTACGAGCTGATGCACTTCCCGTTCCCCGGCGGCCCGGAGGGCCCGCTGCCGCCCGCGCCGGTCGGTGACATGACCGGGATGGACGCGCCGGAGCACACCCGGTTCCGGCGGCTCCTCATGGGCAAGTTCACCGTCCGACGGATGCGGCGGCTCACCGAGCGCGTCGAGGAGATCACCGCCGAGCACCTGGACGCTCTGGAACGCCGGGGGCCGGGCACGGACCTGGTCGACGCGTTCGCCCGGCCCCTTCCCGCGCTGATGATCTGCGAACTCCTCGGGGTGCCCTACGCCGACCGCGAGCGCTTCCAGGGCCACGCCCACACGATGATGTCCCTGGAGGCGGCGCCCGAGGAGCGCCACGCCGCCATGACCGGCCTGCAGGAGTACATGGCGGAGCTGGTCGCCGCCCAACGCGCCGAGCCCTCCGACGACGTGCTCGGGGACCTCGCGCGGGACTCCGACCTCACCGACGAGGAGCTGGTCGGCATCGGCGTCTTCCTGCTCGCCGCCGGCCTCGACACCACCGCCAACATGATCGCCCACGGGACGTTCGCCCTGCTCGGCCACCCGTCCCAGACCGAGGCCCTGCGCAAGGACCCGGACCTCGCGCCGCAGGCGGTCGAGGAGCTGATGCGCTATCTGACGGTCGCCCACACCACCGTGAAGTCCGCTCTGGAGGACGTGGAGCTGGACGGCAGGCTGATCCGGGCCGGGGAGAGCGTCACGCTCTCGCTGGAGGCCGCCAATCGGGACCCGGAGCGGTTCCCCGACCCCGACGCCCTCGACCTGCGGCGCACCGCCACCGGGCATCTCGGCTTCGGACACGGCATGCACCAGTGCCTGGGCCAGCAACTGGCCCGCGTGGAGCTGACGGTGGCCCTGCCCGCGCTGTTCGCACGGTTCCCCACGCTGCGGCTCGCCGTGCCGGCCGAGGACGTGCCGCTCCGGACGGACATGAGCATCTACGGCGTGCACCGGCTGCCGGTCACCTGGGACGAGGCCTGATCCCATGGACGTCCACGTCGACCGTGACCGGTGCCTCGGCGCCGGCATGTGCGCCCTGACCGCCCCGGAGGTCTTCGACCAGGACGAGGACGACGGCCTGGTCGTCCTCCTCCACGCCCGGCCGCCCCGGAACCGGCGCGCGGCGGTCCGCACCGCCGCGGGGGTGTGCCCGGCCGCGGCCATCACCCTCACGGACCCGGGGCCGGCCGAGGGCTCCTCACCCTGAGGGGGCGGGGCCGTACCCGTCAGGCACCACCCCGCCTACCCGTCACGCACCGCCCGTCTACCCGTCACGCACCGCCCCGGTGGAGGCCGTCCAGCACGGCCAGCTCCTCCTCGGTCAGCCGCAGGGCGCCCGCGGCCACGTTCGCCGCCAGGTGCTCCGGGTCGCCGGTGCCGGGGATGGCCAAGAGGTGCGGGCCCTGGTGGAGCGTCCAGGCGATCCGTATCTGCGCCGTGCTCACCCCGCGCGCCCGCGCCACGGCGAGCAGTGCGTCGGGCTCGGTACCGGCCGCGCCCGCCTCGCGGCCCGTGCCGGCGATCGAGTAGAACGGCACGAAGGCCACGCCCTGCTCGCCGCAGTCCCGCACGAACGTGTCGTGCTCGGGACGCACACTGAGGCCGTACGGGTTCTGGACGCAGACCACCGGCGCGATGGCCAGGGCTTCGGCGAGGTGGGCGGGGGTGACGTTGGAGATGCCCAGGTGGCGGATGAGGCCCGCCTGGCGCAAGTCGGCCAGGGCGCCGAAGCGTTCGGCGATCGAGTCGCTGCCGACGATCCGCAGGTTCACCACGTCCAGATGGTCCCGGCCGAGCTGGCGCAGGTTCTCCTCGACCTGGCCGCGGAGCTCGGCCGGGGTGGCGGCGTGGCGGATCCAGGCGCCCGAGGGGTCGCGGCCCGGGCCGACCTTGGTGGCGATCACCAGGTCGTCGGGGTAGGGGGCGAGCGCCCGGTTGATCAGCTCGTTGGCGGAGCGCAGGGACGAGAAGTAGAACGCGGCGGTGTCGATGTGATCGACGCCGAGTTCGACGGCGCGCCGGAGCACGCCGATGGCCCGGTCGCGGTCGCTGGGGGCGGCGTCCGCGGCGAACGCCGCTCCCCGCTGCGTCAGTCGCATCGCGCCGAACCCGATCCGGTTGACCTCCAGGTCGCCCAGCTTCCAGGTCCCCGAGGCCGCGGCGTCGATCGTCTCCTGCGTGGTGCCCTCGGTCCTGTCGTCGATCGTGCCGTCGGTCGTCCGTTGCGTCGTGTGTTCGGTCATGCCGGGAATGATCACCCGCGGGCGGTCCCCGCACCAACACTGCGGGCATGACCGCATCCTTGGGCCTAGGAGGTGTCTTGTCGATCAGGCCCGATGAACTGGACGACGCGGTCCGCGCGGCCCTCGCCCTGTGCCTCTCCGACCTCGGCCGGGAACGCGAGGGCCTCTCCCTCATCTTGGGAGCCCTGGCCGACCATCTGCCGCGCTCTCAGCGGTCGATGCGGAACCACCCCCGTCTCCTGATCGAGCCCGAGGCGGCACAGCCGCCCCCGCGGGGACGGAAAACCATTACCGCGCAGGCCGCGCGAGGCGGAGACTCGTCGCATGAGTGACATGGGGGCGTTCCGGGAAGCGGTCACCGCGTGGGCGGCCGGTGGTCCCGGCGACGCCGCGCGCGAGCTGGCGGCGCGGCTGCCGGTCCGTACGGTCGTCCTCCTCGAAGGGCCGAGCGACGTCGCGGCGGTCGGCGCGCTGGCCCGGCGGCGCGGCCGGGACCTCGCCGCCGAGGGCGTCTCCGTCCTGCCGATGGGCGGCGCGATGAACGTCGGCCGCTTCGCCCGCCTCCTCGGGCCGACCGGTCTCGGCCTGCGCCTGACCGGTCTGTGCGACGAGGCGGAGCGTCCGTACTACGCCCGGGGGTGGGAGCGGGCCGGAGCGGCGGAGCAGGGGATCTTCGTCTGCGCGGCGGATCTCGAGGACGAGCTGATCCGTGCCCTGGGCCCGCCCCGGGTGGAGGCGCTGGTCGGCGCCGAGGGGGATCTGCGCGCCCTGCGGACGTTCCTGCGCCAGCCCGCGCAGCGGGGCCGCACCGCACAGCAGCAGTTGCGCCGGTTCCTGGGCACGAAGAAGGGGCGCAAGATCCGGTACGGCCACGTGCTGGTCGAAGCCCTCGCCCCGGACCGTGTCCCCGCCCCCCTCGACGACCTCCTCGCCGGTCTCTGACGCGACGCCCTCGCGGCCCGCGCCCCCAAAGCGCCCGGTCGCCCGGGTTGGCGTGACCTGGGTCATTTCGGACGACCTGGGGCGCCGGTTAAGGTGCCGGGGTTTACGCTCCCCATCCGTACGGACGGTCAGCCGTGCCCACAGACGACCTCCTCGCCCCGCTCACGGCGGCGACGACGCAGTGGCTCCTGCGCGCCTACCCCCCGGGCCCCGGCGCGGTCCAGCGCGGCCTCGCGGAGGCCCAGGCCCGGCAGGCCGTGACGCTGGCGGCGTGGCTGCGCTATCCGACGGAGCTCGACGCGGAGCTGGTCGTGCTCTCGGGGCCGGGCGGCGCGGCCCATCTCGACTGGGTCACCGGCGCGGACGCGGACCGGTCCGCGGGCACCGAGGCGTGGCACTCCTGGGTCGACGAGGTCGTGGCCAGCTGGGCCGCCTGCCTCCTCGCTTCGGCGCCCCTCGCCTCCGCCGCCGCCGACGCCGTCACCGCGGCGCGCGGGGAGCGCGTCCCCGTGTCCTTCCGCCGGCTGACGGACCCCGCTGAGGCGGACCACCGGTCGGCGGGTCTGCTGCGCCACCCCGACTTCCTCGCACCGATAGCCGACCTCCACCGCCCGCAGCTCCGCGCCCGCCTGGAGGCCGCTCAGGCGGTGTGACGGACGCTGTACGGGGTGTCGTCTCCGCGGCCTTGACGGGCGCGACCTCTCCGGGGCGGTTCCCGTGGCCGCTGTCGCCGCGCTCTGCCCCGGCTTCCCGGGCGCGCCCGTCGGTGGGCGGGCGTCGAGGCCGCGGGGCGGCCCTCCGACGTGATCGTCGCCCCTGCGCACGCCTCGGGCCCGCAACCGCCCACATCCGCCCGCTTTCGCCCGCGCGCAGGGAAGCGAGGGCCCGGCACGTGCCGGGCCCTCGCTTCCCTGCGCCGGGGGTCAGCCCTGCCGGCCGCGGCCGGAGAGCATGTCCCGCAGGCGGTCGACCATGCCGGTGCCCGGCGCGAGGATCTTGTTCGCCGGCGGGGTGTCCGGCGCGGAGGGGTGGGGGCGGGTCGGCGCGGTCTTCTTCGCGGAGCGGACCTTCTCGCCCAGGTCGTCCAGCGCCGAGGCGGAACAGGACTCGGCCAGCAGCGGGAACAGCCGGTTCTCCTCGTCGGCGACGTGGGCGCCGACGCTCGCCTTCAGCCGGGTGATGAGCGTGTCGAACATGCCGTCGCCCGGCTCGCAGCCTTCGAGCTCCTTCAGCATCCGCTCGACTTCGGCGTGGTCGGCGACCTCCTTGTCGGCGAGGTCGTCCCCGTCGTCGACGAACCGGCGCACGGACGGGTACAGGTACTGCTCCTCCGCGACCGAGTGCCGGATGAGCTCCATGGTCAGCTGGTCGGCCAGGTCCCGTCGCCGCTCGTCGCCGCTGGGCAGCGCTTCGATCTTCGCGAAGAGTTCGTCCACCTCGCGGTGGTCCGCGGTCAGTTCCTGGATGACGTTTCCGCCGTGTCCCATGATTCGCTCCTTGTCGTTCGAGGCGAGACCGCTCGGTCGCGTGCGGTTCAGCGGCCTTGTACGGGTCCCCCGTGAGGCGCCGGGGTTGTCGCCCCGGCCTCGTACGTCACCCCGGTGGCCGACAGGGCACCACGGCATGGCGCAAGCCCGCCCCTCCGCGGCCGGGCCGGTGGCGTCGGCCCGGCCGGGCGCGGTCAGCCCTGCTCCACCAGCTCCTTGAGGGCGATGTTGAGCCGGAGGACGTGCACGCGGGGCTCGCCGATGAAACCGAGGGTGCGGCCGTCGGTGTGGTCGGCGACGAGCTTCTCGACCGCCCCGACGTCGAGGGAGTTCCGTTCCGCGACCCGATGGACCTGAAGGGCGGCGTACGCGGGTGAGATGTGCGGGTCCAGGCCGGAGCCGGAGGAGGTGACCGCGTCGGCCGGGACGTCGGAGGGCCGCACCGGGAACGTGGGGGTGGAGTTGTCCTCGACGACGGCGGCCTTGGCGTCCGTGACCCACCTGATCAGGTCCTCGTTGTCGCCGGACCGGTTGGTGGCGCCGGAGAGGAGGAGGGAGTACCGGGTGTTGACGCTGTTGGTGCCGAGGCCGTTCGAGGGGCGCGGCTGGAACCATCGCAGGTCCGGGCGCGCGGTCTCCTCGCCGGCCGCGAGGGGCAGCCGGTAGGTCTGGCCGATGAGTTCGGAGCCGACGACCCTGCCGCTCGCGTCCGTGATCTCGGAGCCGGCGGCTTCGGCCGGGAAGGCGACCCGGGCGATGCCGGTGACGGTCAGCGGATAGAGGACGCCGGTGATCACGGTCAGGACGAGGAGGGCGCGGAGACCCGCCCAGAGCAGCCGCCCTGTGGTGCCTGCGGAGTTGTTCATGGTCGGTCAGCCGATTCCGGGGAGGAGGGAGAGGAGCATGTCGATGAGCTTGATGCCGATGAACGGGGCGATCAGGCCGCCGAGGCCGTAGACGCCGAGGTTCCGGCGGAGCATCCTGTCGGCGCCGGCCGGCCGGTAGCGCACGCCCTTCAGGGCGAGCGGCACGAGGGCGACGATGATCAGTGCGTTGAAGACGACGGCGGAGAGGATCGCGGACTCCGGCGACGAGAGGCCCATGATGTCGAGCCTGTCCAGCGAGGGATAGGCGACGGCAAACATCGCGGGGACGATCGCGAAGTACTTGGCCACGTCGTTGGCGATCGAGAAGGTGGTGAGCGCGCCCCGGGTGATGAGGAGCTGCTTGCCGATCCCGACGATCTCGATGAGCTTGGTCGGGTCGGAGTCGAGGTCGACCATGTTGCCGGCCTCCTTCGCGGCCGACGTGCCGGTGTTCATCGCCACCCCGACATCCGCCTGGGCGAGCGCCGGGGCGTCGTTCGTCCCGTCGCCGGTCATCGCCACGAGCCTGCCGCCGGCCTGTTCGCGCTTGATGAGGGCCATCTTGTCCTCGGGGGTGGCCTCGGCGAGGAAGTCGTCGACGCCGGCCTCCTCCGCGATGGCCCGGGCGGTCAGCGGGTTGTCGCCCGTGATCATGACGGTCCTGATGCCCATGCGGCGCAGCTCGGCGAAGCGCTCCCGCAGGCCGTCCTTCACGACGTCCTTGAGGTGGACGACGCCGAGGACGCGCGCCCCCCGGTCGTCCTCCACGGCCACCAGCAGCGGTGTGCCGCCGGCCTGCGCGATCCGGTCGGTCAGCGCCCGCGTGTCCTGCGGTACGGTCCCGCCGCGCTCCTCGACCCAGGCGACGACGGATCCGGTCGCTCCCTTGCGGATCATGCGGCCGCGTCCGTTCTCGACGAGGTCGACGCCGGACATACGGGTCTGGGCGGTGAACGCGATCCACTCGGCGTGGTCCGGTTCGCCTTGGAGAGGGGCGGGCTGCGGGTACTTCTCCGTCGCCAGGGTCACGATGGAGCGCCCCTCGGGCGTCTCGTCGGCGAGCGAGGACAGCCGGGCGGCGTCGGCGAGTTCGGCCTCCGTGACGCCCGTGACGGGGGCGAATGCGGCGGCCTGCCGGTTGCCGAGGGTGATGGTGCCGGTCTTGTCCAGGAGCAGGGTCGACACGTCGCCGGCCGCCTCCACGGCACGGCCCGACAGGGCCAGGACGTTGCGCTGCACGAGCCGGTCCATGCCGGCGATGCCGATCGCCGAGAGCAGGGCCCCGATCGTGGTCGGGATCAGACAGACCAGCAGCGCGGCGAGGACGACGAGTGAGGTCTGCTCGTCGGCGCCGGCGTAGATCGCGAAGGGTTTGAGGGTGACGACGGCGAGGAGGAAGACGATCGTCAGCGAGGCGAGCAGGATGTTCAGCGCGATCTCGTTGGGGGTCTTCTGCCGGGCGGCGCCCTCGACCAGGCCGATCATCCGGTCGATGAAGGTCTCCCCGGGCTTCGTCGTGATCCTGACGACGATCCGGTCCGACAGCACCTTCGTACCGCCGGTGACGGCCGATCGGTCGCCGCCCGACTCGCGGATGACCGGGGCCGACTCGCCGGTGATGGCCGACTCGTCGACCGACGCGACCCCCTCGACGACGTCGCCGTCTCCGGGGATGGTGTCGCCGGCCTCGCAGACCACCAGGTCGCCGACGCGCAGCTCGGTGCCGGGGACCCGCTCCTCGCCGGTCGGGGCGACGCGGCGGGCGACGGTGCCGGACTTCGCCTTGCGCAGGGTGTCGGCCTGGGCCTTGCCTCGGCCCTCGGCGACGGCCTCCGCGAGGTTGGCGAAGACGGTGGTCAGCCAGAGCCAGCCGGTGATCGCCCAGCCGAACAGGTCGTGCGGGTTCCTTATCGCGAGCACGGTGGTGACGACCGATCCGATCAGCACCACGAACATGACCGGGGACTTCACCATCACCCGCGGGTCGAGCTTCCGGATCGCGTCGGGGAAGGAGGCGAGGAGCTGCCGGGGGTCGAAGAGGCCGCCGCCGATCAGCGCTCCGGCCGCGGGGGCCGGCGCTCCGTGGGGCCGTACGCCCTGGCTGGGTACGCCTTGGGGCCGTACCCCGTGGGTGCGTATATCGTCGGTCATGCCGCGAGCCCTTCGGCGAGCGGGCCCAGTGCGAGGGCCGGGAAGTAGGTCAGGCCGGTGGTGATCATGATCGTGCCGATCAGGAGGCCGGCGAAGAGGGGTTTCTCGGTCCGCAGGGTGCCCGCGGTCTCGGGTACGGGCTGCTGCTCGGCCAGCGAGCCCGCAAGGGCGAGGACGAACACCATGGGCAGGAACCGGCCGAGGAGCATCGCGATGCCGAGGGTCGAGTTGAACCACTGGGTGTCGGCGTTCAGTCCCGCGAAGGCGGAGCCGTTGTTGTTGGCGCCGGAGGTGTAGGCGTAGAGGATCTCGGAGAAGCCGTGCGCGCCCGTGTTCGTCATCGAGTCCGCCGGAGTGGGCAGGGCCATCGCGGCGGCGGTGAAGGAGAGCACCAGGGCCGGGGTGATCAGCAGGGAGCAGGCGGCGTACGTGATCTGGCGGGTGCCGATCTTCTTGCCCAGGTACTCCGGCGTGCGGCCGACCATCAGGCCGGCGATGAAGACGGCGATGACCGCCATGATCAGCATGCCGTAGAGACCGGAACCGACACCGCCCGGGGCGATCTCGCCGAGTTGCATGCCCAGCAGGGTGAGGCCGCCGCCGAAGCCGGTGTACGAGGAGTGGAAGGAGTTCACCGCACCGGTGGAGGTGAGCGTGGTGGCGACCGCGAAGATCGACGAGCCGCCGATCCCGAAGCGGGTCTCCTTGCCCTCCATCGCGCCGCCCGCGAGGTCGAACGCCGGGCCGTGGTGCGCGAATTCGGTCCACATCATCAGCGCGGTGAACCCGAGCCAGATCGCGCCCATCGTCGCGAGGATCGCGTACCCCTGCCTGAGCGAGCCGACCATCCTGCCGAAGGTGCGGGTCAGCGCGAAGGGGATGAGGAGGATCAGGAAGACCTCGAAGAGGTTGGAGAGGCCGCTGGGGTTCTCGAAGGGGTGGGCGGAGTTGGCGTTGAAGTAGCCGCCGCCGTTGGTGCCCAGCTCCTTGATGGCCTCCTGCGAGGCGACCGCGCCGCCGTTCCACTGCTGGGTGCCGCCCGTGAACTGGCCGACCTCGTGGATGCCGGAGAGGTTCTGCAGGGCGCCGCAGGCGACGAGCACGAGGGCGCCCACGACGGAGATCGGCAGCAGGATCCGGACAGTGCCGCGGACCAGGTCGGACCAGAAGTTGCCCAGCTCGCCCGTGCGGGAGCGGGCGAAGCCGCGGACCAGGGCGACCGCGACCGCGATGCCCACCGCCGCCGAGACGAAGTTCTGTACGGCCAGGCCGCCGGTCTGCACGACGTGGCCCATGGCCTGCTCGCCGTAGTAGGACTGCCAGTTCGTGTTGGCCACGAAAGAGGCGGCGGTGTTGAACGCCTGGTCCGGGTCGATCGACGCGAAGCCCAGCGAACCGGGCAGGCTCCCCTGCACGCGCTGGAGCAGATAGAGGAAGAGGACGCCCACCCCGGAGAAGGCGAGCACGCCGCGCAGATAGGCGGGCCACCGCATCTCCGTGTCCGGGTCGGCGCCGATGGCCCGGTAGATCCACAGCTCGACGCGCAGGTGCTTCCCGGAGGAGTAGACGCGGGCCATGTGGTCGCCGAGGGGGCGGTACGCCAGCCCGAGCGCGACGGCCAGGGCGAGAAGCTGGAGCACACCGGCGAGCACGGGACTCATGGGCGTGGAACTCATGTGCGTGGGACTCATAGCCGTGCTCAGAACCTCTCCGGCTTGAGCAGGGCGAGGACGAGATAGACCAGCAGGGCGACGGCCACGAGCAGACCGACGATGTTCTCGGCACTCACAGCTTCGCCACCCCCTTGGCGATGAGAGCCACCAGCGCGAACACCGCGATCGTGGTGACGACGAAGGCCACGTCGGCCATCGTGAGCTCCTGAGGGAAGAACGGTTTCTCTGACGTGACGAGAAAACCTCCTCCCCGCCGGTCCGCCGCTTCCGTTGACGCCTCCCATACGCGGGGCGGCGCCCTCTTGACGGATCTCCTACGGGGACACGGCGAGCTCAGCCGGGGTGACCGCCCCACGCGGGTCCGCAGGAGTTCCGTCACCGGCCGTGTCACGTGGACGGAAGGCCCCTGCCCGCCCCCCGGGCGGCCGGGCTATCTCCTCCGGCGACTGCTCAGCAGCAGGGCTCCGCACAGCGCCCCGAGGACGAACATGAGGAGCAGGGCCAGGTAGAGCGGCATGGTGACGACGGGGACGAGCAGGCGGATCCTGACATCGGCGGTGTTCTGGGCGATGAGGACGATGGCGAGGGCGGCGAACACCAGCATGGCGATGCGGGGCGGGGTCAGCATGCCCCGCCCCCTGCCGGCGCTCCTGTGCCCGTCCGACCGACCGGATTTCCGCGTGTCTTCTCGGCTCATGGGGTCATGCTCGCCTCGATCGGGCGGGAGGGCCCGGATGGGCGGGGCCACCCGGGTGAATCGTGTGACGGCCGGTCCCGTCGGTCGGGTGCGGGCGCCCGGCCGTCCCCGGGTGTCGCTGGGCCGCGGCCGGGCGCCGTCGAACTACCGTGGCATGTCCGATCCGATCATCGACAAGGGTGAGCGCATGGCAGAGCCGAACACCGGACAGAGCACCACGTTGACCGTCCTGGAGCAGGACGGAGCGCTCCTGCTGCGGGCCGTCGGCGGGGTCGAGCCGCCCGCGAGTCTGCCGGTGGTGGACGAGCGGGGACGGATGGTGGGGGTCTACACCCTCTCCCCCGGCGACAGCACCGACGACTTCCCGCCGCTGGGCCGGCTGAAGGTCGGCCGCGAGGACACCGGCTCGGACCTCACCTGAGGTCCGGCCTTCCCGGCGCCGCGTGCGGGCGCCCCTCCACGTCGTCGAGCACCGGCGGGGGCCTTACAAGGACATCGTGCCGAGCTCGCGGGCGATGCGGACGAACGACCGGACCATCGGGCTGTCGTGGTCCGACCGCCAGACCAGCCCCCAGCGGAGGAGGGGCATGTCACGCACGGACACGTACGTCACGTCGGGGCGGACGTAGAAGCGGGTGACCTGATTGCCCAGGGGGTGGATGACCTCGCCGTCGGCCACGAGCGTGTACAGCTCGTCCAACGTCGTGACCAGGAACTTGCGTTCGATAGCACGACCGCCGGCTGCGGAGAACGGGACGAAGGCGTCCTCGAAGTACGCGGGCTGGAGTCCGTCCGGCCCCGCGACGCCGTGGTCCGCGAACGCCTCCACGGTCACCGACGAGCGCCCGGCCAGCCGGTGGTCGGCCGCCACCAGTGCGACCCTGGGCTCCTCGAACAGCACCGGCCCCACGGTCAGATCGGGTTCCTCCACCGGAAGCCAGGACAGCAGCAGGTCGATCTCTCCGTTGCGCAGCGGCGCGAACGGGTCGATGTAGCCGTTGTGCTTCAGTCGCAGTCCCCACTGCGGATGGCGCGAGCGGAAGGCGTCCCAGAAGGGCCGCAGTTCGTGGCCGTTGGTGACCATGAGGCCGATCCGCAGGATGTCCGTCTTGCCCTGGGCGGTGAGCCGTGCCCGGTCCACGCTCGCCTTCAGGCCCAGGAACGCCGGCCGCAGGTCCCCGAGCAACTGCTCCCCCACCGGCGTCAACGTCACCCGGCGGCTGGTCCGCTCGAAGAGTTTCGCCCCGATCGACCGTTCCTGCTTCTTGATCGCCTGACTGATCCGTGCCGCCGAGACGTGCAGCCGCTCGGCCGTCCTTCCGAAGTGCAGCTCCTCGGACAAGGTCAGGAAGATCTCGATGTCGCGCAGCTCCACGCTCCCCCACGCCCCCGCTCGTTCGTTAACCCCGGGCTTAACCGGCGTTGCATGATCGGCCGTCGATCCGCCTCTTGTCCAACCCGGACCCTCACGGCCCCTGGCGGCGGGCGGCGGGGCGGCAGAGACGTCGCGGCGCAGGTCGGCTCCGTACGAGACCGGACCGGCGGCGCCGATGACGAGCGTGAGGCCTGACCGCGGCACCGTGGCTGTCCCGTCGGCCGCGGACGCCGAGGCCACGGAACCAAGTCCCCAGGCGTCAGTCGCTCCGCGGCCCGGGGGCCACGCACAGGGCCCAGATGACGAAGGCGTCGATCGCGATGAAGAGCAGCGCCCACCACGGTGTGTAGGGAAGCCACATGAAGTTCGCGATCATGCTGAGACCGGCAAGCCCCACGCCGACGACCCGGGCCCAGGTGGCGCCCTTGAACAGGGCGAAGCCGGCGAGCGCGATCACGATGCCCAGGATGAGGTGGATCCAGCCCCAGCCGGTGAGATTGAGCTTGTAGACGTAGTCGTTGGTGGCGATGAAGACGTCGTCCTTGGCGAGGGCAGAGATGCCCGCGAGCAGTGTCATGATGCCGGTGAAGATCATCATGACGGCGGCGAAGACGAGCCAGCCGCTGCCGTGCGCCGTCTTTCTCGAACCGGATTCCCGCACATGGGTCGTCATGACAGGTTCCTCCCTGTCGTTCCGGGCTGCCCGTCGACGTTTCCGTACGACGAGTCGGATACATCCAATCTGAGCCCTCGCGTTCCACGACGCACATCGACGCCCCACACGGCCTCGTCGATCCGTCATGGAGCCCGCGGCACGGCCTCCATGGCGGTCACGCGCACTCGAGCCGTGCGCACCATGGCGTCCCCCCACATACGCCTCTGACCTGTGCGTTCCCTCGTATGGACCCCCTGTGGGGTCACTGCCTGCCCTCGGACCATCCGGCCAGGTGGGACGCCTCGCGGCCGATCGTCGTGGATTCGCCGTGGCCGGTGAGGACCGATGTCTCCGGGGGCAGCGTCAGCAGCCTCTCCCGGATCGAGTTCACGATCGTCGGGAAGTGGGAGAAGGACCGGCCGGTGGCGCCGGGTCCGCCCTGGAAGAGGGTGTCGCCGGTGAAGACGGTGGCCAGGTCGGGGGCGTACAGACAGACCGCTCCGGGAGCGTGCCCCGGGGTGTGCAGGACTGTCAGCCCCGTACCTGCCACCTCCAGGACGTCTCCGTCGGCGAGTTCCCCGTCGGGCTTCCGATCCGGGTGGGTCTGCTTCCACAGGGGCTGGTCGTCGGGGTGGAGCAGGATGCGGGCGCCGGTGGCGGCGGCGAGGGCCGGGGCGGCGTCGATGTGGTCGTTGTGGGCGTGGGTGCAGACGATGGCGCGGAGGGTACGGCCGTCGAGGGCGGCGAGGATGGCGGTGGCGTCGTGGGCGGCGTCGATGACGATCGCCTCGGTGTCGTCGCCGACGATCCAGACGTTGTTGTCGACGTCCCAGGTGCCACCGTCGAGGGAGAAGGTGCCGGAGGTGACCAGGTGGTCGATGCGGGTGGCCATCAGAACACCACCACCGAGCGCAGGACGTCGCCCTCGTGCATGCGGGCGAACGCCTTCTCCACATCGCCCAGGCCGATGGTCTCGGTGACGAACGCGCCCAGGTCGATGCGGCCCTGCTGGTGCAGGTCGATCAGCATCGGGAAGTCCCGGGAGGGCAGACAGTCGCCGTACCAGGAGGACTTCAGCGCACCGCCGCGGCCGAAGACGTCCAGGAGCGGGAGGTCCAGGCGCATCTCAGGGGTGGGCACACCCACCAGGACGACGGTGCCGGCCAGATCGCGGGCGTAGAACGCCTGCCTGTACGTCTCCGGGTGGCCGACGGCCTCGATGACGACATCGGCGCCGAAACCGCCGGTGAGTTCGCGCACGGCCTCGACCGGGTCGGTGGAGCGGGAGTTGACCGTGTGGGTGGCGCCCATGGAACGGGCCGTCTGCAGCTTCCGGTCGTCGATGTCGACGGCGATGATCCGCGCCGCACCGGCGAGGCGGGAGCCGACGATCGCCGCGTCCCCCACACCACCGCAGCCGATGACCGCGACCGTGTCGCCGCGGCCGACGTTCCCGGTGTTGATCGCCGCGCCGATACCGGCCATGACACCACAACCCAAAAGACCGGCGACCGCCGGAGCCACGGACGGGTCGACCTTGGTGCACTGACCCGCGGCGACGAGGGTCTTCTCGGCGAAGGCACCGATACCCAGGGCCGGGGAGAGCTCGGCCCCACCGGCGAGCAGCGTCATCTTCTGCCGGGCGTTGTGCGTGTCGAAGCAGTACTGCGGACGCCCCCGCAGACAGGCCCGGCACGCCCCGCACACGGCACGCCAGTTCAGGATCACGAAATCGCCCGGGGCCACGTCGGTGACACCCGCGCCGACCGACTCGACGACACCCGCGGCCTCATGACCGAGGAGGAAGGGATAGTCCTCGCTGATGCCACCCTGCTTGTAATGCAGGTCGGTGTGACAGACCCCGCAGGCCTGGACCTTCACCACGGCCTCACCCGGACCCGGATCGGGAACGACGATCGTCTCCACCCGTACGGGTTCCCCCTTGCCCCTGGCCACCACGCCTTGTACCTGCTGTGCCATCGCTCGGCCCTTCTCGTCGCTGCTGTTCGGTGGTTGGTCGGTTCGTTCGGTCCGCGGGATCGACCGGTGTCGGCCGCCCGGGCGGTCAGGGGAGGTGACGTGCGATCACGATGCGCATGATGTCCGAGGTGCCCTCCTCGATCTCCTCCAGCTTGGCGTCCCGCATCCACTGCTCGACCGGGTACTCGCGGGAGTAGCCCCAGCCGCCAAGGGTCTGGACGGCGGCCCAGGTGCAGAACATGGCGGCGGTGGACGCGGTGAGCTTCGCCATGGCGGCCAGGCCGGTGATGTCCGCACCCTGGTCGGCGGCCCGGGCGGCGCGCAGGACCATCAGCCGGGCGCCCTCGATGCGGTTCGCCATGTCGGCGAGCCGGAAGGCGACGGCCTGGTGCTCGATGATCGGTTTGTCGAACTGGATGCGGGTGCGGGCGTAGTCGCGGGCGTACTCGTACGCGGCGCGGGCGGCGCCGACGGCGGCGGCGCCGAGCACGATGCGGGAGATGTCGAAGGTGCGCATCAGGCCGTGGAAGCCCTGGCCTTCGTCCCCGAGGCGGTTCTCCTCGGGGACGAACACGCCGGTCAGATAGAGCTCACGGCAGACGATGGCACGCTGGCCCATCTTGCGCATGGGCTCGCCGAAGGTGAGGCCCTCGGTCTCCGCGTCCAGCAGGAAGGCGGTGACTCCCCGGGACCGCAGGGAGGGGTCGGTCTTGGCGAAGACGACGTACTGGCGGGCGGCGCCGGCGTTGGAGATCCATGCCTTCTGGCCGTCGAGCACGTAGCCCCCGTCCGAGCGCCGGGCGGTGGTCGTGATGGAGGCGGCGTCGGAACCGGCTCCGGGTTCGGTGGTGGCCAGGGCCGTCATCGGCGCGTCGGGGCCGGTGAGCGGCCGGAGCCAGCGTTCCTTCTGCGCGTCGGTGCCGAGTTCGAGGACGGGGTCGGCGAAGAAGCCGTTGGAGCACACGAGGTTGCCGATGCCGGGGTCGCCGAAGCACAGCTCCTCCTGGACGAGGCACTGGGTGAACACGTCGGTGAACCCGCCGCCGCCGACCTCGGCGGGGAGCATGAAGTCGGTGATGCCGACGTCGGCGGCCTTGCGCCAGATGTCGACGGGGGTGACGACGTCGGCCTCGTCGACCTCGCGGCCGCGGGGACGGATCTCCTTGGCGGCGAAGTCGCGGCAGAGTGCGACGACCGCCCGCTGTTCGTCGGTGAGCGGCCAGGGTTCGGTGAGGGCGTTCATGGTCTTCCTCCGGTGGTGAGGCTGGGGCGGGGGTCCCGGGGGCTCGCGAGGGGTGCCGGGTTTCAGCGGCCGGTGTCCTCGATGAGGTGGATGAGGGTGGGCCGGTCACTGTGGAGGGCGGCCTCCAGCAGGGGGCCGAGTTCGTCGGGGGTGTCGGCGCGCACCCCGTGGCAGCCCATTCCGGTGGCGATCGCGGCGAAGTCGGGCCGGGGCAGGTCGACGGCGTGGACGGGGTCGGCACGGTCGGCCATCTCGTTGCGGATCTCGCCGTAGCCGCCGTTGTCGGAGACGACAACGGGCAGGGGCAGCCGCAACTGGGCGGCGGCGGCGAGTTCTTGGACGGTGAACATGATCCCCCCGTCGCCGTGCAGGGCGATGACGGGTGCGTCGGGGTGGGCGAGCTTCGCGCCGATGGCGGCGGGCAGGCCGTAGCCCAGGGTGCCGAGGCCGCTGGGGTAGAGGAACGAGCGGGGGCGGTGGGCGGGGAGGTTGGACAAGGCGCCGTAGTAGCAGGCCATGGCGGAGTCGCCGGCGAGGTGGCCGTCGCGGCCGAGCGCGGTGGCGAGCCGGGCGGTGAGGCCGAGGTGACCGGCTCCTTCGGCGCGGGCCTGGGCGGTGAACGCGGCCCGGGCGGCGGCGGCCCGGGCGTGGGCGGGGCCCGCGTCGGCCGGCGGGCCGGGCGGCAGCCGGTCGGCGAGGGCGCGCAGGGCGAGGGCGGCGTCGCCGAGCACGATGACGTCGGGTCGGGCGTTGGTGACGGCGCTCTGCGCGTCGATGTCGACGCGGACCAGGGGGCCACGGATGTCGAAGGGCCCGTTCCACAGGTCGCTGGGGGCGAGTTCGGTGCCGACGGCGAGCACGGCGTCGGCTTCGGCGACGAGGGTGCGGACGGCCTCGTGGTGGAGGCCGGCGCCGATCGCGAGGGGGTGGTCGTCGTCGAGGGTGCCCTTGCCGTTGGCGGTGGTCACGACGGGTGCTCCGAGGCGTTCGGCGAGTTCGCGGAGCTCGGGTGCGGCGCCGGCGCAGCCGCCGCCCGCGAGGATGACGGGGCGCAGGGCGGTTCCGAGGACGTGGGCGGCGGCCGTCGCCTGTTCCGTTCCGGGGACGGCGGGGGGTACGGGGACGGGTGGTACGACGGGGGCGGGGGCCCGCTCGTCGAGCAGGTCGAGGGGGATCTCCAGGTGGACGGGGCGGGGGCGGCCGGTGGCCATCGCCGCGTACGCCTGGGCGACGGCGAGGGGGATCTCCTCGACGCTGGTGACGCGGTGGCTGTAGGCGACCACGGCGTCGAGTGCGGCTCGCTGGTCCTTGACCTCGTGGAGGTGTCCGTTGCCGCGGCCGGGGTGGCGGAGCGGGAGGCCGGGAGAGACGAGCAGGACGGGGATGGAGTCCGAGTAGGACTGGGCGGCGGCGGAGGCGGCGTTGAGAACGGCGGGGCCGGTGGTGGTGAGGCAGACGCCGGGTCGACCGGTCACCCGGGCCCAGCCGTCGGCGGCGAAGGCGCCGCCCTGCTCGTGGCGGGGGGTGACGTGCCGGATGCCGTGGCGTGCCAGGGCGGCGTAGACCGGCAGGTTGTGGGTGCCGGGGATACCGAAGACGGTGCGGGCGCCGTGCAGGTCGAGGGCGTGGACGAGGGCTTCCCCTCCGGTGACGGCGGTCATGCGCCGCTCGGCTCGGTGGTGTAGACCGACTTGCCGAGCCACTGGCCGCCGTCCACGACGAGGACGTCGCCGGTGACGTACGCGGCCCGGTCGCCGATCAGGAAGGCGGCCGACTCCGCGACCTCCTCGGGTGTGGTGAAGCGGGCGGCGGGGACGCTGGCGAGGACTCGTTCGCGGGCGGTGTCGGTCGGCCAGAGGGCGGCCGAGGCGCCTTCGGTCTCTGTGGGTCCGGGGGCGATGCAGTTGAGGCGGACGCCCCGGGGGGCCCATTCGACGGCGAGGGTGCGGGTCATGGCGAGGACTCCGGCCTTGGCGGCGGCGCTGTGCACGGTGCCGGGGTGGCCGTGCCAGGCGTAGCTGGCGATGACGTTGAGGACGGCGCCGCTGCCCTGGGGCAGCATGTGGCGGGCGGCGGCACGGGTGCAGTGGAAGGTTCCGTTGAGGACGATGTCGATGACGGCCTTCCAGCCGTTCGGGGAGAGTTCCTCGCCGGGGAGGACGAAGTTGCCGGCGGCGTTGTTGACGAGGACGTCGAGCCGGCCGTGCCGCTCGGCGACGCCGTCGACGGCGGCGTCCACGGCGGCGGCGTCGCGGACGTCGCAGGTGACGGCGTCGGCGCTGCCGCCCGCGGCCTCGATGAGCGCGACGGTCTCGCGCAGGGGGTCCGCGCGCCGGCCGACGACGGTGACGTGGCCGCCTCCGGCGGCCCAGCGGCGGGCGACGGCCCGGCCGATGCCCGAGCCTCCGCCGGTGACCAGGGCGGTGCGCCCGGCGAACTCGTCGGGTTGTACGTGGTGGTTCATGACTCTCCCTGGGTCGCGGGGGCGGGGCCGTCCGGGTGGGTGAGGACGAGCGCGTCGACGGCGAGGGCTCCGACGGGGCCGACGCGCAGGGGGTTGATCTCGACCTCGGTGCCGGCGGTGGGAAGCGCGGCGATGAGCTGCGACACCGCCACGACGGCCTGGGCCGCGGCGCCGGTGTCGACGGCGGGGGCGCCGCGCCAGCCGTCGAGGAGGGGTGCGCAGCGCAGGGCGCGGAGCATCGTGTGCGCGCGGTCGAGGTCGACGGGGGCGCGTTCGGTGACGGTGTCGCGGTGGAGTTCGGTGCGGGTGCCTCCGGCTCCGACGGTGACGAGGGGACCGAGGCGGGGGTCGCGGCGTGCGCCGATGAGGAGTTCGACCACGTGCGGGCGGGTGTCCTGTTCTTCGAGGACGTAGGGTCCGGGGCCGAGCCGGGCGCGCATGGCGGTGAAGGCGTCGGCGGCGGCGGCCGGGTCCGGCAGGCCGACGTGCACGCCGCCCTGCTCGCTCTTGTGTTCCAGCCAGCCTGCTTTGAGGACGTAGGGGGCGTGGAGTTCCCTTGCGGCTGCGGCCGTGCCGTCGGCGTCATGGACCTCGCGTCCTCGGGGGAAGGCGAGGCCGTGGCCGCCGAGGAGGGTGCGGGCGGGCCAGTAGCCGGGGGCGGCCGTTCCGGCAGGGGCCGGGACGGTGAGGGGGACGGGCGGGGGCGGAGCCGCGCGGAGGGCGGCCGCTCCGGCGAGGGCGTCGACGGCCGCGTCGACGGTGGGGAAGACGGGGACGCCGGCTTCGCGCAGGGCGTGAGCGGTGGCGCCGTCGGGGCCCATGGTGTGGACGACGAGGGGGCGGTCGTGGTCCCGGGCGGCGCGGGCGAGTGCGTCCGCGACGCGTCGTTCCGCTTCGGCGAGCGCGGGGGTGTCGACTCCGTAGCGGCCGAAGTAGCCGGACAGGAGCACGCTGTCGATCTCTTCGGAGCGGAGCAGGCGTTCGACGACGTGGTGGTAGGTGTCGAGGTTCCGTTCGCCGCCCCCGGCGAGGTCGACGGGGTTGGCGGTGGCCGCCCCGCCCGGGAGCAGGGCGCCGAGGCCGACGGTGGTGGGGTGGCTCAGTTCGGGGACGTCCAGGCCGCGGGCGGTGGCCCGGTCGGCGGCGATGGCTCCCTGGCCGCCGCTGTCGCTGACGATCGCGATCCGGGTCCCTCGTGGGCGGGGGCCGGAGAGCAGGCAGGCGGCGACGTCGACGAGTTCGGCCGGGGTGGCGAGGCGCAGGGCTCCGGCGGACCGGCAGACGGCGTCGACGAGTTCGGCAGGGGAGGTGAGGGCGCTGGTGTGGGAGCGGGCGGCGCGGGCACCGGCCTCGCTGGTCCCGACGGAGAGCAGGAGGACGGGTTTTCCGGCGGCACGCAGGACCCGTACCGCCTCGAAGATCCGTCC
Source organism: Streptomyces sp. NPDC048353 (assembly GCF_055587165.1). Lineage (NCBI taxonomy): Bacteria > Bacillati > Actinomycetota > Actinomycetes > Kitasatosporales > Streptomycetaceae > Streptomyces > Streptomyces sp. NPDC048353. The sequence continues at coordinate 299,675 of NZ_JBVJGU010000004.1, read as the reverse complement.
TCCGTCCTCGAAGCCCTCGACGTAGAGGGCGACCGCGCGGGTGGCCTCGTGGTCGGCGAGGTCCTGGAGGAGGTCGGCCGTGGTGACGTCGAGCTGGGCGCCGACGGAGACGAAGCGGGAGATGCCGAGGCCGGCGCGGCGGGCGAGGAGGGCGAGCTCGCTGCCGACCTGGCCGCTCTGGGAGATGACGGCGAGGGGGCCGGGGGCGAAGTCGCCCCAGGCGATCCGCAGGGAGGAGGAGGAGTCGAACAGGCCGAGGCTGCCGGGTCCGATCAGCCGGGCGCCGGCCGCGGTGACGCGGGCGGCGAGTGCGGGGGCGTCGGGGACGCCGGCGGTGATGCCGAGCAGGCCGCGCACGCCGAGAGCGAGCGCTTCGTCGACGACCGCGGGGACTTGGGCGGCCGGTACGCAGAAGGCGACCAGGTCGGGGGCGTCGGGGAGTTCGCGCAGCGAGGTGGCGCAGGGGTGGCCGAGGATCTCGCCGCCGCTGCGGGTGACGAGGTGGACCGCCCGGCGGTGGGTGCCGTCGAGGGCGCCCCGGGCCAGCCAGTGGCCCCATTTCGCCGGGTCGGCGGAGGCGCCGACGACGGCTACCGAAGCGGGGTCGCGGAAGACGGCGAGGCCGTCGTCGCGGGTGCCGCGGGGGGTCGGGGTGGCAGTCATGTGTCCGGCATCCCCTCAGGGTGACGAGGCGGGCGGGGAACGAGGGTCCGGAGAGCGTCTTACTGACTCGCCGAACAGTTGGAATCACTAGAACCCTGTGGCGGGACAGCGGGCTTTGTCAATGCTTTCGAAGCACTTTTACTGACTGATGCGTCAGTCGAAGAAAGTGAGTCGCGGCCGACTTCGCCGGGAGGGCGGACAGGGCGTCCGGGAGCCTTGACAGCCCCGAAGCCGCTCCTGCATCGTCGTTCAGCAGCAGCTCCCCGCAGGGCGTTCCCAGGGCCGTTCCCTGCCGGACGCCGAGACCCGACCGCCGAGGTCGGCTCCCTCCTCCTTCCCGTCGCCTCCGTACGCCCCGGCGCCCCTGCCCGCCGGCCGGGACGGAGGACGGGATCCCCGCCGCAAGGCCCATCCGCCGGGAGGCCCATCCATGAACGTCCACCCCGGAACCGAGCCGTACGACGTCGTCGTCGTCGGCCTGGGCGGGCTCGGGTCCGCCGCCGCCTGGCATCTCGCCGCGGCGGGGCACCGGGTGCTCGGGATCGAACAGTTCGAGCTGGGGCACGACCGCGGCGCGTCGCACGACACGTCACGCATCCTGCGCCACAGCTACCACCGTCCCGACTACGTGCGCCTGACCAAGGACGCCTACGCGGACTGGGCCCATCTGGAACGGAGTGCGGGCCGGACGTTCGTCACGCGGACCGGCGGCCTCGACCTGTGCCCCGAGGGCTCGGCCATTCCTCTCGACGACTACCGGGACAGCCTCTCGGCCGAGGGCATCGGATTCGAACTGCTCGGCACCGACGACATCCGGGCCCGCTGGCCGCAGATCTCCGTCCCCGACGGCACGACCGGCCTCTTCCAGGACCGCACCTCGATCGTCCCGGCGGCCCATTCGACCGCCATCATGCAGGAACTGGCCACGAAGGCGGGCGCCCGGCTGCTCGACCGGACGACGGTCACCGCGGTCCGCCAGGGCGCGAGGGGCGTCGAGGTGGAGACGGACCGGGGCGGGTTCGGCGCCGGGCACGTCGTCCTGTGCACCGACGCGTGGGCCAACACCCTGCTGGGACCGCTCGGGTGGGGGATCCCCCTCACCACCTTGGAGGAGCAGGTCACCTACTTCGCGCCGGAGTCCCCCGCCCGTTTCGGCCCGGAGGCCTTCCCCGTCTGGATCTGGCTCGACGACCCCTCGTACTACGGCTTCCCCTGCTACGGGGAAGCCACCGTCAAGGCCGGGCGGGACTGCGGCGGCCCCGAGGTGACGCCGGACCGGCGCTCCGGCCTCACCGACCCCGCCATGCTCGCCGAACTGTCCGGCTTCATGCGTGAGCGGTTCCCCGGCAGCGGCCGGCCCGTGCGCTCCAAGCGCTGCCTCTACACCCTGACCCCGGACCGCGACTTCGTACTCGGACCGGTTCCGGGCGCGGAACGCGTCCTGGTCGGCCTCGGCGCCGCACACGCCTTCAAGTTCGCCCCGACCATCGGCCGGATGCTGTCCGAGCTCGTCGCCGACCCCGCGCTCGCGGGCACCGAGCCGTACACCGCCTTCCGGCTTGACCGGCCCGCCCTCACCGACCGGGGCCACCCGGTCAACTGGATGACCTGACCGCCGGGCCGCGTCCCGCACCTGCCCCGAAGTACGCACGCGCCGCCCGGCGGGTGCCCGTGAAGGACGGAAGCCATGACAACGACCTCCCCGCACCCCTCCCGCACCACGTCCCCGCCCCATCTGGAGGTGACCTGGACCGACCCGGTCACCGGCCGCAAGGGGTACGTCGTCATCGACCGGCTGGTCCGGGGCGTGGCGAGCGGCGGCCTGCGGATGCGCGAGGGCTGCACCCTCGACGAGGTCCGCGGTCTGGCCGCCGGGATGACCCGCAAGGAAGCCCTCCACTACGACCCCGGCAACCGCTACATCCCCCTCGGCGGCGCGAAGGGCGGCATCGACTGCAGCCCGCACGACCCGGCGGCCGACGCCGTGCTCGGCCGGTTCCTGGAAGCCGTGGGGGCCCTGCTCAAGCATCACTGGACCACCGGTGAGGACCTCGGACTGCGACAGGACACCCTGGACCGGGTCCTCGCCGGCCTCGGCGTGGAGAGCTCCGTCGAGGCGGTCTACCCGCTGCTGGAGGACCCCGCCGGGGCCCGCCGACGGCTCGCCGACGCGTTCGCCGTCGACGTGGACCGCATCCCCCTCCCCGACCTCGTCGGCGGGCTCGGCGTCGCCGAGTCCGCGCTCACCGCCCTCGACCGGCTCGGGATCCCCCGCACGTCGGCCCGCGCGGTGGTCCAGGGCTTCGGCTCCATGGGCGGAGCCACCGCCCGCTACCTCGCCCGCGCCGGTGTGCGCGTGGTCGCCCTCGTCGACGCGCTCGGCGTGGTCGCCAACCCCGACGGGTTGGACGTCGAAGAGCTGCTGCGCACCCGTGACGCCCTGGGCGGCATCGACCGGTCCCGGCTGCGCCCCGGCGACACCGAGGCGGACGGTGACACCTGGCTCGACGTCGAGTGCGAGGTCCTCGTCCCGGCCGCGGTCTCCTACTGCGTCCATCCCCGGGACCAGGCGCGGATCACGGCGCGGGTGATCGCCGAGGCGGCGAACATGCCGGTCCTGCCGGAGGCCGAGGCCGCCCTGCACGCGCGCGGCGTCCTGGTGCTGCCCGACTTTGTCGCCAACTCCGCCACCAACGCCTGGTGGTGGTGGACCCTGTTCGGCGACATCGGCGCGGACGCGACCGAGGCGGAACGCAAGGTGCGGGATGCGATGCGGCGCCTGACCTCGGACATGCTCGTCCGCGCCGAGAACCTCGGCATCACGCCCCGCGAGGCCGCGCTCGTGGTGGTCGACCGCAGACTCGCCGCCATCGAAGAGAGGTTCGGCGGGCCCGGGGCCCACGCCGCCGCACGTCGGGAAGGGAGCCGTCCGTGACCGAGCGCACCGATGTCGTCGTGGTCGGCGGCGGGCTCATGGGAGCGGCCACCGCGTGGGCCGCCGCCCGCCGCGGCCTCTCCGTCCTGCTGCTGGAGCGGTTCCGCCCGGGGCACGCCCGGGGCAGCTCGCACGGCAGCGCGCGCATCGTACGGCGGGGCTACGAGGACGCCCTCTACACGGAGTTGACCGGACGGGCCTTCGAGCTCTGGCGGGAACTGGAGCTCGACGCCGGCACCCCGCTGCTGCGGCTGCTCGGCAGCGTGGACTTCGGCAAGCGGGCCTACGCGGAATCGGTGGCCGGGCGCCTCGCCGACGCCGGGGTGCCGCACGAGGTGCTCGACGCCCGGGAGGCGGAAGGACGCTGGCCCGGCATGCGCTTCGAGGGGCCCGTCGTCCACCACGCGCAGGGCGGCACGGTCGACGCCGCCGCGGCGGTCGCCGCGTTCACCGAGGGGTCCGTCCGGCGCGGAGCCGTGATCCGCCACGAGGCCGCCGTGACCGCGCTGGTCCCGGAGGCCGGCGGGGCCCGTATCCTGCTCGCGGACGGCGGCGACGTACGCGCCGGGACCGTGGTCGTCGCCGCCGGGGGATGGACCGCCGGACTGCTCGACGGGCACCTCGCGCTGCCGCCGCTGACCGTCACCCAGCAGGAGACGTTCCACTTCCGCCGGCTCGACCCGGCCGCGGCCGCCTGGCCGAGCGTGCTCCACGAGCACGGGGACGGGATCTACCACCTCGCGGGAGGCCGGGACGGCGGCCCGGGCGACGACCGGAAGATCGGCGAGCACTACGCGGGCCGCCGGACCACCGCCGAGGACCGCGACGGGGTGGTCTCCGAGGCGGCCCGGGCCCGGGTCGTGGACTACGTACGGGAGTGGCTGCCCGGCCTCGACCCGGCTCCGCGGGGCGAGACCACCTGTCTGTTCACCTTCACCCCGAGCGAGGACTTCCTCCTCGACCGGTCCGGGCCGTTCGTGGTCTGCTCCCCGTGCTCGGGACACGGCGCGAAGTTCGCCCCGCTCATCGGCGAACTGGCCGCCGACCTGGTCACGGGAGCCGGTGGGACGCCCGCCCCGTTCCGGCTGGCCGCCCACCTCGCGGGACCGCGCGCCACCCGGCCGGCGTCCTGACATGGCAGTCAGTACGGCGGGTAGGGTGTCCCTCGTGGCACGCAAACAGGTGGTCTTGCGCCGGGAAGAGATCCTCGACGCGACGGTCGAACAGATCAACCGGCGCGGCATCGCGACGACCCGGGTGGCCGACGTCGCGACGGCACTCGGGGTGAGCAGCGGGCTGCTCCACTACCACTTCGCGACCAAGGAACTCCTGATCGAGGCGGCCTTCACCCACGCCGCCCGGCGGGAGATGGAGAGTCTGCGCAGCGTCGTCGGCCGGTCGGGGTCCGCGGTGACCCGGCTGAAGTCCTTGCTGCGGCTGTACCTGCCCACCGGGCAGGCGGCCGACTGGCGGCTGTGGATCGACGGCTGGTCGGCCGGCATGCGGGACCCCGGACTCCACGACGTGATGCGCACCATGGACGAGGAGTGGAAGGCCTCGCTCACCGAGCTGATCCGGGACGGCGTGGAACGGGGGGAGTTCCACTGCACCGACCCCCGGACCGCGACCTGGCGGATCACGCTGTTCCTGGACGGCATCGCGGTCCAGCTGGTCGCCCGCCACGGCGCGCTGCAGAAGGCGGAGGCCGCGGGCTGGGTGCGGGAGCACGTGGCCGGCCAGCTCGGGATCGAGGCGTCCGCTCTGGAGCCGGGGCGCTCCGCCGCCTCGGCATCGGCCCGATCCTGACGGCGGACGCCGTCTGGTGACAGCGGGCGCCGTCTCGTGACAGCGGCGCCGTCTTGGGCGGCGGGCGCCGGCCGCCACGAGCGGACGGCGTCTTCGACCACCGGCCGGGCGGGCCGGCCTCCTCTTCGGCTCTTCCGTGCCTCGGCCCACCCGGTCTCCCACCGTTCGCCAGGGACCTGGCACGCCCTTCTGTATTGACTGACGAATCAGTCAGAATCTAGGCTTACCGCATCTCGCCCGGCACGTCCCGCGCCCCGTCCTCGCACGGCCGTACTCGTCCAGGGGGACACCGTGACCGCATCCCCGCCCCGCCCGGCCGTTCCCTCTGCCGCGGCGCGCCGCAGCCGCCGCGTCGCCATCGCGGCGCTGACCTGCGCCACCGCCGTCTGGGGCTGGAGTTATCTGGCGACGGCCTGGCTGCTCCCCGAGACGGGGACGGCGAGCCTCGTCGCCGTCCGCTTCGTCCTCGCCGGCCTGGTCATGGTGGCCGCGCGGCCCCGCGCGGTGTTCTCGCTCGGTCGGCGCCACACCCTGGCCGGGCTGGGACTTGCGGTCTTCCTGGCCTCCGGCACCCTGCTTCAGATCGAGGGGCAGCACCACCTGCCGGCCTCCCAGTCCGGCTTCCTGGTCTCGCTGTTCGTCGTCCTTACCCCGTTGGCCGGCAGGGCCCTCTTCGGGACCCGGGTGTCCGCGGGGGTCTGGGGCGGGGTGGCCGCCGCGACGGTCGGCCTGGCCGTGATCTCGTTCGACGGAGTGTCGCCGGGGGTGGGGAGTTGGCTCACCCTGGCCGCGGCCGGGTCGTACGCGGTGCAGGTCGCGTTGCTGTCGGAGTACGCGGCGCCGGACAAGGTCTACGGTCTGGCCGCGCTCCAGATCCTCGGCACCGGAGCGATCGCCGCGGTCTGGGCCGTCCCCTCCGGCATCGACCTGCCGGACACCGGGGCGGGCTGGGGCTGGCTGGCGTACTCCACCCTGCTCGCGACGCTCGGCATGTACGCCGTGCAGACCTGGGCGCAGTCCCGGATCGACGCCGCGGGCGCCGCCGTCGTCCTGGCCTGTGAACCGCTGTTCGTAGCGGCGTTCAGTCTCGCCGTCGGGATCCCGCCGACGTACCGGACGCTCCTCGGGGGCGCCCTGATCATGCTGGCCATGTACCTGGTCATCTCCGCGGACCGGCCCGGAACGCGGGAGCCGGCGACCGCCTCCGGCTAGAAGGCGGTCGCCGACAGTGGAGGGGACGTTCGACCGCGGCCCGCGCCCGTCTCCCCCGCGCTAGCCCCGTCGCTCCGAGGTCATCACTCCGACGGCGTCAGGGTGTCCTTGACGACCTGGCCGCCCTTCATCACGAAGCGGACGTCGGTGAACGCGGCCAGGTCCTCCGGCGGTCCCGCGACGGCGATCAGGTCGGCGTACTTGCCCGGGGTGACCGAGCCGATGCGGTCCTCCCATCCCAGGCACTCGGCGCCGCTCAGCGTGGCCGCGCGGAGCACCTCCAGGGCCGTCATGCCGTGGGCGGCCATGGTGGCGAGCTGACGGGCCTGCATCCCGTGCGGGAACCCGCCGGCGTCGGACCCGAACCCGATCCGGACCCCGGCCCGGACGGCCCGCGCGAACGCCTCGCGCTGGGCCAGCGTCGCGTGGTCGTTCTTCTCCCGCGCCTCCTGGTCGAAGCCGGCGTCTGCGGCGTGGTCGGCCAGCCAGTCGCTCCACCAGATGTCCGCCGACAGGTAGGTGCCGTGCCGGAGCATCAGCTCGATGCCCTCGTCGTCCAGGTAGCAGCCGTGCTCGACGGAGCGGGCCCCGGCCCTGACGGCGCGTTTGATGCCCTCCGTCCCGTGGGCGTGGACGGCGACGTGGGCGCCGTAGTGGCCCGCCTCCTCCACCGCCGCCCGGATCTGCGCCTCCGTCAGTTCGGGAGCGCCGGGGACGGTCCCCGCTGCCATGACGGCGCCGGTGCCGATCAGCTTGATGAGGTCGGCGCCGTGATGCAGGATCTCGCGGACCCGCTCGCGCACGTCGTCGACGTCGCGCACGGAGCCGAAGCGGAACTCCTTGGGCAAAGTGATGTCGGGGGCCAGACCGGTGATCATGCCTCCGCCGGTGGAGACGGTGACATAGGCGCCCGCGACCGCCATGCGGGGCCCCGGCACCGTCCCGTTGTCGATGGCGTCCCGCAGGGCCACGTCGACGAACGCCCGGAAGGTGCCGAGGTCGCGGACGGTGGTGAAGCCGGCGAGGAGGGTGTCCCGGGCATGGCCGATCGACTCGAACGCCTGCTGCGCGGCGCTCTGCCGGAGCTCGTGCACCGGGTCCCCGCAGGCGGCGATCCCGACGAGGTGGGTGTGCAGGTCGACGAGACCGGGACAGAGCGTGGCGTCCCCGAGGTCGAGGACCCGCACGCCGTCGGGGACCGGCGCGGTGCCGGGGAGGACCGCGGCGATCCGGTCGCCGTCCACCAGCACGACGCGGTCGTCGAGGACCTCGCCGGCGACCACGTCGACCAGCCGGGCACACCGCAGGGCGATCGTCATGTCCTTCGCGCTCCTCTGTTCCGGGGTGGGGTTCGGGCCCGGGGCGCCACGGGGGCGCCCCGGGAGCGGAGTCACTGCTCCAGTACGGCCATGGCGGCGTTGTGACCCGGGATGCCGCTGACGCCTCCGCCGCGCACCGCGCCCGCACCGCAGAGCAGCACGTTCTCATGGGCGGTCTCCACGCCCCAGCGGCCGGTGGTTCGCGACTCGTCCAGGAAGGGGAAGGCCAGGGACCGGTGGAAGATGTTGCCGCGGGGCAGCCGCAGCTCGTTCTCCAGGTCGATCGGGGTCTTGGCCTCGATGCAGGGGCGGCCGTCCTCGTCCATGGCGAGGCACTCGGTGACCGGCTCGTCGAGCACGGAGTCCAATTCGGCGAGAGCCGCCTTGAGCAGGGTCTCCCGCTTGCCAGCGTTGTCTTCGTCGAACAGACGGGCCGGCACGTGGAGTCCGAACATCGTCAGCGTCTGGTAGCCGCGCGCGACGAGTTCGGGCGAGAGGATCGTCGGGTCGGTGAGCGAGTGGCAGTAGATCTCGGAGGGGGGCGCCGAGGGCAGCACGCCCGAGGCGGCCTGCCGGTAGGCGGTGTCCAGCTGCGCGTACCCCTCGGAGATGTGGAACGTGCCGGAGAACGCCTCGCGGGGGTCGACGGAGGTGTCCTTGAGCCGGGGCAGGCGGCGCAGCAGCATGTTGACCTTCAGCTGGGCGCCCTCGGCGCGCTCGGCCGGCGGTTCGTCGCCGACGAGGGCGGCGAGCGCCTCGGGCGAGGCGTTCACCAGGACCTTGCGGGCGGCGACGCTGCCCTCCCCGGCCGCCGTGCGGTAGGCGACCTCGGTATACGGGGCACCGGGGGCGATGCTCAGCGCCTCGTGTCCGGTGACGATCTCGGCGCCGGCCTCGCGGGCGGCGCCCCCGAGGGCGTCGGTGAAGGCGCCCATGCCGCCGATCGGGACGTCCCAGTCACCGGTGCCGCCACCGATGATGTGGTACAGGAAGCAGATGTTCTGGGCGAGGGACGCGTCGTGGGCGTCGGTGAACGTGCCGATGAGACCGTCGGTGAGGACGACCCCGCGGACCAGGTCGTCCCGGAAGCGCTCCTCCAGGGCCACGCCCAGCGGCTGCTCGAAGAGCATGTTCCAGGTGGCGTCGTCACCGATCCGGGCGCGCAGCGCCTCGCGGGTGGGCAGCGGCTCGGTGAGCGTCGGGAAGACCTTGCGGGCGACGTCGCCGGTCGTGGCGTAGAACGCGCGCCAGGCCTCGTACTCGGTGTCGGAGCCGGTGAGGGCCCGGAACGAGGCGCGGGTGCGCTCCTCGCCGCCGCCGACGAACAGCCCGGTGGCCCGGCCGTCGCGGACGGTGGGCGTGTAGGAGGAGACCGACCGCTTGCGGACCGCGAACCGCAGGCCGAGGTCGTCGACGATCTTCGACGGCAGCAGGGAGACGAGGTAGGAGTAGCGCGACAGCCGCGCGTCCACTCCGGCGAAAGCCCGCGTCGAGACGGCGGCGCCGCCCGTGACGTCGAGGCGTTCGAGGACGAGGACGGAGCGCCCGGCCCGGGCCAGATAGGCGGCGGCGACGAGGCCGTTGTGGCCGCCACCGACGATGACGACGTCGTAGACGTCCTTGGAGATTCCGGCGTGTGCAGTCATGACTCTTGGTAGCACTCTCCCGTCTTGCATCGCAAGGGTTCTATGGTGATTTACTGACTGACTAACCAGTCAAGAACTAGCCCCTGGATCATCTAGGGCTGGCTATCATTTGAGCAGCTCAAATGCCTCCGCATCGCAGATACGAGGCGCCATGCAGGGCTCGAATCTTCTCCACGCGCCGCACTCGATCTGACTGATTCAGCAGTCAACGTCGAGCCGCTTCCCGATGCGCCGGCGGCGGGGCGAGTCGGCCGGTACCGCGCCCAGCAGCCGCTGGGTGTACGCATGCCCGGGGCTGTCGGTGATCTCCTCGGCGGTACCCCGCTCCACGACCCGGCCGCGCAGCAGGACGTCGACCTCGTCGCTGATCCTGCGGACCACGTCGAGGTCGTGCGTGATGAACAGGTAGGACAGCCCCCGCCGCCGCTGGAGGTCTAGCAACAGGTTCAGGATCTGCGCCTGGACGGAGACGTCCAGCGCGGAGGTGGGCTCGTCGCAGATGACCAGTTCGGGATCGGTGGCCAGAGCACGGGCGATGCAGACGCGCTGCCGTTGGCCGCCCGAGAAGCGGTGCGGCCACGCGTCGGGCGGAACCCCCTCCATCCCCACGGCGTCGAGCAGTTCACGCACCCGGGCGTCTCGGTCCGCCCGGTGGAGGCCGTGGGCCCGCAGCGGTTCGGCCACGGCCTCGCCGATGGTCATGCGCGGGTCGATCGACTCGTAGGGGTCCTGGAAGACCATGCCCACACTGCGGCGGAAGGCCTTGCGGGCGCGGCGCCCGCGCACCGGCTCGCCGCGGAAGCGGACGGTGCCGGCGTCGGCCCGCTCGAGGCCGACGACGATCCGCGCCAGGGTGGACTTCCCGGAGCCGGACTCCCCCACGATGCTGACCGTGCGGCCCGCCTCGATACGCAGATCGACCGCGTCGAGGGCGGTGAAACGGCCGTACCGCTTTGTGATGCCGGTCGCTTCCAGCAGGGGCGCTTCCGGGCCCGTCCTCGGCGCCGCGGTCATCGTCCGTCCTCCAGTCGGTGGCAGGCGGCCACGTGATCCGCGGCGAGCCCTTTGAGCCGGGGGACTTCGACCCCGCAACGGGCCTCGGCCTCGGGACATCGGGGGTGGAAGGGGCAGCCTTCCGGTACGCCTCCGGTGGGAGGGCTGCCGGCGATGGTCGTGTAGGGCTCCTTCGGGGCCGCGTCACGACCGCTGCGGAAGCACTCCAAGAGTGCCCGCGTGTAGGGGTGCCGCGCACCCTCGAAGAGACCGAGCACATCGGTGTGCTCCACGAGCCGCCCGCCGTAGAGCACGGCGACGTGGTCCGCGATCTCCGCCACCACCGATATGTCATGGGTGATCCAGACGACGGTGAGGCCGTACTCCCGCTGGAGCCGGCTCACCAGGCCGAGGATCTCCGCCTGCACCGTCACGTCCAGCGCGGTGGTCGGCTCGTCGGCGATGAGGAGCTGAGGGTGGAAGGCGAGCGCCATCGCGATGATGACGCGCTGGCGCATGCCGCCGGAGAGCGCGTGCGGGTACAGGCGGGCCACCCGCTCGGGGTCCGGGATGCCGACGTCGGCGAGGGCGCGCCGGGCGAGTTCGGCGGCTTCGGCGCGGGACGCGCCGCAACGGACCTGATGCACCTCGGCGATCTGGCGCCCCACCCGGACGACCGGGTTCAGCGCGGCGGAGGCGTCCTGGGCCAGGTAGGCGGCGGTCCGGCCGCGGGCCTCGCGCAGGGCCCGGCCGCCCAGCGCGGTCAGGTCGACGTCGCCGACCCGCACCGAGCCAGCGGTGATCCGGGCCCCGGCGGGGAGGAGCCGGCCGGTGGCCAGGGCGAGCGTCGACTTGCCGGATCCCGACTCTCCGACCAGGGCGGTGGTGGTGCCCGCCGGTACGTGCAAGGACACGTCCCGGAGGGCGGTGTGGTCGCCGTAGGCGACGCTGAGGCCGTCGATGCCGACGTCGCTGCCGAGGCGGCACGCGGGGGTCTGTGCGGGAGGGGCGGTCATGGCGTCTCCGAGGCGGCACGGGGGTCGATGGCGGTCCTGACGAGGTCCACCAGCAGGTTCGCCGTCACGACGAGGGTCGAGGCGACGATGACCGTGCCGGTGAGGAGCGGGCGGTCGAGTTCGGCGAACGCGGTGGTCTGGAGCTGGCCGATGCCCGGCCAGCCGAAGATCGTCTCGACGAAGACGACACCGGAGAGGAACACCGCCACGTCCATGCCGAGCAGGGTGACCACCGGTGAGGCCGTGTTGCGCACGACGTGGCGCAGGACGATCCTGCGGCGGCTGAGCCCCTTGGAGACGGCGGTGCGCACATAGGCCGAGGCGAGGGCCTCCCGTGTGCTGTCGCGCACGACGTTGGCGTAGTAGGGGGCGCCCAGGACGCCGAGGGTCAGGGCCGGCAGCACGAGCTGGGCGGGCCCGGCGCCCCCGTCGATGGGGAAGAGCGGCCAGTGGTATCCGAAGAGGAGCAGCAGCAGGAAGCCCAGGGAGAACACCGGCATCGACAGCAGGCCGACGTTGACGGTGGCCAGGAGCCAGCTGCGCCGGGGCCGCAAGGCCTCCCACAGGCCCCACAGTCCGCCGATGACGACCTCGACGACGACGGCCGCGGCAGCGAGGAGGGTGGTGGCGGGGAGGCGTTCGAGGACGAGGGAGAGGACGGGTCGGTCGGTGGCGTACGAGGTGCCCAGGTCGCCCCTGGCCACCGAGCCCAGGTAGTGGCCGAGCTGCGACCACAGCGGGTCGTCGAGGTGCAGCCGGGCACGGATCTCCGCGAGGACCTCCGGCCCTGCCTTGGGCCCGGCGATGCTGCGGGCGGGGTCGCCCGGGACGACGTACTGGAGGACGAAGGTGAGCAGGACCACCGCCAGGACGGTGAACAGGCCCAGGAGGATGCGTATGCCTATGCGTCGAGCCATGAGCGGCGCTCCGAGAGGGGATTGCGGCGGTTGAGCCCTTCGGCGATCAGGACGAAGGCGAGGACGGTCGCGATGACCAGGACCAGGGGGACGAACAGGGTGTGCGGGGCGTAGGTCATGCTCGCGGAGCCGTCCGCCAGCATGTTGCCGATCTCCGGGGTGGGCGGCTGGATGCCCGCCCCGAGGTAGGAGAGTCCGGCGCCGACGATGACGACGGCCGCCCCGTTGAGCGCCGCGACGTTGAGCAGGGCGGTGGACAGGTGGGGCAGGACGTGGCGGCGCAGCGTGGCGGGGCGGCTGACGCCGTGGGCCAGGGCCGCCTCCACGTACCCGCGGCCGCGCAGCCGTGTCGTCTCGCCGTGGACCAGGCGGGCGGTCCAGGCCCAGTAGAGCGCGGTGACGACGATGATGATGCCGGTGGTGCCGCGGCCGACGATGCTCGCCAGCGCGAGCCCGGAGAGCACGGTGGGCACGGACAGGAAGACGTCGACCACGCGCATCAGGCACTGCTCGACCCAGCCGCGGTAGAAGCCGGCGACGAGCCCGACCGCGGCGCCCAGGCCGACGGAGGTGAGGTTGGCGACCAGGGCGATGGTCAGGGTGGCGCGCAGTCCGTGGAGGGAGCGGGCGAGCATGTCCCGGCCGATCGCGTCGGTCCCCAACGGGTGACCGGGTGTGCCCACCCCGCTGGGCAGACCCGCCGCGGTGAGACTGTCGGTGTGGAGGGTGTAGGGCGACCCGGCGAGCGGGGCGAGGAGGGCGAGAAGGGCGAGGGCGCCGAAGAGGGAGAGCCCGGCGAGCCAGAGCGGCCGTCCCCCCTTGCGGGCCGGGCCGCTCGGGGCGTCCGGCCGGCCGGGGAGCGGGGCGGGCGCGGAGGCCGGGCCGATGGCGACGGGTGCGGTCATCGTCCCACCCACAGCCGGTCGTAGTAGGTGCCGGTCTCTCCGCGCATCCGGTAGTTGCGCAGGTGCGGGGCGCGGGCGGCGAGGAAGTTCATGCTGCCGACGTAGACCCCCGCGGCGTCGCGGACGAGCTCCTCCTCGACCTCGGCGAGCAGCGCGTTGGCCTCCTCCGGGGTGCGGCCCTTGCGCGCCCGGGCGGTGAGCTCGTCCACCCGTGCGTTGGCGTAGCCGGTGTAGTTGTAGGCGGCGGAAGAGGTGAAGTTGGAACTCACGAGTTCCAGGGCGCTGTTGAGCGTGAGGTAGAGGTGGGTGCCGTAGAGGTCGCCCTCTCCCCGCGCGGTGGCGTCCTCGAAGGCGGACTGGCTCATGCCGTTCAGTTCGATCTCCACTCCCACCGCGTCGAGCTGTTGCTGGAGGACCTGTCCGAGCAGGGGCCAGGGGTCCTGGGTGCCGTGCAGGAACTCCAGGCGGAGTCTGCGTATCCCCGCCCGGTCCAGGAGTTCGCGCGCGCGGCCGGGGTCATGGCCGTAGGGTTGCGCGGTCCGCCGGTAGCGGTCGAGGGCCTTCGGGAACGGACTGCCCCAGGGGTCGGAGAGCCCGAAGTTCAGGCGCATCAACTGCTCCCGGTCGACGGCCCAGTTCAGGGCCTGTCGGACGCGGGGGTCCTTGAGCTCCCGGCGCTTGTGGTTGACGGAGAGCCACTGGGTGCCGCGGACCGGGATCTGCTGTACGTACTTCTCCCGTACGGCGGGGTCGGCGGTGAAGCGGGCCGCCTGGCTGGCGACCAGGCCTTCGCCGAGGACGTCGACCCGGCCGCCGGAGAGCTGCAGGGTCTGGAGGGGGTAGTCGATGCCCCACCGGTACTCCACCCGGTCGAGGAGCGGTGTGCCGCGCCAGAAGTATCCGTCGAAGGGCTCGAACACGGCCCGCTTCGCCTTGCTGTCGTAGCGGGTGATGCGCATCGGCCCGGTGCCGACGGGGGTGCGGCCGAAACCCGTGCCGAGCCGTCGGATCTCCTCGGCGGGCAGGGCCGCGGTGTACGGCATGCAGAGCAGTGCGGGGAAGAGGACGTCGGGCTCGGCGAGTCGGATCTGCAGGGTGTGCGGGTCTCGGGCCCGCAGCCCGGTGACGGTGCGGGCCTTGCGTTCGGACACCGCCTGGGCGCCTTCGATGCCGAGGAGGTAGCTCGCGGCCCAGGACTCCAGGGCGGGGTCGAGCAGTCGGGTCCAGGTGTAGACGTAGTCCTGGGCGGTCACCGGGCGCCCGTTGTGGAAGCGGACGTCGGGCCGCAGGCGGATGGTGTAGGAGCGGCCGTCGCCGGAGACCTCCGGTGGCGCGGCCGCCGCGTTCGGGGCGGGGCCGCCGGACTGTCCGGCGTACTGGTAGAGCGGGGCGTACAGGAGGGTCGAGATCGCCTCCCAGCTGTGCAGGTCCCAGCCGACCGCCGGGTCGTAGGACTGCGCCTCGTCGGACCAGGCGGTGATCACCCGACCGCCCCGGCGGGACCCGGCCGGGTCCCCCGGTCCGGGGGCCCACGCCGGCACGTCGGCCGGTGGTCCGGGGCGCGCGGGCGGTGGGTCGCCCGCGCAGCCGGTGAGCAGGAGGGCCGCGGTTCCGACGGCGCCGGCGGCGAGGACCTGCCGCCGGTCCGGTCCGGGATGGTGTGGTCCGGTCATGGGTGTCCTCTCAGGGTGGCCCCGTACGGGGTGACCGGTGGGCGGGAAGGGGTTCGGCGGGGAGGGACTCGCCCGGCGTGCGCCGTCACCACTGGATGGTCTTGAGCTCGGTGTACTCGTGGAGCCCGTGCACGCCCAGCTCGCGGCCGACGCCGGACTGCTTGTAGCCGCCGGTCGGTGCGAGAACGCTGAACTGCCCGTCGTTCACGGTGACCAGTCCGGTGCGCATCCGCCGGGCGAAGTCCTCGGCCCGTCGTGCGTCGGCGCACCACACCGCTCCGGCCAGTCCGTAGACCGAGTCGTTGGCGATGCGGACGGCCTCGGCCTCGTCGCGGTACGGAAGCAGGCAGACCACGGGGCCGAAGATCTCCTCCCGGGCGACGGTCATGTCGGGGGTGACGTCGGCGAAGACCGTGGGCAGGACCCAGTGCCCGGCCTCCAGTCCTTCGGGGACGCGGTCCGCGGCCGCCTTTCCTCCGGCGACGAGACGGGCGCCCTCCGCGATGCCGGTGTCGATGTACGCGAGCACGTCGGCGTACTGCCGGGAGGTGGCGACGGGGCCGAGGTGGTCGCCGGGGAGTGCCGGGTCGCCGAGGGTCAGGCGGGCGGCCTCCTGCGCGGCCAGGGAGACGGTCTCGGCGTACAGCCTCTCGGGGACGAGGACGCGCGTGCAGGCGGTGCAGGTCTGGCCCGCGTTGGCGAAGGCGTCGGCGAGGGCGGTGCGGACCGCGGCGGGCAGGTCCGCGACCGTCGGCCCGTCGGGGTCGTCGGCGAGGATCACCCGGGCGGACTTGCCGCCCAGTTCGAGTCCGACGCGTTTGACCGTGGCCGCCGCGTCGGCCGCGACCGTCCGGCCGGCCTCCGTGGAGCCGGTGAACGAGACCGCGTCCACGTCGGGGTGGGTCGTCAGCGCCTTGCCGACGACCGCGCCGGAGCCTGTGACGACGTTGAAGACACCGCCCGGCACGCCTGCCTCGGTGCAGGCGGCCTCGAAGACCTCGGCGAGCCGGTAGGCGTTGAGGGGTGCGTCGCTGCTGGGCTTGAGGACGAGGGTGCATCCGGCGGCGAGCGCCGCGGCGGCCTTGGCCGCGATGAGGTAGAGCGGATAGTTCCAGGGGGTGATGGCCGCGACGACTCCCACGGGTTCGCGGACGATCTGGGAGCTGCCGATCCGTTCCTCCCAGGCGAGCCCGTCCAGGAGCTCGGCGTACGAGGCGAAGACGTCGGCGGCGAGTCGTGTCTGCACCAGGCGGGCGCTGTCGACGGGTGCGCCCATCTCGGCGCTGATCAGCGCCGCGAACTGGTCCTCGTCCTTCCTGATGCCCTCCGCGACGGCGGTCAGCAGCCGCTGCCGGGTGCCGGTGCCGGAGGCGGACCAGGCCGGGAACGCCTGCCGGGCGGCGGCGACCGCCGCGTCCACGTCCTCGGCCGTACCGTCGGGTACGCAGCCCACCGAGTCGCGGCCGGCGGGGTCGCGGACCAGCACACAGGGCCCGTCGAGGCCTGCGGCGGGGACGTGCCAGGCGCCGCCGATCCAGAAGTGCCGGCGCTCCTCATGGGCGCGTGCACTGGTGGCGTGGATGACCGGATGACCCATGGTCGTGCTCCTCACGGACGCCTGGGGTTCGGTGGAGGCCGCACCCCGGAGCCGAAAGACGAGGGGGTGTCTGGCTGGTTCCGAACGTAGGCCTCTACTGATTCGCGAGTCAATAGAGGGTGCGCGAAATACTGACGCGCGGATCAGCTTCCGGTTGACTGAGAACGCCCGACAGGGCGGACGCGAGACTGCGGCCCTCGTCCGCGGAACGGAGGGGCGGTCGGATCGCTCCGGGACGCGTGCTCGGGGTGCGGAAGGGCTCGGCGGAGCCATGGGAAGCCGATGACGAGACGTCGGGCAGCCGGAGAGTCAGTTTGAGCTGTGGTCCACGAGGAGGTGAGATCGCACCAGGTCGATGAACTCCTCGGAAGCCTCCACATTGACCAGGTGTCCTTTCCCTGGCAGGACGTGAAGGACGGCAGAGGATACGGAACGAACGAGGGCCTCAGCGTCCTCCACGGTGGCGAGCCGGTCCTCGCCGCCGGCGATCACGAGGGTGGGAGCCGTCATGGCGGGCAGGCCGCTGGTGGCGTCGAACGCCCGCTGGGCCAGGTAGAGCTTGCGCCAGTCATCGAGAGACTGCTCTTCGGGCTCGTCATCGGGGTAGTGCAGGAAAACGTCGTTGGCAGGGTCGGCGAGGAAGTCTGCCGAGAACAGCCATGGGCAGATGAGGTCAAACATCTGCTTGGGCGTGGCTCCGCCTTCGTACACGTCCAGGACCGCGTCGAGGAACATCCGGGACTGCCGGTTCATGACCGCGAAGGTGGATGCGAGGACAAGCCGCCGGAGCATGGCCGGATGTCTGAGAGCGAACGCCTGGGCGACCAGACCCCCCATCGAGAAACCCAGCACGTGGGCGGAGACAAGCTGCTGGTCCGCGAGGACGGCGGCGACATCGTCGGCGAGGTCGTCCATGGTGTGACCGTCCCGCGCAGCGGGTGTCCGGCCGGATCCACGCAGGTCGATCGCCACTACCCGGAATCGGTCCGCCAGAGCGGTCCGCTCCACCTCCCAGAACGAGACGTCACCACCCAACCCGTGGAGGAGCACCAGCGGCTCCCCCTCTCCTTCTACGGTCCAATGGACCGGCCCGGACGATGTCTGCGTGAACGGCATCGGCGCTACTCCTGCTTCGCGTGTGGTGTCGATCCGAAGCAGTCATTCTCCGTGGGGATCGCGGCAGGAGGCCCAGGGATCACCCCTAGTCTTCTCAGGCGGGAATCGGTTTCGCATGGGTGCCTCATCGCTGGTCCGGGTGGGTCGCGACTGACGCACAGTAACCACACACGACTGAGCATGGCCGTGCCGGACGTCCGGTCGCGCATGTCGCGGCCAGGTGAGTCCGAGCCCCGGTCACCGGCGGGTCCGACATCGGAAGGGCGGAATACGCGGGTCTGGTCGACCCGTCGGACACCACTCCGCACTGGGCGCCGACGCCGGAGTCTGCACCGAACCGCTAGCCGAGGCCGGATCGTGAAACTGTTTCCTCCACCGCGCACGGCTGACTCTGCCCGATCGCCCGCCCGGCACCGTGGGGTGCCGTTGCGCACATGACCGGCGCCCTAGCGTCGTCGGCCTGTGCGGGCAGCATGCGCATTTACCCAGGCTGCCCGGAAGAAGAACATGATGCCCCCGAGCCCGAAGAGTGCCCCCAGGGCCGAGCAGGCCATGACGAGACCGCTTCCAGCGCCCAGGACTCGTGGTACAGCGTTGAACAGTACGAGAAGCCAGAAACCGATCAGGGCCAGGGCAACGCACCGCAGGGCCGCTATCCGGCACAACCAGTCAGGGGCACGTCCCGTCAGGATGAGCAGTGGCAGCGGCAGCAGCACCAGTGTGCTGACGGCCAGTCCTGCAGCATGGAAAAGCGAGTTTCCGTTCATGATCCCTCTGTGGTGTGAGGATCAGACTAAAGGATGGTTAGGTGCGACCAGCCCCGCGCGTGCTCGCCTTGGCGGGACCTGCCGGACGAGCTGGGCCCCTTCAGACCGCTCACAAGGAACTGATCAGGTGGGCCGTGGAGGTGACCTGGGAACGGATCCTGGCTTCACTCCTGGCAGCAGCCGACGACGCTGGTGACATCGGCTGGACCGTGGCGGTGGACTCCACCCTCTGCCGCGCCCACCCGCACGCCGCCGGCGCCAGGAAAAGGGCGCGCCGGGCCGTGCTGAACCTGATGACCATGCGCTCGGACGGTCCCGCGGCGGCCTGAGCACGAAAGTGCACCTCGCCAGCGACAGCCGTGCACGGCCTCTGGTCCTCCGCGTCACCGGAGGCCGGGCGGGTGACGCGCCAGCCTTCGGGACCGTCATGGCAGGCATCCGTGTTCCGCGTGGCGGTCCTGGCAGACCGAGGACTGGGCCGGAGGCAGTCCTGGCGGACCGCGCGTACTCCTCCCGCGCGATCCGCGGGCATCTCCGCGCGGGATCCGCGCTGTCATTCCACAGCCGCCCGACCAGGTCGGCCACCGTCTCCGGCAAGGACGTGCCGGCGGGCGCCCGTCCACTTTCGACGCCGAGGCGCACAATCAGCGCAACGCGGTCGAACGATGCATCAACCGGCTCAAGCAGTGGCGCGGCCCGGCCATGCGAACGGACAAGCTCGCCATCGTCTACCAGGCCGCACTCCACTTCGCAGCGATCCTGATCCGGACGCGACCACCGAACGCCGAGGACGACCGCTTGCCAGGGTAGGTCTGACTCAGGGTACCGACGTGGCGTCAGTTGCCTTCACCTGCAAACCGAACACCTTCCGGACCTCTTCGCGACGAACAGATGCCGATATGCCGTCACCTCGCGCTCAGGGATGCCACAGAGCGTCGCCCTATCCGCCAGGGCGTGCTCCAGCGCAGGGTCACCTGTCTCCCAGCATGCGGTGAAGCCCGTCGGGGCAAGCCCGAACGTGAATCTGAGGGATCGGAGACGGTGACCAAGCTGCGGCATGGCCACCACCCTCGCACGTGGCCCGATCACCGTGAAGTCAATGAGACAGGCTCTAGGCGTCAGCGACGGGAGGGCGTTCCCCGCGTGCGTGGGGAACAGACGCCGACCAGCAGCCGTCCCACCGCGAACATGGAGCACGGGACGAGCGCTGGCTGGGTGAAGCCGCCCCCAAGGCCCGTGCTCGTGGCCGCGCGATGAGCACTCCTGTCCTCGACGAAGCCACCGCGCTCTCCTGGTACGCCTTCATTCGCGAGCGCCTGGAAGAGGAGAGGCAGGCCGCCGTCAAGCTGCGGGATGAACCCTCCATGGCCGCGTACCGCACGCAGCGCCGCACCGTGATGCGAGAGTACGGCGCACTCCTTGAAGCCCTTGGCCGCGGGCACATCGCTGCGGCGGAGGACCGCCTCCGGGGGCTGCGGAACCGGGCGTCGAAGTGGAAGTCGCACCCGGAGTACCCGGTGCCGGTCTCCGACGGCTCGATGCCCTGCCCAGCGCCCGCCCCCGGGACGCGGCACCCGTGCACGAAGCGGAACCCGAAGGAGCGGATCACGGCAGAGGGCCCCGGCAAGGTCTCGTAAGCCGAGGAGGCACCGGACCTGCCAGCGCCCGTCAGCACGCGGCCGGCGCATGGCAGAGGGAGCCACGCGTCCCACAAGCAGGACAACACCCCAGCACCGCCGCCCCGATGAAGGACTCGTACGGTCCCGGGGCGGTCCGACCCGCTTTCGGGGGCGGACGGCGGACTGCGCGATTGTCAGACCCGTGTGCGAGCGTGTCCCACACGAGGAAGCCGTGCGGCGGGTGTCGGAGGGGGATCGATGACAGCGATGGACGACGGCTGGACGGGCATGGGCTGGGACTGGACGGATCACGACGACATTCGTCGGCGCCTCGACGAGGGTGCTGATCCGGAGCGCTGAAACTGGGGCCGGCCGCTGCACCGTGCAGCGTCGTTCGGTTCCTCGGAGGTCGTCGCGGAGCTGGCCGGTCGGGTGGCGGACGTGGGCGCACTGGAGGACGGAGTGACGGCTCTCTGGGAGGCCGTGGTCTCCCGGAAGCCCGAGAACGCGCGGGCCCTCGCCGCAGCCGGAGCAGATCCCTGGCGGCCTTCGCTCGGTGGCTGGTCACCGGGACGGCTGAGCCTGGCGGGACCGACACCGGGCCTGTTCCCGGTACCGGACGGGGTGGGCCTGACCGACGGGGAGCGGGCGGCGGCGCAGGAGGCCGCACGGCTCGTCGCGGCCCTGGGCGACTTCTACTACGACGGCACGGGACTGGCCTGCGTGGCCGGGATCGACGCGGCCGAAGCTGTGCGCCGCCTGGAGGCGACACCGGTGGAGGACGAGGTCATGGACGAGTTGCTCGAAGCCCCCCACGAGTACGACATGGACGAGAGCCTCCGGTTCGTCGGCGTGACGTCCGTACCGGGCGGCTGCGTCGTGACGCAGCCCTGGGGGTACGCGCCGTCGATGCCGGGCGTGATGTCCCGGCTCTCCGCCGGCACCGTCTGCTACGGCCTGTACGCCAACCCCAAGAGCGGCAACCAGGGGTGCATCGCCCGGCACGGGAACATCGACGGCTCGGACCTGCACCCGGGTGGCGGACCGAACGAGAACGACACCCCCGAGGAGGTGTTGAGCTCCTACCTCTACCAGTACCGGGCCGTGGCCTACTGCTGCGCCTTCGCGGGACTGCGCCCGACCGACGCGCGCACCGTCGTCGGCCCTCCCGACGTGTGGGTCGAGCTGCCGGACCGCGATCACTGGAGTCACTGACCCGAGCGGGGCGCAGCACGGGACGCGGCGCGGATTGCTCCGACCGCAGGACCAGGTCGGGCCGCGCCGGAGAAACGGCCGGCTCGTTGGTCGAGCGTCCGGATACTCGACCAACGCCCCGGCTCGGCAAGCCTTTTCACCGCACTGCTCCCCCCAAGAACGTGCCCGATCAGCACAACCCGGACAGCCCCTCTCCAGGTATTACACAGGCCTTCGGCGGGGTGGCAACGGCAGGCCATGGAGGCCAGCTGCACACGAGCGGGCCGAAATATGGTGTCCCACCACAGACGCTTGCGACTTCCCTTTGGTGTGGCGACACCGACACGTCCCCGTACCTGCTTGGAAGTGGTGCACATGGCCGCCGCAACACCCTCCCCGACGCCACCGAACCTCAAGCGGATTGTCGCCGCCAGGCTGATCGGCACCACCATCGAGTGGTACGACTTCTCACCAGGGCCGCGGACGCGGCCCTGTGCTGGACGCCGCCGTGCTCCATCGAGCCGATGCCGGGCCGGGCCGGTGAGACCCGCCCTCACACCGGCGTCGTCACCGCCGGGCGTCCGGCGTTGTGTCTGGTGCCCCGTCCCGCCCTGAAAACTGCTGCGCTGACTGCACAGGACGAGGAGACGTCTGCACGGTGCTGGACCGGCCGGTCCGGCTCGGGGCGCCGTACGCCTCCGGCGGGTCAGCCGCGGAGGTGTACGGCGAGGGTGGCGAGCCAGGCGCCGGGGGTGAAGGGTGCCGGCGGTTCGACCTCCGCGCCGAGCGTCACCAGCGCGAGGGCCAGGCCGTCCTCGTCGAGGCCCAGGGCGAGGAGATCGTGCAACTCCCCCGTCAGCTGGGCGACGAGCCCCGTGTCGGTGCCCTCCAGGTAGTCGGCGAGCGCGGCCTGGTGGTCGCCGAACTCGTCCGGCAGGTCCTGCGTGAACCAGCCGCCGGCCAGTTGGGCCAGCTCGGGGAAGCGGGCCCGCCACTCCCACGGCGTCGTGGGCGCGGCGGGCGGTGGGGCCTGGCCGGTCGCCAGGCTCTCGTCGAGCCGGTCGGCGAGGCCCGTCAGCCAGTCCCGGATCTCCTCCGGCGGCAGCCCCACGTCGGGCAGCCGGTAGTACTCGCCGAGCCGCTGCCGCAGCCGCCCCGGCGGATTGGCGGCGTAGACGCGTAGCTGCTCGGCCGCGACGGCGATGGCCCAGGGCCGGGTGCGCCAGGTCTGCCGCAGATAGCCGGCCACCGCCTCGGGGGCGTGCGGACCAAGGCCCAGGTGGGCGCGGACGACCTGGTCGAGCTCGCCGTACTTGCGGTCGTGCTCGGCGGGGTTCAGGGACACACAGGCCTCTTACAGGTCGATGGGCAGCGAGGAGTGCACGGTGAAGGGGTACGCGCCGGGCTCGCCGGGCACGATCCTGCGGAGCACGACCCGGGCGGCGCGCACCGGGATCGGTTCCTGGCCGGCCAGCGCCATCCCGGTGGTGAGCAGCGTGCCCACCGGGTCGGGGCGGGTGGGCCAGGCGGCCTCGATCACGAGCCTCTGCCGGGTGGACTGGGCGAGCCAGCGGTGGATGACCTGCTCGTTCAGCGCGATCACCTGCTGGGTGGCCCATTGGGCGGTCACCCGGTCCGGGTACGTCGCGGCGCGGTCGGCGCGGGCCGGGACGGGCGACGCGGGGGGTATGGGAGGTGCGGGAGGCGTCGTCATGTCAGGCCCCGCCCCAGCCGCGCAGCGTGGCTCGCTGGGCGGCGGAGTAGTTGGCCTGCCCGGTGGTGACGACGGCGTGCAGCCACTTCTGCGCGGCCTGCAGGTCCTCCATCTGCCTGTCCCAGCGGTCGAGTTCGTCCACGAACACCTCGCGGGCCTCTCCCTCCCAGGCGAGGACGACCGGCACCGTACGGTCGTACAGCGCGCCCAGTCGCTCGTTGAGCTTCTTCACGATGTCCTCGAGGTCGCCTGCTATCTCGCGCAGCGCGACCACGTCGACGGATATCGAGCCGTCTTCGTTCACGTTTCCCCCTGCCTCACGTCTGTTTCAGGTACGCGTTCAGATGTGGTTGATCTTGCTGGTCGGCGCCGCTCCACCGGCCGGGCCCGCGCTCGATCCCTCGCCGGACAGTTCGCGTACCTCGGCGTCGATGTCGACCTTCCCCATCTCGGCCCGGAACCCCCGCAGGACGTCCAGCTCCTGGCGCGTGAACCCGTCCCGGCTCATCCGGACGGCGTTCGCAAGCACGCCCAGGATCTCCCGGACCCGCACGGCGTCGGCCCCGGCCTCGCGGTGCAGCTTCCGGTACTCCGTCGCCGCCTCACTGCGCCACCGCGCCTCGGCCCGGTCCACGAGCGCGTCCATCCGGCGCACCACCCCGTCGATGTGCGTCCGCATGGCGTCCAGGTCGTCGGCGAGACGCTTCAGGTCCTCGTCCGACACGGCGAGGGTCGGCTCGATGGGCATGGCGGGTGGCTCCTTCCAGGGTCGGGTGGGTCAGTGCTGCTCGGCGAAGTGGACGTGGACGGCGTCGAGGAGGAGGCGGACGCGTGCGTGGGTCACGTACGGCATGACGGTGGCGAAAGCCGCGTCCAACTCGGCTGGCGTGCGGAACAGGTACAGGATGCGCTGCAGTTCGCCGGCGAGGTTGCCGAGTCGCTCATGGCAGTCCTCCGGGTGCTCGCTGTTCAGGATCTCCTCCAGAGCCTCGTCCACGTCGTCGTACTCCCCCGAGAACATCAACGAGAGGAAGTGCTCTGTCTGCGCGAAGCGTCCGCGCGCCTCCCAGAAGGAGAGCGGCAATTCTGTCATGTCCGGGTAGGAGCGGAGCTGGCGTTCGCGGAGGAGCGCGGCCAGTGAACGCAGGAAGTCCGCCGGTGGATCGTCGCCGGCCGCGCGCGCCAGCCTCTGGCGATACACGGCGGGCCTTGCCTCGAACGCCTCCGTGCCGACCTCGTCGGCGAGGAGGTCGAGCAGCGAGGCCAACGCCACCAGTGGCATCACGTCGGAGATCGCGCTGGAGTCTTGCAGGAACCGGGACAGCCGCTGGAGTTCGTCCTCCAGCGGCGCGGCCCCCGCATCACGCGAGGAGGCAGCGACGTCCAGCAGGAGCCCCACCGCGCCCTGGGTGAGGAACTCTTCGTGTCTTGTGGTCACATGGCGCATGCTGTGTCAGTGCTGCTCGGCGAAGTGGACGTGGACGGCGTCGAGGAGGAGGCGGACGCGTGCGTGGGTCACGTGAGGTTTGACGGTGGCGAAGGCGGAGTCCAGTTCGGCAGGCGTACGGAACATGTACAGGAGGCGCTGCAACTCCCCGGCAAGGTCGGCGAGCTCCTGACAGTCCGGATGTTCGCTGGTCAGGATCTCCTCCAAGGCCTCGTCCACGCTGGCGTACTCCCCCGAGACCATGCTGCTGACGACGGCTGACGTCAGCGAGAATCGGTGACTCGCCTCCCAGTTGGACAGCGGCAGCTCCGTCAGGTTCGGGTGGAAGAGGAACTGGCGGTCACGGATGAGGGCGGCCAGCGAGTGCAGGAAGTCGGCAGGCGGATCGTCGCCGGCCGCCCGCGCCAGGACCTGGCGATACTCGGCGGGCCTCGTCTCGTACGCCTCGGTGCCGACCTCGTCGGCCAGGAGGTCGAGCAGGGATGCCAGCACCGCGGGCGGCATCGCCGCTGACGTCGCCCTGGAATCCAGCAGGTAGCGGGACAGGCGCTGGAGTTCGTCCTCCAGCGGTGCGGCACCCGGGTTGCGCGACGCGACGGCGATACGCAGGAGGAGCCCCACCGCGCCTTCAGTGAGGAATTCGTGGTGCTGCGTGTTCATGAGGCGCATGTTACGGCGGGGACGGGAAGGCGGTGCGGACATAGAAGGTCCCTGAATCCGGCGAGTAGGCGAGCACGAGCTTCACGCTGTGGACCTGGGTTGGCTGGGCGCTGAAGCCGTGGGAGGCGAAGTCGGACTTCGAGACGGAGGATCCCGTCACGACGGGTTTGCCGTTCGCGTCCGTGACGGTGAACTCATCCAGCGTCGGCGACGAGCCGGGTTTGAACGTACCGTTGGCCACCCGTTGCTTCTGCTTCTCCATCCATTGCTCGATCGTCCTGATGTTGTCGGAGTCGTTGAGTGCGGCCTGCACATGCTTCTGGGCGGCGGGCAGGTCCCGGAAGGCCGAGGCGGTGACGCCCTGGTCCCGTACGCGCATCCGTAGCTGGTCCGGGGTGAGGCCGACGTGCCGGTCGATCGTGTGGGCGTCCTTCCCCGGCCTCAGCGGGTCGTTCGGGGTGGCCTGGTAGGGGTTGGTCTCCCACTCCATCGAGGCGAGGTCGATGCCGAACCGGTTGTTCGGGTCTCGCGACTGCTCGTTGAGCGGGACGATCGAGCGGTCGAACTCGAAGAGCGAGCGCGCCCCGAACGCCTCCGCCAGTGCCGACTGCGACTGGAAGGTCGGTACCGCGCGCGAGGCCTCGCGCAGGGGTTCGAGCCGGGCCTTCACCTTCTGGGTCTGGGCCCGCAACTCGGTCTCGTAGGTGTCGACCGCCGCGTTGACGGCGTCCGTGTCGATGGCGACGAGCACCGCCGCGCCCAGGCCCTTCCACATCTTCTTGAGGCGCTCGAAGAGGTCCCCCACGCTCTTGATGTCGGCGACGTCGAGGATTGCCAAGGCGTCCTTGATGGCCTTGTACAGGATCTCGCGCAGCTCGGTACGGACCTTCTCCGCGGCCTCCGCGTACGAGCGGATGGCCTGGGCCAGGATCTGGGCCGTGGTGCTGAGGACGCCGAACACCGGGAGGCTCGTGCCCGCGCCCGTCTGCGGCTTGTGGGCCCACTCGTAGCCGGCCGTGTTCTTGCCCCAGGCCGTCGTGCCCCAGAGCGACGACACGAACTGAAGCATCGCCCCG
Source organism: Streptomyces sp. NPDC048353 (assembly GCF_055587165.1). Classification (NCBI taxonomy): domain Bacteria; kingdom Bacillati; phylum Actinomycetota; class Actinomycetes; order Kitasatosporales; family Streptomycetaceae; genus Streptomyces; species Streptomyces sp. NPDC048353. Next base: position 273,400 of record NZ_JBVJGU010000004.1, on the reverse strand, counting down.
TGCCAGTCGCCGTTGGCATTGTCCGTGATGGTGTCGATCGTGCCGCTGAGCTGTCCCTGGATGATGCCGATGCCCGTCTGGAACGGCAGCCAGGCTTGCGAGAGCTCGTTGACCCTGAGGTAGTTCGGGAGCGGCAGGATCTCCAGGGCCCGGCCGGCCCGCAGGGCCTCCTCGATCACGGTGCGCATCAGGGAACCGGGTATGTCGCCGTCGAAGACGTCGGCGAAGTCGTCGACGGGGTTGCCGTCGCGCACGCCGAAGGGTGGCGGGGCCGTGTAGGCCGGCGGGGCGGTGATGACCTGCGGCGGCGGCTGTGGTGCGAAGGGTGGGTTGAGCGGGTGGGTCGCCGCGTCCGCCTGCCGGAAGTTGTTGGCCGTGGTGGTGAAGCCGACCGCCGCACCGCCGACAGCGACGACGGCCTTACCGTGCACCTCCAGGAGGAGGGTGACGACCGCGGCGTACTGGGTGGCGAACTCGGCTGTGACGGCGCCGGATCCGCCGACCTTGGAGTAGCCGGCGTGGACGTCGAGGAACTGCACGAGCGCCTTGTGGAACGACTGCTGCTCGACGGCGAGGGCCGCCGACACCTGGTACAGGTGGAACGGCTGTACGTCGAAGCCGCCGGGTGCCGTCCACGGGTTGGTCACCGAGGGCGGGGGCGGCGGAGGCAGTTGGGGCGGCGGACCTGAGGTCGGCGGGGTCGGTGACGCGTTCGGGCTGGGTGACGGCGTCGGCTGGGGGCTCGACGTGTCCGACGGCTGACTCGGCGACGGCAGGTGCGTCGTGCCGGGCGTCGGTGTCGTACCGGGTATGGGTGTCGTGGTGGGTTGCGGGGTCGGGCTGGTGCTCGGTGACGCCGTGCCGGACGGGCTCGGGGTAGGCGTACTCACCGGCGCGTTCCGCCCGTTCCGCACGCCGCGCTCACCACACCTGGGTACGCGTACGCACCCCTGCCCCGTCCTTGCACCATGAGTCCCCCGACTCCGTCTGACTAGGACCGAAGCTAACATCACGGATCGTCAAACTGCATGAACAAGAGCATGGTTGATCGAAAAGTGGCGCGCCTCACCCGCCCCCGCGCCCGCGCCCGCGCCCGCGCAGAACGTGCCGCCCTCGCCCCACAGAACGGCGGCGGGCCCCCGAACCGCCCACATGGCGGCCCCACGCACCCCAGCCGCCAGAACTATGGTGTCCCACCACATACGACGGTGACCAGCGTGTTTCTACGGTGTGGCGACACGCAAACGTCCCCGTCATCCGCCAGGAAGTGGTGCCGATGTCCTCCCCCGCGACCGCTCCACCCGCCGAGTCGAATCTCAAGCGCATCGTCGCCGCGAGTCTCATCGGCACCACCATCGAGTGGTACGACTTCTTCCTCTACGGCTCAGCCGCCGCGCTCGTCTTCAACAAGCTGTTCTTCCCCGACTCCGATCCGTTGGTCGGAACACTGCTGTCGTTCCTCACGTACGCGGTCGGGTTCGCCGCCCGGCCGCTGGGCGCGCTCGTCTTCGGGCACTACGGGGACCGGCTCGGGCGCAAGAAGCTGCTGGTGCTGAGCCTGTTGCTGATGGGCGGGGCGACCTTCGCCATCGGGCTGCTGCCGACGCACGCCACCGTCGGTTCCGCCGCGCCGCTGCTGCTCACCGCGCTGCGGCTGGTGCAGGGCTTCGCGCTCGGCGGGGAGTGGGGCGGGGCAGTCCTGCTGGTGTCGGAGCACGGGGACGCCAAGCGGCGCGGGTTCTGGGCCTCCTGGCCGCAGACTGGGGCGCCGGCAGGGCAGCTGCTGGCGACGGGCGTACTGTCGGCGCTGACCGCGCTGCTCTCCGACGCGGCGTTCCTGTCGTGGGGCTGGCGCATACCGTTCCTGCTCTCCGGTGTGCTGGTCATCGTCGGCCTGTGGATCCGCCTGTCGGTGGACGAGTCACCCGTGTTCAAGGCCGCTCTCGCCGCCGCCGAGGAGCGGAAGGCGGCGGCCGGGCAGGTGGAGAAGATGCCGCTGGTCGCCGTCCTGAAGCACCACTGGCGCGATGTGCTCGTCGCCATGGGCGCCCGCATGGCGGAGAACATCAGCTACTACGTCATCACCGCGTTCATCCTCGTCTACGCCACGACCTCGGTGGGTCTCAGCAAGCAGACCGCGCTGAACGCCGTCCTGATCGCCTCCGCCGTCCACTTCGCCGTCATCCCCCTCTGGGGCGCGCTCTCCGACCGGATCGGCCGCAAGCCCGTGTATCTGATCGGCGCGGTCGGCGTCGGCGCCTGGATGTTCCCGTTCTTCGCCCTCATCGACACCAAGAGCTTCGGCAGCCTGCTGCTCGCCGTCACCGTCGGACTGGTCCTGCACGGGGCGATGTACGCGCCGCAGGCCGCGTTCTTCTCCGAGATGTTCGCGACCCGGATGCGCTACTCCGGCGCCTCCATCGGCGCGCAGTTCTCCTCGGTCGCCGCCGGGGCCCCGGCGCCCCTGATCGCCACCGCGCTGCTCGCCGACTACGGCTCCTCCACGCCGATCGCGCTGTACGTCATCGCCGCCGCACTGCTCACGATCGTCGCCCTCGCCTGCGCCCGCGAGACCCGCAACCTCGACCTCTCCGACATGACCGAGGACACCACCCCCGCCGTGGTCCCGGTCCGGGCGGACGCCTGAGCCCTTCCTCACCCCGGCGAAGGCGCCGGTTCCCCACGGGGAGCCGGCGCCTTCGCCGTCAACGCCTCACCGTCCGCCCCGCCGAGGCCCTCAGCGGGCGACCGCCGGCGCCATGGCGTGCAGGCGCAGGGCCAGTTGGATCTCCAGGGCGCGGGCCGGTGACTGCCAGTCGGGGCCGAGGAGGCGTCCGATCCGTTCGATGCGCTGGGCAACGGTGTTCACGTGGACGTGGAGGTCGTCCTTCGTCCGCGCGGGGCTCATGCCGCTCGCGAAGTACGCGTCCATGGTCCGCACCAGGTCCGTGCCACGCCGCGCGTCGTACGCCACGACCTCGCCGATCGTGCGGTCGACGAAGCCCTCGATGTCCCGGCCGTCGGCGAGGAGCAGACCGAGGAAGCCCAGGTCCTCGGCGGCCGCACCCTCTCCGGAGCGGTGCAGCAGGCGCAGCGCGTCCAGGCAGCGGCGGGCCTCCCCGTAGGCGATGGCGACCTGGCCGGGGCGGGCGAGCGACGCTTCGACGGGGGCGGAGGCGCCGACGGTGACCGGTTCGCGCACGGCGCCGCCGAGGTGCTTGGCGGTCTGCCGGGCCAGTTCGGCGGCGCTCTCGCCACGGCCGAGGGGAAGCAGCAGCACCGTCCCGCCGTCGCGCGCGGAGGCGAGGCCGTGCCGGGTGGCGGCCAGGTGCGAGGCGGCCGACCAGAGCCGCTGGCGGTCGGCGCTCTCCCGTACCCCGCTCTCCCCTTCGCTCCCCGCCCCGCCCCGGTCGATGCGGGCGGCGAGCACCACATGGGGCGCGTCGATGTCGGTACGGAGGCGGACGGCGCGCTCGCGCAGCAGGCGGCGGTCCCGGTCGGGGGCGTCGAGGAGGTCGTCGAGCAGTTCGCCGCGCACCCGCTGTTCCGCCTCGCCGGCCGAGCGGCGGGCCAGCAGGAGTAGGGAGGTGACCAGGGCGGCCCGCTCCAGGGTGCGCTGGTCGACGGGGTCGAGGTCGGGCTGGCCGCTCAGGACGAGGGCGCCGAAAGTCTCGCCGCCGGCCGAGACCGCGGCCACCCAGTGGTCCCCGTCCCGGATCGCGTGGCCGTCGGCGACCGGTGCGGTGGTCCCCGCGCCCTCGACGAACGCGACCGTGCCGCCGAGGACTTCGGAGACGGCGCTCGCGACGTCCGGGACGCCGCCGCCGCGCAGGACGAGTTCGGTGAGCCGGTCGTGGACCTCCGAGGCCCGTTCGATGACGCCGCTGTGCTCGCGGATGATGTCGTTGGCCCGCTCCAGCTCGGCGAGGGCGGAGCGGGTCTCCGCGAGGAGGTTGGCCGTGTCGATGGCGACGGCGGCGTGCGCGGCGAGGGAGCCGAGGAGGGCGACCTGTTCCCGCTCGAAGACGCGGGCGCGGCGATCGGCGGCGTAGAGCACCCCGATGACCTGGCTGCCCAGCGTCAGGGGCACGCCGAGGATGGCGACGAGCCCTTCGTCGCCCACGGCGGAGTCGATGGTGGCGGTGTGCTGGAAGCGGGGGTCGTCGAAGTAGCTCTCGGTGACGTATGGCCGGGCGGTCTGGGCGACGAGACCGCCGAGCCCCTCCCCCATGCCGAGCCGGACCTGCTGGAAACGCGCCGAGACCGAACCCTCGGTGACGCGCATGTACGTGTCGCCGGCGACGGGGTCGTTGAGGCTGAGGTAGGCGACCTCGGTGCCGAGGAGGGAGCGGGCGCGCTGGACGATGGCGCGGAGCACCGCGTCGAGGTCGCGCAGTCCGGCGAGGTCGTGGGCGGTCTCGAAGAGGGCGGAGAGCTCCGCCTCGCGGCGGCGCCGCCCCTCCAGCTCGGCCCGCACCCGCAGGGCGAGCCGCTTGGCCCGTTCGAGCCCGGCCAGCGCCTCGGGGCCGGCGCCGCTCGCGCGGGCGAGCAGCACGGGCCGGTCGTATGCCTCCGTCGCGGCCCCTCGGGCGAGGAGTTCCAGGTAGGAGACCTGTTCTTGGGACATGGACACAGGGATACCTGCCGTACGGGTGATCGCACCAGCCCTGTGGACGACGCTCAGTGCGCGGTCCAGCCCCCGTCGAGGGTCAGGGAGGTGCCGGTGATGAAGGACGCCTGCGGGGTGCAGAGGTAGAGCACCGCCTCGGCGACCTCGTCGGGTTCGATGAGCCGCTTCAGCGCCGAGTCCTTGAGGAGGACGTCGGCCAGGACCCGCTCCGGGGGGATGGCGTGGGCGGCCGCCTGGTCGGCGATCTGCCGCTCGACCAGTGGTGTCCGCACATAGCCGGGGTTGACGCAGTTGGAGGTGACCCCGTGGGCGGCGCCTTCGAGCGCGGCGGTCTTGGAGAGTCCTTCGAGACCGTGTTTGGCGGCCACATAGGCGGACTTGTAGGCGGAGGCGCGCAGGCCGTGGACGGAGGAGACGTTGACGATCCGGCCCCAGCCCTGGGCGTACATGTGCGGCAGGGCGCCCCTGATCAGCCGGAAGGGGGCCTCCAGCATGACCGTGAGCACGGTGTGGAAGACGTCGGGCGGGAACTCCTCGATGGGGCGGACCAGTTGCAGTCCGGCGTTGTTCACGAGGATGTCGGCGCCCGCGGCGGCGGCCTCCGCGGCGTCCAGGTCGGTAAGGTCCAGGAGCTGCGGCTCCACCGTGCCGGGGAGGCCGGTGGCCTGGTCGGCGAGGGCCGCGAGCCCGTCGCCGGCCCGGTCGACGGCGCGGACGCGAGCTCCGGCGGCGGCGAGCCGGAGCGCGCAGGCGCGTCCGATGCCCCCGGCCGCGCCGGTGACGAGCGCGCTGCGACCGGTGAGGTCGAGCGCGACGGAGGCGAGGGCGGGAGCCGGGGCCGGGGCGGGGGCCGGCGCTTCGGCGGAAGTCCCCGCCGGGCGGGGCGGGACGAGGGGTGCCGGGGCCGGTGCGGGACCTGAGGTGGAGGGGGCGCTCATGCTCCGCACCTTATGAAGCGCCCCACCCGCGACCGATGTGCGCTGCACCCATACTTCAGTGTTGTGGCGTGGTGTCGAACCATGTGGGTCCGTCGGAGAGCGCCTGCTCGATCCGGAAGCGCGCGAACCGCTTCAGCTCCGGGAGCCGGTCCACCTCGAACCAGCCGACCTCCGTGGACTCCTCGTCGTTCACCCGCGCCTCGCCGCCGACGGCCCGGCAGCGGAAGGAGATGTCCATGAACTGGCACTGGTCGCCGTTGGCGTAGACGACGGGCTTGCGCAGGGTCTCGACGAGCACGACCCGCTCGACCTCGCAGCGCACGGCGGTCTCCTCGTACACCTCGCGCACGGCGCAGTCGGCGGGCTGCTCGCCGGGCTCGACGATGCCGCCGATGATCGACCACAGGCCGTTGTCGGCGCGCCGGCCGAGCAGCACGCGACCCCGGTCGTCGAAGACGACGACGCTCACGCCCGGCAGGAACAGCAGCTGGTGGCCGGCGGTGGCCCGCAGCTCGCGGATGAAGTCAGGAGTACCCATGCCCCGACCCTAGACGCCGCCGATCAGGCGCCCTCGGACCGGGCCTCCCGGCGGGCGCGCAGGGAACGGAGCGCCGACCAGCCGAGTCCGGCGGCGGCGAGCGCGACCAGAAGCGCCTCGGGCAGGGTGCCCATGCGGGTGGCCGGGGTGAGCGAGGAGCGCAGCGGCACCTCATCGACCAGCACGTCGGGGGTGAACATCCGCGATTCCCGCACGATCTTCCCGTCCGGCATGATGATCGCGCTGACGCCGCTCGTGACCGGCACGACGACGGAGCGGCTGTGCTCGACGGCCCGGACCCGGGACATCGCCAGCTGCTGGTAGGTCATCTCGCTGCGGCCGAAGGTGGCGTTGTTGCTCGGTACGGTGATCAGCTGGGCGCCATGGGTGACGGTGTCCCGCACGGCCCAGTCGAAGGCCGCTTCGTAGCAAGTGGCGAGCCCTACGCGGGTCCCCGCGAGGTCGAAGACCCCGACTTTGTCGCCGGGGCCGAAGTCGCGGCTCACCCGGTCGACGTCGCTGTTGAAGAGGCGGACGAAGGGCCGCATCGGGATGTACTCGCCGAACGGCTGGACGTGCCGCTTGTCGTAGGTGGCGACGGGGCCCTTCTCCGGGTCCCACTCGATGAGGGTGTTGCGCAGCTTGCCGGTGTCGGGGGCGATGACCGCGCCGATCACGGTCGGGACCCCGATCGCGCCGACCGCCTCGTCGATGACGTCCCTGGCGTCGGGGTTGGCCAGCGGGTCGATGTCGGAGGAGTTCTCCGGCCACAGCACGAAGTCGGGCTGGGGCTTCCGGCCGGCCTTGACGTCCTCGGCCAGCTCCTTGGTCCGGTTGGCGTGGTTGTCGAGGACGGCACGCCGCTGGGAGTTGAAGTCGAGCCCGAGGCGCGGCACGTTGCCCTGGACGGCGGCGACGGTGGCGGTGCCGTCCTCGGCCGCGTCGTCGACCAGGGGCAGCGCGGCGACGGCGCCGGTGACCGGGACGAGGACGGCGAGGACGGCCGCGGTGAGGGAGCGGCGCGCGAAGGCGCCGGTCACCCGGCGGGCGCGGAGCTGCCGGAGGATCTCGTACAGCCCGAAGCCGCAGAGCGCGACGGCGAACCCGAGCACCGGGGTGCCGCCCACGGCGGCCAGGGGCAGGAAGACGCCGTCCGCCTGCCCGAAGGCGATCTTGCCCCAGGGGAAGCCGCCGAAGGGCACACGCGCGCGTGCCGCCTCGGCGAGGATCCACACCGCCGCGGCGAACACCGGCCAGGCGGGCAGTCGCGAGACGACCGCGATCCCCAGGCCCGCGGCGGCGACGAACAGCGCCTCCACCGCCGCGAGGGCGATCCAGGGCACGGGGCCGACCTCCTCACCCGTCCAGACGAGCAGGGGCAGCAGGAAGCCGAGCCCGGCGAGATAGCCGAGGCCGAAGCCGGCGCGCGGCCGGCGGCCGTGGAGGGCCCAGCCGAGGAGCGCGAAACCGGGCAGCGCGAGCCACCACAGCGGGCGGGGCGGGAAGCTCAGGAAGAGCATGATCCCGGACAGCGCGGCGGCGCCCGGCCGCAGGAGCCGCCGCCCGATGCGCCGGGGCCCGCCGTCGGCGGCCGGTTCGGGGTCCGGGGCGGGGCCGGAGGCGTCGACGGGGGAGATGGTGGTGCTCACACGCGGAGTCTACGGCGCGGCCCGCCGACCAGGGCGGGACGGGCGCGGGCGACGTCGGCGACGGAGTCCGACGCGGCAGCGCCCCCGTCTCGACGGAGGCTTCCCCTCCGGAGGCCGACCCGGGCCACTCCCCCTTCTTGACGGGGGCGTCCCGCCGAGGCGCCGGCGGGGACGGTTTCCCGCCTCACCGGCGACCCGGGCGCCTCCCGCCCCAGCTCCGCCCCGCGCGACCGGCCGAGGCCCCCCACTCTTGACCGGACCTCCCGGCCCCGTTGGCCGACCCCAGCTCCTCCCGCCCCGTGCGACCGGCCCCTGCCCCCTCGGCACCCGACCCCGCACCCCACCGCCGTCCCGCCCCGCCCCCGCCTCGTCCACCACTGCTGCAACGTTTCTGCGCTTTCTCTCCACAAACCCCTGCCGTCCCGTTACGGTGTCCGCCAGGCTGAACGGGGGTCGACGGGCATGGCTGCACCTGCGGTCGAGCGGGTGGCGGCGCGGGAGCGCGGCCGAGCGCCGGACGTCGCCGGGGCCCTGGTCCTGGGCGCCTGTGCGGCATGGTCGCTGATCAGCGCCGCCGGCCGGGACGCCCGCCCGGAGGGGATCCTCCTCGCCGTCCTCGCCCTGTCCGCCGGCTACGCCTGCGGCCGGATCTGCGGCACGCTCCTGCCGGTCGCCGCGGCGGCGGCCGCGTCGCTGGCGGCGCTGGGCCTGGCGCTCGCCTCGGGGCCCGGCGTCCCCGGCGCCACGCCGGCCGCGGCCGTCCCTCCCGGTCACACGGGAGCGGCCGCGGCGCTGCTCGTCCTCGCGGCCGGCGCGGCCTGCTGCGCGGCCGCGGCGGCCGACGCGGGGCCCGTACGGCTGCTGCTCCGGGGGCTGGCGCTCGGGATCGCGGGCGTGGCTCTGGCGCTCGGCTCGGTGGTGGGCTCCCTCGCCGCGCTGGGGGTCCTCCTCTGCTCGCTCGCCGCGGTACGGATGCGGCGCCGGGCCGTCGGCCTGGCGGGGCTCGTCCTGGCGACCGGTCTGGTCGCCGGCGCCTCCTGGGCGGTCGCCGAGGACGCCCTGCCCGAGGGGCTGACGGTCTCGCTGGAGGGCCAGCTGACCGGCCATCGGGTTCTGCTCTGGCGGGACGCCGTGACGCTGGCGAAGGAGAACCCGCTCCTGGGCGCCGGCCCCGACCGGTTCGGTGCGCTGAGTCCGACCGCCCGGGAGACGCTCGCGGCGGACGGCAAGCCGCACTCGGCGCCGCTCCAGCAGGCGGCGGAGCAGGGCGTCCCCGGGGTCGTGCTCCTGGGCGCGGCCTACGGATGGCTGGTGTGGGGCCTGGGCGTCTCGCCCCGCTCGACGGCGGTGACGCTGACGGCCGGCGCCACGCTGACGGCCCTCGCGGTTCTGGCGACGGTCGGCAACGCGCTGAGCTTCACCCCGGTGACCGCGGGCATCGGCCTCCTCGCGGGCCTCGCGACGGCCCGCCCCCCGTCGGCGGACCCGCACGGCGCCTGGCGGGCGGGCGTCCGGGACGGCGCCTAGGCCGTGCCCGTAAAGTCTCGCCTTGCACGCGACGCCTGCACGCTCCCCCGTGGCCCTTCGGGCACGGGAGGTGCCCCCACGCTGCGTTGTCGGGATCACCCGAGTACGCCCCGTACGAGGGCGACCCTCCGCCTTGCGATCGCACGCACCAGACGCCGCGGGCCCTGCCCTGCGCGCAGACGGCGCTACTCTCCCGACACGACCCAGGCCGTATTCGTAAAGTCCGGTCCGGCCCGGCATCGCCCGCACACGCTCGCGGCCGGGCGTACGCCACGCCGGGCCCCCGTCAGGCGCTCGTCGGCCCCGTCGGGGTCGGTGGGGCGGGAGGGCCTGCGGCGTCGGGGGTGGGTGGGGTGACGGGGGTGGTCGTGGCGGGCTGGGTCAGGCGGCCGCGGATGACGCGGACGGCCTCCTCCGCGTCGTCGACCGTGACCGTGAACACGCGTCCGTCGACCAGCTCCAGGACGAGCGCCTCGCCCCGGCGGACGATGACCCCCATCCCCTTCTCGGGGCGCCACCGATAGCCCCAGCCGCCCCAGTGACGCGGGGTGACCGGCGCGACCTCGACGCCGACCACCTGGGAGAGCGGGATCCGGCGGCGCGGTACGCCGACGTGCCCGCAGCGGACCTCCAGCGCGGTGTCGTCGACCTTGACCGCCACATGGACGAACGCGAGGGTGCCGAACAGCATCAGGAGCCCCGCCGCCACGCAGCCGATGACCGACATGAGCAGCGGCGCGATGCCGGAGGTCCACGGGGAGTCCACGGCCAGCTCGATGCCGAGCGCCACGAACGCGACGCCCGCGAACGCCAGCAGCCACTGGAAACGGTTGGTGGCGCGGCCCGTCCAGACCTCGGGAACCGGAACGTCGGTGTTCGGCGGCCGGGGGTGATGGGGATGACGGCGATGGTCCCTCATGGCTCGCAGCCTACTCACACTCCGCTCACGCGGCGCCCGCTGCGCACCCGGGCCGGATGCCGTCAGCGGGCCGCGGTCGCCGCTCCGAGCAGCCGCCCTTCCGCGTAGGAGAGGGCGGCGGACGGCAGTGCGGCGGGCCGGCCGCTGTGGATCACGGTCAGACCGCCGACGGGGGCCGCCGCGGATGCGGGCTCGGCGCCGATGCGGCGCAGCGCTTGTGCGGCGACTGCCCCTGCGGAGCCGTGGAAAACCACGTCGGGCAGGTCGGTGTCCTGGACGGCCGTACGGATCCGCTCGACGACCAGTTCGTAGTGCGTGCACCCGAGGACGAGGGCGTGGACGCCCCGGGGGGTGAGGGCGGCCGCGGCCGCCACGGCGCGCTCGACGGCGACCGGGTCGGCGCTCTCCACCGCGTCGGCGAGGCCGGGGCAGGGCACCTCGGTAACCTCGGCGCCTTCGGCGAACTCGCGGATCAGTCCGCTCTGGTACGGGCTGCCGGTGGTGGCCGGGGTCGCCCAGATGGCGACCTTGCCGCCGTTCGAGGCCGCCGGCTTGATCGCGGGGACGGTGCCGATGACCGGGATCCGCGGCTCGAGTTCGGCGCGGATGGCGGGCAGGGCGTGGACGGATGCGGTGTTGCACGCGACGATCAGGGCGTCCGGCTCGTGGGCCGCTGCCGCGCGGGCGACGGCCAGCGCGCGGAGGGTGAGGTCGTCGGGGGTGCGCGGGCCCCAGGGCAGGCCGTCGGGGTCCGAGGAGAGGACGAGATCAGCGTCGGGCCGCAGGCGGCGAACCGCGGCCGCCGCCGGGAGCAGGCCGATTCCGGAGTCCATGAGCGCGATCTTCACCCGGTCACCCTAGCCGACCACCCTTGCGTCCCCGGCGATCTGGGGCAGACTGCGGCGAATGAGCGCCATTGCCTGGATCGCCGTGGGTTCGCTGGCCGCCTGGGGGTGGCTGCTGCTGGGTCAGGGGTTCTTCTGGCGCACCGACCAGCGCCTCCCCGGAGACGTCGGAGACATCGGCCACGCGCGCGTGGAGCCGCGGCACTGGCCGCGCGTCGCCGTCGTCGTACCGGCGCGGGACGAGGCGGAGGTGCTGCCGCTGAGCCTGCCGTCGCTGCTCACCCAGGACTATCCGGGCGAGGCGGAGGTGGTGCTGGTCGACGACAACAGCGCCGACGGCACGGGCCGGCTCGCGCGACAGCTGGCCGAGCGGTACGGCGGGCTGCCGCTGACCGTCGTCACCCCGGGCGAACCGGAGGCCGGCTGGACCGGGAAGCTGTGGGCGCTGCGGCACGGGATGGCGCTGGCACGCGCGCGGGGACCGGAGTACCTGCTGCTCACGGACGCCGACATCGCGCACGAGCCGGACAGCCTGCGGCTGCTGGTGACCGCGGCCACGGCGAACGATCTGGACCTGGTCTCCCAGATGGCCCGGCTGCGGGTGGCGAGCGGCTGGGAGCGGCTGGTCGTCCCGGCCTTCGTCTACTTCTTCGCCCAGCTCTACCCCTTCCGCTGGATCAACGGCCGCCGGCCCCGCGCGACGGCCGCCGCGGGCGGCTGTGTCCTGCTGCGGACGGAGACCGCCGTGCGGGCGGGCGTCCCGGAGGTGATCCGGCAGGCGGTGATCGACGACGTGTCGCTGGCTCGCGCGGTACGCCGGGCCGGCGGGCGGATCTGGCTGGGGCTCGCGGAGCGGGTCGACAGCATCCGGCCGTACCCGCGCCTCGCCGACCTGTGGCGGATGGTGTCGCGCAGCGCGTACGCCCAACTGCGCCACAACCCGCTCGTGCTGGTCTGCACGGTCGCCGGTCTCGCCGTCGTCTATCTCGCTCCCCCGGTCGCCCTGCTGGCGGGGATGTTCGGCGGCGACGCGATGGCGGGGGCGGCCGGCGCGCTCGCCTGGGCGGTGATGGCGGGGATGTACCTGCCGATGCTCCGCTACTACCGTCAGCCGCTCTGGCTCGCTCCGACGCTCCCCTTCACCGCTCTGCTGTACCTCCTGATGACGGTGGACTCGGCCGTCCGGCACTACCGAGGCCAGGGGGCGGCGTGGAAGGGCCGGACGTACGCCCGGCCCCAGGCCGCCCCCGATCGGTAGGCGCACGGACGGGCTCCCGGGCTCCGGTCATTTGCGGCCGGGGGTCCAGTTCATGCCCCAGCCGTAGGCCTGGTCGACCGTTCGTTGCGGGCTGACTCCGCGCTGGGGGACGAGGTAGCGGGCCTCGCGCCGGACGACCAGGTCGCCGTTCTCCTGGGTGAGGAGGGCGAGGGCGCAGACGGTGGAGGGGACGGTGCAGTCGTCGAGGGAGAAGTCGACGGGCGCGCCGTGCTGTGGCTGGAGGGTGACGGTGGCGTGCAGGTCGGCGAAGCTGCGCGCGCCTTCGTAGATGGTGACGAAGACGAGGACGCGGCGGAGTTCGCCGCGGTGGTCGAGGTTGATGGTGAGGTTCTCGCCGGAGGCGAGGTCTCCGGTGCGGTCGTCGCCGTCGAGATGGATGTACGGCGGCTGGTGCAGGGAGCCGAAGGCGTTGCCGAGCGCCTGAACCACTCCTTTGCGGCCGTCGGCGAGTTCGTAGAGGGCGCACAGGTCGAGGTCGAGGTCGGCGTGCTGGGCGATGGCGCGGCCGAGTTTGGCGCCCCAGCCGGTGAACTGTTTGCGGGTCTGCCAGTTCAGGTTCACGCGCAGCGCCCCGGAGGTGCCGCCCTGCTTGGCGAGGGAGACGGTCGGCGACTCCTTCGTCAGGGTGACTTTGGTGAGGCGCACGGGCTGGGAGGGTGCCGGCGCGGCGGGCGGCGGTACGGCTGCGGGGTGCGGGGCGGCGGCGGGCGCCGGTACGGCTGCGGTTCGCGGGGCGGCGGCGGGCGAGAGGGGCGCGGCCTGAGGGGCCGTCGGCCGTTGGGGCTCGTCGACCGCGATGCCGAAGTCCGTGGCGAGACCCTCCAGGCCGGAGCCGTACCCCTGCCCCACGGCCCGGAACTTCCAGGCGCCCTGGCGGCGGTAGAGCTCCCCGAGGACGAAGGCCGTCTCCACGGTGGCGTCGGTGCTGTCGTACCGGGCGATCTCGGCCCCGCTCTCCGCGTCGAGCACCCGGATGTGCAGTCCGGGGACGCCGCCGAAGGTGCCGCCGTCGGCGGAGGCGGCGAGGACGATCCGCTCGACGGCCGGCTCGACACGCCCCAGGTCCACTTCGACGGCGTCCGTCACGGGCCCCGACGCACCCCTGGAGGCGTCCTTCCCCTCGTGCCGGACGGCCCCGGAGGAGTGCCGCGGCTGGTTGTAGAAAACGAAGTCGGCGTCGGAGCGCACTTTCCCCGACACAAGGAGTAGCGCCGAGGCGTCGACATCCGGCACACCCGCACCTGAACGCCACCCCAATTCCACGCGCACCTTCCGCGCGGGCACCGGAACATTCGCTCCTTTAAGCATGGACACGCTCGCCCCCATCACGGCCGCTCGGACAACAAGATTTCTTTACGTCAACCTAATGCCGGGCATGCCGGACCGACCCGGCCGACCCGTGGGTAACCCCTCCCCAGCTCGGGTTTTCAAGATCGACGCTCTCTTGAGCGACCGTTTTTGTCGCGTTCGCTCGCATTGTCGATCGACAGTCGCGCAGAACCAGTCAAACAACCCTCTTATCGGGCTCCCCAACCAGCACATCGTGGGCTTAACTTATGTGCCATGACCTCCCCGCGCTCCACCTACGGAGGCGGTTACTACACCGCGCCGTCGTTCCCCGACACCCCGATCTACGACTCCCTGGTCGCCGAGCGGGGCACGCCTCAGATCGCTCCGATCCGAGTGCCTTCCGCCTACGACACCGGCAACAGCTACCTGCCGGCGCTGCCCTCGGCCCTGCCCGCCCTCCCGGCGGCACCCAGCCACTCCACCCCGTCCTACGGTGGCAACGCCTACGGCTACCCCCAGCCCATGCAGCAGCAGATGGCCCCCGTCCCGCTGCAGCACGCCCCGGCGCCGTACATCCCCCAGCAGCCGGCCGGCCCGCGCGGCTACCCGGGCGCCCAGCCCCAGCAGCCGCAGCGCCCGATGGGCACGGGGTACGAGGCGATGCGTCCGGCGGCCGCACGGCCCGCGCCCGCTCCGTACGACGACCCCTACAACCGCCCCTACCAGGGCGGGGGATATTGACCGACCCCGGAGCGGAGCGACTGGCAGGATGACGGCATGTCGATCGCTGTCGTGCGCTCCCTCCACGTCCACCCGGTCAAGGCGCTGCGCGGATGCGCGCGCGCCGAGGCGGAGGTCGAGCCATGGGGACTGGCCGACGACCGCCGCTGGGCCGTCGTGGACGCGTCCGGCAGCGTGATGACGCAACGCCGACATCCACGGATGGCGTTGGCGTCGGCCGAGCCGCTGCCGGACGGCTCCCTCAGGCTGTCCGCTCCCGGCCACGCGCCCCTGACCGTCGAGGTGCCGCGGCCGTCGTCCACGATCCGGGTGGAGGTCTTCGACACTCCCGTGGACGCGGTACCGGCCGGCCCGGCGGCCGACGCGTGGTTCAGCGCCTTCCTGGAGACCGAGGCCCGGCTCGTCCACATGGACGAGCCGGCGCACCGCCGTCCGATCAACCCGGCGTACGCGCTGCCCGGCGAGACGGTGAGCTTCGCGGACGGCTATCCCCTTCTGGTCACCACCTCCGCCTCCCTCGACGCCCTCAACGCGCTCATCGCGCAGGGCGAGCACGCCGGTGAGGGACCCCTGCCGATGGACCGTTTCCGGCCGAACGTGGTCCTGGACGGCACCGCGCCCTGGGCCGAGGACGACTGGACCCGGCTCGCCATCGGCGAGGTCACCTTCCGGGTCGCCCGCTCGTGCGGCCGGTGCGTGGTCACCACCACCGACCAGACGACCGCCGAGCGCGGCAGGGAACCGCTGCGGACCCTCGCCCGGCACCGCAAGGACGGCAACCGGCTGATCTTCGGGCAGAACCTGGTCCCCGAGCACACCGGCACCCTCCGGACCGGCGACGAGGTCAAGATCCTCGACTGAGGCGCACGCGCCCGGCCGCCCGCCCTGGCGTGTCGCGAGGCAGCTCCTCCCGCCCGCCGTCGGTTGAACCACCGGCGCCCGCACCGACGCCTCCCTCCAGGCCGCCGTGGACCGACGACGGTGGACGCCCCGTGTCCCCGCCGATGGAGCGGGAGACCGCAAAGACCCACGCCGTCGTCGTCGGCGTCTTCGCGGCGGCCCTGACCGCCGTGTTCCTCGAGGCCGCCGGACGGGCGGTCGTACGCCGTCTCGTACACCGTCGGTACGCACGCCTCGACCGTGCGTGGGCCCGGACCGGTCCCGGCTCGGGCCGTACGGACGCGGGCAGCTGACTCGTCAACCCCTCGCCCCCGCGCGCGCTACGGTGGGGCATCGGATCAGCGGCGTCGCATGAGGCGGGGGCAGAACACACCCATGGCACAGGGCACGGTCCAGGTCACGCACACCGGCACCTCGCGGTGGCGCCGGCGCACGGGTGAGTACGCCTCCCTCGCCGCGGCTCTGGAGGCCGCCGGAGACGGCGACGTCCTCACCGTCGCGCCCGGCACGTACCGCGAGAACCTCGTCATCCAGCGGGCCGTCACCCTGCGCGGGCCCGAGGGCGGCCTCGGCTCGGTCCGGATCGCCCCGGTCGACGGCGTGCCGCTCACCGTCCGCGCGTCCGCCACCGTCCAGGACCTGCACGTCGAGGGCCAGGACACGGCCGCTCCCGCGCTGCTGGTCGAGGACGGCACACCGGAGCTGCTCGACCTGCGGATCGTGACCCGCTCCGCCGCCGGGCTCGAGGTCCGCGGCGCGGCCCGGCCCACCGTCCGGCGCTGCACGGTCGACAACCCCGCCGGGGTCGGGATCGCCGTACTGGACGGTGCGGGCGGGGTGTTCGAGGAGTGCGAGGTCGTCTCGGCCGGCCAGTCCGGCATCTCCGTGCGCGGCGGCGCGCACCCTCGGCTGGAACGCTGCCGGGTCCACCACGCCTCGGGCGCGGGGATCACCGTCAACGGCGAGGGCAGCGGCCTGGAGGGGATCGGCTGCGAGGTGTACGAGATCAAGGGCGCCGGGCTGCAGATCGCCGCGCGCGCCACCGCCCACCTCACCGACTCCTCCGTGCACCGCACCTCGGCCGACGGCATCACGCTGGACACGGACGCGGTCCTCACCCTCTCCGACTGCGACATCCACGACATCCCCGAGAACGCCGTCGATCTGCGCTCCCGTTCCGTCCTGACGCTCACCCGCTCCACCGTGCGCCGCTTCGGGCGCAACGGCCTCTCGGTGTGGGACCCGGGCACGCGGGTGGACGCCAACCAGTGCGAGATCCACGACAGTACGGGTGACTATCCGGCGGTCTGGGTCAGCGACGGTGCGACGGTCGTCCTCGACGCCTGCCGGGTGCACGACGTGCCCGACGCGCTGTTCGTCCTCGACCGGGGCTCCCGCGCCGACGTCGTCGACAGCGACCTGTCGCAGGTGCGGAACACCGCGGTCTCGGTGAGCGACGGGGCGACCGCCCAGCTCGACGACTGCCGGATCCGGGAGGCCTCCACGGGCGCCTGGTTCCGCGACCACGGCAGCGGCGGCACGCTGAGCGGCTGCACCATCGACGCCGTGCAGACCGGGGTCATCGTCACCAAGGGCGCCGACCCCACGATCGAGCGCTGCACGGTCACCTCGCCGGCGGAGGCCGGGTTCTACGTCTCGGCGGAGGGGCGCGGCTCGTTCGCCGGCTGCCGGGTGACCGGGAGCGGCGGATACGGCTTCCACGTGATGGACGGCTGCCGCACCACCCTGCGCAAGTGCCGCACGGAGCGGTGCGCGCGCGGCGGGTACGAGTTCGCCGAGGACGGCCCCGTGGCGGAGGAGTGCACGAGCGACGAGAGCGGGGTGCGTACGGCTCCGGCCGACAGCGGCTCCGTCCTGACCGCGCACGCCTCCGCGACCCGGACGGCGGGACTGCTCGGCACCGTCCCGGGGCCGCGCGCCGCCGCGCCCGCGCCCCCGGTCGGGGCGGACCCCGAGCCGGCTCCCGCCGTGGTCGAGGCGCGCTCCTCGCAGGACGTGCTGGGCGAACTGGACGCGCTGGTGGGCCTGGAGAGCGTGAAGCTGGAGGTCCGCACGCTGACCAACATGATCGAGGTGGGGCGCAGGCGCCAGGAGGCCGGGCTCAAGGCGGCCTCCGTCCGCCGCCATCTGGTCTTCACCGGCAACCCCGGCACCGGCAAGACGACGGTGGCCCGGCTCTACGGCGAGATCCTGGCGTCGCTCGGCGTCCTGGAGCGCGGCCACCTGGTCGAGGTGTCCCGGGTCGACCTGGTCGGCGAGCACATCGGCTCGACCGCGATCCGTACCCAGGAGGCGTTCGACCGGGCGCGCGGCGGGGTGTTGTTCGTCGACGAGGCGTACGCCCTGTCGCCCGAGGACTCCGGGCGGGACTTCGGGCGTGAGGCGATCGACACCCTGGTGAAGCTGATGGAGGACCACCGTGACGCGGTCGTCGTCATCGTCGCCGGCTACACCGCGGAGATGGAGCGGTTCCTGACCGTCAACCCCGGTGTGGCGTCCCGCTTCTCACGGACCATCACCTTCAGCGACTACGTACCGGACGAGCTGGTGCGGATCGTGGAGCAGCAGGCCGACGAGCACGAGTACCGGCTCGCGCCGGGCACGGACGAGGCGCTGCGGAAGTACTTCGGCGAACTGCCGAAGGGCCCGGCGTTCGGCAACGGGCGCACGGCCCGCCAGACGTTCGAGTCGATGGTGGAGCGGCACGCCGGCCGGGTCGCCGTGCTCGCCGAGGCGAACACGGACGACCTGACCCTGCTCTATCCGGAGGATCTGCCCGAACTCCCCTGAGGCGCGGCCCCGTCGCCGCCGCGCCCGGTCCCCTCGGAGCGCTGGCGGGGCAGGGCGGGCGGCAACCGGTCGAGGAGTCCGGTGCGTTCGTCGGCGAAGGACGGGTGGGCCTGGTAGTCGGAGTGCCCCAGGATCGGTTCGGGCAGCGGGTGCGCGTGGGTCCGGCCGTAGGCGACGGGGTCGAGCAGGACGGGGCAGTCGACGGCGGGCTTGTCCCCCTCGGCGGGCACCCGGACCGGGCCGCCGATGGGGTCGGTGGCGCGGTAGAGGTTGCTCCAGCAGTGCACCGTGCGGTGCAGCCCGCGCAGGGCGTCCGGGCCGAAGTAGGCCGGGAACCACCGGCCGTAGAGCCGCTCCAGCGGGGAGCCGTAGGTGAGCAGCGCGACCCGCTTGCGCGTCGCGGGCGGGAGCTGCCAGACGGCGGCCGCGGCGAGCACGCTGCCCTGGGAGTGGCCGGAGATGACGAGCCGGCCGCCGGTGTGGCCGGTCCAGGAGCGCATCCGCCAGGTCAGGTCCGGGACGGCCCGTTCGGCGTAGCAGGGCGGGGCGAAGGGGTGCGCGGCGCGCGGCCAGAAGGTGCCGACGTCCCAGAGGATGCCGATGGTGCGGCGGGCGGAGGGGTCCTTGTAGGCGCGGCGGCCCCAGGTGACGAACAGTATGAAGCCGAAGCCGATCATCCAGGAGCCGAGGGCCTGGGCGGTGTCGGCGGCGGAGGCGATGGCCGGGTGGGCGCCGTCGAAGGCGCGCCCGGGGACGTTGTCGCTGGCCCAGGCGCCGGCGACCGACGCGGCGCCGAGCAGCAGGGTGGCCCCGGAGACGATGCCGACCAGGGCGGGCGCGGCGTCGGTGAGTCCGGCGCGGGCCCGGCCGGAGGCGATGCGTCCGGTACGGACCGGGTCGGGGTCCTCCGTGCCGTAGTCGGTCTCGACGACGGGCCCGAGGCGGCGGGCGGCCCGCGCGGTCCGCAGGGCGAGGAACGCGCACGGCACGAGGAGCATCAGGAGCAGCACCGGGATGACGGACGCCTGCCAGCTCAGCAGCACGGGCGGCCCGACGAGCGGCCCCTCCCCCATGCCGGGGGTGGCGGGCCCGTCGAGCCAGTCGGCGACGCGCTGGGCGACACCGCCGGACATGACGCCGCCGAGCGCGCAGGCCAGCATGGCGACGGCGGGTCCGCCGAGGCCGTACATGGCGGTACGGGGGTGGCGGTGGGGGCGGTGCAGCAGGAGGGCCACGACGCCGAGGGCGACGACGAGTCCGCCCTGGGCCAGGGTCAGGGCGCCGAAGGCGACATCGCCGGGGAGGGTGCCGGTGGAGCGCCAGCCGGGCCGGGACCATCCCGCGTACACGACGGCCAGCAGCAGCACGACGAGGGAGGCGCCCGGCAGCCAGGAGACGAGCGCGCGTTCGACGCGCAGGTCGAGGCGCTTCTCGCTGCGGCCCCGGCGGCAGACCACCCAGAGGATGACGGCGGCGAGGACGACGAGGGCGGCCTGGAGGCCGCGGCCGAGGTATTCGCCGAGGGAGTCGGCGGCCTGCCGGTCATGGCGGACGGCGGCGCCGATGAGGGCCGCCGCCACGGTGAGGAAGCCGACGGCCGTGTGGGCGGCGCGGAGCCGGGCGACGATCCGGCGCCCGTACCAGAAGCCGGGGCGGCCGAGCGCGGGCCGGAGCCGGACCGGGGGTTCGGAGCCGGCGGAGGAGGCGGAGGCGTCCGCCTCGGCGGGGTCGACGGTGGCGGCCTCCGCGTCGGAGGAGTCGGCGTCCGGCGCGGGCGCGAGCAGCGGCTCGGCGGCGGGCGGACCGGGCGCGATGAGAGGCGCGGCGGAGGCCGTCTGCGGGGTCTCGGCGGCCAGGTCGTCGTACCCGGTGGGCGGGCGCTGCGCCTCGTAAGCGCTCCAGGTGCGGTTGGAGAGGTACCAGAGGAGTCCAACGAGCACGGCCGGGACGACCGAGGCCAGGGCGAGGCGGCGGCCCGGCTGGGACCACCAGCCGCCGCGGTCGGCGGAGAGGAAACCGAGCCAGGAGCGGTCCTCCGCGCAGGCGGCGACACCCGCGCACTGCCACGCCGTCAGGTCGAGCGCGACCTCGCAGGCGGCGGCGGTGAGCAGCGCCGTCAGGGTGAGCGCGACGAGCCGCACCAGGACTCCGTACAGCCGCAGCAGGCCGGCGCGGCCGTGTGCGGGCGGGCGCATCCAGTGCGCGAGGTTGGCCACCATGAACGGCAGGAGCAGCAGCCACAGGGCGCGGGCTCCGTTGCCGGAGGTGAGGTTGGACCAGCAGTACGCCTCGGGGACCGGCCGGTCGGCGTAGCGCTCGGGGTGCTCCTCGGCGTCCAGGTCGTCGGCACGGCGGTGCATGGCGGCGGTCGTGTCTCCGGTGACCCGGACGGTACGCGGGTCGTCCAGCATGTCCTGCGGCGTGGCGCCGCCGACACCGTGGACGAGGAGTTCGAGCGCCGCACCCCCGATCTTCCGGACAGGTGTGGCAGGGGACACTTCGGTGTCTCACTCTCTGGATGGGAGTATGCGACGGCACACACAGGATCGCGGAAGGCCGCGGGGTCGCGCAGGGCCTCTCACGGAATCCGTCGGCAATCCCCCAGTCCCCTGCGGAAGGAACGGCACCCGGTGGTGAGCGACCATCAGAATCTCCTCGCCGAACAGCGGCGCGCCCTCATTCTGGACGAGGTCAGGCGACGTGGCGGTGTCCGGGTCAACGAACTGACGCGGCGGCTCAACGTCTCGGACATGACCGTCCGCCGGGACCTGGACGCACTGGCCCGGCAGGGCGTGGTGGAGAAGGTGCACGGCGGCGCGGTGCCGGTGGTCGAGGCCAGCACGCACGAGCCCGGATTCGAGGCCAAGTCCGCCTTGGAAGCGGGCGCGAAGGACGAGATCGCCCTGGCGGCGGCGCGGATGGTGACGCCGGGCGCGGCGATCGCCCTGTCGGGGGGTACGACCACGTTCGCCCTGGCCCGGCAGTTGCTGGAGGTGCCGGATCTGACCGTGGTGACCAACTCGGTCCGGGTCGCCGACGTCTTCCACACCGCGCACCGGCCCGGCTCGGCGGCCGAGACGCGTGCCGGTGCGGCGACGGTGGTCCTGACCGGCGGGGTGCGCACCCCGTCGGACGCGTTGGTGGGCCCGGTCGCCGACCAGGCGATCCGCTCGCTCCACTTCGACATGCTGTTCCTCGGCGTGCACGGCATCTCCCTGGAGGCGGGCCTGTCGACGCCGAACCTGGCGGAGGCCGAGACCAACCGGCTGCTGATGCGCTCGGCCCGCCGGGTGGTGGTGGTCGCCGACCACACCAAGTGGGGGACGCTGGGGCTCAGTTCCTTCGCGCGGCTCGACGAGGTGCACACACTGGTGACGGACCGGGGCCTGTCGGCGCGGACGCGGGCGGAGATGGCGGAGCATCTGCCGGGTCTGGTGGTGGCGGGCGAGGAGACGTGACAGGGGCGTCCGCACGCGGGATCGTGAGCGGCGTGAACACAGAGAGTTCGCGGTGAGCGCCTTCCGGATCGAGCGCGTCACCGCCCTTCCCGCGCCCGAGGCGTGGCGGCGCCTGACCGACTGGCCGGCCCACGGCGCCCGCGTGCCACTGACCCGTACGCACGTACTGACCCCCGGTCCCCCCGGCGTGGGCACCCGGTTCGTGGCACGGACGGGCATCGGCGGGCTCGTTTTCGACGACCCGATGGAGGTCGTTCGCTGGGAGCCGCCGACCGGGCCCGAAGCGCGGGACCGGCCCGGCGTGTGCGCCCTGGAGAAACGCGGCCGCCTGGTGCTGGGCCGGGCGCGGATCGAGGTGTACGCCCTGCCCTCGGGCGGCTCCCGCGCGGTGTGGACGGAGGAGCTGCGGGTACGGGCGGTGCCGCGCGCCCTGGATCCCGTGCTGGCCCTGGCGGGGCGGCGGATGTTCGGCCGCGTCCTCGACGGACTGCTGGACGGCTGAGACCGGCCGCCGGACGGCCGGGAAGGACTCCTGGGCATCTGACGGACCGCCAGCTATGGTGTGCGGACTTCTGCCCTGCCCCCTGGGAGGTACGGTCCATGGCGCGCCGACTCAGGCTCGTGGAAACAGACTTCGCCGCCTTGGCGCCGCTGCGCCTGGTCTTCACGGCCGAGCTCGCGGCCCCGCCGAACGCCGTCTACCGCTCGCTGGCCGAGGAGGTCGGGAGCTGGCCTTCCTGGTTCACGGCGGTCGTCTCCGCGACCCCGACCGGCGGCGGCACGGGCCGTACGGTCCGGTTGCGCGGCGGGGTGCGGTTCCAGGAGACGATCATGGCCGCCGACCCGGACAGGCGCTACGCCTACCGGGTCGACGAGACCAACGCGCCGGCCGTGCGCGCCATGGTGGAGGAGTGGTCCCTCTCCCCCGCCGGGCCCGGCACGCGGGTCCGCTGGACGATGGCCGTGGACGGCCCCGCCCCCTGTCTGCTGGCGATGCGGCTGGCCCGGCCCGGCGTGGGCAAGGCCTTCCGCGACGCCATGCGCCGGCTGGACCTGCGGCTCACTCCGGCCAGGCACCCGTCGCGAGGAAGCGGTCGATAGCCGCCGCGTAGGGCGCGATGTCCAGCCCCTGCCTGGCCAGCCAGGCGTCGGAGTAGTACTTGTCGAGGTAGCGGTCGCCCGGGTCACAGAGCAGCGTGACGACGCTGCCCGTACGGCCCTGTCCGACCATCTCGGCGACGATCTTGAACGCGCTCCACAGCCCGGTGCCGGTGGAGCCGCCCGCCTTGCGGCCGATCGCGGCCTCCAGGGCGCGGACGGCGGCGATGCTGGCGGCGTCCGGGACCTTCATCATCCGGTCGATCGCGCCGGGGACGAAGCTGGGCTCCATACGGGGCCGGCCGATGCCCTCGATACGGGAGCCGCAGTCGGCCGTCGCCAGGGGGTCATCGTGGGTCCAGCCGTCGAAGAAACAGGAGTTCTCCGGGTCGGCGACGCAGATCCTGGTGTCGTGCTGCAGGTAGTGCACGTAGCGGGCGATGGTGGCGGAGGTGCCGCCGGTGCCCGCGGTGGCGACGATCCAGGCGGGCTCGGGATACCGCTCCAGCCGGAGCTGCTGGTAGATCGACTCGGCGATGTTGTTGTTGCCGCGCCAGTCGGTGGCCCGCTCGGCGTAGGTGAACTGGTCCATGTAGTGCCCGCCGGTCCGCTCGGCGAGGGCGGCCGACTCCTCGTACATCTTGCGCGAGTCGTCGACGAAGTGGCACTGGCCGCCGTGGAATTCGATGAGACGGCACTTCTCGGGGCTGGTCGTGCGGGGCATCACGGCGATGAACGGCACACCGATCAGCTTGGCGAAGTACGCCTCCGAGACGGCCGTCGAGCCGCTGGACGCCTCGATGACGGGCTTGCCGGGACGGATCCAGCCGTTGCACAGGCCGTAGAGGAAGAGCGAGCGGGCGAGGCGGTGCTTGAGGCTGCCGGTCGGGTGGGTCGACTCGTCCTTGAGGTAGAGGTCGATGCCCCACTCCTCGGGCAGGGGGAAGCGCAGGAGGTGGGTGTCGGCCGAGCGGTTGGCGTCGGCCTGGACCTTGCGGACGGCCTCCTTGAGCCAGGCGCGGTACTCCGCGTCGCTGCGGTCGACGTCGATCGTGGCCGAGGCGCGCATGCCGGCGCTCTCGTCGGCGCCCGCGGTGACCTGGCCTTCGGCCGTCGGTGCCCCCGCCCCGGCGTCCGACGCGGTGCTCGGCGCCGCGTCTCTCGCGGTGTTCTCGTTCTCCGTGGTGCTCATGCGCCCTTGTCCCTCTCGTTGGCCCCAGACGTTGCCCCACTGTCGACGATAGCCCCCTCACCTGCGCAAACCTTCGCTTTGGGGTTCCATAGGATTCGCTTGCGCAAGGGCCCCTGGTGTGGCCGCCGTCCGCCCGGCACACTGGTGGGGACAACCGGAGCGAAGGGGGCGGAATGGGCGAGACGACGGAGCCCGAGTTCACGGCCACGGGTGTACGCATCGAGCGGTGGCCCCGGTCGCTGACCCGGGCGGGCGAGGTCCGCATCGAGGACGGCAGGCTGTCGCTGCTGACCAGCTACGGCAGCGAGATCGACAGCGCGCCGGTGAGCGCGGTCCGGGCCGGGCGGCCCTGGTTCGCGAAGCCGGACGAGACGGTGGCGAAGGTGAACGGGACCCGCTACCGCCTGACCATGGACGGACCGCGGGAACACGCCTCGGGGTCCGGTCGCTTCCTCGCGGCCTTGAAGCGGGCGTCCCGGACGCGCTGACCCCGCACCCGCCACCACCGGGGCACCGCGCCCGGGGCACCGCGCCGGGGCGGGCGCGGGTCGCCGCGAGTTGCGGAGCCGTCACACCTGGTTCACGCTGGGAGATACCTCACAGAGGGTTTACCGGCGGTGACGCTGTGAACCAGCCCGCCGCCGCCGTGCACAGCGCAGTGAAGATCCGACCCTTCGTCTTCTTCCGGACCTACTTCGGGGAGTCGCAGCCGTGATCAGCGAGCCAAGAAGGCACTGCACGGTGGAGCTCCAGGCCCTGCCGTCGCGGATCGGTCAGGTCCGCAGAATCGTTTCAGCGCATCTGCGCTACTGGCATCTCGACGCCTTGATCGACCATGCGGCGCTCGGCGTGACCGAGCTGCTGACCAACGTCCACCGGCACGCCCAGCCGGACAAGACCTGCACCGTCGAGATCGAGCTGATGCTCGAACGCCTCACGGTCTCGGTCCATGACAACGACCCGCGGATACCGGACTTCGGCGGCACGCCGGGCTCGCGGAACGCCATGACCGCCGACCAGTTCGCCACCTCGGGCCGCGGCCTGGCCATCATCGAGGCGGTGAGCGAGAGCTGGGGCATCCGCCCGCACGGCGAGCGCGGGAAGGTCGTGTGGTTCACCCTCCCGGCACCCGCCCCCACCGTGGCGCTGCCCTCCCGCCTCCACTCGGTCTACGGCGCGACCACCGACGGCCCCTTCGCCGGGCTCGGCCGCCTGGGCGCCGCGGCGGGCACGAGCCTGGACGGCATCCCGTTCGGCACGCCGACGGAGCCCCTGCCCTCGCCGGTGGCCGCCCGCTCGGCCCTCACCGGCTGACCTCCGGCCGCGCCGCCGCCTCCCGGCCCCCGCGGCTCGTGGGACCGGGAGGCGGCGTTTCGGCAGGTCAGTCGGTACGCCCCCGGGAGGTGGCGTTTCGGCAGGTCAGTCGGTACGTCCCCGGGAGGCCGCGGCGCGGCCGAACTGTTCCTCCAGGACGGTCAGCCGGCGCCAGTACTCGTCCTCGTCGATCTCACCGGCCGCGAAGCGGTGGCCGAGGAGCGCGATCGGGGACCCCTCGCCGGGGATGGCATGCGCCCGCCGACCGCGGGGACCGCGCCACCCGGCGCGGCGCAGCACGGCGACCACGGTGACGATCACCGCCGCCCAGACCAGGGGGAAGAACAGGACCCAGGGACCGGGGCCCTCGTAGGCGAGCGTGTTCATGGCCGTTCAGCTCCTCGTGCGTCCGTCGTACGGGTCGACAGGTCGAGCGTCGCGCGGGAAGGGGGCCCGGGGCGTCGTACCGCCGGCGGCATCGTCCGTACGCCCCCGGGAGTAGCGGGCGCCGCCCCCGCTTCTCTCTGTACCTACTGGTATGTACACTCCTGCCATGAGTACGTCCGCCATGAATACGTCCGAGCGCTTGATCGAGGCCACCCGCGCACTCCTGTGGGAGCGCGGTTACGTCGGCACCAGCCCCAAGGCGATCCAACAGGCCGCTGGGGCCGGGCAAGGCAGCATGTACCACCACTTCGCGGGGAAGCCCGACCTGGCGCTGGCGGCGATCCGGCGGACCGCCGAGGAGCTGCGGGAGCAGGCGGAGGCCGTGCTGGGCGGCGACGGGCCGGCGTACGCGCGCCTGGAGGCCTACCTCCTGCGCGAGCGCGACGTGTTGCGGGGCTGCCCGGTCGGCCGGCTGACCATGGACCCGGACGTCATGTCCGACGAGGTCCTGCGCGCCCCGGTCGACGAGACCCTGGACTGGCTGCGCGCCCGGCTGGCCGGGATCGTGCGCGAGGGCCTGGAGAAGGGCGAGTTGGCGGGACCCGCGGATCCGGCCGCGCTGGCGGCGACGATCGTCGCCACCGTGCAGGGCGGATACGTACTGGCCCGGGCGTCGGGCTCCCCCGCGGCCTTCGACACGGCCGTGCGCGGCCTGCTCACCCTGCTCACGCCCCGCACCGCCTGACGCGCCGCCACCCCTCCGCGTCGTCGGTCGCAGCCACGGTCACGGCCGCCGCGGAGTCGCAGCCGCCTCGCAGTCGAAGTCGCAGTCAAAGTCGCGTTCGCTTGAGAAAACCGGAGGCCGTGCGATGCACGCCATGCAGTACGAGATCACCCTGCCCGCCGACTACGACATGGGGATCATCCACGAGCGGGTGGCCACGAAGGGACCCCTCCTGGACGACTTCCGCGGGCTCGGGATCAAGGCGTATCTGGTGCGGGAGCGGGAGGACGGGTCGCCGGTGAACCAGTACGCGCCGTTCTATCTCTGGACCAGCCCCGAGGGCATGAACTCCTTTCTGTGGGGCCCGGGTTTCCAGGGCATCGTGAACGACTTCGGTCGGCCGGTGGTGCAGCACTGGACGGGCCTCGCGTACACGGAGGGGCCGGCGTCCACGGCGGCGCCCCGGATCGCCACGCGCCGCAAGATTCCGGTACCGGCCCACACGCCACCGGCCCAGGCCGTCGCGGAGGCGCTCGCCCGGCACGCCCGCGAAGCGGAGGCCGCCGGCGCCGTGGCGAGCGCACTGGCCGTGGACCCGCGCCACTGGGAGCTGTTGCACCTCACGCTGTGGGCCGCCGACAGCCCCGAGGTGCCCGCCGACGCGGACGTCGACCGCTTCCGGGTCCTCCATCTCTCGGCTCCCGAGCGGGGCTTCCTCGGCGGCCCGCTCCGGGAGTGACGCGGGCGTTCCTCGCCGCTCCTCCCGCCGTCATGTTTACGTAACCAGATCCCCCCGGCCGACAGTTCGAAACCTGCGATCAACTCCTTGACAGCACTGGGGAGTTCTCGCAAACTTTCCGGGAAACCTCGTGTTTACGTAAACATAACGTCGGGCCGGGAGCGCCCCTGCCCGCATCGACCCCCACATCCCCTCTTTCCCCCCACCGGAGCCGGTCCGTCCGCGCCCCCCGACGCGGGGCGCCGCGACCGACGACCCACATCCGAGGTATCGCGCATGCGACGTACGACATCGACAACGGCGGTCATCGTCTCCGCCGTGGCCGCCCTTCTCCTCTCCCTGCTGACCACCACGGGCACCGCCCAGGCCGTCCCGGCCGCCATCGCCAACGGGACGCAGTTCACCGACCCGAACGGCGAGCCCGTGAACGCCCACGGCGGCGGTGTGATCAAGGTGGAGAACCACTACTACTGGTTCGGCGAGAACCGGAACAGCGACAACAGCTTCCGGTACGTCTCGGTGTACCGCTCCACCGACCTGAAGACATGGGAGTTCCGCAACAACGTCCTGACCGCGGAGAGCGACCCGGAGCTGGCGGGCGCCAACATCGAGCGGCCGAAGGTCATCTACAACAAGTCGACCGGCCAGTTCGTGATGTGGATGCACAAGGAGGGCAGCGCCTCCGACTACTCCGAGGCGCGCGCCGCCGTGGCCGTGTCCGACACCGTCGACGGCGACTACACCTGGAAGGGCAGTTTCCGGCCGCTCGGCCACATGTCCCGTGACATCACCGCCTTCGTCGACACCGACGGCACCGGCTACATGATCTCCGCGGCCAACGAGAACGCCGACCTGCACATCTACCGCCTCACCGCCGACTACACGCAGATCGACGCGCAGGTCCAGAAGCTCTGGGCCGGGCAGTCGCGCGAGGCGCCCGCCCTGTTCAAGCGCGACGGCGTCTACTTCCTGCTCACCTCCGGCGCCACCGGCTGGCCGCCCAACCAGCAGAAATACGCCACCGCCACCGGCATCACCGGCGAATGGAGCGACCTCAAGGACATCGGCGACTCCACGACGTACCGCAGCCAGACCACCTACGTGCTGCCGGTCCAGGGCACGGAGGGCACCAGCTACCTGTACATGGGCGACCGCTGGGCCGGCGCGTGGGGAGGCAAGGTCAACGAGTCGGCGTACGTGTGGCTGCCGCTCGAGTTCCCCACCAGCACCACCATGACCATGGGTTACTCCCCCGAGCTGACCATCGACACCGCCGCGGGCACCGTGACCGGCCTGGACGTGGCCTGGGAGGCCCTGGCGGCCCGCAACAGCGGCAAGTGCGCCGACGTCACGGGCTTCGAGACCGAGGACGCGACCCTTTTCAGCCAGTGGAACTGCGGGGGTGAGGTGAACCAGCACTTCTGGCTCAAGGACGTGGGCGACGGCTTCGTCCAGGTCGTGGCCCGCCACAGCGGGAAGTGTCTGGACGTGAGCGACGCCTCCACCACGGACGGCGCGCAGGCGGTGCAGAACGCCTGCGACGGCGCGGCGTCCCAGCAGTGGAAGGTCGAGACCTCCGACACCAGCGACTACGTCCATCTCGTCGCGCGGCACAGCGAGAAGTGCCTCGACGTCTCCGAGTGGGGCACCTGGAACGGCGCCACCCTCCAGCAGTGGACCTGCAACAGCGGCGACAACCAGAAGTGGAACCGGTCGACGGTCTGACCGACCGGGACCGGCGCGCCTCCCCACCAGGCGCGAACCCCGGGGCCGGCTTCCGCGGCGACACAGCGCCCGGAGGCCGGCCCTTCGCCGTGCCGCACCCCGTCGACAGCACCCCGCCCGGCCCGCAGTTCCGGCCACGCCCCTCGCACTTCTTTCCGCCACCGACCTTGGCCAGGAAGCGTGTTGCTTCTTGTTTGTTCTTGTTGAATGCTGATGTTCGTCGCACATTCTCTGCAAGTGGCTCATTTCTGAACCATGTGAGAGGTAACGGGGTGCAAGGCAACAATCGATTAATCGATGACCCGATGATCAGCATCGTCGTCCCCTGCTTCAACGAAGCCGACGTGCTTCCGCACACGCACGCACGGCTGAACGCCGCGCTGCGCACACTCGACGTCCGCCGCACCGAGATCGTCTATGTCGACGACGGCAGCGCGGACGACACCTGGAAGACCCTGCTGTCGCTCGCACGGCAAGACGAGCGTGTCCGCGCGATCAGGCTGAGCCGGAACTTCGGGCACCAGTCGGCGTGCCTCGCAGGCCTGCGGTCCGCCGGTGGCGACGCGGTGGTCGTCATCGACGCGGACCTGCAGGACCCGCCCGAACTCATACCGGAGATGGTCGACCTCTGGCGGGAGGGGTGGGCGGTGGTCTCCGCCAGGCGCCGTCGGCGCGCGGGCGAGACGACCTTCAAGAAGGCCAGCGCCTACGCCTTCTACCGGCTCCTCAACGCGGTGTCGGACCACCCGCTCGCCCTCGACACGGGCGACTTCCGCCTGCTGGACCGCGCGGTGGTGCGCGGCCTGGCCGACCTCGACGACAGGAACCTGTTCCTGCGCGGCGCCATCAGCTGGTTCGGCCACCCGGAGACGAGCATCTCGTACGACCGGGACCCCCGGTTCGCCGGGGAGTCGAAGTACACCCTCCGCAAGATGCTCGCCCTGTCCCGGCGCGGCATGCTCGCGGGCTCCGTCGCACCGCTGCGGATGACCAGTTACGCGGGTGTCTCCGCCCTCGCCGGCGGCCTCGCCCTGTCCTCCGTCCGCCGGGATCCGGGACCGCTGACGCGTTCCTGCGGTTTCGCCGCCCAGGCGCTCGCCCTCGGGGTGCTCGGCGAGTACCTGCACGCCGTGCTCCGGCAGGTGCAGAACCGTCCCGACTACGTCATCGAGGAACAGTTCGCCCGTACTTCCTACCCGGTCCCAGTCGTGGAGGGCTGCGCACGATGAACACCCGTACGGAACAGCCCGGCGACCCCTCGCCGGCCCCCGTGGACGTCGTCATCGTCGGCGCGGGCTTCACCGGCCTGTCGGCGGCTCTGGAACTGGCCGCGCTTGGCATGCGCTGCCGCATCATCGAGAGCGAGGACTCCATCGGGGGCCTGGCCGCGAGCTTCGCCGTCGGCACCACCAGGCTGGAACGCTTCTACCACCACTGGTTCGCCTCGGACAGCGAGATGCTCCGCCTGTGCGAGCAGTTGGACATCTCCCACCTCGTCGAGGCGCACGAGACCCGCACCGGCGTCTACTTCGCCAACTCGGTCTACCGCCTCTCGGCCCCGCTGGACCTTCTGCGGTTCGCCCCGCTGCCCCTCGCGGACCGGCTCCGCCTCGGCCTCCTCGCGCTGCGCGCCCGGCGCGTCCGCCACTGGCGCGAGCTGGAGGCGCGGACCGCCCGTGAGTGGCTGATCTCCCTCGGCGGACGTCGGGTGTACGACGTGGTCTGGCGCCCGTTGCTGGAGGGGAAGTTCGGCAGGTACGCCGACCAGGTCGGCGCCACCTGGATGTGGACCAAGCTCCACCTGCGCGGCGGCAGCCGCACCAAGTCCGGCCGCGAGA
Source organism: Streptomyces sp. NPDC048353 (assembly GCF_055587165.1). Lineage (NCBI taxonomy): Bacteria > Bacillati > Actinomycetota > Actinomycetes > Kitasatosporales > Streptomycetaceae > Streptomyces > Streptomyces sp. NPDC048353. The sequence goes on along the minus strand of NZ_JBVJGU010000004.1, from coordinate 242,858 downwards.
CGCTCTATTACATCAAGGGCGGCTGCGAGGCCCTGCTGACCGCACTGCACGAGCGGCTCGAACTGCTGGGCGTGGAGGTCGTCACCGGACAGGCCGTCGAGGCCGTCCACGCGGACGAGCGGGGGGTCACGGGCGTCGCCACCGCCCAGGGCTTCCACCCCGCCCGGCAGGTCCTCGTCACCGCGGCGCCGCAGATCGCGGCGGGTCTGCTCCGGCACGACGGGGCGGAGCACCCGGCCGTGCCGGAGACCCGCCGTGCCTGGGACGCCGTGGACTACCTCGGCAACGTCTGCCTGGTGCTGGAGAACGACCGGAGGCTGTCCGACACGTACTGGCTGAACGTCAACGACCCCGACTTCCCCTACGTGGGCGTCATCGAGCACACCAATCTCGACCGGCCCGAACGCTACGAGGGCAGGCACGTCGTCTACCTGTCGAAGTACCTGCCGACCGACGCCGAGCTGTACCGCATGAGCGACGAAGAGGTCTTCGACCACAGCCTGCCGTACATCCAGCGCATGTTCCCGGACTTCCGCCGCGAGTGGGTCCAGCGCTACCACGTCTGGCGTGCCGCGTACGCCCAGCCGGTGATCACACCCCACTACAGCCGCGTGATGCCGTCGGTGGAATCGGCTGTTCCCGGCCTCTATCTCGCGGGCATGGCCCAGGTCTTCCCCGAGGACCGGGGCACCAACTACGCCGTCCGCGACGGGCGCAGGGCCGGGCAGCTCATCGGCGACCGCGCCGCGTCGCTCGTCCCTTCCCCTTCCGACGCCTCCCGGAGCGCCGATGTCTGAACTCCTCACGCTGGACGACTGCGACAGCATGACCACCGAACAGGTGCACGACATGTACCGCAGGTACGTCAGCCGCAGCCAGGTCTCCCTCATCGGCTCCTTCGGCTTCGGGCGCGACCTCGTCGACCACGCCCAGGGCGCGTGGATCCACCTCCGGGACGGACGCCGCGTCCTGGACTTCACCGGCGGGGTGGGCGTGCTCAACCACGGCCACAACCACCCCCGTGTCCTCGCCGCCCGACGCCGCTTCCAGGACGCCCGCCGGATGGAGGTGCACAAGAACTACCTCTCGCCGTATGTCGCTGCCCTCAGCCACAACCTGGCCGAGCTGCTCCCGGGCGACCTCGATGTCAGCTACTTCCCCAACTCCGGGGCGGAGGCGGTCGAAGGGGCCGTGAAGCTGGCGTACAAGTACCACCGCGGCCGGCGGGGCACGATCCTGCACACCGACATCTCCTTCCACGGCAAGCTCCTGGGCGCGGGCACGCTCACCGCCTCCCCCGAGATCCACTTCCCCTACCCGCGGATCCCCGGCGCCGACTCCTTCCGCTACGACGACCTGAAGTCCTTCCGGCTCGCCCTGGAGCGGCACACCGGCAGCGACGGGGACTCCGACGTCTACGCGGTGGTCATCGAGCCGTTCAGCGCCTCCAGCCTGCGCGCGTGCTCGCCGAAGTTCCTCCACGAGGTGCGGCGGCTGTGCACCGAGCGCGACATCGTGCTCGTCTTCGACGAGGTCTACACCGGGTGGGGCAAGACCGGGGAGCTCTTCCACTTCATGCACCACCCCGGCCTCGTCCCCGACATCGTGACCACGTCGAAGTCCTTCGGCGGCGGCAAGGCCTCCATCTCGGGCTACATCACCCGGGAGCCGATCTTCCGGGCCGCCTACGACAACCTCTCCGACGCCACCCTGCACAGCACCACGTACTACGGATTCGGCGAGGAGACGGCCACCGCGCTGGAGGCCGTCAACGTCGCCGTGGAGGAGGACTTTCCCGGCCGCGCCCGCGCCCTGGGACGGCGACTGGGCACGGGCCTGCGGGACATCGCCACGCGCCACCCCAAGCTGGTGCAGCGAGTCAACGGCCTGGGCGCCCTGCACGGCGTCTTCCTCGATCCCGGTCTCACGATCCCCGACCGGCTGCGTTCCGCCCTGCCCACCTCCCTGGCCCGGGACCCGCAGGTGATGGAGAAGCTGCTGACGGGCGCCGTCGTCGGCGCCCTCTACCGCGATCACGACATCCTGACCTTCTTCGGGTCCAACCGTTCCATCGCCCTGGTCGTGTCCCCGCCGCTGGTGACCGCCGACGACGAGGCGGACATGTTCCTCCGGGCCCTCGACGACGTGCTCGGCCAAGGGGCGACCCGACTGGTCGCCGCACTGCTCAAGGAGAAGGTCGGCACGTGAGCCCCACCGACGTCCTGACCGCCTCCGGCCTGCCCGCCTGCTGGGCCGCGGAGTACGACGTGCTGCGGCCGGAGCAGGCGCGCGCCCTCGCGGTCCTGCACACCCGCCACACCCTGGCCCGGATGCCGGCCGCCTACCGGCACGCGGTGGCCCTGGCCCTGCGCGCGTTCCCCTTCGCCTTCTACGCCGTCACGCGCCGACGGCCCCAGGACGCGCCACCGGACGTCGTCCGCCAGGGCATGACACGCCTGCGACGCACCCCCGGATACGCCCAGATCCTGCGAGCGACCACCGCTCTCGCGCTGTACGGCGCCCTCGACGGCGGCGTTCCCCTCCAGCGGACGGGGGACACGCCGTGACCAAGCCGTTCTCCCGCCCCGAGGCCGTGACCGAGATCGCCTGCGACGCGCTGGTGATCGGATCCGGCGCCGGAGGAAGCGTCGCCGCGCTCGAACTGGCCCTGGCCGGACGGTCGGTGACGGTCCTCGAAGAAGGGCCGCGCGTCACCACCCGGGAGCTGGCCGCCACGTCCCCGGCCGCTTCCATGCGGCGCCTGTACCGCAACGGCGGAGCCACCCCCGTCTTCGGAGCACCGCCGATCGCCTTCGCGGAGGGGCGCTGCGTCGGCGGGACCACGGTCGTCAACGGCGGTCTGTTCTGGGAGCCTTCGGCGGCCCTGCTCGACCGCTGGGCCGCATGGTCCGGTTACGGGGGGTACCGCGCGCCGTCCCTGGGCGGGCACTTCGCGGAGATCAGCGGCCGGTTGGGCATGACCGTCCAGGAGCACGGGGACGGCAACGCCGACTCCCGTCTCCTGGCCGAGGCCGCGTCGTCCGAGGGATGGCGCTGGCAGCACCCCCAGCGGGTCGTGACCGGATGCCTGCACCGCAACCAGTGCGCGACCGGTTGCCCCAGTGGGGCGAAGCAGAGCATGGCCGAGTCCTACCTCCCGCGCGCGCAGGCGCTGGGCGCCGTCGTCCGCCCCCACACGCGCGTGGACCGTCTCGTCCACGAACGCGGCGTGGTGCGGACCGTCGAGGCGACCGGACCGGACGGACAGCGCCTGCGCTACCGGCCCCGTACGGTCTTCCTCGCCGCGGGCGCCACCGGCTCACCCGCGCTGCTCCGCCGCAGCGGCATCCACCGACGGCGGGCCGGGCGGGACATGGCCCTGCACGTCAACCTGCGCACCATCGCCCGGTTCCCGGAGCCGGTCGACTCCCACAAGGGCACGATCTTCACCGCGCAGGTCCAGGAGTTCTCCGACCTGGGCATCCTGATCATGCCCTCCAACCAGACGGCGGGAAGCCTCGGCGCCGCGCTCGCCGGCCGGGACCCCCGTACGGTCGGCGCCTATCTCGACGCACAGGCCCACCTGGCCACGTACACCACACAGGTACGTCTGCAGGGCACGGTGGCGATGTCCACGGGCGCCGGCGGCATGACGTTCCTCCGGCACCGGATGACGAAGGCCGACCACCACGCGCTGCGGCTCGCGTTCCGCCGCACCGCCCGCCTGCTCCTGGCGGCCGGGGCCACCGAGCTGGTCCCGCCCACCGGCGCCGCCGGCGTCCTGCGCACCGGGGACGACGTCGAGGCGTACGCGGAACGGGTGCGCCCCGCCGACTGGGAGCTGGTGTCCGTCCACGGCATGGCCGGCTGCCGCATGGCCCGTCCGGAACGCGGCGGCGTCTGCGATGACCACGGCCGTCCGCACGGCTTCGCCCATCTGCACGTGTGCGACGCCGGTGTGCTGCCCGGGGCGACCGGCATCAGCCCCCAGGGAACGATCATGGCCTTCGCCCACGAAATCGTGCGCCGACACCTGGAGTCCGCGTGACCGACAGCGCCACACACGCCGGCCCGTCCACGAGCCCGGCCGACGGCGGCCCCCGCGCCTTCACCGGTGCGGCGGTCGTCGCCTCCTGCCTGGGCTTCGTCCTGATCGGCGCCCTGCAGGCCCTGTACGGTCCGGCCATCCCGGCCTTCCGTGACGAGTACGCCCTCTCGCCGTCCGCCGCCGGTCTGGGGCTGAGCGCCCACTTCGTCGGCGGCGTCGCGGGCGTCCTGGTCTTCGACCGCCTCTACGGCCGCATCGGCAACCGGGCCCTCCTGGGCGGCTCCTACCTCCTCATGGGCCTGGGCGCGGTCGGCTTCGCCCTCGCCCCCGACTGGCCCTTCGCCCTCGTGGCCGCGCTCCTGGCGGGGCTCGGTTTCGGCGGCGTGGACTACGGACTGAACCAGCTCTTCGCCACCGGCTTCGGCCACCGGTCGACGGCCATGCTGAACATCCTCAACGCGCATTTCGGCGTCGGCGCGATCCTCGGCCCGGCCGTGATCGCCGCCGCGGGCGCGGACCGGTACCCCGCCGTCTTCCTCGTCTTCGCCGTCCTCAACCTGCCGTTGCTGCTGTGTCTGAAGGGGGTCCGCGACACGCCACCGCCCCCGGAGGCGCCCTCCGCGGCGTCGCCGCGCACGGCGGTCCGCACCCGCAGCCTGGTCACGCTCCTGACCGTGTTCGTCGCGCTGTACGTCCTGCACGTGGGCATCGAAGCGGGAGTGGGCGGCTGGGAGCCCACCCATCTGGAGACCGTCGGCTACAGCGCCGGATTCGCCGCCACCGCCACCTCGGTGTACTGGCTGATGATGACGGTGGGGCGTTTCCTCGTGGCGCCACTGGCCCTGAAGGTCTCCGCACAGACGATCATCACCGTCTCCTGTGCCGGGATGACCCTCTGCCTGCTGCTCGCCGCGATCCCGGGTGCGGCTCCCTACGCCTACGCGGGAGTCGGTCTCTTCATCGCCCCGATCTTCCCCACGGCGTTGCCGTGGCTGAACCGGGCGGCGCCCCAGGCCGCGAGGGCCGGCGCGCTGGTGATCGCCGCGTCCATGGTGGGCGGCGTCGCCGCCGGGCCCGTCCTCGGCAAGGCCATCGAGTGGTCGGGCGTCCGCGCGGTGCCGCTCCTGCTGGGCTTCGTCTCGGCCCTCTGCCTCGCGGCCACCCTGTGGCTGATCCGCGCGACGCGCCCCGCTTCACCGCCCGCACGGGGCGACTGACGGCGGGCCGCTTAGCAGATCGTTACCAAGTACGCCGCGACTTCGCTGGTTTGCCACACGATCACACAGGTATTCTCACCCTCCACGCGGAACACGCCACCCGGCCCGCACCCTTGCGGTGCGGGTGGTGCGGGGCCCGATGCGGAGTCCCGCGTCTCCCGGCCCGCGCGCGTCGCGCGAAGGCAGCGCGTGAAGCGTGTCCTGGAACAGCCGACAGGAGTTCAGTGAGCACGCATCCCTGCCCGCAGTGCGGTGGCCGCCCTCCGTGTGTCTGCGCCTCCGCACGCGACGCGGCCGTGACGCGCCAGGGCGAGGGCACCGTCGGGGAGTTCGGCCAGGAGTGGATCCGGCCGTACGTCGGTCTCCACGAACCCGTGCCGGTCGACGCTCCGGCCGCTACGACCGCAACCTGGGTGACGTCCCGGATCACGGACGACACTCCCCGGCCGGCCGACCCGGACCGTCCCGTGCCGCGCACGGCCGGGACCAGGGCGTCACACCGCGCAGCGGCCGGCCCCCGGAAGCGGCGCCGGGCCCTCCCCCTCACCGCCGCGCTGGCCGCCCTGGCCGGCTCCGCCGCGATCGTGGGGGCGTACGCGTTCACCCGGGGCTCCGACACCGTCGAGATGACGGGGAACCCGCCCGCGAGCCGGCTCGAAGTGGTGGACGGGGAGGAAGACGGGACCGCATCACCCTCACCGGACCGGAGCAGCGCGTCCCCCACCGGCCCCGAACCGACCACATCGGCGAACGCACGCGCCGGCGCCGGCACGTCCACTTCGGCTTCGCCCTCGCTTCCCGGCACCTCCCCGGGCACGAGCCGCACACCGCTTCCCGGACCCGCCCAGGGCAGCCCGGCGGCCACGGCGACGACCCCCGCACCGGCGACCCCCACCGAGGGGCCGACGCTGCGCCGGCACGACCGGGGACCCGAGGTCGCCGAACTGCAGGGTCGGCTCGGCCGGTTGGGCCGGTGGCCCTTTCCGCAACGGGATCACTTCAACCGCCATCTGTACGACGCGGTGCAGCGCTTCCAGGCGGACCACGGCATCGTCGACGACGCCCCCGGGGTCTACGGTCCGGCCACGCGCCGGCAGCTGGAAGCCATGACCTCGTGACGGCGACGGGCCGCGCGGGCCCAGTTCGGTCTTCGGGCGGACCGGGCTACGTTCCGAACGCGCCCTAGGGGGTGTCTTGTCGATCCGGCTTGATCGACAAGACACCCCCTAGGCGACCGGGACGAGGGTCAGGTACGCGATGCCGAGGACCTCGCGGTAGCCGTTCAGCCAGGCCGAGCGCTGGCGGTCCACGCGGGTGCGGGCCTCGGCGGCGAGGGGGTGGTCCGGGTGGGCGGCCAGCCAGAGTTCGGTGGCGTGGCGGTAGCCCGACTCGAACTCCTCCCACTCCTCGCGGCTCGCCGTCTCGATCCAGGCGGGCCGGAAGCCCGCCTCGATCGCCAGGTCCACCAGCCCGCCGAGCGACAGGTGGTCGTCGGTCCGCGCGTCCGGCCACATCCCGGCGAGCTGCTCCGCCGTCGGCGTACGCTCCCAGAAGCCCTCGCCGAGCACGACCCGCCCGCCCGGCGTGACCAGGCGTCGCAGTTCACGCAAGGCCGCGGCCGGGTCGTGCGGCTGGTCGGGGTCGCAGAGGGCCTGGCTCGAACCGAGGCACAGGATCGCGTCGACGGGCCCGCGCGTGGTGCCGAGCGCCGACTCCTCGACGAACTCCACCCGGTCGGCGAGTCCGCGTTCCCCGGCGAGGACACGGCCCCTGGCCAGGTCCTCCCCGTTGATGTCGAGTCCGACACCGGTGGCGCCGGGCGCGGCTTCCAGGACGCGCATCAGGAGTTCGCCCCAGCCGCAGCCGATGTCGAGGACGGTGGCGGGCGCGGGGGCCGCGAGCCGCTCGATGAGGCGGGTCGCCCGGGCCTCGGAGAGCGGGCCGTGGAAGGTGAGGTCGCCGAGACGGGGCGGAAGATCATTCGCGGTCATGGCGGGGAGGTTAGTGCGCGGACCGGGGGTCCGCCCCTCCATTTCCGTCCGCGGCGGAGCGCCGGGGCACGGGCCGCACGAGACCCCGGGCGCACGCACCCCCGGTCGGGGCGGCGCGGGCTTCGGGATCCGCGTGCCCGGCAGACCGGGGCGTAGGACGCCGCCCTCTAGGCCACCGGTCGGCCGAGGGCGGCCAGCGGGTCGTCGAGGACCGGCTGCCAGGCCAGCTCCGCCGCGCCGACCAGGCTGTTGTGGTCCAGCGTGCACGGCAGGATCGGCACGCCGCCGCTGCGCCCCCACAGGCTGCGGTCCGCGACGACCGCACGGAGCCGGTTGGGGTCGGCGTCGAGCAGCTCGCGGTGCAGGCCGCCGAGGATGATCCGGTCGGGGTTGAGGATGTTCACCAGCCCGGCCAGGCCGAGCCCCAGACGGTCGATCAGCTCCTCGGTCGCGGCCCGAACCCCCGGGTCGTCCGGCCTGGTACGCAGCAGGTCGCGCGCCTGTTGAAGCAGCGACACCTCCGGCCCGGGCGCGCGACCGGCGACCGTGAGGAAGGCGAGCGGGTCGGTCTCGACGTCCAGGCAGCCCCGGCTGCCGCAGTGGCAGGGGCGGCCCTCGGGGTTGACGGTGAGGTGGCCGACTTCGAGGGCCAGGCCGGAGCTGCCCGTGTGCAACCGGCCGTCCAGGACGAGGGCGCCGCCGACGCCCCGGTGACCGGTGGCCACGCACAGCAGGTCCTTGGCGCCCCGCCCGGCGCCGTGGCGGTGCTCGGCGAGGGCGGCGAGGTTGACGTCGTTGCCGGTGAAGGCGGGGCCCTCGATGCCGGCGGCGCGGACGCGTTCGGCGAAGATCTCCCGTACCGGAGCGCCGGCCGGCCAGGCGAGGTGGAGCGGGTTGAGCGCCGTACCCTCCGGTTCGGCGACGGCGGAGGGCGCGGCAAGCCCGGCCCCCACGCAGCGCCGGCCGGTCTCGCGGAGGAGCGCGGCGCCCGCGTCGACGACGGCGCCGAGCACCTGGGCGGGGTCGGCGGAGACGGTGACACAGCCGGGGGCGGTGGCGACGATGGTGCCGCCGAGGGCGACCAGCGCGGCCCGGAAGCCGTCGGAGTGGACCTGGGCGGCGAGGGCGACGGGGCCCTGGTCGGCGACGGCGAGGCGGTGCGAGGGGCGGCCCTGGGAACCGGCGGCCGCGCCGGGGTTCGAGTCGACCCGGATGAGCCCCAGTGCCTCCAGCTCGGCGGCGACGGCTCCGGCGGTGGCGCGGGTGACGCCCAGCTCGGCGGTGAGGACGGCGCGGGTGGGCGCGCGGCCCGTGTGCACCAGTTCGAGTGCGGGTCCGAGCGCTCCGCGCCCCCTGTCCAGACGTGTCTTGGTCGTCGTCGCCTTGCCGTTCATGGGGGCGAGTCTCCCATGATCGGGGAGAGCCCCGGTTTCGGCGGGGGCCGAGGGGGTAGCGGCGCGGCGGAAACACGAGGTGCGCGGGAGGTGTCATGGCACGCTCCGAGGCGAGTGCGCGGGCGCGGGCGCTGGTGGCGGACGAGGCCGGGCGGACGTACGCCGAAGAGGCCGGAATCCGACTGAAGGACACGCCGCAGCCGCTGTACCAACTGCTCGTGCTGGCTCATCTGCTGAGCGCCAGGATCCGGGCGGCCACGGCGGTGGCGGCGGCCCGGGCCCTGTTCGAGGCGGGGATGCGCAGCCCGCGGGCGATGCGCGACGCGAGCTGGCAGGAGCGGGTGGACGCCCTCGGCGAGGGCGGCTACCGGCGGTACGACGAGCGGACCGCGACACAGCTCGGCGAGGAGGCCGAGCTGCTCCTGGAGAAGTACGGCGGCGATCTGCGCCGGATGCGGGCCGCGGCGGACGGGGACGTGGACGCGCTGGGAGCGGCGCTGCGCGAGATGCCGGGGATCGGTCCGGCGGGCGCGGACATCTTCCTGCGGGAGGTGCAGGGGGTGTGGCCGGACGTCGGCCCCTATCTGGACGAGCGCGCTCTGGAAGGCGCCCGCCGGGCCGGCCTTCCCGCCGACCGTGCGGCCCTGGCGGAGCTGGTTCCGGGCAAGGACCTCCCGGCCCTGGCGTCGGCCCTGGTGCGGACCTCGCTCGACCGCCCCGCTAAGGGTTCGTAGGGGAGAGCTTGGGCGCGCGCCACGGGCGCCCTACGGGACGGCAGGGCGGTGGCCCGCACCGCACAAGGCGCCCTCCGGGACGCCGGCGGCCTCCCCTCGCTCGCCCTCTCCCGAGGACGATCGGCTCGGCGACGGAGCCGCCCGGATCCGCCCGCACGGAGCAGCGGGTGCGCGTAGCCCGCCGTACTCCGTCACCTCCCGCGCCGCCTCCCCGGACCAGCGGGCGCCCGCCGCCCGTCCCTGGCCGAGGCCATCCGTCCCTGGCCGAGGCCGCCCGCCGTACGCTGCCACCTCCCGGGACCAGAGCGACCCGCCGCCCGCGACCAGTGCGTCCCGTCCCCCACCCCCGGACCCGGGGTCACTCCTCGTACTCCGTCACCTCCAGCGCCGCCTCGCGTACGTCCGGGTCCGCGTGGCGGCGCAGGGTCCGCAGCAGGTCACGCCACTCCGCGGGCCAGCTCAGTCGGGCGCCCATGCCCGACACCACGCCGACGGCGAGCAGGCCGTCGATCGTGTCGCCGCCCGTGGCGGCGCCCAGCAGGGCGGTGCGTACGGCCGAGGTGTCCTCCAGGCCGTCGACGGCCATGGAGGCGCGGGAGTCCAGGCTCCGGGCGACGGTGGCGGCGGCCACCCGGCTGTGCCGGACCGTGTCGGCCAGCTCGCCCAGCTGCGCGGAGAGCCCGGGGGCGTCCTGGTCGAACGCGACGAGGGAGACGAGCAGGCGCGCGCGGACGGCCGCCAGGCCGGGCTCGCCCGCCAGCAGGTCGGCCACCGCACGCGGCACGTGGCGGGAGGAGGTGGCCGCCCGCAGCGATTCCGCCAGCGACCGGAGTCGCCGGCGGGCCGGGAGGTCCCGGCCGTGCGGGTCCTCGTAGCCGTCCTCCTGCTCGCGGCGGACCCCGGCGAGGAGCGTGGTGACGGTGGTGTGCAGCAGGCCGCCTTCCGCCGCCCCGCCCACGGGGTGCGGCGCACCGGAGCCGGCGAGGTCGGCGAGCGCGGTGGAGTGTGTCCGCCAGACGCCGCCCGCGGCGAGGTCGGTCACCCGGTCGCGGAGGACGGTGAGCACGTCGGGCGTGGAGGCCGCCCATCGCGGAAGGGCCCGGTTCGCCGCCGCGCGGACGTCGGGGTCGTCCGCGGCGGACAGGTCGACGACGAGCCGCCCGTACCGCGCGCGGTACGCGGCCGGCAGGGCCCGGGGAAGGGTCTCGACGAGCGCCATCCGCACCGGGGGCGCGTCGCGCGCGGCCTCCTCCAGCACCTCCCAGGTGCCGGGCTCGCCGAGCAGCCCGGGTGCGGCCCGGACGATCACCGCCCGCACGTCGGGGTGCCCGCCGGGGGCGCGGAACGCGGCGGCCAGCAGCGCGGCGGCCCGGGCCGTGGGGAGGAACCGTGCGGCCAGCCGGACGGCCTCCTTGCGGCTGGTGACCTTGGCGTCGCTTCCCGGTGCCAGAACGGCGGCCAGCTCTTCGGCGAGCGGTTCCGGCGCGCTGTGCGCGGCGGCCTTGCCCACGGCGTGGACGGCCACCCGCGCCCGGTCGCCGCCCGCGTGGTCCAGCAGGATCCGCAGCGATTCGGCGGGCCGGTCCGGTCGGACGGCGGCGACGAGGGCGGCCTCCGCGAGCACCACCTCCGGTGCGTCCAGATACGCGTCGACCACCTCCCGGCCGTGGCCGCCGGGCAGGGCTCCGGCGGCGAGCAGGGCGGCGGCCCGCTCCCTCAGGGGCCGGGACGTGTCCGCGACCGCCGCCCGCGCCACCCGGGCCGCCGCCTCCTGCTGGCGCGGCAGCCAGCGGTCGGCGTACGCCACGTCGGGCAGCGGGCGGTCGGCGCCGCGCGGCAGGAAGCGTCCGTACGGCGGTTCCTCGGCCAGCAGCGCGTCGAGCAGGTCGGTCCGCCGTCGGGCCACCACCTCCCGTACGGCGGGAAGGACGGCGGCCGAAGGCTCCCGTTCCAGGATTCGGCTCACTCGCGCCTCGCGCGTGCGCGGATCCGCCAGCCAGTGTCGGGCCGCGGTGGCGGCGGCCTCGTCGCTCCCGGAGCGGAGGGCGCTCTCCAGGAGATCCTGGAGACCGGGGATGTCGTGGGCCCGCCGGCCGAGCGCGGCGGCGAGACCGAGGAGGGGTGCGTGGTCGCCCTTGTCGGCGGCCGTCTCCAGCCACGGCCGCACCGCGGCGAAGACCTGGTGTTCCTGGCCCCTGCGGAGCGTGGCGCCGAGGGGGCCGAACACCAGCGTGCCGGTGTCGCCGGTGATCAGGGGCAGGGCGGCGAGCGCCCAGGCGGCCAGGGCGGGCCGACCGGACACGGGGGCGGGCCGGTCGGGGGACGTGCCGTCACCGGCCTGCGCGGAAGGGCGTTCCTCCGCCGTGGCGGGCGTACCGGAGGCGGTTCCGCTCGCGCTCACGTTTCCGCCGCTGTTTCCGCCGCCCACCGGCTCCGTCGTCCGGTCGGTCCGACGGTCGACGGACCCGGGACCGCCGGACTGTCGCCCCGCATCGGCCGTACGGGGAGCCGGGCCGGCGCCCCCGCGGCCGTCCGCCCTCCCCGTGTCGGTGTCCGCGTACGCCACCACCAGGCCGAAGGCCAGGCGGCAGAGGGCGCCGCGGCCGGCGTCCGAGGCGTCGCGGGCGTCCAGCGCGTCCCGTAGGACGCGGTCGAGCCCCGGCACGTGCCGGTCGTGGAGCACCGACGGGGGCAGTCCGGCCAGGGCGTCCAGGGCTTCGGCGCGTACGGGGTCGCGCTCGTTGCGCAGCCGGCCCATGAGGTCGAGGGCGTCGGTCACCGCGTCGGGGCCGCCGTCCCGGCCGGCGCAGGCGAGCAGCTCCCGCCACACCCGGGCCCGGTCCTCGGCGTCGGGTTGCCGGAGGGCGTCCAGCATCCGGGGCCGCGCCTCGGCGTAGGGCCCGTACGCGGCGGTCTCCAGCACGTCCCACCAGAAGTAGCCGCCCTCCGCGTCGGCCTCGGCGAGCCAGCGCCTGACCTCGGCCCACCGGCGCTCCCGGGGAAGGACGTCGAGCAGGTCGTCGGGGACGTAGCCGGTCGACGGCTGCCGCCCGTTCAGGGAGTCCAGGAAGGCGGCCCGGCGTCCCAGGGGCATCGCCTTCAGCAGGGCGGCGAGGTGCGGTGGGTGCCGTAGCCACGCGCGGGCGAACCGTCCCAGGGACGGCGGTTCGGCCCTCACCAGCGCGCGCACGGCGCCGGGCGACAGCCGCTGGGGATACCGCTGGTGGTCGCGGTCCGGGGAGAGGAGCCATCGCAGGGTGCGTTCGGCGTCGGCGTCGAACAGCCCGGCCACCCGCTGCCAGATCGGGTGCGGCAGCGTGCCGGGCCCGTACCGCTCCAGCAGGTCGAGGACACGGTCCGGGCGGAGCCACACCAGGACGGCCAGGCCGTGGGCGTTGCGCTGCCACCACCCGTCGCGCTCCCAGCGGTCGTACAGGTCGGCGAGGTCGCGCCCGGCCTGGTCGAGGAAGGCGTCCGGATGGCTCCGCGCCAGCCGGGCCGGCCGCTCGACGGCGTGGGCGACCTCGGGAAGCAGCGCCGCGACGAACGGTGCCGAGCAGGCGGGCAGCAGCCGCGCGGCTTCGGCGTCGCCCCATGTGGCGCGTAGGCGCGGTACGAGCCGTTCGGCGAGCGCCGTGCGGCCGCCGGCGAGCACGAGCCGGGCCAGGCGGGCGCGCAGCGCGGCCGACGCGCCCTCGTGGGCGGCCTCCACGGCATCGTCCGGGACCGGGAGCGTACGGGCGGCGCGCAGGGCGTAGCCGCCGACCACGGGGTCGGGGTCGGTGAGCCGGGCGACGAGGAACGTCTCGCGCCGTCCGACGAGCGCGGCGAGGGCGGCGAGTCGCCGCTCGTACGGGCCTCGCCGGTCCAGCTCGTCGAGCACGGTCTCCAGCTCGCCGCCGGCTTCGAGGCCGGGGACGCTGAGCGCCAGGTGCCGCAGTCGACGGTGGTGCGGGAGGGGGTCGAGGGCGGCGAGCAGGCGGTCCACGGCGTACGGCATCCGGTGATCATCCCGTCGTCGCCGTGATCCCGGCCACTGGTTTTCCGGCGGGAGGCCGGTTGAAAACCACCCGGCCGGACCCCTATCCTGCATTTGTGCCGCTACTAAACAAAGTACGGACGGCCGCAGCGGGGAGCCCCGGCGGAGACACCGCCGCCCACTCCCTGTCCCGCCTCCGCTCCGCCCTGACCCTCTTCTTCGCCCTCGACGGATTCCTCTTCGCCGGCTGGGTGGTCCGCATCCCGGCCATCAAGCAGCAGACCGGCTCCAGCGCGAGCGACCTCGGGCTCGCGCTGCTCGGCGTCTCCGCCGGGGCCGTGGTGACCATGACGCTGACCGGGCGCCTCTGCCGGCGTTACGGCAGCCACGCCGTCACGGTCGTCACGGCGCTGCTGCTCTCCCTCTCCATCGCGCTGCCCGCGCTGACCGGCTCGCCGCTCGCCCTCGGTCTTGTCCTGCTCGTCTTCGGCGCGGCCTACGGCGGGATCAACGTCGCCATGAACAGCGCGGCCGTCGACCTCGTCGCCGCCCTGCGCCGCCCGGTGATGCCCAGCTTCCACGCCGCGTTCAGCCTCGGCGGGATGCTCGGCGCGGGCCTCGGCGGCCTGGTCGCCGGCGGCCTGTCCCCCGCGACGCACCTGTTCGCCCTGACGGCCGTCGGCCTGCTGCTCACCGCCGTCGCCGGCCCCGTCCTGCTCCGGCACCCCTCCCCGGCCCCGCCGGAGGCCGAAACCGTCCCCCAGGCCGCGGCCGCCCGATCACACGGCCGGGCAGGATCGCGGAGCGGAGAGGGATCCGAGGCAAATGACGGATCACAGGGCCGGAACGGATCGCGCAAGCTCGTGATCGTGTTCGGCGTGATCGCGCTCTGCACGGCGTACGGCGAAGGGGCCCTGGCCGACTGGGGCGCGCTGCACTTGGAGCAGGACCTCGACGCCCACCCGGGCATCGCCGCCGCCGGCTACTCCCTCTTCGCGCTGACGATGACCCTCGGCCGGCTCTCCGGCACCGCCCTGCTCGAACGCCTCGGCCAGACCCGGACCCTGGTCGCAGGCGGCACGACCGCCGCCGCCGGAATGCTGCTGGGCGCCCTCGCCCCCACCATCTGGGCCGCGCTCCTCGGCTTCGCCGTGACCGGCCTCGGCCTGGCCAACATCTTCCCCGTCGCCGTGGCGCGCGCGGGAGCCCTGGCCGGCCCCAGCGGTGTCGCCACCGCCTCCACCCTCGGCTACGGCGGCATGCTCCTCGGCCCCCCGTCGATCGGCTTCCTCGCCGACTGGTTCTCGCTCCCGGTCGCCCTCACCACCGTAGCGGTCCTCGCGGCCGGTGCCGCGGTGATCGGCTTCGCGGCCCGCAACGCCAAGGCACCCGAGCCGAGTTGACCGAGGATCGCCCGGCGCCACGGGACGGGTGGCCTCCGGGCGGCCGGAGACGAGGGCCATCCGCTACCCGTCCCGTCGGCTGGCAGAATCCCGGCACATGGAGATCATGAAGACAGCCGCCCACATCGAGACCCTCGACGCGCAGGGCCGGTCCCTCGCCGAGATCGCCGCCGCGGCGGGCATGGACGCCGAGGTCGCGACCTGCCCGGGCTGGCGGGTACGCGATCTGCTGCGGCACACGACGATGGTGCACCGCTGGGCGGCCGCCTTCGTCTCCGAGGGCCACACCTCCTACCACCCCGACGGCGGCGAGCCCGATCTCGACGGCGACGCCCTGCTCGCCCACTACCGCGAGGGGCACACCCGGCTCGTCGCCGCCCTGCGTCAGGCACCGGACACCCTGGAGTGCTGGGCGTTCCTGCCCGCCCCCTCGCCCCTCGCGTTCTGGGCCCGGCGGCAGGCCCACGAGACGACCGTCCACCGCGCCGACGCCGCATCCGCGCTGCCCGGGGGCGCGCCGGGACAGGTGGACCCGACCGCCGCCGCGGACGGAATCGACGAGCTGCTGCGCGGCTTCCACGCCCGCGACCGCAGCCGGATGCGGACCGCCGAACCGCGCACCCTGCGCGTACGGGCGACGGACACCGGTGACGTATGGACCGTGCACCTGTCGCCGGAGCCGCCGCGGACCGACTACTCGGGCGCGCACCCGGCAGGCCCCGGAGACACGGCGGGCATGGCGGGCACAGGCGTGGCGGCGGGCCCGGCGCGAGCGGCGGACTGCGAGCTCAGCGGGCCCGCCGACCGGCTCTACCTCACGCTCTGGAACCGGCTCCCGCACACCGCCGTGTCCGTGACCGGCGACGCCTCCCTCGCCGAGCTGTGGCGGAAGAACTCCGGCATCACCTGGTCGTAGACCGACGCGGCGGGGGCGGGGCGGCGGGGGCGGGGCGGTCAGCCCAGCCAGCCCGGGCGCACGAGCCCCGACTCGTAGGCGAGGACGACCAGTTGGGCCCGGTCCCGGGCCCCGAGCTTCACCATCGCCCGGCTCACATGCGTCTTGGCGGTCAGCGGGCTGACGACCAGCCGTCCGGCGATCTCCTCGTTCGAGAGGCCGATCCCGACCAAGGCCATCACCTCCCGCTCCCGCTCGGTGAGTCCGTCGAGGCCGCGCGCGTCCGCCGGGACCTTGGAACGGGCCGCGAACTCCTCGATCAGCCGGCGCGTCACCCCCGGCGAGAGCAGCGCGTCCCCCTCCACCACCGCGCGCACGGCCCGCAGCAGCTCCTCCGGTTCGGTGTCCTTGACGAGGAAGCCCGAGGCGCCGGAGCGGATGGCCTCGAAGACGTACTCGTCCAGCTCGAAGGTGGTCAGCATGACCACCCTGACCGCGCCGAGGGCGGGGTCCCCGGTGATCGCACGGGTGGCGGCCAGACCGTCCCGCCGGGGCATCCGGATGTCCATGAGGACGACGTCCGGGCGCGCCTCACCCACCAGCGCCACGGCCTTCTCGCCGTCCGCCGCCTCCCCCACGACCTCGATGTCCGGCTGGGCGTCCAGGAGCGCGCGGAACCCCGCCCGTACCAGCGACTGGTCGTCGACGAGCAGGACGCGGATCACGGCGTCTCCTTCGGGCGGACGGGCAGGACCGCGCGCACCCGGAAGCCGCCGTCCGGCCGGGTGCCCGCCTCGATGGTGCCACCGAGCGCCGCGGCACGCTCCCGCATGCCGGCGAGTCCGTGGCCGCTGCCGCCCGCCTCGGCGCTCGCGCCTCCGGTGGACGCGGCGGCGGCCGGTCCCTCGTCGTCGATACGGAGTTCCAGACGGCCGGGGGTGTAGTGGATCACGACCCGGGCGGTACGGGACGCGGAGTGCCGGACCACGTTGGTCAGCGCCTCCTGCACGATCCGGAAGGCCGCGAGATCGGCGCCGGGCGGCAGCGCCACCGGCTGCCCCTCGGTGACGGCGTCCACGGTGAGCCCGGCGGAGGCAGCCTGCTCGACGAGTTCCGGCAGCCGGTCGAGCCCGGGCGCCGGCGTGCGCGGCGCCTCTCCGGGCGCCCGCAGGGTCGCCAGCACCTGACGTACCTCCCCCAACGCCTCCTTGCTCGCCGCCTTGATGGTGGTGAGCGCCGTACGAGCCTGCTCCGGGTCGCTGTCGAGGAGGGCGAGGCCGACCCCGGCCTGGACGTTGATCACGGAGATCGAGTGGGCGAGGACGTCGTGCAGTTCGCGGGCGATCCGCAGGCGTTCCTCGTCGGCCCTGCGCTTCTCGGCCGCGGCGCGTTCG
Organism: Streptomyces sp. NPDC048353; assembly: GCF_055587165.1. Classification (NCBI taxonomy): domain Bacteria; kingdom Bacillati; phylum Actinomycetota; class Actinomycetes; order Kitasatosporales; family Streptomycetaceae; genus Streptomyces; species Streptomyces sp. NPDC048353. The sequence continues at coordinate 225,803 of NZ_JBVJGU010000004.1, read as the reverse complement.
GCGCGCTGCTGCGCCCACTGCTCGCGGCGGACCCTGACCAGTTCGGAGGCGGCGAGGATCGCGACGACGAAGGCGGCGACGGGGAGTTCCCGCCCCCAGGGGGCCGCCGGGTCCCCGCCGGGCGGGAGGTGGCGGTACAGCCAGTGGCCGATCAGCAGGTTCCCGAGCCAGAGCCCGCCGAGCGCCGCCCAGGCCGCGTACCGGTGCCCGTGCACGATCGCGGCGTAGCAGGCGACGGCGACGGTGAGGAAGACGGGGCCGTAGGCGTACCCGGCGGCGAAGTACGCGAGAGTGGCCGCCGCCACGCCGAAGACGACCGGGACCGGGTGGCGGTTGCGCAGCAGGAGCAGCGCGGCCCCGGCCAGCAGCAGCACGCGGCCGAGCGCGTCCAGCGGCTCCCGGTCGGGCTGCCCCTGCGACGCGAAGCCGGAACCCACCGTCACGAAGACCGCCAGGAGCAGTGTCGATCGCCAGGGCAGTCCGCCGCCGGGCCCGGGCCCCGCCCACTGCCACAGCCGGGCCGGCCCGCTCCGCGCCTCGCGTGCCGAGGGCGGTCCGCCGCGGCCGGGTGTCCGGTGTTCGTCCATGGCCGCCACGCTAGACGCGGACGGGACGCCCCGGCGTCAGCCGGGCGTGGTGGTCACGCCTACTCCCGGGGAAGTACGCCGTCCGCGCGGAGGGTGTCCGCCGCAGTGAAGGTGAACCACCGGAGCTCTGTGACCAGCAGTGGCTCAGGTGCACTGAGACCGGGACGGGGCTTCGTCTCAGTCAACCTGGCCGGTGGAAGCCTCTGTCGAGACTTCCCGTTCGGTGGCGAACTCGTCCAGGAGCTGGAAGAGCACAGCGATCGCGTGCTGCTCGTCCTCCTCCGGCAGTTCCCACATATTGGCCCAGCCGTCGGGAAGCGCGATGTGCAAGACCTGGCCGGGCCAGGCGTGCTGACACTCCTTGCCTCGTCGAGCGACGAGCCACTCATGCCATCCGGCAAGTCCAGGGGCGCCGTGGCGGATCGCGTGCTGGTCGTAGCCGAGTAAGAACGCCGTCAGCACGTGGAAGGTTGTCCTTCCGACGAACATGCCCGGCCTCTGACCGACATGGGCGAAGTACTCGCGCTCGCTCATCTCCGAGAGCTGCTTCATGAGGTCCTCCCTTTCCAGCTCAGATCAGGCGTTGTCGGCGGAGGAATGGAGAACGGTCTCGGCGATCTCGCGGACCCGGTCCAGGGTGATACCGGTTCGCTGCTCGACCGCGAGGGGATGGTCCGTGGGTTCCAGCTCGATAAGAGGGCGCTCGCCGACCGGGCGGGTGTGAACGTGGGTCTTCAAGTTGATGGTGCTCGGGAAGCAGAGGGAAAGATCGGTGCTCAGCCAGCCGAAGTACGGCTCCTCTGCCTCGCGGCCGGGGGTGTCCCACCTGTCCGCGGCGCGAGCGAAGCTCTCGCGGCTCAGGGAGACCCAGACGCCCCATGAGAACACGTCGTCGCTGCCGATGACCGGTATTTCGATCAGACCTTTGACGAAGTAGTACTGGGCCTGGATCACGCACTGATCCGAGGAGAGCAGGCTGTCCGAACGATCAGCGAAGCTCTCGTCCCACACGTAGGGGGCGGTGGCCGAGTAGTTCATCGCCGGCTCCGAGTGGTGCGCCCCACAGCACGAGCAGGTGAAACCGAGATCGTTGGTCATGATCGGAGCCTAATCGGGCCCGTATCGGCCGCGGCATCCAGGCCGTCGATGGGCCCCGTGCCGCAGCGACGATGGACCCCACAGGCGCCCTGACCAGCCGCAGATCAGGTTTGAGGCAGACAGCGCGGGGCTTTGCCTTCATCGAGCCTGGGGGCATCACCTGTGGTCGGCCCTGCGCCATCGGGGCGGCATGTACCGGCCGACTTCGCAGCATTGTTCACTGGTCGGCGTAGCCAGCACGGACGACCGGGCAAGCTGTTCACGCGCCGGCGGCCGCGATCCTGTTGCCCGGGTCCGTGCGACCACCTTGCCGTCTCGACGCTCTGCCGGCCGTACCCTTCGCCGGGAACGGACAGGACGATCTTCCGGACCGTCGCCCGCCCGGTCCAGCAAGTCCGCCGCAGCCCGAACGGCCTCCTGCGCCTGCTGCTCGCGCTCGCTCAGCATCTGTGGACCCGGCCGAAGGCGAACTCGCCGGGGAGCGCCGACGCTGTCGTCGCAGCGCCGGCGAATCGATCCGTCAGAGCCTGCCCGGGCTCGGCCCGGTCAGGGACCCGAGGGGTCCCGGCGGTATCAGGGCTTTTCGGGAGCCGTCGGGTCCGGGGTGCCCGGGGCGGCGTCCTCGGGGACCGAATCGGCGATGGACTCCGCCGCGTCCGGGCCGTCCGCGGAGCCGGGGGCGATGCCCCGGCCCGCCGCCGTGCCGCCCGCCGCCGCCATACGGCGGTCCAGGAGGTCCAGCGCCCGGCGCGCCAGCCCGTTCGAGCGCACGAGGCCGGCGAGCGTGGTGGAGCCGCGGGTGATGTCCGTGAAGGCGTTCCACGCCGGTCGCAGGCCGGTGATCGCCGCGTGCAGCAGACCGGGGCGGCGCTCGAAGAGCGCGAGCATCCGCCGCCCGACCGCCATCTCCACGCCGAGGCCGGCCTTGATCGCGAAGGCGTAGTTCAGCGCCTGGCGGCGCGCGTCGACGGCGTCGTTCGCCTCGGCGATCCGCACCGCCCACTCGCCCGCGAGCCGCCCCGAGCGCAGCGCGAACGAGATGCCCTCGCGGGTCCACGGCTCCAGGAGGCCCGCCGCGTCGCCGCACACGAGGACGCGGCCGCGCGAGAGCGGCGAGTCGTCGCTGCGGCAGCGCGTGAGGTGACCGGAGGAGATCGCCGGTTCGAAGCCCGCCAGACCCAGGCGGGCGATGAAGTCCTCCAGGTACCGCTTGGTCGCCGCGCCCTCGCCGCGTGCCGAGATGACACCCACAGTGAGCGTGTCGCCCTTGGGGAAGACCCAGCCGTAACTGCCCGGCATCGGCCCCCAGTCGATGAGGACCCGCCCCTTCCAGTCCTCGGCCACCGACGGCGGTACGGGAATCTCCGCCTCCAGGCCGAGGTCCACCTGGTCGAGCTTGACCCCGACGTGGGCGCCTATCCGGCCGGCGCTGCCGTCCGCGCCGACGACGGCCCGCGCGAGGAGCGTCTCGCCGTCGGCGAGGACCACGGCGACGGTCCGCCGATCGGGGACGGCCGGTCCGTGCTGCTCGACGCGCGAGACGGTGGCGCCGGTGCGCAGCTCGGCGCCCGCCTTCTGCGCCTGCTCGACCAGGCCGGCGTCGAACTCGGGACGGTTGATGAGGCCGAAGAGCATCCGGCGCGAGCGCCGGGTGCGGGCGAAGCGTCCGTTGTGGGAGAAGGTGACGGCGTGCACCCGGTCCTGGAGCGGGAGTTCGAAGCCCGGCGGGAGCGCGTCGCGGGAGGGCCCGATGATGCCGCCGCCGCAGGTCTTGTAGCGGGGCAGTTCCGCCTTCTCCAGGAGCAGGACCCGGCGGCCGGCGACCGCCGCGGCGTAGGCCGCGGACGCGCCCGCGGGGCCCGCCCCGACGACGATCACGTCCCAGACGGTCGGAGCCCCCTCGGGGAAGAGCGTCTCCGCACCGGCTTCCGCACCGGCCTCGGGAGCGCCCGCCTCGGCTTCCCCGGCGGCCCGGTCCGCTGCCTCCGGACTCCCGCCGGTCCCGGCATCGCCGTGGGCGTCACCTTCGCCGTGGGCATCGCCGTGGGCATCGCCATCGGCGCCGGAAGCGGCCTGCGCCGCCTCGGGGGCCGGAAGGACCTCCTGGGCCTCACTCGCCTCAAGGGCCTCACGGGCCTCGGATGCCTCGGATCCGGTCCCCGTCTCCGGGGCGGCGAAGGCCGCTTCCGACTCCGCCGCTCCGGCGTCTGCGTTCTCGCTGCTCACGATGTGCTTCTGCTCCTGATCCGACCGGTGGTCCCTGCTCTGTACCGCATCCTACGGCGCGGCCCTCGACGGCCCGCGCCGTAGGATCGACCGTACGTTCGCCGTACACCCGACAACGGCAACGCCACTCTTAACGTCGCACCCACCAGGAGCGTGCCCATGACCGCGAATCCGATCGCCGAGACCGTCGCCGGCCTCATGCCCCGTGCCCGCGCGGAGCTCGCGGAGCTGGTGGCCTTCGAGTCGGTCGCGGACGAGGCCGTGGCGCCCCGCAGCGAATGCGAGGCCGCCGCCGCCTGGGTGGCCGACGCGCTGCGCGCCGAGGAGTTCCAGGACGTGGAGCTGCTCGACACCCCCGACGGCTCGCAGTCGGTGTACGGCGTGCTGCCCGGCCCGGCCGGCGCCCCGACCGTCCTCCTCTACGCGCACTACGACGTGCAGCCGAAGCTGGACGAGTCGGCGTGGCTCAGCCCGCCGTTCGAGCTGACGGAGCGGAACGGACGCTGGTACGGACGGGGCGCGGCCGACTGCAAGGGCGGCTTCATCATGCACCTGCTGGCGCTGCGCGCGCTGAAGGCGAACGGCGGGGTGCCGGTCACGGTCAAGATGATCGTGGAGGGGTCGGAGGAGCAGGGCACGGGCGGTCTGGAGCGGTACGCCGAGGCGCACCCCGACCTGCTGGCGGCGGACACGATCGTGATCGGCGACACCGGCAACTTCCGGGTCGGTCTGCCGACGGTGACCGCGACCCTGCGCGGGATGACGATGATCCGGGTCCGGATCGACACCCTCGAAGGGAACCTGCACTCCGGCCAGTTCGGCGGTGCCGCGCCCGACGCGCTGGCCGCGCTGATCCGTGTCCTGGACACGCTGCGCGCCGAGGACGGCTCCACGGTCATCGACGGTCTGCCGGCCGACGCCGTGTGGGAGGGCCTGCAGTACCCGGAGGAGGAGTTCCGCAGGGATGCCCGGGTCCTGGACGGGGTGGGCCTGCCGGGCAACGGCACGGTCGCCGACCGGATCTGGGCTCGCCCGGCGGTCACCGTCATCGGCATCGACTGCCACCCGGTGGCGGGTGCGACGCCGTCGATTCCGTCGACCGCCCGCGCCCAGATCAGCCTGCGGGTCCCGCCGGGCCAGGACGCCGCGGAGGCGACCCAGCTGCTCTTCGCGCACATCCAGAAGCGAGTGCCGTGGAACGCGCGGGTGAGCTTCGAGCAGATCGGCCAGGGCCAGCCGTTCAGCGCGGACGTGACGAGCCCGGCGTACACCTCGATGGCCGAGGCCATGCGGATCGCCTACCCAGGCGAGGAGATGCAGGCCTCCGGCATGGGCGGCTCGATCCCGCTCTGCAGCACGCTCGCCGCGCTCTACCCGAAGGCGGAGATCCTGCTGATCGGCCTGAGCGAGCCGGAGGCGCAGATCCACGCGGTGAACGAGTCGGTGTCCCCGGAGGAGCTGGAGCGGCTCTCGGTGACGGAGGCGCACTTCCTGGTGAACTACGCGCGCTCGAAGCGGGTCTGAGCGGAGGATCCGCCGGACGCGGCGCCCGAGGGGTCGGCGGGCCCGCCGTCCCCTCGGGCCGGCGGTTCGGCGGTTCGGCTGGCTCCGGGGGCCGGCGGGGAGCGGGTGTTCAGCGCTCGGCGAAGCTCGCCGAGAGCGTAGCGGCCTACGGCGGACGGACGTGATGCGTACGTTCGCCGTATGGACCTCATCGAGATCACCCCGCGGCTGCACATGCTCCGTTTCCCCATCGGCCAGGCATATCTGTGGCGGGACGGCGACGAGTCGACCCTGATCGACGCCGGGTGGGTGGGCGCGGCCGACGCGATGGAGACGGCGATACGGACGGTGGGTCTCGACCCCGCGCGGCTGCGCCGGATCGTGCTCACCCACTGCCACCGCGACCATGTGGGCTCGGCCGGGGAACTGGCGGAGCGGTACGGCGCGGAGATCCTGGCCCACCGCCTGGACGCCCCGGTGGTCCGCGGCGACGCCCCGGTCCCGGAGCCCGACCTGCTCGACTGGGAGCTCCCGCTGTACGAGCACGGCCTGACCGTCCCCGAGGCTCCGCCCACCCGGGTGGACCGCGAACTGGAGGGCGGGGAGGTGCTCGACTTCGGGGACGGGGCCGTGGTGGTGCACACGCCGGGGCACACCGACGGCTCGCTCGCGGTCCATCTGCCGCGCCACGGCGTGCTGTTCACCGGGGACACGGTCGCCGCCGTGCAGGGGGTGACGTTCGGCGTCTTCCATGTGGACCGCGACCGCGCGAGGACGTCGATGCGCCGGCTCGCGGAGCTGGAGCCGGCCGTCCTCTGCTGCGGCCACGGCGACCCGGTGACGCAGGACGCGGCGGACCTGCTGCGGTCGGCGGCGACGACGACGACGGACGCCTAGGGCGTGTTTCGAAAGTCACGCCTGGCCGCGGGCGGACGACTTCCGAACCACGCCCTAGGGAGCCTCCGGTCAGTCCCCTCGGACCGGCCGACGGGCCCGTACCCGCCCGACCGCCGCAGCGATCAGCCGACGGGCACGCCGGCCTCGCAGTTCAGGACGGTGCCGCGTTCACGGGCGCGCAGGGCCCAGCGCAGGCGCTGGTAGCGGACGGGCGGGAGCATCTCGGCGGCCTCTTCCTCGGTGACGAAGCGCCAGGCGCGCAGTTCGGCCCCGGGCAGCAGGAGGCGGTCGGCCCGGGCGGCGGGCAGCCGGCCGCCGTCGAAGAGGAACCGCAGACCGCCGTAGCCGGGCGGCTGCGGGCGCTCCCAGTCGACGAGCAACAGGCGGGGCACGGCCTCCAGTTCGACGCCGATCTCCTCGGCCACCTCGCGCATGCCCGCGCGGGCCGGGGGCTCGCCCCGTTCGACGACGCCGCCGGGGAACTCCCAGCCGGGCTTGTAAGTCGGATCGACGAGAAGGAAACGATCTTGCTCGTCGAAGAGCAGCACGCCCGCGGCCAGCGTCTCGCCGGTCGGCTCGGGCGTCTGGACGATGCCGCAGGAGCCGGCGGCGCCGCTGCCGAGGGCCTCGACGACGGCGGCGGCCGCCTCGGCGACGGAGAGCGCTGAGGTGTCGACGGTGTGGGCGTCGGCGTCGAGCCAGTCGGCCCGGGCGGCCCGGTAGGGTTCGATGTGGTCCAACGACCACTGGCGGACGCGCTCGAAGCTCCTGGGGTCGGAGCCGTCCGGCGTCCGGGCCGTGATCCGTTCGCGCAGGATCGTTTCGTCGGGAGCGAGCAGCACATGCCGCACCTCGATGCGACGGGCGGCGAGACCGCCGAATATCTCGTCGCGGTACTCCTGCCGCAGCAGGGTCATCGGGACGATGAGCACACCGCCGACCTCGGCGAGCAGAGCGGCGGCGGTGTCCACGACCATGCGGCGCCAGATCGGCAGGTCCTGGAAGTCGTTGACCTCGGCGAGTCGTTTCTGCGGAAGCAGCCAGCCCATCGCGCCGCCGATGAGCTCGGGGTCGTACAGCGTGCTGTGCGGGATCAGATCGACCAGCTCGCGCGCGGTGCTCGACTTGCCCGCGCCGAACGCACCGTTGATCCAGACGATCACGATTCCCCCTCTTCGGTAGCCCCCAGTGGCTTGCCCGCAACACCCTGCCACGGAAACCCCCGCGGGCAATCGGGCGATTCGGCCGGGCCGCAGGCCTGGTCGGGCCGGACGGGGGTACGCGAAGAGCAGACGCGTCACCGAACGAACGCGCGTGCGGGGCGGTGCGTAACACTTCGGGGCCGGCTGTCGTTGAACCGGCAAGGCAAGGGGGTGCGGAGATGAACCGTACGGTATTGGAGAAGTTTCCCGCGGGCGGTCCGCGGGGCAGTTGGCCGGCGGAGGAGTTCGCCAGCGCACGCCGGGACGAAGGACTCCCGGCGAAGGTGATCATGGACCTGGAGTCCGACACCTTCCTCGTCATCGTCGAACAGCGGACGGCCCGTTCCACCTCGGCCCGTCCGCCGAAGACGCCCCAACCGGCGGGCCGCTGACGGCCCCTGCCCGTCGAGCGGACGGCGCTACGTCCCCGACACGGCCCGGCCCGTCACGCTCGGCGCGCCGTCGCGGGCGTGGGAGTGCGGGGCGGGGACGCCGCGGCCGCCGCGCCCAGGAGTCCGGCGTCCGTGCCCGTCAGTGCCGGGGCGACCGTCAGGTCGCGGACGAAGGAGAGCGTGGCGTACGACCGCAGGGCGTGGCGGAGGGGCGCGAAGAGGACGTCGCCCGCGCCCGCCACTCCCCCGCCGATGACCGCGATGTCGATCTCCACCAGTGTGGCGGTCGCGGCGATTCCGGCGGCCAGTGCCTGGGCGGCGCGGTCGAAGGAGGCCACGGCGACCGGCTCCCCCGCCTTCGCGGCGGCGGCCACCGCAGCGGCGGAGGTGTCGCCGTCCGGGCCAGGCCGCCAGCCGTTCTCCAGGGCGCGGCGGGCGATGTGCGGCCCGCTCGCGATCCGCTCCACGCAGCCGCGTCCGCCACAGGCGCACGGGTCGCCGTCAAGGTCGACGCTGATGTGACCGATGTGGCCGGCGTTCCCGGTGGGACCCGGGTGCACCCGGCCGTCGAGGACCAGGCCGCCGCCCACGCCCGTGGAGACGACCAGGCAGAGGGCGTTGGCATGGCCCCGGGCCGCGCCCCGCCAGTGCTCGGCCGCCGTCATCGCGACGCCGTCGCCGACCAGCGTGACGGGCCGGCCCCCCACGACCCGGCGGACCCGCTCGACCAGCGGGAACCCGCGCCAGCCGGGGACGTTGACCGGGCTGACCGTGCCCGTGGAGGCGTCCACCGGGCCCGCGCTGCCGATCCCCACCGCGTGCGCCGCCTCCCACAGGGGCGAACGGGCCAGCTCCGCCAGCACCTCCTCCACCGCCCGCATCACCGTCTCGCCGTCCTCGCGCGCGGGCGTGGGCCGCTGCGCACGGAGGAGGATCCGGCCGTCGCCGTCCACCAGCGCACCGGCGATCTTGGTGCCGCCGATGTCCAGTGCGACGACGAGGCCGGCGACGAGGTCGGTGTGCATGGGGCGAGGTCTCCAGGAGGGCAGCCGGAACGATGATCGGTGTGATGTACAGTCTCCCCTCCTCTGACAACGTTGTCCAGGGCCTATGCTCGACAACATCACGACGGTATCCGCGAAGCCGTCCGCCGAGCGTCCGACAAGACAGAGGATCTGCGCACCGTGGCCGACAACGCCCGCCGCCCCGAGCACCGTTACGGCAATCGGCCCACGATGAAGGATGTCGCGGCGCGGGCCGGCGTGGGACTGAAGACGGTCTCCCGGGTGGTCAACGGCGAGCCGGGGGTCACGCCCGACACCGAGCGGCGGGTCCAGGAGGCGATCGACACCCTCGGCTTCCGCCGCAACGACAGCGCGCGCGTGTTGCGCAAGGGCCGCACCGCCTCCGTCGGGCTGGTCCTGGAGGATTTGGCGGACCCCTTCTACGGCCCGCTCAGCCGCGCCGTCGAGGAGGTCGCCCGCGCCCACGGCGCGCTGCTCATCAACGGTTCCAGCGCGGAGGACCCCGACCGGGAGCAGGAGCTGGCGCTCGCGCTCTGCGCGCGGCGGGTCGACGGGCTGATCATCATCCCGGCCGGCTCGGACCACCGCTATCTCGAACCGGAGATGAGGGCGGGCGTGGCCACCGTCTTCGTCGACCGTCCGGCGGGCGGGGTCGAGGCGGACACGGTGCTCTCGGACAGCTTCGGCGGGGCGCGGGCCGGCGTGGCCCATCTGATCGCCCACGGCCACCGCCGCATCGGTTTCATCGGCGACCGGCCGCGCATCCACACGGCGACCGAGCGGCTGCGGGGCTACCGCGCGGCGATGGAGGAGGCGGGTCTTGCGGTGGACCCGTCGTGGGTCTCGCTGGGGCCGACGGACCCGCTGCGGGTACGGGACGCGGTGGAGGCGATGGTGGCGGGCGGGGAGCCTGTGACGGCGCTCTTCGCGGGGAACAACCGGGTCACGGTCACGGCGGTCCGCGCCCTGGCCGGACGCGACCACCCGGTGGCCCTGGTGGGCTTCGACGACATCGAACTGGCCGACCTCCTGGGCATCACGGTCATCGCCCAGGACGCGGCGGCGCTGGGGCGCACGGCGGCCGAGCGCCTTTTCCGCCGTCTCGACGGCATCGACGAGGCGCCGGCGCGGGTGGTGCTGGGCACGACGCTGATCCCGCGCGGTTCGGGGGAGATCGCTCCCCCGGCCTGAGCGCCTCTTCTCTCGTTTGCGGCTCGGTTCGCCGGCCGCCCCGAGCCCGTGGCCTCCGTTACGGCCGCCGGGGCGCCCGGAGGGAGGGGCTCCGGCGCGGCGATGAGTCTCGGGGCACCCGTGGGTCTATCTCTATGACGGAGACAACCGACTCATCGGGAGCACGCCATGGGACTCATCCACATCGAGCTGTTCGCGACCCTCGACCTCGTCGGGCAGGCACCCGGCGGGCCCGACGAGGACCCCGCGGGGTTCCCGTTCGGCGGCTGGCAGGCACCCTTGCTCGACGAGGTCGCCGGGGCGCAGATCGGTGCCGCGTACGAGGGCACGGACGCGCTCCTGCTCGGCCGGCGGACGTACGACATCTTCGCCGGCTTCTGGCCCCACCAGGAGGGTGGCGAGGACAGTGAGATCGCCACGCTCTTCAACCGCGTCCCGAAGTACGTGGCCTCCCGCGGGACGCCCGACCTCTCCTGGGCCGGGTCCTCGCAGCTCGGCCCGGACCTCGCCGCCGCGGTGCGCGAGGTCCGGGAGCGGCACGAGAACGTGAAGGTCGTCGGGAGCCTGAACCTCGTGCAGACCCTTCTGCGCGAGAAGCTGTTCGACCGCGTCGATCTCTGGTTGCACCCGGTGGTGCTCGGCGTCGGCAAGAAGGTGTTCGACGAGGGCGCGGTGCCCACCAACCTCACGCTCCTCGCGCCCCCGGCGGCCGGCCCGAAGGGCGCCGTGTACCTGCGCTACGGGCTCGCCGACGGCACCCCTGCGACCGGCGACATGAGCAAGCCCGACCGCGGTACCGCGAGCGACGGCTGAAGCCGCCCCGCGCCGCTCCGGAGCCCTGACGCCCGGCGGCACCGCTCCGGAGGTCCGCGCCCGGCGGCAGTCCGGCCACGGCGGAGCCGGGCGTCGGCGGATGCCCCTGTGCGTCAGAGCGCTATGCCCGGCTTGCCCGGATATCGTGGGGAGGGTGATCGAGTCTGGACGGCCGCGGCACCGTCGGCGCTACGGCCGGGGGAGGCTTGTGCGGCTGTCGCCGGTCATCCTGACCGTGGTGATCGCCGGTCTGGCCTACGCCACCCCGCCGGAAATGGCGTTCAGCCGCCTCCTACCCGCGGCCCCGGCCCTGGCCGCCGCCATGTGGCCGGTCCTCCCCACCATCCTGCTCGGCACGGTCTGCCTCCTTCTGATGATCGGCCTCAGCCTCGTCTTCCCCGACCTGGGGACGTGGTGGACGGCCGCGGGGATCATCGCGGTGACGGTGGCCGCCGCCTATGGGAGTCATGTCCGGCTCCAGCGGGAGCGCACGCTCTTCCAGGTGCGGCTCGTCGCCGACGCGGCGCAGAAGGTGGTGCTGAGCCCGCTGCCCCGCCGCTTCGGCAGCATCGAGCTCGAGTCGCTGTACGTCGCGGCCGCGGCGGAGGCCCGTATCGGCGGGGACTTCTACGAGGTGGTCGACACGCCCCACGGGGTCAGGCTGCTCATCGGCGACGTGCGGGGCAAGGGCCTGCCGGCGGTCGGGGCGGCCGCCGCGATCGTCAACGCCTTCCGGGAGGCCGCGTACGGCGAGACCGACATGGTCGACGTCGCGCGCAGGCTGGACGCCGGCAGTACCCGCTACAACGCCGCGTTTCCCCCCGAGGGGCCGATGGAGCGCTTCGCCACCGCCCTGCTCGTCGAGATCCCGCACGGGGGCGGACGGATCGACGTCCTCAACTGCGGCCACCCCCCGCCGCTGCTCGTGAACCACGGAAAGGTGCGCATCCTCGAACCGGGCACGCCGTCTCCACCGCTCAGCCTCGCCGAGCTGATCGGCGATCACTACACCGTCGACACCTTCGCCTTCGCCCCCGACGACCTGTTGCTGCTCTACACCGACGGGATCGCCGAGGCGCGCGCCCGCGACGGCGAGTTCTTCCCGCTGGCGGCGTGGCTGCGCCGGCAGCCCCTGGCCCCGCCCCGCGAACTGCTCGCGGCCCTGCACCACGATCTCCTCCGCTACAGCAGGGGCCGGCTCGACGACGACATCGCCGCCCTCGCCGTACGCCTGCGCGCGCCCTGAGCCGGGGAGCGGCCGGCCGCGGTCCCCGGTCCCGGGCGGCTCACCCGGACGGCCGGGCCGGGGCGGGCCCGCCGAGCAGGGCCAGGGTCTCGCTCAGCCGCTCGCGGGCCCAGTCGTACTGTTCGGTGTCGGTGTACGCCCGGAAGTCCGTCTCGATGATCTGGATCAGGGCGAGGTGGAGGTTGTACAGCCGTCGGCGGGTCCGCTCGGCCGGGGTGAACGGCCGGTGGCCGTAACCACGGATGAAGGCCGCGGAGTCGCCGTACGCGCTCGACTCGCTGCCCGCGAAGCCGAACTCCATCAGCGGATCGCCGTAGAACGCCCGCTCGTGGTCGAGGATCGCGACGATCGCGCCGTCGCGCACCATGCAGTTGCCCGGCCACAGGTCCCATTCGACGAACCGGGGCTCGGTCACCTCGTCCAGCGCGCCGGCGTGGGCCGCCACGACGTCGCGGATCACGGTGGGGTCGTGGCCCAGGTCGACGGCGCGTCGCGCGCCGTCGGCCAGCAGTTCCTCGACCATCCGGTGGAAGGCCGCGCGCCAGGTGGGTTCGCCCGGCCCGGCCAGCGGTCCGAAGGCGGGGCCGGGGATGCCGTTCAGCTCCCGCGTGACCGCGCCGAGCGCCTCGTCGTAGGCGTCGGCCTCCGCGCCGGTCAGGGTGGGTCGGATGCCGTTGAGGTTGTGCGCGTCGACGTACGTCATGAAGAAGTAGTCGGCGTCGCACAGCTCACGGGTCCGGTCGGCGAAGTCGACCGCGGGCACGGGGACCTTCGTATGCTCCCGGACCAGCCGCAGCGCCGCCAGTTCGGTGGCCATGGCACCGCGCTCGTACGTCATGACCTCGACGTCCGGCGGCGGCGCGATCTTGAGAACGACCCGTGTGCCGGACCGCAGCCGGATCCGGTAGGCCACGTTGAACCAGCCGTCGCTCAGCTCGTCGGCCCAGTCCTCGCCCGCGTCGCAGACCTCGTCCGGTCCGTAGGCGCGGGCGACCATCGCGCGAAGCGCCTCGACGGGCTGCCGGTTCTTGGTGATGCTCTCCATCAGTCCTCCGCCCGAAGCATGACCGGACGGTAGCAGCGGGACCGCACTGCTGCCTCAACGGGCTTGTCCCGCCTCGCTGTTGCCCGGAAGGACACCGGGCCCCGTACTCCGGTGGGCGCGTGGAGTGCGTGCCGGAGTACGGGGCCCGGTGGAGGCCGCGGGGCGGGGCGGCGGCTCGCTACGGGGCCGTCGTGGTCAGGTCGCCGCGCCGCGGGGCCGCGAAGCGGTCCAGGTCGGTGCGGGTCAGGCCGGTGAGGGCCTGGACCTCGGCCGTGTCCAGGGCGCCGCAGTCGATGCCGCGCAGCAGGTAGGAGCTGAGGGCCTTGGCGGTGGCGGGTTCGTCCATGACGTCGCCGCCGGCGTGGTTGGCGTAGGCGGAGATGCGCTGGGCGGCGGCCTCGAAGCCCTCGCGGTAGAAGGCGAAGACGGCGGCGTAGCGGGTGGGGATGTGGCCCGGGTGCATGTCCCAGCCCTGGTAGTAGGCGCGGGCGAGGGCGCGTCGGGTGAGGCCGTAGTGCAGGCGCCAGGCCTCGTGGACGTGTTCGGTGGAGCCCACCGGGAGGACGTTGGTGGAGCCGTCGGAGACGCGGACGCCGGTGCCTGCGGCGGCGACCTGCATGATCGCCTTGGCGTGGTCGGCGGCCGGGTGGTCGCTGGCCTGGTAGGCGGCGGAGACGCCGAGGCAGGCGCTGTAGTCGAAGGTGCCGTAGTGCAGTCCGGTGGCGCGGCCCTCGGCGGCGTCGATCATCCGGGCGACGGCGGCGGTGCCGTCGGCGGCGAGGATGGACTGGCTGGTCTCGATCTGGATCTCGAAGCCGAGGCGGCCGGCGTCCAGGCCGTGGGCCTTCTCGAAGGCCTCCAGGAGGCGTACGAAGGCGGAGACCTGCTCGGGGTAGGTCACCTTGGGGAGGGTGAGGACCAGGCCGTCGGGGAGGCCGCCGTGCTCCATGAGGCCGGTGAGGAAGATGTCGGTGGTGCGGATGCCGCGGTCGCGGACGGCGGCCTCCATGCACTTCATCCGGATGCCCATGTACGGGGCGGCGGCGCCGTCGCGGTAGGCCTCGGCGATCAGCCGGGCGGCGCGGGCGGCGTCGTGGTCCTCGTCCGTGCCGGCGTAGCCGTCCTCGAAGTCGACGCGCAGGTCCTCGATGGGCTCGCGCTCCAGCTTGGCCCGTACGCGTCCGTAGACGTCCTCGGCGAGGGAGCCGGGGAGGCCGAGGACGGCGGCGAAGGTCTCGGCGTCGCGCGCGTGCTCGTCGAGCGCCGCGAGGGCCTGGTCGCCCCAGGAGCGGATGGTCGTGGCGTCGAAGAGCTGGCCCGGGACGTAGACGGTGTGGACGGGCTGGCGGGTGCCGGGGTCTCCCGGGTAGCGGCGGTCCAGCTCGGCGTCCACGGCTGCGAGGGAGGCGCTGATGCCCTCGCTGACCGCGCCCGCGAGGCTCGTTGCCACCTTCTCCTGCTGACCCATTCCCACACCCTTCTCTTTTCCGCTTCACGGAATCAACAATCCGTATAGCGAAGTTAATAGGCCCCGGGACCTGCGTCAATGGTTGTCCGAAACGGCCGGGGGCCGCACGGTGAGAGATCACCGTGCGGCCCCCGGGCCCGAAAGAAGCGCAGGTCACGCGCGCCAGGTCAGCCCTTGCGGGCCTTGACCTCTTCGGTCAGCTGCGGGACGACCTCGAAGAGGTCGCCGACGACGCCGTAGTCGACCAGGTCGAAGATCGGGGCCTCGGCGTCCTTGTTGACGGCCACGATGGTCTTCGAGGTCTGCATGCCGGCGCGGTGCTGGATCGCGCCGGAGATGCCGGAGGCGATGTACAGCTGCGGCGAGACCGACTTGCCGGTCTGGCCGACCTGGTTGGAGTGCGGGTACCAGCCGGCGTCGACGGCGGCGCGGGAGGCGCCGACGGCCGCGCCGAGCGAGTCGGCGAGGGCCTCGATGATCGCGAAGTTCTCGGCGCCGTTGACGCCGCGACCGCCGGAGACCACGATGGCGGCCTCGGTCAGCTCCGGGCGGCCGGTGGACTCGCGCGGGGTGCGGGCGGTCACCTTGGTGCCGGTGGCCAGCTCGCCGAAGGAGACCGCGAGGGCCTCGACGGTGCCGGCGGCCGGCGCGGCCTCCACGGCGACCGAGTTCGGCTTGACCGTGATGACCGGGGTGCCCTTGGACACCCGGGACTTGGTGGTGAAGGAGGCGGCGAACGCGGACTGCGTCGCGACCGGGCCCTCGGCGCCGGACTCGAGGTCGACGGCGTCGGTGATGATGCCGGAGCCGATGCGGACCGCGAGGCGGGCCGCGATCTCCTTGCCCTCGGCGGAGGACGGGACGAGCACGGCGGCCGGGGACACCGCTTCGTAGGCGGCCTGGAGGGCGTCCACCTTCGGTACGACGAGGTAGTCGGCGAACTCGGGGGCGTCGGCGGTGAGGACCTTCACCGCGCCGTGCTCGGCGAGGGCCGGGGCGGTGGCCTCGGCGCCGTTGCCCAGCGCGACGGCGACGGGCTCGCCGATGCGGCGGGCCAGCGTCAGCAGCTCGAGGGTGGGCTTGCGGACGGCTCCGTCGACGTGGTCGACGTAGACGAGAATCTCAGCCATGGGACTTCCATCTCCTGCGAACGAAAAAGGGGCGGTCTGAGGGGCTCGCGCGAGCCCTGGAGGAACTCCGGGCACGCGGGACGGCCTCCTAGATGAACTTCTGCTCCGCAAGGAAGGCCGCCAGCTGCCTGCCGCCCTCGCCCTCGTCCTTGACGATCGTGCCCGCGGTGCGCGCGGGACGCTCGGCCGCGGAGTCGACGGCGGTCCAGGCGCCTTCCAGACCCACTTCCTCGGCCTCGATCTCGAGGTCGGAGAGGTCCAGGGACTCCACCGGCTTCTTCTTGGCGGCCATGATGCCCTTGAAGGACGGGTAGCGGGCCTCGCCCGACTGGTCCGTCACGGAGACGACGGCCGGAAGCGCGGCCTCGAGCTGCTCGGAGGCGGTGTCGCCGTCGCGGCGGCCGGTCACCTTGCCGTCCTCGACCTTGACCTCGGAGAGCAGCGTGACCTGCGGGACGCCCAGGCGCTCGGCGAGGATGGCCGGGAGGACACCCATGGTGCCGTCGGTGGAGGCCATGCCGGCGATGACGACGTCGTAGCCGGTCTTCTCGATCGCCTTGGCGAGCACCAGCGAGGTGCCCATGACGTCGGTGCCGTGGAGGTCGTCGTCCTCGACGTGGACGGCCTTGTCGGCGCCCATCGACAGCGCCTTGCGCAGGGCGTCCTTGGCGTCCTCGGGGCCGACCGTGAGGACGGTGACCTCGGCGTCGTCCGCCTCTTCGGCGATCTGCAGCGCCTGCTCGACGGCGTACTCGTCGAGTTCCGACAGCAGGCCGTCGACGTCGTCGCGGTCGACGGTCAGGTCATCGGCGAAGTGCCGGTCGCCGGTGGCGTCGGGCACGTACTTCACACAGACAACGATCCTCAAGCTCACGCCGGCTCTCCTACTGCATCGTCATAACGGGCTGCCTTGTTGCTCGCAGCATAGGCGCCTGAAGGGCGGGTTTCCGGTCGGGGCGGCTTGCGCCCCGGCGAAAATATTACTCGCCAGTACAGCCAGTTCGTTACCGGTGAGCAAGCGCTCAGGCGTGTGAGCTTGGCAACGCCCGGACGGCCGGTGCCGTCGGTCGTGCGGGGGTTTCGGTGTCGTCAGTCAGTCGCGCAGGGCGTGGAACCCGCCTTGGTGGTAGAGCAGCGGCCGGCCGGCCCCGGCGGGGTCGCCGGCGACGGCTTCGGCGATCACGATCCGGTGGTCCCCGGCGGGGATCCTGGCCACCACGCGGCAGACCAGCCAGGCGAGGACGCCGTCGAGGACGGGGACTCCCTCGGGGCCGGTGCTCCACCGGGTGTCCGGGCCGAAGCGGTCGGCGCCGCTGCGCGCGAACGTCTCGGCCAGCTCGCGTTGGTGGTCGCCGAGTATGTGCACGCCGACGTGTTCGGCCTCGGCGAGCACGGGCCAGCTCGACGAGGCGGTGCCCACCCCGAAGGAGATCAGGGGAGGCTCGGCGGCGACGGAGTTGAGCGAGGTGGCGGTGAAGCCGACGGGGCGGTCGCCGTGGGCGGTGATGACCGCGACTCCGGCGGCGTGCCGCCGGAAGACGGAGCGCAGGAGGTCGGGGGAGGCCGAGCGGGGGGCGGGTACGGTGCGGAGCTCGGGTGAGGCCGTCATGGAACTGTCCTTCGGCGAGGGCGTGGTGAGAGGGGTCCGTGGGTTCTCAGACACCCTGACAGCGCGCGCTCGCGTGGTGGTCGGGGTCCGCATGGACCCGCCCGTGGCGAAGGAGTTCTGGGGGCAGCACCGTGCCAGCCTGACGATCGGTGGTGGGCACAGTCAAGTGCGTACCGGCATGTGCGAGATGTGTCACGGCGTCAGACCGCCCGGCCGAGCGCCGCGATGACGTCCGCGCGGCGGGGCTGTCCGGCGGCCCGGACGACGATCCGTCCGGCGCGGTCGAGGACGAGCACCGTGGGGGTGCGGACGACTTCCAGCGCGCGCACCAGGTCGAGGCGCTCCTCGGCGTCGATCTCCACGTGGCCGACGCCCTCGACCATGGCCGCGACCTCGGTCAGGGTGCGCCGGGTGGCCCGGCAGGGCTGGCAGAAGGCCGTGGAGAACTGCACGAGCGTGGCCCGCTCCCCCAGCGGGACCCCCAGGTCCGCGGCGTCCAGCACCCGCGCGGCTGCCGCCGTACCGGCTTCCGGTTCCTGCCGCCGCCCGTCCATGCCCGCTCCCTCGCCTCTCCGTCTGCCGTCCGTCCCCTCAGGCCGCCCCTGGGGATGCCCGTACGGGACCCGTACGGGTGTTCCGTACCGCCCCGTGCAGCGTCCCACGGCACCGATCGATTCCCGCCACGACCACCCGGAGTGACGAGAATCTCTCTGCACGAAGCCGTCAGGACTGGTACCGGACGCCCACATGGGGCACGATCTGCCCAAAGCCGAAAACCTACGGCCGCGTAACTTCCGCCGGGAGCAGCCTCCCCAGGAACAGAAGAAGGGGTTCCTCTCTGATGGCAGAACTCGTCTATCGGCCGGTCATCGGCGCCGCCCTCACGATGTTCAAGGCGCTCGACCTCAAGATCGACACGCAGGGTTCGGAGCACATCCCCCGCACGGGCGGCGCGGTGCTGGTCAGCAACCACATCAGCTATCTGGACTTCATCTTCACGGGCCTGGCCGCGCTTCCGCAGAAGCGTCTGGTCCGCTTCATGGCCAAGGACTCGGTCTTCCGGCACAAGGTGTCGGGGCCTCTGATGCGCGGCATGAAGCACATTCCGGTGGACCGCGCCCAGGGCGAGCACGCCTACCAGCACGCGCTGGAGTCGCTGAAGGCCGGCGAGATCATCGGCGTCTTCCCCGAGGCGACCATCTCCCAGTCGTTCACGCTGAAGAGCTTCAAGTCGGGTGCGGCGCGCCTCGCGCAGGAGGCCGGGGTGCCGCTGATCCCGATGGCCCTGTGGGGCACCCAGCGGGTCTGGACGAAGGGCCGCGCGCGGAACTTCAAGCGCAGCCACATCCCGGTGACGATAAGGGTCGGCGAGCCCATGGAGGCCCCGGCGGACCAGTACGCGGGCGCCATCACCCGGCGGCTGCGGGAGCGCGTCCAGGAGCTGCTGGAGGCCGCGCAGCGTGCCTATCCCGTGCGCCCCAAGGACGCGGGCGACACCTGGTGGGTGCCCGCGCACCTCGGGGGTACGGCTCCGACCCCGGCGCAGGTCAAGGAAGCCGGCTGACCGACCGCCCCCGCGCGCGGGGCGTCACTCCGGGGTGCCGACCGTGATCCGCGCCCCGGGGCTCAGCTTCTCCAGGGACTCGGCCAGCTCCGCGCCGGCGGCGAGGAGCTCGTCGTGGGTCATGGGGGCCAGTGACTCCAGCAGGAAGATCGCGTTGGCCGTGGTCTCCTCGATACGGGTGCGCGGCCCCTGGCGCCAGTTCCAGCGGCGGCAGGTGACGCCCGCATCGTCCCGCCAGACGATCTCGCCGGGCTCGGGGTGCTCCACGGTCTCCTCGCCGCCGGCCGTGGTCACGAACGGTTCGTCGCCGGCCGCGCGCAGGAGCCGCATCTCGCCCTGGATGCGGTCCAGGTCCTCGCCGCCGACCGGGATCAGGTGGGCGACGCTGATCGCGTTGTAGGCGTCGACGAGCCGGTTGATCCGGGGCAGGCCGCCGTCCGCGAGCGCGCGCTTGGCGAGCGCCTCGGCGGAGTTGCGGGTACGGGACGGCTTCGCGCCGAAGGCGCTGTAGGCGGCCCGCCAGGCCGCGATGTGCGGGTCCTTGTCCGGAGCGGCGCCGTCGAGGCGCTCCGCGAGGCGTCGGGCGGCGTCGTCGAGGAGCGCCGAACTGGCCTCGTGGCTCGGCCCGTTGACGAGGCCGTGGGCCTCGACGGCGAGGTGGGTGAAGCCGGGTACGAGGGCACGCACCTCGTCGGACACGGTGAGGGTGAGAGGCATCGTCGTCCTTGCGTCAGGGTTCCGTCGGAAGGGTCCGCGAGCGGGACGGCCGGGCGGGAGCGGAGGTCGACGCGCTCGGGAACGGCCGGATGCGGTTCAGCGTACAGCACCGGCGAGTCCACTTCATTGGACTTGGGGCGGACGGCCGCCTGGGGAGGACGCCACCCTCGGCGCGCGGGCCGTCAGCGGCCGTACTCCGCGCCTCATGCGCGCGGCCGTCGACACGGAAGCGGGGGGGGGGGGGGGCGGGGGGGGGGGGGGGGGGGGGCGGGGGGGGGGGGGGGGGGGGGGGGGGGGCGTCTGGGGGAGCAGCGCCTCGGTGATCCGGGACCTGGGAGGGTGCGCGTCGGTGGTC
>NZ_JBVJGU010000004.1:119371-205726 GCF_055587165.1 Streptomyces sp. NPDC048353 | reverse complement strand
CGCGGCCGGGGGGGGGGCGCCCGGGGCGCGCCCCCCGCCGGCCCGGGGGGGGGCGCGTCCACCCGGGCGCGCCCCCCCCCCCCCCCCCGCCGGCCCCCCCCCCCCCCCCCCCCCGCTTCTCGGGGGGATGACCGTCAGCCGGCCGCTATCTCCTCCTTGAGGGCCTGCAGGAACGCGTCGACGTCGTCCTCCGTGGTGTCGAAGGAGCACATCCAGCGCACGTCGCCCGCGGCCTCGTCCCAGAAGTAGAAGCGGAAGCGCTTCTGCAGCCGGACGCTGACCTCGTGCGGCAGCCGGGCGAAGACCGCGTTGGCCTGGACGGGGTAGAGGATCTCCACGCCGTCGACCTCCCGCACCCCGGCGGCGAGGCGCTGCGCCATCGCGTTGGAGTGCCGGGCGTTGCGCAGCCACAGGTCCTTCGCGAGCAGCGCCTCCAGCTGGACCGAGACGAAGCGCATCTTGGACGCGAGCTGCATGGACAGCTTGCGCAGGTGCTTCATGTGGCTGACCGCGTCCGGGTTCAGGACGACCACGGCCTCGCCGAAGAGCATGCCGTTCTTGGTGCCGCCGTAGGAGATGACGTCCACGCCGACCGCGTTGGTGAACGCCCGCATGGGGACGTCCAGGGACGCGGCGGCGTTGGCTATCCGGGCGCCGTCGAGGTGCACCTTCATGCCCTTGGCGTGCGCGTGCTCCACGATGGCCCGGATCTCGTCCACGGTGTAGACCGTGCCCAGCTCGGTGTTCTGGGTGATCGAGACGACCTGCGGCATGGCCCGGTGCTCGTCCTCCCAGCCCCAGGCCTGCCGGTCGATCAGCTCGGGGGTGAGCTTGCCGTCCGGGGTGGGCACGGTGAGCAGCTTGAGGCCGCCCATGCGCTCGGGGGCGCCGCCCTCGTCCACGTTGATGTGGGCGGACTCGGCGCAGATCACCGCGCCCCAGCGGTCGGTCAGCGCCTGGAGGGCGGTGACGTTCGCCCCGGTGCCGTTGAAGACCGGGAAGGCCTCCGCGGAGGGCCCGAAGTGGCTGTGCATGATCCGCTGGAGGTGCTCGGTGTAGTCGTCCTCGCCGTAGGCGATCTGATGACCGTCGTTGGCGAGCGCGATGGCCGCGAGGACCTCCGGGTGGGCCCCGGCGTAGTTGTCGCTGGCGAAGCCCCGGACCGACGGGTCGTGGTGACGACGCGCGTCGGTCCTCGGGGGCATCGCGGGGGTCACGGCTTGGGGGTCAGCCACAGACGCTGTCCATTCACTTCCTGGGCGGGCCGGTCCCAGACTCCGGCGATCTCCTCGGCCAGATCCTTGACGTCCGTGAAGCCCGCGAACTTCGCGTTCGGTCGCTCGGCGCGCATGGCGTCGTGGACCAGTGCCTTGATCACCAGGATGGCAGCCGCGGCCTTGGGGCCTTCCTCGCCCCCCTGCTTGCGGAAGTCGTCGCCGAGGGCGAGGGTCCAGGCCTCGGCCGCGGCCTTGGCGGCTGCGTAGGCCGCGTTGCCGGCGGTGGGCTTGGAGGCGCCCGCGGCGCTGACGAGGACGTAGCGGCCGCGGCCGCTGCGCATCAGCGGCTCCTGGAAGGCGAGCGTCGTGGACTGGACGGTGCGGATCAGCAGCCGCTCCAGGAAGCTCCAGTCGGCGAGGTCGGTCTCGGCGAAGGAGGAGCTGCCGCGCCAGCCGCCGACGAGGTGGACGAGGCCGTCGATCCGGCCGAACTCCTTCTCGGTCTTGTCGGCCCAGTCGCGCGCCGCGCCGAGGTCCAGGAGGTCGACCGTGTCCCCGACGACGGTGGCGCCGCCGTGGGCGTACCGGGCGGCGTCGACCGCCTCGGCCAGCCGGGCCGGATCCGCGTCCGAGGCGACGACGATCGCGCCGGCGTCGGCGAGTCGCATCAGCGTCGCCCGGCCGGCCGCGCCGGCCGCTCCCGCGACCGCGATGACGGCACCTTCCAGCGGTCCGCCGTTCCCGTTGCCGTTCATGGTCGTCGCCTCCTCCGTGACGTGGTTCACGCGGCAGCCTGCTCGGCCCGCGAAGCGTTCACGGCGGTGATGCCCTTGGTGGAGGCGATCACACCCTTGAGCTTCTTGGCCAGGGCCTCATAGAACATGCTGAGCGGAAACTCGTCCGGAAGCACGTCGTCGACGAGCTTGCGCGGCGGCTGCGTCAGGTCCAGGGCGTCGGGACCCTTGGCCCAGCGCGAGCCGGGGTGCGGGGCGAGGTAGGTGGAGACCAGCTCGTACGCCTTGAACCAGTGGACCAGCTTGGGGCGGTCGATGCCGTCGCGGTACAGCTTCTCGATCTCGGCGCAGAGCTGGTTGGTGACCTCGGGGGCACGCTGCCAGTCGATCTTGAGGGTGTTGTCGGTCCAGCGCACCACGTCGTGCTTGTGGAGGTACGCGAAGAGGAGCTGGCCGCCCAGACCGTCGTAGTTGCGGTTGCGGTCGCCGGTGACCGGGAAGCGGAACATCCGGTCGAAGAGGACGGCGTACTGCACGTCCCGGCCGTGCGCGTTGCCCTCGGCCTCCAGCTTCACGGCCTCCTTGAAGGCGGTGAGGTCGCAGCGCAGCTCCTCCAGGCCGTACATCCAGAACGGCTGGCGCTGCTTGATCATGAAGGGGTCGAAGGGCAGGTCGCCGTGGCTGTGGGTGCGGTCGTGGACCATGTCCCAGAGCACGAAGGCGGCCTCGCAGCGCTTCTGGTCCTCGACCATGGCGGCGATGTCCCCGGGCAGGTCGATGCCGAGGATGTCGACGGCGGCCTCGGTGACCTTGCGGAAGCGGGCGGCCTCGCGGTCGCAGAAGATGCCGCCCCAGCTGAAGCGCTCGGGGGCCTCGCGCACGGCGATGGTCTCGGGGAAGAGGACGGCCGAGTTGGTGTCGTACCCGGCGGTGAAGTCCTCGAAGGTGATGCCGCAGAAGAGCGGGTTGTCGTAGCGGGTGCGCTCCAGCTCGGAGAGCCACTCCGGCCAGACCATGCGCAGCACGACGGCTTCGAGGTTGCGGTCGGGGTTGCCGTTCTGCGTGTACATCGGGAAGAGCGCCAGGTGCTGGAGCCCGTCGACGCGGTCGGCGGCCGGCTGGAAGGCCAGCAGGGAGTCGAGGAAGTCGGGGACCTGGAAGCCGTCGGCGGCCCACGCGCGCAGGTCGGCGACGAGGGCGCGGTGGTACGCGGCGTCGTGCGGGAGCAGCGGGGAGAGCTGCTCGACCGCGGCGACGACGCGCTCGACGGTGGCCCCGGCCTGGGCGTGGGACGGCGCGTCCGCGGCGTCGAAGTCGATGGAGCCGTCCGCGCGCTGCCAGGGACGGATCTCCTCCACGGCCTTCTTGAGCTCGGGCCAGGCAGGGTGGTCGATCACCGGGGCGGAGGTGGATATCCCCCCACCGGTCACGTCCTGCACAAGAATTTCCGTCATTCCTCTTCCTCCACAGGAGAACCTCGCGTCAGGACACCGTATCCATCCGCGGCTTCTCCACACAAGGGGACCGGGATAAATTATCCTGCGCACCCCCCTGGTCACCGCTAATTTTCCTGCCGTACGGGGTTTAGGCGCGTGCATCGGTGGCAGAGGCGGGCGCGGCGGCACGGGCGCCGCAACCCCTCGCACGGTTCGCCCGCATACCCCGCGCGCGCGTGCTTCCCTCTTCGGTCCCACCGATTAGGCTGCGCCCCCACCGGGAGACCGGCGGGACCCGGGCCAGGACATCGACGGAAGCGAGAAGATCTTGAGTTTCCTCACCATCGGTCATCGCGGAGTCATGGGCGTCGAACCCGAGAACACCCTGCGTTCCTTCGTCCGCGCCGAGCAGGCCGGGATGGACGCCATCGAACTGGACCTGCACCTGAGCAAGGACGGCGCCCTCGTCGTCATGCACGACGCGGACGTCGGACGGACCACCGACGGCAGCGGCCCGATCGCCGAGCTGACCCTGGCGGAGCTGCGCGGCCTCGACGCCGGCAAGGGCGAGCGCGTGCCCGTCTTCGAGGAGGTCCTGGACGCGGTGCGCTCCCCCCTCCAGGCCGAGATCAAGGACGCGGCGGCCGCCCGGGCCCTCGCCGAGGTGATGGTGCGCCGGGCCCTGGCCGACCGGGTGGAGGTCCTCTCCTTCCACGACGAGGCCCTCGCGGAGATCTCCCGGCTGGTCCCCGGCGTGCGGACCGCTCTGGTGGCGGACCGCTGGGGCGCGGACGTCGTGGACCGGGCGAAGGCGGTCGGAGCCGCCGCCCTCGTGCTCAACATCCGCCACCTCACCCTGGAGACCGTGGAACGGGCCCACACGGAGGGGCTGCGCGTCATCGGCTGGGTGGTGAACACCCAGGAGCACCTGCGGCTGGTGCGGGCCCTGGAACTCGACGGCGCGACGACCGACTACCCGGAGATCCGCCGCACCGGCCGGTTCACGGCCTGAACGCCGGGGGCACCCACGGCCCCCGGGGCCGGCTCAGACCAGCGGCTTGACCAGGAGTTCGAACTGCAGGTCGTCGCGCTGCGGCAGGCCGAAGCGCTCGTCGCCGTACGGGAACGGCGTCATCCGTCCCGTACGGCGGTAGCCGCGCCGCTCGTACCAGGCGATCAGCTCCTCGCGCACCGAGATCACCGTCATGTGCATCTCCCGCACGCCCCAGACCTCGCGCACCCGGCGCTCCGCCTCGGCGATGATCCGACGGCCGAGGCCGGCGCCCTGCAGCTCGGGACGGACCGCGAACATGCCGAAGTAGGCCGCGTCGCCGCGGTGCTCGAGCTGGCAGCAGGCGACGACCTCGCCGTCGCGCTCCACGACCATCAGTCGGCTCCCCGGGGCGGTGATGACCGCCCGCACGCCATCCGCGTCGGTGCGCTGCCCCTCCAGGATGTCCGCCTCGGTGGTCCACCCGGTCCGGCTGGAGTCGCCGCGGTAGGCCGACTCGATGAGCGGTACGAGCACCGGGACGTCGTCCTCGACCGCGTCGCGGTAGCCGATCCGTCCGGTGTCCTGGGGCACGGCGGTGTCCATGGTCTGCGGTCTCCCCTCGGGGCGGTGAGCGATCGGTGGAGGCGATCGCCCCGAGCCTATCGGGCGGCGCACTCCCCCTCGTACACCCCCGCGCGCCTCTGCGCTCGCGTGTGCACCCGTGGCGACGGGCATGCAGCAGAGGACCGAACGGCGCCGTCGAAGGGGGAGGTGTGCCGTGCACGGACCGGCGTGGTCGGCCTGGCCGGCGTGGCTGTCGGTGGTGCTGTGCGGGGCGAGCGGGGTGTACTGCCTGCTGCGCACGCGCGGCCGTGCCGGACAGGAACGCAGGGCGGCGGGGGGCGAGGCCGTGATGGGCCTCGGGATGGCGGCGATGGCCCTGCCCGCGGCGGTGCTCACTCCCCCGGCCTGGAGCTGGGCGGTGTACGCCGGGGTGTTCGGCACCGCGGCGCTGCGCGCGCTGGTCGCGGCCCGGCGGGGCGGACACCACCTCCACCACCTCGTGGGCTCCTCGGCCATGGTCTACATGGCGGTGGTGATGGCCGCCCCGGGCGCGGGCGCACACGGGGGGCACGGGGGGCACGGAGCCGACGGCACGGGGGGTGTTCCGGTCCTGACGGGGCTGCTCCTCGCGTACTACACGGGGTACGTCCTGTGGTCCGGGGCGCGGCTGGTCCCGGGGACCCTCCCGGCCGCGGCGCTACCCGCCGGAGGGACGTCGGTGACCGTCCCGGCCGCAGGCGCGTCGGCGGCGGTCCCGGCCGTGCCGGCGCCGGTCGCCGCGGACGCCCGGCCGGAGTTCACCCGGGTGTGCCGGCTGTCGATGGCACTGGCGATGCTGGCGATGCTGCTGACGCTGTGAAACCGTGGCGTACGTCACTTGGCGCGCGAGGACATACCCCCGGGTGGCACCGCACTCATAGGCTGACGCCATGTTGGTCTCCCTCGCGCTGCTCGCGCTCGGCGTCCTGACCGCCGCCGTGGCCCCGCGGCTGCTGTCGCGGTCCGACTGGGCGGAGCGCGAGCCCGTGGTGGCGCTCTGGGTGTGGCAGTGCGTGGTCGCGGCGGTCCTGCTGAGCTTCGCGCTCTCCATGACGTTCAGCGCGGCGGCCGCCTGGCAGGCGGTCCGCGGACGGGTCTTCGCCCCGGCCCCGAGCGGAGTCCTGGAGGCGTACGAACTGGGCACGCACCAGCCCTGGTCGGGAGCGCTCGCCGTGGTCCTGGCCTGCGGCGGGCTGTGGACCGGCGCCATGCTCGGCCGCGAGATCGGCCGGGCCCGGGCCCGCCGGCGGCAGCGCCGTCGCGAACTGCTCGTCCGCTCCCCGCTGTTGCCCGGGGAGGAGCCCGGCGGCGAGCGGCTGGTGGTGCTGGAGGGCGAGCGGGCGGACGCCTGGTGGCTGTCGGGCGCCGCGCCGCAGCTGGTCATCACGACCGCCGCCCTGCGGCGGCTGAAGGGACGCCAGCTCGACGCCGTGCTCGCCCACGAGCAGGGACACGCCCGGGCGCGACACGACTGGCTGCGCCATTGTTCGGCCGCGCTGGCCGACGGCTTCCCCGGGATCCCGGTCTTCGCGGCCTTCCGGGACCAGATGCACCGGCTGGTGGAGCTGGCCGCCGACGACGTGGCCTCGCGCCGGTTCGGGCGGCTGACGATCGCGCTGGCACTGGTGGAACTGAACGAGGACCGCGGGGTGTTCGGGCCCGGGCAGGCGCAGGACGCCGATCTGCCGCACCGGGTGAACCGCCTCCTCACGGCCGCCCCGCGCTTCACGGCCGGGCGCAGGCTGCGGCTGACCGCCGCGGCGGCCCTGGTCCCCGTGGTCCCCGTCGTGGTGGCCTTCGTCCCCGCACTCAGGGCACTGGGCTGGTAGCGCCCACCGGAGTACTTCGCACGGCTCGGGGAAGATCGTGGCATGCGTTCCTCCGCCGTCGTCTCCGGTGCCCTGTCCGTGCTGCTGCTCGCCCTGGTGGCCTTCGGATGGCCCCCGCTGCTCGCCCTGGACCGGTCCGTGACGGACACGCTCCACGACAACGCCGTCGCCGAGCCCGGCCTCGTCCGGCTCAACCGGGTCCTGAGCGACTGGGTGTGGGACCCCCTCACGATGCGGGCGCTGATCGCCGCCGCCGTGGTGGTGCTCTGGTGGCGCCGCGAGCGCCGGCTCGCCCTGTGGCTCGTCGTGACGACCGCGCTGGCCGCGGCGGTGCAGCAGGGGCTGAAGGCGGCGGTCGGCCGGGAGCGCCCGAGCTGGACCGACCCGGTCGACACCGCCCACTTCGCCGCCTTCCCCTCCGGGCACGCCATGACGGCCATGGTGAGCTGCGGGCTGTTGCTCTGGGTGCTGGCGCTGCACTGGCGGGAGACCTGGCGGGGGTGGAGCCTCCTCACCGTGGCCGCCGTGGTGTCCGTGCTGGGCGTCGGGTCGACTCGCGTCTATCTCGGGGTGCACTGGCCGTCGGACGTGGTGGCGGGGTGGCTGCTCGGCTGGACCTTCGTCGCTGTGGCGATCGTCACGTACCGCGGAAAAGGGGCGGGCCGGGAGGGTCCGGGGCGTCCCGGGAGCGACCGGAGGAGAATGGGGGAAACGCACTGAAGCCGTCTGTCCTGGACGATCCCCCGCGTCGCCCAGAACAGACGGCAAACCCGCTGACCAGGCACGAAGGCGCGACAGCAGGATGCGCTGAGTATATTGGCTGCGAGCCAGTCAACGCAGGAGTCCAGCATGTCCCCGCGTAGCGCATCGGTCAATGAAGAGCTTCGGAGGCGTTCGCGCGAACGGCTTCTGCAAGCCACCGTGGAGCTGGTCTCCGAGCGGGGTTTCGAGGCCACCACGCTGGGCGACATCGCCGAGCGGGCCGGTTCGGCGCGCGGGCTGATCTCGTACTACTTCCCGGGCAAGCGCCACCTGCTGCAGTCGGCGGTGCACCGGTTGATGCATCTGACGCTGGAGGAGGCGCTGGAGCGCGAGCCGCGTACCGAGGACGGGCGGGAGCGGATGGCCCGGGCGATCGACGCGGTCCTGGGGCTGGCCGTGAGCCGCCCGGTGCTGATGCGGACGCACATGGCGGGCATCCTGCAGGCCGAGGGGTTCGTGCAGTGCGACGAGCAGCAGCGGCTCGCCTTCCTGCTGCGGGACACGGTCACGCGGTACGGCTCCCCGGACGTGGACACGGAGTATCCGCTGCTGCGGGCCCTGCTGATGGGCGCGGTGGTGGCGGTGCTGCTGCCCGGCGCGCCGATGCCGATGGCGCGGTTGCGGGCGGAGCTGTTCCAGCGGTACGGCCTGGACTGGGAGATGGGGATGCCGCCGGGCGGAGGTCCGCCCGACGGCATGCCGCACGACCGGTCCGGGGGGCCGGACCGGGTGCCCGGTCAGTCGTCGAAGTCGTCGGAGTAGTCCGGCTGGGTCTGGACGTTGAGCTCGTGCATCCGGACCCGCTTGGCGGCGTCGGTGCGCCGGTCGTCGAGCCGCAGGACGTCGAAGCCCTTCGCCATGTCGTTCGAGTAGATGTGGCCGTTGTAGTAGTACGCCGACCAGGTGCCGCCGCCGACCAGCGAGGTGGCCGAGAGGGGGCCGCGCTCGAAGAAGGCGATCTCCTTCGGCCTGCGCGAGTCGGTGAAGTCCCAGACGGAGACGCCGCCCTGGTACCACGACTGGACCATCAGGTCCTTGCCCTTGACCGGGATCAGCGAGCCGTTGTGCGCGACGCAGTTCTCGGTGTCGGCCTGGTGGCGCGGGATCTTGTAGTAGCTGCGGAAGACCAGCTCGCGCCGGTCGCCCTTGCCGACGATGTCGTAGATGCCGTTGGCGCCGCGGTTCGGGCCGACCTCCGCGTTGCAGGTGGCGGCGCCGCCGCCGCCCAGCTCGTCGGTGAAGACGACCTTGTTCGCCTTCTGGTTGAAGGTCGCCGAGTGCCAGAACGCGAAGTTGACGTTGTCCTGGACCTGGTCGATCACCCGCGGGCGCTCGGGGTCCTTGATGTCGAAGAGGATGCCGTCACCCATGCAGGCGCCCGCCGCGAGGTCCTTGGAGGGCAGGACGGTGATGTCGTGGCAGCCGGTGGTCTTGGAGACGCCCGGGTTGGTCGGGCCGCCGGGGTTGCCGCCGCCGTCCGGACCCTCGCCCGGGAAGAGGACGGGGAAGCCGACGATCGCGGCCTTCTCGGGCGCCTTGCGGGGCACCTTGATGACCGTGATGCCGTCGTGTGGGGGTTGGCAGTCCGGGAAGGCCGCGTTGGGCGAGTACGAGGAGACGTAGACGTAGACGTTCCTGCGCTCGGGCACCAGCGTGTGGGTGTGCGAGCCGCACGCGGTCTCGACGGCGGCGACGTACTTCGGGTTGCGGATGTCGCTGATGTCGAAGATCTTCATGCCCTCCCAGGAGGACTTCTCCGTGGCCGGCTGGGTGGTGCTGGCACAGGAGTCGTCGCTGCGGGAGGAGTCGGTGGAGAGGAAGAGGAGGTCGCCGGAGACGGAGACGTCGTTCTGCGAGCCGGGGCAGAGCACCTGGGCGACGGTCTTCGGGGCGGACGGCCGGCTGATGTCGAAGATCCGGAAACCGTCGTAGTTGCCGGCGAAGGCGTACTTCCCCTGGAAGGCCAGGTCCGAGTTGGTGCCCTTGAGCGCGTCCTTGGGGATGTTGGCGAGGTGCTTGATGTTGGCGGAGTGGACGATCTCGTCCACTCCGGGTATCTCGCCGCTCTGGATGGCGGCCCGGGCCTCGGCGGCCTGCTCCGCCGAGACGGTGCCCCGCACGGTGGCGTCACCCGGATCGGGCGTGGCGGCGGCGGGGCCGGCGGCGAGCAGGCCGACCAGCAGTCCGGCCGCGGCGGTGGCCACACCCAGACCTCTGATCCGTGCGCGCGGAGTACGCGTGGTACGCAACGAAGTCACTCCGTCCTCCCTTGTGTCCGTTCGCGGTTGAACGGTCGATGGACGTCGGCAGTATCGTCCTTGCCGTGCACATCTCAACAGATGGCAACACGGACGTCATCAAGGATTTTGATCGGCGACCGGATGAGGCGTGCGGTGAACGGGCGCTGGGAACGGTCTCCTCGGCGCCGCGCCCGCAGGCCGTGACGCCGTGATGCCGTGATGCCGGAAACCTTCTCGAAGCCTTTCTGGAGGTCGTCTTGTCGAACCGCCGTACGCGTGCAGCCGTCGCCGTCGCGCTGAGCGCCGTGATCGCGGGGGCGCTGACCGGCTGCGAGTCGGGCTCCGACCGGGAGGCTCCGCGCGGTCAGGGCTCCGGCTCGCCGGCGGTGGTGGCTCCCGGCAGACCGGGCGAGGAGGCGCGTCGGATATCCCCGGAGGAGGCGGCCCGGCTGCTGCCCGACGACAAGCCCAACTCCGCCGACTTCACGTATGCGCAGATGATGATCGTGCACCATCGGCAGGCGCTGACGATGACCGCCCTCGCCCCGCAGCGGGCCGATTCACCCCAGGTGAAGAAGGTGGCGGAACGGATCGCGGCGGCGCAGCGGCCGGAGATCGGCGCGATGGAAGGTTGGCTGAAAAACAACGGTGGCCCGCGTCCGCAGAAGGGGCACGACCACCACTCGATGCCGGGGATGGCGACCGAGGCGCAACTGGCCCAGCTGAAGAACGCCCGGGGGAAGGCGTTCGACGAGCTGTTCCTGCGGCTGATGATCACCCATCACGAGGGAGCGGTGTCGATGGCGGCCGAGGTGCTCGGCGAGGGCAACAACGTCCTCGTGGAGGAGATGGCAAGCGATGTGATCGCCCAGCAGACCGAGGAGATCAACCGGATGCGGTCCATGTAGGGCGATGCGGGCGGGGTGGGCCCAGGCGCGTGAGGGTGGCGCGGCACGGGCGCGGGGGCGGGCCCCGGCGCGTGAGGGTGGCGCGGCACGGGCGCGTGGACCTCCCGCGCGGGGGCCGGCGGTGGGATGCTGGAAGCCTCTCGGCGGGGGTCCCCGCGGCGGGAAGGAGTACGGCCGTGCTTCGAGTCGCTGTCGTCGGTTCCGGGCCCAGCGGGGTCTACACCGCCCAGGCGCTGGTCCAGCAGACCGCGGTCCCCGACGTGCGGGTGGACGTCCTGGACCGGCTGCCCTGCCCGTACGGCCTGGTGCGCTACGGCGTCGCACCGGACCACGAGAAGATCAAATCCCTGCAGCAGAACCTGCGGGCCGTGCTGGAGGACGAGCGCATCGGCTTCCTCGGCAATGTCGAGGTCGGCGCGCGCGGGCTGACACCGGCCCGCCTGCTGGAGCTGTACCACGCCGTCGTGTACTGCGTCGGCGCGGCGCGCGACCGGCGGCTCGGGGTGCCCGGCGAGGAGCTGGCGGGCAGCTTCTCGGCGACGGACTTCGTCTCCTGGTACAGCGCGCACCCCGATGCCGCGGCCGACGGCTTCGGGCTCGCCGGGCGCTCGGCGGTGGTGATCGGGGCCGGGAACGTGGCGGTGGACGTCGCCCGGATCCTGGCGCGCGGCCCGGACGGGCTGCGCGCCACCGATGTGCCGCAGGGCGCGCTGACGGCACTGGAGGCGAGCCGGGTGCGCCAGGTGCACATGGTGGGCCGGCGCGGCCCCGGGCAGGCCAAGTTCACGACGAAGGAGCTGCGCGAGCTGGGCGCGCTCCCCGGGGCCCGGATCCGGGTGGAACCGGCGGATCTGCGCTCGACCCCTCCTTCGCCGACCCCGCGGGTCTCGCTCCCGCGAACCGGCGGAACGTGGAGGTCGTCCGCGGCTGGGCGGCGGCGTCGCCCGTTCCGGCGGGGGCGCGCTCGCTCACCCTGCGGTTCTTCCTGCGGCCGGTGGAGTTGCTGGGCGAGGACGGCAGGGTGACGGCGGTCCGCTTCGAACGCACCGAGCCGGACGGCGACGGGGGCGTTCGGGGCACCGGCCGGTTCGAGGAGATCGAGGCGCAACTGGTGCTGCGGGCCGTCGGCTACCGAGGGGTACCGCTGCCCGGGCTGCCCTTCGACGACGCCCGGGGAACCGTGCCGCACACGGCGGGCCGGGTGCTGCGGCAGGGCGTGCCGTCGCCGGGCGAGTA
Organism: Streptomyces sp. NPDC048353; assembly: GCF_055587165.1. Lineage (NCBI taxonomy): Bacteria > Bacillati > Actinomycetota > Actinomycetes > Kitasatosporales > Streptomycetaceae > Streptomyces > Streptomyces sp. NPDC048353. The sequence continues at coordinate 193,767 of NZ_JBVJGU010000004.1, read as the reverse complement.
CGTGGCGGGGTGGATCAAGCGCGGGCCCACGGGGGTCATCGGCAGCAACCGGCGCTGCGCGAAGGAGACGGTGACCTCGCTGCTGGCGGACGCGGAAGGGCTGGCCGGGCGGGCGGTGGCGCCCGACCCGCTGACGGCGCTGCGCGACCTGGGCCACGAGCCGGTCGCCTGGCCCGGCTGGCTGACCATCGAGACCGCCGAGGCGGCCCTGGGCCGCTCGCTCGGCCGCGGCCGGGTCAAGATCGCGGACTGGGCGGGCCTGCGCGCCGCGGCCCGCCCGGACGCGGCCTGAACCCGCCCCGGCGGCGGTCCCGGCGGCGGGGCCTCCCGGACACGGTCCAGGGCGAAGCTCGCCTCAGGTCGCCGAGGGGCCGCCGAGACGGAGTTCCTGGCCCTCCGCGGCGGTGAGGACGCTGTCCAGGAGGCCGGGGAAGAGTGTGTCCAGATCGTCCCGGCGCAGGGCGTTGAGCTTGGCGGTGCCCCGGTAGATCTGCTGGATGACGCCGTTCTCGCGCAGCACCCGGAAGTGGTGCGTGGTCGTGGACTTGGTCACCGGGAGATCGAAGTACGAACAGCTCAGCTCCCCCTGCTCACGGGCCATGTCGCGCACGATCCGCAGCCGCACGGCGTCCGACAGGGCATGGAGCACGCCCTCCAGGCGGATCTCCTCGCGCGCGGGGTGGTCGAGGACCCGGGGGTTGGTCGCGGTGGTCACGGCGGCTCCTCTGCGTCGGGGTACGCCGACATTGTACGAGGACCCTCGTAGTTTGACAGATGCCGTACTACGATGAGTATCGTACGAGCATCCCGTCAGGCCCCCTGGATCGGAGTCGCCATGAGTGCCGCCCTGTTCAAGCCCTACACCCTCCGCTCGCTGACCATCCCCAACCGCGTCTGGATGGCGCCGATGTGCCAGTACTCGGCGCAGACGACCGGGCCGAACGCGGGCGTGGCACACGACTGGCACTTCGCGCACTACGCCTCTCGCGCCACCGGTGGTACGGGCCTGATCCTCGTCGAGGCGACCGCCGTGGCCCCCGAGGGCCGGATCAGCCCCGCCGACCTCGGCCTCTGGAACGACACGCAGGCCGAGGCGCTGGCCCGGATCGCCGCCTTCCTCAAGGACCACGGCACCGTCCCCGGTATCCAGATCGGTCACGCCGGCCGCAAGGCCGCCACCAACCCGCCCTGGGTGGGCCGCGGTCCGGTCGGCGAGGACGGACACGGCTGGCAGCCGCTCGCGCCGAGCCCCGTCGCGTTCGCCTACGGCTACCCCGTGCCCACCGAGCTCACGACCGAGCGGATCGACGAGATCGTCGGGCAGTTCGCCGACGCCGCCCGCCGCGCCCTCGCCGCCGGCTTCCAGGTCCTCGAGGTGCACGGCGCCCACGGCTACCTCATCGGCGAGTTCCTCTCCCCGCACAGCAACCACCGCACGGACGCCTACGGCGGCTCCTTCGAGAACCGCACCCGCCTCGCCCTGCGGGTGGTCGACGCCGTCCGGTCCGTCTGGCCCGAGGAACTGCCGCTCTTCTTCCGGATCTCCGCCACCGACTGGCTCGGGGAACAGGGCTGGACCGCGGACGAGACCGTCCGCTTCGCCGCCCTGCTGCGGGAGCACGGCGTGGACCTCCTCGACGTCTCCAGCGGCGGCAACGGCGGCCCGGCCGACATCCCGGTCGGCCCCGGCTACCAGGTGCCCTTCGCCGCCCGCGTGAAGGCCGAGACGGGGCTTCCGGTCGCCGCGGTGGGTCTGATCACGGACAGCGAGCAGGCCGAGAAGATCGTCGCCAACGGGGAGGCGGACGCCGTCCTGCTCGGGCGCGAGCTGCTGCGGGACGCCTCCTGGGCCCGCCGGGCGGCGCGCGAGCTGGGCGCCGAGACGCACGCGCCGGACCAGTACGCCTGGGCGATCTAAAACCGGCGGCGGCCGCGCACAGGCCTGGGCCGCCGCCGGCCGTACGTCGCCGCGCGCCGCTGACCGCTCGCCACTCGTCACGGAAGCCCGCCTCCGTGCGTCGGCCAGGCCCGCCTCCGTATGTCGCCGCCTCCGGGGCCGGACCCGGAACACGCCCCCGACCTGCGCAGACGCGGCTGCGGGAGCCACTGTCAGTGGTCGGGTGCAGACTGGCCCGTATCCGCGACAACGGCGTCCTGGAGGTGTCGGCCATGCCCGACGTAGTACTGACCGTAGGCACCCGCAAGGGTCTGTTCATCGGCCGCAGGCGCGCGGGCCGGTGGGAGTTCGGCGAACCCCACTTCAACGCGCAGGCGGTCTATTCGATCGGCATCGACACCCGCAGGGACACGCCCCGGCTGCTCGTCGGCGGGGTCAGCGAGCACTGGGGCCCCTCGGTGTTCCACTCCGACGACTTCGGAGCGACCTGGACGGAACCGTCGAAGCCGGCCGTCAAGTTCCCCCAGGACACCGGCGCTTCGCTGGAGCGGGTCTGGCAGTTGCATCCCGCGCCCGCCCACTCGCCGGACGTCGTCTACGCCGGGACGGAGCCCGCAGCCCTGTTCACCTCCGTCGACGGCGGGGAGTCGTTCGAGCTGGTGCGCCCCCTCTGGGAGCACCCGACCCGCTCGCGCTGGGTGCCGGGCGGCGGCGGCGAGGCCGTGCACACGATCGTCACGGACCGGCGCGACCCGGAGTCCGTGACCGTCGCGGTGTCGACCGCCGGGGTCTTCCGCACCCGGGACGGCGGCGCGAGCTGGGCGCCCGCCAACCACGGCGTCTCGGCGGTCTTCCTGCCCGACCCGGACCCGGAGTTCGGCCAGTGCGTCCACAAGATCGCCCAGGACGCGGGCGACCTGGACCGGCTGTACCTGCAGAACCACTGGGGGGTGTACCGCAGCGACGACGCGGGCGGGAAGTGGACGGACATCGGAGCCGGCCTGCCGTCCGACTTCGGCTTCACCGTCGCCGCCCACCCCCATCGGCCCGACGTGGCCTATGTGTTCCCCATCAACGCCGACATCGACCGCGTGCCCGCCGAGCGGCGCTGCCGGGTGTACCGCACCAGCGACGCCGGCGGCAGCTGGGAACCGCTCACCTCCGGCCTTCCGGAGGGCGATCACTACGGCACCGTGCTGCGCGACGCCCTGTGCACGGACGGCGCGGACCCGACGGGCGTCTACTTCGGCAACCGCAACGGCGAGGTGTACGCGAGCGCGGACGACGGGGACAGCTGGGAGCTGCTGGCCGAGCACCTGCCCGACGTGCTCTGCGTGCGGGCGGCGGTGATCGACTGAGTCGCGCGGGCCGGCCCGGCACGTGGTGATCGCCGGGGGGGGCGATCCCGTGCCGGGGCGGGGCGCTGCGCCAGTAGAGTGACGGCCGTGGCAGCACGACCGTTGAATGAGATCGTCGAGCCGGGGTGGGCGCACGCGCTCGCGCCCGTGGCCGAACGCGTCGCCGCGATGGGCGACTTCCTGCGACAGGAGATCGCCGCCGGGCGCACCTACCTTCCCTCCGGGGCCCACGTCCTCCGGGCGTTCCAGCAGCCGTTCGACGAGGTGCGGGTCCTCATCGTCGGCCAGGATCCCTACCCGACGCCGGGACACGCCGTCGGGCTGAGCTTCTCGGTGGCGCCGGACGTGCGGCCCCTGCCGCCCAGCCTGGAGAACATCTTCCGCGAGCTGAACACCGACCTGGGGCTTCCGCGCCCCTCGAACGGCGATCTGACGCCCTGGACCCGCCAGGGGGTGCTGCTGCTCAACCGGGCGCTCACCACGGCTCCGCGCAAGCCGGGCGCGCACCGGGACAAGGGCTGGGAGGCGGTCACCGAGCAGGCGATCCGGGCACTGGCCGCCCGTGGGAAGCCGCTGGTGTCCGTGCTGTGGGGGCGTGACGCGCGCAATCTGCGTCCGCTGCTCGGCAATCTGCCGGCCATCGAGTCCTCGCACCCCTCCCCCATGTCCGCGGACCGCGGCTTCTTCGGCTCCCGGCCGTTCAGCCGCACCAACGAACTGCTCCTGCGCCAGGGGGCGCAGGAGGTCGACTGGCGGCTTCCGTGACCCGGGGCGGTCGGCGCCGGTGACGGCCGGCGGCTGGGTCCTGGGCGTCGACTCGGGCGGGTCGGGGCTGCGGATCGCCCTGGCGCACGCCGGGGACGGCCGCGTGGTGGAGACGGTCTCCTCGGGCGAGCCGGTGCCGACCGGCCCGGCCGGGATCGAGGCCGCCGCCCTCCTGCGGCAGGTGCTGCCCGCCGTCGAGGCGATGCGGCTCAGCGCCGGGGCCGTCGACGCCCCGGCCGCCGTGGCGATCGGGGCGGCCGGGATGGCGACCCTCGGGGGCGAACTGCGGGCGGTGCTCCCCGGCGCCCTGGAGCGGGCCCTGGGGGTGCGGAGGCTGGCACTGGCCGCCGACGCCGTCACCGCCTATGCCGGGGCGCTGGGGCAGCGGCCCGGAGCCGTCGTCGCGGGTGGCACCGGGATGATCGCGCTCGGCACGGACCTGGTGTCCTGGCGCCGGGCCGACGGCTGGGGCCATCTGCTGGGCGACTGCGGCGGCGGCGCGTGGATCGGCCGGGCCGGCCTGGAGGCGGCGATGCGCGCCCACGACGGCCGGCGGGGCGGCTCCGGCGCGCTCCTGGCCGCCGCCGAGCAGCGCTTCGGGCCGGTCGGCGGGCTGCCCGGCGCGCTCTATCCGCGGACCGACCGGCCCGCCGTCCTGGCCTCGTTCGCTCCCGACGTGGCGGGCTGCGCCGTCGAGGGCGACCCGGTGGCGGCGGACGTCCTGGCCCGGGCCGCCGCGCACATCGCCGAGGCCGCTGCGGCGGTCTGCCCCACCGCCGGGGAGTGCGAAATCGCCCTGACGGGCGGGCTGTTCAAGCTGGGCGACCCCCTGCTCGTACCGCTGGCCGGCGAGTTGGCGGACCAACTCCCGTACGCCCGGCCGGTGTCGGCCGCCGAGGATCCGCTCGGCGGCGCCGTCGCGATCGCCGCGGCCCTCGCCCGCGGCTCGCTGCGGCTGCCGGGAGACCCCCGACTGCTCCATCTCGGCCCCCCGGAGGTGTCCGGCGGATCGGGGTCGGACACGACGTAAGGAGCGGTTCGGACATACAGGGGCAGATAACGCTCGACCGCACCTCACCGAACTGCGCCGCGGGCAAAACCAGTAGCATGCGGGCGCATGAGCTCCCCCACTGGGCCTGCTTCCGGCCTGCCTGTACGAATGCCGCGACCCCGCCAGACCGGACGGCACCGTCGCCCCGAACCCGCGGCGGCGCCCGAGGGCGCTCCCGCACTCGTCCTCGCCGTCCCCGGCACGCCGTCGGCCGCCATACGCTCGCTCGCCGACGAGGTCGTGAGCATCGCCCGTTCCGAGCTGCCCGGCCTGGAGGCCGCGATCGGCTACCTCGACGGTGACGACGACGAGTACCCCACCCTGGCGACCGTCCTGGCACGGACCTCCGCCGTGCGCACCGACCGGTACCGGCTCGCCCTGGCCGCCGGCCGTGAGGTCAGCGCCCCCGAAGGCCCGGCCGCCATCGTGGTCCCGCTGCTCGCCGGCCCGGACAGCGCCCTGATGCGCCGGATTCGCCAGGCCGTCATGGACAGCGGCAACGTCGCCGAGCTGACGGACGTCCTCGGCCCGCACCCGCTGCTCGCCGAGGCGCTGCACGTGCGCCTGTCGGAGGCCGGTCTGGCGCGCGCCGACCGGGCCCGGCTGTTCACGGTCGCCACGGCCGCCGACGGCATCGTCCTCGCCACGGTCGGCGGTGAGGAGGCGGTCCAGGCCGCCGGCATCACCGGCATGCTGCTCGCGGCACGCCTGGCCGTCCCGGTGATCGCCGCCGCGCTGGACCAGGAGGGTTCGATCACCGCGGTCGCCGAGCAGCTGCGCGGCTCGGGCTCGGAGCAGCTGGCGCTCGCGCCGTACCTGATCGGCCCGGAGCTGGCCGACGGTCTGCTCGACGCCGCCGCGAAGGAGGCGGGCTGCGCCGCCGCCGAGCCGCTGGGCGCGTACCCGGCCATCGGCAAGCTGGTGCTCTCGCAGTACACGGCCGTGCTGGGGATCGCTCCGCAGCAGCCGCAGGGCGCCCCTGCCCTCTGACCCCGCGCGGTGACGCGGGCACGGGCCCAGAAGCGTACGGAAGGGTCCGCACCGGACACGCAGGTGGCCGGTGCGGGCCCTTCCGTGCGTCGCAGGGCGGCCCCGGCGCGTCCGACAGGCGCTCGGCGTGCGGAGCCGGGTGCGCGGCGCTCACCGGCCACGGGCGCGGCAGACGACTTTCGGCAGCCCGACCGTGTCCGACCGGGGGCGCCGCCCAGCCCGGGACCCGTCGGGGTCCCGGACGCCGGCCCGGGCGGGTTCAGCCGAAGATCACGCAGGAGGCGGCGGGGGCGGCGAGGGAGCCCGCCCGGCGCGGGACGCCGGTCTCCTCGTCGAGGTCGAACCAGGTGACGTCGCCGGAGCGCTCGTTCGCCGCGTACAGCCGTCGGCCCGAGGGGTCCAGGGCGAGGTCGCGCGGCCAGTGGCCCCCGCAGGGGACCGTGGTGACCAGGGTGGCGTTCTCGCCGCTCCGGCCGAGGGCGAGGACGGCGAGGGAGTCGTCGCCGCGCACGGCGGCCCACAGGAAGCGGCCGTCGGGCGCCACGACGACTTCGGAGGGGTAGCTGGGCCGGGCGGCGCCCTCGGGCAGGACCGGTGTCTCGGCGAGCGGCCGGAGGACTCCCGCGTCGGCGTCCCAGCGGCACACGGTGAGGGTCGGTTCGAGTTCGTTGAGGACGTAGGCGTACGTCCCGTCCGGGTGGAAGGCCAGGTGGCGGGGGCCGGTGCCGGGGCGCAGGGCGGTCTCGCCGTGCGGGCGCAGGGCGCCCCCGGCGCCGTCGAGGGCGTGGACGTGGACGGAGTCGGTGCCGAGGTCCACGGCCACCACCCAGCGTCCGCTCGGGTCGGGCAGCACGTGGTGGGCGTGCGGGGCGCTCTGGCGGTCGGTGACGGGGCCGGAGCCCTCGTGCCGGGCGAGCGCGGCGACGGGGCGGAGCGTGCCGTCCTCGGCCAGCGGCAGCGCGCCGACGCTGCCGGAGCCGTAGTGGGCGGTGAGGAGGTGCCCGGAGGCGACCGAGAGATGGGTGGGGCTCGCGCCGCCGACGGCCACGGGGGCGCCAGGGGGCGCGGTGCCGCGCCGGTGACGTCGAAGGCGGCCGCGGCACCCTCCTCGGTCTCGGAGACGGCGTAGAGGGTGGTCCCGGAGGGGGCGAGGGCGAGGAACGACGGGTCGGCGACCGCGTCGCTCGCGCCGGTGACGGTCAGGGCTCCGGTGGCGGGGTCCACGTCGGCGGTGAGGATGCCGCGGCCTCCGGCCGAGGTGAAGGACCCGATGAAGGCCCGTACGGGCTCGCGACGCGGCCGTTCCTCCCCCGCGCCGCCGTGCTCCGGTCGCGCGCCGGACCGACCGGCCCGCGTGCTGTCCTGACCCGCGTCCGTGCCGGCCTGATCCGCCCGCGTGCTGTCCTGACCCGCGTCCGTGCCGGCCTGATCCGCCCGCGTGCTGTCCTGACCCGCGTCCGCGTCGCGCACGGCGCCTCCCCTGTCCGCCGGCCGGTCACGGTTGGCCGGCCGTAGTCCCGGCAGACGGTAGCAGCGGTCTAGACCAAGTGGGATCAACGGGAGCGGGTTCCGGCCTGGTGTCCCGTGCATCAGGGAGGGCCCGGAGGTCAGGCCGCCGGGACGAGGGGTGCGCCGGGGGCGGTGCGCAGTGGGGTGGCCAGGTCGACGAGGGCCCGCTCCAGGCTGTGGAGGTGCACGAGGGCGGCCTCGGCGCCGGGGTGGTGGTGCGGCACGGCGTCGGCGTCGGCGTCGGCGGCCGGGTCCGCGGGGCGGCGGGGCGGGACCAGGGCGTGGACGGCCGCCTCGACGCGCCAGGAGGCGGCGGCCAGCCGGGCGTCGTGCGAGGCGTCGGGGTCGGCGGCGACCGCCGCGAGCCCCTTGATCTCGCGGGCGCAGTCGTCGAGCAGGGCGAGCACCCGGCGGGCGCGGGCCTTGCGGGCGCGCAGCGGGCTGAGCGGGTGCACGAGCGGCGCGAGCGAGAGGCGGACCCGGCCGAGCAGCAGCTCCAGCTCGGCGGCGTGCGGTGCCGGGTCGGCCTCCGGGTCGCCGGCCAGGCGCCGGGCGGCGGCCGTGGTGCAGGCGTGCACGCAGGTGACGGCCCGCTCGATCCAGGCGTTGGTGGCCGCGTGGGTGGTGACGGGCAGCAGGGCGACGCCGACGGCCGCGCCGAGCGCCCCGACGGCGGTCTCCTCGAAGCGGAGCAGCAGCAGGCCGGGGTGCAGCACGCCGAGCAGGCCGTAGAGCAGGCCGGCCATGACGGTGACGAAGAACATCATCCAGCTGTACGAGAGCGGGGCGGTGTAGAAGATGCCGAAGACGCAGACGGCGACCAGGGCGGCGGTCGGGGCGGGCGCGCCGGCGAGCGGGATCGCCACGAGGAGTCCGGCGGCGATGCCGGTGACCGTGCCGACGACCCGGCGGAAGCCGCGGACCAGGGTCTCGCCGCGCGAGGCGGTGTTGACGAAGATCCACCAGGCGGTGCCGACGGCCCAGTACCACCGCTCGTGCGAGATGACCTGTCCGGCGGCGAGCGCCACGGCGCAGGCGACGGTGGCCTGGAAGGCCTGCCGGGTGGTGGGGCGGGCGAGGCCGGTGCCCGGGAGCGGGGCAGGGGCGGCGGGGGGCGGGACGCGCCGCTCGATGCACCAGGCGACGTGGCGGACCGCACCGCAGACGACGAGGGCCAGGCCGATGGCCGCGTACAGCTCCGGCAGTTGCGCGGGCACCGCGTGCAGGAACTGGGTGACGAAGAACATCATGAAGGCGAAGATGCCGAGCGCGTGGCCGCGCGGGCCCCAGCGGCGGGCGTACACACCGGCGAAGACGACGAGCAGCCAGGCGGTGTCGCGCAGGAGCGGCGCCCCGTGCAGTGCGGTGGCCAGCGCGAGGACGGGGAAGCCGACGGCGGGCAGCAGGGCGGTGGTGGCGGCCTGGCGCCGGACGGTGGGGTCGCCGACGGTGAAGAGCGCGAGCAGCGCGGCGAGGCCGCCGGTGAGGGAGGCGGTGAGGGAGAGGCCGGCCAGTTCGGCCGCGGCGACGGAGAGCGCGACGCCGAGGACGGCGCGCGAGGAGACGCGCAGCCGGACCCGGCCCGGATCGGGGGCCAGGAACATCTGCCGGGCGAGCCGGCGGCAGGCCGCCCGGCCCTTCTTCACGACGGTGACCCCGCCCCCTCTGTCTTCCACACACCCTCTTCGCGTGATCTCGTGCCCCGGCCTGCTCGTGGCGGCCCGCCGGACATGGGAAAGGCGCCGCGGGTCCGGCACCGGCCTCGTCGCCGGTGCGGCGCGTGCGCGGCGCCATCTGTACGTCTGTACCCCGAGGAAAACACCTGATCACCCACTGGCTCAACTCGGCGGCGGGACGCTATGCCATTGGTACAGTCTTCGCGGGTAGATCTCGGCCAGAAGGGAGCCAACGGACCATGGCGGTGGACGAGCTCGACACGCGCATCCTGCGTCTGCTGATCGGGCAGCCGCGCACCAGCGTGCGGGAGTACGCGCGGATCCTCGGGGTGGCGCGCGGGACGGTGCAGGCGCGCATCGACCGGCTGGAACGCGACGGGGTGATCATGGCGACCGGCCCGTTCCTCTCCCCCGCGGCGCTCGGGCATCCGGTCCTCGCCTTCGTCCACATCGAGGTGACCCAGGGGCGTCTGGACGAGGTGGGCGACGCGCTCGCCGCCGTACCGGAGATCGTGGAGGCCTTCTCGATCACCGGCGGGGGCGATCTGCTGACCCGGGTGGTGGCCCGGGACAACGGCCATCTGGAGGACGTCATCCAGCGGCTGATCCGGCTGCCCGGCGTGGTCCGCACGCGTACGGAGATGGCGCTGCGCGAACGCGTCCCGTACCGGCTCCTGCCGCTGGTCGAGTCCGTGGGGTCGGCAGCGGGCCGCTCGGACGGCGAGGCCGTACGGGGTCAGTAGACGTCGCGGACGTAACGCTTCTCGGCGGCGAGCCGCTTGACGTACGCGGCTGCGGCCTCCTCGTCCAGGCCGCCGTGCGCGACGGCGATGTCGCGCAGCGCCCGGTCCACGTCCCCGGCCATCCGCGCGGCGTCACCGCAGACGTAGAAGTGGGCGCCCGAGCGCAGCCACGACCAGAGCTGCGGTCCGCGCTCGCGCATCCGGTCCTGGACGTACACCTTGGCGCGCTGGTCGCGCGAGAAGGCGGTGTCCAGACGGTCCAGGGTGCCGTCGGCGAGGAGGGCGGTGAGCTCCTGTTCGTAGTAGAAGTCGGTGGCCCGGTGCTGTTCGCCGAAGAAGAGCCAGTTCGGCGCGGTGTGGCCGAGGGCCCGGCGCTCCTCAAGGAACCCGATGAACGGCGCCACGCCCGTGCCGGGGCCGACCATCACCATCGGGGTGGCGGGGTCCGGCGGCGGCCGGAAGTGCGGGGCGGCGCGGACCAGGACCGGGACGGCGGCGCCGGGTCCCGCGTCGGCGAGGAACGGTGAGCAGACGCCCTTGCGGGGGTGGCCCCGGCGGTTCTCGTAGCGGACGACGGAGACGGTGACCGAGACCCGGAACGGGTCGGTCAGCGGGCTGGAGGAGATCGAGTACAGGCGGGGCTGCAGGCGCCCCAGCACCTCGGCCCACTCCTGCGCGCCGGCCAGGACCGGGTGCTCGGCGATCACGTCGACGGCCTGCCGGCCCCAGGACCACTGCGCCAGCCCGTCCTTGTTGTCGGGGCGGAGCAGCCGCTTCAGGTCCCGGTCCCCGGTCCGTTCGGTGACGAAGCCGAGGAGGGCGGGGGTGAGCCGGGTGATGTCGAGGTGGCGGTGCAGGGCCTCGCCCAGGGGGATGGCGCCGAGGCCGGGCAGTGCGACGGGCGCCCCGGCGTCCAGGCCGGTGACGGCCAGCCACTCGGCCACCAGGTCGGGGCAGTTCACGGGGTGTACGCCGAGGGCGTCGCCGGCTTCGTAGAGGAGCGGGGTCTCGCTGCCGCTGGTGTCGAAGGTGAACCGCCGTACCTCCTTGCCCGCGCCCGGCAGGCTGAGCAGCCGGTTGCCGGTGAGCCGGGCGAGGACCGGCGCGGGCTTCGGACGGGAGGCCCGGGCGGGGACGGCGGCGGGGGCGGGGACGGGGGGCGTCAGCGGTCCGTTCCCGGAGGCGACGGGAGCGGCGGCATCGGAGAGGCTTGCGAGGTCGGTGGGGTCAGTGAGGCGTGCGATGTCGGTGGGATCGGTGAGGCCCGCGAGGACCTGGTCAAGCCAGGCGTGGGCGGACGGCTCGTAGTCCGGTTCGCAGTCGGTGCGCGGCGCCAGGCGTACGGCCCCCAGCTCGTCCAGCCGCCGGTCCAGGCGCCGGCCGTGCCCGCAGAAGTCGGCGTAGGAGGAGTCGCCGAAGGCGAGGACGGCGTACCGGCGGCCGTCGAGGCGGGGTGTGTCGGGGGCGGTCAGCGCGTCCCAGAACCCCGAGCCGTTGTCCGGCGCGTCCCCGTCCCCGAACGTGCTGGTGATCAGCAGCAGATCGGCGGCGGGCGGCAGGGCCCGGGGGTCGGCCTCGTCCATGCCGGCGAGGGCGGCCCGGTGCCCGGCCGCCGTCAGGCGGTCGGCGGTGGCCGCGGCGAACTCCTCGGCGTTGCCGGTCTGCGAGGCCCACAGCACGACGATCTCGCGGGCCGCCGTCCGCGCCCCGGGCGCCGGGGCGGAGGCGGTGTCGCCCGGCGTACGGGAGTACAGACCGGCGAGGACCCCGTTCACCCAGCGGGCGTGCTCCTCGACGAAGGGTGCACCCGGGGGCAGGACGGGGATGCCCGGGGCGCCCGATTCCAGACCGGCGAGGAAGCCGACGAGGTACTGCCGCTCCCGTTCGGAGAGGACGGGCGGCGGGGTGGGTGCGAGACCGAAGGCGGCAGCGGGACCGGCCGGCAGGACGGCGCTGGGGAGCAGAGCGGCGGGGGCGGAACCCGGGATCACGGCCGCGAGGCCGGCTCCGGGGCCGGCCACGAAGGCGCCGGGCAGCCTCGGCCCGGGCGGCGCGGCCCCCCGGCCCGTCTCCCCCGGCGTCGCCGCTCCCTCCCCCGCCGCCGTCGCCGCTGTCTCTTCCGCCGCCGTCGCCGCTTCCCCTTCCGCCGTCGCGACCTTGGTCAGGGCCACCGCGCACACCTTCAGCTCGGGCTGGAAGGAGAGCGGGTCGACCGCGTCGTTGGTGACGGCGTTGACGCTCAGGTCCGCTCCGAACAGGTCGTTCCAGTGGAACGGCGCGAAGCAGGCGCCCGGCGCGACCCGGTCCGTGACGACCGCGGGGAGGACCGCCCTGCCGCGGCGCGAGGCGATCTCGACCCGGTCGCCTTCCCGGAGGGAGAGGCGTTCGGCGTCGTCGGGGTGCACCTCGACGAAGGGCGAGGGGTTCAGCTTGTTCAGTCTGGCGACCCGGCCCGTCTTGGTCATCGTGTGCCACTGGTGCTGGAGGCGGCCGGTGTTGAGGACGAAGGGGTGGTCGTCGTCGGGCATCTCGGCCGGGTCGACGTGCGGGCGCGGGTGGAAGACGGCGCGGCCGCTCGGCGTGGGGAAGACAGGCCCGGCGCCGGTGTCGTCGACGTACCGGATCGGGTTGCGGGCGGGGCCGCCCTCGGCGGCGGGCCACTGGACGGATCCGGCGCGCAGCCGCGCGTAGGTCGCTCCGCCGAGGTCGTAGCCGGTCCGCGGGTTCCCGGCGCGCTTGATCTCCTCGAAGACCTCCTCGGCGGTGTCGTACGCGAACGCCTTCTCGTACCCCATGGCCTGGGCGACGCGGGAGATGATCCGCCAGTCGGCCATCGCTTCGCCGGGCGGATCGGCGGCCGCCTGGGCGAGGGTGAGGTTGCGTTCGCTGTTGATCAGTACGCCGTCGGTCTCGGTCCACAGGGCGGCGGGCAGGACGACGTCGGCGTACGCGTTGGTCTCGGTGTCGGCGAACGCGTCCTGGGTGATGACGAGTTCGGCGGCGCGCAGCCCCTCGATCACGGTCCGGCGGTTGCCGACGGAGGCGACCGGGTTGGTGCAGATGATCCAGCAGGCCTTGATCTCGCCGTCGGCCATCCGCCGGAACAGGTCGACCGTGCCGCGGCCCGAGCCGTCCTCGCGGAGTGTTCCGGGCGCGAGGTCCCACAGCTCCTCGATGAAGGCGCGGTCCTCGGGCACCAGGACGGACCGCTGGCCGGGGAGGCCGGGGCCCATGTAGCCCATCTCCCGCCCGCCCATGGCGTTGGGCTGGCCGGTCAGCGAGAAGGGGCCCGAGCCGGGGCGGCAGATCGCGCCGGTGGCGAGGTGGAGGTTGACGAGCGCGTTGGTGTTCCAGGTGCCGTGGGTGGACTGGTTGAGGCCCATGGTCCAGCAGCTGGTCCACTCGCCGGCCTCGCCGATCCAGGCGGCGGCGGTACGGATGTCCTGCTCGGGTATGCCGGTGATCGCGGCGACGGTGGCGGGCGGGTAGTCGGCGAGGAAGGCGGGCATCGCCTCCCAGCCCTCGGTGTGGTCGGCGATGAAGCCGGGGTCGGTGTGCCCGTTCTCGTACAGCAGGTGCAGCAGCCCGTTGAGCAGGGCGAGGTCGGTGCCGGGCTTGATGCGCAGGAAGAGGTCGGCCTTGTCGGCGGTGGCGGTGCGCCGGGGGTCGACGACGATCATTCTGGCGCCGGCCTTGACGCGTTCCCGTATGCGCAGGAAGAGGATGGGGTGGCAGTCGGCCATGTTGGAGCCGATGACGAGGAAGACGTCGGCCCGCTCGAAGTCGTCGTAGGAGCCGGGCGGGCCGTCGGCGCCGAGGGAGAGTTTGTAGCCGGTGCCGGCGCTCGCCATGCAGAGCCGCGAGTTGGACTCGATCCGGTTGGTGCCGAGGAAGCCCTTGGCGAGCTTGTTGGCGAGGTACTGCGCCTCCAGGCTCATCTGTCCCGAGACGTAGAGGGCGACGGCGTCGGGGCCGTGCTCGTCGACGATCGCCCGCAGGCGGCGGGCGGTGTCGGCGAGGGCGTCGTCGGTGGCGGTGGGGACGGGCGCGTCGTCGCGGGTGGGGCGGACGAGGGCGGTGGTGAGCCGGCCGGGGGCGGCCAGGAGGTCGGCGGTGGTGGCGCCCTTGGTGCAGAGCCGGCCTGCGTTCGCGGGGTGGTCCTTGTCGCCCGTCGCCCTGAGGACGGTACGACGGCCGTCGGGTCCCCTGCCGATGTCGAGGAGCATGCCGCAGCCGACGCCGCAGTAGGAACAGACGGTCCGTACCTGCTCGGCATCCTGCCGCGGGGCCCGCTCGTCCTGCGTCGTCACCGGGGCGCCTCTCTGTGGAACCGATCGGATCCCGACGGTACGGAACGGCCGTTACATCCGTGTCAACCGGGCCGATCATGATCCGTAACGCGCGTCACACAGAGAGGCGGGCAAGGGTGTGAGGGCGGGGGTCTGCGGGCGGCACACCGCCGCCGACCTGCGGAAACGACTGCCCTTCGCATCATCGGAGTCCGCGTGAGGGGGCGGCGGATCCGCCGCCCCCTCGCCCGGGTCAGGAACCCCAGGCCTCGAATTCGTAGATCCTGGCCGCGGGGTCCGCGGTCTGCGTCGGCCGGGTGATCTCCAGGCGTACGTACCGGGCGGCGCGGGTCACCGGGTGGGTGGTCGTCGCCGCCGTGTTGCCGGTGACGGTCACGGCGGTGGTCCACGGGTCGGCGGTGGAGCCGCGGACCTTGATCGTGAAGTCGCGCGTGTTCCAGGCCGGGTCCTCACCACCCGCGCCGGCGTGCCGGACGACGAAGCGGTCGAGGGTACGGGAGGAACCGAGATCGACCTCCAGCCACCGGGCGGTCGTGGTCGTGCACCACTTGTCGGCGGTGCCGCCGGAGACGCTTCCGTTGACGGCCTTGGCCGGGCCCTCGGCGGTGGCGCACCGGCCGGAGGCGGTGGCCGGGCGGTTCAGCGCGAGGTTGGCGCCGGTGGGGGCCGACCAGGCGACGGTGGTGGCCGCGGCGGGCGAGCGGCCGTACTCGGTGGAGACGGCCTCGACCTCGACGGTCGTGGCGGTCTCCGTGCCCGCCCGGTCGAGCCGGGGCACGAAGAGGGCGTCGTTGGGTGTGCCGCCGAGGAAGGTGCGGGTGCCGTCCGCGTTGCGCCGGTACACCTCGTAGTGGTGGACCGCTCCGGACGCCGACGGCGTCCAGGCCAGGCGCAGCGACTTCCGGCCGGGGCTCACGTCGGTGGTGCCGAGCACGGTGACTCCGGTCGGCGCGGCGGCGGCGTCGACCGTCCCGTCGTACACGGCGATCTGGCCGACCCGAACGTCGTACGAGGCGGCGGTGCCCACGGTCCGGAGTCCGATCTGGGCGATGGTCCGGCCGCTGTACGCGGAGAGGTCGAGGGACTTGCGCTCCCAGCCGGTGGTGGCGTTCGCCCCGAGGTCGAGGGTGGTGAAGTCGGTCGGCGCGTCCGTGAAGGAGACGGCGGCCGCGAGGCGGGTGGGCCCCGCCGTGGGGGTCTTGACCACGAGGGAGAGCGTGGTGTCGGCGGCGACGGGGAGCTTCGTCTGGTAGAGCCGGACGGTGTTGACGGCGTCCAGGGTGCCGGTCAGCCGGAGGGAGGAGCCGCCTTCGTAGGCGTCGGAGAAGTCGATCGACGGGGTGAGGCGCGTGCCGGTCGAGCTGACGAGCCAGCGGTAGGTGGGCGGTACGTCCTGGAGGGAGAGGTTGTTCCAGCCGCCCGAGGAGACCCGGACGCCCCCGGAGTGGAAGAAGTCGCCCTGGCCGGCGCCGAAGGAGGTGACGAACGGTTTGGCGGTGACGGCGGAGGACTCGGGGACGTAGTGGGCGAGGCCCTTCCAGGCGGAGGTGGTGGTGGTGTTCGAGGGATCGCCGTTCGCGCCGTCCCAGTAACGGGCTTCCCGGGCCTGGGAGTCGGCGCGTCCGGTGGACGAGGTGAAGGTCCATTCGGGCCGGTAGATGCCGAGGGAGGCGGCGTGCGGCTGTCCGGCGGGGAAGACCGAACCCCAGGGGACGGAGGTGTCGTATCCGTTCGCCTCGGTGTCGATGCCCGCGTACAGCTCGTACTCGCTCCGGCCGAGGGAGCGGGCGAGGGTGCGGGAGGAGCCGAGGCCGGCGGCGCTCCAGCCGAAGTCGAGGAACATCGCGTCGGAGGTCCGCCGCGAACCCTCTTGCAGGAAGGCGTCGTTGGCGGAGGTCAGGGAGTCCTGCCAGCTCACGGCACCGGACTCGGCCATCGCGTCGTACCACATGAACTCGACGGGGCCGAGGGAGCGGGCGTACCGCATCACCTCGCGCAGCTCGCCGGCGAGCGCCGCGTCGCCGCCCGCGGTCTCCTGGTTGACGAACCAGCCGTCGAAGCCGTAGTGCCGGGCGACCTGGGCGAGTTTGTCGGCGACCGGGTAGGTGGAGCCGGTCTTCCGGGCGAAGTCGCGCACCCACTGGATCTGGCCGCCGTACGCGGTCGGCGGGAAGAAGACGGTGCCGTAGACCTTGACGCCGTTGCGGTGGGCGGCGTCGATGACGGTCGCGTTCGGGGCGAGGATCAGGCCCTCGCTCGCGGAGCCGCCCCAGAAGACCAGGGTGTCGATGTACTGCCAGTGGCCGAAGGCGTAGGAGTGCGGGTCGACCGAGCCCTGGGAGGGGTTGTTCGAGGTGGGGCCGAAGGAGACCAGGGAGGCGATCTTCGCCTCGCCGGCGCGGGCGTTGGGGTTGGCCTTGAGCGCGGGGTCGGAGACCCGGGGCCGCAGGGGGACGCGGGAGCGGTTGAACCGGGCGTCGGGGTCGGTGGCCGGGTCCCAGTCCAGAAGGGTGTTCGGGTGCCAGTAGGAGGCGTAGGGCTGGTCCCCGGCGGCGGGGGCGGCGGCGTGCGCCACCGGCGCGAGCGGCGCGTGGGGGGTGAACGGGGCGAGGCCGAGCAGGGCGGCGATCAGCGCCGTGATCAGCAGGAGGGGGAGGTGACGTCTCATCCGATACTCCGGTCCAGCGGGAGGGTGGGGGTGCTGGGTGTACGGGAGGTACTGGAGGTGCTTGACGTACGGGGGTGGGGGCGGCGGCGGTCGGCGTAGGGGGCGGTGCGGTGGGCGACCCGGACCGGGGCCGGGGCTCGGACGGGGGCGAGGGTTGGGGCCCCCGGGTGGGGGCCCTGGGTGGGGGTCGTGGTCGGTCCGGTCCGGGTCCCGCCCCGGCCCCGGCGGGGCCTTCGTACGGCCGGCCCGCACCGTCGGCCGTCACGACCCGGGAGGCTAAACTGCTTTAGTCGGCGGGGTCAAGGGGCCGGGGGCGCCGTGCTCTCGCGGACCGTGAGCCTCGGGGTCGGGTTCTTGATGTCGCCCGCGCTCGCCGGGTCGTCGACGACGGCGAGGAGCGCCCGCGCGACCTGCTCGCCCAGCGCGAAGGTGTCGCGGGTCAGCGCGGTGAGCGAGGGGTGGACGATGCGGGCGAGCGCGGAGTCGTCGAACGAGACGATCGACAGCGCGCCGGGCACCGCCACCCCCATCTCGCCGGCCACGCCCAGGCCGGCGACGGCCATCACGTCGCTGTCGTAGATGATCGCGGTCGGCCGCTGCGCCCGGGCGAGCAGCGCGCGGGTCGCGGCCGCTCCCTCGGCGTCGCTGAAGTCGGTCGGCAGCGAGACGGCCTCGGCGAGACCGAGGCGGCGCGCGCTGTCGCGTACCGCGCGGATGCGGCGCCGGGTGTGCTGGAAGGCGGGCAGTCCGGCGAGGTGCGCGATCCGGCGGTGGCCGAGCGCGGCGAGGTAGTCGACGATCGACACCATCGCCTCCCGGTCATCCGCCCACACGCTGGGCAGGGTGCCGTGGCGCCCGGGGCCGCCGATGACCACGGTCGGGACGCCCAGCGCCTCGAGGACCGGGACGCGCGGGTCGCGGACCTGGAGGTCGACCAGGACGAAGCCGTCCACGCGGTGTTCGGAGGTCCACCGGCGGTAGACGTCGATCTCGGCCGCGGTGTCCTCGACGACCAGGAGCTGCAGCGCCGTCCCGCGCGCCGAGAGGCCCGCCTGGAGGCCGCTCAGCAGTTGGCTGAAGAACGGTTCCAGGCCGATGGTCCGGGCCGGCCGCGCCAGGACCAGGCCGACCGCGCCGGCCCGGGCGCCACCCAGCGCGCGTGCGGCGCTGTGGGGCCGCCAGTTCATCTCCTCGGCGACGCGCAGGATGCGCTCCCGGGTCGCCTCGCTCACCCCCGGCCGGCCGTTCAGCGCGAACGACACCGCGCCTTTGGACACCCCGGCTTGCCGGGCGATGTCGGCGATCGTCGGTCTGGCCACGCAGGCCCCTTCCGTTCCGCTCCGGTTCCCGCGCCCCCGCCCGGCTTTCGGGCGTGAGCGCCCTGGTCGCCGGGCGTGAGCCGTCGGCTTCCCGGGCTTCCGCTTCGGCCCCGGCGTCCGCGCGCGGGGGCCGCCGAGTCCGGGCCCCCGGCGTCCGCTCCGGTGCGCCGCGCTCCCTTGACACGGGAGTGTAGCGGGAGCATAGTCCCCCCTCGCTAGACCGGTTTAGCGGCGCACCGCCCTCCGTCGGACCAGACCCGGGAGACCTCTCAGATGCGAAGAAGCCACTGGATACGGACGGCCGTGGCCGTGATCGCCGCGGCGACGCTGGCGGGCTGCGGGCTCGGGGACCCGGGCGGCGCCGACGGCGGGGACGCGACCGGCGGCGAGGTCACCGGCACGGTCTCGCTCCAGACGTGGGCGCTGAAGCCGAAGTTCACGGCCTACATGGAGGGGGTGATCGGCGCCTTCGAGAAGCGGCACCCCGGGGTCGAGGTCGAGTGGCTCGACCAGCCCGGCGAGGGCTACTCCGACAAGGTCCTCAGCCAGGCCGCCGGCGGCACCCTCCCCGATGTCGTCAACCTCCCCCCGGACTTCGCCCTCCCCCTGGCGAAGCAGGACATGCTGCTCGACGTGTCCGGGGCGGACCCCGAGCTGGCCGCCGACTACGTCCGGGGCGGCGTCGACGCCTACCGCTTCGCCGGCCGGCCCGGCACGTACGGCTATCCCTGGTACCTCAATACCGACGTCAACTACTGGAACGCCGAGCTGCTCACCCGCTACGGCCTCGACCCGAAGAAGCCGCCGGCCGACCTGGACGGGCTGATCGCCGCCGCGCGGACCGTCAAGCGGGCGTCGAACGGCTCGGTGTACCTCATGAGCCGCAAGCCGGGCCTGATGGACTTCGCCAACGCCGGGGTGAAGCTCATGTCCGACGACGGCAAGAGCTTCGTCTTCAACACCCCGCGGGCCGCCGCGCTCCTCGACACCTACCGGGCCGCCTTCAAGGAGGGGCTGCTCCCGCAGGACGTGCTGACGGAGACGTACGCCGGGAACACCAAGCTGTTCAACTCCGGCACCGCCGCCTGGACCACCGCGGGCGGCAACTACATCACCTCCCTGGCCACCGACAACCCGAGCCTCGCCCCCAAGGTGGTCTCCTCCCCCGCGATGGGTACGCCGCCGCTGTACGTGCAGGGCCTGTCCGTGTCCAAGGGCACGAAGAACCGGGCCACCGCCCTGGCCCTGGCCCGCTGGGTGACCAGCGCCGAGAACCAGGCCGCCTTCGCCCGTCTCACCAGCGTCTTCCCGTCCACGAAGGCGTCGGCCGGGGACCCGTTCTTCAGCGCGAGCGACGGCAGCAACGCGGGCGCCGCCAAGGTCACCGCCTTCACCTCGCTCGCCGCGGCCCGCATGCTGGAGCCCGTCCAGGCCAACGACGCGATCAAGACGGTCGTCAACCAGCAGATCGCGCTCGCCCTCAACGGACAGAGCGACTCCCAAAAGGCCCTGGACACGGCGGTCGCCCGCGGCAACCAGCTCCTGAAGGACTAGGTCGTGTCCGGAAAGTCCCGCCGTCCCCCCGGCCCCTCCCGCAAGGAAGGCCCCCATGACCCACCGGCGCTGGTTCACCCCGTGGCTGCTCGCCGGGCCCGCCGTGGTCTGGCTCGCCGTCTTCAACCTGTGGCCCGCCGTCAACACGGTGATCCTGTCGTTCACCAACGCCAGACCGCTCGGCGGCGGACACTTCACCGGCCTCGCCAACTACGAACGGGCGCTCGACGACGAGCAGTTGACCGACGCGCTGGTCAACAGCATCGTCTATCTGCTCGTGTGCCTGCCGCTGCTGACCCTGCTCCCCCTGCTGCTGGCCCTCCTCGTCGAGAAGAGGCTGCCCGGCATCACCTTCTTCCGTACCGCCTTCTACACCCCGGTCGTCGCCTCCGCCGTCGTGGTGGCGCTGATCTGGGGGTGGGTGCTGGACGAGCGCGGCCTGCTCAACGGCCTCCTCGGCCAGCTGGGCCTGGCGGACCGGCCGGTCTCCTTCCTCACCGACCGCTGGCTGCTGTTGTTCAGCGCGATCGGCCTCACCGTCTGGAAGGGCCTCGGCTATTACATGGTCATCTACCTCTCCGCGCTCGGGAACGTCGGCCGCGAGCTGCACGAGGCGGCCGCCGTGGACGGCGCCTCGGCCGCCCGGCGGTTCTGGCACGTCACCCTCCCCGGGGTACGCCCCGCGATGATGCTGGTCTCGGTGCTCATCTCGGTCTCCGCGCTGCGGGTCTTCTCCGAGCTGTACGTCCTGTCCGACGGCACCGGCGGCCCGGGCGGCCACGACATGTCGGTGGTGATGCTCATCCAGATGTACAGCCGCGGCTTCACCGGCCACATCGGCTACGCCTCCGCCCTCAGCCTGATCCTCTTCGTGATCACCGTCGGCCCGATGCTGCTCCTCGCCCGGCTGAACCGGAAGGGGGCCTGACGATGGCATCCGCGCGAAGCGGCCGGCGGGCGGGCGGTCGTGTCCGGAAAGTAGCGCCGTCTGCCCGCAGGGCAGGGCCCGCGGCGTCTGGTGCGTGCGATCGCAAGGCGGAGGGTCGCCCTCGTACCGGGCGTACTCGGGTGATCCCGACAACGCGGCGAGGGCGCGGGCCAGGCGTCGCGGGCCAGGCGGGACTTTCCGGACACGGCCGAGCTACGGCACGGGGCTTCGCCACCCCCTCGCCCGCCGAGAAGGCGGTGCGCTACGCCCTGCTCGTGCTCGTCCTGCTGCTCACCGTCGGCCCGTTCCTGTGGCAGCTGTCCACCTCCCTCAAGGGCCCGGGCGAGGACGTGTTCTCGCGTACGCCCGACTTCCTGCCCCGCGATCCGACCCTCGCCAACTACGGCAAGGTCGCCGACACCATCCCGGTGTGGACGTACGCGGCCAACTCCCTCGTGGTGGCGGCCGTCGCGGTCGTCGGCAACGTGGTCGGGGCCACCCTCGCCGGGTTCGCCCTGGCCCGCCTGCGGTTCCGGGGCGTCCGGCTGGTGCTCGGTCTCTTCCTCGCCACGCTCGTGCTGCCCGGGGAGGTCACGATCGTCTCGCAGTACGTGACCGTCCGCAGCCTCGGTCTGACCGACACCCTGCTCGGGGTCGCCCTGCCCGGCGCGATCGCCATGCTGAACGTGCTGCTGATGTACACCGCGTTCCGGGCGATCCCGCCCGACCTCGACGCGGCCGCGCTCGTCGACGGCGCGAACGTCCGGCAGCGGCTGGTCCACGTGGGGCTGCCGAACGTCCGGGGCATGCTCAGCGTGGTCGTGATCTTCACCTTCATCGGGGCCTGGGACGACTTCCTCTGGCCCCTCATCGTTCTCAACGACCCCTCCCGCTACACCCTGACGGTGGGGTTGCAGTACCTCAACGGCACGTTCTCCGCCAACCCCCGCTTGATCGCCGCCGGCACCATGATCGCCTTCCTGCCGATCGTCGCCGTGTTCGCCGTGCTCCAGCGGTTCTTCTTCCGAGGCGTCGAGGAAGGCGCGGTCAAGGGATGAACCCCCCACACGAAGCTCCGGACCCCCGTTTCGGGGTCAACTACACGCCCACGCAGGGCTGGTTCCACCACTGGCTCGACTTCGATCTCGACGCCGTGCGCGCCGACCTGGACTCGATCGCCGGCCTCGGCATGGACCACGTCCGGGTCTTCCCGCTGTGGCCCGTCTTCCAGCCGAACCGGACCCTGATCCGCCCGCGCGCGGTCGAGCAGCTGGTCCTGCTCGTCGACGCGGCGGCCGAACGCGGCCTGGACGTCGCCGTCGACGGACTCCAGGGCCATCTCTCCAGCTTCGACTTCCTGCCGTCCTGGACCGTCACCTGGCACCGGCGGAACATCTTCACCGACCCCGAGGTGCTCGACGGCCAGGCCGCCTATCTGCGCACCCTCGCCACGGCGCTCGCCGACCGGCCCGGCTTCCTCGGCATGACGCTGGGCAACGAGATCGACCAGTTCTCCGGCGACCCGCACCCCGACCCCGACCGGATCTCCCCCGCCCAGGCGGAGCGCTGGCTGCGCCGGATGCTGGCGGCGTGCGAGGAGGGCGCCCCGGGGCGGGCCCATCTGCACGCCGCCTACGACGCGGCCTGGTACCTCGACGACCACCCCTTCACCCCCGCGCACGCGGCGCGGATCGGCGCGGCGACCGCCGTGCACTCGTGGGTCTTCAACGGCACCGCGCAGCGCTACGGCTCCGACTCGTTCGCCACCGGGCAGCACGCCGCCTATCTGATCGAGCTGTCCAAGGCCTGGGCCGAGGACCCCGGCCGGCCGGTGTGGCTGCAGGAGGTCGGCGCGCCCGCCCCGCACGTCCCCGCCGACCGGGCCGCGGAGTTCACCCGGACGACGGTGGAGGCCGCGCTCGACTGTCCGGGGCTGTGGGGGGTCACCTGGTGGTGCTCCCACGATGTCGACCGGGCGCTCGCCGACTTCCCCGAGCTGGAGTACGGCCTCGGCCTGCTGACCACCGCGCGCGAGGT
This sequence comes from Streptomyces sp. NPDC048353, assembly GCF_055587165.1. Classification (NCBI taxonomy): domain Bacteria; kingdom Bacillati; phylum Actinomycetota; class Actinomycetes; order Kitasatosporales; family Streptomycetaceae; genus Streptomyces; species Streptomyces sp. NPDC048353. The sequence continues at coordinate 170,962 of NZ_JBVJGU010000004.1, read as the reverse complement.
GAAGCCGGCCGGGCGGGCCCTCGCCCGGATGGTCGCCGAGCTGCGCGGGCGGGCCCATCGGCCGGCGCCCCGGACCACCGCACTCGTCCTCGACCTGCCCGACGCGGCGCCGAAGCGCTCGGTCTGCGCGCCGGGCGGGCGGTTCTTCGAGGCGTTCATGCGGCTGGCGGCCGACGGCGCCAGGCCGACGGTCGTGCTGGCCTCGCGCGCCTCGGACCGGGAGCATCTCACCGGACGCGGGATCACCGAGACGGTCACGGCCGACGACCTCGGCCGGGCCGGACCCACCTTCACGTGAGGGAGCGAACTGCATGCACGACGACCGCAGCCTGATCGAGTCCCGTCTCAAGCGGGTCCTCGACGAGCGGATCCGTCCGGCGGTGTACCCGGAGTCCGTGCCGTTGGAGGTGGGGATCTGGACGGCGCCGGACGAACCGGTGCCGGTGGCCGAGGGCCTCGCCGCCCCCCGTACGCCGATCTCCGTCGGCGACGCCTGGGGAGCGCCCTGGGGGACGAGCTGGCTGACGGTGTCGGGGACGGTGCCGGCGGCGTGGGCGGGGCGGACCGTCGAGGCCCTGATCGACCTGGGCTTCGACGCGAACATGCCCGGCTTCCAGTGCGAGGGGCTGGTCTACCGCCCCGACGGCTCACCGGTGAAGGGGCTCAACCCGCGCAACCAGTGGGTACGGATCGCGGCTCCGGCGACCGGCGGCGAGGAGGTGCTGCTGCACGTCGAGGCCGCCTCCAATCCGGTGATCCTCGACTACCACCCCTTCCTGCCGACCCCGCTGGGCGAGAAGGAGACCGCCGGGGACGCCCCGCAGTACCGCCTGGCACGGATGGACCTGGCGGTCCTCGACGAGACGGTGTGGCAGCTGGTGATCGACCTGGAGGTCCTCGGCGAGCTGATGGCGGAGCTGCCGCCGGAGGGCGCGCGCCGCTGGGACGTGCTGCGGGCCGTGGAGCGGGCCCTGGACGCGATCGACCTCCAGGACGTCAACGGCACGGCCGCCGCCGCCCGTTCCCGCCTCACGGAGGTGCTGGCGTCGCCCGCCGAGCCGTCGGCCCACCGGATCAGCGCGGTGGGGCACGCGCACATCGACTCGGCCTGGCTGTGGCCGCTGCGCGAGACGGTGCGGAAGGTGGCGCGGACCACCGCGAACATGACCGCCCTCCTGGAGGACGAGCCGGACTTCGTCTACACGATGTCGCAGGCGCAGCAGTACGCGTGGATCAAGGAGCACCGGCCCGAGGTGTACGCGCGGGTGAAGAAGGCGGTCGCGGAGGGCCGGTTCGTCCCGGCGGGCGGTATGTGGGTGGAGTCGGACACCAACATGCCGGGGTCCGAGGCGATGGCCCGGCAGTTCGTGCACGGGAAGCGGTTCTTCCTGGAGGAGTTCGGGGTCGAGAACGAGGAGGCGTGGCTGCCCGACACGTTCGGCTTCGCGGGCGGACTGCCGCAGATCATCAAGGCGGCGGGCTCGAAGTGGCTGCTGACCCAGAAGATCTCGTGGAGTCAGGTGAACTCCTTTCCGCACCACACCTTCCGGTGGGAGGGCATCGACGGGACGCGGATCTTCACCCACTTCCCGCCGGTGGACACGTACAACTGCTCGATGCACGGCAAGGAGATCGCCCACGCCGCCCGCAACTTCAAGGACAAGGGGCGGGCGCGGCACTCGATCGCGCCGACCGGCTGGGGGGACGGTGGCGGCGGGACCACGCGGGAGATGGTGGCGAAGGCCGCGCGGCTGCGGGATCTGGAGGGCTCGGCGCGGGTGCGCTGGGAGCGGCCGGCGGAGTTCTTCGCCCGGGCGGAGGCGGAGTACCCCCACCCGCCGGTCTGGGTCGGCGAGCTGTACCTGGAGCTGCACCGGGCGACGCTGACCAGTCAGGCGAAGACCAAGCAGGGCAACCGGACGAGCGAGAACCTGCTGCGCGAGGCGGAGCTGTGGGCCGCCACCGCCGCCGTCCGGACCGGGTTCCGCTATCCGTACGAGGAGTTGGACCGGATCTGGAAGACGGTGCTGCTGCACCAGTTCCACGACATCCTGCCGGGCTCCTCGATCGCCTGGGTGCACCGGGAGGCGGAGCGGACGTACGCGGCGGTGGCCGAGGAGCTGACCGGCATCGTGGAGCGGGCCCAGCGGGCGCTCGTCGAGGACGGCGGCGGGGCGGGCGGCCGGGGGCGGGGCGAGGTGGTGTTCAACGCGGCGCCGCACGCGCGCTCGGGCGTCCGGGCGGGCGGTGCCCGTACGGTCGCGGCGGAGGCCGGCGGCTGTACCGCGGAGCCGGCCGACGAGGGCGGGTACGTCCTGTCCAACGGGCTGCTGCGGGTGGTCGTGGACGCCCGCGGCCTGGTGGTGTCGCTGGTCGATCTGGCGGGCGGGCGCGAGGCGATCGCCCCGGGCACGGCGGCGAACCTGCTGCAGATCCACCCGGACTTCCCGAACATGTGGGACGCCTGGGACGTCGACACGTTCTACCGCAACACGGTCACCGATCTGACGGGGGCGGACGAGGTGACGCTCGCCGCCGACGCACCCGGGGCGGCGTCGGTCCGCGTCGTACGGTCCTTCGGCGCCTCGCGGGCGGTGCAGACCCTCACCCTGACCGCCGGGGTGAAACGTCTCGACCTGGAGACCGAGGTCGACTGGCACGAGACGGAGAAGTTCCTCAAGGCCGCCTTCCCGCTCGACGTGCACACCGACCGCTACGCCTCCGAGACGCAGTTCGGCCATCTGTACCGGCCCACCCACACCAACACCAGTTGGGAGGCGGCCAAGTTCGAGGCCTGCAACCACCGCTTCGTGCATCTGGAGGAGCCGGGCTGGGGCGTCGCGCTCGTCACGGCCTCCACCTACGGTCACGACGTGACCAGGACCGTGCGGCCCGAGGACCGCGGCACCACGACGACGGTCCGGGTCTCGCTGCTGCGCGCGCCGCGCTTCCCCGATCCGCACACCGACCAGGGGGTGCACCGGTTCCGGCACGCCCTGGTCCCCGGCGCGGGGATCGGGGACGCGGTCCGGGAGGGCCACCGCGTCAATCTGCCCGAGCGGCGGGTGCCGGGCGACGCCGAGGTCGTTCCGCTCGTCGCCGTGGACGACGACGCCGTGGTGGTCAGCGCCGTGAAGCTGGCGGACGACCGCACGGGTGATCTGGTGGTCCGGGTCTACGAGTCCCGGGGCGGGCGCGCCTCGGCCCGGCTGACCACCGCCGCCCCGGGCTTCGGCGGGGTGGAGGTCTGCGACCTGCTGGAACGTCCGCTGGCCGACACCTCGGACGCCGACGTGCGGACGGCGACGGACGGCGCCGTGGAGCTGCGGCTGCGCCCGTTCCAGCTCGTCACGCTGCGTTTCGCCCGCTCGCGGGCCGAGCGGTGACGCCCCGGGGGTGCAGGGAGTCGATCCGGAAGTCGTGAGCGTGGCGCCGGTCCGCCCCTGCCAGGTGCGGGTGGTCCGGCGCCAGTTCGGGATGGACGTGTTCCAGGGCGTCCGGGCCCGTGCGCGGCCACAGGCGGACGGCGGCGAGGGCGGCGAGGAGGGCGACCCCGGTCAGGACGGCCGCCGAGGCGGTCTGGCCCGCGCGGGCGGCCGTCCAGCCGGCGAGCGGATAGGCGAGCAGCCAGCAGCCGTGCGAGAGGGAGAACCGGGCGGCGAACACGGCGGGCAGGTCCGCGGCGCGCGCCGAGCGGCGCACGATCCGCCCGGCGGGCGTGAGGACGGCGGAGCCGGCGGCCCCCAGGAGCAGCCAGGCGGCCAGCAGGGCGGGCCAGGCCCAGTCGGCCGTGGCGGGGCCCGGGCCAGCGGCTGACGGGCCGGACGGCGGCCCCAGCGCCGGGGCGAGGGCCAGGAGCGCCAGGACGGCCGTCAGGGCGAAGACGGCCGGCAGCATCACCGCCCGCTCGCGGATCCGGTCCAGGACGCGGGGCAGGAGGAGCGCCACCAGCATGGAGCCCGCGCCGTACGCGCCGAGGGCGAGGGAGACGTCGCCCGCGGAGCGGCCGAGGGTGTCGCGTACCAGGACGACGGTGTTGACGAGGACCATCGCCCCGCCGGCGGCGACGGCCAGATCGAGCGCGAGGAGGGCGCGCAGCCGGGGCGTGGCGAGGACGAGCCGGGTGCCGAAGGAGGCTTTCGCCCACAGACCGCCGACGCGCTCGACGGGGCGGGGCCGTGGGAGGACGACGGAGAGCACGAGCGCGGCCGAGGCGAGGAAGCCGAGGGCCGTTCCGGCGAAGAGCCGCTCGGAGGAGAGGAAGGTCAGCAGGCCCGCGGCGAGGGCGGGGCTGCACAGGTTCTCCAGGTCGTAGGCGAGCCGGGAGAGGGAGAGGGCGCGGGTGTAGTCGCGCTCGTCGGGCAGGACGTCCGGGATCGTGGCCTGGAAGGTGGGGGTGAAGGCGGCGGACGCGGCCTGGAGCAGCAGGATCAGGGCGTAGACCTGCCACACCTGGGTGACGAACGGCAGTGCGAGGGCGGCGGCCGCGCGGATCAGGTCCGACGCGACCAGCAGCGCCCGCCGGGGTACGCGGTCGGCGAGGGTGCCGATCGCGGGTGCGATGCCGATGTAGGCGGTCATCTTGAGGGCGAGGGCGGTGCCGAGGACGGCGGAGGCGTCGGTTCCCGCGAGGTCGTAGGCGAGGAGGCTGAGCGCGACGGTCGCCAGGCCGGTGCCGGCCAGGGCGACGACCTGGGCGGCGAGGAGGTGCCGGTAGGTGCGGTGGCGCAGGACGGCGAGCACGGGCCCCCCCTCGCTGAGCGACGGAAGGACACCACCGTAACGGACATGTGCACACGTGCGCACGTGTTGAATCGTGGAGGATGCGCGCGAGGGCCGGGGGCCCTTCCGGGAGGGCGTCAGTCGTGCCAGGGTTCGCCGGTCACCTGGTGGTCCGCATGGCTGATCGCCTCGACCACGAGGCGGCGCATGTGCCCGTCCGGCAGGGTGTAGACCACCCGCCGACCGTCCTTGCGGTGCTGGACCAGGCCGCCGAGCCGCAGCTTGGCGAGATGCTGACTGACGGCCGGCCGCGCGGCCCCGCACGCCCGGGCGAGGGCGGTCACATCGGCCTCCCCGCGCGTCAGCAGCCACATCAGGTGCAGCCGGGTGGGATCCGCGAGCAGCGCGAACACCCCGGCCGCGGCGGTGAGCTCGGGGGCACCGGGGGTGCGCTGGTGGGCGCCGGGCGCCGGAAGGCCCGCGGGGGCCCCGCCCGGCACCGGAGGGGCCCCGGGGGCGGCGCCGGGCACGCCCGCCCCGCTCGCCGTCGGGTGTCCCTCGCGTTCTGGCATGCGCCCATCGTAGGCACCGCCGCCGAGAGCCCCCGCAGCACACAGAAGCCCCGCCCCCGGCGCGGTACACCGGGGGCGGGGCTTCTCAGGGCATCAGAGTTTGTGCATGCCCTTGTACGGGCTCAGGATGCGGAGTCGGCTGGCTCCGAAGTCGACGAGAAGAGCGCCCGTCGCTTCCTGGCCGATAACCGTCCCGAGACCGTGACGGTCGTGGGACACGCGGTCGCCGACGGAGAAATCCTTGATCACAGGGTCGGAAGGGGCCGCAAAGGGGCTGGTGGGCAGGTGGCGCCGGGGCGCGGATCGGTTCGTCATCGTGAGCCCAGTATGCGCCGCCGGACACACCCAGGAACAGTCTCGAACGCTCGTCCGGTGTGAAGGGCCCTGGACGGCACCCCCCGACGGCCGCCCGGACGACCCCTCCCGTTCACCTTCGCTCCACCTTCCGCTCCCGGATGTCGGTGATCATCGTCGCACCGGGCCGCCGGGCGTGCGCCGCGGCCGGACATCCGCGCAGGCCCAGGGAGGATCACGGTGCAGCTCCGAGGAACGGGACGGACGAACCGCCGGGCGGCGGCCGCCGCGATGGCGGCGACGCTGCTGCTCGCGGCCTGCGGCGCGGGCGGCTCCGCCGACGCGCGCGGGGCGTCCGCCGCCGCCCCCGTACCGGACGTCGAGTGTGCCGCCTCCGGCAAGGTCCGCGGGTCCGGCTCCTCGGCCCAGCAGAACGCGATGAAGCGCTGGATCCAGCAGTACCGCCTCGCCTGTCCGGGGGTGGAGGTGGCCTACAACCCGCTGGGGTCGGGCGCGGGGGTCGCCCAGTTCCTGCGCGGGGCCACCGCGTTCGGCGGCACGGACCAGGCGCTGAGCGCCGAGGACGCGGAGTACAGCGAGGGGGTCTGCGCGGGCGGCCGGGCCATCGACCTGCCCATGGCCGGCGGCCCCATCGCCATCGGCTACCACCTGCCGGGGGTGTCGGACCTGGTGCTCGACGCCCGGACCCTCGCCCGCCTCTTCGACGCCCGGATCACCCGCTGGAACGATCCGGCGATCCAGCGGCTCAACCCCGGCAGGACGCTGCCGGACCTGCCGGTGATCCCGGTCCACCGCGCCGACGACTCCGGCACCACGCAGAACCTGAACGCCTATCTGAAGAGCGCGGCCCGGGGAGCCTGGCCGTACCCCGCGGACAAGAAGTGGCAGGCGGAGGGCGGCCAGTCGGGCAACGGTTCCGACGGCGTCTCCACGACGGTCGCCCAGACCGAGGGCGCGATCGGCTACTTCGAGCTGTCCTTCGCCGCCAAGCGGAAGATCGACACGGTACGGATCGCGACCGGGGCCTCCCGGCCCGTCGCGCCGAGCACCACGAGCGCCTCGCGGGGCATCGCCGAGGCGAAGATCGCCGGCGAGGGCAAGGACCTGGCCCTGACCTTGGAGTACCGGACCTCGGCGGAGGGGGCATACCCGATCGTCCTGGTGACGTACGAGATCGTCTGCGACACCGGCAACGCGCCGGAGACCCTCCCGGCGCTGAAGTCCTTCCTCGCGTACACCGCCGGGGAGGAGGGGCAGAAGCAGCTGCCGTCGATCCACTACGCCCCGCTGCCCGCCTCCGTGGCGACTCAGGTGCGGGAGGTCGTCGGCACGCTGTCCTGAGGCGAGCGGGGAAGCGCCGCGGGGGCCGCGGCCCGCCGTCCGGAGCCTCCGCTCACCGCCCTCACGGGCCCGCCTCGGGCCCGGGGCCGCGATCTTCCTCTTTCGGCCCATGGCCGCGCCCCGCGTGATCGGCGATCCTGAGGGCCGCGCGAGAGGAACTCCACGTTCCTCTTGGGTCGGTCCGGCACGGGGGGCCGGACCGGCATCATCGCGCGCGAACCAGGCGGCGGGCCGGAAAGCGGCGCGGCCGGGGCGACCGGGCGACCGGGGAGAGGCGCGGCCGGGGCAGCCGGGGTCAGCCCGCCCAGGCGCGGGCCAGGGCGACACGGTTCGGGGCGCCGGACTTGCGTCGCGCCGCGGCCAGGTGCTTCTTCGCCGTCCCGACGTCCACGACCATCCGACCGGCGATCTGCTCGTCCGTCAGCCCCTCGCTCAGCAGCGCGACCGCCTCCGTCTCGCGCGGGGTGAGCAGCCCCGCCCACGGCGGCCTGGCATCGAGCAGCCCCGCGGCGACCCGGAGGAGCGCGGGCCCGAGCGACCCGAGCAGGGTGGTCTCCCGGGCGCCGAAGGCGTGTTCGTCCTCGTCGAAGAGGGCGACCCCGAAGACGATGTCCCGGTCGGGGCACGCCCACGACTTCGCCATGACCGCGCCGATCCCGGCCGGCCGCAGGAAGTCGTCGACGTACGACCGCCGTTCACCCGCCAGCAGCGGCGCCACGTCGAGCAGGGTCAGGGGCCGGTCGGCCGCCCGGCCGTACGGCCCCGAGGCGGCGAGGGCGATGGGATCGAGCCGGTGGAAGCGTTCCCGGTACGGATCCATGGTCGGCACCGCGAGCCCCGACGCCTGCGCCGTCGCGTCCCGGAAGAGCCGGGGCCGCGTGTCCCCGCTGAGGACGGCGGCGCTGCGGAACTCCAGCCGCCCGGCGAGCGACTCCGTGAGCCGGGCGCCGAGTTCGGGCAGTGTGCGGGCGGAGTGACAGTCGGCGACGACGGCGAGCAGCCGGTCGACGTCCGCCACGGGGAGTAAGTCCACGCTGCCCTCCGTGCCCAGCCGGTGATGGTCGGTCATGGTCGCTCACGGCCAGCCTACGAGCCCGGGGCCGCACGCGCCCCCCGGGACGCGGCGACGGCCCGCCCCGGGCGGCTCCCGGTGCATCCGCCGAATCCTCCGGGTGCGAGCGACCCGCTCCTCGCCACGCCTTGCGGGTCACCATGGCTCGCGGCGCCGGGACTTGGATTCTCGGACGACTTCCATGGACTCCCGAAGACTTTCCCTGGCCGTCGGGGCCGTCCGCTTGCGAAGGTGGCCGCATGATCGACTCCCCCGCGCCCTTTCCCGGTGCCACCTGGGCCGTGGCGCCCGCCTCCTGGTCGGTGAGCGACGGCACCCTGACCGTCACCGCCGCGGCCCGTACCGATGTCTTCGCCGATCCGCTGACCGGCGCGTCGACCCGCGACGCCGCCCGCGCCCTCGCCGTCCCGCCGGACGGCGACTGGCAGTTCTCGGCCCGGGTGCGGGTCGGGTTCCGGGCGAGCTGGGACGCCGGCGCGCTGATCGTCTGGTCCGACGACGACCACTGGGCGAAGCTCAACTTCGAGCAGGCGCCGGACGGCACACCGGCCGTGTTCTCGGTCGTCACCCGCGGCCGCTCGGACGACGCCGTCGGCGTCCCCGTCGACGGCGCCGCGCTCTGGCTGCGGATCAGCCGCCTCGACGGCGGCTTCGCCTTCCATACCTCGGCCGACGGCACCACCTGGCGCCTGGTGCGGCAGTTCGCCCTTGACGCCCCGTCCGCTCCCCGGGTCGGCATCGAGGTCCAGTCGCCCGTGGGCGAGGGATGCCAGGTCGTCTTCGACTCCGTCCGCCTGATGCCGACCCGCCTGGGCCACCTCTCCGACGGCAGGTGAGGGCCTCCCCGGCCCCGTCACGGAGCGGCGCCCGGCTGGTGTGCCGTGGCTTCGGCCACGACGAGGATGCCGGCGGGTCGCCCCCGGCCCGCAACCTCTACCGCCGCTTCCGGACCCGCTAAGGGGTGTCCGGAACGTCCCGCCCGGCCCCGTCCTCCTCGCTCGGCGCGTCGTGCGAGGAGGACGGGGGGCCGGTTCGGGAGAGGACGATGAGAGCGACGTCGTCCGCGAGGCGGTGTGTCCAGCGCGTGAGATCGTCCATCACGTACGACACCAGGGCGCCGGGGTCCCCGCCCGGAAGGTCGCGCAGACGCTCGGTGATCGGGTAGAAGGCGCCGGAGGCGTCGCGGGCCTCGCTGAGGCCGTCGGTGTACAGGAGCAGGACCGTGTCACGGGCCAGCTCCACCGGCGTGGGAGCGGGCAGGGCGTCCGGTACGAGGAGCCCGCATCCCAGCGGCAGCAGGGCCGGTACCTCCACTTCCCGGACCCGGGGGCCAGGGCCGATCGCCAGCGGAAACGGATGACCGCAGTTGACGACGGCCAGATGGTCGGCGCCGTCGGACAGTTCCAGCAGCAGCGCGGTGGCGAACAGCTCGCCGTCCCGGCGGACGAGAGCGGCACGGGTGAGGTGGCGGTCGAGTCGCGCGACGAGTTCGGTGAGGTCGGCGGTCTCGTGGGCCTGGGTGCGGAAGCAGCCCAGGATGTCGGCGACGGTCTCCACCGCCTGCAGCCCCTTGCCTCGTACGTCGCCGATCAGGACACGCGTCCCGAAGGGGGTGTGCGCGACATCGTAGAAGTCGCCGCCGATGCCGACGTCGGCGGTCGCGGGCCGGTACAGACCGGACACCGTGAGATCTCCGGCGCGGGCCGGCAGGGGCCGCAGGACCGCCTGTTGCAGAGCGGTCGCCCCGGCCCGGACACGGGCCAGCCGTTCGGTCTGCCGGCCCCGCGCCCATACGGCCAGACCGACGATGACCCCCGTGACGAGAAAGGCCGTCATCGACAGCGGACGCCGGGCGTAGCGGTTGTCACTGACGGCGGTGACCAGCAGATATTGCGCCAGCGCGGCGCCCGCGACGGCGATGGCCGTCGCGGAGCGGCCGAGCACGACGGCGGCCAGCGCGAAGATGGTCACCGTGACCCACAGCAGGCCGTGCAGGGTGACCTCACGCGTGGCCTGCGGGATCTCCGACCCGTAAGGGATGCCGCTGACCGCCGCGCCGCCCAGGACCACTGCCGCCGGGTAGGCCGTCGCCACCACCCCGCGCCCACGTGCGGGCAGGGCGACCAGAAGGCGGGTGGCCCAGGGCACCTGCGCCAGGATGACCCCGAACGCGATGCCGGCGGCGAGCAGAGCCGCGAGGACGATCGCCAGGGGACCGCTGTCGTACGGCACGACCGGCAGCAACGCCGTGCTCACCGCCGCCAGGGTCAGACCGAGAGCGGAAGCCGTCCGCGCGGCCACCGCACGGCGCATGGCGTAGAGGCCGGCGGCGACGAACCCCGCGCCGAAGCCCATCCACGCCAGCATGCTCTCCTCCGGCGTACTGCCGCGTTCGGTGAGCAGCACCAGCAGCACGGTCGCGGACGCCGACTGTCCGAACCCCCACACGCCCCCGGCCAGGACGGCCGCGCCCACGACCGAGCCCGGATTCCACACCCCCCGCCGGTCCGCCTCGCGCCGACGGGTCCGGGCTCGCCGGGAGGGGAGCGTGGGCAGGCAGGACACGGTCAGCACGGCCAGCGCCACCACGAGCAGCCCGACCACCGTGGCGTCGAGCCAGTCACGCAGCGGGATCGCCTGCAGGGTTCCGCCCAGCAGGACGGTCACCGCGCACCCGGCTCCGAAGGCCGGCGGGACCAGCGGAGGTCCTGTCTCCGCCGGCGTCGCGGGCAGCACGCGGACGGCGGTGAGGAAGAGAACCACCGAGACCGCCAGGGGGACTGCCTCCACCGCCCGCCAGCCGCCGGCCCGCTCGGCGACCAGCGCGAGGAACACCCCGGCCATCAGGGCCGCGGCGAGGACGGCGAAGGCCGCCCCCACGGCGTGGTGGAGACGTCCCGTCAGGTGCAGTACGGGGACCGAGGCCACGTACCCGGCCACCGCTCCCATGATCGAGGCGCTCTCCACGGCCAGGCCGACGCCGTACGACCACGTGTTCGGCGCCGACACCACGACGGCTCCGCCCGCACATGAGCCGAGCAGCGACACCAGAACCACGCGGCGTGTTCCGTGGATGTCGACGGCCCGGCCCGCAAGGAACAGCCCGGTCAGCGAGGCGCACACCACCAGCACCTGGGTCATGGCCCGCGTGGCCGCTCCCATGCCGAGGTCGGCGCCCACCCCCGCGAGGGTGAAGTTGTGCAGCGTCGGCCCCAGAACTCCCAGAGAGAAGCCCACCACGAGCATCAGCCGAACCGAGCGCGCGTGCCCACGTCCGTCGGTCGCGGGGACGTTGATCCGTGTGCCGGTCACTGCCTCCACCTCACCGCTCGTTCCGTACCGAAGATCCTTTCTCACCGGGCCCGAAAAAGGACCGTGACGCACCGGTGTGCCACGGCAACGGCCGGGCCGTCCGAACGGGCCCCACACCGGGAGCGGCACGCACCGTGCGTCGGCGGGGACGGCGCCGCTCCCCCGCCGACGGCTCCCCGGCACCCGCCGCCCCGGGCGTCCCGGAGCGGCGCCCCGGCGGCCCCGGCACCGAGCGCGCCGCCTCGGGCGGCCGCCCCGCCGCGTCAGCGGGCGCCGAACACCTGCGTCCAGTACGGTCCGCCGGCCGTGTGGATGCCGACGCCGATCTCCTTGAAGGAGCAGTTGAGGATGTTCGCCCGGTGACCGGGGCTGTTCATCCAGGACTCCATCACCTGCGCCGCGTCCCGCTGCCCCATGGCGATGTTCTCGCCGTAGGTCGTCCAGCGGTATCCGGTGGCGGTGACGCGCTCACCCGGACCGTCGCCGTCGGGGTTGGTGTGGTCGAAGTAGTCCCGCGCCGCCATGTCCTCGGAGTGGCGCTGAGCGGCCTGGTCCAGCAGGGCGTTCCCGGTCAGCGGGCCGCACCCCGCCTTCGAGCGCTCGGTGTTGACGATGTCGATCACCTGCTGGGCGGTCGAGTCCGGGCGCGCCCCGGCCGGCGTGCGCGCCCGCGTACGGGTGGGCTCCGGGTCGGGCCTCGACGCGGGCGAGGAGGTGCGGGGGGCGGGCGCCTTGCTGGGCGTGGCCTTCGCGGAGGGGCTTGCGGACGCGGACGGGCTCTTGCTCGGGCTGGGCGTCGCCGACTTCGACGCCGGCAGGGTGGCGGACGGCGAGGAGGTGGTCGGGTCGAGCGCGGGCGGGAGAGCCGCCCCGGGAGCCGCAGCGCGGGCGGCGTCGACGGTGTCGCCCTCCCCCTCGGGCCCGGTGACCAGGTAGAAGGAACCGCCGGTGACCGCCACCACCGCGATTCCGGCCGCGACGACGGCCCGGCGGCGGGCGCGCTTCTGCTGGCGGCGGCGGGCCCCCCGGGAGCCCGCCTCGGCGGAGCCGCCGTTGCCCCCGGCGCGGTGGCGCGCCGAGCGGGAGGGGCCGGACACGCCCGGCGCGGCGGACCCGGCCGCCGTGGCGGAGGGCAGGGAGGCGGTGGCGGCGAGGCCGAAGCCGGCGCTCTCGCGGACGTTCGCGAGGAGCAGCGCCGCCGGGGGGACCAGCAGGAGTCCGGCGAGCAGCCCCTCCGCCGGGACCAGGCCGCTCCACAGGCCCGCGCAGTGCGCGCAGCCGCGGGCGTGCCTGGCTATTCGCTTGCGCCACAGCGCCGAGGGGTGGCCGTCCCAGCCGCCGGTCTCGTAGGCGAGGGTCTGGCACAGCGGGTGCGCCGACAGCGCCCGGACGACGACCCGGGCGGCGTCCAGCTGCGCCTTCATCCGCTGCACCCGGACCGCGGTGTGCTCCGTCGAGAGTTCGAGGGCGGCCGCCACCTCGTGCCTGGTCAGCTCCCCGGCGCACTCCAGCCACCACAGGGAGAGCAGGGCCCGGTCGTCCGGCTCCAGCCAGCGGGTCGCCTCGGCGGTCTCGCGCCGCTGACCGGAGAGGTTCAGCCGGACCAGGGTCAGGTCGACGAAGTCGGCGCCCGGCTGGGCGACGTCATGGGCGTCGTCGAGGACGCCGGGACGCAGCCCGGTCTGCTGCGCGTGCCAGTGGGCGCGGACGCGGTTCACGGCGATGGCGACCAGCCAGGACCGGAAGCTGTCCGGGGAGCGAAGACCGCCGAGCCCGTCGAGCGCGCGCAGCATCGTCTCCTGCACGACGTCGTCGACGTCGTGGTGGCCGTTCATCGCCCGGCCCACGATGTTGTAGACCAGGGGGAGGTAGGCGGCCACGAGCTCGTCCTGCGCCCGCAGGTCCCCGCTCTGCGCCGCCCTGACCAGATCCGTACCGCTCTGTACGCCCATGTCCTGTTTCACGCTGCCTGTCCTGCCTGTTGTCGATGCCCAACACTGGGGAGACCGCAGGGCGTCCAGCCGATAACAGAAACCACCGAAGATTCTTTTCCGGCCCGGCGCGCGCGACCCACCGTGTCCGGCCCGCCACCGGCCGTACACCGCCCCGGAAGCCCCTCGGCCGTACACCCCGCCCGGAGCCCGCCGCGTGTGCGGAGCGTGTGCGGTTCACCGCCCCGCGTGCCGCCCGGGACCGTCGTCCGTGATCCGGTCCAGGTCCGGCAGCAGCGCCTCCAGCCAGGCGTCCGCGGCATAGTAGCCGGTCGCCGTCGAGGCCGATACGGGGCCGGTCGCCGCGGCCCCTCCGGCGGGGGCGCGCGGCGAGAGCGCCGGCATGGGCGCCGGAGGCTGCGCCCCGGGAGAGTCCTCCCGCGGGTCCAGAGCGGCGGACAGCAGCAGCATCCGTCCCGCCACGTCGTCGGCCAGCCCCATCAGCGCGGCCGCTTCACCGGGCTCCAGCGGCGCTACGACGGCGGGGGCCGGCAGGCCCGTCGGCGGTACGGGCGGTACGAGCACCCGTTCCGCGCCCCACAGGGTGTGGTGCCCGGCGAGGAGGACGGCCTGCCAGTCGACGGGCCCGGGGGCGTCCGGAGCGGGCCCGCCCGCTCCGGGAATGACGGAGATCGCGGGACCGGACGCGGAAGGCCCGGTTCCGGGCGGGCGCGTCCCGGCGGACCCCGCCCCCGACGTGCTCCCCACCGCACCGCGCGGTTCGCTCAGGTACTGCGCGAACGCGGACTCCGCCAGGACGAGCGCGCGGCGCAGGGAGGTGTTCCCCGGGGGCGCGGCCGGGTCCCGCACCCCGCCGGCCGCCACCGTCGCGGCCGTGGTGACCACGCCTTCGGCGGCGGACCGCAGCAGCGCGGCGCACGAGCGCCGTACTTCGGCGTGCGCGCCCCGCGGCCAGGCCAGCAGTCCGAAGACGACGCCGATCGCGCTGCCGATGACGACGTCCAGGAGCCGGACCTCGGCCAGCCGCCAGGTCGCCGGGGCCAGCTGGGCGAAGACCAGGGAGACGGTGAGCGCGAACAGTGCCTGGGCCCAGCCGACGCCCTTCACCGGGCCCACCGTGAAGGTGACCAGCAGCACCGGCATCATCACGGCCGCGTACACGGTGGTGTCGGTGCCGACGAGGGCCAGGAACCCTGCCGTGCACAGGGCCCCGATCAGCGTCCCGGTGAGCGCCTGTCGGATGCCGGCCCGGGTCGCCTCGAGGGTCGTGCGGGTCAGGGTCAGGGTGGCGAGGAGGGCCCAGAAGCCGTGCGGCAGGGTGGCGAGCCCGGCGATGGCCCGGGCGGCCGCCAGCGCGAGGCTGATCCGTACCGCGTTCTGGAAGAAGACGGACCTGCTCCCCGCGTTGCCCACCAGGCGCCGCCACCACAGCTGCGGCGCCCGCATCCGCGCGTACCAGAACCGGCCGACGGGCAGGGCGGTCCCGGCGCGCCGGCCCTCGACCGCCAGGCCGGCCGCCGCCGCCAGGGCGAGCGTCGCGTCGGCCAGCTCCAGCAGGTCGGCCCGGCGGCGGGCGGACGTCGGGACGGCCGGCCGGAGCGGGGCGTCGGCGAGCCGCGCCCGCTGCCGGGCCAGCGCGGCCGCCGCCTCCCCGCCGGGAGTCCCGCGCAGCCGCGCGGCGCTGTCCTCGGTGGACCGCCCCAGTGCGCGCAGCACGTCGAGGCCCAGGTCCGGCGGGTCCGGTCCCGGCGGTACGGCGGGCAGCCGGACCAGCCGGTTCAGCAGCGTGCGGGCCGCGAGGCCGGTATGGCTCAGACCGCGGGAGCGGACCCCGGGACCGGCCGGACGCTCGGCCTCCGGGACGTGTGAGGGCCGCAGCGCGGCGGCCGCCGCCCCGGCCGCCGCCGCGGTCTCCGGCGACAGCGCGTACGGGGGGCGGGCCAGTTCGGCGGCGCACCGTCCGGCCGCGGTGGCGGCGCGCGCGGCGAGTTCCCGGTACGACACCGTGGGCGGTTCGGGCAGCAGGAACGCCTCGGCGAGGACGAGCACGAGGATCCCGACAGTGGTGCCGATCAGCCGTTCGCCCAGGGTGTCGGGGGCATACGGCGGGAAGGACGGCAGGATGTAGAGGAGCTGGAGTCCGGGGGCGGCGCCCGCCGGGCGGGGTCCGCCCACGGCGACGAACGCCAGCGCGAAGCCGATGACCAGCATCCCGGCCACGGCGCTCCAGGTCCGGACGGCCAGGAAGGTGCCCGCGGCGACCAGCAGCCAGGTGGCCGGAAGCGACCGCAGCAGCAGGGTGGCCCGCTGCCGTCCGGTTCCGGGGATGCGCGAGAGGCCGGCGAGCGACACCGCGGCGAAGAGGGCGTACGTGGCGGCGACGGGCTCCTGGAAGCCGTACAGGAAGAGGTAGAACCCGGCTCCGGCGGCCAGCGTGACCCGGAGCGAGCGCCGGGCCGCGGGCCGGTAGGCGGGAGGCAGCCGGAAGCGGCCCCTCTCCTCGTCGACGCCCCCGGCGCCCGCGCGGCCGCCGGCACCGTTGGCACCCATCTCCCCAGCATCGGCCACGCCCCGTTCCCCGGCACCCCACGCCCGCCGTCCGGGCGGCGCGGCCACGACAGGCGCGGCGGCGCCGGGTCGGGTCGGTCGCGTCGGGGCGCGTCGGGTCGCGTCGGGTCTCGTCGGGTCGCGCGAACGTGGAATTCCCCGTGGAGGCGCGGGTGCCCGGGCGTAGGCTTCGCTCAGCACGGCACAGCGGGGGGAGCGCGTATGACATCCGAGGCGGCGCAGCGGTGGGGGTCGGTCCTCGACGCGGTCGTGGTGTACGCCCAGGGCGCGGTCTGCCGCCGCTCGGCCCGGGGCAGTGTGCCCCCGGACGGCCGGGTGCGGGTGACCGGGCTGCCCCGCTCGCTGGACCCGGACTCGCTGCGGGTCCGTGTCCTGGGCGCCCCGGGGGTGCGGGTGACCGAGGCACGGGTGGTGGTGGAGGCCGAGCCGCGCGAGCCGGACACGGCCGACGCCGCGCGGCGCGAACACGAGCGGCTGGAGGACGCCTACGCCGCCGCCCGGGGCCGCCGGGACCGGCAGCTGAGCCTGATCGAGGAGGTCAGGGCCCTCCATCCGGTCCCGCCCGGGCGCAAGCGGGACGACCCGCACCGCCGTACCCCGGTCGACGCCTGGCTGGACCTCGCCGACTTCGTCGAGGAGCGGCTGACCGGTCTGCACGCCCGGCTGGCCGAGCTGGAGGAGGCGCTGCGCGCGGCCGGACGGGAGCTCGCCGTCGCCGCCGACCGGCTCGCCCGCGCCTCCACCGCCGCACCCTCCGCGCACGTGGAGACCACCGTCTGCGCCGTCCTCACCTTCGACGGCCCGGACGCCCAGGGGGCGGGGGCCGAGACGGAAGTGGAGCTGGAGTACGGGGTCCCGGGCGCCGTCTGGGTCCCGACGTACCGGCTCGCCCACCGTCAGGGCGACGGGAGCGGCCGCCTGGTGCTGCGCGCCTCGGTCGCCCAGCGGACCGGCGAGGACTGGACCGGCGTCCGCATCGCCCTGGCCACCGCCGACCTCCGGCGGCGCACGGACCTGCCGCGGCTGCGCTCGACCCGCATCGGCCGCCGTCAGCCCGCCCCGGTGCCGTCCGGCTGGCGCGAGCCTCCCGCCGGGCTCGGTGATCTGTTCTCCGGTTACGACGCCTCGGGCCCCCCACCCGTCCCGCCCGGCCTGCCGGCGGTCGGTGGGCCCGCCGGGGCCTACGTTCCCGCGCCGACGCCGCCCCCTCCCCCGCCGCCCGCACCCCAGGGCTACGGCGGGATGCCTCCGACCGCGCCCGCGTTCGGCGGCTCGGACAGCACCTCCACGGGCGTCTTCGGGGCCATGCCCGACTACGCGCTGCCGGCCCCGGCCCGGCGGCGCGGCGGGCCGGCCGGTCCCGTCCCCGCCATGGCGCCCCTGGCCCCCTCGGGCGCCGCTCCCCCGGCCCCGGCAGCCCCGGGCCGGGCCTACGCACCGCCGCCCCCGGCCCCCGCCCCGCCGCCGCTCCCCGGCCCCCCGCGCCCGAGCGGCGCCGAACTCGACTACGCCGCCCTCGTCCTGAGCGGCCCCGACGAGCCGGGCGACCGCCGCGGGCTGTTGTTCCCCGGCCCCTCCTTCGACCCGGTGGCGACGGAGTACCGCCGCCGCGCCGAGGCGGTGGCCTCGCTGCCGCTGCCCGGGCACGCCGTGCGGCCCCGCGTCTCGGCCGGCTCCTTCGACCACCGCTTCGACGCCGCCGCCCGCGCGGACGTCCCGTCGGACGGCACCTGGCACACGGTCACCGTCGGCGAGATCGCGGTCGGGCTGCGCACGGAGTACCTCTGCGTGCCGTCCGTGGAGCAGGCCGCGTACGCGACGCTGGTGCTCTCCAACGCCACCGACCAGGCCCTGCTGGCCGGGCCGGTGGAGGTCACGGTCGACGACGAGTTCCTGCTGACCGCCGCCCTGCCCACGCTCGCGCCCGGCGGCGTCCGCCGGGTCGGCCTCGGACCGGCCGAGGGCATCAAGGTCACCCGCCGGACGAACCTGCGCGAGTCGACCTCCGGCCTGCGCAACAACACCACCGTCCTCGACCACCGGGTGCACGTGGAGCTGGCCAACCGGCTCGCCGGGCCCGTCACCGTCGAAGTCCGCGAACGGGTGCCCGTCACCTCCGACCCGGACGTACGGATCGAGGAACGGGCCGACTGGTCGGTGCCCGAGGAGGGCACCGGGCCCGATCACCACGCGCCGGGCACCCGTGTCTGGCGGCTCGACCTGCCGGCAGGCGCCACCACCGCCCTCGACGGCGGCTACGAGATCCGCATCCCGACCGGCAAGGCCCTGGTCGGCGGTAACCGCAGGAGCTGACCCGCCATGACCACCCGTCACCCGCAACCGATCCCCCTCCCCGTCACCGCCGTCACCTGCCTCGAGGACCGCACCCACGTCGAACGCACCGCCGTGCTCGACCTCGACGCCGGGGTCCGGCGGCTGCGGTTCGGTCCGGTCAGCGCGCTGGCCGTCGACCGGACCCTGCACGCCGAGCTGCTCGCCGACCACCCCGCGACCGTGCACCACGTGCGGATCGTCCGCGACTGGACGCCTCGCAGCCCGGTGCCGTCCGCCGACAAGGACTCGCCCCTGCTTCGCCGCGTCCGCGCCCTGGAAGAGGAGCGGCCGGCCCTGGAGCGGCGGCGCGACCGGCTGCGGGCCAGGCTCGACCTCCTCGGCCGTCTCGCCGCCGATCTGCTGCGGGAGATCGGCGAGGGCGCCGGCCACGGCGAGACCGCACGCGAGCGGTGGGCCCGCGAGCTGGACCGGGTGGACGGCGAGCGCGAGACGTACGGCGAGCGGCTGCGGACGGTGGAGGCCGAGCTGGCCGACCTGACCGCCGAACTCGGGGCCGCCGAGCGGGCCGTGGACCTCGCCGAGGGAGAACCCGCCGAGCTGGTCGGCCACATCGAGCTGACGGTGGAGACCGCGGCCGCCGGTCCGGTCGAACTGCGCCTGAGCCACCTCACGCCCTGCGCGCTGTGGCGGCCCGCCTACCGCGCCGTGCTCGACGGCGGCTCCCTGACACTGGAGACCGACGCGATGGTCTGGCAGCGGACCGGCGAGGACTGGACGGACGTACGGCTCACGCTGTCGACGGCCCGCTCCGCGCGGGCCACCGATCCGCCGCGTCTCGGCGAGGACCGGCTGACGCTCCAGGACCGCACCGCGGCGGAGCGCCGCACCGTCGACATCGAGCTGCGCGAGGAGGAGATCGCGGAGCTCGGCCCCGCCGCCGTGCTCGGGCTGCCGGGGGTCGACGACGGCGGCGAGGCGCGCGTGCTGCACGCCCCCGCGCCGGTCTCCGTGGCCGGCGACGGCCGCGCGCACCGGGTCCCGCTCTCCTCCTTCACCACGGCCGTGACCAGCGAGTACGCCTGCGCACCGGAATTGTCGTCGCTGGTCACGGAGGTGGCCGGGTTCGACAACCGGTCCGGTCACGCGCTGCTCGCCGGGCCCGTGGACCTGGTCCGGGGCAGCGGGTTCACCGGCCGCGGCTCGCTGGAGTTCACCGCGCCCGGCGCCCCCGTCGAACTCGCCTTCGGCAGCCGCGACGACGTCGGAGTGGTCCGGCAGACCGAGGAGACCCGGGACTCCACCGCCCTCACCCAGCGGACCGTGGTCACGCGTACGGTCCGGCTGCACCTGTCCCGGTTCTCCGCCCCCGGCGAGCACGGCGGACGGGTCGTCGCCGTGCGCGAGCGGATCCCCGTCTCCGAGGTGTCGGCGGTGGAGGTGCGGCTGCGGGAGGCCGCGTGCTCCCCGCCGCCGGACGCGGTCGACGCCGACGGCATCGTCCGCTGGGACGTCGACCTCCCGCCCGGCGGGCGCCGTACGCTCACCCTGGTCTACGAACTGTCGGCGAGCGCCAAGGTCACCGGCCTCTAGGTCGTGTCCGGGCCGGGCCGGGGCGCCTCCCGCCCCGCCCGGGTGCCGGGCGCGCCCGGCCGGAGCCGCGGCGGCACCCACGATCGCCCCGGGCGAGAACCGACTCCGCGCCTCCCGCGTCCTGCCTCTACGGTGTCATCAGTCACCGAGGACGAGGGAGGGCCCGTGGAGCGGACGAGAACGCCTCTCGCCGAGCGGATCGCCGAGCGGAGACGAGGGGTCGGCGACCCCCGGGCGCTGGTCGGGGAGATGCGGCGCTCGGTCCTTCTGGTGCCGACCGCCGACGACGGCCTCTGGTCGGCGCGGTCGGGCGGGGTGCGGTGGATCTGCGGGTTCACCGACGAGGCGGCGCTCGCGCGGTTCGCCCTGCTGCGGGCGCCCGGCGGAGAGCCGATGGACTACGCGGCGCTGCTGGGCGCCCGGATCGTCGACGAGATCGTGCCGTCCCTGGACGAGCCGGCCGGCCTCGCGGTCGACATCGCCACCGAGGACGGGTCGATGTTCTTCCCGCCGGTCGCCGGCATCGTCCCGGACGGCGCCGCCGTCGACCTCGCACCCGGCCACCGGCCCGGCCCCGGACGCGGCCCCCGCACCGATCTCGACCCCGCACGCGACCGGACGGACGAAGGGACCCAGGGCCATGGGCGGTGACGGAGCCGAACTCGATCTCGACAAGGGAGCGGTGGCCAAGTTCACGCAGGGCGTGGGCGCCACCATCGACCAGCTCGGCGACCTCGGCGGCGCCACCGGCTCGGTCATGGGCAAGGGCTTCGCGGAGCTGTCGCTGACCGGTATGGAGGCCGGACACCACGGTCTCGCCGTCGACTTCGAGGACTTCTGCGAGCGCTGGGAGTGGGGCGTGCGCGCCCTGGTGCGCGACGCGAGCGGCATCGCGAACCGTCTCGGCCTCGCGGCGGGCACCCAGTGGGAGCACGACCAGTACATCGAGGGCACGCTGAAGGTGGGCGCCAACGCCGTGATGGGCGGCAGCCCGCACGCCTCCGAGGAGGAGATCACGAAGCAGGGCTGGGGCGACGTCCTCACGCCGGACTATCTGGACCCGGACTGGAGCGCCGAGTCCTTCGACAAGGCCGGCCAGGAGATGGCGCAGACCTGGAAGGACACCGGCCGCACCGTCCTCACCGAGGGTCAGGGCGGTGAGCGGTCGCAGATGCTCAACGACGCGCTGGGCATCACCGACGAGCAGTGGAACCGGGCACTGGACGACACCTTCGGCCCCTCGCCCGAGGAGCGCGCGAAGCAGCAGCAGGGCGAGTAGGGGGAACGCACGGTGGGCATCGGCGACTTCATCAGCGACATCACGCCCGACTCGGTCGAGAAGGCGGTCGAGGACGGTGTGGAGTGGGCCGGCAACCGGGTCGAGGACGCCGGGAACTGGACCGCAGACCGGCTGGACGACGTCGGCTGGGAGTCCGGCGCGGACTGGGTGCGCGAGCAGTCCCGTTCGGTCGCCAACCGGATGGGCGCCGAGGTCGACGAGATGGACCTCGGGCAGACCGAGGACAAGACCAAGCTGATCTACGGCAGCCCGAGCACGATCAACTCCACGGCGGCCAAGCTCCGCGCCTTCCAGACGGCCTTCGACAGCGCGGGCGACGGCCTCAAGGGCCTGGACTCCGCCCAGCTCAAGGGCGCGACCGCGGAGGCGCTGCGGACCGCCGTGAGCACCCAGCCGCCCAAGTGGTACACCGGCGCCGACGCCTGCGAGAAGGCGGCCGCCGCGATGGAGTCGTTCGCCGACACCGTCACCTGGGCCCAGGGGGAGGCGCAGACGGCGATCGACAAGTGGAAGGAGGGCGTCAAGGCCTCCGAGAACGCCGCCGACGCGCACCGCAAGAGGATCGACGACTACAAGGGCGCGGTCGAGCGGTACAACGCCCTGCCCGCGGACGAGCGTGACCCCGCCACCCTCCCCCCGTGCCCGGCGCCGACGTTCGCCGATCCCGGCAGGAAGCTGATGCAGGAGGCGCAGGACATCCTCGCCGAGGCCCGCAGGCAGCGGAACACGGCCGCGGAGACGGCCCGCACGGCGGTCCGCGCCGCCCGCGACAAGGCGCCGGAGAAGCCCTCGTACGCCCAGCAGCTGGGCGACGGCATGCAGGAACTGCAGATCATGGGGGACCACGTCGGCGGCGGTGTCATCAAGGGCACCGCGGGGCTGCTCAACTTCGTCCGCAGCGTCAACCCCACGGATCCGTACAACATCACGCATCCGGCCGAGTACGCCA
Organism: Streptomyces sp. NPDC048353; assembly: GCF_055587165.1. Lineage (NCBI taxonomy): Bacteria > Bacillati > Actinomycetota > Actinomycetes > Kitasatosporales > Streptomycetaceae > Streptomyces > Streptomyces sp. NPDC048353. The sequence goes on along the minus strand of NZ_JBVJGU010000004.1, from coordinate 148,974 downwards.
TGTCCCTCAACAGCCTGGCCGCGGGTCTCGTGGTCGCCGTCAACGACCCGGTGGGCACCGGGAAGCAGATGATCGGCGACTTCATGAAGGATCCGTACGAGGGTTTCGGACGCCTGCTGCCCGACGCGGCGCTGGCCGTGGCGACCGGCGGGGGCGGGGCGGCGGCGAAGGGCGTGCGGATCGCCGCGGACGCCGCCGACGCCGCCCGGGCGCGCCGGCTGATCGACGACGCCCCGGACGGGACCCACGAGCGGCCGGACGCCGACCGCACCACCGAGGGGACCGACCCGGTGGACCTCGCCTCGGGGCGGATGTTCCTGGCCCTGACCGACGTCGAACTCCCGGGCATCCTGCCGCTGGTCTTCAGCCGCCGTACCGAATCCGGCTGCGCGGCCGGCCGGTTCCTGGGGCCGTCCTGGACCTCGACGGTGGACGAGCGGCTGGAGGTCGACCCCGTCGGCGTCGTCCACGTCACCGCCGACGGGCTCCTGATCGCCTACCCCCATCCGGTGCCCGGCGCGCCCACCCGGCCGGTGACCGGCCGCTCCCGCACCCTGCTCGCCCGAGACGCCGACGGCGACTACACCGTCACCGAGCCCGACACCGGGCTGACCCGCCACTTCACCGCCCCGGCGGGGAGCGAGCCGGGCGGCGACGGCGAGGCGTGGCTGGCGGGTGTCAGCGAGCGCAACGGCCACTCCCTCGCCGTGGACCGCGGCGAGGACGGTCTGCCGCTCTCCCTCGTCCACTCGGCGGGCCACCGGCTGAAGACGGCCACCGCCGACGGCCGGGTCACCGCCCTGTCCCTGGCCGGGGCGGCCGAGGACGGTACCGACCTTCCCCTGATGGGCTACGGCTACGAGGACGGCGACCTCACCACCGTCACCCGGCCGTCCGGCGCCACCACCACCTTCGTCTACGACGACCGCCACCGGGTCATCGCCTGGATCGACTCCAACGGCAGCCGCTACGACTACGTGTACGACGACCGCGACCGGGTCGTCTGCGAGGGCGGCGAGGCCGGCCACTTCCAGCTCACCCTGGCCTACACCGAGCCCGACCCGGAGACCGGCCACCGCACCACCACGCTGACCACCGCCGCCGGGCACCGGACCCGCCATGTGGTCGGCCCCGGCTCGCGTGTCCTGGCCACGACGGACGCGCTCGGCCACACCACCCGCTTCGGCTACGGCCCGGGCGGCGAACTGCTGTCCCGGACCGACCCGTTGGGCGCCACCACCACCTTCGCCTACGACGAGGAGGGCCGGCTGTTGGTGGCCACCCGGCCGGACGGCGGCGAACTGCGCGTGGTGCGCGGTCCGTTCGGCCTTCCGGTGGAGGTCGTGGGACCGGACGGGGCGCGGACGACGTACGCCTACGACGGGCACGGCAACCGCACGTCGGTCACCGACCCGGCCGGGGTCACGACCCACTGCACCTACGACCGGGCCGGCCGGCTCACCTCGGTCACGGACGGCCTCGGGACCACCACGCGCGTACGGTGCGACGCCGCCGGGCTGACCGTCGAGGTGGCCGAGCCGGGCGGCGGGACCACCCGGACGCAGCGGGACGCCCTCGGCCGCCCGGTCCGGGTCACCGACACGACGGGCGGTGTCACCCGCGTGGAGTGGGACGCCGACGGGCGGCTCGCCCGCCGCACGGGCCCGGACGGCGCCGCGGAGTCGTGGACCTACGACGGCGAGGGCAACTGCCTGACCCACACCGACGCCGCCGGCGGCGTCTCGCGCTACACCTACACCCACTTCGACCTGCCGCTGACCACCGTCCGGCCCGACGGCGGGCGGTACGCCTTCGAGCACGACAGCGCGCTGCGCCTCACCAAGGTCACCGGCCCGCAGGGCCTGACCTGGACCTACGCCTACGACGCGGTCGGCAACACCGTCTCCGAGACCGACTTCGACGGACGGACCCTCACCTACCGGGTGGACGCCGCGGGACGGCTCGCCGAGCGGGTCGACGCCCTCGGCGGGACCGTCTCCTTCACCCGCGACCGGCTCGGCCAAGTCCTCCGCAAGGACGTCGACGGCCGGGTGACGACCTACGCGTACGACGCGGCGGGCCGGCTCCTGGAGGCGGCCGGTCCGGAGAGCGAGCTGCGCTACCAGTACGACCGCCGCGGGCGGGTCAGGGCGGAGCTGGTGGACGGCCGGCCCATGGTCTACGCGTACGACGAGCTGGGGCGGCGCGTCCGGCGGACCACGCCCACCGGGCACGTCACGACCTACGCCTTCGACGCGGTCGGGCTGCCGGCCCGGCTGACCACCGGCGGCCGGCGGGTCGACTTCACCCACGACGCCGCCGGGCACGAGCTGACCCGCTCCTTCGGGGACGCGATCACCCTGACGTCGGCCTGGGACGGGGCCGGAAGGCTCGCCGAGCAGCACGTCACCGCCGGGGCCCGCGCCGTCACCGGCCGCGCCTACGCCTACCGCGCCGACGGCCGTCTGCTCTCCGTCGCCGACCGGCTGTCGGGCACCCGGACCTTCGACCTGGACCCGCTGGGCCGGGTCACCGCCGTCCACGCACCGGGCTGGACGGAGCGGTACGCCTACGACGACACCGGCAACCAGACCTCGGCCTCCTGGCCGGAGCACCACCCGGGCGGCGAGGCCACCGGGCCCCGCGCCTACACCGGTACGCGCGTCACCCGCGCCGGAGGGGTCCGCTTCGAGTACGACGCCCTGGGCAGGGTCCTCCTGCGGCAGAAGACCCGCCTCTCCCGCAAGCCCGACACCTGGCGCTACACGTGGGACACGGAGAACCGCCTCACCGCCGTCACCACCCCGGACGGGACCCGGTGGCGGTACCGCTACGACCCGTTGGGCCGCCGCACCGCGAAGCAGCGGCTCGCCGCCGACGGGCAGAGCGTGGTCGAGGAGGTCCGGTTCACCTGGGACGGGCTCACCCTGTGCGAGCAGACCGGCCACCGGCCGGACGACCCGCACACCGTCGCCCTCACCTGGGACCACCGCGATGTGGTCCCGCTCGCCCAGACCGAGCGCATTCTCACGGCCGACGACCGCCAGGAGGAGATCGACCGGCGGTTCTTCGCCATCGCCACCGACCTCATCGGCACACCCACCGAGCTGATCGACGAGTCCGGCGCCATCGCCTGGCACTCCCGCAGCACGCTCTGGGGCACCACCGCCTGGGCGAAGGACAGCACCGCCTACACCCCGCTCCGCTTCCCCGGCCAGTACTACGACCCGGAGACCGGCCTCCACTACAACTGCTTCCGCCACTACGACCCCGAGACCGGCCGCTACACCTCGCCGGACCCGCTCGGCCTCGCCCCCGCGCCGAACCCCGTCGGCTATGTGGACAACCCGTACGACGGCTGCGACCCCCTGGGCCTCATGCCCAAGTGCACGAAGGAGGAGAAGGCCCAGCAGCGGGCCGTCAAAGCGGCGGACGGCGTCATCGAGCGGGCGGGGGACGGACGCTTCCGGAAGCACCCCGACTATCACGGGGACACCATGCACGGCTTCACCGACGAGCGGGTCCTGGAGATCCTCAAGCAGCCGGACGCGGTGTACCAGTCGACCGGCGGAGCGGGGAACCTCATCTTCCGGCAGGGTGACGACGTCGTCGTGACCAAGGGCGTCGGCTCGGAGGCCGGTCAGGCCATCACGGCGTACGGCCCCTCGGGCGTCCTCGGCGACTCCGGGGCGACGGCGGTCGGCAACGGCGCGAAGGCCACGGACGCCGGTCGGCCGATTACCCACGACGACATCGTGGAAGGCAGGATTCCGGGTAAGAACGGGTTCATGCCCCCGGCGGTGCAGATCAAATGAGGCGGCGTAGACGATGCGAGTGACCCTGGACGACGGCTGGACCGCGACGGTGACGGACACGCCGCTCGCCCTCGCCCCCCGCTTCGAAGGAGGCTCCGTCCGGGTCGACCCCACGGTGGACAAGGCGGAGCGGGAGCGGTTCCTCGCGGAGACCTTCGGCAGCGGGGCACGGCTGTGGGACACCCCGGACGAGGTCCGGTTCGCCCCGGCCGACCGCGCGCTGGCGGGCGTCGAACTCCGGCTGCCCCGCGAGTCCGCCTCGGCCGCGGACTCCGCCCGCGTCCCGGACGCGCCCGCGGTCCGCCCGGGCGGGCTTCTCGCGGACGAGGTACGGGACTTCCGCCTGGAGACCTGCGCGGTGCTGTGCCGCGCCCCCGGGGACGCCGTGCTGACCGGGCTGCGGGACCTCGACGTCCTCGACGGCCCGCTGGAGGCCCGCATCGGCATCGCCCCCGATGTGGCGCTCCTCGTCCAGGACGGGGCGGTCGTCGGCTGGAGCCTGACCGACCCGGTCCGCCATCTGACGCCGTGGTTCACCGCCCCCGACCCCACCCCGCCCGCTCCCGCCACCCGTCGGCTGTTCACGGCGTGCCTGGACCTGATCACCGAGCCGCTGATCGACGACGTGATGGACGGCGATCCGGCCGCCCTGTCCCGCCTCCGCGCCACGGATGACGCCCTGCGCGCCCAGCCCGAGGACCGGCAGCGGGTCGACGCGCTGCGCGCGCTCGTCGCCGGCCTGGTCGAGGACTACGCCGACGGCCCCGCCGAGTAACCGACACCGTCGGTGTCGGTTACTCAAGTGCCGTACTGAAGCGGCGAGTTCGGGGTACCCGGAAGGCGGCCGGTCGACATCGGGACCGGGCCCCTGGGTGCTCACGAAGGAGTGGCAGATGACGACGCAGTACGGTGGTCGACCGACCGGACAGCCCCACGACGCTCCGCGGCCCGCGGCGAGCGGCAACGTGCTCAGCATCATCGCGATGGTGCTGGGCGTGGTCGCGCTCCTCTTCCTTCCGATCGTCTTCGGTGTCCTCGGCGTGGTGCTGGCCATCATCGCCAAGACCGTCCGGCACGAGCGGCTCGCGGTGCCCGCCCTCGTGGTCAGCGCCGTCGGCCTGATCGGCGGCATGGTCCTCGGCGCGCTGGTGGCGAGCATGAACTGACGGCCCGCCCGGTCCCGCCGTGGCCGGTCGCCGTCCCCCGCCCGGTGCGGTGGGGGGCGACGACCGGCCACGGCCTTTCTCATGCGCCCACGAGGTCGGGCGCGCGCAGCATCTCCGACGGGATGCCCCAGGCGTCGACCAGGTCGACCGCGAGGGGCCTGACCTTGCGGCAGAGGTCGTTGACCTCACGGCTGATCGCCTTGGAACGCTGGACCGTCAGCCGGCCGTGCTCCATGAACCACGCCCGGTCCGCCTCGATCGTCGACAGGGCGAACAGATCGCACAGCAGGCCCAGCGCGACCTTGTTCCCGCCCTCCGGCAGAGCGCGCGTCTTCTCGACGAACGCCTCCAGGACCAGCCGCTCGACATGGGCGTGGGCGAGCGCGATGACATGGTCCTGGACCTGCGAGAAGACGACGCCCGGGTCGCGCTTCTGGTCGATCCCGCGCTTGAGCCGCCGGGCCACGCCGGCGAGCATGTGCTCCTCGCGGTAGCGGAGCATGGCGAGCTGGTACTCCGAGTCGAGCAGACCGGCCTCCCGGTCCCACTCGTCACCGCCGGGCAGCAGGTCGCGGACCCGCTCCAGCAGCTTGTGGACCGAGGTCTTCTCGATGACCGTCTCCACGGCGAGGTTGGTGACGTACCGGACCGTGCCGAGCTGGTCCAGGTCCTCGAACTCGCTCGCGTAATGGGTGAGGAGGCCCTTGGCCACCAGTTGCAGCAGGACGTGGTTGTCGCCCTCGAAGGTGGTGAAGATGTCGCTGTCGGCCTTGAGCGCGGCGAAGCGGTTGACGGCGAGGTACCCGGCGCCGCCGCAGGCCTCGCGGCACTCCTGGACGACCCGGGTGGCGTGCCAGGTGCCGAGGGCCTTGGTGCCGGCGGCCCGTGACTCCAGTTCCCGCCGGGCCTGCGGGTCGTCCTCGATGCCGGAGAAGACCTCGTGCAGGCGGGTGCGCACGACGTCCTGGGCGAAGTGGAGCGCGTACGTCCGGGCGAGGAGCGGCAGCAGCCGGCGCTGGTGCAGGCCGTAGTCGAGGAGCAGCTGTTCCCGCGCGCCGGACGTCGCCTCGAACTGGCGGCGCCGTACGGCGTACTTGGTGGCGATCGTCAGGGCCACCTTGGCGACGTTGACCCCGGCGCCGCCGACGCAGACCCGGCCCTGCACCAGCGTGCCGAGCATGGTGAAGAAGCGCCGGTCGGGGTTGTCGATCGGGCTCTCGTAGACGCCCTCGGGGGTGACGTCGGCGAACCGGTTGAGGAGCGCCTCGCGCGGCACCCGTACCTCGTCGAACCGGATCCGGCCGTTGTCCACGCCGTTGAGGCCCATCTTGCGGCCGTCGTCCTCGATGTGGACGCCGGGCGCCGGCTCGCCGCCGACCCGGATGGGGACGACGAAGGCGTGGACGCCCTCGGATTTTCCGTCCACCTCCAGCTGGGCGAAGACGACGGCCAGTTCGCCGTGGCGGGCTGCGTTGCCGATGTAGTCCTTGCGGGCCTGCTCGCCCTGGGTGGTGATGACGAACTCCCGGCGGGAGGCGTCGTACCGCGCGACGGTGCCGATCGCCTGGACGTTGGAGCCGTGGCCGGTCTCGGTCATCGCGAAGCAGCCCATGAGCCGTCCGGTGATCAGGTCCGGCAGATAGGCCTCGTGGTGGCGCTCGGTGCCCAGATGGAGGATGGCGCCGCCGAAGAGCCCGAACTGCACGCCGACCTTCACCAGCACCGACAGGTCGCCGAAGGCCAGTGTCTCGAACGCGGCGATCGAGGCCCCCACATCGCCACCGCCGCCGTACGCGCTCGGGAAGCCCATGCCGGTCTGGCCCGTCGCGGCCATGGCGACCACGAGCTCGCGCACCCGCTCGCGAAAGGCGTCGAAGCCGAGTTCGTCGGCCTCCTCGAGCACGGAGGCGTACGTCGTCAGGTTGGTCCGGACGAGGTCGCGGATGCCGGCGTACTCACCGTCGAGCACCTCGGTCAACGCCCGGACGTCGACCTCGGGCTGGACGTAACCGCTCGCGGCGGGGGATGTGTCGGTAGCCATGCCACCTCGGTACCCCACCCGGGGACGATCAAGCAGCTGCCCCGCCGGGGCGCCCGGGCGGTCTCTCGACGGCGCACGAATATCGGTACGCTCCCCCTTGGCTTCACGGCGTCGACGGGGCCCGGACCGCCGCACACAGGGGATGATTCATCATGAGCAGCACGCCTTCCACCGATCTCTTCAGGCCGCTCCAGGAGGGCGATCCGGCCGTCGTGGGCGGATATCGCCTGGCGGCCGTGCTCGGCACGGGAGGCATGGGCAAGGTCTATCTCTCCTACACGCCGGGGGGCCGGCCGATCGCGCTCAAGGTGATCCGGTCCGAGTTCAGCGAGGACCCCGAGTTCCGGCGGCGGTTCACGCAGGAGGTCCAGGCCGCGCAGCGGGTGCAGGGCCTGTACACGGCGCCGGTCATCGACTTCGACACCGAAGGCGACCGGCCCTGGCTCGCCACCGCCTACGTACCGGGCCCCTCGCTCGCGCACGCCGTGGCCCAGCACGGTGGACTGCCGCTGCGCAGCGTGCTGTTGCTGGCCGTGGGGGTCGCCGAGGCGCTCCACGTGATCCATGGCGCGGGCATCGTCCACCGTGATCTGAAGCCCGCCAACGTGCTCCTGGCCTCCGACGGTCCCCGCGTGATCGACTTCGGCATCGCCCGTGCGGCCGACGCCACCTCGCTGACCGGAGCCGGCGTCAGCGTGGGCACCCCCGCGTTCATGGCGCCGGAACAGGCGTCGGCCGGTACGGTCACCCCCGCCACCGACGTCTTCGCCCTGGGGCAGATCGCGGCGTTCGCCGCGATCGGCTCCCCCGCCTACGGCGAGGGCTCCTCGCACGCGGTGCTCTACCGGATCGTCCACGAGGACCCCGACCTCAGCGGGCTGCCGGCGGAACTGCTGCCGCTGGTGACCCGCTGCCTCAGCCGCGACCCCGCCGCCAGGCCCAGCCCGGCCGAGGTCATCGAGCTGTGCCACGAACTGTCCCCCGTCGCGCTGCGCCAGGGCGAGGACTGGCTGCCGCAGAAGGTCTCCGGTTCGATCACCGAGCGGCTGCGCCTGCCCGAACCGGCGAAGACGCCGCCGCCGCGGCCCGCCGTCGCACCGACGCCGACCGAGGTCTCCTCGCCGAATCCGGCGCCGGGCGCGGTGAACCCGTACGCGCCGACCTCGTTCTCGACGCCTGCCGCGCCGACGCAGAGCGCGCCGGGGGCGCCGGGGCCCGTGCCGCCGCCCGGGCGGCCGATGTACCCCGGGCCGGGCCACCCCACCCCGGCCCCCGGCTACCCGTCGCACGCCACACCCGCTCCGGGCTTCCACACGCCGCCCCCCGGCGCCCACGCCGCCCACGCCCCCTGGGGGTTCCCGCCCCGTCCGAAGCCGAAGCGGACCGGTCTGATCGTGGCCGCGTCGGTGGTGGGCGCGATCGTCGTCCTGGGAGTCATCGGCTCCCTGCTCCCGGACGGGGGCGCCAAGGACAAGGGGAGCGGAACCAGCTCCTCGAGCGGTCGGGGCGGCAGCGGTGCGAGCGCCGGTGGAGCCTCCGACGGGGGCAAGCCGAAGGCCGACCCGAAGCCGGTCTCGTACCCGGGCATCGACCTGACGGCGGGTTACGAACTCATGCTCGCCGACAGCCCGCCGCGCCCGGTCGAGGGCGAGGACCTGGCCTACGGCAACGCGGACCTCTACTTCAGCGTCGTGAACTTCCTGGACGAGGCGAAGATCGGCACCGCGAACGGCAAGCTCGTCCTGCTGAACAACGCGCAGAAGGGCTCCCTGGAGACCTGCCGCGCCGAGACGCGCTACACCAAGACGATCGCCCTCGACCAGCTCAGCAGCGGGTCGGAGATCTGCGTGCACAGCGACGCGGGCCATATCGCGGTGGCCACCTACCGCGGCAAGTCGGGGAAGGACGAGCCCGGTTCGTACGTCACCGTCGACCTGCGGATCTGGCGCAACGCCGAAGAGCCGAAGAGCGACTGACCCCCGCGCTCTCGCCCTGGGCGACCGGTTCGTCCCGGCCGGCGGCCGGCCGGAGCACCACCGCCCGCGGGGCTATCCGAGGAAGCTCAGCCGCACCTGGCGCTCGGGGTTGTCCTTGTTCGTGTCGACGAGGCACACCGACTGCCAGGTGCCCAGCGTCAGGCGGCCCTCGACCACCGGGAGGGTGGCGTGCGGGGGCACGAGCGCGGGCAGGACGTGGTCGCGGCCGTGGCCCGGGGAGCCGTGGCGGTGCTGCCAGCGGTCGTCGGCCGGGAGGATGTGGTGGAGCGCGGCCAGCAGGTCCTTGTCGCTGCCCGCCCCGGTCTCGAGGATCGCCACGCCGGCGGTGGCGTGGGGGACGAAGAGGTTGAGCAGACCGTCGCGGCCCTCCGCCGCCTCCGCGAGGAAGTCGGCGCAGGCGGAGGTCAGGTCGGTGACCGTCTCGGTGTCGCCCGTGGTGAGGCTGAGGACGCGGGTGGTGAAAGTGGACATGGGGTCATCCTGCCGTGGGTGCCGGGTGAGCGCGCGGGTGCGCTGCGGGTACCCGGCCGGGCGGGGATCGATGTCCGGCGCGGGGAAGATCCCGGCCCGCCCCACGGTTGGTGGAATCGTGAACGATTTCGGGGTACGGGACGTGGACGTGGTGGTCGTCGGAGCCGGGCAGGCCGGCCTGTCGGCCGCGTACCACCTGCGGCGGACCGGCATGGAGCCGGACCGGGACTTCGTCGTGCTCGACCACGCTCCGCGGCCCGGGGGCGCCTGGCAGTTCCGCTGGCCCTCGCTGACCTACGGCAAGGTCCACGGGATGCACGCGCTGCCCGGGATGGAGCTGACCGGCGCCGATGGCAGCCGGCCCTCCTCCGAGGTCATCGGCGCGTACTTCACCGCGTACGAGGAGCGCTTCGATCTGCGCGTCCACCGTCCCGTCGGGGTCCGCGCGGTCCGGGACGGCGAGGGGGGCCGGCTGCGCGTCGAGACCTCGGAGGGGACGTACGCCGCCCGGGCGCTGATCAACGCCACCGGGACCTGGGACCGCCCCTTCTGGCCCCGCTATCCCGGGCAGGAGACCTTCCGCGGCCGCCAGCTGCACACCGCCGGCTACCCCGGCCCCGAGGCGTTCGCCGGGCAGCGGGTGGTCGTGGTCGGCGGCGGAGCCTCGGGGACCCAGCACCTGATGGAGATCGCGGACGTCGCGGCGGAGACCACCTGGGTGACCCGGCGCGAGCCGGTCTATCGCGAGGGCCCCTTCGGCGAGGTGGAGGGACGCGCGGCCGTCGCCCTGGTGGAGGAGCGGGTCCGCCGCGGCCTGCCGCCGCGGAGCGTCGTCTCGGTCACCGGGCTTCCGCTCAACGACGCGATCAGGAGCGCCCGGGAGCGGGGCGTCCTGGACCGCCTGCCGATGTTCGACCGCGTCACGCCGACCGGTGTCGCCTGGGACGACGGCCGGACCGTCGACGCGGACGTGATCCTCTGGGCGACGGGCTTCCGCGCCGCGATTGACCATCTGGCGCCGCTCAGGCTGCGCGAGCCGGGCGGCGGGATCCGGCTGGAGGGCACGCGCGCGGTGCGGGACGAGCGCGTCCATCTGGTGGGGTACGGGCCGTCGGCCTCGACCATCGGCGCCAACCGGGCCGGCCGCTCGGCGGTGACCGCGATCCGCCGTCTGCTCGACCGGGAACCGGCGGGGGTGGCGGCGGGGCGGTGAAAGCCGTCCGGCCCCACCGGCTCAGCCCGCCGTCGCCGCCCGCCGGTGGGCGTTGAACTCCGCCACGTTCGCCTCGTGGGCGGCGTAGTCGCCCGTGAAGCGGGTGTCCCCGGGCTTCACCGTCACGAAGTAGAGCCACTCCCCCTCGGTCGGCGCGATCGCCGCGCTCATCGCCTGCTCTCCGGGGTTCCCGATCGGCGTGGGGGGCAGCCCCTGACGTGCGTAGGTGTTGTACGGATTGTCGATCTTGGTGTCCGCGTGGGTGGTGTCCACCGTGGAACGGCCGAGGGCGTAGTTGAGGGTCGAGTCCATCTGGAGGGACATGCCGCGCGCGAGGCGGTTGTAGACGACCCGGGCGACCTTCCCCATGTCCTCGGTGGTGTCGGCCTCGGCCTGCACGATGCTCGCGATGATGACGGTCTGGTGCACGGTGACGCCGTTGCGCTGCGCCCCGGCGTTGATGTCCTCGGTGCCGAACCTCTTGGCCGCCGTGGCGACCATGTAGCGCAGCAGTCCTTCGGGGGTGGTCGCGGACACCACCGGATAGGTCGCGGGGAAGAGGTAGCCCTCGGGGTTTCCTCCGGCGGCGGCGGGCAGTCTCATCCCGGCCGCGCGGGTGGCGGCGATCCGGCCGGTGGTGCCCGGGGCGAGGGCGAGCGACCTGTCGACGGCGGCGTAGACCTGGGTCGCCCGCCAGCCCTCCGGGATCAGCAGCGTCCGCTCCTTCTCGACCGGGGCGGGCGGGGGCGTGTCACGCGGGAGGAGCAGCGGGACGGTGATGGCCGTGGCCACGACGAGGGCGGCGCCGAGGAGCAGGACGATGCGGCCGCGCCGGGTGAGCCGGGGGCGACGGCGGTGGTCGGGCGGCCAGTGCCGGTGCGTCATGGCCGCACGCTAACCCGGCGCCGCGGCGAAACCGGGGAGCGCGCACGCGGCGGCGCCGCCGGTCCCTGGGACGGGGTACCGGCGGCGCCGTGGCACTGCGATCGTCAGACGAGCCAGCCCAGGAAGTGGACGACGCCGGCGAGCAGGTTGGTGATGACGTTCATGGGGGTGCTTCTCCTCGTGCGTGTTCTGGTGTGGGACTGCGCGCTCACGGTCTGCAGCCCGTTGATCGCGCACCGTCATCCTCACGCGTCACAGGGGAGTCGGGCAACGAAAAGCGGGACGATCACACGTTCTGGGGAACAACCGATCCCACGTTCGTGTGTTCGCCGCCCGGGCCCGGGCCGGTGGAGGAGGCCGGCCCCGGGGAGGAGCCCTGCCCGGCGGACGGGCCCGGTGTGTCGGGGGCGTCCGGGGGCGAGCCGGGCGGGCGCGTCTGGGCGTCCCGGCGGACCAGCGCGGCATACCGACCGTCCCGTGCCAGCAGGTCGTCGTGCGTGCCGCGCTCGGCGATCCGGCCGTCCTCGAGGACCACGATCTGGTCCGCGTCGCGGACGGTGGAGAGCCGGTGGGCGATGGTGAGGGTGGTGCGTCCGGCGGAGAGCGCGTCGATGGCCTGCTGTACGGCGTGTTCCGTACGGGTGTCCAGCGCGCTCGTCGCCTCGTCGAGGATGAGCACCGGCGGGTCGCGCAGGATGGTGCGGGCGATGGCCAGGCGCTGCTTCTCCCCGCCGGAGAAGCGGTATCCGCGTTCGCCGACGAGGGTGTCGTACCCGTCCGGGAGCGAGGCGATGTGGTCGTGGATCTGCGCGGCGCGGGCGGCGGCCTCGATCTCCTCGTCGGTGGCGTCCGGTTTGGCGAAGCGCAGGTTGTCGGCGACGGAGGCGTGGAAGAGGTACGTCTCCTGGGAGACGACGCCGACGGCCCGGGCGAGGGTGTCGAAGTCCAGGTCGCGCACGTCGACGCCGTCGATCAGGACCCGGCCGTCGGTCACGTCGTACAGCCGGGGCACCAGATAGCTGAGCGTGGACTTGCCGGAGCCGGTGGGGCCGACGACGGCGAGGCTGCCGCCGGCCGGGACGGTGATGTCGACGTCGTCCAGGGTGGGACGGCCGGGCGCCTCGGGGTCGTAGCGGAACACGACCTTCTCGAAGCTCACCTCGCCGGCGATCTTCTCCAGCCGCACGGGGTCCGGGGATTCGGTGATGTCGACGGGGAGGTCGAGATACTCGAAGATCCGCTGGAAGAGGGCGAGGGAGGTCTGCATCTGCACGCCGGTGGAGAGCAGGCTCACGGCCGGCCGGAAGAGGCCCTGCTGGAGCGAGACGAAGGCGACCAGCGTGCCCAGGGAGATGGTGGGGCCGCCGGACTGGAGGGCGAGGCCGGCGGACCAGTAGATCAGCGCGGGCATGGCGGCCATCACGATGCCGATGGTGGACATCCGCCAGCGTCCGGCCATGGAGGAGCGCACTTCGAGGTCGACGAGGCGCTCGGACTCCCGGGCGAAGGACGCGGTGAGCGAGTCGGCGCGGCCCATGGTCCGGCCGAGCAGGATGCCGCTGACGGAGAGCGACTCGGTGACGGTGGCGGCCATGGAGGCCATCTGCTTCTGGCGCTGGGTGGTGATCTTCTTGCGCTCCCGGCCGACGCGGCGGCTGATCCAGACGAAGACCGGCAGCAGGAGCAGCGAGACGACGGTGAGCCGCCAGTCGAGCGCGAGCATGGCGACGATCGTGGCGACGACGGCGGTGAGGTTGGAGACGAGGGAGGTGGCGGTCGAGGTGACCGTCGCCTGCATGCCGCCGATGTCGTTGGCGATCCGGGACTGGACCTCGCCGGTGCGGGTGCGGGTGAAGAAGGCGAGCGGCATCCGCTGCAGCTGGGCGTAGACCGCGGTGCGCAGGTCGTGCATGACGCGCTGACCGACGGTGGTGGAGATCAGGGTCTGGAGGACGCCGAAGACGCTGTTCATCACGGCGGTGGCGATCATGCCGAGGGCGAGCAGGCTGAGCAGCCCGGTGCGGCCCTGCGGGATGGCCGTGTCGAGGATCTCCCTGAGGAGGAACGGCGAGGCGACCGAGACGAGCGACGAGGCGCCGACGAGCACGCCGACGACGGCGAGGCGGCCGCGGTACGGCCGGAAGAGCCGGAGGATGCGCCGCACCTGAGCGGGTTCCTTCGGCTGCGCGGGGTCGCGCGCGGGGGGTGTCCAGTCGGACTGGTCGTGGGGGTGCATGGGCTCCTACGCGGGTGTGACGACGCTGACGATCAGAGCGTAGCTCATCGTTACCTATACTCACAATGAACCAGGTCCTGATAATGTTCCCGGCATGAGCACCCCCGACGCCACGAGTTCGCCCGACGCGCGTACGCCGGACGCACCCCTGCCGGAGGCGGTCGCACCTCTGCCGGAGGCGGCCCCGCGCCCGCCGGACGCGGACGGGCTTCTCGCCGAGCAGCTGCTGCGGCTGACCCGCCGGCTCCACCGCATCCAGAAGACGCACCTGGAGCCGGTCGGCATCACTCCCGCGCAGTCTCGCCTGCTGCGGACCGTCGCGCATTACGACCGCCCGCCCCGGATGGCCGACCTCGCCGAGCGCCTGGAGGTCGTCCCCCGCGCCGTGACCAGCCTGGTCGACGCCCTGGAGGCCGCCGGCCGGGTCCGCCGCGTCGCCGACCCGAGCAACCGCCGGGTGATCCGCATCGAGCTGACGGACACGGGCCGCGCGACGCTGCGGGCGTTGCGCAGCGCGCGTCGGGGCGCCGCAGAGGACATCCTGGCTCCATTGACCGTCGATCAGCGCGAGGTGCTCGGAGGTCTGCTGTCCGCCCTGGTCGACCGTGTGCCGGAGCGCCACTGCTGACCGCGTCCGGCCGCGGCCCGCGGCGGGGACAGCCCCGGGCGTCCCGCCGAGGGGAGCCGTGCCATGCCACTGCTGGAGCCGAAGCCGCAGGCCCTGCGTCCCGGGCGGAAGCGCGGGCCGGCCCCCGACCGGGTCCCCGACCTGCAGGCCCGCGGCACCCCCCGCGGGCTGCGGGAGGAGCTGTCCGCGCTCATCGGCCCCGAGAAGGTGCTCTCGACCATCTCCGACCTGGTGCGGTACGCCTCCGACGCCAGCCCCTACCGCTTCGTCCCCCAGGTCGTGCTGGTCCCCGAGACCGTCGACGACATCTCCGCGATCCTGTCGTACGCCCACGGCAAGGGCCGCGAGGTGGTCTTCCGGGCGGCCGGGACCAGCCTCAACGGCCAGGCACAGGGCGAGGACATCCTGGTCGACGTGCGCAGGCACTGGGCGGGCGTCGAGGTCCTGGACGACGGCGCTCGGGCCCGGATCCGGCCCGGCACCACCGTGCTGCGGGCCAACGCCGCCCTCGCGCGGTACGGCCGGGTCCTCGGCCCCGACCCGGCCAGCGCCGTCGCCTGCACCATCGGCGGGGTCGTCGCCAACAACGCCTCGGGCATGACGGCCGGCACGACCCGGAACTCCTACCGGACGGTCTCGTCCCTCACCGTCGTCCTGCCGAGCGGCACCGTCGTCGACACCGCCGACCCGGCCGCCGACGAGGAACTGGCCCGCGCCGAGCCGCGCCTGTGCGCGGGGCTGCTGGCGCTCAAGGCCGAGATCGAGGCCGACGCGGAGCTGACGGCCCGTATCCGCACCAAGTACGCGCTGAAGAACACCCACGGGTACCGCCTGGACGCCTTCCTCGACGGCTCCACCCCGGTGCGGATCCTGCGCGGCCTGATGGTCGGCTCGCAGGGCACCCTCGGCTTCCTCTCCGAGGTCGTCTTCGACACCGTGCCGCTGGACCGCGCGGTCTCCACCGGCCTGCTGTTCTTCCCCTCGCTGCCGGCGGCGGCCGCCGCCGTGCCCCGCTTCGGCGAGGCCGGGGCGGTCGCCGTCGAGCTGATGGACGGCAACACGCTGCGCGCCTCGGTGAGCGTCGCCGGGGTCCCGGCCGACTGGGCGGAACTGCCCCCGGAGACGGCGGCGCTGCTGGTGGAGTTCCGCGCCCCGGACCCGGCCGCCCTGGACGGGCACGAAGCGGAGGCGGCCCGGCTCGTGGCGGATCTCGACCTCGTCGCTCCCGTCGCCTCCGTCTCCGCCACGGGCAACGCCTTCACCCGCGACCCGAAGACCATCGCCGGGTACTGGAAGGCGCGGAAGGCGTTCGTCACCGCCGTGGGCGGCTCGCGCCCCTCCGGTACGACGCTGATCACCGAGGACTTCGCGGTGCCGCCGGCCCGTCTCGCCGAGGCCTGCGCCGAACTCCTCGACCTCCAGGCGCGGCACGGCTTCGACGCGGCCGTCGCGGGCCACGCCCTCCACGGCAACCTCCACTTCCTCCTCGCCTTCGACGCCGCCGACCCCACCGACATCGAGCGGTACGCGACGTTCATGGACGCGTTCTGCAAGCTGACCGTGGAGCGGTTCGACGGCTCGCTCAAGGCCGAGCACGCCACTGGCCGCAACCTGGCGCCGTTCCTGGAGCTGGAGTGGGGGCCGAAGGCCACCGAGCTGATGTGGCGGATCAAGGAGCTCGTCGACCCGGACGGGCTGCTCGCCCCCCGGGTGGTCCTCGACCGCGACCCGCAGGCGCACCTGCGCAATCTGAAGACGATCCCGAAGGTCGAGGCGGTCGTCGACCCGTGCATCGAGTGCGGCTTCTGCGAACCGACCTGTCCCAGCGCCGACCTGACGACCACTCCTCGCCAACGGATCGTGCTGCGTCGGGAGATGATGCGTCAGGCCGACGGTTCCCCGGTCGAGGCCGGGCTCCTCGCCACGTACGGCTACGACGCCGTGGACACCTGCGCCGGTGACTCGACGTGCGGGCTCGCGTGTCCGGTCGGGATCGACACCGGGGCGCTGATGCGGGAGTTCCGGCACGTCCGGCACTCCCCGCGGGAGGAGCGGATCGCCGCGCTCGCCGCCCGCGGCTTCGGCGCCGTGGAGGCCTCGGCCCGGCTCGCCCTCGCCGCCGCGGAGCGGCTGGACGACCGGCTCCTGGGCTCGGTGACCGGTCTCGTGCGCAAGGCGGTGCGGCCCGATCTCGTACCGGAGTGGCTGCCCGGGATCCCCGGTGCGGCGGCCCGCCGGCTGCCCCGCACGGACCGGCCCTCGGCGGTCGCCGTCTACTACCCGGCCTGCGTCAACCGGATCTTCGGCGGACCCGAGGGCACGGCCCGGGGCGGGCCGTCGCTGCCCGAGGCGATGGTCGCCCTCTCGGCCCGGGCCGGGATGCCGGTGTGGATCCCGGACGACGTGGCCGGGACGTGCTGCGCCACGATCTGGCACTCCAAGGGGTACGCCCGCGGCAACGCGGTCATGGCCGACCGGATCGTGGAGGCGGCCTGGGGGTGGACGGCGGGCGGGCGGCTGCCGCTGATCGTCGACGCCTCCTCCTGCACGCTCGGGCTCGCGCGCGACGTGGTGCCGCACCTCACCGCGCGGAACCGCGAGTTGCACGCGGAGCTGACCGTGCTGGACTCGCTGGAGTGGGCGGCGGACGAGCTGCTTCCGCGCCTGGAGGTCCGGCGCCGGGTCGGCTCGGCGGTGGTCCATCCGACCTGTTCCATGGGGCATCTGGGCCACGAGGGGCTGCTGACCACCGTCGCCCGGGCCTGCGCGGACGAGGTCGTCGTCCCGGACGACGCCGGCTGCTGCGCCTTCGCCGGAGACCGCGGGATGCTCCACCCGGAGCTGACCGCGGCCGCCACCGCGCGCGAGGCGACGGAGGTGACGGCCCGCGCCTTCGACGCGCACCTGTCGGCGAACCGGATGTGCGAGATCGGCATGGAGCGGTCGACCGGGCGGGCGTACGAGTCGGCGGTACTGGCCCTGGAGCGCGCGACCCGCCCCTGACGGGCCTCCGCGACCGCCCGCGGCCGGCGCCGGACCGCTGAGCATGCCCGTGATCCTGGGGACTCATGGCACGCGAGTGACACGCGGGGTGTCCAGGCGCCTCGTTCGATCATGGCGGGTTCTGGGTGCGTACGCCGGAAATTCGATTGCCGCCCGGGGCCCGTGGGCGCTTACCTTGCACGGCTCGCACGACCGGCCACCCGCCCGGCCCGGAAGACCCTGGAACGCCATGCAGATTCGTGAACTCCCGTACGCCGACCCAGGGTTCCCCGATGTCCGCTCGGGAACCCGGTTCCTCCTCTGTCTCGGCCGCAACCAGCTCGGCGGACAGGTCAGGTCCCTGCTGTGGGGGATCCTGCTCCAGTTCGGCATCGCCGGGCTGCCGCTCGCCGTCGGCCTCGCCGTGCAGGCCGTCGTGGACCGCGACGGCGGACGGCTGGCGGTCGCGGGCGGGGTGCTCGCCGGGCTCGGCGCGGCGATCGCGGTCGGCGACATGATGGTGCACCGCACCGCCGTCACCAACTGGATCACCGCGGCCGCCCGCGTCCAGCAGCTGCTCGCCCGCAAGACCGCCGAGCTGGGCTCCGTCCTGACCCGGCGGGTCGCCGCGGGCGAGGTGGTGGCCGTCTCCACGGCGGACGTCGAGAAGATCGGCTGGTTCGTCGAGGCGCTCTCCCGGTTCGCCGCGGCGGCCCTCACCCTGGTGGCCGTCTGCGTGGCACTGGTGGTCTACCAGCCCGCGCTCGGCGTCCTGGTCGCGGTCGGCGTGCCCGTCCTCGCCCTGGCCGCGCTCCCGCTGCTCCCCCGCGCCACCCGACGCGCCGACGAACAGCGCGAGAAGGCGGGCAAGGCCACCGAACTCGCCTCCGACACGGTCGCCGGGCTGCGGGTGCTGCGCGGCATCGGCGGCGAGGAGCTCTTCCTCGGCCGCTACCGCGCGGCCTCCCAGGAGGTCCGCCGGGCCGCCGTGCGCAGCGCCCGGATGTGGGCGCTCATCGCGGCGATCCAGGTCCTGCTGCCGGGAGTCCTGCTCATCGCCGTGGTGGCGTACGGGGCGCGGCTGGCGATCGACGGCCGCATCGCCGTCGGCGAGCTGGTCACCGTCTACGGCGCGGTGGCGCTGACGCACCATCCGTTGCGCCATTTCGAAGAGATCGCGATGGCGTTCTCCTTCTCACGGCCGTCGGCGAAGCGGGCCGCGCGGGTGCTGTCGCTGTCGCGCGCGGCGACGGCCGGCACGGAGGACGGTGCGCGGCGGGTGGAGGCGGGATCACGCCCTCAGGAGGGCGCGGCGGGCGACGTGCGGGGCCCGGAGGTGCGCGGCGCGGAGGACGAGGTACGGGTGCCGGAAGTCCACCCCCGGGGCCCGCGAGGCGACGTGCGCGAACGGGTTCCCGGCGCGCGGGCCGAGGCGGCCGGGGAGCTGTACGACCCGGTCACCGGGCTGCTCGCCCCGGCCGGCCTCTTCACGGCGGTCGTCTGCGGCGACCCGGACGCGGCCGGCCTGCTCGCGGACCGGCTCGGCGGGCACCCCACGGACCCGGGCGAGGGGCACGCCTCCGTGCTCCTGGACGGCGTGCCGCTGGACGAGCTGACGCTCGACGCCGCCCGGACCGCCGTCCTCGTCCAGGACAAGGACCCGGTCCTGCTCTCCGGCACCCTCCACGAGCTGCTGGACGTCCCCTCATCGGGCAAGGTCCCGGCGGCGGACGCCCTGGCCGCCGCCCAGTGCGGGGACGTGCTCGACGCGCTCGCGCAGGCGTCCGTCGACAGCGACGGCGACCCGATGAGGACCCGGATCACCGAGCGCGGCCGGTCCCTGTCCGGCGGTCAGCGCCAGCGCCTCGCGCTGGCCCGCTCGCTGGTCACCGACCCTGCGGTGCTGGTCCTGGACGAGCCGACCTCGGCGGTCGACTCGCACACCGAGGCCCGGGTGGCGGCCGGTGTCCGGCGGCTGCGGGACGGCGCCACGACCGTGGTCCTGGCCTCCTCGCCGCTGCTGCTCGACCTGGCGGACCGGGTCGTCCTCCTCGACGAGAACGAGGTGGTGGCCGTGGGGACGCACCGCCGGCTCCTGCACGAGGAGCCGAGGTACCGCGCCGTCGTCACCCGCGAGACCGGGGACGAACCGGCCCTCGTCCCGGCCCCCGGCGCGGAGCCGGGCGGCCCGGGCTCGCCGCACCGACCGGACCGGGTCGACGGTCTCCGCGAGTTGCGGAGCCTCGACACCCTCGACGAGCTGGAAGGAGAGTCGGCATGATCGGCATCGCGCCACCGGCGTACGACCCGGCGGCCCCGCAGTCGGCGACGACGCTCCCCGTGGGCGGCACGGCGACCGTCCGCGCCTACGTCCGCGACCTGCTGAGCCGCCACCGCGGGGCCTTCGCCCTGCTCGTCGGCGTCAACGCGGCAGCGGTGATCGCCTCCATGGCCGGTCCGTACCTCCTCGGCTCGCTGGTCGAGCGGCTGGCCGACGGCGCGCGCGAGCTGCACCTCGGGCGCACGATCGCCCTCTTCGCGGCCGCGCTGCTCGTCCAGACCTTCTTCGTACGGCTGGTACGCCTCCGGGGCGCGATGCTCGGCGAGGAGATGCTGGCCGACCTGCGCGAGGACTTCCTCGTACGGTCGGTGGGCCTGCCGCCCGGCGTCCTGGAGCGGGCCGGGACCGGCGACCTGCTCTCCCGCATCACCACCGACATCGACCGGCTGGCCAACGCCATGCGCGAGGCGGTGCCCCAGCTCGCCATCGGCGTGGTCTGGGCCGGGCTGCTGATCGGCGGCCTCGCCGTGACCGCGCCGCCGCTGGCGCTCGCGGTCCTGATCGCCGCGCCGCTGCTCGTGGTGGGCTGCCGCTGGTACTTCCGGCGGGCGCCGTCGGCCTACCGTTCGGAGGCCGCCGGTTACGCCGCCGTCGCGGCCGCGCTCGCCGAGACCGTCGACGCGGGCCGCACCGTCGAGGCGCACCGGCTCGGCGCCCGCCGGATCGCGCTCTCCGACCGGCGGGTCGCCGAGTGGACGGCGTGGGAGCGGTACACCCTCTTCCTCCGCTCGGTCCTCTTCCCGGTCGTCAACGTCACGCACACGACCGTCCTGGCGTCCGTGCTGCTGCTGGGCGGGGTGTTCGCGCTGCGGGGCTGGATCGACGTGGGACAGCTGACGACCGGCGCGCTGCTCGCCCAGATGCTGGTGGAGCCGATCGGGATCGTGCTGCGCTGGTACGACGAGCTGCAGGTGGCCCAGGTGTCGCTGGCGCGGCTGGTCGGCGTCCGGGACATCGAGCCGGACGCGGGCGACGCGTCGGTACAGCCCGAGGGGCGCACGGTCCGGGCGGACGAGGTCCACTTCGGTTACCGCGAAGGGGTCGACGTCCTGCACCGGGTGTCGATGGACGTCCCGCCGGGCACCCGGCTGGCGCTCGTCGGGCCGTCCGGCGCGGGCAAGTCGACGCTCGGCAGGCTGCTCGCGGGGATCTACGGACCGCGCTCCGGCTCGGTCACCCTCGGGGCGGCGGAGCTGGCGCGGATGCCCGCCGAGCGGGTCCGGGAGCACGTGGCCCTGGTCAACCAGGAGCACCACGTCTTCGTGGGTTCGCTCCGGGACAATCTGCTGCTGGCCAGGACGGGCGCCGAGGACGCCGAGCTGTGGGCGGCGCTCGGGGCGGTGGACGCGGACGACTGGGCGCGCGGTCTCGACGAGGGCCTGGACACCGAGGTCGGCTCGGGCGGGTTCGCGCTGACCCCGGCGCAGGCCCAGCAGATCGCCCTGGCCCGCCTGGTCCTGGCGGACCCGCACACGCTGGTCCTGGACGAGGCGACCTCCCTCCTGGATCCGCGCGCGGCCCGCCATCTGGAGCGCTCGCTGGCCCGCGTGCTGGAGGGCCGCACGGTCATCGCGATCGCCCACCGCCTCCACACCGCCCATGACGCGGACGTGATCGCGGTGGTCGAGGAGGGCCGGATCACCGAACTGGGCAGCCACCCGGACCTGGTGGCGGCGGACGGCGCGTACGCGGCCCTGTGGAGGTCCTGGCACGGCTGACCGGGCCGCGGGCGCACGGCGTCTACGGCAAGGCGGGGAGGAAGCCGAGTGCCGATGCCCCGCCCACGCCGCCGAGGACCATGAAGGCGGGCATGAGGACCTTCAGCTCCACCCAGCTGCCGGCCCGGAAGCGCATGAACTTCGGCGGGCCGACCGGGTACCACCGCTTGCGTCCCACCGGCACCGGCCACAGGATCGGGCAGCCGGAGACGGTCAGGGCGTCGCCGATGTCGTGGACGAGGGCGCCGAGGACGATCGGCAGGCCCAGCCACATGTACTCCTGGCCGGGAGCGGTGAAGAGCCAGTCGGAGCCGTTGCCCGGCTGGTCGAGGACGCCCGCGAGGATCCAGGCGCTGGTGGCGCCCAGCAGCCAGACGAGGACGTCGCTGGACATGCGGGCGGCCCGCCAGAGCAGGCCCTCCACCGCCAGGACGAGGTGGACGAAGAGGAGCGCGAGGACGGCCCAGCGGCCGCCGGTGACCGCCGTCGCCGAGGCGCCGACGCCGATGAGGACCGCCCAGAGCCAGGTGTGGGTGAGCGTGCGGTGCCCTCCGGACCTGCGGGGGTCGGCGGCGGAGCGCGTGGCTTTGTAGACGGCGTACGAGAGCTTGTCGACGACCCCGCAGAGGCCCCGGGAGATCGGGCCGAAGGCGCGCGAGATGGTGGCGGACTTGTGGTCGAGGTCGGGTGCGAGGGCCGCGCCCGCGCAGATGAGCGCTCCGACGACGAGCACCGGCCACGGCATCGGGCGGTCCGCGGCGGCCGCCGCCGCTCCGACGCCCAGCCAGGCCGCCGCTCCGGACAGCGAGTGCGCCGGTCCCATCATGCTCGTTTCCCGCCCCGTTCCACCTGCGCCGGCGCCGAGTTGACGGCCGGTCGACGGGCCAGCGTATCGTCCGTGATCTTGCCCTGGGCGGCCGGTTCCCTCATCCGGGCGGATCCCAGGCAAGATGGAGGCGTGACCCTTATCGATCAGCTGCCGCCGAACGCCGACCCCGACGCCCTCTTCGAGGCTTTCTCTTCATGGGCGGAGGGCCGGGGCATCACGCTCTACCCGGCCCAGGAGGAGGCGCTGATCGAGGTGGTCTCCGGCGCCAACGTGGTGCTCTCCACGCCCACCGGCTCGGGAAAGTCGCTGGTGGCGGCGGGTGCGCACTTCACGGCGCTCGCCAACGACCAGGTGACCTTCTACACCGCGCCGATCAAGGCGCTGGTGTCGGAGAAGTTCTTCGACCTGTGCAAGCTCTTCGGCACCGAGAACGTCGGCATGCTGACCGGTGACGCGTCCGTGAACGCCGACGCGCCGGTCATCTGCTGTACGGCCGAGGTGCTGGCGTCCATCGCGCTGCGGGACGGGAAGCACGCCGACATCGGCCAGGTCGTGATGGACGAGTTCCATTTCTACGCCGAGCAGGACCGGGGCTGGGCCTGGCAGATCCCGATCCTGGAACTCCCCCAGGCGCAGTTCGTCCTCATGTCGGCGACGCTCGGTGACGTCTCGATGTTCGAGAAGGACCTGACGCGGCGCACCGGCCGCCCGACCTCGGTGGTCCGCTCGGCGACCCGGCCGGTGCCCCTCTCGTACGAGTACCGGCTCACGCCCATCACGGACACCCTGACCGAGCTGCTGGAGACCAAGCAGGCTCCGGTCTACATCGTGCACTTCACGCAGGCGCAGGCCGTGGAGCGGGCGCAGTCGCTGATGAGCATCAACATGTGCTCGCGCGACGAGAAGGACAAGATCGCCGAGCTGATCGGCTCTTTCCGCTTCACCACCAAGTTCGGCCAGAACCTGTCGCGGTTCGTGCGGCACGGCATCGGCGTCCACCACGCCGGCATGCTGCCGAAGTACCGCCGGCTCGTCGAGAAGCTGGCGCAGGCGGGTCTGCTGAAGGTGATCTGCGGTACGGACACGCTGGGCGTCGGGGTCAACGTCCCCATCCGGACGGTGCTGTTCACGGCGCTGACGAAGTACGACGGCAACCGGGTGCGGACGCTGCGGGCGCGGGAGTTCCACCAGATCGCGGGGCGGGCCGGCCGGGCCGGCTTCGACACCGCCGGTCTCGTGGTCGCGCAGGCCCCGGAGCACGTCATCGAGAACGAGAAGGCGCTCGCCAAGGCGGGCGACGACCCGAAGAAGCGCCGCAAGGTGGTGCGCAAGAAGGCCCCGGAGGGCTTCGTCGCCTGGAGCGACACCACCTTCGAGAAGCTGATCGCCGCCGAGCCGGAGCCGCTGACCTCCCGGTTCAAGGTCACGAACATCATGCTGCTGTCGGTGATCGCCCGGCCGGGGAACGCATTCGAGGCGATGCGCAAGCTCCTGGAGGACAACCACGAGCCGCGCAAGGCGCAGCTGCGGCACATCCGCCGGGCCATCGCGATCTACCGCTCGCTGCTCGACGGCGGTGTGGTGGAGCAGCTGGACACCCCGGACGCCGAGGGGCGCACGATCCGGCTCACGGTCGACCTGCAGCAGGACTTCGCGCTCAACCAGCCGCTGTCGACATTCGCGCTGGCAGCGTTCGACCTGCTCGACCGGGAGTCCCCGTCGTACGCCCTGGACATGGTGTCGGTGGTCGAGTCGACCCTCGACGATCCGCGCCAGATCCTCGCCGCCATGCAGAACAAGGCGCGCGGCGAGGCGGTCGGGCAGATGAAGGCGGACGGCGTCGAGTACGAGGAGCGGATGGAGCGGCTCCAGGACATCTCGTACCCCAAGCCGCTGGGCGAGCTGCTCTGGCACGCGTACGACGTCTACCGCAAGTCCCACCCGTGGGTGGGCGACCACCCGGTCTCGCCGAAGTCCGTCGTCCGTGACATGTACGAACGGGCGCTGACCTTCACGGAGTTCACCTCCTGGTACGAGCTGGCGCGGACCGAGGGCATCGTGCTGCGCTATCTCGCGAGCGCGTACAAGGCGCTGGACCACACCATCCCGGACGATCTGAAGACCGAGGACCTCACCGACCTGATCGAGTGGCTGGGCGAGATGGTGCGCCAGGTCGACTCCTCGCTGCTCGACGAGTGGGAGCAGCTGGCCAATCCGGAGGTCGAGACGGCCGAGGAGGCCCAGGAGAAGGCCGACCAGGTCAAGCCGGTCACGGCGAACGCCCGGGCCTTCCGGGTCCTGGTGCGCAACGCCATGTTCCGCCGGGTCGAGCTGGCGGCGCTGGACAACGTGGACGCGCTGGGAGAGCTGGACGGGGAGGCGGGCTGGGACGCGGACGCCTGGGGCGAGGCGATGGACGCGTACTGGGACGAGTACGACGATCTCGGTACGGGTCCGGACGCGCGCGGGCCGAAGCTGCTGTCGATCGAGGAGGACGCGGCGCACGGCCTGTGGCGCGTCCGGCAGACGTTCGCCGACCCGAACGGCGACCATGACTGGGGCATCGGCGCGGAGGTGGATCTCGCCGCCTCCGACGAGGAGGGCCGGGCGATCGTCCGCGTGACGTCCGTCGGACAGCTGTAGAGGAGCACAGTCGTGACCAACCCCGCCGAGAGGCTCGTCGATCTGCTCGATCTGGAGCAGATCGAGGTCGACATCTTCCGTGGCCGCAGCCCGCAGGAGTCCCTGCAGCGGGTCTTCGGCGGCCAGGTCGCGGGCCAGGCCCTGGTGGCGGCCGGCCGGACCACGGAGGGCGACCGTCCGGTCCATTCGCTGCACGCGTACTTCCTGCGGCCGGGACGCCCCGGGGTTCCGATCGTCTACCAGGTGGAGCGGGTGCGGGACGGCCGTTCGTTCACCACCCGCCGGGTGACGGCGATCCAGCAGGGGCGGACGATCTTCAACCTGACGGCCTCCTTCCACCTGCCGGAGGAGGCCGGGTTCGAGCACCAGCTTCCACCGCGGCACATGACGGACCCGGAGACCCTGCCGAGGCTCGCGGACGAGATCCGCGACCACCTCGGCGAGCTGCCGGAGGCCCTGGAGCGGATGGCGCGCCGCCAGCCCTTCGACATCCGCTACGTCGACCGGCTGCGCTGGACGAAGGACGAGGTCCGGGACGCCGATCCGCGGAGCGCGGTGTGGATGCGTGCGGTGGGCCCGTTGGGCGACGACCCGCTGGTGCACACGTGTGCGTTGACCTACGCCTCGGACATGACGCTGCTGGACGCGGTGCGCATCCCGGTGGAGCCGCTCTGGGGCCCGCGGGGGTTCGACATGGCGTCGCTGGACCACGCGATGTGGTTCCACCGGCCCTTCCGTGCGGACGAGTGGTTCCTCTACGACCAGGAGTCCCCGATCGCGACCGGCGGACGCGGCCTGGCGCGCGGCCGGATCTACGACCGCGAGGGACGGCTGCTGGTGTCCGTGGTGCAGGAGGGGCTCTTCCGGAAGCTCTGAGCGAGCCGGGACGTTTCGCGGAGTACCCGGGAGCTCTGGGTACGGTGGAAGCCACTGTTTCGACGAGGAGACCTTGATGAGCCTGTACGACATTCCGCTGCGCACCCTGACCGGCGAGCCGATCTCGCTCGCCGACTACCGCGACCAGGCGGTCCTGGTGGTGAACGTCGCCTCCAAGTGCGGTCTGACGCCGCAGTACGCCGGTCTGGAGCGGCTGCAGAAGGAGTACGGCGAGCGCGGCTTCACAGTCCTCGGCGTGCCGTGCAACCAGTTCGCGGGCCAGGAGCCGGGGGACGCCGACGAGATCCGGACGTTCTGCTCGGCGACGTACGGCGTGACGTTCCCGCTGCTGGAGAAGACGGACGTGAACGGCGACGGCCGCCACGCCCTCTACACCGAGCTGACGCGGGTCCCGGACGCCGAGGGCGAGGCCGGGGACGTGCAGTGGAACTTCGAGAAGTTCCTGATCGGCCGCGACGGTCAGGTGACCCGCTTCCGTCCGCGCACCGAGCCGGACGCCCCGGAGGTCCTCGCCGCCATCGAGGCGCAGCTCTCCGCCTGACGCCGAGCGGAGGAAGCGGGTCCGGCGAGATCGATCATGTAATGTGAGCGACTCCAGTAGCGGACGAACGAGGAGGTGGGACCCATTCACGCCATGCAGGCAGGGTGCTCCCCCTCGATGACCGGACGGTCGGCCCGACACGGGTGACCACGGGGGCCCCTCGGCTTCCCGGAAGGTTTCATGCCGCTCGACCCGTCTTCCTCCCTCCGTTCCGCCACCGTCTCCCGGCTGCGCGCCGCCGGCTGCGTCTTCGCCGAGGACGAGGCGGAACTCCTCTTCTCCGCCGCCTGCGGCACCGGTGAACTCGACGCGATGGTCGGCCGGCGCGCCGCCGGCCTCCCCCTCGAACACGTCGTGGGCTGGGCCGCGTTCGCCGGCCTGCGGATCGCCGTCGACCCGGGGGTGTTCGTGCCCCGGCGGCGTACGGAGTTCCTGGTCGAGCAGGCCGTGGGCCTGGCCCGGCCGGGGTCCGTCTGCGTCGACCTGTGCTGCGGCTCCGGCGCGGCCGGCGCGGTGCTGCTCTCCGCCGTCGAGGGCGTGGAGGTGTACGCCTCCGACATCGACCCGACGGCCGTGCGCTGCGCGCGGCGCAACCTCGAACCGCTCGGCGGCCTCGTCCATGAGGGCGACCTGTTCGCCGCGCTGCCGGACTCCCTGAGCGGGCGGATCGAGGTGCTCGTCGCCAATGTGCCGTACGTACCGACCGAGGAGGTCGGGCTGCTGCCGCCGGAGGCGCGCGACCACGAGCCGCTGGTGGCGCTCGACGGCGGCGCGGACGGCCTGGAGGTGCTGCGCCGGGTGGCGGCCGAAGCCGCCGACTGGCTGGCGCCGGGCGGGACGCTGCTGGTCGAGACGAGCGAGCGCCAGGCCGCCCGGGCCGTCGCGGCGGTCTCCGGGCACGGCCTGACGCCGCGGGTGGTCATGTGCGAGGAGCGCTACGCGACCGTTCTGGTCTCCACCCGGTCCTGAGCACCCGCCCAGTGTGCGCGTCCCGGACTCGGCCTACGCGGTGCGGGAGCGCAGGCGGACGCGGGCCTGTCCGGCCGCCTGGAGGGTGATCCCGGAGGCGACCGGCACCTCGGTGTCGACCGCTTCCAGGCCGTACTGCTGGAGGATCATCGCGAGGGCGATCACCGATTCCAGCATGGAGAAGTGCTGGCCGATGCAGGCGCGCGGGCCGCCGCCGAAGGGGAACCAGGCGTAGCGGGGCCGGACCGCCTCGGCCTCGGGGGTGAACCGCTCGGGGTCGAAGCGCTCCGGGTCCTGCCAGTAGTCGGGGTGCCGGTGGGTGACCCAGGCGGAGACGATCACGTCGGCGCCGGCCGGGATGGTGTGGCCGCCGATCCGGGTGGCGGCGACGGCGCGGCGGCCGACGGCGGGGGCGGCCGGGAAGAGCCGCATGGCCTCTTTGAGCACCCGGGTGAGGTAGGGCAGGGCGTCGAGGTCGGCCGCCCCGGGGGTCCGTCCCGCCAGGACGCGGTCGACCTCCTCGTGGCACCGCTTCTGCTCGTCGGGGTGGAGGGCGAGGAGGTGCAGGGCGAAGCCGAGGGAGGTGGCCGTCGTCTCGTGACCGGCGAGCAGGAAGACCAGGACCTGTTCGCGCAGTTCGGAGGCGTCGAAGCTGCCGTCCTCGGCGCTCTCGGCCTCGGCGAGGAGGGTCAGCAGGTCCTGGCCGCCGCCGTCGGCCGTTCCGGCCGCCCGGCGCTCGGCGATGATCCGGTCGCAGACGGCGTACAGCTCCTCGTGCGCGGCGGCGGCGCGGCGGTTGCCCGGGGTGGGCCAGTCGCGCGGGAGGTTGACGGGCGAGAAGCCACGCCGGAAGACGTACTGGTTGAGTACCGGGAAGGCCCGCTCGACGATCTCCACGGCGGCGTCGACGTCCGTGCCGAAGAGGATCCGGGAGACGGCGCGCAGGGCGAACCGGGTCATCTCGTCGAGGACGTCGACGGTGGCGTCGGGGGCGTTCGCCCAGGTGCGGGTGACGGCCGTGACCTCGGCGGCGACGGCGTCGGCGTAGCCGTCGACGCGGCGGCGGGTGAAGAGCGGCTGGACGAGCCGGCGCTGACGGAGGTAGTCGTCGTCCTGGCTGGTCAGCAGGCCGTTGCCGAAGGACTCGCGCAGCTCCTGGTAGAAGTGGTTGTCCTTGCGGAAGTTGGCGGACTCGGTGGCCAGGACCTGCTGGACGCCCTCGGCGGAGAAGACGCCGTAGACGTTGCCGCGCAGGCCGGGCGGGCCGGCGGTGATGCGGACGACGTCCCCGTGCTCGTTCCGGGCGCGCAGGAAGGTGCCGAGCGAGTCGTTCTTGAGGTCGAGCATCGACCCGAACAGGGGATGCCCCGCCGGTCCCGGTACCTCGGTGGTGGTGGTCGTCATGTGTGCGTTGCCCCCTGAATGGTCACCCGGCCTGGCGGTTCTCCTGTCCAACGTAGCCTGCCGGGCGAGGGGCCGAACAGCCCGGCCCGGTCGGCCCGTTGGCGGGGACCGGGCCGGGACGCGCGGTCGCGCGGACGTCTTCGCGGGCGTGGCCCGGGGGCGTTGTCAGTGCCGTCTGGGACGCTCGCGTCATGGAACCGATCGGGATGACCCTGCAGCTCACCATCGACTGCGCCGAGCCCCAGCGGCTCGTGCCGTTCTGGGCGCAGGCCCTGCGCTATGTGCCGGAGCCGCCGCCGGCCGGGCACGCGAGCTGGCGGGCGTACTGGGAGGCGACCGGTGTGCCGGAGGAGGAGCTGCCGGACGGCGCCGGGGACCTGCCCGAGTCGATCGTGGACCCCAAGGGGGTCGGCCCGCGGGTCTGGTTCCAGCACGTGCCCGAGCCGAAGACGGTGAAGAACCGCGTGCACCTCGATCTGAAGGTGGGCGGCGGCCGGGCCGTGCCGCTGGCGACGCGCCGGGAGCGGGTGGACGGGGAGGTGGCACGGCTGACGGCGCTGGGCGCGTCGGTGCTGTACGCGATGGACGAGCCGGAGGGGATGGACTATTACGCGGTGGTGCTCCAGGACCCGGAGGGCAACGAGTTCTGCGTGGTGTGACGGGCCGGCTTGGGGCGTTCGGCGAGTGAGCCGAAGGGCGCGCAGGTCCGGGCCGGTTCGGGTGAGCGTGCCAGGGCCGGCTTGGGGCGTTCGGCGAGTGAGCCGAAGGGCGCGCAGGTCCGGGCCGGTTCGGGTGAGCGTGCCAGGGCCGGCTTGGGGCGTTCGGCG
>NZ_JBVJGU010000004.1:0-119271 GCF_055587165.1 Streptomyces sp. NPDC048353 | reverse complement strand
AGTGAGCCGAAGGGGCGCGCGGCTGTCGAAAGGGAGGTCGCGCGCAGGTCCCGAGGTACGAGGGACCGAGCACGTCCGACTGTCGACAGCCGCACAGAGCGCCCCGGAGGCGAACCGAGCCCACAGAAAAGGGGGCGGCCTAGCGGATCGGCATGCCGGAGAGGGTGCGGGCGATGACCAGGCGCTGGATCTCGCTGGTGCCTTCGAAGATGGTGTAGATGGCGGCGTCGCGGTGCATGCGCTCGACCGGGTATTCGCGGGTGTAGCCGTTGCCGCCGAGGATCTGGATGGCTTGGCCGGTGACCTTCTTGGCGACCTCGCTGGCGTACAGCTTGGACATGGAGCCTTCGGCGGAGGTGAAGGGTTTGCCGGCGGTCGCCATCCAGGAGGCGCGCCAGACGAGCAGCCGGGCGGCGTCGATCTGGGTGCGCATGTCGGCGAGTTGGAAGGCGATGCCCTGGTTGTCGATGATCGGGCGGCCGAACTGCTCACGGGTTTTGGCGTAGTCCAGGGCGACTTCGTAGGCCGCGCGTGCGGTGCCGACGGCCATGGCGCCGACGGCGGGGCGGGAGGCTTCGAAGGTGGCCATGGCGGCGTTTTTGACTCTTTCGCCGCCACCGGCCTTGGCCTTTTCGCGGGCGCGGGCCAGGCGTTCGTCGAGCTTTTCCTTGCCGCCGAGGAGGCAGTGGCCGGGGATGCGGACGTTTTCCAGGACGACTTCGGCGGTGTGGGAGGCGCGGATGCCGTGTTTCTGGAATTTCTGGCCCTGTGAGAGGCCGGGGGTGTGGGGCGGCACGATGAAGGAGGCGTGGCCCTTGGAGCCGAGGGCGGGGTCGACGGCGGCCACCACGACGTGGACGTTGGCTATGCCGCCGTTGGTCGCCCAGGTCTTGGTGCCGTTGAGGACCCATTCGTCTTTGGCTTGGTCGTAGACGGCGCGGGTGCGCAGGGAGGCGACGTCCGAGCCGGCGTCGGGTTCGGAGGAGCAGAAGGCGGCGACTTTGACGTCGTCGGCGTCGCCGTACATCTGCGGGATCCAGGTGCCGATCTGTTCCTCGGTGCCGTTGGCGAGGACGCCGACGGCGGCGAGGCCGGTGCCGACGATGGAGAGGGCGATGCCGGCGTCGCCCCAGAAGAGCTCTTCCATCGCCATCGGGATGCCGAGTCCGGTCGGGTCGAAGAATTGCTGGGCGTAGAAGTCGAGCGAGTAGATGCCGATTTTGGCGGCTTCCTGGATGATCGGCCAGGGGGTCTCCTCACGCTCGTCCCACTCGGCGGCGGCGGGGCGCATCACGTCCTGGGCGAATCCGTGCAGCCAGTCACGGACCTGCTTCTGGTCGTCGTTGAGTTCGAGCGTGAACTCGGCCATGTTCCCTCCCAGCACTACGTTACTTGCGGTAACGGCAGTCTGTTACCGGCAAGTAGGCGCTGTCAACCTGCACAGAAGCCGTCCGGCCCGCGCCGCACGAGGCGCCGAACTGGTGTTACGTTGCGACAGCCTCACGGAATTCGCACGGGCGGGGAGACACGCTATGGAGACCACACACCGGACCACCGAACAGCAGAAGCCGGCCGACCAGCGGCGCCGTGAACTGCTGGAGGCGGCGGACCGGGTGGTGCTCCGGGACGGCCCCAAGGCCTCGATGAACGCGATCGCGGCGGAGGCCGGCATCACCAAGCCGATCCTGTACCGCCACTTCGGCGACAAGGGCGGCCTCTACCGCGCCCTGGCCACCCGGCACACGGACGCGCTGCTCGCGGCGCTGCGGGCGGCGCTCGACGCGCCGGCCGGCCGGCGCGAACGCGTGGAGGCGACCCTCGACACGTACCTCGCCTCGATCGAGGCGATGCCGCAGGTCTACCGCTTCCTCATGCACCCGGCGGAGGAGTCCCAGCAGGCCGAGCAGGGCTTCGACGTGGGGCGCCACTCGGCGCCGGTGCTGCGGCGCATGGGAGAGGAGCTGGGCCAGGTCATCGCCGAACGGATCGACCTCGGCCCCGGCGGCGAGGCGCAGGCCCGGATCTGGGGACACGGCATCGTCGGCATGATGCACGCGGCGGGCGACTGGTGGCTCGGCGAGCGCCCCTGCAGCCGGGTCGAGTTGGTGCGCTGCATGGCCGACCTGCTGTGGGGCCGGCTGGCGGAGGCGGGCGACCGCACGGGCGGCCCCGGCTTCTGACCTCGCCGGCGCCGGGCGGCGCCCGCCGGGCCCTGCTCCGGACCCGCCCCAGGGCCCACGAGCCCGGCATGATCCAAACGAAACGACCTAGCCCAGCGCCCCCACGCCCGAGCCCCACGGCTCCTTGCGGATCGCCCGCAGCAGGCGTGACCTCCGCCACCCCGTGACATGGTCGGCGTAGACCCCGCCCTCCAGGTGATCGCACTCGTGCTGGAGGCAGCGGGCGAAGAAGCCCGTCCCCTCCACGCGGACCGGGGTGCCGTCCAGCCGGACGCCCTCGACGACCGTGCGGTCGAAGCGCGGGGTCGGCGCCTCCAGGCCGGGCAGCGAGAGGCACCCCTCGGAGCCCCGGATCACGTCCCCGTCCGCCTCCACCAGCCGCGGGTTCACCAGGTGCCCCAGGTGGCGGACCTCGTCGTCGTCGGGGCAGTCGTACACGAAGACCCGCAGGCCGACGCCCACCTGGTTGGCCGCGAGCCCCACACCGTTGGCCGCGTACATCGTGGCGAACATGTCCTCCACCAGTCGGCCCAGCTCGGGGCCGAAGTCGGTGACGGGTTCGCAGGGGGCGTGCAGCACCGGATCGCCCAGCAGGCTCATGCCTCGGACGTGGCCGGAACTGCCGGGGATCGGCCGGTTTCGCATGGACGTAAGGGTACGGTCCGCTGTGACCTCGCTGTTTCGGCAAGCGTCCCGGTGGTGCCGCGGTTCGGGTCGCTGGCCTGATCTCGATAGGCTGAGCCCGGACCGACGCAAGGAGGAACAAGGAAGATGTCAGGACACCCCGGTAATCCAGAGCCGCTGTCGCCACGCGCCAAGCTGGCCGTGACGGCGGGCAAGGCCGCGGCGGCGGTGTCGCGCGCGGCGGGACGCGGCAGCGGATCGGTGATCGGCGGCAAGGTGGCGCTGAGGCTCGACCCGGACCTGCTGGGTCGGCTCGCGCAGCATCTGGACGTCGTCCTGGTGTCCGCGACCAACGGCAAGACCACCACCACCCGGCTGATCGCCGAGGCGCTGCGGGCCAGCGGTCCCGTCGTCTCCAACGCGCTGGGCGCCAACATGCCCGCCGGCATCACGTCGGCGCTGGCCGGCGGTTCGGACGCCAAGTACGGCGTCATCGAGGTCGACGAGAAGTACCTCGCCGGAGTCGCCCGGGACACCACCCCCAAGGCGATCGCGCTGCTCAACCTCTCCCGCGACCAGCTCGACCGCGCCGCGGAGACCCGGATGCTCGCCGAGAAGTGGCGCGAGGGGCTGTCCGGTACCAAGGCCGTGGTCATCGCCAACGCCGACGACCCGCTGATCGTGTGGGCCGCCTCCTCCTCCCCCAACGTCGTGTGGGTCGCCGCCGGCCAGGAGTGGAAGGACGACGCCTGGTCGTGCCCCGCCTGCGGCGGTGTGATGCAGCGTCCCGGCGACGACTGGTTCTGCGGCGAGTGCGGTTTCCGCCGCCCCGCGCCGAGCTGGGCGCTCAACGGCGACCACGTGCTCGACCCGCACGGGTCGGCCTGGCCGATCCACCTCCAGCTGCCCGGCCGCGCCAACAAGGCCAACGCCGCCACCTCGGCCGCCGTCGCCGCCGTCTTTGGCGTGCCGCCGCAGGTCGCCCTGGAGCGCATGTACCAGGTGCAGGCCGTGGCGGGCCGCTACGACGTCGTCACCTTCCAGGGCCGCGAGCTGCGGCTGCTGCTCGCCAAGAATCCGGCCGGGTGGCTCGAAACGTTTTCCCTCATCGACCAGCCGCCGACCCCGGTGATCCTCTCCGTCAACGCCCGCGGCGCCGACGGCACGGACACCTCCTGGCTGTGGGACGTGGACTACGGCCGGCTCGCCGGCCACCCGATCATGGTCATCGGCGACCGCAAGCTCGACCTCGCGGTCCGCCTGGAGGTCGCGAACGTGGACTTCCGGGTGTGCGAGACGATCGACGAGGCCGTCCAGCTGGCGCCGCCCGGACAGATCGAGCTGATCGCCAACTACACCGCGTTCCAGGACGTCCGCCGCCGCGTCGGCAACTGACCCGAAGAGGACTTGCAGCATGAGTGACAGCAGCCTGCGCCTGGTCTGGGTCTACCCGGACCTGCTCAGCACCTACGGCGACCAGGGCAACGCCCTCGTCGTCGAGCGCCGCGCACGCCAGCGCGGTCTGGACGTCCAGCGCGTCGACGTCCGCAGCGACCAGCCGGTGCCCACCTCCGGCGACATCTACCTCATCGGCGGCGGCGAGGACCGGCCGCAGCGCCTCGCGGCCGAGCGGCTGCGCCGCGACGGCGGCCTGTCCCGGGCGGCGTCGAACGGCGCGATCATCTTCTCGGTCTGCGCCGGGTACCAGATCCTGGGCCATGAGTTCATCAACGACCTCGGCGAGCGCGAGCCCGGCCTGGGGCTGATCGACGTCATCTCCACCCGCGGCGAGGGCGAGCGGTGCGTCGGCGATGTCCTCGCGGACATCGACCCCCGCCTCAACCTCCCCCAGCTCACCGGGTTCGAGAACCACCAGGGCATCACGCACCTGGGCCCGACGGCCCGCCCCTTCGCCCGGACCGTCTTCGGCAAGGGCAACGGCACGGGCGACGGCACCGAGGGCGCGTACAACGACACCGTCTTCGGTACGTACATGCACGGCCCGGTCATGGCCCGCAACCCGCAGATCGCGGACCTGCTGCTGAAGCTGGCCCTCGACGTGAACGCGCTGCCGCCCACCGACGACCGGTGGTACGAGGCGCTCCGCGCGGAGCGGATCGCCGCCGCGACGCAGCCCGCCTGACCCCCGCGCCGAGCGCACGTCTGAGCACGCCTACGCCCAAAGGATCCGTAAGTAAAGAGGCTGTCCAATCCGTGGACAGCGGGTGCGGCCCCGCCTCCCTGCACCGATAGGGTGGCGGGGATCCAACCGGACGACGTGGTCCGGATGTCGGCCCACGTTGCAAAGGTTATTTCGGGCTATGCGCATTGGTGTGCTCACCTCCGGTGGCGACTGCCCCGGTCTGAACGCCGTCATCCGTTCCGTCGTGCACCGCGCCGTCGTCGACCACGGCGACGAGGTCATCGGCTTCCACGACGGGTGGAGGGGCCTCCTGGAGGCCGACTACCGCAAGCTGGACCTCGACGCGGTGGGCGGCATCCTGGCCCGGGGCGGCACGATCCTCGGCTCCTCCCGGGTCCAGCCCGCGCACCTGGTCGACGGCGTCGAGCGCGCTCGCGGCCATGTCGCCGAGCTGGGCCTCGACGCGATCATCCCGATCGGCGGCGAGGGCACGCTGAAGGCGGCCAACC
Organism: Streptomyces sp. NPDC048353; assembly: GCF_055587165.1. Lineage (NCBI taxonomy): Bacteria > Bacillati > Actinomycetota > Actinomycetes > Kitasatosporales > Streptomycetaceae > Streptomyces > Streptomyces sp. NPDC048353. The sequence continues at coordinate 113,815 of NZ_JBVJGU010000004.1, read as the reverse complement.
TCCTCTCCGAGGCCGGCCTGCCGATCGTCGGCGTCCCGAAGACCATCGACAACGACATCGCCTCGACCGACGTCACCTTCGGCTTCGACACCGCCGTCGGCGTGGCCACCGAGGCCCTCGACCGGCTGAAGACCACCGCCGAGTCGCACCAGCGGGTGCTGATCGTCGAGGTCATGGGCCGCCACACCGGCTGGATCGCCCTCCACTCCGGCATGGCCGCCGGCGCGCACGCCATCGTCGTGCCCGAGCGTCCCTTCGACATCGACGAGCTGACCGCCCGGGTCGGGGAGCGCTTCGAGGCGGGCAAGCGGTTCGCGATCGTGGTCGTCGCCGAGGGCGCCAAGCCGCGCGAGGGCTCGATGAGCTTCGAGGTCGGCGTCAAGGACCAGTACGGGCACGAGCGCTTCACCGGCATCGCCAACCAGCTCTCGGTCGAGCTGGAGCGCCGCCTCGGCAAGGAGGCCCGGCCGGTCATCCTCGGTCACGTCCAGCGCGGCGGCACGCCGACCGCGTACGACCGCGTCCTCGCCACCCGCTTCGGCTGGCACGCGGTGGAGGCGGCGCACCGCGGCGAGTTCGGCATGCTGACCGCGCTGCGCGGCACGGACATCCACATGGTGCCGCTGGCCCAGGCCGTGGAGACCCTCAAGACCGTCCCGGCCGACCGGTACGCCGAGGCAGAGACCGTGCTCTGAGCACCGCCCCACGCCGACGAACCGCCCCCGGTCGCATCCGCGAACGGGGGCGGTTCTAGTCTGGTGCGGACAACAAGCGCGAATCGGGCTCCAGGAGTACACAGATGGATCACAGCGGGCACGGCACCTCCATGGATCTGCCGCCGTTCACGCTGGGACGGGGGCTGGAGTTCTCCGCGGACCCGTTCTTCCTCGTCGCCTGCCTCGTGGGTCTCGCGCTGTACGGCTGGGGCGTCGCGCGGCTGCGCCGGCGCGGTGACGACTGGCCGGTGAGCCGGACGGTGTTCTTCACGGCCGGCGTGCTGAGCGTGGCCCTGATGATGTGCACCAAGCTGAACGACTACGGCATGGTCATGTTCAGCGTGCACATGGTGCAGCACATGGTCGTCTCCATGCTCTCGCCGATCCTGCTGCTGCTCGGCGCGCCGGTGACGCTGGCGCTGCGCGCGCTGCCGGTCGCGGCGCGGGGCAGCAAGGGGCCGCGCGAGCTGCTGCTGATGCTGCTGCACAGCCGCTACATGCGGATCGTCACCCACCCGGCGTTCACGATCCCGCTCTTCATCGCGAGCCTGTACGGCTTCTATTTCACGCCGATCTTCGACACGCTGATGGGGTCGAAGATCGGGCACATCACGATGATGGTGCACTTCCTCGCCGTCGGTCTGGTCTTCTTCTGGCCGATCATGGGCGTCGACCCGGGCCCGCACCGCCCCGGCTATGTGATGCGGATGCTGGAGCTCTTCGCCGGCATGCCGTTCCACGCCTTCTTCGGCATCGCCCTGATGATGGCGAGCGAGCCGATGGTCAAGGCGTACGCCGATCCGCCGGCCTCGCTGGGCATCGACGCGCTCGCCGACCAGAACGCGGCGGGCGGCATCGCGTGGGCCTTCAGCGAGATCCCGTCGGTGCTGGTGCTGATCGCGCTGGTGTACCAGTGGTACCACTCCGAGCAGCGGCAGGCCGTGCGCAAGGACCGGGCCGCCGACCGGAACGGCGACAAGGAGCTGGAGGCGTACAACGCGTACCTCGCCTCCCTGCAGACCCGCGGGCAGTAGAGGGCGCGCGGGAGTAGCGCGGGGGGCGCTTCAGGGGTCACGATGAGCAGGACGGCCCCGTCATGAGGAGGGCGGACATATGTCCGGTCCCACGAAGGCGATGAGCGTGATCACCGTCGCGGCCCTGGTGCTGACGACGGCGTACACCGTGGCGCTCGGCAGCAGTGGCTGGCTGTGGTTCTGCTGGGTGGTGCTCGGTATGGTCACGATCGGCATGGCGGCGGCGGACAGCGCCGCGCCCACGGCCCGCGGGCGCGGGCGCGGAAGGGCGAGCAGGCCGGGCCCCCAGCCCTGACCGGTGCGGCTCCGGCGTCCGGGCGAGTCCGGCCGGGGGCGTGAGCGGGTCAGCCGCGCGGGACGAGGACGATCCAGGTCCGGCCGGGTGCGAGGTTCAGCGGAGCCCCGTCGGGTGTGGTCAGCGCCGTGCCGGACGCCGCGTCCGGGCGGCTCCAGCGGGCGTCGTGGCCGCGTCCGTCGCGCAGGACGAGCGCGGAACCGCTGCCGACGGTCTCGGTGTACGGCGAGACGCTGCCCAGGAAGTCCTCGAACGTCGACGCCCGGACGTTCACCTGCTGCACCACCACGTTGGTCGCCGTGAGCGGGCCGCCGTCGGTGGTGCGCGCCGGCGTCCCGTCCATCGCCACCCGCCAGCCCTGGTCGGCGGCGGACCACGTGAAGGTGTACCGGGCGGCCGGGAAGCGCGCGGTGTGCGTGTTCACCGGCTCGCCGCCGGCCGGGGCGGGACCGAAGCGGAGGCCGATGTCCTCGGCGCGCTGGGCGTCCGGCGCCGCTTCCAGGGCCCGCTCCGGCAGCAGGTAGAGGTTGTGCGGAGCGGGCCTGTCCGCTCCGCGGACGTACGCGCCGGGGACCGTCTCCGGTGTCAGCAGGTCGAGCGGGGCGTCCCTGAGCGGCGGTTTCAGGCCGGAGTGCGAGCCGGAGTAGGCGAGGGCGGGGGCGCCGAACTGCCGGAGCAGCTCGATGTCGGACTCGCGGGCGCTGCGCACCGGCCCCACCCGGTCGGGCAGCTGTGTGGAGTAGACGGCCAGGAGGCGGGTCTGGCCGCCTTCCACCTGCTCGACGTAGACGAGGTCGGCGGCGCCGAGGCCGGTGTGCGGCCGGGCCGGGCCGACGTTGTCTATCTTCACGGCGAGGACCGGGTCGTCGGGCCGGGCGGGCAGTCCGGTGAAGGGCGAGCGGCCGTCCGGGGAGGTGGCGGGCGTCCGGGAGGGGGCGGGCTCGGAGGGGCCGGAATCGGCGCAGCCGTACAACCCGGCGGTCATCACCGCGCACAGGACGGCGGTGACGGCTGCGCCGGGACGTATGCGTCGGCGCGTGGCTGCCATCGGTGCATCACTCCGTCTCCAGTGTGGACCACGATGGCGCGAGTCGTTACAAATGAGCGTTGCCACTACGAAACGGGGCCGCCGGTGTTCTATCACGTACTGAAGTACGTTCTGCTGGGTCCGCTGCTGCGGCTGGCCTTCCGGCCCCGCATCGAGGGGCTGGAACACGTCCCGGAGGAGGGCGCGGCGATCATCGCCGGCAACCACCTGTCGTTCTCCGATCACTTTCTGATGCCGGTCGTGCTCAAACGCCGGATCACGTTCCTCGCCAAGCAGGAGTACTTCACCGGGCCGGGGATCAAGGGGCGGCTGACGGCGGCGTTCTTCCGCAGCGCCGGTCAGATCCCGGTCGACCGGTCCGGCAAGCAGGCCGGGCAGGCGGCGATCCGCGAGGGGCTCGGGGTGCTGTCCAAGGGCGAGCTGCTGGGGATCTATCCCGAGGGGACGCGTTCGCATGACGGCCGGCTCTACAAGGGCAAGGTCGGGGTCGCGGTGATGGCGATCACCGCCGGGGTGCCGGTGGTGCCGTGCGCCATGGTGGGCACCTTCGAGATCCAGCCGCCCGGCAAGGTCGTGCCGAAGGTCAAGCGGGTCACCATCCGCTTCGGGGCGCCGATGGACTTCTCCCGCTATGCCGGGATGGAGGGCGAGAAGGCCGCGATCCGTGCTGTCACCGACGAGATCATGTACGAGATCCTGGCGCTCTCCGGCCAGGAGTACGTGGACGACTACGCGGCCGCGGTGAAGGCGGCGGAGGAGGAGAAGAACGCACGGCCGGCGCGGAAGTTCCCCCGCCGAGGACGCTGAGGGCGGATCCGCGCACGGCGAAAGACGCTGGGACGGCGGTCGTTCCCGCCGTAGCGTCGCCGCCATGACGACGAAGAACGCGTTGGTGGTCGGAGCGACGGGACAGGTGGGACGAGCGGCCGTGCGGGCGCTCGTCGCGGACGGCTGGGAGGTGACGGCGGCCTCGCGCGGCGGCGGCCGGGACGAGAGGTGGCCGGCGGAGGTCCGGTCGGTGGCGTTCGACCGGGACGAGGAGGGGGCGCTCGCCTCGGCGCTCGGCGACGGCGTGGACGTGCTGGTGGACGTCGTCGCCTACGACCGCGGCCACGGGCGGCAGTTGCGGGGGCTCGCCGGCCGGATCGGCTCGGCGGTGGTGATCTCCAGCGGCGCCGTCTACGAGGACGAGGAGGGGCGCAGTTTCGACACCCAGGACGAGCCGGGCGGTTTCCCCGTCTATCCGCTGCCGATTCCCGAGAGCTGTGCGACGGTCGCGCCGGCCGACCACTCGTACAGCTCGCGGAAGGTGGCGCTGGAGCGGGAGTTGCTCGCGGCGGGCGGGGAGCTGCCGACGACGCTGCTGCGGGCGGGCGCCGTCCACGGGATGTACTGCCCGGGGCCGCGGGAGCTGTGGTTCGTGAAGCGGGCGGCGGACGGGCGGCCGGTGCGGATCCTGTCGTACGACGGCTCCTCGCGGTTCCATCCGGTGCACGTGGACAATCTCGCCGAGCTGATCCGGCTGGCGGCGGCGCGGCCGGGCAGCCGGGTGCTCAACGCCGCGGATCCGCAGGCCCCGACGGTGGCGGAGATCGGTGCCGCGATCGATGCGGTGATGGGGGCCGAGAGCGAGACGGTGTGCTTCGACGGGCCGCCGGAGGGCACGGTCGGGCTCACGCCGTGGACCGGGGGCGGGCAGCCGATCGTGTTCGACATGACGGCGGCGGAGCGGGAGTTGGGGTACCGCCCGGTGGTGTCGTACGCGGATTCGCTGCCGGCGACGGTCGGGTGGCTGGCCGACCGGGTGGCGGGCCGGGACTGGCGGGAGACGTTCCCTGGTCTGGCGAAGTACCAGGTGGACTGGTTCGACTACGCGGCGGAGGACGCCTGGCTCGCCGCCCGGGCATGAGCGAGGGGCGGCCGCGCCGGCGGCCGCCCCTCCCCCGTCACGGAGCGGCCGAAGCCACTCCTCAGGGCTGGGGCGTGGCGTGCGGGGCGCAGGTCACGTCCGCCCGGTCCAGCGCTCCGGTCAGCAGATAGGCCTCGACCCGGGTGTTGAGGCAGGGGTTGACCAGGTTGGTGATGCCGTGGGAGCCGGCGTCCTTCTCGGTGATCAGCCGGGAGCCCTTGAACCGCTTGTGCAGCGAGACCGCCCCGGCGTACGGGGTGGCGGCGTCGCGCTCGGCCTGCGTGATGAGGACCGGCGGCAGACCCTTGCCGGTACGGACCTCGGTGGGGCGCTGGCGGGGGCCGGACCAGGTGGCGCAGGGCAGGTTCATCCAGGCGTTGGACCAGGTCATGAACGGGTACTTCGCGTGCAGGCGGGTGTTGTCGCGGTCCCAGGTCCGCCAGCTGGTCGGCCAGGGGGCGTCGGCGCACTCGACGGCGGTGTAGACGGCGTTGCCGTTCTCGGCGGCGATGTTGCCGGCCGTGTCGGTGAGGTCCGCGGCGGCCGCGTCGATCAGCGGCTGCGGGTCTCCGGCGGCGTAGGCGCTCCACGCCTCGGCGACCGGGGCCCACATGGAGTCGTAGTAGGGCGCGTTCTGGAAGAAGCCGATGAGTTCGGCCGGGCCGACCTTCCCGCCGAGGGGGTTCTTCTTGGCGGCGGCGCGCAGGGTGTTCCACTGCCCGCGGACCTCGGTATAGGTGTCCCCGAGGTGGTAGGTGGCGTCGTGGCGGGCGACCCAGGTCATCCAGTCGACGAGCCGGCCTTCGAAGGCGACGTCCTGGTCGAGGTTGACCTGGTACCAGATCTTCCGGGTGGAGGGGTCGACGACGCTGTCGAGGACCATGCGGCGGACGTGGGTCGGGAAGAGGGTGCCGTAGACCGCGCCCAGGTAAGTGCCGTAGGAGACGCCGACGAAGTTCAGCTTCCGCTCGCCGAGCGCGGCGCGGATGACGTCGAGGTCGCGGGCGGTGTTGCGGGTGTGGAGGTGGGGCAGCAGGTCGCCGCTCCTCTCCGCGCAGCCGGCGGCGTACTCCGCGGCGAGCTTGCGCTGTGCCCGCTTGTCGGCCTCGCTGTCCGGGACCGGGTCGGGCTTGGGTCCCTTGACGAACTCGGTCGGGTCGACGCAGGAGATGGGGGCGGAGCGGCCGACGCCACGGGGGTCGAAGCCGACGAAGTCGTACGCCTTGGCCGCGCCCGCCCAGATGGCGCTCTTGGTGGTGACGCGGCGCGGGAAGCGCAGACCGGAGCCGCCGGGGCCGCCGGGGTTGTAGAGGAGCGCGCCCTGGCGCTCGGCGGCGGTGCCGGTGGCGCCGATGCGGTCGACGGCGAGCTTGATCTGCTTGCCGTACGGCTTGGCGTAGTCGACCGGGACGGCGACCCAGCCGCAGGTGATGGGCTTCTCCAAGCCCCAGTCTGCGGGGCAGTCCTGCCAGTCGATGCCCCGTTTCGCGGCCCGGTCGGCGGCGACGGCGACGCCGTGGGCCTCCGGGGACGGCCGGTGCGCGGCGGGGCGGCCGGTGTCGGCGGCGGCCGCCGGGGCGGCGAGCGCGCCCGCCATGAGCGTGCCGGCTATGAGCGTGCCGGCGGAGACGAGCGCGGTGGCGCTTCTCACGTGGTCTCTCCCCCTGTGGGTGGTGGTCTGTCCGGAGATCCTTTCGTCAGGGGGGCGCGCGACGAAAGGGCGTACTGCGGATTCTTTGCCGAACGCATAACCGGTGGCCGGGTTCCGCCGGGCGGTGCCGGCGGGTCCCTGTCGGTCAGAGCGGGGCGAGGGCGCGGAGGACGTCGTCCAGGGTGCGGCGCAGCCGGAGCGCGTCGGGGGCGACGGCGGTGACCAGGGCGGCGGGGCCGGCGAGCGGGGCGAGGACCGCGTGGTCGGCGAGCAGGCGCGTACGGACCGGGTCGTCCGCGAACGCGGGGTCGACGACGAGGAGTTGTCCGGTGGCCCGGTGGCCGGCGAGGACCGCTCCCCCGTCCCATCCGCCGGGGGCGCCGGGGCCGTACGCCAGCTCCTGGTCCAGCAGGGGGCGCCCGGCGATCCGGACGGCGAGGCGGGTGGTGAGCGTGCCGGGCTCCTCTCCGTGGCGGCCGAGGATCTGCTCCTCGCGGAGCACCAGGCGTGCGGTGGCGGCGAGTTCGACGGTCGTGCGCATCGTCAGGTCGGAGCCGGCGGCGGAGATCAGCTGCTCGGGGAGCCAGTGCAGCACGGCCCCTTCCCCGACGCTGATCCGCACGTCGTACGAGGCGGGTTCGGCGGTCCGGCCGGGGAGCGCCACGGTCGCGGCGGCCGAGTCGACCAGGAGCCGGGCACCGTCGCGGACGTCGACCTCGATCGCCAGCCGGTCGCCGCCGAGCGGGGCGCTCATCGCGCCGACGACGGTGACCCTGGCGTGGGTGCCGGCGGCGCGGGTGCGGCGCAGGGCGAAGGGGCCGTGGCTCTCCAGGAGCGGCAGACGGCCCCCCGCCTCGGCGACGATCCGGGCGGTGGAGCGCAGGCTCATGCGGCCCGCGCTGTCCACGCGTCGAGCCGCTCGCGCACCCAGTCGGCCACCGGGGCGACGCCCTCGGGGCCGGTGAGCGAGGTGAAGGCGACGGGCAGGTCGCCACGCTGCTCCTTGGCGTCGCGGGCCATACGGGCCAGGTCGGAGCCGACGTAGGGGGCGAGGTCGGTCTTGTTGACGACGAGCAGGTCGGCGGTGGTGACACCGGGTCCGCCCTTGCGCGGGATGTCGTCGCCGCCCGCCACGTCGATCACGAAGATCTGGGCGTCGACGAGGCCCTTGGAGAAGGTGGCGGTGAGGTTGTCGCCGCCGGATTCGACGAGGATGAGGTCGAGGGGGCCGACGGTGTCCTCCAGCTCCTCGACGGCTTCGAGGTTGGCGGAGATGTCGTCGCGGATGGCGGTGTGCGGGCAGGCGCCGGTCTCGACGGCCTGGATGCGCTCCGGGGGCAGGACCGCGTGGCGCAGCAGGAACTCGGCGTCCTCGCGGGTGTAGATGTCGTTGGTGACGACGGCGATGGAGAGCCGGTCGCGCAGGGCGCGGCAGAGCGCGGCGACGGTGGCGGTCTTGCCGGAGCCGACGGGGCCGCCGAGTCCGACGCGCAGGGCGCGCCGGGTCCCGTCGGGGCGGCGGGCGTCGGCGGAGACGGCGGAGGGGCCGGCGTGCGAGTGGTCGAGGTGCATGGTTCTCCCGGTGTGAGGAAGCGGTCGTCAGGAGGCGAAGAGGCGGACGGGCCAGGCGGCGTGCTGTTCGGCGGTGATGTCGAGCAGCGGCGCGGAGGCGGCGGGCAGGGCGTCGGGGCCTTCGTGGGCGGCGGCCACGGCCCGCTCGGCGACCCGGTCCAGGTCGGGGGCGAGGCGGGCGAGGACGGCGGTGGCCTGGAAGGGGTCGAGGCCGAGGAGGCGTACGACGGCGGTGGCGGGGCCGCTGACCGTCTCGTACGCGACGCAGTGCGCGGCGTCCTCGGGGCCGAGGCCGGCGGCGCGGGCGGTGGTGCCGAGGACGACGGGCTGGTGGGCGCCGCGTGGGAACGCGGCGGCCAGCGCGTCGAGTTCGGCGCAGGGCCAGGTGGCGCGTGCCGCCCGCATCATCTGCCGGCCGAGCTTGCGGGCGGCGGCCCGGAGCGCGGGCGAGGGGGTGCGGGCGTCGGCGGCGGCGTCGAGGGCGTGCGGGTCGTGTCCGAGCGCGGCCGCGGCGGCGAGGGCCGCCGCGGTGAGGCCGGTGGTGTGCAGCCGGCCTCGGCAGAACGCGGCGAGGCCGGCGGCGTCGGTGATCCGGCCGGCCTTGACGGCGGCCTCGGCGCCGCCGGAGTGGGCGTGCCCGCCGGCGGGGAAGCGCCCGTCGGCGAGCACGAGGAGTGCGGAGCGGTTCATCGGTTCTCGTGACTCGTCAGAAGAGGAAGTAGCGCTGGGCCATGGGGAGTTCGGCGGTGGACGCGGGTTCGACCGGCTCTCCGTCGATGGTGACCGTGAAGGTGTCGGCGTCGACCTCGACGCGGGGCAGGGCGTCGTTCTCCCGCATGTCGGCCTTGGTGACCCGGCGGGTGCTGCCGATGGGGACGAACTCCTTGTGGACGCCGAGCCGTCGGGGCAGGTCGTCCTCGAGGGCGGCGGGTGCGGCGAAGTTGACCGATCCGGCGGCGGCCGCCTTGCCGAGCGCGCCGAACATCGGGCGGGGCAGGATCGGCTGGGGGGTGGGGATGGAGGCGTTGGCGTCGCCCATCTGCGCGTACGCGATCTGGCCGCCCTTGAGGACCGTCTGGGGCTTCACGCCGAAGAACGCGGGGTCCCAGAGGACGAGGTCGGCGAGTTTGCCGGTCTCGACCGAGCCGATGAGGTGGTCCATGCCCTGGGCGACGGCGGGATTGATCGTGTACTTGGCGACATAGCGACGGACCCGGTGGTTGTCGGCGCGGCCGTCGCCGGGCAGGGCGCCGCGACGCTTCTTCATCACGTGCGCGGTCTGCCAGGTGCGCAGGACGACCTCTCCGATGCGGCCCATGGCCTGGGAGTCGGAGGAGATGATCGAGATGGCGCCGAGGTCGTGCAGCACGTCCTCGGCGGCGATGGTGGAGGGCCGGATGCGGGACTCGGCGAAGGCGAGGTCCTCGGGGACGGCGGGGTTGAGGTGGTGGCAGACCATCAGCATGTCGAGGTGTTCCTCGACGGTGTTGAGGGTGTGGGGCCGGGTGGGGTTGGTGGAACTGGGCAGGACGTACGGCTCGGAGACGACGCTGATGATGTCGGGCGCGTGGCCGCCGCCCGCGCCCTCGGTGTGGTACGCGTGGATGGTGCGGCCCGCGATGGCGGCGAGCGTGTCGCCGACGAAGCCGGCTTCGTTCAGGGTGTCGGTGTGGATGGCGAGCTGGGCGCCGGTCTCGTCGCAGACGCTCAGACAGGCATCGATGACGGCCGGGGTCGCCCCCCAGTCCTCGTGGATCTTGAACCCGAGCGCTCCGCCGCGGAGTTGGGAGTGCATGGCCTCCCGCGACATGGTGTTGCCCTTGCCGAGCAGTCCGATGTTGACCGGGAAGGTGTCGAGCGCCTCGAACATCCGGGCGAGGTGCCAGGGGCCGGGGGTGATGGTGGTGGCCTTGGTCCCCTCGGCCGGGCCCGTGCCGCCGCCGACGAGGGTCGTGATGCCGGAGGAGAGCGCCTGGTCGACGAGGGTGGGCGAGATGAAGTGGACGTGGGCGTCGACGGCGCCGGCCGTGAGGATCTTCCCGTTGCCGGCGATGATCTCGGTCTCGGGGCCGATGACGAGATCGGGGTGGACCCCGTCCATGGTGTCGGGGTTGCCGGCCTTGCCGATGCCGGTGATCCGGCCGTCGCGGATGCCGATGTCGGCCTTGACCACGCCCCAGTGGTCGATGACGACCGCGCCGGTGATGACGGTGTCGGGCGCGCCTTCGGCGCGGGTGGTCCGGGCCTGCCCCATCGACTCGCGGATGACCTTGCCGCCGCCGAACACGGCTTCGTCGCCCGCGCGGCCCGGGCCTCCGGAGCGGTCCTCCTCGATCTCGACCAGCAGGTCGGTGTCGGCGAGCCGGATCCGGTCGCCGGTGGTGGGGCCGAACAGGTCGGCGTAGACGGCGCGGTGGAGCTCAGGCATGGTCGGCGCCCTTCGGGTCGAGCGGGCCGGCCGTCTCGCCGCGCAGCCCGGGGACGACCCGGCGGCCCGCGAGCGGGACGAGTTCGACCTCGACGGGGATGCCGGGCTCGAAGCGCACGGCGGTGCCGGCGGCGATGTGGAGCCGCTGTCCGCGCGCGGCGGCGCGGTCGAAGTCGAGGCCGGGGTTGGCCTCGGCGAAGTGGTAGTGGGAACCGACCTGGACGGGCCGGTCGGCGGCGTTGAGGACGGTGAGGCGGGTGACGGGGCGCCCTGCGTTGAGGACGACTGCCCCCTCCGCGTACAGGATCTCTCCGGGGGTCATCGGCGGCGCTCCCCGGTCACACGATCGGGTCGTGGACGGTGACGAGTTTGGTGCCGTCCGGGAAGGTGGCCTCGACCTGGACGTCGTGGATCATCTCCGGGATGCCGGCCATCACGTCGTCGCGGGTGAGCACCTTCCGTCCGGAAGCCATGAGTTCGGCGACCGTTCGGCCGTCGCGCGCGCCTTCAAGGAGGTGCGAGGTGATCAGGGCGACCGCTTCGGGGTGGTTGAGTCTCACTCCGCGCGCTCTGCGCTTCTCGGCCACGTCCGCCGCCACATGGATGAGCAGTCGTTCCTGTTCGTGCGGGGTCAGTTGCACGCTTCCACCTCACAGTCGTCCACCGGGCGGTTCCCTCCCGGACAGCAGCGGACCTTACCGATCTTCAACACTCTGTTGAGCTGCGGTGATGCGCTGCCGGGTCAGACATTGCACGTTAGGGCGGAAGTTTTTCCGACGCGTTAACTCGGGCTTTGCGTCTCCATGGACATCAGTCCGCGCAGCCCGTCCTCCAGGACCCCGACCTCCACGTCGCCGAAGAGTGCCTGCTGGGCGATGAAGCCCTGGGCGGTGGCGATGAGGGTGCGGGCCACGTGGTCGGCGGGGACGTCCGCCGCCATGAGGCCGTTGGCGCGGTAGGCCTCGACCAGCAGCGCCCAGGCCTGGCGCATGCCGTGGTAGCCCTCGGAAAGGGTCGCGTAGAGCCGTTCGTCGCGCAGCGTCTCGGACCAGACTTGGATGATCAGCCGCGCGAAGGCCTGGCGGTCCGCTCCCGCGACGCGCTCCTCCAGGAAGATCCGCAGGACCCGGCCGAGGAGGACGTCGGGGGTGGGCGGCGGCACGGTCAGCGACGCCTCCTCGAACGCGCCGCGGATGCCGTCGAACGCCTCCGACGCGATGGCGGCGATCAGCTCCTCCTTGCCGCGGAAGTAGCGGTAGACGGCACCGGCCGAGAGGCCCACCTCACTGAGGACGTCCTGCATGGAGGTGGCGTGGAAGCCGTTGCGGGCGAAGCAGCGCGCGGCGCCGTCGAGGATCTGACGGCGGCGGGCGTCGAGGTGTTCCTGAGAGACGCGGGCCATGGTCCGAATTTAAAACGAACATTCATTCTTGACAAGCGGCCACGCCGGAGGGACAGTGGGCTCAGAGCCTAAAACGAACGATCCTTCTCTTTGAACGGAAGTCGCCATGTCTGCCACCGGCACCCGCAAGACCGTCGCGGTGATGGTGCTGATCCCGGTCGTCGCGGCCCTGGCCCTGTGGGCCTTCGCCTGGCCGGCCGCGCGCCTCGCCCCGCGCGACCTGCCGCTCGGCGTCGCCGGCCCCGCCACCGCCACCGCCCCGCTGGAACAGCGCCTCGCCGAGCACGACGGCGCCTTCGAGGTCCACCGTTACGACTCCGAGGAGGCCGCCCGTAGGGCGATCGAGGACCGGGTCGTATACGGCGCGGTGGTCGTGACCCCGCAAGGGCCCCGGCTGCTGACCGCGTCCGCCGCGAGCCCGGTCGTCGCGGGGCTCCTGCGCGAGGCGGTCACCGCGCAGCTCCCCGCCGGCGCGCCCGTCCAGGTGACCGACGTCGTCCCCACCCCGGCCGACGACCCGCGCGGCAGCGCGTTCGGCTCGAGCCTGTTCCCCCTCATCCTGGCCGGAGCGGCCTCGGGCGTCGTCACCACGGTCCTGGGCCTGCGCCGCGGGCGGGCGGTCCTGGCCCTTGCCGGCGCGGCGGCACTCGCCGGGATCGTCGGGGCCACGCTCGCCCACAGCTGGCTGGGCGCGCTCACCGGGAGCTGGTGGGCCGAGGCGGGGGTCCTCGGACTGACGGTGCTCGCCATCGGCGCGACGCTCGCCGGACTCGCGTCCCTCTTCGGCAAGCCGGGCCTGGGCCTCGGGGCGCTGCTGATGGTGCTGCTCGGCAACCCGTTCTCCGGTGCGGCCAGCGCGCCCGAACTGCTGCCGGCGCCCGCCGGGGCGCTCGGTCAGCTGCTGCCGCCGGGCGCCGGCGGATCGGCGCTGCGGTCGGTCGCCTTCTTCGACGGCGCGGGCGCGGGCTCACCGCTCCTGGTGCTCGGCGTCTGGGCAGCGCTGGGCCTCGCCGCGGTCGCCCTGGGCGGCCGCCGCACCCGGCCGGCCACCGAGCCGGAGACCACTCCGGCGCCGCAGCCGGCCCCGGTGGGCTGACGCCCCCACGAAAACGGCCGCGTGCCCCCGCTGTAGCGGACGGGGGCACGCGGCTTTCGCGTGCGCGCAGGGGCGGGCACGCGGCTCGGTTCCAAGGGGCCGGCGCGAGGGGCATCTCGCTGCAGATCGGCTCCCCCTGCGGGCGAGAGCGAGGTGCACGCCGACCCGCCGGCCTGTGCGCTGCGCGTGCTGGACGGCGAGGGGCGGGCGGAACGGGTCACCGTTCGGACGGCGAGCGGCGGGCGGAACGGGTCACTCTTCCGAGGACTCCGGCGAGTTGACATTCCCGCGTGTCGTGTCGAGGTCCACTCGGCCCACGAGGTGCGCAGAATCCCTCCCCCGTTCGGCGTAGTCGACGAATCCACATATGACCGGGGCGGGTTGCACGGCAGGTGTACACATCTGGCTGAATCAGGCGTTCCACCCCTGGTGCGGGGCCCCTTGGGCAAACCTCTGAAGATCACGAAACCTTCTTGTCCACCCGAACGGGTCAGTCGTGAGGAGCCTCACATATCGCCGTTTCAACTCGGATTTCACCCCGGATGTGGGTCAAGATCCGTGACGACGACAAGCCCCCGCCACCACGGCGGGGCGGTCCGGGCGGACGCCGAGTCCTGCCGCTGTCCCGGACGTCTGGTCGACAGAGGTGGATCGGCAGGAGTGGAGGACCCGAGCAACACGGGACGACCGGGCACGTGGGCCGTTCCTCGGGGTGAAGCCGCAGCCGCGGCCGGGCATCTTCGCCTGCCCGAACCCGACAGGTCATCCTTCACAGGCGGCTGACGAAGGGTTGCGCATGACCGCGCAGATTCATGTCCCGTCCCTGCTGTCCCGGGCCGGAGCCGTCTCGGCTCTCACCCTCGCCGCCGTCGGCGGCACGCTGCTGGCACCAGGTGCCGCACCAGAGGCCCAGGCCGCGACCTCACACGCCAACAAGGCCCTGAGCGTCGCCGCCTCCAAGAAGGGAGCGCCCTACAAGTACGGCGCGTCCGGACCCAGCCGGTTCGACTGCTCGGGGCTCACGGTCTACTCGTACAAGAAGGCGGGCAAGTCACTGCCCCGTACGGCGCAGCAGCAGTACAACAAGACCAAGCACATCTCCGCCTCCAGCAGGAAGCACGGAGACCTGGTCTTCTTCCACTCCGGGGGAAGGGTCTACCACGTGGGCATCTACGCCGGTCAGAACAGGATCTGGCACTCCCCCAAGACCGGCTCCTGGGTCAAGCTCGACAAGATCTGGTCCTCGAAGATCTACTACGGCAGGGTCCGCTGACGGGTCGTCCGACCGCGCTGCCGGAGACCGGCTGAGGGCGCCCCGCCGGCCGCGGAGCCGGGGGCCGCGGCCCGACGCCCGGTCAGGTCCCCGCGAGCGGCGCCGAGACCGGGCGCCGGAGCGCCCAGGGCAGGTCGATCCAGACCGTCTTGCCGCCCTCGTCGGTCGGAGTGACCGAGAGCCGGCCACCCGCCTCCGCCGCGAGGAAACGGATGATCACCATCCCCCGGCCGTTGTCCTGCTGGACCGCGGCCGGGAGTCTTCGCGGCCAGCGCGGGTGGCTGTCGGTGACCCCGACGTACAACCGCTCCTCGCGCTCCAGCCGGACGTCGACGGTGAAGGTGGGCGACTGCCCGAAGGTGTGCTGGACGGCGTTGGTGGCCAGCTCCGAGACGATCAGCCGGACCGTGTCGCCGGTGTCGCTGTCGTCCTCGAGCCCCCACTCCCGGAGGACGTCGTCCACGTATCTGCGGGCGGCGGACACCGAGGCGGGATCGCTCGGCAGCGTGACGGATGCTTCCTGATGGTCTGCCATGGCGACGCTGTCCTTCCCACCGGGGGCACGCCCCGGACTGCACGTCGCGTCAGCGTGCCACCGATCGTGCCGCCATAGGGGCCGATCGCCCAAGATATGCAGATATCAGTCCCCCGAAGCGGTGAACTCGGGCGTGTCGCGGGGCCGCCGGGGACGGCCCGGGCACGGCCTACACCGCGCGCGGGGCCGTCCTGACGATGGTGTCCACCGCCTGGGCGATCCGGTCGTCACCCAGATCCGCGCGCGCCGTGAGCCGCAGCCGGGAGATGCCGTCCGGCACCGACGGCGGCCGGAAACAGCCCACCGCCAGGCCCTCCTCGCGGCAGTCCGCCGCCCATCGCAGCGCCGCCTCCGGTGACGGGGCCCGCACCGAGACCACGGCCGCGTCCGGGCGTGCGGCGGTCAGGCCGGCGTCGGTGAGCAGACGGTGCAAGGTCGTGGCGACCGTCCTCGCCCGCTCCGCGAGAGCGGGATCGCCCTGGATCAGGCGCAGGCTCGCGAGGGCGGCGCCCACGGCGGCCGGGGCGAGGCCCGTGTCGAAGATGAACGTCCGGGCCGCGTTGACCAGGTGCTCGATGACCCGGGCGGGCCCGAGGACGGCACCGCCCTGGCTGCCGAGGGACTTGGACAGGGTCAGGGTGGCGACCACGTCCGGGTCACCCGCCAGTCCGGCGGCGTGGAGCGCGCCGCGGCCTCCCGCACCGAGCACGCCCAGACCGTGGGCGTCGTCGACGACGAGCGCGGCGCCGTGGGCGCGGCAGGCGGCGGCGAGTTCGGGCAGCGGCGCCCGGTCACCGTCCACCGAGAAGACCGAGTCGGTCACCACGAGGGCCCGGCGGCCGTCATGGGCCTGGAGGGTCTTGCGCACGGAGTCGGGGTCGGCGTGCGGGACCACGGCCGTCTCGGCACGGGAGAGGCGGCAGCCGTCCACGATCGAGGCGTGGTTCGCGGCGTCGGAGACGATCAGCGAGTCCCGGGCGGTGAGCGCGGTCAGCGCGGCCAGGTTGGCGGCGTAGCCGGAGGAGAAGACGAGGGCCGCCTCGAAACCGCAGAAGTCGGCGAGTGCGCGTTCGAGCGTGGTGTGCAGCCGGGTGGTCCCGGTGACCAGGCGCGAGCCGGTCGCGCCCGCGCCCCAGCGCCGTGCGGCCTCGGCGGCGGCCTCGGTGATCTCGGGGCGCCGGGTCAGGCCGAGGTAGTCGTTGCCCGCCAGGTCGAGCGGCTCCGCCTCGGCGGCGCGCGGCCGCAGCGTCCGCACGAGACCGGCCTCCGCGCGGCGGCGCGCCTCCGTGTCCGTCCAGTCGAACGGAGTCCGGCGCGGGTCCTCGTCCGGCGTGTGCGCGTCCCGGTGCATGGGCCAGATCCTTTTGTAGGCAGCGCACAGACCCTAACCGCCCGTGGCCGAGGTCAGAGTGTGGCCATCCACACACCTCAATCCGGCGCTGTTGTTCGGTTCCTCCTTGGCCGGGGGGCGTGCCGTAGGCCAGGATCAGCCCTTATGGACCTGCTGAACACGCTGGTGGACAAGGGGCTGCGGCGCGAGCTGCCGACCCGTGAAGAAGCGCTCGCCGTGCTGGCGACCTCCGACGACGAACTGCTCGATGTGGTGGCCGCGGCCGGCAAGGTGCGCCGTCAGTGGTTCGGGCGCCGGGTGAAGCTCAACTATCTGGTCAATCTGAAGTCCGGCCTCTGCCCGGAGGACTGTTCGTACTGTTCCCAGCGGCTCGGCTCGACCGCCGGGATCCTGAAGTACACCTGGCTGAAGCCCGACGAGGCCTCCCAGGCCGCCGCCGCCGGTGTGGCCGGCGGCGCGAAGCGGGTCTGCCTGGTGGCGAGCGGCCGCGGCCCGAC
Organism: Streptomyces sp. NPDC048353; assembly: GCF_055587165.1. Classification (NCBI taxonomy): domain Bacteria; kingdom Bacillati; phylum Actinomycetota; class Actinomycetes; order Kitasatosporales; family Streptomycetaceae; genus Streptomyces; species Streptomyces sp. NPDC048353. The sequence continues at coordinate 97,008 of NZ_JBVJGU010000004.1, read as the reverse complement.
GGACCGGGACGTGGACCGGGTCGGCAAGACCATCGAGGCGATCAAGGAGCAGAACGAGGGCGTCGAGGTCTGCGCGTGCCTCGGTCTGCTCTCCGACGGCCAGGCGGAGCGGCTGCGGGCCGCGGGCGCCGACGCGTACAACCACAACCTGAACACGTCCGAGGGGACGTACGGCGAGATCACGACCACCCACACCTACCAGGACCGCGTCGACACCGTGCGGAAGGCGCACGACGCGGGTCTGTCGGCCTGCTCGGGGCTGATCGCGGGCATGGGCGAGAGCGACGAGGACCTGGTCGACGTCGTCTACGCGCTGCGTGAGCTGGACTCGGACTCGGTCCCGGTGAACTTCCTGATCCCGTTCGAGGGCACGCCGCTCGCGAAGGAGTGGAACCTCACCCCGCAGCGCTGTCTGCGGATCCTGGCGATGGTGCGGTTCGTCTGCCCGGACGTGGAGGTCCGGATCGCGGGCGGCCGCGAGGTGCACCTGCGCTCGATGCAGCCGCTCGCGCTGAACATCGCGAACTCGATCTTCCTGGGCGACTACCTGACGAGCGAGGGCCAGGCGGGCCAGGCCGACCTCGACATGATCGCGGACGCCGGCTTCGAGGTCGAGGGCGCGGGCACGACGACGCTGCCCCGGCACCGTGCCGACGCGCTCGCCGCAGCGGCGGGCGGCTGCGGCTCGCACGCCGAGGCCGGGACCGGCGGGGGCTGCGGCTCGCACGCCGGAGCCGGCGGCGGTGGGGGTTGCGGCTCGCACGCCGAGGCCGGGGCGGACGGCGGTTGCGGTCCGTGCGGCGGCGCTTCGGCGCCGGAGGCCGACGAGGTTCCCGCGGCCGGCGCCGAGGTCGGGGCCGGGGTCGGGGCCGGTGCCGCCGAGGCGTCGAACGCGCGTACCGACCTGGTGGCGGTCCGCCGCCGGGGTGCCGGAACGGACCTCGCGCCGAATGCGTGAGAGCGACCTGCTGGCCCTGGACCGGGCGCACGTCTGGCATCCGTACGGTCCCATGCCGGGCCGTACGGACCCGCTGGTCGTCGCGTCCGCCTCCGGGGTACGGCTGCGGCTCGCCGAACCCGCGTACGGCCGGGACGAGTTGATCGACGGCATGTCCTCGTGGTGGTCGGCGATCCACGGCTACAACCATCCGGTGCTCAACGACGCGGTGCGGGGCCAGCTGGACCGGATGAGCCACGTCATGTTCGGCGGCCTCACCCACGAGCCGGCCGTCCGGCTCGCGACCCGGCTCATCGAGATCACGCCGGAGCCCCTGCGGCACGTCTTCCTCAGCGACTCGGGCTCCGTGGCCGTCGAGGTCGCCGCCAAGATGTGCCTGCAGTACTGGCGCTCGGTGGGGCGGCCCGGCAAGCAGCGGCTCCTCACCTGGCGCGGCGGCTACCACGGCGACACCTGGACCCCGATGTCGGTCTGCGATCCCGAGGGCGGGATGCACGAGCTCTGGTCCGGCGTGCTGCAGCGCCAGGTCTTCGTCGGCCCGCCGCCGGCCGCGTACGAGGAGTCGTACGCGGAGCTGCTGCGCGAGGAGATCGGGCGCCACGCGGACGAGGTCGCCGCGGTGATCGTGGAGCCGGTCGTGCAGGGCGCCGGGGGCATGCGCTTCCACGACCCGGAGTACCTGCGGGTGCTGCGCGAGGCGTGCGACGCGCACGACGTCCTGCTGATCTTCGACGAGATCGCGACCGGGTTCGGCCGGACCGGCGCGCTGTTCGCGGCGGACCACGCGGGCGTCTCCCCCGACGTGATGTGCGTGGGCAAGGCGCTGACCGGCGGCTATCTGTCCATGGCGGCGACGCTGTGCACGGCGCGGGTGGCCGAGGGGATCTCGCGCGGCGAGGTGCCGGTGCTCGCGCACGGTCCGACGTTCATGGGCAATCCGCTGGCCGCCGCGGTGGCCCGGGCCTCGATCGACCTGCTGCTGTCGCAGGACTGGTCGGTGGAGGTCAAGCGGATCGAGGCGGGGCTGAGCGAGGGCCTGGCCGGGGCCGCCGCGCTGCCGGGCGTCCGGGACGTGCGGGTGCTCGGGGCGATCGGGGTCGTCCAGCTCGACCACGAGGTCGACATGGCGGCCGCCACAGAGGCCGCGGTGCGGGCGGGCGTGTGGATACGGCCGTTCCGTGACCTGATCTACGTGATGCCGCCGTTCGTGACCGGCGACGAGGATCTGACCCGTATCTGCGACGCGGTGCGCGCGGCCGCGGCGGCGGGCTGAACCGCCGGCCGTTCGCAGGGGTCGGCGGGGCACTCGCCCGCGGCCCCGGCGGCCCGCCCGGCCGGTACTTCTGAAAGGACACCACACACCATGACCGTCATCGTCGTCAGCGGTACGGGTACGGAGATCGGCAAGACGATCGTCACCGCCGCGCTGGCCGCCGTGGCCACCGGCCAGGGGCGTTCCGTGGCCGTGCTCAAGCCCGCGCAGACGGGCCTCGCTCCGGACGAGCGCGGGGACGCGGACGAGGTCGTCCGTCTCTCCGGGGCCGAGACCTCGACCGAACTGGCCCGGTTCCCCGAGCCGTTGGCGCCGGCCACCGCCGCCCGGCGGGCGGGCATGACGCCGGTGGGCCCGCGGGAGGTCGCCGACGCGGCGGCCAAGCTGGCCGCTTCGCACGACCTGGTGCTCGTGGAGGGGGCGGGCGGGCTCCTGGTCCGCTTCGACCAGGAGGGCGGCACCCTCGCCGACGCCGCCCGTCTTCTCGGCGCGCCGGTCCTGGTGGTGGCCCCGGCCGGTCTGGGCACCCTCAACGCCACCACCCTGACCGCCGAGGCCCTGCGGGCCCGCGGCCTCAGCCAGCTGGGCGTGGTCGTCGGCAGTTGGCCCGCCTCCCCTGACCTCGCCGCGCGCTGCAACCTGGCCGACCTGCCCGAGGCGGCCGGCGCGCCGCTGCTCGGAGCCGTACCGGAGGGCGCCGGGGCGCTGGACCCCGAGCGGTTCCGCGCGGAGGCGGTCGAGTGGCTGGCGCCGTCCCTGGGCGGTGTGTGGGACGCGGAGCGTTTCGCCTCGGCGCACCGGCCGTGATCTCCGTACGCTGAACGCATGCGTGCAACCGTTCAGGAAATCGTCTTCGACTGTGCCGATCCGGCCGGTCTGGTGCGCTTCTGGGCCGCGCTCCTCGGCGGCGACCCGGTCGACCGGAGCCCCGACTGGTCCTATGTCGACCCCCCGGACTTCATCCGGGTCGCCTTCCAACGGGTTCCCGAGGGGAAGGCCGCGAAGAACCGCCTCCATCTGGACCTGGAGGCGGTCGGCGCGGCCGGCGTCGACGCGGCGGCCGACGCCGCCGTCGCCCTGGGCGCGGAGCGGGTCGCCGAGATCGTCACCGACGACCACGGGGACTTCCAGGTGATGCGGGACCCGGAGGGCAACGAGTTCTGCTTCGTGTCGGGCTGAGTGGCGCCGGACGGGGAAGAATCCCCTCGTCCGGTCCCCGTCCACAGCCACTCCCCGTCCACGTATCCGTACACGTCCGCTCCGCCGAGCGTCGGAGGAGGTCCGCGATGTCCTCGCGTTCCACCCGGGTCCCCCGGGACGCCGTGCACCACCCGCTCTTCGCGCGCTTCTACGCCCGGTTCAGCGTCTCCGCCGACACGAAGGGCGGGATCGGCCCCCTGCGTACGGAGCTGCTGACCGGGCTCTCGGGCCGGGTCATCGAGATCGGCGCGGGGAACGGACTGAACTTCGCGCACTATCCGGGGACCGTGTCGGAGGTCGTCGCCATCGAACCGGAGCGCCATCTGCGGCGGTTGGCCGCCGAGGCCGCGCTGCGGGCCGAGGTGCCGGTGGACGTGGCCCCGGGCGCGGCGGAAGCGCTGCCGGTCAAGAGCGAGGGCTTCGACGCGGCGGTGGCCTCGCTCGTGCTCTGCACCGTACGGGACGTGCCGCGCACGCTCGCCGAGCTGTACCGGGTGGTGCGCCCCGGCGGCGAACTCCGCTTCTTCGAGCACGGCTTGGCCCCCGGACGCGGGATGGCCCGCGCGCAGCGCGCCCTCGACCGTACGGTCTGGCCGTTGCTCTTCGGCGGCTGCCACACCGGGCGCGACCCGCTGGCGGCGATCGAGGCGGCCGGGTTCGAGCTGATCACGTACCGCGCCTTCACCGTTCCGGAGGAGGGGCCGCGGCTGCCGTCCTCCTTCTGTGTGCTGGGCTCGGCGCGCCGTGTCTGACGCCCCGGACGACGACCCACGATGACCGACGAGGTGAGGGATCCGACCACAGGGCGTCCGTCCGGCGCTGACCTGCCCGGATGGCGAAACGTGCTCGACGGTACGGGGCCGCCGGTGGTGGGATCGAGTCATGAGTGATCTGCGCATCCGGCCCGCCTCCGCGGCCGACATCGACACCGTGCTCGCCTTCTGGCAGGTGGCCGCCGAGGGCACCAGCATCAGCGACGACCGCGACGGGGTCGCGCGGCTGGTCGCCCGGGACCCCGAGGCGCTGCTCCTCGCGGAGCGCGGTGGCGAGCTGGCCGGGACCGTCATCGCCGGGTTCGACGGCTGGCGGTGCCATCTCTACCGGCTCGCCGTCCACCCCGGCCACCGGCGTCAGGGTGTCGGGGGCGCGCTGCTCGCGGCGGCCGAGGAGCGGTTCGTGGCCCTCGGGGGCAGGCGGGCGGACGCGATGGTCCTCGACCGGAACGAGCTCGGCCGGCACGCCTGGCGGGCGGCCGACTACGGACCGCAGGAGCAGTGGACCCGGTGGGTCAAGCCGCTGCCGGCCGACGCCGCCGGCGCGACGGCGCCTACCCTCACCTCCGGAGCCGTCGGCTCCCCCGCACAGGAGGGGTGATCGCCCACCCCGCTTTGCCCGTCCTTTACCATGAGTATTTCCTTCCCCTCCGGCCGAAAGGTGTGAGCGTCCGCCCATGGGCGAGCCTCCCAGTAGCAGTCAGCGCGAGACCCGACATCGCGCGCTCCTCCCCTCCCTGTCTGATCATGGGACGGAGGTGAACCGATGATCGAAGTGCTTCTGCTCGTGGTGGCGCTGCTGCTCTCCCTCGCGTGCGGTCTCTTCGTCGCGGCGGAGTTCTCGCTGACCACGGTCGAGCGCGGCGAGCTGGAAGCGGCCGTCGAGCGGGGCGAGCGGGGGGCCGCGAGCACGCTCAAGGCCGTCAAGTCGCTCACCTTCCAGCTCTCCGGCGCGCAGCTCGGCATCACCGTCACCAACCTGGTCGTCGGCATGCTCTCCGAGCCGTCGATCGCCAAGCTGATCCGCGGCCCGCTCCAGGACATCGGTCTCTCGTCCGCGGTCGCCTCCTCGGTGGCCCTGGTCATCGGCACCGCCCTGTCGACCGTTGTCCTGATGGTCGTGGGCGAGCTGGTCCCGAAGAACTGGGCGATCTCCTCGCCGCTGGCGATCGCCAAGCGCGTGGCCACGTTCCAGCGGATCTTCACGGCCGCCTTCAAGCCGCTGATCAGCCACCTCAACAACACCGCCAACCGGATCCTGCGCCGGATCGGGATGGAGCCGGCCGAGGAGCTGGCCTCCGCCCGTTCGCCGCAGGAGCTGGTGGCCCTGGCACGCCACTCCGCCAAGGAGGGCGCGCTGGAGGCGGACACCGCCGAACTGTTCGTACGGACCCTGAACCTCGCCGAGCTGACGGCGGAGAACGTGATGACGCCGCGCGTCCAGGTCACCGCCCTGGAGGTGCAGGCCACCGCCGAGGACGTCGCCAACGCGACCCGCGCGACCGGCCTGTCCCGCTTCCCCGTCTACCGCGGCAACCTGGACTCGGTGGTCGGCATCGCCCACATCAAGGACGTCCTGGCCATACCGGCCGACGAACGACGGCTCCGCCGGATCGGGGACATGCTGCGCGAGCCGCTGCTCGTCCCGGAGACGCTCACCGTCGACCGGCTGCTCGACCGGCTCTCGGGCAAGCAGACGATGGCCGTCGTCATCGACGAGTACGGCGGTACGGCCGGGGTCGCGACCCTGGAGGACATCGTCGAGGAGGTCGTCGGCGAGGTGCGCGACGAGCACGATCCGCACGAGACGCCCGACCTGGCACGGGTGGGCGTGGACCCGGACGGACGCGAGCTGTGGTCCGCCGACGGCGCGGCCCGTACGGACCAGCTGGAGGCCATCGGCCTGCGGATCCCGGACGGACCCTACGAGACGCTGGCGGGCGTCCTCGCCACCGAGCTGGGACGGATCCCCGCGGTCGGTGACCGCGTCGAGCTGGCCCACTGGCGGCTGGACGTCGTGGACGCCTCCGGGCGCCGGGCGGCCCGCGTGCTGATGCACGCCCCGCCGAGCGACCTGTCCGAGGAGACCGGGGAGGCCGGCCGATGACCGCGATCCAACTGCTGATCGGCCTGGCGACCCTGGTCGTGAACGGCTTCTTCGTCGGCGCGGAGTTCGCCCTGATCTCCGTACGCCGCAGCCAGATCGAACCGGCGGCGGAAGCCGGCGACCGGCGCGCCCGGAGCGTGATCTGGGGTCTGGAACACGTCTCGGCGCTGCTCGCCGCGGCCCAGCTCGGCATCACGCTGTGCACCCTGGTGCTCGGCATCGTCGCCGAACCGGCCATCGCGCGCCTGCTGGAGCCGCTCTTCGACGCGGTCGGCGTGCCGCACGGGCTGGTGCACCCGATCTCCTTCGTGATCGCGCTGTCCGTGGCGACCTATCTGCACATGCTCCTCGGCGAGATGGTGCCCAAGAACATCGCGCTGGCGGAGCCGACCCGCTCGGCGCTCCTCCTGGGCCCGCCGCTGGTGGCGATCGCCCGGGCGCTGCGTCCGGTGATCTTCACGATCAACGCCTTCGCGAACGGCATCCTGAAGCTGCTCCGGGTGGAGACGAAGGACGAGGTCTCGGCGACGTTCTCGGACGACGAGCTGGCCCGGATGGTCACCGACGCCGGTGTCGCCGGTCTCCTGGACGACCGCGCGGCCGAGCGGCTGCACGACGCCCTGGAACTGGGGCGGCGCCCGGTGCGGGACGTCGTCATGCCGGTGGAGAAGGTCCTGTACGCGGCCGTGGGCACCACGCCCGAGGAGCTGGAGGCGCTCGCCGCGGAGTCGGGCTTCTCCCGGTTCCCGGTGGTCGACTCGAGCCGCGGGATCCTCGGCTACCTGCATGTGAAGGACGCCCTGGACGCGGCCCCGCGCGACCTGCCGTTCCCGGCCTCGGCGATGCGGCCGATCGCCCGGGTGAAGGCGGCCACCCCGATGGACGACGTCCTGACGGCGATGCGCCGCAGCCGCACGCACCTGGCGGCGGTCCTCGGCGACGACGGCAAGCTGGCAGGCCTCGTCACGATGGAGGACGTGCTGCGGGAGCTGGTGGGGCGGCCGGCGGCCTAGCTTTGGTACGCCTATGAGGGGCCCGGGACGGGGGCGCGGAGGCGCTCCCGGACCGGGCTCCGGACTGCGGGGGCGGGCCGGGGTGGCTGCCCGGGGCTCGGGCTCCGGGCTCACGGCAGGCCCATACCGCACGGTATGATCGCTCCGTCATGGAATCGAATGCCACCTACACCAGCCTGGTCGCCGTCGGCGACAGTTTCACCGAGGGCATGTCGGACCGGCTGCCCGACGGGACGTACCGCGGCTGGGCCGACATCCTCGCGACCCGGCTGGCCGCCCGGACGCCCGACTTCCGGTACGCCAATCTCGCCGTACGCGGGAAGCTCATCCGCCAGATACTCGACGAGCAGGTCGACGTGGCCGCCGCCATGAAGGCGGATGTGGTGACGCTGGTCGGCGGGCTGAACGACACTCTGCGGCCCGCGTGCGACATGGGGCGGGTCCGGGGGCTCCTCACTGAGGCGGTCGAGCGGCTGACGCCGTCCTGCGGGCAGCTCGTGCTGATGCGCAGCCCCGGCCGGCAAGGGCCCGTCATGCAGCGGTTCCGGCCGCGCATGGAGGAGCTCTTCCAGCACATCGACGACCTCGCGGCCCGGCACGGCGCCCTCGTCGTCGACCTCTACGGCGCCCCCGTCCTCGGCGACCAGCGGCTCTGGGACGTGGACCGTCTGCACCTGACCGGCGAGGGACACCGGCGGGTGGCCGAGGCGGTGTGGCAGGCGCTGGGCCTCGCCCCCGAGGACGACTGGCTCGCGCCGTTGCCCACCGCCGTCCGCCCGGGCTGGATGACCCGGCGCGCCGCCGACGCCCGCTTCGCGCGGGAGCACCTCGGCCCGTGGATCGGCCGTCGTCTGACCGGCCGCTCCTCCGGCGACGGCCTCCCGGCCAAGCGGCCGGACCTGTTGCCGTACGAGATCGTTCGCGACGCCTCGTACGAGAACGCTCGCGGGACGGCCACGCAGGAGCCCCCGAGCGCATAGCCGGGCAGTCGCGCCGGCGTCGGGCCTCCCGTACGGGGGAAGGCGCGGGAGGGCCGACGTGACGCGGGTCTCGTAGCAAGCGACGAAACCGGGCGTGGCGCTGGCCTGCAGAAACCGCCAGTAGAATCTGGTCACGTGACTGCTGCTGCGAAGCCCCGCATCCCCAATGTCCTGGCCGGCCGCTACGCCTCCGCGGAGCTCGCCGTCCTCTGGTCCCCCGAGCAGAAGGTGAAGCTGGAGCGTCAGCTGTGGCTCGCCGTGCTGCGTGCCCAGAAGGACCTCGGGATCGAGGTTCCGGAGGCGGCCCTGGCCGACTACGAACGCGTCCTCGACCAGGTCGACCTCGCCTCCATCGCCGAGCGCGAGAAGGTCACCCGGCACGACGTGAAGGCCCGGATCGAGGAGTTCAACGACCTCGCCGGACACGAGCAGGTCCACAAGGGCATGACCTCCCGTGATCTCACGGAGAACGTCGAGCAGCTCCAGATCCGGCTCTCGCTGGAGCTGATGCGCGACCGTACCGTCGCCGTCCTGGCGCGCCTGGGCAAGCTCTCCGGCGAGTACGCCGAGCTGGTCATGGCCGGCCGCTCCCACAACGTCGCCGCGCAGGCGACCACCCTCGGCAAGCGTTTCGCGACCGCCGCCGACGAACTGCTCGTCGCCTACGGCCGGCTGGAGGACCTCCTCGGCCGGTACCCGCTGCGCGGCATCAAGGGCCCGGTCGGCACCGCCCAGGACATGCTCGACCTGCTCGGCGGCGACGCCGCCAAGCTCGCGGTGCTGGAACAGCGCATCGCCCACCACCTGGGCTTCTCGCACGCCTTCACCTCGGTGGGCCAGGTCTACCCCCGCTCGCTCGACTACGACGTGGTCACCGCGCTCGTGCAGCTTGCCGGCGCGCCGTCCTCGGTCGCCAAGACGATCCGCCTGATGGCCGGCCACGAGCTGGTCACCGAAGGCTTCAAGCCCGGCCAGGTCGGCTCGTCCGCGATGCCGCACAAGATGAACACCCGCTCCTGCGAGCGCGTCAACGGCCTCATGGTCATCCTGCGCGGTTACGCCTCGATGACCGGCGAGCTGGCCGGTGACCAGTGGAACGAGGGAGACGTCTCCTGCTCGGTGGTCCGCCGGGTGGCGCTGCCGGACGCGTTCTTCGCCTTCGACGGTCTCCTGGAGACCTTCCTGACGGTGCTCGACGAGTTCGGTGCCTTCCCGGCCGTCGTCGCCCGCGAGCTGGACCGCTACCTCCCCTTCCTGGCCACCACCAAGGTCCTCATGGGCGCCGTGCGCGCCGGCGTGGGCCGCGAGGTCGCCCACGAGGCGATCAAGGAGAACGCCGTCGCCTCCGCCCTCGCCATGCGCGAGCAGGGCGCCGAGCGCAACGAACTCCTCGACAAGCTGGCCGCCGACGACCGGATCCCGCTGGACCGGGACCAGCTCGACTCGTTGATGGCGGACAAGCTGTCCTTCACCGGCGCCGCCGCCGACCAGGTCGGCGGTGTGGTCTCCCGCATCGAGGAGATCGTGAAGCAGCACCCGGAGGCCGCCGGGTACACCCCCGGGTCGATCCTCTGACCGGCTTCACCCCGCAGGAGCTGCAGGCCGCTCGCGACCGCGTCGTCCCCGACGTGGCCGCGGGCGGCCTCTCCGTCCTCTTCTGCGGCATCAACCCGGGTCTGATGTCGGCGGCGACGGGCCACCACTTCGCGCGGCCGGGCAACCGCTTCTGGCCCGTGCTCCACCTGTCCGGCTTCACCCCGCGCCTGCTGAAGCCGTCGGAGCAGGAGGAGTTGCCGACGTACGGCCTCGGCATCACGAACGTGGTGGCGCGGGCGAGCGCGCGAGCCGACGAGGTGAGCGACGAGGAGTTCCGGGAGGGCGGCCGGCTGCTGACCGAGCGGGTGGAGCGGTTGCGGCCGCGCTGGCTGGCGGTCGTCGGCATCACGGCCTACCGCACGGCCTTCGGCGAGCGGAAGGCCGCCATCGGGCCGCAGGAACGGACGATCGGCGACACCCGGATCTGGGCCCTGCCCAACCCGAGCGGCCTCAACGCGCACTGGACGGCCCAGACGATGGCGGAGGAATTCGCCCGACTGCGCGAGACGGCCGGGCTGCCCGACCGAGGCGCCTAGCGCCGCCGCAGCGCGGCGCGGTGATCAGGGCGGGTGATCAGCGCCGATGGCCGGGGCCCGGGGGGTCAGGGCGGGGGCGTCTCGGTGAGGCAGGTGAGCAGACGGAGGCCGGTGCCGGCAGCGCTTCCGGGGGCGAGGCCGAGGACGAGCCACCGGTCCTCCACCTGCCAGACGCGGACCTCCGGCACCGCGGTGCAGAGCAGGTCCCACGGGCCGGCTATCGCCTCCCCCTCGGCGTACCGGTCGAGGAGCGGGGACAGCGTGATGATGCGGGGTGGCCCCCAACGGCCGGCCAGAAGCAGTGCGAGCGCGTCCCGTTCGGCCACGGCCTGTTCCTCCCGCTCCTCCCACGACTCCTCGACGGAGGGCCCGTCGGCCGGCCCGCCGACGTCTAACTCCGCGAGGTGATAGCCCTCCTGGGGCAGGGCGCGGGCGCGCAGCAGGTCGAGGGCGGCGAGGTGCTGTGCGAGCGTCATGACTCCAGTAAAGCGCCGGGGTCTGACAACTGGCCCCCCGTCAGCAGCCGCACCCGGGCCTCCGGGTCCGGGCGCGGAGGCCGTTCGGGCGGGAAGGTCGCCCTCGCGTCGTGACCTCGTGACGGAGGTGGGCCCGGGCGGCGCTCGCTGCCCTCCGGTCCATTGAGTACCATCCGGCAGACATGCGTACGAGCTGGGAGGACACACGGTGGGGCGGCTGACCGGCGGAGATCCATCGCTGTTGCGGCGGATCAACTCCGCGGTGGTACTCCATGCCCTGCGGGGCGCCGACGCGCTCACGCTGACCGATCTGACCCGGATCACCGGCCTGTCGCGCCCGACGGTCGAGGGCGTGGTCGAAGGACTCATCGTGGCGGGGCTCGTCGTCGAGGCGGCGGCCGAGGAGGGCGAGGCGAGGCGGCAGGGCCGGCCTGCCCGGAGGTTCCGGTTCCGGGCCGAGGCGGGGCATCTGCTGGGCATCGAGATCGGGCCGCACCGGGTCGCCGCGCTGATCTCCGGTCTGGACGGCCGGATCATCGGCGCCGGGGCGCGGGACGTGTCGGAGTCGGCTCCGGAGGACGAGCGCCTGGAGCGGGTCCGTACGGTCGTCGCGGACGTGCTGCGCAAGGCCGGCGTGCCCCGGTCCAACCTGCGGGCCGTCGGCGTGGGTACGCCGGGGATCGTGGAGGCGGACGGCACCGTGCGGCTCGGCACGGCGCTGCCCGGCTGGACCGGCCTCGCGCTCGGCGAACGGCTGCGGCGCTCCTTCCGCTGCCCGGTGCTCGTGGAGAACGACGCCAACGCGGCCGCGGTCGCCGAGCACTGGAAGGGCGCGGCGACCGACTCCGACGACATCGTGTTCGTCCTGGCCGGACTGAGCCCGGGCGCCGGCTCGCTGATCGGCGGACGGCTGCACCGGGGGTACGGCGGGGCGGCCGGGGAGATCGGAGCGCTGCACCTGCTCGGCCGGGGGGTCACCCCCGAGCACCTGCTGTCCACCACGGACGAGCCGCTGCACCCGCTCGACGAGCAGGCCGTCGCCCAGGTCTTCACGCTCGCCCGACAGGGTGACGCCCGAGCCCAGGCGGCCGTGGAGCGCTTCACCCAGCGGCTGGTCCACGACGTGGCGGCGCTGGTCCTGGCCCTCGACCCGGAGCTGGTGGTGATCGGCGGCTGGGCGGCGGGCCTGGACGGGGTGCTGCAGCCGCTCCGCGACGAGCTGGCGCGGTTCTGCCTGCGCCCGCCGCGGGTGGCCCTTTCCCTCCTGGGCGACTCGGCGGTCGGCACCGGCGCCCTCCGGCTGGCCCTGGACCACGTGGAGGAACAGCTCTTCGCGGTGGAGGGCACGGCCACCGGCCGCCGCTGAGCGCCCGGGGGTGTACCGGGGGGCTGCCTACGGCGCGAGCCCGTGCGGACGCCGCCGGTGCGGCGCCCTCACGGGCTCGGGATCGGATCGGGTCCGGGCGGCGTCCTGTCAGGAGGCCATGACCAGGTCGACGGAGTCGCCGAAGGTGAGGCGGCAGGTGTCGGCGCGGTAGGTGGCGACGGAGACGGCGGCGGTACGGCCGCCGGAGAGATAGCGGGTCGTCACCAGGAGGACCGGGGCGCCCGGCAGGCGGTCCAGCTCCTTGGCGTCGTCGGCGCGCGCCGAGCCCAGCTCCACGGAGCGGTCCTGGCCGTCCAGGGCGAGGCGCTGCAGTTCGCGCAGTACGGCGCGGGCGCGGGCGGGTCCGGTCGGGTCGCCGGTCTCGCCCAGCTCGGGCACCGAGCCCGTCGGTACGTACAGCAGCTCGGCGGCGACAGGCTGCCCGTGGGTCACGCGCAGGCGGCGCACGATCTGCACCGGCGCCTCGGGCTCGATGTCCAGGAGCCGCGCGACGGCGGCGGGCGCGGCGGCGAGGGTGCAGTCCATCGACTGCCAGGTCTCCTCGGCGACGCCGGGCCAGGTGTGCTGGGTGGTGGAGACGTCCACGCCCACGCGGGGCGGGGCGACGGTGGTGCCGACGCCTCGGCGGCGCTGGAGGCGGCCTTCGAGCTCCAGCTGTTCGAGCGCCTGGCGGAGCGTCGCCCGGGCGACGCCGAAGCGTGCGGCCAGCTCCCGCTCGTTGGGCAGGATCTCCCCGACCGCGAAGTCGGAGTCGAGCGCTTCGCCGATCACGGTCTTGAGGTGCCAGTACTTAGGCTCCGGCACCGATTCCAGCTGCGTGGTCCCCACCCTGATCCTCCGCAATTCGCCGTGTCCCGCGGCGGTTTTTCCGCGCCCTTGTTTATTAAAGGTTCCTGCACTAACTCTGCGACCATAAAGCGGCCCACCCCCTTGGTCAAGACCAATGCTCCGCCCGATGCCCGGGAAAGGGGCCCTTTGACGTAGATCGTTCACAGGACGTTCGCGCCCGCGTGAGGTGCGCACGCCACGAGGGCGAGGCGGGGGGCTCGCGGCTCCGGGCCGCGCGAGGCGCGGGGCGGTGGCGCGAGGGCAGACGGCGGAGGGCCGGGAGCGCCGGGCGGAGGGCGGAGGCGCGGTCGGTCAGCCGGCCGTCAGGGCGCGCAGCTTCTCGGGGTTGCGGACGATGTAGACGCACTGGATACACCCGTCCCGTACCTCCACTTGGAGGAGGGCGTCGGGCGCGCCGTCGACGAGGGTGAGCAGCGCGGGAGCGCCGTTGGCCTCCAGGAAGCGGAGCTCGTAGACGGTCTCGGCGTCCCGGGCCACGGCGAGCAGGAAACGGCCGACCTTGTCGGCGCTCTCGACGATCCGCCGCGGCGCCTTGGACTTGCCCCCGCTGTCCCCGACCAGTCGCACGTCCGGGGCGAGGAGGGCGAGGAGCCCTTCGAGGTCGCCGCCGGCCGCGGCGGTGAGGAAGCGTTCGGTGAGGTCGCGGCGCTCGGCCGGGTCGACGTCGTAGCGCGGCCTGCCCTCGTCGACATGGCGGCGGGCCCGCCCGGCGAGCTGGCGGACGGCGGCCTCGGAGCGGTCGAGGGCGGCCGCGATCTCCGCGAAGGGGAAGCCGAAGGCCTCGCGGAGCACGAAGACCGCGCGCTCCAGGGGCGAGAGGGACTCCAGGACGACGAGGACCGCGAAGGAGACGGAGTCGGCGAGCAGGGCGCGTTCGGCGGTGTCGGGGACGGTCGGCCCGAAATCGGTGACGACGGGTTCGGGCAGCCAGGGCCCGACGTAGGACTCGCGGCGAGCCTGGATCTGGCGGAGCCGGTCGAGGGCGAGCCGGGTGGTGATCCGTACGAGATAGGCGCGCGGCTCCCGGACCTCGGAGCGGTCGGCGGCCGACCAGCGCAGCCAGGCCTCCTGGACCACGTCCTCGGCGTCGGCCGCGCGGCCGAGCATGCGGTAGGCGACGCCGGTGAGCATCGGCCGGTGCTCTTCGAACACGTCTGTCGGGGTCTCGGTCGCCACTCCCCCATCCCAGCCGACCGGGGCCGGGCGTGTCCAGTTCCGTCCGCGCCCTTGAACTCGTGGCTACCGACCGGTAATTCTTGCTGACAGGACGTCTAAGAGATGTCGACGACAGGGAGCAGGCGCATGACCGCACAGATCTCGTTCACGGCCGGGTCCCCCGGGGGGCCTCGCACGGTCTCCCTGACATACGAGCGGAGGGGCGCGGGCGAGCCGCTGCTCCTGCTGCACGGCATCGGCCACCACTGGCAGGCGTGGGAGCCGGTCCTCGACGTCCTCGCCACCGAGCGCGACGTGATCGCCGTCGACCTTCCGGGCTTCGGCACCTCCCCCGCCCTGCCGGAGGGGTACGCCTACGACCTGTCGACCGTCGTGCCCGTGCTCGGCGCCTTCTGCGCGGCCCTCGGGATCGACCGGCCGCACGTCGCGGGGAACTCCCTGGGCGGGCTCCTGGCCCTCGAACTCGGCCGGGAGAAACTGGTGCGCTCGGTGACGGCGCTCTCCCCTGCCGGGTTCTGGTCGGAGCGGGAGCGGCGGTACGCCTTCGGGACCCTGCGCGCCATGCGCGTCGCGGCACTGTCGATGCCGGTCCCCGTGATCGAGCGCCTCTCCCGGAGCGCGGCCGGTCGGACCGCGCTGACCAGCACCATCTACGCGCGGCCCGGGCGCCGTTCACCCGAGGCGGTGGTCGCCGAGACGCTCGCCCTGCGCGAGGCCACCGGCTTCCACCAGACCCTGGCGGCCGGCCGGAGCGTGCTGTTCGGCGACGACGTGCCCGGGGTCCCCGTCACCGTGGCCTGGGGCACCCGCGACCGGCTCCTGCTGCGCCGCCAGGGGGTGCGCGCCAAGCACACCGTCCCGGGCGCCCGGCTCGTCCGCCTGCCCGGCTGCGGCCATGTCCCGATGAACGACGACCCGGCCCTCGTCGCCCGCGTGCTCCTGGACGGCAGCCGCTGACCGGCACGCGCGCGTGAAGCGGCGAGCGCCGGCGGGGCGGCACGCGCGCGTGAAGCAGCGGGCGTCGGCGGGGCGGCACGCGCGGGGAGCGGCGGGGGCGGCTGAGCCGTCGGACCGGGGCGGGGGTGCCGGACGGCGTGCGAGCCGGTGCCGTGGGCGGGTGGGGCGGACTCCGCGTTGTTCACGCGTGGTTCGCGTACGCGCCGCTCCGGTCCCTTAGGCAGGGGGCGGCACTTCGCACCCCACCCGGCACAGGCCCTGGAGACCTCCATGTCGCACCGCACCCCCGGCCCGCCCGCCCACCCGCTCCCCGAACCGTCCCCGAGCCCGTCCTCCCCCGCCCGCCGCAGCGTGCTGCGCGGCACGCTCGCCGCCTCCGCGGCGCTCACGCTGGGCGGCGCCGTCCCGGCCCCCGCGCTGGCCCTGTCGGGACGGCCCCGGGCCGGCTGGGGCGTGCAGACCGGAGGTGTCACGGCCTCCTCCGGCCTCGTGTGGATCCGGTCGGACCGGCCCGCCCGGATGATCGTGGAGACCGCCGCCGACGCCTCGTTCCGCCGTCGCCAGCGCCATGTCGGGCCACTGCTCGGCCCGGGCAGCGACTTCACCGGGACGACCGCCCTGCGCGGGCTGCCGGCCGGTGAGCAGATCCACTACCGCGTCACCCTCGCGGACCCGGACGACCCGCGCCGTACCGGCGAGCCCGTCGTCGGCACCTTCCGCACGGCTCCGGCGCGGCGGCGCGACGGGGTCCGCTTCCTGTGGTCGGGGGACATCGCCGGGCAGGGCTGGGGCATCAACCCGGACATCGGCGGCTGCCGCGCGTACGAGGAGATGCGCCGGCTGGACCCGGACTTCTTCCTCTGCAGCGGTGACACGATCTACGCCGACGGGCCACTCCAGCCGACGGTGACGCTGCCCGACGGACGGATATGGCGGAACGTCATCACCCCGGAGAAGTCGAAGGTCGCCGAGACCCTGGACGAGTACCGCGGCAACTTCCGCTACAACCTGCTCGATCACCATGTACGGGCGTTCAACGCGCAGGTGCCGTCGATCGTGCAGTGGGACGACCACGAGGTCCGCAACAACTGGTACCCCGGCCAGATCCTGGACGACGCGCGGTACACCGAGAAGGACGTCGACGTGCTCGCGGCCCGTGCCTCGCGCGCGTTCGGCGAGTACTTCCCGCTGCCCGGTGCCACCACGCGCGGTGGCACCGGGCAGGGCGGCGCCGAGCGACGGATGCACCGGGTGGTGCGGTACGGGCCGCTGCTCGACGTGTTCGTCCTCGACATGCGCTCGTACCGCAACGCCAACTCGCCGGGACGGCAGGCGGACGACACCACCGGCATCCTGGGCGCGGAACAGCTCGCCTGGCTCAAGCGGGAGCTGAGCCGTTCGCGGGCCGTGTGGAAGGTCCTGGCCGCGGACATGCCCCTGGGCCTGGTCGTCCCGGACGGCGCCACCGACATCGAGGCGATCGCCCAGGGCGACCCGGGCGCTCCGCTGGGCCGGGAGCTTCAGATCGCCGAGCTGCTCCGGTTCGTCAAGCACCGGCGGATCACCGGCACGCTGTGGCTGACCGCCGACGTGCACTACACCTCGGCGCAGCACTACGCGCCGGAGCGGGCGGCCTTCCAGGACTTCGCGCCCTTCTGGGAGTTCGTCTCGGGCCCGCTGGCCGCCGGCGGCTTCCCCGCCAACCGGCTGGACTCGACGTTCGGCCCCGAGCGCGTCTTCGTCCGGGCGCCCGAGCGGGCGAACGTCTCGCCGATGGAGAGCCCGCAGTACTTCGGCGAGGTCGACATCGACGGGCACAGCGGCGAACTGACGGTGCGGCTGCGGGCGGAGGGCGGAACGGTGCTGTTCGCCAAGGTGCTCCAGCCGGGGCGCGTCGGGCAGTGAGCGCCACGGCCGATTGTCAGTGGTGGGTCCTAACGTCTTTCGCATGACGCGATCCGTACAGGCGCTCGCCTACGCACGCCCGTCCGCCCTCGAGACCCTGGGGGGCGGGCGGCAGCTCGGCCTGGAGACCTCCGGGGGGCTGACGCCCGCCGGGGCCGAGGCCCACCCCCGCTTCTTCGCCGGGTTCCTGACGTCCCCGCAGATCGCGGCGCGCGGCCTGCTCGCGGTCGCGGACGTGGCGGCCGCCCGCTATTACCAGCGGATACGACCGGGGTCGCTGGACCCGGTCGTGACGGGGAACGGGGACCGGCTGCGCTTCGAGTCGTTCTCCGGCTGCGGCGGGGTGTACGCCCGGCTGGACGTGCTGAGCGAGGGACTTGACGGAGCCGAGACCGGCCACGGCACGACCAATGTGGACGTCAACAATCCGCTGCGGGAGGCCCTGTCCCGGATGACGGGGGACGATCCGCTGCATCTTCGGGTCGGCCCGCAGGAGTTGGCGGTGACCACGCTCGGAGGCGCGGTCGTGGAGAAGAAGGTGCCGCTGCCGGACCGCTGGCTGCGCGGTTTCGCCGAGGCGCAGGTGGCGTCCGCCGGGTTCGATCTGCGGGCCGAGCTGACCGGCGCCGAGGCCGTCCGGTTCCTGCGGTCGCTGCCCCGCTCGCAGGCACGGGGGCGGGGGCCCCTGTGGGTGGTCCAGTCCGGCAGGACGCTGCGGCCGACCGCCCGGCCGGTCGCGGGCGCGGTCTGCCTGCCGGGGCCTGACCGGCTGGCGGCCCTGGAGCGGGTGCTGCGGCACGCGACGGCGCTGCGGGTGTACGGACCGGTGCCGGACGGGGTCGCGACGGCGAGCGCCTGGGAACTGACGCTGCCGGGTATGCGCCTGACGCTCACCCTCTCGCCGGACGCCTCGCGGGGCTTCTCGGGGGAGGGCGGGGTCCTGGAGGCGCTCGCCACCCCCGAGGCGGAGCGGGACGCCGAGCTGGTGTCGGTCCTGCTGGCCTGGGAGCCGCGCATCGACCCGGCCGAGCTGGCCGCCGAGGCGGGGGTCACGGTGGAGCGGGTGCGTGCGGCCCTGACCCGGCTCGGGACGGCGGGGCGGGTGGGGTACGACGTCGCCGACGCGGCCTACTTCCACCGGGAGCTGCCCTACGACGCGGACCGCGCCGAGCGGCACAATCCGCGTCTCGTGGCCGCTCGCGCGCTGGTCGCCGAAGGCGCGGTCGTCCTCGACGGCGTCCTCGCGACGGTCGCCTCGGGCGAACGGCGCTATCAGGTCCGGGAGTCGGGCGGGGCGCTGAGCTGCACCTGCCAGTGGTGGGCGGACTACCGCGGCCGGCGCGGTCCGTGCAAGCACGCCCTGGCGGTGCGGATGGTCAGGCGGGGCGAGACGGTCGCCGGAGGCACGCGATGACGGACACGACGGAGAAGACGGGGACGGCGGGGATGACGGGTACGGCAGGGGCGCCGGGTACGGACCCGGCCACGGGGGCGACGGGAGAAGCCGTGGCGGCGGGGGCGACGGGCGAGGCCGTGGCGGTCGAGCGGCTGCTGGAAGCGGTGCGCCAGGGCAGGGTCGCAGAGGTGCCGGGGCTGCTGAAGCCGCTGGACGCGGCCGCGCGCAAGACCGTGCTGGGGGAGCTGAAGCTGCTGCGCACGGAGGTGCGCGGGTGGGACTGGAGCCGCTGGTCCGAGGCGGCCGGGATCCGCCGCACCCTGCGGGTCGCGGGCGCCGGATGCCACACCGGGGCCGCCGCGGCCGCGGCCTGGATCGCGGGCCGTGACCTCATGGACTGGGGCTCCCGCGACGGCTCCCTCCTCCTCACCGTCCTCGCCGACCGGGATCCGGCATGGCTCGCGGACGTGACGCAGCGGCTGGCCGAGCGGCCCGCCGTGGTGGAGAACGGCTACGCACTCGTCCACGACCTGGTCGTCCTCTCCGGCTGTCCGGTGCCGGCGACGGACGCCTATGTCACGGGCTGGACCCGGGCGGTGGCCGGCGACGGCCTCCTGGACCGGCTGCGCAGGGATCCGCAGACGCCGGTGCTGGTGCCCCGCTTCTTCGAGCTCGGCGAGACGCCGGACCCCCTCACCTGGTGGAACGACTCCGACAACTCCGGCCACTGGCCGACGGCGCTCGCCGCGCTGGCCGCGGAGGGACTGCTCGACCGCGAGACGCTGCTGGAGGGCTGCGTCGCTCGCCTCCTGCGCGGCGGACGCCCGCGTGACCTGCGCTTCCCGCTCTCCCTGCTCCAACTCCTCGGCCCCACGGGCCGGGAGCGGAGCGGCCGGGTCGCGGAGTGGACCGGGATGGCGGCCGACGCCCCGTCGCCGGTCGCGGGCTACGCCCAGCAGATCCTCGCGGAGCTCGCGCTCGAGGGCGCGCTGTCCGTCCGGGAGCTGGCCGAGATGTCCGGCCCGGTGCTCTTCCGGACCGAGAAGAAGCTGGTGCGGGCGCAGCTGACCCTCCTGACCAAAGTGCTCAGGAAGGACCCGGCTGCGGCCGCCGAGCTCCTTCCGGTCGTGGCGGACGCCTTCGGCCACGAGGACAACGGCCTTCAAGAGCGGGCCCTGAAGCTGGTGGGCCGCCACCTCGGCGCGGTGGACGAGCAGGTGCGGCTGGAACTGGCCGGCGCGGCGGCGCGGCTGGACCCCGGGCACCGGGAGGCGGCCGAGGAACTGTTCGGCGGCCTTCCGGACGAGGACGCCGACGGCGCGTACGAGGAGATCCTGCCGCCCGTGCCCGTACCGCGTCCGGTGGCGCCGCCCGCGGAGTCGGTCGCCGAGCTGGTCGAGGACCTGGTGGCGCTCTCCAAGGGCCGCACCAGGACGGCGGAGGAGTTCGAGCGGGCGCTGGACGGGCTCGTCCGGCACGCACACCGGGACCGCGCGGCGCTCACGGAAGCGGTCGCGGCGGCCTTCGCCGGCAGCTTCTGGCTGGGGCACCACCAGGCCGGCCGCCGGTCGAACTACTTCGACCACTCCACCCATGGCATCGACGTCGTGCTCGCCGCCCTCCTGGGCGCCGTGGACCAGTCGGTCGTCCAGGCCGGCCGGGCCAGGCGTCACGGCACGACCTCCTGCACCCATCTCGCCTTCGGCGGGGTGATCGACGCCCGGCTCTGGGAAGTGGCCGAGCTGATCACCACCGGCCGGCTGCCGTTCCTGCTCGCCGCACCCACGTGGCACACCGGGGCCGTCGCGCCCCGGGAGCTGGCCGACCGGCTGCGGGCCTACCAGGAGGCGGGCGTCGAACCGGCGCCCGCGGACCTCGCGCAGGCCCTGCTGCGGCTCCGCAAGGCCGACCCGGGTGCGCGGGAGGCCGCGGCGCGCGGGGCGGCGCTCGGCAGCCGGGCCGGTGAGCGGCTCGCCGACTGGCTGGAGTCGGACGCGTCCCTGGCCCCGGGGGTGCGGTTCCTGACCCGGCGCCAGGAGACGGCGACGGGACGGTGGTGGCTGGCCGACCGTCTCGTCCTGCGGATCCGGGAGCGCCGAGCCGTACGCGAGGAGTTCCCGCCCGCGTTCCAGTGGCTGGGCGGGCGGCTCTCCGAGGGCGTCCGGCGCTGCGCCCACTGGACCGACGGGCAGGCGAACTGGGCGGCGGTGCTGCCGGACGACCGGGAGACCCTGGCCGCGTGGCTGCTTCCGTCCCTCGCCGGCGGCGCGGCGTGGGCCGAGCGCGGGGTGAACCGGGGGCTGACCGCGCTGGCCGAGTCGGACGGGCCGGTCGGACCCGCGGTGCGTCTCGCCCTGGCGATCGGTCTGGGTGCCCGGCACGCGGAGGACCGGCTGACGGCCGTGGACGCGCTGCTCGTGCTGGCCGCGCGGGGCGAGCTGGACGGGCCGGGTCTCGGGGCCGAACTGGCCCGTCTCGTGAGCGAGGGCGAGGTCAAGGCCAATCGGCTCGCGGAGGCGTGCCGGACGGCCGCCGCGACCGGCGCCTACGCCACGGTGTGGAGTGTCCTGGCGGGCGTGCTGCCCGGGCTGCTCGCGGCGGAGAAGCCGGCGCGCGCCCTCGGTGAGGTGCTGGCGGTGGCGGCGGAGTGCGCCGAGCGGTGCGGCGCCACCCAGGAGATACCGGGACTCGACACGGTGGCGGCGCGACGCGGCTCCTCGCAGCTGGTCGTACAGGCGAAGCGGCTGCACCGTGCCCTCGCCGGACGGGGGTGACGGCGGGGGCCGCTTCCGCAGGGTGCGAAACCGGGCGCCGTCCGGGTGCTGTCAGGATCCGCCGCGCGGCCGATCAGTCGAGAACGCAAGTGGTTGAAAACAGTCACTAATCCCGCAGAATGGCGCTTAACCCGTCAGTCACACATCGTTCGTGATCACGCAACACCGTTGGGTCACAGTGAGGTCATGACTGATGTGACGTCCGCGAAGAGTGCCCGTCGTCCCCACCACTGGCGGCAGGACCTCATCGAGCTGGCAGCCCTGTTCACGGCCGTGGTGGTGGCGGACACGATCGCCAAGACCGTCGTCCGGGGCGCCGAAGGCCCGTTCATGCTGGTGTTCTCGGCGATCGCGCTGGTCGCCACCGCCGCCTTCCACACATGGTGGGCACGGCGTCGCGGCCATGCGCCGCCCGCCGTCGATACCGGCGGCGGGGCGGCCCCGCCGCCGGCGCGGAGCGAGGACAACGCCCCGGCCCCCGAACCCGTCGCCACCGCCCTGTGGAGGATGCGGACCACGGTCCGCGACACCCCCGGCAGCCTCGCCGCGCTGTGCACGGCGCTGGCCCGCCACCAGGTGGACATCCTCACCCTCCAGACCCATCCGCTGGCCGACGGCACGGTGGACGAGTTCCTGCTGCGCGCGCCCGGCACCCTCGAAGCCGGCCACCTCGGCCGGGAGATCGCCGCAGCCGGCGGCAGCGGCACCTGGATCGAACGGGCGGACGCCCACGACCTGGTGGACACCCCGACCCGGCTGCTCGGCCTCGCCACCCGTACCGCCCTGGACGCCGCCGAACTCCCCCTCGCCCTGCGCCAGCTCCTCGGCCGCTGCACCATCCACTCGCTGCCGGCCGTCTCCCTGAGCGGGCGGCCCACCGGCGAGACCGCCCCCGTCGAGGGCGTCCTCGAAGAGACGGTGATGCGGCTGCGCGATCCGCACGGCGGGGCGATCACCATCGAGCGGCCCTATCTGCCGTTCACGCCGAGCGAGTTCGCCCGGGCCCGGGCGCTCGTCGAACTCGACGCCCGGCTCGGCCCGCGCATGCCCCGCGGCCAGGACGTGCTGACCCTGCCCGAAGGCAGCGAGATCACCGTCCGCCGCGCCGACCAGCGGGACGCCGTCGCCGCGCGGGCCATGCACGACCGCTGCTCCGAGCGCACGCTGGGCCTCCGCTACCACGGGCCGGTGGGCGATGCCGACCGCTATCTGCACCATCTCCTCAGCCCCCGCTTCGGCCGTACGCTCACCGCGCAGACCGCCTCGGGCCGCCTCGTCGCCCTCGGCCACCTGCTCTGGGACGGCGACGAGACGGAGGTCGCCCTGATGGTCGAGGACGACTGGCAGCGCCGGGGCATCGGCTCCGAACTCCTCGGCCGACTGGTCGCGATGGCCGTCGAGGCGGGCTGCGAGAGCGTCTACGCCGTGACGCAGTCCTCCAACACCGGCATGGTCGCGGCGATGCGTGCGCTGCGCCTGCCCCTCGACTACCAGATCGAGGAGGGCACCCTGGTCATCACCGCGCGGCTCGCGGCGGCTCGGCCGGGGAACCGTCCGCCGCACGGAGAAGTCCCGAACGGGACGTCTCGGCCGGCGAAGCGCTGAGGGCCTGGGTCAGGTCCCGCCACAGGTCCTCGACGTCCTCGAGACCGACCGACATCCGCAGCAGACGGTCGCTGACGCCCGCCGAGCGCCGGTCTCCCTCGGCCACGATCCGGTGGCTGATGGAGGCCGGGTGCTGGATCAGGGTGTCGACGCTGCCGAGACTGACCGCCGGCGTGATCAGGCGTACCCCGGAGATCACGTCGTGCGGGTCTCCGTACACCTCGAAGGAGACCATCGCGCCGCCCACCCGCGGGTAGTGCACCCGCGCGATGCGCGGATCGGTGGCGAGCCGCCGGACCAGCTCGGCGGCCGTCGCCGACGCCGCCCGTACCCGTACCGGCAGCGTGGAGAGACCGCGCAGCAGCAGATATCCGGCCAGCGGGTGCAGCACGCCGCCGGTCGCGAACCGCACCTGGCGCAGCGAGCGGGCGAACTCCTCGTCGCAGGCGACGACGCCGCCCATGACGTCACCGTGCCCGCCCAGGTACTTGGTGGCGCTGTGCAGCACGATCCGCGCGCCCTCCTCGACCGGCCGCTGGAGCACCGGGGTGGCGAAGGTGTTGTCCACCAGCAGCGGCACCGAACCGCAGGCGTGGGCGACCGCCCGGATGTCGACCTCCGCCAGCGTCGGATTGGCCGGCGTCTCCACCATGACCAGACCGGTGTCCGGACGGATCGCGTCCGCTATGCCGGCGGGGTCGGTCCAGGTGACCTCCGTGCCGAGCAGCCCCGCGTTCAGCAGATGGTCGCTGCAGCCGTACAACGGCCGGACGGCGACCACGTGCCGCAGACCGAGACTCGCCCGGACCAGCAGGACCGCGGTCAGCGCCGCCATGCCACTGGCGAAGGCCACGGCCGAGTCGGTGCCCTCCAGACGGGCGAGGGCCGACTCGAAGCGCGCGGTGGTGGGGTTGTCCAGGCGCGCGTAGACGGGCGGGCCGTCCAGCCGGGCCCCGGTGGTGGCGAACTCGTCGATCCG
The DNA here is from genome assembly GCF_055587165.1 of Streptomyces sp. NPDC048353. NCBI lineage: Bacteria > Bacillati > Actinomycetota > Actinomycetes > Kitasatosporales > Streptomycetaceae > Streptomyces > Streptomyces sp. NPDC048353. The sequence goes on along the minus strand of NZ_JBVJGU010000004.1, from coordinate 73,068 downwards.
CGCGGCCTCGGCCCGCGTGTCGTACGACGGGTAGGTGGTCGACAGATCGAGCGGCGGGGCGTGCAGGCCGAGGCCGGCGAGGTCCTCGCGGCCGGCGTGCACGGCTTCGGTGGCCAGAGCCCTGGGGGTGGAGGCGTCGTAGTCCATGGGCGGCACTGTGAACGAATACCGGAGGGTAGTGCGGATTCGCCGTGCTACGTTCGCCGCATGGCCGATTCTGTCGTACTGGACCCGGTCGATCTGCACATTCTTCGCCTCCTGCAGAACGACGCACGGACCACCTACCGGGAGCTCGCCGCCGAGGTCGGCGTCGCGCCCTCCACCTGCCTCGACCGGGTCGCCAGACTGCGTCGCAGCGGGGTGATCCTCGGGCACCAGCTACGACTGGATCCGGCCAAACTCGGCCGTGGGCTGGAAGCGCTGCTTCTCGTCCAGGTACGCCCCCACCGGCGCGAACTGATCGGTCCGTTCGTGGAGCGGATCCGGGCGATCCCGGAGTCCCGTGCGCTCTTCCATCTGACGGGACCGGACGACTACCTGGTGCACGTGGCCGTCGCCGACCCGGCCGACCTGCAGCGACTCGTTCTGGACGAGTTCACCTCGCGGCGCGAGGTGGCCCGCGTCGAGACCCGGCTGATCTTCCAGCAGTGGGAGTGCGGCCCCCTCCTGCCGCCCGGCCAGAGCGCTCATTTGTCAGCCGACTGAGATCGATTGAGATGACGCGGGGCCGGTGGAGGCAGGAGGATGAGTCCCATGCCAGAGACTTCCAGCAGCGCGCTGCCCCGCCAGGTCGCCGACACCTACGTCGACGCACTCATCGCACTCGACCCGATCACCGGTACATACCTGGGAGTCAAGGAGAGCGCGGGCCTTCTTCCCGACTTCTCCCCCGCCGGCCAGGAGGCGGTGGCCGAACTGGCCCGCCGCACCCTGGCGTTGCTCGACGACGCCGAGCGGCAGCCGGGCGCCGACACGGATGCCGAGCGCCGGTGCGGCCGGCTGCTGCGGGAGCGCCTGACGGCCGAACTCGCCGTCCACGACGCGGACGAGGGCCTGTGTGCGGTCAGCAACATGCGCTCCCCCGCCCACAGCGTGCGCATGGTCTTCACCGTGATGCCGACGGAGACGCCTGAGGACTGGCAGGCCGTGGCCCGGCGGCTGAGGGCGGTCCCCGCGGCGCTGGAGGGCTACCGCGCCTCGCTCTCCCTGGGCCTGGAGCGCAAGCTGCTGGGCGGCCCGCGGCCGACGGCCACCTTCGTGGAGCAGTTGACCGAGTGGTCGGGCGCGGATGCCGAAGGCCCGGGCTGGTTCGAGGAGTTCGCGGCCGCGAGCCCCGATTCCCTCGACCCCGAGCTGCGTACGGAGCTGGCCGCCGCCGGCCGGGTCGCGAACGAGGCCGTGGCGTCCCTGCGGGACTGGATGCGCGATGTGTACGCCCCGGCGGTCGCCGGCGCGCCGGACACGGTGGGCCGTGAGCGCTACCAGCGCTGGTCGCGCTACTTCAACGGCACCGACCTGGATCTCGACCAGGCGTACGCGTACGGCTGGTCGGAGTACCACCGCCTCCTCGGCGAGATGCGCAGCGAGGCGGAGCGCATCCTGCCGGGGGCCGGGCCGTGGGAGGCGCTCGCCCATCTCGATGTCCACGGCACCCACATCGAGGGGGTCGAGGAGGTCCGTGTCTGGCTGCAGAACCTGATGGACGAGGCGATCGAGGCGCTCGACGGCACCCACTTCGAACTCGCCGAGCGGGTGCGGAAGGTGGAGTCGCGGATCGCCCCGCCGGGCGGCGCCGCCGCGCCGTACTACACCGGCCCGTCCGAGGACTTCTCCCGGCCCGGCCGCACCTGGCTGCCGGTCGACGGGGAGACCCGCTTCCCCGTCTACGACCTGGTGTCGACGTGGTACCACGAGGGCGTGCCCGGTCACCACCTGCAGATCGCCCAGTGGGTGCACGTCGCCGACCGGCTCTCCCGCTACCAGGCGACGATCGGCGGGGTGAGCGCCAACGCGGAGGGGTGGGCGCTCTACGCGGAGCGGCTGATGGACGAGCTGGGCTTCCTGCCCGACGCCGAGCGCAGGCTCGGCTACCTCGACGGGCAGATGATGCGCGCCTGCCGGGTGATCGTCGACATCGGCATGCACCTGCGTCTGGAGATCCCCGCCGACTCGCCGTTCCACCCGGGTGAGCGGTGGACGCCGGAGTTGGCGCAGGAGTTCTTCCAGCAGCACAGCAGCCGTCCGCCGTCGTTCGTCGAGAGCGAGATGACCCGCTATCTGTCGATGCCGGGCCAGGCCATCGGCTACAAGCTGGGCGAGCGGGCGTGGCTGCTGGGGCGGGCCAACGCCCGGGCGGCGCACGGTGACGCGTTCGACGCGAAGGCGTGGCACATGGCGGCCCTGTCGCAGGGGCCGCTGGGCCTCGACGACCTGGTGGACGAGATCTCCCGCCTCTGAGGCGGCCGCCGGATCGCCGGGGGCGGCGGCACGAGACGCCGCCCCCCGCAGACATGAACGCCGGGGTTCCCCCGGCGTCGGCGCATCCGGACCGTGAGAAGCGCACGGTATCCGCTTGATCAGCCGGGGATTCGGCTGCTATCTGTCGCTCATGAGCGGATATTCACCGGACGCCACCGACTGGCGCATCATCGAGGCGCTGCAGAGCCAGGGCCGTGCCAGCTTCGCCGAGCTGGCGAGGGCCGTCTCCATGTCCGCGTCGGCCGTGACCGAGCGGGTGCGGCGGCTGGAGGAGACCGGCGTGATCGCCGGCTACACCGCCGTGGTGGACCCGGAGCGGCTGGGCCTGCCGATCCTCGCCTTCGTCCGACTGCGCTATCCGCACGGCAACTACAAGCCGTTCCACGACCTGCTCGAGGCGACGCCCGAGGTCCTGGAGGCGCACCACGTGACCGGCGACGACTGCTTCGTCCTGAAGGTCGCCGCGCGCTCGATGCAGCACCTGGAGGAGATCTCCGGCAAGGTCATGACGCTCGGCTCGGTGACCACGAGCGTCGTGTACTCGTCCCCGCTCCCCCGGCGCGCGATCAGCCGCTGACACCGCCGCACGCTGCCGTAGGCCGCGTCATGCTCCGGTACGGAGCCGCACGGTCGAGCCGTGCCGCTCCTTGACCACTTCCAGTTGGGCCGGGATGCGGCGGCGCAGGTCCCCGACGTGGCTGACGATGCCGACGCTGCGGTCCCGCTCGCGCAGGGAGTCCAGGACGTCCAGGACCTCGTCCAGGGTCTGGTCGTCCAGGCTGCCGAAGCCCTCGTCGATGAAGAGGGTGTCGAGCCGGACGCCGCCCGCCTCGTCGGTGACCACGTCGGCGAGCCCCAGCGCGAGGGCCAGGGAGGCGAAGAAGGTCTCGCCTCCGGAGAGGGTGGCGGTGTCCCGTTCGTGGCCGGTCCAGGCGTCGACGACGTGGAGGCCGAGGCCCGCCCGCTTGCCGCCGGAGCGGGCGTCGGAGTGGACGAGGGTGTAGCGGCCCGAGGACATGCGCAGCAGGCGGGCGGTGGCGGCGGCGGCGACCTGTTCGAGCCGGGCGGCCAGGACGTACGACTCCAGCCGCATCCTGCGTTCGTTCTCGGCGGAGGTGCCGGCGGTGAGCCCGGCGAGGCGGGCGACGCGGTCGTACTCCTCGCGGAGCGGCCCGAGCCGCCGGACCTCGGTGTCGGCCTCGCGGGAGAGGCGGGCGAGTTCGGCGCACCGGTCGCGCTGGGCGGCGAGGTTCGAGGCGGCGTCGCGCAGGGCCCGTTCGGCCGCGGTGTGCGCGGTCTCGGCGGTCGCCGGGTCGGCGGGCGGGCGGGCGGCGGCCGCCTCCGTACCGGGTTCGGCGAGCCGGTCGGCGACGGCGGCGGCCTCGGCGTGCCAGGCGTCAAGCCGTCGCTGGAGGTCGCGGTGCCCGCCGTCGTCGAGGAGGGCGGCGCGGGCCGCGGCAGGGGTGTCGAAGCCGGCGCGGAAGGCGGCGTCGGCGAGCCGGTCGTCGGCCTCCTTCAGGCGCTCGGCGGTGAGCTCGACGGAGCGTACGGTCTCGGCGGCGTCGAGGAGGACGGCGATCCTGCGTTCCAGGCGCGAGGCGTGCTCGGCGACGGTGCCGGACTCGCCCCGGCCGCGGGCCACTTCGGCGTCCAGGCCGGTCTGTTCGCGGTCGAGCGCCTCCCGCTGCGAGGTCCGGGCGGCGACCCGCCGTTCGGCCTCGCGCTGTGCGGCGACCCTCTTCTCGTACTCCCGCTGGGCCCGCGCGAGGGCTTCGCGGGCGTCGTGCGTCTGTCCGGCGAGGTCGCGCGCCTCGGCGTACCGGCGGCTCAGCTCCTCGACCTCGCGGGCGAGTTCGGCGACCTCGGGGTCGGGGGCGCCGGTGGGGTCGTCGTGCGCCGGGGCGCCTTCCGGGGCGCGTTGCCCGGGCACGGTGTCACGGGCCGGACGGGAGCCGTCCGCCGTCCCGGCGGGAGGCCCCTCGCCCCCGCCGCTCGACGCGCCGGACGTGGACGAGTGCTCCGGCGTACGCGGGCCGGCCTGGGCCGTGGCCGGGTCCGCCGTCGCGGACCGGAGCGCCGCCCCCACGGTCGCGCGCGGGCCGTCCGGCTCCCCCGTGGGGCTCGTCAGCCCGGTCAGGACGTCGGCGCGGGCCGCCGCCCAGGCCTCACGGCTGACCGCCAGGTCGCGTTCCGCCTTCGCTCGGGCCTCGTCCGCCCGGGCGAAGGCGGCGTAGGCCGCGTCCTCGGTGGCGCGGTCGACGTGGTCGGCGCCGGTGCGGGCGGGGGCGGGGTGTTCGGCGGAGCCGCAGACCTGGCAGGGGTCGCCGGGGGTGAGCGCGGCGGCGAGTTCGGCGGCGATGCCCCGCAGCCGCCGGGACTTGACGTCGAGCCAGGCCTCGTGGGCGTCGTTGCGCTCCTCGCGGGCCCCCGTCAGGCGGCCTTCGGCGTCGGCGGTCCGCCGTGCCAGGTCGTCGCGGCGGCGGGCCGCGGCGAGACGGCGCCGTGCGGGTTCGAGCCGGCCGGCGAGATGCTCGGCGCGGGCGGCCGCCTCCTGGGTGGACTCGATGCGGGCGGCCAGCTCCGCGCGCCGGGGCTCCCAGCCCGCCAGCCAGCCGGCCGCCTCCTGCAGGATCTCCTCGTCCGCGCGGGCCTGGCGCTCCAGGGCCTCGCGCTCCCGGGTGAGCTCGGCGCCGCGCCGCTCGGCGCGCCGCGCGGACTCCAGCCCGCCCAACTCCTCGCGGAGCCGGCGCTCCAGGGCGGAGAGCTGCTCGGCGCCCGCGTCGGCGAGGTCGGCCGGGAGCTGTCCGCGCGACCGCTCCCGTGCGGTGCTCGCCGCGGTGTGGTCGCGCTCGGCGTCGGCGCGCAGGCTCAGCGCGGGGGCGACGGCCCCGGCCTTGCGGGAGCGGTCGAGGGCGGTCTCCCAGTGGTCCCGTTCGGGCCTGGTCGCCTCCAGCTGCCGCTGCCTGCGCAGGGCCTCGGCGTGCCGGGCCTGCCGGTCGGCCAGCTCCCGTTCGTCGTCGAGGGCGCGGCGGGCGGCGGCCTGCCGCTCCTCGGCGGCCGAGACCGCCACGCCCGCGATGTCGAGCGTCTCGCGGGCCTCGGAGCGGGCCACGGCGGCCCAGCTCTGGACGGCTCCGGCGAGTCCCGGCTCGCCCGGCCGCTCGGCGACGACGCTGCCGCCCGCCGCCTGCGCCATCCGGTGGGCGAGCGCGAGGAGCCGCTCGTCCCCTTCCCGTACCCGCTGCTCCGCCGTCCGGCGCAGCTCGGCCAGCCGCTCCTCCACGGCCGCGAACCGCCGGGTGTCGAAGAGCCGCCCGAGGAGCTTGCCGCGGGCCTCGGCGTCGGCGCGCAGGAAGCGCGCGAAGTCGCCCTGCGGCAGGAGGACGACCTGGCAGAACTGCTCGCGGCTCATGCCGACGAGCTGGGTGATCTCCTCGCCGATCTCCTGGTGGGAGCGGCTGAGGCCGTTCCATTCGCCGGTCGTTGCGTCGTACTCGCGCAGCCGGCTCTGGGCCTTCTCGGTGGTGAAGCCGCCGCCGCGCTTCTTGGGGCGCGGCTGGGCCGGGCTGCGGGTGATCTCCAGCCGCCGCTCGCCCACGGTCAGTTCGAGGGTGACCTCGGTGGACGTCCCGGCCGGCGCGTGGTCGCTGCGCAGCGAGGCGCCGGGGGTCTGCCGGGCGCCGGGCACGGCGCCGTACAGGGCGTAGCAGACGGCGTCGAGGACGGACGTCTTGCCGGCGCCGGTCGGTCCGTGGAGCAGGAAGAGCCCGGCGGAGGACAGGGCGTCGAAGTCGATCTCCTGGGTGGCGCCGAAGGGCCCGAACGCCGTGACGGAGAGGCGGTGGAGTCTCACGGGGCCACCTCGCGCCGCTCGGCGTCGACGCGTACGTCGTCGAAGGCGCCGTGGAGGACGGCTCGTTCGGATCCGTCCGGTCCCGCGCCGCCGCGGACATGGGCGACGAAGTCCTCCGCGATCTGCCGGTCGTCGCGGTCGCGCAGCCGCTGGGCGTAGGAGGCCTGCGGGTCGCCCTCGGCGCGCTCGGGGTCGAAGACGAGGTGGAGGGTGTGCGGGAAGCGTTCGGTGAGCCGGGCCATCGGTTCGGCGGGGCGTACGGGGTCGGTGAGCGTCGCCTCCACCCAGGCGTCCTCGTGGCGTACGAGAGCGGGGTCGGCGAGCAGGTCGTCGAGCCGGCCCCGGAGGCGGGCGAGGGCTCTCGGCACCGGGCAGTCGATCCGTTCGGCGGTGTCGACCGCGCCGTCGGCGCCGAGGTCGATGAGCCACGTCGTCTTGCGGTGGCCGGCCTCGGAGAAGGAGTACGCGAGGGGGGAGCCGGAGTAGCGCACGCGGGGGGTGACGGCCTGGCTGCCGTGGAGATGGCCGAGGGCGACGTAGTCGACGCCGTCGAAGACGCCTGCGGGGACGGCGGCGACCCCGCCGACGGTGATGTCGCGTTCGCTGTCGCTGGGCTCGCCGCCCGCGACGAAGGCGTGCGCGAGGACCACGGACCGGGTGCCGTCGGGCCGGGTGGCGAGGTCGGCGCGGACGCGTTCCATGGCGGCGGTGAGGACCGCCTCGTGTCCGGCCTTGGTGGCGCCGAGCCGCTCGCGGACGAGGGCGGGTTCGAGGTAGGGCAGGCCGTAGAGGGCCACGTCGCCGTGGGTGTCGGTGAGGACGACGGGGGTGCCGATCCCGGCGGGGTCGGTACGGAGGTGGATGCCGGCGCGTCCGATGAGTCCGGCGCCGACGCCGAGGCGGCGGGCCGAGTCGTGGTTGCCGGAGATCATCACGGTCGGGACCCCGGCCTCGGCGAGCCGGTGCAGGGCGGTGTCGAAGAGCTCGACGGCGGGCAGCGGCGGCACGGCCCGGTCGTAGACGTCGCCGGCGACGAGGACGGCGTCCACCTCGCGCTCGCGCACGGTCCGCACCAGGTGGTCGAGGAAGGCGGCCTGGGCGTCGAGCAGGCCGACCCGGTGGAAGGAGCGGCCCAGGTGCCAGTCCGAGGTGTGCAGAATCCTCAACGTCGTGCCCCGCCCCGCGTCGTCTTCACCGTGGTGCCCCCGCCCCGCATCCGTGCCGCTCCTCCGTCGTCGTTCCTCCGCCCCCGGCCGTGTCGGCGCTCTCCCGTCCCGGGTCGTGGCGCGCGGCGCCCGCGGAGGGGGACGCCGCTCGGCAGCGACCACGCTAGCGCGCCCGAGCCCCTCGTTTCGCACGGACCTCGCCGTACCACCCGGTCGGGGCCCCCGTCGTTCAGGCGTCGCCGTAGGCCTCGCCGCCGAGTGCGAGCGTCGCCGTGCCGGCCGTCACATCGGCGAGCCAGGCGCGGAAGTCCTCGACGTCGGCGTCCGGCAGGCCGATCTCGATGGCGACGGCCTCGCCGTACCGCACCTCGCGCACCGCCCGCCCGGTGGCCCGGAGGTCGTTCTCCAGCTTGCCCGCCCGTTGGTGGTCCACGGTGACGGTGGCGAGGCGGAAGCGCTGCCGGGTCAGGGTGCCGAGCGCGTCCAGGGCCTCGCCGACCACTCCGCCGTAGGCCCTGATGAGCCCGCCGGCGCCGAGCTTCACGCCGCCGTAGTAGCGGGTGACGACGGCTGCGACGTACCGCATGTCGCGCCGCATCAGCATCTGGAGCATCGGGACGCCCGCGGTGCCGCCGGGCTCGCCGTCGTCACTGGCCTTCTGGACGCCGGCGTCCGCGCCGATGACGTACGCGAAGCAGTTGTGCGAGGCGGTCGGGTGCTCCTTGCGGACGCGTGCGACGAAGGCCTGCGCCTCCTGTTCGGTCGCGACGGGCGCCAGGGCGCACAGGAAGCGCGAGCGGTTGATCTCGGTCTCGTGCACGCCCTCGCGGGCCACCGTGCGGTACTGCTCGTGCATCCCGCCACCCTATGCGCCCGTCGTGGCGGTCCCCGCCGGCCCCTTCCGGGGGGCCGCCGGGCAGCTCGCGGAGGACCGGGAATCATGCGGGGGCCGGGCTCGTTCTGCTGGGCGACGTGACGAGCCACGGGAGGCAGTGGATGAGCGGCGAGACGACGACCACAGAGTCGGACACGGTGCGGAGGATCCTGACCGACGCGGGCGACACCTGGGCGGTGGTGGGTCTGTCCTCGAACGAGGCGCGCGCGGCGTACGGCGTCGCGGCCGTCCTGCAGCGCTTCGGCAAGCGGGTCGTGCCCGTCCATCCGAAGGCCGAGACGGTGCACGGCGAGCCGGGTTACGCCACGCTCGCCGACATCCCGTTCCCGGTGGACGTGGTCGACGTGTTCGTCAACAGCGAGCACGCCGGGCAGGTCGCGGACGAGGCGGTGGCCGTCGGCGCGAAGGCGGTCTGGTTCCAGCTCGGTGTGATCGACGAAGCGGCGTACGCCAGGACCCGCGGGGCGGGGCTCGACATGGTCATGGACCGCTGCCCCGCGATCGAGATCCCGCGCCTCAGCTGACGGCGACGCCGAGGCCTTCCAGGACGACGGCGCCGGGCAGCTCGGCGAAGGCCTTGCCGGGCACGATCAGCTTCCCCCGGCGCCGGCCGCTGCCGATGAGGACCCAGTCGGTGTCGACGACGGTGGCGTCGACCAGGACGGGCCAGTCGCCCGGGAGGCCGAGGGGCGTGATGCCGCCGTACTCCATGCCGGTGTCCCCGGTCGCGGTGTCCATCGGCGCGAACCGCGCCTTGCGCGCGCCCAGGTGCTTGCGGACGACGCCGTTGACGTCGACGCGGGTCGCCGAGCGGACCACGCAGGCGGCCAGGGTCGTCACCTCGCCGCGCGTGCCGGCGACGATCACGCAGTTCGCGGACTGGTCGAGCAGCCGCCGGCCGTGGTGCTCCACGAAGACGGCCGTGTCGGCGATCGCCGGGTCCGTGTCCACGTACAGCAGCTGTTCGGCCGGTACGGCGCCCTGCCAGGCGCGGACGGCGGCGGCGACCGGCTCCGTCAGCAGGTCCAGGCACTCGGGGGCGGGGCGGGCGTCGTCGAAGTCACCGATGGGGGCGCGCATGGCTGCACGGTAACAAGGCGCGCGGCGGCCGGGTTCGGGCGTCTCAGCGTACGGGCGGGATGGAGACGGCCATGGTCATCTCCACCGGCTCGTCCCCTTCGTTGCGGTAGGCGTGCGGCACGTTGGCCTCGAAGACGGCGGAGGTGCCGGCCGGAAGGGAGTGCTCCGCCCCTTCGACGACGAGGGTCAGCACGCCCCGGGTGACGTGCAGCAGCTCGGTCGTCCCGTCGGGGTGCGGGTCGGAGGCGCTGCCGTCACCGGGCATGAGCGTCCAGGCCCAGAGCTCCAGCGGGCCGCGGGCCTCGGTGCCGGCGAGGAGGGTGGTGTGGCTGCCGGTGGAGGTGGACCACATCCGCACGGCCTGCCCGGGCGGGACGAGGCGGACCTGCGGCTCCTGGTCGTAGTCGAGGAGGGTGGTGATGGAGACCCCGAGGGCGTCGGCGAGCTTCACGGTGGTGCCGACGCTGGGGTTCGTACGGGCCTGCTCGATCTGGATGATCATGCCGCGGCTGACGCCCGCCCGCCCGGCCAGCGCGTCCAGGGTGAAGCCGCGCTCCTTGCGCCATCGCTTCAGGTTGCGGGCGAGCGACTGCGTGAGCTGATCGAGGTCCGACACATTCCGTCCAATATTTTGGATGACAGAGTTCAAAGGAGTGAACTACGGTGGGGTGTACCGCGGTGTACCCGCCTGTACACCGCACTGTACTGCGAGACCCCCACCCTGCGAGGATTCCATGACCGCCCTGTTCGCCCTGGCCACCGCTCTGCTCTGGGGCCTGGCCGACTTCGGCGGCGGACTGCTCACCCGGCGCATGCCGGCCCTGACCGTCGTCGTCGCCTCGCAGTCGATCGCGGTCGTCGTCCTCGGCGCGGTCGTGATCGCGACGGGCGGCTGGACGGAGATCGGCCCGGACCTCTGGTACGCCGTGGGGGCGGGCGTGGTCGGACCCGTCGCGATGCTCGCCTTCTACAAGGCGCTCGCCCTCGGCCCCATGGGTGTGGTCTCCCCGCTCGGCTCGCTCGGCGTCATCGTGCCGGTCTCGGTCGGGCTGCTGATCGGGGACCGGCCGGGGCTGCTCCAGTTCGCCGGGATCGGCGTCGCCGTCCTCGGCATCGTCCTCGCCGGGGGCCCGGAGCTGCGCGGCGCGCCCGTCCAGCGCCAGGCGGTCCTGCTCACGCTCGTCGCCGCCTTCGGGTTCGGTTCCGTGATGGCCCTCATCGCCGAGGCCTCCTCGACGCTGACCGGCCTCTTCCTGGCGCTGTTCGTCCAGCGCGTCACGAACGTCCTGGTGGGCGGCGGCGCGCTGGTCGTCTCGGTGAAGCGGGGCGGGCGGGCGCTGCCGGAGGACGGCGGGATGCGGGTCGTGTGGGCGGCCCTCCCGGCGCTCGCCTTCGTCGGCCTGGCCGACGTCGCCGCCAACGGCACGTACTCGATCGCCGCGCAGAACGGCCCGGTCACCATCGCCGCCGTCCTCGCCAACCTCTACCCGGTCGTGACGGCGCTCGCCGCGCGCGGAGTCCTGAAGGAACGGCTGCGGGCCGTCCAGGCGGCGGGCGCGGGTCTCGCCCTGGTGGGGACGGTCCTGCTCGCGACGGGCTGAGGGACGGCGGGGCGCGCCGGGGGAGGGCGGGAGCGGGGTCAGGCGTCCTTGAGGGCGTCCTTCAGTTCGCCCTCGACCGCCTCCGCCAGCTCCAGTTCGGCGAGCGCGGCGAGCTGTTCGGGCGTCACGCCCTCCGGGATCGGCACCGGCGCCGGCGTCCGGATCGGCGGCTGCCAGCCCTGCTCCGGGTCCCAGCGGCGCACCACGCGGGCCGGGGCCCCGGCCACCACCGCGTGGTCCGGCACCTCCCCCCGTACGACCGCACCCGCCGCGACGACGACGTTGCGGCCGATCCGCGCGCCCGGCAGGATCACCGCGCCCGTGCCCAGCCAGCAGCCGGGCCCGATCTCCACGGGTTCGGAGCGCGGCCACTGCCTGCCGATCGGCACGTGCGGATCGTCGTAACTATGGTTGGTGGACGTGATGTAGACGTACGGCCCGCAGTACGTCTCCGAGCCGATCGTCACCGTCGTGTCGGCGATGACGTGGCTGCCGCGGCCCAGGACCACACCGTCGCCGAGGGTCAGGATGGAGTCCGGGCCGAGGTCGAGGCCGGGCATCATGCCCGCGGTGAGGGTGACCTGTTCGGCGATGATGCAGTGCTCGCCGATCTCGATCCAGCGCTCGCCGAAGACGGTGCCCTGCGGGAACGCCAGCCGGGTTCCCGCGCCGATGCGGCGGAACCGCAGGCGCCCCGGCGATTCGGCGGTCACGGCGCCGGCTTCCTGCGCCCAGCGCCAGCCGGCCCGCACGACGCGGGCCACGAGGCGGCGCCGTCGGCCGGCGAGAGACGAGAACGTGTTTCTGTTCCTGGGCACCCGCACACGGTAGTCGCCCCCGCCGCGACCGATCGGCGACGCGCGTTGTGATGTCCGTTACGGGTGCGGGCGCGGGTCGCCCGCCCCGGCGCGTCCACCGGCCCATTGGCGGGCCGCGGGCGCGCGCACGCCATCTCGTAGGGTGCCCCAAGGCGCGACCGAACAGCGAGCGATCAGGAGCGGACGATGACCGAGCAGGCGTTGATCAAGGGTGTGGGCGGCAAGGAGCCGCGGATCGATCCCACCGCTTTCACGGCCCCGACCTCCGTCGTGCTGGGCGACGTCACGCTCGGCGCCCGCGCCGGCATCTGGTACCACGCCGTGCTGCGCGCCGACTGCGGGCCGATCGCGATCGGCGAGGACTCGAACGTCCAGGACAACTGCACCGTGCACGTCGACCCCGGCTTCCCCGTCTCGATCGGCGACCGGGTCACGGTCGGCCACAACGCCACGGTCCACGGCTGCACCGTCGAGGACGACGTCCTGGTGGGCATGGGGGCGACGATCCTCAACGGCGCCCGCATCGGCGCCGGCTCCCTCGTCGCCGCACAGGCGCTCGTGCCACAGGGGATGCAGGTGCCGCCCGGCTCGCTGGTCGCGGGCGTGCCGGCGAAGGTCCGGCGCGAGCTGACGCAGGAGGAGCGGGACGGCATCCGGCTCAACGCCGAGATGTACCTGCATCTGGCGAAGGCCCACGCCGAGATCTACGAGGACTGACGCGCGAGGGGCACGGCACCGTCACGGCGCCGCGCCCCTCGTCGTACCGCCGTGGTCGTGGCGGCCGCCGCTTCTACTCCGCGACCGGCACGGGCTCCTTCGTCGACGCCGCGGCGGCGGCCGTGGGGGCGGCCGGGGCCGACTCGGCCGCCACGGACGCGGCCCGCTCGGCCTCGACCCGGTCCGCCGCCTTCTTGGCGCGGTTCTTGAGGACGAGCATCGAGGTGAGGCCGACCACGACGGCGAGGACCAAGCCCAGCCACGAGAAGCGCTTCAGCCACGCCTCGGCGACCACACCGACCGAGTAGACGACGGCCGTCGTGCCGCCGGCCCAGAGGATGCCGCCGAAGACGTTGGCGATGAGGAACTTCCAGTACGGCATGCGCAGGACGCCCGCGAGCGGTCCGGCGAAGATCCGCAGCAGGGCGACGAAGCGGCCGAAGAAGACCGCCCACATGCCCCACTTCTCGAAGGACCGCTCCGCGAGCGCGATGTTGCCCTCGCTGAAGTGCTTGGGGAACTTCTTCCCCAGCCAGGCCAGCAGCGGCCGGCCGCCCCGGCGTCCGATGGCGTAGCCGATCGAGTCGCCGATGATCGCGCCGGCGGTGGCGCAGGCGCCGAGGACGTACGGGTTGATGTCGCCGTGCTGCGAGGCGAGCAGGGCCGAGCTGACGAGGACGATCTCACCGGGCAGCGGAATGCCCAGGCTCTCCAGCCCGATCACCACTCCCACCAGCGCGTAGATGGCGACCGCGGGGATCGTCTCCAGCCATTCCTGGACGTGCAACGCGAGTTCCTCCCGTATCGACCGTGAACTCCGGGCTCGCCTGTCGGCCCAAGGTCGTTGGCGTGCGCGGCGTCGCGCACGCCGGGGAAGCCTACCTGCTCACCGGGAACGGACGGTGACGTCGGCGGAGAGCCTGGGTGCCCGCGAGGAGGAGCCCACGCGGACCGTGCGCCGCCCGGTGCCGAGGACCCAGTCGTGCCGTGCCACGTCCCAGGAGGACAGGGTCCGGGCGCTGACGGCACGGTCACCCGCCGTCGCTCCCCGGGCTCGAGGTCGATCCGGAGATAGCCGGCGAGGCATTGACGGGGCTGGTCCACGCCCAGCGCCGCGAGGTCGGGCGAGGGGCCGAGATAGACCTGCGCGACCTCCGTGCCGGCCCGGTCGCCCGTGTTGCGGACGGTGAAGGAGACCGAGAGCCCGGCCTCGGCGGACGCGCCCCCCGCCGTGGCGGGCGAGGCGTTCGGAGACGTGTCCGGTACGGGTGGGGAGGCGGGCGCCGGTGTGACCACCAGGCGCCCGTAGACGAAGGTCGTGTACGAGAGGCCGTGCCCGAAGGGGAAGAGCGGCTCCACGCCCTCGGCGTCGTACCAGCGGTGTCCGACGTGGATGCCCTCGGAGTACTCCACGGCTCCGCCCTCCCCGGGATAGCGGCGCGGGTCGCCCGCCGTGGGGTGGCGGTCCTCGGCGGCCGGGAAGGTCTGGGTGAGGCGGCCGCCGGGCTCGGCGTCGCCGAACAGGACCGCGGTCGTGGCGGCCGCGCCCTCCTGCCCGGGGTAGTACATCTGCAGGACGGCGGCGGTCCGGTCGAGCCACGGCATGGTGACCGCCGACGAGGTGTTCAGGACGACGGTCGTCCGGGGGTTGGCGGCGGTCACGGCCTCGATGAGGGCCTCCTGCCGGCCCGGGAGCGCGAGGCGCGACCGGTCCCGGCCCTCGGTGGCCTCCTCGAAGGCGAAGAGCACCACGCTCTCGGCGGCCGAGGCCGCCCGCGCCGCCTCCGCCATGTCCGCCGCGCGTCCGGCCGTCGTCTTCGCGCGGAGCCGGAACGCCTGTCCCTGCGCGCCGCCCTGCGCCGTGACCGTGAGGCGGTGGGGGCCGGCGGTGAGCGTGCGGGCGGTGCGGCGGACGAGGAGGCCGTCGGGGGCGCGGCCCGCGATGCCGCCGGCGTAGACCTGCCCGGGGCCGGGCGCCGCGGGGAAGAGCTCGACTCCGTCGAGGGTCACGGACGGCCGTGCTCCGCCGTGGTGGACGAGGAAGGTCCACTCGTCGGGGTCCGTGACCGTGAGCGTGCCCTCGTAGGTCCAGGTCGCGCCGGGGGCGACCGTGACCCCGTCCAGGTCGGTCGCCGGTTCTAGGGCCGGCAGGGCCGTGCCGAACACGTCCTCGCCGAGGGTGTACGTGACCGTGGCGTCGTCGCCCGCCCGCTCCCGGAGGGCGTCGAGCGGGCTGCTGGCCGCGTCGGGGACGACGTGGGCGCTGCCGCCGCCGCTGACGAACGGGACGGCTCCGGTCGGACCGATGACGGCGATCGACCGGGCGGCGGCGCCGGTCAGCGGCAGGGCGCCCCGCTCGTTGCGGAGGAGGGTCGCCCCGGCCGTGGCGACCCGCAGCGCGAACGCGGAGCCCGCCGCGGCGTCCCGCCGGGGCCTCGCCCGCTCCGGCGCCGGGAGGGGGGAAGCGGCGACTCCGGCACCCGCGGCCCCGGCCGCGTCAGCGGCCCCGGCCGTACCCGTCGGCCCGTCTGGTGTCCCGGCCGTCGTCCCGTCCGTCGTCGCCCCGCCGAGCAGCCCGTACCGCTCCCGTACGGTCAGCTGCCGCCGTACCGCCCTGTCGACGTCGGCCTCGGCGACCCGGCCCTCGCGTACGGCGGTGCGCAGGGGCGTGCCGAAGTGGCGGCCGCCGGGCATCTCCATGTCGAGGCCCGCGGTGAGGGCGGGGCCCGTGGAGTGGACGGCGCCCCAGTCGCTCATCACCCAGCCGTCGAAGCCCCAGCGGTCGCGCAGGATGTCGGTGAGCAGCGTCCGGCTCTCGGTGGCGTGGAAGCCGTCGACCTTGTTGTACGCGGCCATCACGGCGCCGGCCCCGGCGGCGACGGCGGCCTCGAAGGCGCGCAGCTCGGTCTCGTGGAGGGTCTGCTCCCCGGCCCGGACGTCGACGGTCATCCGGTCCTTCTCCTGGTTGTTCAGGGCGAGATGCTTCACGGTGGCGACCATCCCCTCGGCCTGGATGCCCCGGATCTGCTCGGCGGCCAGGTCGGCGGTGAGGAGGGGATCCTCGGAGAAGGTCTCGAAGTTCCGCCCGGCGTACGGCGTGCGGATGAGGTTGACCATCGGGGAGAGCATCACGTCCTGGCCGAGGGCGCGGCCCTCGCGGCCGAGGACCCGGCCGTAGTCGCGGGCGAGGCCGGGGTCGAAGGCGGCGGCGAGCATGACGGGCGCGGGCAGCGCGGTGGCGGTGCGGCGGACCCGGACCCCGGCGGGGCCGTCGGCGAGCCGCAGCGCCGGGATGCCGAGGCGGGGGACGCCGGGGACGTAACCGGCCTGGCCGAGGTTCTCGGGGTCGCTCGCGCCGTGCAGCAGGGAGATCTTCTCGTCGAAGGTGAGCCGGGCGAGCAGGTCCGCGACGCGGTCGGGGACCGGCTCGGGGGCCGCGCCGTCGGTCGGGTCGCCGCCCGGACCGGAGGGCCGGCGCGCGGGGGCGGCCGCGGCGGCGGTCGCCCCGGTGACGGCCGCGAGGGCGGCGGCGCCGCCGAGCAGGAGCAGCAGCCCGCGCCGCGGCAGCGCCCGCTCCTGCGTCCGTGCCGCACCGGTCGCACGGGCCCCGTCCCCTGCCCGAGACGAGGCCGGAAGCGCAGACGGAGGGGAAGGCGAGGGGGAGGTCGCGGGAGCGGACGGCAGCGGACGGGGCGGGACGTCGGACAAGGTGGCTGCTCCTTCGCGGGCGCGGATGCCGTGTGGCTGTCCTGCGCACTATGCGTGACGGCCCGTCGGTTTCCGGGGCAGTGCCCCGAGACACGGCCGCCCCCGCACCCGAAGAGGTGCGGGGGCGTCCGTGACGACCCACGGGAGGCCGGGCGGAGCCGGACGCCGACGGCGGGACGGAGCCAGACGCCGACGGCGGGCGGGAAGCCGGGCGCCCGTGACGGGACGGAGACCGGACGCCGGTACGGCGCACGCGCGCGGCGCCCACGGACGCATGCTCGCGCAGGTCGGAGCCGACCCCGCCCGTGTTGCACGCTCGCGGCGCACGCGGACGCACGTCGCAAGCGCCGGTAGCCGCCCGAGCCCCCGTGCGGTGTCAGGAGTTCGGGCGCAGGGTCCAGACGACGGTCATCTCGCCGGTCACGGCGCCGTCCTCGCGGGTGATGGCGATCCGGACGGGGAACTCGGGGCGCTCGCCGGCGTCCAGCTCGGCGACGACCTCGGCGGCCGGGCGGCCCAAGGTCGCCGTGGCGGTGACGACGCCCATGGCGAGCTTCTTGTAGCCGATCTCCGCCTTGACGGCGAGCGGCACCGCGCGGCTCAGCTGGTCGCCGAAGGCGGCGAGGACGATGGCCCCGCTGGCGGACTCGGCCAGCGTGAACATCGCTCCGGCGTGCGGGCCGCCGACGTGGTTGTGGTAGTCGGCCTGGTCCGGCATGCGGACGACGGCGCGCTCGGAAGTGGTCTCCAGGAACTCGAGGTTGAGGGTCCTGGCCATGGGAACCGTGGCGGCGAGCATCTCGCCGACGGACATCTGGTCTGCGCTCATGCACGAATGTTACCCGCGAGTAGCCACGATGACCATCCCCGTCCCCGCAGGCCCGGGCGGAGAGCGGGCGCGGGTCAGGACGGGGGCGGGCGTAGCCGCGTCCCCGCCGCACCTCTATGGTTACTGGCCATGTGGCCAGGACAGCAGCCGCCCGGGGGCGAGCAGAACCCGCAGGACCAGAACCAGAACCCGTACCAGCAGCCGCCGACGCAGCCGCAGCCGGGTTACCCGCAGCAGCCGAACCCGTATCAGCAGCCCACGCAGCCGCAGCCGGGATACCCGCAGCAGCCGCCGACGCAGCCGCAGGGTCAGCCCGGGTACCCGCAGCAGCCGCCTCAGGGCTATCCCCAGCAGCCGGGGCAGCCCGGACACCCGCAGCCGAACCCGTACCAGCAGCCGACCGTGGCGCAGTACGGCATGCCGGGTCCCGTGCAGCCGGGCGGTGGTCCGGACGGCGGCAAGAAGAAGCAGACGACGCTGATCGCGATCGTGGCGGCGACCGCCGTGGTCGTGGCCGCGGGAGTCACCGGCTTCCTCGTCATCGGCGGGGACGACGACAAGAACTCCGTCGCGGACGACCCCAAGCCGTCCACGTCGGCCTCCCAGCCCCCCTCACCGTCCTCCTCCGCCCTCGACAACCCGCGGGACGACGCCGAACTCCAGCCGACGATCCCGGGCTGGAAGGTCGTCCACAACCCCAAGTACGGCACGCTGTTCGACGTGCCGCCCGAGTGGGAGCTGCTGAAGCCCGGCTCGGTCACGTTCTTCGAGGACGAGAAGAAGAACGACGGCAGCCCCGTCGTCACGATGTCGGCGCCCGCCCGGTACAAGAGCAAGTGGTGCACGTTCGACGAGGACAAGAACGGCACCGACGAGAGCTGGGGCCTGAGCAGCGTGGGCACCAAGGGCGGTCAGGGCGCCAAGAACACCGACGAGGCCGCGTTCAACGAGGCCGGCAACTGGGTGTGGGCCGGGTACGCGCAGCACATGCCCAAGGGCACCATCAAGATCACCAAGTCCGTGCCGTACACCACCAAGTCCGGCCTCAAGGGCAGCATGTCGACGGCGGTCGCGCCCGGGATCAAGAAGCGGAACAAGTGCGAGGCGGACGGGAAGTCCATCGCGTTCTCCTTCAAGAACGCGCAGGGCGACTTCTCCTCGTGGGTGCTCTACGGCGCGGACAACGTCAAGGACGAACTGTCGGACGCCGTGATCCGGCAGATCCTCTCCACCGTGCGGCTGGCACCGGCGACCTCCTGACCGGTAAATCGCTTGGTCCGAGGGGGCGGCGGCGGGGATAGTCCCACAGTGAGCTCTCCCGCCGCCCCACCCCCCTCCCCTCCGGTCGTCCCGCCGCCGCCTCCCGCTCCCTCGTCCCGGTGGCGCTCGCGCCGCCCCGAGTGGGCGGGGCGCAACTATCTGCTGCTGACCGCCGCCGCGATCATCACCAACCTCGGTACGCACGGGGCGCTGATCGCGGCGGCGTTCGCCGTCCTCCACTCCGGTGGCGACGCCGGCGACGTGGGCCTCGTGGCGGCGGCCCGTACGCTGCCGCTCGTCCTCTTCCTGCTGATCGGCGGCGCCCTGGCCGACCGCCTCCCCCGCCACCGCGTGATGGTGGCGGCCAACGCCCTCAACTGCGTCTCGCAGGGCGCGTTCGCGGTCCTCGTCCTGACCGGCGACCCGCAGCTGTGGCAGATGATGGCCCTGACCGCGCTGTGCGGCACGGGCCAGGCCTTCTTCAGTCCTGCCGCCGAGGGCATGCTGATGTCCAGCGTCAGCGGCGAACAGGTCAGCCGGGCCTTCGCGCTCTTCCGGATGGGCATGCACGGCGCCGGGATCGGCGGAGCCGCGCTGGGCGGCGCGATGATCGCCGCCGTCGGCCCGGGATGGGTGCTCGCCATCGACGCGGCGGCCTTCGCCGTCGCCGGGGCGCTGCGCGCCTTCCTCGACGTCGGTCACATCGCCGCCCGGCAGCCGGGCGGCGGTCTCCTCTCCGATCTGCGGGAGGGCTGGCGGGAGTTCGTCGGGCGCCCGTGGCTCTGGTCGATCGTCGCGCAGTTCTCCATCGTGGTGGCGCTGATCGGCGCGACCGAGTCCGTGTACGGGCCGCTGGTCGCCCGGGACCATCTGGGCGGGGCCCGGCCCTGGGGGCTGGCACTGGCCGCTTTCGGCGCGGGGATGCTGTGCGGCGCGCTGCTGATGATGCGGTGGAAACCGCGGCGGATGCTGCTCGTGGGGACGCTGGGGGTGTTCCCGATCGCGCTGCCCTCGGCGGCGCTCGCGGTGCCTCTGGACGTCGTCGGGGTCTCCGTCGCCATGTTCGTCAGCGGAGCGGCGATCGAGGTGTTCGGCGTGGCCTGGATGACGACGCTGCACCAGGAGATCCCGGAGGAGAAGCTGTCGCGGGTCTCGGCGTACGACTATTTCGGCTCGACGGCGATGCTGCCGCTGTCGACGGCGCTCGCGGGCCCCGCGGAGAACGTCTTCGGGCGCGGGTCGGCGCTGTGGGGTTCGGCGGCGCTGATCGTGGTGGTGACGGGGCTGGTGCTGCTGGTCCCGGACGTACGGAACCTGACGCGGCGTACGAAGCGGGTGACGGGCCTTGACGAGGGCGCCGTCCCCCGCGCGGCCCCCGCCGCGCCTGCGCGGCCGTAGGGCGCCCGACGCCCTCGCCGGGGCGTGTCACCCGATGCTGAAAGACCCGTCCGGCGGTACCGGAGAGGGCACGGCGTCCTCGTCGTGGACGGGCCGGGCGTCGCCGGTGAAGCGGGCGAGCGAGGCGCCGTACTCCACCCGCGCCGGGAACGCGTCGGCGGCCGCGCGGCGGGCCAGGCGGGCCGTGTCGATCTCCGCGTCGGAGGCGACGAGAACGGCGTTGCCGAAGCGGCGTCCGCGCAGGACGGCGGGTTCGGCGATCAGCGCGAGTTCGGGGAAGACGGCGGCGAACGTGGCGAGTTGGGAGCGGAGAAAGGCGAAGGGGGTGCCGTCGGCGAGGTTGGCGGCATAGAGCCCGCCGGGCCGCAGGACGCGCCGGGCGGACCGCGCGTACTCGACCGAGGTCAGATGCGCGGGCACCCGCGAGCCGCCGAACACGTCGGCGACCAGCACGTCCACCGCCCCCTCCGGCGCCTCCTCCAGCCAGGCACGGGCGTCCGCCGCGTGCACGGCGACCCCCGAACCCTCCGGCAGCGGAAGCCGCTCCCCGACCAGGGCCAGCAACCCCCGGTCGGCCTCGATCACCTCCTGCCGCGAACCGGGCCGGGTGGCGGCGACGTAACGCGGCAGGGTGAGCGCCCCACCCCCCAGGTGCAGGACATCGAGGGGCTCGCCCTCGTCGGCGGCGCTGTCGAGGACGTGGGCGAGCCGGCGCGTGTACTCGAACTCCAGATACGCCGGCTCATCCAGGTCGACGTACGACTGGGGCGCCCCGTCGACGGTCAGCAGCCACGCCCGCGCCCGGTCGACGTCGGGCATGAGCCGGGCGACACCCTGATCGACATCCCGCACGACGGGGATCTGCTCGTTCGCGCTCTCGTTCACCTCCCCATTGTGCCGAGCGGGGCGGGGGGCGGTCCCCCCACCCCGCTCGCCCCGGCCGGCGGGCCGGCGGCCGTCACCCCACGGACGTGACCGTCCCGGCGCCGACCGTGCGGCCGCCCTCGCGGATCGCGAAACCGAGGCCCGGCTCCAGCGGTACGTCGCGGCCGAGTTCGACGGCCATGGTGACCGTGTCGCCGGGGCGCGCGAGGGCGGTGACGCCGAGGTCGACGTCGCCGACCACGTCCGCCGTGCGGATGTAGAACTGCGGCCGGTAGCCGGTGGAGACCGGCGTCGTGCGGCCGCCTTCCTTCGCCGACAGGACGTACACCTGGGCGGTGAACCGGCGGCGCGGCACCACACTGCCCGGCGCCGCCACCACGTGGCCGCGTCGGACGGCGTCCCGTGGGACCCCGCGCAGCAGCAGCGCCACGTTGTCCCCCGCCTCCGCCGACTCCATGGGCTTGCCGAAGGTCTCCACCCCGGTGACGACCGTCTCGGTGTCCGCGCCGAGGACCTCGACGCGGTCGCCGACGCGGATCGTGCCCCGCTCGACCGCCCCCGTGACCACGGTGCCGCGCCCCGTGATGGTGAGGACGTTCTCGACGGACATCAGGAACGGCGCCTCCACATAGCGCACGGGCATGGGCACGTACGTGTCCACCGCGTCGAGGAGCGCCTCGATCGCCCCGGTCCAGCGCGGGTCGCCCTCCAGGGCCCGGAGGCCGGAGACGCGTACGACCGGGACGGAGTCGCCGCCGTAACCGTGCGCGGTCAGCAGCTCCCGTACCTCCAGCTCGACCAGGTCCGTCAGCTCGTCGTCGCCCGCGTCGGCCTTGTTGAGGGCCACCACGATGTGGTCGACGCCGACCTGACGGGCCAGCAGGACGTGCTCGGCGGTCTGCGGCATGATCCCGTCGAGCGCCGACACGACGAGGATCGCCCCGTCGAGCTGGGCCGCGCCGGTGACCATGTTCTTGACGTAGTCGGCATGGCCCGGCATGTCGACATGGGCGTAGTGGCGGGTGTCGGTCTCGTACTCGACGTGCGCGATGTTGATGGTGATGCCGCGCTGCGCCTCCTCGGGCGCGCGGTCGATCCGGTCGAAGGAGACGTAGGACGTCGGGCTGTCGGTGCCGCGCTCGCTGAGGACCTTGGTGATGGCGGCGGTCAGGGTGGTCTTGCCGTGGTCGACGTGGCCCATGGTGCCGATGTTGAGGTGCGGCTTGGTGCGCACGTATGCCGTCTTGGGCATGGTTTCGCTCTTCCTCGAGCTCGAAGCGTGAGGGGACCCCGGGGCCGAACCGACCCTCCCCCTACGGGGTCCGCCGGACGATCCGGGGAGGGTCAGCTTCGGGCGCCGTCGAAAGCGGCGGCGGAGTACGCGAAGGAGGCGAGGGGAGCATCGGCAGCCTTCGGCGCGGCCGCGACTGCGGGCCGTGCTGCGAGGAAGGCGTACCGGGACATGCCCACGATCATGGCGGGACGGGCCGTCGGCGTCGAACGATTTTCCCGGCCGGTACGACCGGGGGGAACCGCCCCCGTCGCCGGCGGCGAGGTCATCCAGGACGCCTGCCCGCAGCAGGCGGGTCCGCCCGTGCGAAGGGCCCGCACCACGTGGTGCGGGCCCTTCGCCACCCGGAGGCCCGCCGAGGGGGGAGTTCGGCGGAGCCCCGCATATCCAGAGCGGTCCCATGCGCTCCCCACGCGCATGCCCCCGATCCCACCGTTCACACCCCCCGATCACCGGCCCACGGCCGCCAGGACGGGGCCGACACCGGCAACCGTCAGATGTTCTTCAGGGCTTCGCGTACGGAGAGCGGCGAGAGCCGCCCCTCGTTCGCCCCGACGAAGGCCCGCACCTCCCCGGGCGCGGTCTTCGCGTACTCGCGCAGCGCCCAGCCGATCGCCTTGCGGATGAAGAAGTCCGGGTGCGAGGAACGGCGCAGGCAGTAGGCGAAGAGGCGCTCCGTGTCGGTGGCGGCCTTGAACCGGAGTTGGTGCAGGAGCGCGGTGCGCGCCACCCACAGGTCGTCGTCCTCGATCCACTCGTCCATGCGGGCCGCGAGGCCGGGGTCGGCGGCCACGAGCCCGCCCACCACATGTGCGGCGAGGTGGTCGACGGTGTCCCACCAGGAGACGGTGGTGACGAGCTGCCGGGCGACGGGCAGGAAGTCCGAGGAGCAACTCCTCACGTGGCGGCGGAGATAGTCGACCGCGAAGTAGTGGTACTCCCGCTCGGGGAGGGCGAAGCAGCGGAGGGCGACGGCCGCGCAGTCGTCCTCGCCGGGGCGCGCGAGGCCGTCCAGGACGGTGCGGGAGAGGGCGCGCCGCTCGGGGGTGCGCAGGCCGAGAAAGGGCGCGACACCCTTCATGTAGGCGATCTGCTCCTGCGCCCGGAAGGGGTTCGCGGCGGACGGGTAGACCTTCACCAGGCGGGCCAGTACGGCGTCGGCGAGAGCGCTGTCGGGCACGGCGATCGTCATGCATCTCACAGTACGGTGGATGACGGACATTACGGCGATCACATGTCCTCTTCGGTTAGTCTCCCCTGATGCCTGCCCCCGTCACCCGGCCGCCGGGCTCCCTCGCTCTCCGCTGCTCCCGGGCGCTGCTCTCGCCCCGGGCTCGGCTCTCCCTCCTCGCCGTCGTGCTGGTGTGCGCCGCGACGACGGTGGTGCTGTTCGAGCCCCAGCGGCTCCTCGCCGAGGGCTGGCCACCCCAGATGAGCGGTGCGGGGGCCGTGGTGCTGTTCGGCCTCGCGTACGGGCTCTGCACGGCGGCCTTCGTGCCCCGGCCGATCCTCAACCTGGCGGCGGGCGCGCTGTTCGGCACTCAGGCCGGGCTCGGGGCGGCCGTGGCGGGGACGGTCCTCGGGGCGGGGATCTCCTTCACGCTCGGGCGCCTGCTGGGTCAGGAGGCGCTGCGGCCGCTGGTGCGGGGCCGTTGGCTGAAGGCGGCCGACGGGCAGTTGAGCCGGCACGGGTTCCGCTCGATGCTGGCGATCCGGCTCTTCCCCGGGGTGCCGTTCGCCGCGGCCAACTACTGCGCGGCGGTCTCCCGCATGGGGTACGCGCCGTTCCTGCTCGCCACCGGGATCGGGTCGATCCCCAACACGGCGGCGTACGTGGTGGCGGGCAGCCAGGCCGGTTCCCCGACCTCGCCCGCCTTTCTGATCTCGATGGGGTTCATCGTGCTGTCCGGCCTCGCGGCGGCGGTCGTCGCCTGGCGCAAGCGGCACAGCCTCCGGGCGAAGGCGGCGGCCCCGTCGCCGGAGCGCGTCGAGGCGGAACGCCCGCTGGCCGGGGCCGGAATGGGCGCGGGCGTGCGGGGCGGTCCGGACAGGGAGCGGGGATAGCGGCGCAAATCGCCCCCGCGCCCGGTCCGGCAGCCCACCCGTGACGTCTCCTCAGAGCGCTTCGACCACCATCGCGTTGGCCAGGCCGCCCGCCTCGCACATCGCCTGCAGGCCGTACCGCGCGCCGCGTGCCCGCAGCGCGTGGACCAGGGTGGTCGTGAGACGGGTGCCGCTGGCGCCGAGGGGGTGGCCGAGTGCGATCGCGCCGCCGTGGACGTTGACCTTGTCCGGGTCGGCGCCGGTCTCCTGCTGCCAGGCGAGCACCACGCTCGCGAAGGCCTCGTTGATCTCGAAGAGGTCGATGTCGGCCAGGTCGAGGCCCGTGCGCCGCAGGACCTTCTCCGTCGCCGGGATGACGCCGGTCAGCATGAGCAGCGGGTCGGAACCGGTCACGGCGAAGCCGTGCAGCCGCGCGAGCGGCCGCAGGCCGAGGCGTTCGGCGGTCTCCGCCGCCATCACGAGCACGGCCGAGGCGCCGTCGTTGGTCGGGCTGCTGTTGCCCGCGGTCACCGACCAGTCGATCTGCGGGAAGCGTTCGGCGAAGACCGGGTCCTGGAAGGCGGGCCGCAGGCCGGCCAGGATCTCGGGCGTCGTCGAGGGGCGGACGGACTCGTCACGGCGGACGTCGCCGTAGGGGGCGACCTCGGCGTCGAAGAGCCCGGCCTCCCAGGCGCGCGCCGCCTTCGCGTGCGAGGCGGCGGCGAAGTCGTCCATCGCCTCCCGTCCGAGGGACCACTTGGCGGCGATCAGCTCCGCGCTGACGCCCTGCGGAACCAGGCCTTCGGGGTAGCGCTCGGCGACCCCGGGGCCGAAGGGATCCGCGCCCGGCGGCACGTTCGACCACATGGGGACGCGGCTCATCGACTCGACTCCGCAGGCGACGACGATGTCGTACGCCCCGGAGATCACGCCCTGCGCGGCGAAGTGCACGGCCTGCTGCGAGGAGCCGCACTGCCGGTCCACGGTGGTGGCGGGCACGGACTCGGGGAAGCCCGCCCCCAGCCATGCGTACCGGGTGGTGTTCATGGCCTGCTCGCCGACCTGGTCGACGGTGCCGCCGATGACGTCGTCGACGAGCACCGGGTCGATGCCGGCGCGGGTGATCAGCGCCTCGAGGGTGTGGGAGAGCAGGGCCACGGGGTGGACCTCGGCCAGCGCGCCGCGGGCCTTTCCCCGGCCTATGGGCGTACGGACCGCTTCGACGATGACGGCGTCGCGCATGATGACGGCTCCTCGATCACCTGGTGAGTTGGAAAATCGAACCAACACGTGTCGGTAACATAGCCCAGTCGGTTGGCTTTTCAAACCCACCCGCTGCCCTCTGCTCTAGGCTTGCCGCATGAAGGCCGCTCCCCGCCCCTGCTCGATCGCCGACGCCCTCTCCCTGGTCGGTGAGAAGTACTCCCTGCTCGTGCTGCGCGAGATCTCGCTCGGCGTGCGCCGCTTCGACCGGATCGCCCGCAACACGGGTGCACCGCGGGACATCCTCACCGCGCGGCTGAAGCGTCTGGTGGAGGCGGGGATCCTGGAGAAGGTGCCGTACAGCGAGCGGCCCCGGCGCTTCGAGTACCGGGCGACGCCGGCCGGTGAGGAGCTGGGGCCCGTGCTGCTGACGCTGATGGCCTGGGGCGACCGGCATGTGAACAAGGACGACCGGCCGGTGCTCCTCGAGCACAGCTGCGGCGAGATCCTCAGTCCGCGGGTCGTGTGCGCCTGCTGCGGCGGCGAGGCGGACGCCACGAACCTCACGACGCACGTCCGCGCGCCCGGCTGGACGGCGGCGGGCCCCACCCCGGCCCCCGCGCCGGCCCCCGCGCCGGCCCCCGCCGCGACCGCCGAACCGGGCCCCGCCCCTTCGAACGGCCCCGTGCGGAGCCCCTCGGAGACCTGAGAACGGTCCCGTCATCTCGGGACGGTACGCTGCGCAGCGACCGGCGGTCGATCTCCGATCCGACCGCGGCGGCCTCGGGGGGTGACGCTCGCGCGGCCGCATCCTGGTCTCCATCCGACCGCACGAGCATTCCGGGACGGCCCTAGCCCCATGAGTTGGTTCGAATCATTCATCCTCGGACTCGTCCAGGGGCTGACGGAGTTCCTTCCCATCTCCTCCAGCGCGCACCTCCGCCTCACGGCGGCCTTCGCGGGGTGGCACGACCCGGGCGCGGCCTTCACCGCGATCACCCAGATCGGCACGGAGACCGCCGTGCTGATCTATTTCCGCAAGGACATCGCGCGGATCGTGTCGGCGTGGTTCCGCTCGCTGCGCGACAAGTCGATGCGCGGCGACCACGACGCCCAGATGGGCTGGCTGGTCATCATCGGCTCGATCCCGATCGGCGTGCTCGGTGTGACCTTCAAGGACCAGATCGAGGGCCCCTTCCGCGATCTGCGGCTCATCGCCACCACGCTCATCGTCATGGGCATCGTCCTCGGCATCGCGGACCGGCTGGCCGCGCGGGACGAGGCCGGCGGCCGCCACCGGGTGGTCCGCGAGCGCAAGACGCTCAAGGACCTCGGCGTACGCGACGGTCTGATCTACGGCTTCTGCCAGGCGATGGCCCTGATCCCGGGCGTCTCCCGGTCCGGCGCGACGATCTCCGGCGGTCTGCTCATGGGCTACACCCGCGAGGCGGCGGCCCGTTACTCGTTCCTGCTCGCCATCCCGGCCGTCCTCGCCTCGGGCGCCTTCGAGCTGAAGGACGCCGGCGAGGGGCACGTCTCCTGGGGCCCGACGATCTTCGCGACGATCATCGCCTTCGCCGTCGGCTACGCCGTCATCGCGTGGTTCATGAAGTTCATCACGACGAAGAGCTTCATGCCGTTCGTGATCTACCGGATCCTGCTCGGCATCCTGCTCTTCATCCTCGTCGGCACGGACGTCCTCAGCCCCCACGCGGGCGAGTCCGCCGGCTGACCGACCCCTCCCACCCCGGGGCGCGTTCCGGAAGTCCCGGCCGTTCGGCGGCCGGTCCGTCCGGGCGGGAGCCGGGCTGCGCGCCGGGCGGTGGAGGGGCGCCGGACTCGGGGTTTCCGGCGACTCTGCTCGGGTGCGCCCCACCCGAACGGACCCGACGATCCTCCCGCGCCTCGCGGGCGTCGGCGAGGGTGTACGAAGGGCCGTTCGACGCGTCCCGTTCGCACCCCGTGCGAAGAGAACACTCCTCGCCGCCGAGCGGTCCCCGGGCGGACGCCGCACCCTGGAACCATGGCCTGGCACCCACCCATCGTCGTGCACCGCCCCTCCCCCGGCGGCGGCCGGCGCGTCACCGTGCGCGGCCAGATCGTCGGCCTGGCGCACAACGACACCGATCTCGTCGAGTTCCTGCGCCGCGCGGGACTCGAGGACGCCGACATGATCCTGGACGACCCCCAGCTGGTGGAGTGGCGCGGCGGCCGCCCGCACCGCTGGGAAGCCGCGTAGAGCGGGTCCTCGAACGTTCCGCCTGGCCGCAGGACGACGGTCGAGTCGCCGATCCGCAGCGTGCGGTGCGGCTCGCACTCCGGGGCCACCGGCGCCTCGGCCACCGGGGGCGGCTTGACCATCGGGACAGCATCGCCGGGATCCGGCCGCTCTGACGCACGGCTCTTGGCCCCGGGCCCCGGCTGCCCGACACTGAGCCGATGACGCAGCGCGTGGATCTCGCGACCGTGATGGACCGGATGGCCATCGACGACCTCGTCACCGGGTATGCGGTGGCCGTGGACGATTCCGACTGGGCGGGGTACCGGGCGCTGTTCACCGCCGAGGGACGCGCCGACTACCGGGGCTCCGGCGGCATCGAGGGCCCCGCCGCCGAGGTGGCCGACTGGCTCGCGGAGACGATGCGGCTCTTTCCGGTACGCCAGCACCTCATCGTGAACCGGCGCGTCCAGATCCAGGACCTCGGCGGCTATCCCGGCGACAGCGCGGAGGTGCGCGCCGACTTCGTGAACCCGATGCGGTTCGAGTCCGGCGAGGACTTCGTGTGCGGCGGGCGCTACACCTTCGCCCTGCGGCGTACGGACTCCGGCTGGCGGCTGCGGTCGGTGACCGTGGACGAGAAATGGCGCCGGTTGTAGCCGCCACGCGCACACTGGAGGCGTCACCCCGACGGCGTGGGACTGGAGGCGCGGAATGCGGTTTCCGTACGGCCGACGCGGCCGCCGCCGTGCTCCGGGCCCAGGCACCGGCCCCGACCGGGACCCGGACGGGACCCCCGACGAAGACCCGGACGGCACCCCCGAGCAGAGCCGGGGGAAGCCCGGACCGAACCCCGCTGTCGGCGCGGGCCTCGACCGGTACGCCCCCGGCCGGGGCCGGGCCCTCCTCCCCGCCCCCCGCTCCTCCGCCGCCCGCGCGGCCCTCGCGGTGCTCTTCGGGGCCGTGCCCGCGCTCGCCTTCCCCGCCCCCGGGCTCTGGTGGCTCGCCTACGTCGCCCTCGTCCCCTGGATGCTGCTGCTCCGTACGGCTCCGACCGCGCGCCGGGCGGCCGTCGAGGGCTGGCTGGGCGGCATCGGGTTCATGCTGGCCCTCCACCACTGGCTGCTCCCGAGCCTGCACGCCTTCCTGCTCCTCCTCGCGGCCCTGCTCGCGCTCCTGTGGGTGCCCTGGGGCTGGCTGGTGCGGGCGATGCTCGGGGACGGCCCGTCCGGTCCGCGCGCCGTCGCCTCCCTGCTCGCCCTGCCCTCCGGCTGGCTGCTCGTCGAACTCATACGGTCCTGGGAGGGCCTGGGCGGCCCCTGGGGCCTGCTCGGGGCCAGCCAGTGGCAGGTTCCCCCCGCCCTTCGGCTCGCCTCGGTCGGTGGCATATGGCTGGTGAGCCTCCTGGTGGTGGCCGTCAACACGGCCGTGGTCCTGCTGCTGTCGACGGCGGCCGGCCGCCGCGCGGGTGTGGTCGGGCTCGTGGTGTGCGGCCTCGCCGTGGGGTCGGTGTGGTGGGGGGCGTCGCCGCCGCGCGAGCGGGGGACGGTACGCGTCGCCGTCGTCCAGCCCGGTGTCCTCGACGGGCCGGACGGGGCCGAGCGGAGGTTCGCCCGGGGCGAGGAGCTGACGCGGGGGCTGACGGGCCGAGGCGTCGATCTGGTCGTCTGGGGCGAGAGCAGCGTCGGCGCCGACCTGGCGTCCCGTCCGGACCTCACCGCCCGGCTGACCGCGCTCGCCCGGGCCGTGGACGCGCCGATACTGGTCAACGTGGACGCCCGCCGCTCCGACCGGCCCGGCATCTACAAGAGCAGTGTGCTCGTCGGGGAGGACGGACCGACCGGTGACCGGTACGACAAGATGCGGCTGGTGCCGTTCGGCGAGTACGTCCCGGCCCGGGCGGTGCTCGGCTGGGTGACCTCGGTCGGCAAGGCGGCGGGCGAGGACCGGCGTCGGGGCGCCGCGCCGGTGGTGATGACGCTGCCGGCCGAGAACGGCCGTCCGGCCCTGCGGATCGGCCCGCTGGTGTGCTTCGAGTCGGCGTTCCCCGACATGAGCCGCCTGCTGACCCGGGAGGGCGCCGGACTCCTGATCGCGCAGTCGGCGACCTCCACCTTCCAGGACAGCTGGGCTCCCGCCCAGCACGCCTCGCTGGCGGCGTTGCGCGCCGCGGAGTCGGGCCGCCCGGTGGTGCACGCGACCCTGACGGGCGTCAGCGCGGTGTACGGCCCCGACGGGCGGCGCGTCGGCGCGCCGCTGGTCACCGACCGCAGCGCCGCCGCCGTGCACGACCTGCCGCTCTCGCGGTCCGCGACGGGTTACGTACGCCACGGCGACTGGCCGCTGTGGGGCGCCGTCGCCGTGCTCGCCGTGCTCTGTGCCGTCGAGGGCATGGGTGTGCTCAGGAGGCCTGCGTCAGGGACTCGCGCACCACGCGCTCGCACAGCTCGTGGGTCAGCAGCGCGTCCCGCGCGCTGAGCGGCGTGCCGGCCCGTACCGCGTCGAGGAAGGCGAGGACCGCCTGCTCGATGCCGCGCTGGCGGGCCACCGGGAACCAGTCGCCGCGCCGCCGGACCGACGGCTGGCCCTTGTGGTCAACGACGTCCGAGAGGTTGAGGACCTGGCGCTTGGTGTCCTGTCCCGAGACCTCCAGGATCTCCTCGGTGGAGCCGCTCATCCGGTTCATCATGCCGATGGCGGTGAAGCCGTCCCCGGAGAGCTGGAGCACGACGTGGTGCATCAGGCCGTCGCGGATCCGGGCCCGTACGTCCGTGTGCTCGACCTCGCCGGGCAGCAGGAAGCGCAGGGTGTCGACGACGTGGATGAAGTCGTCGAGCACGAGGGTGCGCGGGTCCTCGGGCAGCCCGACGCGGTTCTTCTGCAGCAGGATCAGCTCGCGCGGGTGGTCGAGGCACTGCGCGTACGAGGGGGCCATACGGCGGTTGAAGCCGACGGCCAGGCTGACGCCGGTCTTCTCGGCCAGCTCCACGATCCGTTCGGAGTCGGCGTACTCGTAGGCCAGCGGCTTGTCGACGTAGGTCGCCACCCCCGCTTCGATCAGCCGGGTGGCGATCTCGGCGTGGGCGGCGGTCGAGGCGTGGACGAAGGCGGCGTCGAGACCGGCGGAGAGGAGGGAGTCGAGATCGGTGTGACGGCGGGCGGACGGCACGTGGTAGGTGTCGCCGAGCCGGTCCAGGGTCGCCGACGTGCGGGTCTGGAGGTGGAGTTCGACTCCCGGCAGGGCCGCGAGGACCGGGAGGTAGGCCTTCTGCGCGATGTCGCCGAGTCCGATGCAGCCGATCCTCACGGGGTCTCCTTCGCCGTTCCACGCATGCCGCTGTCCGTCCGCCGGCCCCTGCCGGCCGCACGCGCCGGTCAGCTTACGCGGGGCCGCCGTGCGGTCCGGCGGGGGCCGGGGCCGGGGGCCTCCAGTCGGCGATGCCGTCGAATCCGCGCAGGACGAGTCCGGGTCCGAAGCGGGAGACCGCGGCGATGAGCGTGTCCCGGACGGCGACGGCGGGGCGGGCGGAGACCAGGGTGAGCCGGCCGGTGCGCGCGGCCTTGCGGACGATCGCCGTGGTGCGCGGCAGCCGTTCGGCGGTGTACGCGGCGAGGGCGCGGCTCGGCGGGAGGCCGGGTCGGGCGTGGTGGGCGAGGACGATGGCGTCCTCGATCGCCTGGTTGCCGCCCTGGCCGAGGGTGGGCTGCATGGCGTGCGCGGCGTCGCCGAGGAGTGCCACGCGGCCGCGGTGGAAGGCGGGCAGCGGCCGCGGCATGTGGTGGACGTCGTGGCGCAGGACCCCGTCGGCGCCGGCGGCGGCGAGGATGTCGGGGACGGGGTGGTGCCAGTCGCCGAAGAGCCGCAGGAGTTCGGCCTTCTCGCCGTCGGGGGCGTGGGCGCCGGCGGGCGCGGGGGCCATGGCGTACGCGTAGGTCCGGCCGTCCTTGAGGGGCTGGGTGCCCCAGAGCCGGCCGGCTCCCCAGGTCTCGTGCGGGGCGAACGGGCGGCCGGGGGTGGGGACGACGACGCGCCAGGTGGTGAATCCGGAGTAGGTGAGGCCGGTGTAGTCGGGGAAGAGCGCGTGGCGGACGGCCGAGTGGATGCCGTCGGCGCCGAGGACCAGTTCGGCCTCGATGTCGCCGTCGGGGGTGCGGAGGGTCGCGGGCCGGCGGTCGTCGCCGGGGTCGGCGAGGGTCGCGGCGGCCCCCGTACGGATCACCCCGTCGGGGAGGGCGGCGGCGAGGAGGTCGACGAGGGTGGCGCGGTGGAGCACGGCGAGCGGTCCGCCGAAGCGTTCGGCGGCGGCCCGGGCGCTGGTACGGGCGAGCCAGCGGCCGTTCGGGGCCCGCATGCCTCCGTCGCCCTGCCAGGCGGACAGTTCGCGGACGCGGTCGCCGAGACCGACGACGTCCAGGGCGCGCTGGGCGTTGGGGGCCAGCGCGATGCCGGCCCCGACGGGCGCGAGGGCCGCGGCGCGCTCCAGGACGGTCACGCTCCAGCCCTGACGGCGGAGGGCGACGGCGGCGGTGAGACCGCCGATACCGGCTCCCACGACGACGGCACGGTGCTGTTCCATGACGACTCCCCTCGAAAACTACATCTGTAGTGACGCCTTCACCGTACCCGACGAACTACGCCTGTAGTGAGAGGGGTGGATAGGTTGGTCCCATGACCGCACGCACCCCCGAGGCGCCCGCCGCCTCCCCCGGTCCCACCCGCGCCGACCGGATCGGCGACGCGGCGCTCGACCTGCTCGTGGAGCGGGGGATGCGCGGCCTCACCCACCGCGCCGTGGACGAGCGGGCCGGGCTGCCCCAGGGGTCGACCTCCAACCAGGCCCGCACCCGCCAGGCCCTGCTCGAGACGGCCGTACGGCGCCAGGTCGAGCGGGAGGCGGGGGTACTGGCCCCGCAGGAGATGCCCGCCCTGGCCGGCGGCGCCGACGCGCTGGTCGACGCCCTCTCCCTCGCCCTGCACCGCTATCTCACCGACCACCGGTCGCTGCTCGTCTCCCGTTACGAACTCGCCCTGGAGGCCACCCGCCGGCCCGAGCTGCGCGGCTTCTTCGACTCCGCCGGCGCCGTGTTCCACGGTCCGCTGGTCGCGATGATGGAGGGCGCCGGTTCCGCCGAGCCGGAGCGGCACGCCCTGTCCCTGATCGCCTGGTGCGAGGGGCTGATGTTCTCCTGCGCCGCCGGATCGTTCCATTCCGTCGTGCCGAGCCGCGACGAACTGCGCACCGGCTTCCGGGAACTGCTCCGCGGCATGCTCGGCCGCTGAACCGCCCCGAACCCGCTGGCGCCGGGCAGCACGCGTGGGCCACGATGCCTCGCATGACCTCTCCGGAAAGCACCGCCACCACCGCCGCCCCCACTCCCCCGGGCGCCGTCGCCCCCGCCACCGTCGCCGCCCCGCGCGCCGAGGGCGCCGAACGTGCCATGCCGTCGACCCTCGCCGGTGAGCGCGAGATGCTGGAGGGCTGGCTGGAGTTCCACCGCGCGACGCTCGCCATGAAGTGCGAGGGACTCGACGACGCGCAGCTGCGGACGGCTTCGGCCCCGCCCTCCGACCTGAGCCTCCTCGGCCTGGTACGGCACATGGCCGAGGTGGAGCGCGGCTGGTTCCGCCGCGTGCTGGCCGGCGAGGAGGCCGGCTGGATCTACACCAGGGAGGAGCGCGACAGCGACATCCACGTCACGGAGACGGACACCTGGCAGGAGGCGTACGCCACTTGGCAGGGCGAGATCGCCCGGGCCCGCACCCTGGCGGCGGCCCGCGGCCTCGACGACATCGGCACGGGCAGGCACCGCAGCGGCGAACGCTTCAACCTGCGCTGGATCTACACCCACATGATCGAGGAGTACGCCCGGCACAACGGCCACGCCGACCTGCTCCGCGAGCGGATCGACGGAGCCACCGGCGACTGATCGGGCCGGCACCGGAGGGCGGCACGGCCGCTGGTCGACGACCCCTTGTCATCGTGATCGCGGCCGTCACCCGTGTGGGGCATTCCCCGTCGGTAGGGGCGCGAAGATCGCGGTCGGGCCCGCAGAGTGGCGCGGTGCATGGAACGAGAACCACAGCGAAGGTCCTGGCCGGGGTGGCGGTCGCCGTCCTCTCCGGCTGCGTCTCGGTCGCGACGCCGCCGCCCGCCCCCGAGCCGTCGCCCGAGGCCGGCCGCTCCGCGCAGGACGTGACGCCGCAGGGCGCCGACGGGCCCCAGCTCCTCGAAGGCCCGGCCCGCGAGGCCCTGGAAGCGGCGCTCCCGGCCCCCGCGCCACGCAAGCCCCGCGCCACGGCCCCCGGTCCACGGGCGCCGCACTCCGGACCGCCCGCCTCGGAACAGGACGGCACAGGCCCCTCGTCCGCTCCGCCGCGGCGGAGCGACGCGGAGACGGGGCGGCCGCCCGCTCTGCCGGAGCCGCCCCGCTCCCTCGACGAGGTGTGCGATCTGGGCGAGCGCCTCGGGGGCTGGCGGCCGGACAGCGACGAGGCGAGGATCTGCCGGGGCGCCGCCCTGCCCTGACGGGCAGCCACCGTGGGCCGCGCACCACTCACAGGGTGCGCAGCCGTACCTCCAGGCGGTCGATCGCGGCGCGGACCCCCTGGCCGTACCCGTCGTCGTCGAGGGCTTCCGACGCGGCGCGGGCCCGGTCCAGATGGGTCCGCGCCGCGTCGGGCCGCCGCAGCTTGACGTAGTCGGCGGCCAGGTTGAGGTGGAGCGAGGGGTACAGGGCGCGCAGCGCGACCGCCGAGTCGTGCCGGGCGAGCCGTTCCTCGCCCAGCTCCTCGGCGGCCAGGAGCGCCCGCAGGTCCCAGGCCAGCTCGGTGTCCGGGTCGTCCTGCGCGTCCGCCGTGTAGTGCGCGAGGGTGCAGCGGTGCAGCGGGTCGCCGTCCGGGCCGATGCGCTGCCACAGCTCCACGAAGCGGTTGCGGGCCTCCTCGCGGTCCCCGCCGTGCAGCAGCATCAGCGCCTGCCCGATCCTGGTCATGACGCCGTCGTCCGCCACCTGCTGCTGCTCCGTCACTGCGGCCTCCACGCGCTTTCGGTCCACGTCCTTCGACGCCAACGGCTGTCCCGTCATCCCCGGCGGGCGCTCGACGACAGCTACGGCACCTCGCCGCGGTGTCGGAACGCCCGAATACTCCCAGTATGCGGGCGTGCCTCCGCCTTGCGATGCACCACATCCGACGCCGCGCGCCGATCCGCCAGGGATGACGGGACAGCCCTGAGCCGCAGCGGTCACCGATCCGGCACAGGCTCGGGCGGGCCCCCGAGCCTGTCAACCGGGCGGGCTCAGCCGAGGTCCGGGATCCGCCAGTCGATCGGCTCGTGGCCCTGGGCGGCGATCGCCGCGTCGATCTGCGTGAAGGGGCGGGAGCCGAAGAACTTCTTCGCCGACAGCGGCGAGGGGTGCGCGCCCTTCACGACCACGTGCCGCTCCTCGTCGATCAGCGGGAGCTTCTTCTGCGCGTAGGCGCCCCAGAGGACGAAGACGGCCGGGTCCTTCCGCGAGGCCACCGCGCTGATCACGGCGTCCGTGAACTTCTCCCAGCCCTGGCCCTTGTGGGAGTTCGCCTCGCCGGCCCGGACGGTGAGGACCGCGTTGAGCAGCAGGACGCCCTGCTCGGCCCACGGCATCAGATAGCCATTGTCCGGGACGGGGTGCCCCAGCTCCTCCTTCATCTCCTTGTAGATGTTCCGGAGGGAGGGCGGGGTCCTGACCCCGGGCCGCACGGAGAAGCAGAGGCCGTGCCCCTGCCCCTCGCCGTGATACGGGTCCTGGCCCAGGACCAGGACCTTCACCCGGTCGTAGGGCGTCGCCGCCAGGGCGGCGAAGACCTCGTCGCGCGGCGGATAGACCGGCCCCTTGGCCCGCTCCTCCTCGACGAACTCGGTGAGCTGCTTGAAGTACGGCTTCTGCAGCTCTTCGCCGAGGACGCCGCGCCAGGACTCGGGCAGCATGTCGGTGTCGGTCACGTCAACAACCTCCGGTAGACCATGTTCTCCACTGATCATCGAACCTACCGGGGGCCACTGACAACGCCCGCGCGCGGGCCTCCCGTCCGGCTTCCGCCGGTCCGGGAGGCGACGCGCGAGCGGGCGCTTCCTACCAGCTGGCGCGGCGGTTGAGCTCCCACATCTGCATGACGGTCTGCGGGTCGAGCGCGCGCTCGCCGCCGCCGATGTCCTCGCTGGCCGCGATGTAGAGCTTGCCCTGCCACAGCGGCAGCAGGCGGACGTCCTCCACCATGAGTTCCTGGGCCTTCTTGAACTCGTCCGTGGCCGCCCCCCGGTCGCTCTCGCGCCGGGACTTGGGGAGGAGCTGGTCGGTGATCTCGGGGCGCAGGTACGGGGTTCCGAGCACGTTCTGCTTGCCGATGAACGGCGCCACGAAGTTGTCCGGGTCCGGGAAGTCGGGGAACCAGCCGCGGCCGAAGACCGGATACTGGCCCTTCTGGTAGCCCGCCTGGAACTCCTTCCAGGGCTTGCTGCGCAGGGTCACCTTGAAGAGGCCGGACGCCTCCAGCTGCCGCTTGAGCTCGG
Source organism: Streptomyces sp. NPDC048353 (assembly GCF_055587165.1). Lineage (NCBI taxonomy): Bacteria > Bacillati > Actinomycetota > Actinomycetes > Kitasatosporales > Streptomycetaceae > Streptomyces > Streptomyces sp. NPDC048353. Next base: position 37,076 of record NZ_JBVJGU010000004.1, on the reverse strand, counting down.
CGAACTCGGGCGCCGTGGCGGAGCCGTAACGGTCGGTGGTGAACCAGAAGTCCAGCTCCACGGGGTCGGTGATCCCGGCGTCCCGCAGAATGTCGCGGGCCTTGTCGACGCTGGGCTCGCCGAAGCGGTCGAAGAACTCGGTGGTGTGACCGGCGATGCCCTTGGGAACCATGGAATAGAGCGGCTCGGCGGTGCCCTGGTAGACCTTCGCGACGAGTTCGTCGCGGTCCACGAGCTGGGCGATCGCCTTGCGGACGGGCGCCTTGGCGACGGTGGAGTCCTGGGCGTTGAAGACGAGGTAGCGGATGTCGGCGCCGGTCGACTCGATGAGCTGGAGGCCCTTGTTCTCTTCCTTGTCCTCCTGGAGGGCGACGACCTCGGCGGCGGTGAGTCCGCGGTAGGTGGCGTCGATCTCCTTCGCCTTCAGAGCGGCGACCATCGGCTCGGACTCCTTGAAGTACCGGATGGTGACGCCGCCGTTCTTGCGGTCGGCGAACCCCTTGTAGGTGGGGTTCTTCGTCAGCTCCGCCTTGTCGCCCTCGGCGTAATCGTCGAGGACGTACGGTCCGGAGCCGACGACCTTGCCGTCCTCGCGGAGCTTGTCGGCGGGGTACTCCGCCGGGTCCACCAGCGACATGGCGGGCGTGGCAAGGATGAAGGGGAAGGTCGCGTCGGGCTTGTTCAGCCGGAAGACCACCGTCCGGTCGTCGGTGACCTCGATCTTGTCGAGGGAACCGAGCATGCCGTTGGGGCCGCCCTCGACGTTGATCTTCCGAATGCGTTCGATGGAGTACTGGACCGCCTTGGCGTCCAGTTTGTGCCCGTTGGAGAATGCGAGACCCTCGACGAGTTTGCATTCGAAGATCCGGCTGGACGTGTCCTTGAATTCGCAGTCGGCCGCGTCGGACTGCGGTGTCGTGCTTCCGGTCGGGAAGCTCACGAGCGTCTGGAAGACATTCCGGAACAACTCCCAGGAGTTGTCCCAGGCAGCGGCCGGATCAAGCGTGGAGGGAGAACTCGTCGTACCGACGACGATTCTCTGCTCCCCGGCGGATTCAGCATCCGAAAACAGGCTGCATCCGGAAACCAGGGATATGGACGCAAGGGCTGCAGCGGCCTGCAGACTGGTCCGGTTGAACACGTGCACGCTCCTCGTTCAGCCATGGGTCGGCCGACCATACCGCAGCACCCCGCCAGGTCAATGTTCGACCCTGGCGGGGCACTTGCGTCATTCACTGCATAACCGGGTCTAAACCGGTCACATATTCCGGCGAGTGTCCGGATACCGGTCACCCGACTCCGGCGTTGAGGAAAATCCCACCGTCGACCACGAGCGTCTGGCCGGTGATCCAGTCCGACTGGTCGGACGTGAGGAAGGCGGCCGCCCCGCCGATGTCCTCGGGGACGCCGAGCCGGCCGAGCGGGTACGCCGCCGCTGCCTCGGCTTCCCGGCCCTCGTAGAGGGCCTGGGCGAACTTGGTCTTCACGACCGCAGGGGCGATCGCGTTGACCCGGACGCCGGGCGCGAGCTCGTGCGCCAGCTGGAGGGTCAGATTGACCATGGCCGCCTTGCTCATGCCGTACGCCCCGATGAAGGGCGAGGCGGAGATGCCGGCGACCGAGGCGATGTTCACGATCGCGCCGCCGTGCTCCTTCTGCCAGGCGCGCCAGGTCTGCTGGGCGAAGCCGAGCGCGGAGATCACGTTGGTCTCGTATACCTTGCGTGCCACGTTCAGGTCGAGTTCGGCGATGGGGCCGAAGACCGGATTCGTACCGGCGTTGTTGACCAGGAAGTCGACCCGCCCGAAGGCCTCCATCGTGGCGTCGACGGCGGCGGCCTGGTGGGCCTCGTCGTGCGCCTTGCCGGCGACCCCGATGACCCGGTCGGCGCCCAGCCGCTCCACGGCCTCCTTGAGGGCTTCCTCGCCCCGTCCGGTGATGCAGACCCGGTCGCCGCGGGCGACCAGGGCCTCGGCGACGCCGTAACCGATGCCCCGGCTCGCCCCGGTGACGAGGGCGACCTTGCCGGAGAGTTCGGGAAGTGCGGTGGTGCTCATGTCCGTCTCCTTTTCCGCTCGCGTGGGGGCGAGGTCAGTTGAGCGGGCCGCCGGCCACGTACAGGACCTGACCGGAGACAAAGCCGGCGTCGTCGCCCGTGAAGAAGGCGATGGCGTTGGCGATGTCGTCCGGGTTGCCGACGCGCTGCACGGGGATCATGGAGGCGGCCGCGGCCTGGAACTCCTCGAAGCCCATGCCGACGCGCTCGGCGGTCTGCGCGGTCATCTCGGTGACGATGAAGCCCGGCGCCACGGCGTTGGCGGTGATGCCGAACTTGCCCAGCTCCTTGGCCAGGGTCTTGGTGAAGCCCTGCAGACCGGCCTTGACGGCGGAGTAGTTGGCCTGGCCGCGGTTGCCGAGCGCCGAGGAGGACGAGAGGGAGACGATCCGGCCGAAGCCCGCGTCCACCATGTGCTTCTGACAGGCCTTCGCCATCAGGAAGGCGCCCTTCAGGTGCACGTTCATGACCGTGTCCCAGTCGGACTCGGTCATCTTGAAGAGCAGGTTGTCGCGGAGCACGCCCGCGTTGTTGACGAGGATCGTCGGCGCGCCGAGCTCGGCGGCGACCCGCGCGATCGCGGCCTCCACCTGGGCGCCGTCGGAGACGTCGCAGCCGACGGCGAGGGCCGTGCCGCCCGCCGAGGTGATCTTCTCGACGGTGTCCTTGCAGGCCGCCTCGTCGAGGTCGAGTACGGCGACGGCGCGGCCTTCCGCGGCCAGCCGTACCGCGGTCGCGGCGCCAATGCCCCGCGCCGCGCCGGTGACGACGGCTACGCGCTGCTCGGTGGTGGACATGCTGGTTCTCCTCGCCCTTGGATCATCCCTGGTGTGCGGCCCACACTGCGTCCCGCTGATGAGCGACCGCTTAGTACCTTCCGCAGGACGAGACGCTAGAAGCCCTGGCACCCGGTGTCAACGGCCCACCGGGTGCACCCGATCACTACCCTTCCCACGGACGCGGTTCAGCGCACCAGGAGATCGAGCAGCCTTTCGACCTCGGCGCCGGGATCGGCGGTCAGACCGGTGTGCACCGGGCCGGGCTGCACCACCGTCGAGCGGGGCGCGATGAGCCAGCGGAACCGGCGCCCGGCGTCATCCCGCGCCGCCTGCCCCGCGTCGTCGCCACCCCGGCAGACCCCTTCGACGCCGTGCAGCGCGGCCCGTACGCCGATCACGTCGGCCGCCGGGTCGAGCGCCCTCAGCTTCGCCTCGTCGAGGTGGGTCCGGGCGGCGACGAAGGACTTGGCCCGGCAGTAGACCACCACTCCCGCGTTGAAGAACTCGCCGCGCTCCACGCGGGGCATCACGCGCAGGACGGCGTACTCGAAGACATCGCGGTCGGTCACGTGGTGCGGTCCTTCTGGGTGGGGTTCGGCCGAGGGGGCAGGCGGTCGGCGAGCCAGCCGGGCGCCTGGGCGGGCGCGCGCTCGGCGCGCGGCCCGAGGGTGATCCTCTCGTGGATGGAAGCAGCGCGCGGGAGCAGCGCCTCCACGTAGGCGCGGCGCAGCGCGTCGGGCGTCTCGAAGCCGGGCTCGTCGAGCAGCCACTCGTCGGGCACGTCGGCCGCGACCTCGTGGAGCAGCTCGCGCGTGACCAGCGGGGCCAGTTCGGCGGCGGCGGAGGCGACGTCGGGTCCGAACGGGGCCAGCGCGTGGTCCGATGCGTCGTAGGGCTTGGCGGCGGACGCGGCGGCTCCGGGCCAGTTGTGGTGCCAGATCATGGTGGCGCCGTGGTCGATCAGCCACAGGTCGCCGTGCCAGACCAGCATGTTCGGGTTGCGCCAGGACCGGTCGACGTTGTTGATCACCGCGTCGAACCAGACGACCTTCCCCGCCTCCTTCGGGTCCACCTCGTACGCCAGCGGGTCGAAGCCGAGCGAGCCGGGCAGGTAGTCCATCCCGAGGTTGAGGCCGCCGCTCGCCTTGAGCAGCTCCTGCACCTCCTGGTCGGGTTCGGAGAGCCCGATGACGGGGTCGAGCTGGATGGTGACCAGCTCGGGCACGCGCAGCCCGAGCCGGCGGGCGAGCTGCCCGCAGACGACCTCGGCGACGAGGGTCTTGCGGCCCTGCCCCGCACCGGTGAACTTCATGACGTACGTACCGAGGTCGTCCGCCTCGACGATCCCGGGGAGCGAGCCGCCCTCACGCAACGGCGTGACATAGCGGGTCGCTACGACCTCTTCCAACATTCTCCCAGGTCACCCATCTCTTCATCTGACAATCCACGGACGGCTTTTGGGGGCGGAGGGGCGGGAATCGCCGGTCGACGGCGTCGGAGAGGGCCCTGGGGACGCCGACCGGCAAGCCGGTTCCCCTGCTCCCGAAGCAGACCGCCGATGGTGCCGCGCCTCGTGCCGCCGGCCTCCGGCATGAAGTGAGCAGCGTAACCGAGGGTGATCGCGCGCGAGCATCACCCAAGGGCACAGCGCCATGGTCGCGATGGATCGGGCGTGTACATGGGGTGACGCGCGAGGCGCTCGAAGAAGCTCCAGCAGGATGCCGCGCCGGCACTACCGGCGGCCCGACGTCCCCTCCTGTTCGTCCAAGGCGGCCAGGAGGCTGCGGAGCGAGGCGCGCGTGGCCCGGATCTCCTCGTCGGGGAGATCCGCGAAGAGGGAGCGGTGCCGCTCCTCGGCCCGCGCGGTCACGCGGGCCAGCGCGTCCTTGCCGGCCGGCGTCGGGGCCAGCAGGGGCGAGGATCGGTGGTCCGGGTTCACGGCGAGGTCGGCGAGCCCGAGCGTCACGAGGTCGTTGGCGACGCGCTGGACGTTCTGACGGCTGACACCCAGGCGCCGCGCGGCCTGGGGAACCGTGAGCGGCTCCTCGGACACGACGCTCAGCAGCTGCCACCGCGCCTGGGTGAGTCCTTCCGCACCGGCGGTCTCCTCGCCCAGCCGCCGCAGGGCGCCGGCCGCCTCGTAGACGTCGGCGATCAGCAGAGCTACCTCGTCGGGCATCGCACACTCCCTCCCATTGACAACACGTTGCCACTGCAGCAACATGTTGTCATCTTGTTCGCTTCGGATCCCCTTAGGACACGACATGCCCAGGACCGACCTCTACCGGAATGTTCACATGGGGCAGCGCGCCCGCATGTTCACGCTGGCCATCGAGCTCGGGGCCGCCGACCTCGACGGGGCCGGCGCCGCGGTGTACGCCGAACGCTGCCTCGACCTGACCCGGGAACTCCGCGCGCACGCCGAGCACGAGGACACCTTCATCCATCCCCTGCTGCGGCAGCGCGCCCCCGCCGCCGCCGACGCGCTGGACGCCGAACACCTCCGCCTCGACGCCGCCTTCGCCGCGCTCGACGCGAGCGCCCGCGCCCTGCCGGGCACCGCCCCCGACGACCTGCCGGAGGCCCGGCACGGGCTGTACCTGACCCTCAACGAGGTGATCGCCGCCTATCTCGCCCATCTGCACGCCGAGGAGACGGTCGCGATGCCGGCCCTGTGGGAGAACGCCACCGACGGTGAACTGGAGGCCGTCTTCGCCGCCTTCCGCGCCTCCCGCACCGCGGACGAGGCCCTGGCGGACCTCCGCGCGATGCTGCCCGCCCTGCCGGCCGCGACCAGAGCCGCGATCGTCCGCGGCGCGGTCGAGGCGGCACCCGGCGAGGAACACCGCACGCTGGCCGCCCTCACCACCACCCTCGCCCCCGACCAGCGCAACCGCCTCTACGCGGACCTCGGCCTGCCTGAGCTGTGGGCACTCCGCGACCGCTGACTTCGGAAATCGCGTAGCTGCCGCGTTCCCGGCGCCGGTACCGTCCGGTCCGAGACCAGCCGCACCAGCGGCTTCCCACGTCCAGAGAGCGACACGCACATGACCGGCCGGCGAGCAACGACGACCCTGTGGCGCCCGACAGGCCCCGAGGAGCTGGATCTGGTCCGCGCGCTGAACTGGCGCGCTTGGCCGCCTCGGCTCCCCGAGCAGCCGATCTTCTACCCGGTCCTCGACGAGGACTACGCGATCAAGATCGCGAGGGACTGGAATGTGAAGCACAGCGGTGCCGGCTTCGTCACCCGCTTCGAGGTCGAGTCGGAGTTCGTCCGCCGGTACCCCGTGCAGCAGGCCGGAGGGCGGACGATTCTCGAGCTGTGGGTCCCGGCGGAGGAGCTGGACGACTTCAACGCTCACATCGTCGGCGAGATCCAGGTGGTCCACGAGTTCCGCTGAGGCTCCGATGACGACGGCCACCCCGCCTCCGCCCCCCGGCATCACGGTTGAGGTCGCTCGGTTCCGTGAGGGCGGTACGGTGAGGGCATGAAGGAGACCGCGACCGTCGAGACCGTCCTGCCACCGGCGCCCGGCGCCGAGGAGTATCCGGCGCTCGATCTCGCCAACACCGCGATCGCCCTGCCCGGCGGGCAGTTCGCGGATCTTCTGGGGACGCCCGCCGTCGCCGGCCAGTGGCTGGTCGATCACGGCCTGGCCCCCGCGGACGTCCGGATCCAGGAGATGTGCGCGGCGCGGATGCGGTCCCTGCGCGAGCAGGTACGGGCCCTGCTCGCCTCCCGCGTCGGCGGTCATCCGGCCCCGCCCGGCGCCCTCGCGGCCGTCAACGACGCGCTCACCCGGGTGCCCACCGCCTCCCCGCTCGCCTGGGACCCGACCCAGGGGCTGCACCGGACGACCCCGCACCCCGTCGACCAGATGCTGGAGCAGGCCCTGGGCATCCTGGCCGCGAACGCGGCCGATCTGCTCACCGGCCCCGACGCCGAGCGTCTCGCCGCCTGCGACTCCGCCCCCTGCAACCGCTTCCTCATCCGTTCGGGGCGCCGCCAGTGGTGCTCGACCCGCTGCGGCGACCGGGTTCGCGCGGCCCGCGCCTACGCCCGCCGCACCCAGGGCGCCGTCGATTGAGCCCATCTCCCGTCCCGAGGCCGTGACCGACGCCACCCGAGAGGCCCCTCCGCACGCGCGGAGAGGCCTCTCGCATCTCCACTTCTCACGTTAAGGCTTGCACTTATCCGTGAGACCAAGCTAGGTTCACTCACGGATAATCATTCTCTCAACCGTGAGGTTCCGATGACCGACGCTCCCACCACGCCCGCCACCACCGCCTCCGCCCTCGTCCCCGTCCACGTCTTCGGCGGCCCCACCGCCCTCATCGAGTACGGCGGCCTGCGCTTCCTGACCGACCCGACCTTCGACGCCCCCGGCGCCTACGACTCCGGCCTGACCAAGACCGCCCCGACGGCCACGACCCCCGCCGCCCTCGGCCGCGTCGACGTGGTCCTGCTCTCGCACGACGAGCACGACGACAATCTGGACGCCTCCGGCCGGGACCTGCTCGCCGACGTGCCGCTCACCCTCACCACGCCCGGGGGCGCGGGGCGCCTCGGTGGAACCGCCCGGGGCCTGGAGGACTGGGAGTCGGTCGACCTCGACCGCCCGGGCGGCGGCACGGTCACGGTGACGGGCGTCCCCGCCCTGCACGGCCCCGGTCGGCGGGAGGAGCTGGAACCGGTCGTGGGCGAGGTCGTCGGCTTCGTCCTGACCGGCGAGGGACTGCCCACGGTCTACGTCAGCGGCGACAACGCCCAGCTCGGCCCGGTCCAGGAGATCGCCGACCGGTTCGGACCGGTCGACACCGCCGTCCTGTTCGCCGGCGCCGTCCGCCTGCCCGTCCTCGACCACCAACTGCTCACCCTGGACAGCGACCAGGCCGCCGAGGCCGCCCGGATCCTCGGAGCACGTCGGATCGTGCCCGTCCACTTCGACGGCTGGGCCCACTTCACCGAGGGCCGCGACCGGCTGGTCGCCGCGTTCACCGCGGCCGGACTGATCGACCGCGTACAGCTGGGCTGACCACCCCGAAACCGGCCCGGTGCGCCGTCGCCTCACCCGGTCGGGTTGCTCGTGAACGATCCGGGCCGCTCGCGCGTACTTCCTCCCGACAAGGTCATCGGCTCGGTCGGATCGATATCTAGGGGAGCGTATGAGCACAGTGGCACGCCGGACAGTGGTCTCCGCGGCGAGCGGCGCGGGCCTGGTGGCGGTACTCGCCGCCTGCGGCGGCGGCTCGGACGGTGACGGCTCGGGCGGCAAGGCGGGCGGCGGTGGCGCGACCGACGCCCCGGCGGACGCGGGCACGGGCGCACCGCTCGCGAAGACCGCCGATGTCCCGGTGGGCGGCGGCATGGTGATCGCCGACAAGGGCGTGGTGATCACCCAGCCGACCGCCGGCGAGTTCAAGGCGTTCTCGTCGAAGTGCACCCACATGGGCTGCGCCGTCAGCGGAGTCGCCGACGGCGTCATCACCTGCCCCTGTCACCAGAGCCTCTTCGACGCGTCGGACGGCAGCGTCAAGGGCGGCCCCGCGACCGCGCCGCTGCCACCGACGTCGATCAAGGTCGAGGGGGACGCGATCACCCTGGCGTAGGACTCTTCCAGCAGCGCAGCACCTCCTCGGTGGTGGTGACGGTCGAGACGAGCGCGAGCGTGTGGCGGATCATCGCGGGGGTGTAGTCGGCCGGTACCCCCGCGATGGCGTCGCCCGGCACGACCACGGTGTAGCCGAGGTTGACGGCGTCGAACACCGCGTTGGGTACGGCCACGTTGGCCGAGACGCCGGTGACCACGAGAGTGCGGCAGCCGAGGTTGCGCAGCACCGGGTCGACGTCGGTGCCGGCGAGCGGCGAGAGCCCGTGGAGCCTCCGTACGATCAGGTCCTCGTCCGCGACCTCGATCGGTTCGGCGATCCGTACCGCCGTGCTGCCGCTGTGCTGCTGTACGGGCAGTCGGGCCACGGCCTGGAAGAGCCTGGCGTTGCTGTTGGCGCCGCGCCCGTCGGGCCGGCGCTCGGCGACGGCGTGCAGCACCTGGACATCGGCCTCGTGCGCGGCGGCGACCAGGCGCGCCACGTTCGCCAGCGCCCCCGAGGAGCGGGCCACGGCGGCGAGTTCGGGAAGGGCGCTGTCCCGGCCGACGACGCCCTGCTGGCATTCGACGGTGAGCAGCACTGTGCCCGGCGGGTCGAGCAGGTCCTGGAGTCGAGCCCTTCGAGCGGTGTCGGTCATGTCTCCCCCTCCGGTCGCCGCGGGACCTGGCTCCCCCGGGCGGGCGAGGCTAGCCACCCTCGCTCTCGGAGGGAAGAGCCATCATTGTTCCGTCCTTGCTCTCCGCGGGAGGAGCCCTCATGCTTTCTGACACTTCATCAGAGAGCGAGAAGGGGGCGGGCGATGACCGTCACACAACGCCGTGGGCGCCGGATCATGATGAGTCCGGCCGAGCTGGACACCTTCCTCACCGAGCAGCGCACCTGCCGGGTCGCGACCGTCTCCGCCGACGGCCGGCCGCATGTCGGTGCGCTGTGGTTCGTCTGGGACGGCACCTCGCTCTGGCTGTACTCGATCACCCGGAGCCGCCGCTGGGCGCAGTTGCGCGCCGACCCGCGGATCGCGGTGGTGGTCGACGACGGGGAGGAGTACGGAGAGCTGCGCGGTGCCGAGCTGTCGGGCACGGCGGTCTTCGTGGGCGAGGCTCCGCGTACGGGTGAGCCCTGCCCGGAACTGGAGGTTCCCGAGCGCCTCTTCGCGGCGAAGAACTTCGGCCTGGAGACGATGCCGCACGACGGCCGGCACGCCTGGCTGAAGCTGACTCCGGACGCGATCGCCTCCTGGGACTTCCGCAAACTGGCCCGGCTCTGAGCACCGGGGGCAGAGGCCCCCGGAGACCGAACCGGCGAACCGGCGACCGGACCCGGACCCCGGACCGCCCGACCCCCGGACCCGGGCCTCGGACCCCGACGCCGGACCCCGACCCCCGGACCCCCCACCCCCGACCCCGAACCCCCGCCTACGGACCCCGGTCGCGAGACCCCGGGGCCCCGTCTCAACTGCTCTGTGCGGCCCCCGCCTCCCTCAGCGCCCCCACCGCCGCCCGGATGGACGGCCGCCGGGCGGCGTCCGCGCGCCAGGTCGCGTAGATGTGCCGGCGCATCTTCTGGCGGACGGGAACGAAGGCGACCCCTTCCGGCGGGCGGCCGCGGCCGAGCCGGGGTGTGACACAGACGCCGAGGCCGGCCGCGATCAGGACGAGCTGGGTGTGGTGCTCCCCGGCGAAGTGCGCGATGCGCGGCTCGATGCCCTGGGAGCGCAGGGTGAACAGAAGCCAGTCGTGACAGAACTCGCCCTCGGGCCACGACACCCAGTCGTCGTCGCCGAAGTCCTCCAGGTCGACCTCGGCGCGGCCGGCCAGCGGATGGTGCGCGGGCATGGCCACGTCGGCGGCGTCGTCGAGGAGATGGACGCGCTCCAGGCCGCCCGGCACGGGGGCGCGCTTGTTGCTCCAGTCGAGCACGATCGCGAGGTCGGCGTCGCCCCGCAGGACTTCCCGGATGCCCCGCTCCGGCTCCATCTCGGCGGTCCGCACCCGCAGGTCGGGGTGGTCCACGCGCAGGGCTCCGAGCGCGCCGGGGAACAGCCCGCGGGCGGCCGTCGGGAACCCCACGACGCGCACCTCCCCCACCACCTGGCCGCGCTGCGCCTCGATGTCGGACTGGGCGAGCTCGACCTGGGAGAGGATGCGGGCGGCGTGCTCGGCGAGGAGCAGTCCGGCGTCGGTGAGCCGCACTCCCCGCCCGTTCTTGGCGAGGAGCTGCTGCCCGACCTCCCGCTCCAGCTTCGACAACTGCTGCGACACGGCCGAAGTGGTGACGTGCAGCCCGTCCGCCGCGCCACTGACCGACCCGTGCCGCGCCACGGCGTCCAGGGTCCGCAGGCGCTCCAGATTCAACATGTAAGCAATGCTAAGGGAACTCCTCCAAGAAATCTCGCTTGTTCTACGAGATGGGAGAAGTCACTCTGAGAGGCATGAGCTCCGTCGCCCCGTCCCGGGCCCCCTCTCGCGCCCCTCGCCGCTCCGCCATGCTGGACTGGCGCGTCCGCTTCGGCGTCCTCGCCCTGATCTGGGGCTTCAGCTTCCTCCTCATCAAGGTCGGCACGGAGGGGTTCGCTCCGTTCCAGGTGACCTTCGGCCGTCTCCTGTTCGGTACGGCGGTGCTCGCCGTCGCCATGGCGATCAAGCGTGAGCGGCTGCCCAGGGGCGCCCGCACCTGGCTTCACCTCTCGGTCGCCGCGTTCCTCCTGAACGCCCTGCCGTTCTCGCTCTTCGCGTACGCCGAGCTGACGATCCCGTCGACGCTCGCCGGCATCTGCAACGCCACGACCCCCCTGTGGGGCATGGTGCTCTCCCTCGTCGCGCTCTCCGAGGACCGGCCGACGCGGGTGCGGGCGGCGGGGCTGGGCATCGGGTTCATCGGGGTGCTGACGGTGCTGGGCGCCTGGCAGGGCTTCTCGGGTCTCGACGTCACCGGCACGGCGTTGGCGCTGCTCGCGTCCTTCAGCTACGCGGTGGGGTGGATCTACGTCCGTCGCACGCTGAGCGGAACCGGCGCCTCCCACCTCTCCCTCGCGGGCTCCCAGGTCGCACTGGGCACGCTGCAACTGGCCGTCGTGACCCCAATGTTCACCTCGCTCCCTGACTCGGTCGAGATCGTCCCGCTGCTCGCCGTCATCACCCTGGGGGCGCTGGGGACGGGGTACGCGATGCTGCTGCAGTACGGGATCGTGGCCGAGGTGGGGCCGACGACGGGGGCGATGGTCACGTACTTCATCCCGGTCATCGCCACGGCCGCGGGCGTCGCGGTGCTGGGCGAACAGCTCTCCTGGAACACCCCCGTCGGCGCCGTCATCGTCCTCGCGGGTGCGGCCCTCACCCAGACGCGCGGCCCCCGCCGCCGGGCCGGGGCGGCGACGCCGATCGCCGCGGCGGCCACCGCTCCGCCGGCCACGGAACCCCTGGCACCCCTGCCCCCGGCGGCGACACCGACCGGGGCGCCCACCCCCGGGGACGCCGCCGTGCGGTCTCCCGCCGATGCCGCCGGCGCATGCCCCTAGGGAGAGACCGGAAGATGTCGGGCGGGTCGTTCGGGACACGGCTCGCCCACCGGGGACCCTGCGGGCGGACGACGCCACGTCCGAAACACGACCTAGCCGTACGTGCGTGCCGGAGCCGGCCCCGCCGCCGAGGCGATCGCGTCGGCCAGGTCCTCGATCTCGTCCACGGCCAGCCCTGAGACGGTCAGCCGGACGGCCGGCCCGGCGTCGATCCGGAAGCGGGCCCCCGGGGCCACGGCCCACCCCACGCCGATGAGACGGGCCACGGCCCCCGTCTCGTCGGCGACGGGGACCCACACGTTCATCCCGGTGCGACCGTGGGCCTCGATGCCGCGCCGCCCGAGGGCGGCGACCAGTCCGTCGCGCCGCCGGGCGTAGGCCCGCGCGACCTCCGCCGTGTTCACGGCGCCCGTGACCCACAGGTGCACCACGGCGCGCTGGAGCAGTCTGCTGACCCAGCCGGGCCCGAGCCGCTGGCGCCCGAGGACTCGGTCGACGGTCTCGGGGTCACCGGTCAGGGCGGCGACCCGCAGATCCGGCCCGTACGCCTTGGCGACCGAGCGCACCAGCGCCCAGCGGTCCGTCGTACCGGCCAGGGGGTGCAGCGGCAGGTCGACGAAGCCGTGGCCGTGGTCGTCCTCGATGAGGAGCACGTCCCGGTGGGTGGCCAGGAGGGGGCGCAGCTCCGCCGCGCGGGGCGCGCTCACCGCCGCGCCGGTCGGGTTCTGTGCCCGGGCGGTGACGACGATCGCGCGCACACCGGCTCGCAGCGCTCGTGCCAGGGCGTCCGGCAGCGGGCCTTCGTCGTCGACGGCGACCGGGACCAGCCGCAGTCCGAGCGCCGGAACGAGGTCGAGCAGGCTCCCCCAGCCCGGGTCCTCGACGGCGACGGCGTCTCCCGGCCGGAGGTGGACGGCGAGGATCCGCTCGATGGCGTCGAGCGAGCCCGAGGTGACGGCCATCGGCCCGCCGGGCACCCCGTCCGCGTCCAGCGCGGCCCGCGCCAGCCGCGCGAACTCCTCGTCGACGGGCGCCTCGCCGTACATTCCGGGCCGCTCGGCGTCCCTCAGGGCCGCCTGGGCGAGCGCCGGGCCCAGCGCCGGCAGGAGCGCCGGGTCCGGGTTGCCCTTGCTCGCGTCGCGGACGCCGGCCGGGGCGTCCACCCGGATCGAGCCGCGTGCCGTGGTCGCGGGCTTCGGCCGTACCCGGCTGCCCCGTCGCCCGTCCGTCGCGATGACCCCGCGCTCGCGCAAAGTGCGGTACGCGGCCGCGACGGTGTTGGGATTCACCCCCAGGCTCTGCGCCAACTCCCGCATGGGTGGCAGCAGTTGCCCCGGCTCCAGCGCACCGGCGGCCACCCCCCGCTCCACACTCGCGGCGATGTCCGATGCGCGACGACCCTCGATCCGATACTCTCCTAGCACAAAAGAGATTATGCACTAGTGCAATGGAGAGCGCAATGACCGACACCTACGAGCGGACCGAGCGGACCTTCCCCACCCGCGGCCGCGATCGAGCCTCGTACGACCGCGCGCTGGTGCACTCGATACTCGACGAGGCGTACGTCTGCCATCTCGGCTTCGTCCGCGACGGTGCGCCGGTGGTTCTCCCGACGCTGTACGGCCGGGTCGGCGAGCGTCTCTACGTCCACGGTTCGACCGGCTCCCGGCCCCTGCGGATGGCGGGCCGGGGCGCCGAGGCTCCGGGGCTGCCGGTCTGCCTGACCGTCACCCACGTCGACGGCCTCGTGCTCGCCCGGTCCGCCTTCCACCACTCGATCAACTACCGCTCGGTCGTGGTACACGGCACCGCCCGCCCGGTGACCGACCCCGAGGAGCTGCGCACCGCCCTGGACGCCCTGGTCGACCACGTCGTCCCCGGCCGCTCCGCCGACTCGCGCCCTGCCGATGCCAAGGAGCTCGCCGCCACGGCGGTCCTCCGGCTCGACCTGGACGCGGTGTCCGCCAAGGTCCGCACCGGCGGCCCGAACGACGACCCCGAGGACGCCGCGCTCCCCCACTGGTCCGGCGTGGTCCCCGTACGCAGGAGCTACGGCACCCCCGTCCCCGCCGACGACCTCGACCCCACGATCGCCCTGCCCGACTACCTCTCCGCCGTCTGAGAGGGCCCGGCGTGCCCACGTCTAATTACGCGAACCGCAAGCCGGAGGCGGTCCAAGGCCGCATCGTCGCCGCCCTCGCCGAGCGCGACGGGTCCGGCGACAGGACCGCCCGCGCCCACCGGCTCCGCCGCCGTACCGACACCTGACTCAAGCGGGTCGAACGCCGTCGGCTCCCGTGCGCCGTCACCCCGTCCGCCTGCTCCCGGTGCGCGGCCTCCGTCCGTCAGCTTCCCGCCCGGTCGGCGGGAGCCGAGGCCCGGTCGGCGGGCGGCCCGGATTCGAAGGCGGCTGCCCCGGCCCCCGCCACGGGCTGGGCCGAGGCGGCCTTCGGGGTCGAGGACTGGGCGATGAACGCGCCGATCAGGACCACCGCGCCGCCGATGATCTGCGGGGCGGCCAGGTGCTCCCCCAGGAGCACCCAGGCCAGGACGGTCGCGATCACGGCCTCCAGGCAGGCGACGACGCCGGCCACCTGGGGCGAGAGCCTGCGCACCGAGATGACTCCCGTGACGTAGGCGAGGACGGTGGCGATCAGGACGATCCAGCCGAGCAGCAGCCAGGCCGGCGCGGCGCTGCCGTTCATGTCGGCGGTGCCGCCGAGGACGGACCAGTCCATCCCCCACGGCCGGGCGATGACGGTGAGGACGAGGGCGCCGAAGAGGAGTCCGTACGCGATGACGCCGAGGGGATCGGCCGGGTCCGACTCGTCGCCGCTCTGGTCGGAGAGGACGAAGTAGCCGACCTGGCAGCAGGCGGCGCCGAGGGCGAGCAGCAGCCCGAGCAGATCGAAGCTCAGCCCGGACCAGACCTGCACGACGCACGCGAGTCCGCCGACGGCGAGGACGACGCCGACGGCTGCGGCGCGGGTCACGGGGCGGCGCTGGACGAAGCGGACCCAGCCGAGCACGAGGGCCGGGGCCAGGTACTCGATCAGCAGGGCCACGCCGACGGGGATGCGGGAGAGGGAGGCGAAGTAGAAGGCCTGGACGCCGGCGACGGCGAGGAGGCCGAAGCCGGCGAGGAGTGCGGGTTTGCGCCTCAGGAGGTCCCGGTGGCGCCAGGCCACGGGCAGCATGAGGAGCGCGGCACCGGCGACCCGGAGCCACACCACATGGAGCGGGTCGAGTCCCGCCTCGATGAGCGGCTTGGCCGCCACACCTGAACCACCGAATGCGAAGGCCGACACCAGGGCGAGTCCCAGGCCGGCGCTTCTCCCCTGAGACGCGTGCATCGGGCCATCATGACAGGGCGGGGACAGGTGCGTAAGTCCCGTTACACCTGTTGAGACAGCTCCGCGATCCGGGTGGTCAGCGTCTGCCCGTCCACCCGCGACCTGCGGAGCACCTCGGCGGCCCTGCTGTCCTGGTCCGCGACGATCGCGGCCAGCAGATCGAGGCCGCGGGCCCGGGGCTCGCCGCGCCGGGCGGCCCGCTCGAAGGCCCGGGCCATGGCAGCCGCGGCGGAGGGGGACCACCCGGCCACCCCGGTCCACCCGGCCACTCCCGCCCGCTCCACCGCGCCCGGCCGGTCCGGCCCGCCCGACCGGCCCAGAGCCCCCGGCCGATCCAGAGTCCCCGGCCACTCCAGGCCGCCCGGCCGGTCCAGGGCGTCCAGCGCCCCCACGGCCTCCGGCGCGTCCCGCCGTACGACGTGTCCGGCGCCGGTCTCCTCGGCCGAGCGCCGCCAGCGGAGCCCGTAGCCGATGGAGCGCTGGACGAGGTATCCGAGCACCCGGGCGAGCTGCGCGGGGCCGTCGAAGACGGCTCCCACCTGGGGATCGGATTCGATGAGGGAGTGCAGCAGATGGGCGGTGTCGACCTGCCGGTCTCCGCCCCGCAGCGCTCTGCGGCGCGCCCCCGCCACGACGGTCGCGAGTTCGACGGTCAGGCCGGAGACGAGGTCCTCGTGGGGGACCGCCGGCTGTCGGGGGCGAGGGACGGGGCTGTGCACTCTCCTACCTCATCAGGTCGCGACGGCCGGAACATCCCCGCGGAGAAGCATGTGTACATCCCACCGGAGTGGGGGCCGGGCGGTCGGTTCCTCCTCCTTGGGGATGAGATCGCGCGGATGCGACGTCCGGCACGCGCGCCGTCTTGCCTCCGGCCCGGGACACGACCATGTCCGCTTCCGGTGTCTTCCGTACAGGGGCAGGGGGCCGGCCGCATGCAGAACGACGGCCAAGAACTGACGGTTCATCAGTATTGAATGTTCGCGACCACGCGGCTACGTTCCGCGACACGGGATCCCAACGAGCACACGTGAACGCGTGAAGGGGTGGTCGCATGGCCGAAGTCAGCGCGGAGACACGGATCAAGGCGCCGGCCGAGAAGGTCTGGGCGCAGCTCACTGACTTCTCCTCGTACGGCGAGTGGAACGCCACCCACACGGACTTCCCGCAGGGCGGCCCGGACCGGCTCGAAGCGGGTGCGACCTTCGCCGAGAACATGAAGCTGATGGGCTTCCCGGCCGAGGTGACCTGGACGGTCGAGGAACTGGAGACGGCGCGGGTGCTGGCCATCCGGGGCAAGGGCCCGATGGGGGTCACGGTCGGCACCCGCTACTCCCTGGCGCCGGAGGGGGACGCCACGACCCTGCGCATCGACGGGGAGTTCACCGGCGCGGCGGTCTCGCTGATGGCGGGCAAGCTCAAGGACTCGGCGACGGCGGCGCTGAACGAATCCCTGCGCAAGCTGTCCGGCCTGGTCGCCTGAGGCGGGCGTGTGACGGAAGGGCCCCGCGGCGATTCGCCACGGGGCCCTTCTTCACGCGCGGTGCTCGTCCTGAACGATCAGTGCTCGTCGGCCAGGATCAGATACAGCTTCTTACGGGCTTCGTTGATGACCCCGACGGCCTTGTTCCGCTGCTCGGCGCTGCCGGTCTTCCAGACCTGCCCGAAGGCCTCCATCAGACCGAAGCCGGCCTGCCGGATCTCGTTCACGGCCTCCCAGTCGACACCGCGCCCGGCCTCTTCCCACGGGGCCTCCGGCCCCGTCTCGGCCTCGGCGCGCCCGGCGTCGGTGAGCGTGAACAGCTTCTTGCCGCCGTCGGTGGCGCTCTCGATCAGCCCCTCGTCCTCGAGGAGCTGGAGCGTGGGGTAGACGGAGCCGGGGCTGGGCTTCCACGCTCCGCCGCTGCGCTCGCCGATCTCGCGGATCATCTCGTAGCCGTGCATCGGCCGGTCCTTGAGCAGCGCGAGGATCGAGGCGCGCACGTCTCCGCGCCGCGCCCTGCCCCGCCCGCCGCCTCCACGGCCACGGCCACCCCCGAAGGGGCCTCCGCCGAACGGCCCGCCCCCGAACCCCGGCCCGAAGGGGCCGAAGGCGGGTCGGCGCCGCTCGAAGTCACCGTCTCCGAAGGCGCCACGACCGAACTGGCCGCGCCCGGAGTCACCCCGCCCACGAGGGCCGGGGCCGCAGTCTCCATGTCCGTGTTCGTGTCCATGAGTACGCATCGCAACGCTCCTTCCATCGGATGACATCATCGAACTGTCGCGATGCTTCAACGATATATCGGAAGCGTTCTTTTGCCAACCCTCCTCGCAGCGAGCACACCGAGGCCGGGCCGAGGGGCGCGCCACGGGCGGCGGACGTCTCGGTCCACCGACGACGGATTGGCCTTGGCCTGGGACTTCACGGCGCCGGTAGCGTCCTGGGCATGCGGATTCGAATCGTCGACGCCTTCACCGACCGACCCTTCTCCGGCAACCCGGCGGGGGTCCTGCTGCTCGACTCCTTCCCGGACGACCACTGGCTCCAGAAGGTGGCCGCGGAGGTCAACCTCTCCGAGACGGCCTTCGCCCACCCGCTGCCCGAGGGCGGCGAGGCGGACTGGGCCCTGCGCTGGTTCACCCCGACGACCGAGGTCGACATGTGCGGCCACGCCACCCTCGCCACCGCGCACGTCCTGCACACCACGGGCGCGGCGACCGGGACCGTGCGGTTCGCGGCCCGCTGCGGCGTCCTCAGCGCCACGGCCGAGGACGACGGCACCCTCACGATGGACTTCCCCACGTCGTCGGTGACCCCCGTCCCCGTCCCGGACGGGCTGGAGAAAGCGCTGGGCGCCGAGATCGTTTCCGTCCACGACACCGCCGCCCACATCGGCGACCTGGTCGTCGAGCTGCGGGACGAGGCGACCGTCCGCTCCCTCGCACCGGACTTCGCGGCCCTGGTACACCTCTCGGACCGGGGCGTCATCGTGACCGCCGCCGCCGAACAGCCCGCGCGGGGTTACGACTTCGTCTCCCGGGGCTTCTTCCCCGGCCTCGGCATCGACGAGGACCCGGTCACCGGCAGCGCGCACACCGCGCTCGCCCCGTTCTGGTCGGCGCGTCTCGGCCGCGACGAACTGACCGGCTTCCAGGGCGGTGCCCGCACCGGCCTCGTCCGCACCCGCCTGCGCGGCGACCGCACCCTGCTGACCGGCCACGCGGTCACGGTCATCGAGGGTGACCTGCACGCCTGACCCGCCCGCGCCGCCCGGACGACGAGGAGGGGCGCACGGCCACCGCCGTACGCCCCTCCTGGTCCGCCCCTTCGTCTCCTCCCGCCGCACCTCCGCCTCAGCGGTCGGCAGCCGGTCCACTCCCCCGTCTAAGCGGTCGGCAGCCAGTCCACTCTCCCGGCGAGCAGGCCGTACCCGACGAAGGCCACGATGTCGAGCAGCGCGTGCGCCACCACGAGGGGCCCGACCCGCCCCCACCGCCGGTACAGCCAGACGAAGACGACGCCCATCACCATGTTCCCGATGAAGCCGCCGACGCCCTGGTAGAGGTGGTACGAACCGCGCAGCACCGAGCTGGCCACCAGCGCGGCCGTCGGCGTCCAGCCCAACTGGTCGAGCCGGCGCAGCAGATAGCCGACGACGATGACCTCCTCCACGACGGAGTTCTGCACCGCCGAGAGGATGAGCACCGGGTACTTCCACCACACGTCGGGCAGCGACTCGGGCACCACCGTCAGGTTGAACCCGGACGCCCGCGCCACCAGGTAGAAGGCGAGACCGGCGCTGCCGATCCCGGCCGCCACCAGCGCGCCGCGCCCCAGGTCCGGCCATGGCCGGGTCCGGTCGAAGCCGATCGCCCGCAGACCGGAACGCTCCCGCACCAGCAGATGGGCGACGAGCAGCACGGGGACGAGGGCGGAGGCGATGCCGAAGAGCTGCCAGGCGAGGTCGAGCCAGGGCCGCCCGGGCGCGTACGAGCCGTTGAGCGTCGCCGCCTGGTCCTTCAGCCCGCCCGGCTTGGTCAGCGAGCCGATGAAACTGATGAGGGCCGAGACACCGCTCGCACCGAGAGAGAGCGCGAGCACGATGAACGTCTCGGACCGCAGGATTCCGCGCGAAGGCCCGTCAGGGGGAAGAGGACCGGCCACCACTCGTTGCTCCGACACCACACCTGTCTCCACTTCCCCATCGCTTCCCGGGTACGGAGATCATGCGCGACGCCGGGCTCCGAGCGCCATTCCCTGCGGCAGCCGTCCACCGGCGGCCGGTCACCCGGTCGCGGGGGGCCTCAGGCCGAGGCCCGCCTCACACGCCCCCCGTCGGCCACGTGTGCACGGGGTCGCCCTTCCGCATCAGCTCGGCGTACCGGCGCGTCATGGCCGACAGCGCCTCCTCCCGGTCCAGGCCGGACTCCAGCGCCCGGTGGAAGGTGTCGGCCTGCCAGGACGCGCCGTTCACCCGCTTCCGGCAGCGCTCCTCGATCACCCCGAGGTAGAAGTCGCGGTCCGCCGGCTCGACGTGCCAGGCGTCGAGCCCGGCCGCGGCCAGCGGCAACAGCTCGTCCACGACGAGCCGCGCCGCGGGCACCGCCGCCACGCCGCCGGAGCGGCCGGGCCGGGGCCAGCGCAGCTCCGCCTCGATCCCGTGCCGGCAGGCCGCGTCGAAGTTGGCCGCCGCGTCCTCGAACGCCAGCCGCTTCCACACCGGCCGGCTCTCCTCCGCCAGCGACCGTACGAGGCCGTAGTAGAAGGCCGCGTTGGCGACGACGTCGGTGACGGTCGGGCCGGCCGGCAGGACGCGGTTCTCCACCCGCAGGTGCGGCACGCCGTCCACCCACCCGTAGACCGGGCGGTTCCAGCGGTAGACCGTGCCGTTGTGCAGCACCAGCTCGCGCAGCTGCGGCACCCCGCCCCGGTCCAGGATGAGCAGCGGGTCCTCCTCGTCGCAGATCGGCAGCAGCGGCGGGAAGTACCGCAGGTTCTCCTCGAAGAGGTCGTACGCGGAGTCCACCCACCGCTCCCCGAACCAGGTCCGCGGCCGCACCCCCTGCGCCTGCAGCTCCGGCGGCCTGGTGTCCGTGGCCTGCTGGAAGAGCGGCGGCCGGGACTCGCGCCACAGTTCGTGCCCGAAGAGGAACGGAGAGTTGGCGCCGACCGCGATCTGCACCGCGGTCACGGCCTGGGCGGCGTTCCACACGGCGGCGAAGCGCGCCGGAGTGACCTGGAGGTGGAGCTGTACCGAGGTGCAGGCGGCCTCGGGCACGATCGACGTGGACGTGCACGACAGCCGCTCCACGCCGTGGATGTCGAGGACGAAGTCCTCCCCGCGCGCGGCGACGATCTGGTCGTTGAGAAGGGCGTAGCGGTCGACGTCCGAAAGATTCTCGGGGACGAGGTCGTGCTGGGCGAGCGTGGGAAGAATTCCGATCATGACCACGCCCGCGTCGACTTCCTGGGCTTTGCGGTCGGCATATCCCAGACCGGTGCGCAGCTCCTCCGCGAGCCGGTCGAATACGCGCCCGGCGAGACGGTGCGGAGCGATGTTCACTTCGAGATTGAACATTCCGAGTTCCGTCTGGAAATCCGGGCTGGCGATCCGCTCCAGGACGCGCCCATTGACCATCCGGGGCATGCCGTCGGGGCCCGCGAGATTGAGCTCGATCTCCATGCCCATGAGATTCCGGGGCCCGTCGAACCTCTTCTCCGCCAGGAGCCTCGCGAGCCCCGCGAGGCACTGCTGGAGCTTCCTGCGGTATCGCTGCCGGTCGGACAGGTCGAACCCGTCCGCCACGACCTTCTCCCCCATCGAGCGTCCTTCCCCGCAATGGGCGGCCGCGGCGACGGCCGCGCGTGTCACGGACGATGATGCCCCGGCGGGCCGATCTATAACGCCTGCGCGGCGACCGTGTTGAACGATAGTCTGGGATGAGTTCCGTCCGGCACACCCCGCGGGCATCCAGCATAGGACATATTCCAACGGCATAATCAACGGAACCGTTCGATCGATTATCGGCCGTCCGCCTTACGGGGAACGTCGCAGGCAGGCGCCACGACACTGCCCCCAGGCCGGGAAATCACCGCGCGAATGCGTCCGGATGAAGCCTTGCCCGCAATATCCCCGTCAGGTAGCGGAAACACTGTGTGAACACCTCTCGTATAAACTCCGCGAACGAGGCAGAGTGTTGGCGCCCGGCCATGGCCTCATGGCCCCTTCCGGCCGGCAGCTGACAGCGCCGTCGTACCTGCCCATGCGTCACCGTGTCTCCTGAGCGAGAGGCGACCCACCATGCTCCGACCCACACCGGCCCCTGCGCCGGCCCTGCGTAGTGTCCTCGCGGCCCTCGGTTCCCCCACCGCGGTCCGTGAAGCGCGAACGCCCGCCCTCCGGAACGCCCAGGGCCCGTTGAGCCCCGAACTGCCCCTCCCCGTCCACGTACTCGACGTACGGGACGAGGTTGCCGCACCCGGGCAGGCTCCGCGCACCCGACTCGCCGGATGGCGCTTCCTGATCCGGGGCACCGACCGGGCCGTCGCGGCCGCGGACACCATGCTCACCCCCGACGGCTGGACGTTCTCGCACTTCTTCGAAGGGCCGTACGTGGGCGCCACGGAGCGCGCGCTGCTCCAGGCAGAGGCGTTGCCGTCGGCGTACCAGCCCCGGCTGCTGTCCGTTCCGGAGCTGTACATGCTGACCCTCTGGCTGCACGGCGACACCGAGGCCGACGGCGCCTCCGCCTCCCCCGCGCCCACCGATCTGCTGATCCCGCTCGCCCCCGCCCCGCCCGGCATCGCCGCTCACCGCCCGCACCGGGTCGCCGACCTGCTGCCCGTGCTGAGCCTGCGCCTCGCCCCGCCCCCGCTCTTCGGCACCCCGGCGCCGGCCTGACCCGGCGCACACGCCCCCGCGCGCCCCGCGACCGCCCCGGTCGCGGGGCGCGGTGCGTAAGAACACCCGGCCCGGAGCGCGGGCGGCCGCTCACCACCCGCCTCGAACACCCCTGCCGAACGGGCCTCCCCCAACGGACTAGCCCGCTGGGGCTATGCCGAACCACCCGAAGTGACCGCCCAGTTGCGTTGAACCGCCCGCGCGGGTGATACGTCTTCATGCAGTAGGAAGAGCTGCCGCGAAATACCTGCGGATCGACGTCCGTAGGGGAACACTGGACCAACCGAACCTACAACGGGGGGCGGCCATGAGCACCGCGTCGAGCCGCAGGACGACACTCACCACGACCCAGCGAAAGAACCCACCCATGTGCCAGCACCAGCCAGCCTGTCCCACCGCCGACTCCGCCGACCGGGAGGCGGCGCGCCTGATGGCGCACCACCCGGAGCAGGGCTGGAGCCTGCTGTGCAACGGGGTCCTGCTCTTCGAGGACACCGGTGAACTGCTGCCGGACGGACAGATCATCGCCCCGCACCGCCCGCTCCGGGCGGCTCAGGTGACGACCGCCGCCTGACGGGAGGGCAGTCCCGCGCACGACGTACCCCCGCACGACGGGCAGGAAGACGAGGAAACACGAAAGGGCCGGCCCGGAGGAGAACCTCCGAACCGGCCCTGACTCATGCTCAGTTGTCGTACTCGTCCAGCGGCGGGCAGGAGCAGACCAGGTTGCGGTCGCCGAACGCCCCGTCGATCCGGCGGACCGGCGGCCAGTACTTGTCCGCGGCCGAGACACCGGCCGGGAAGACCGCCTCGTCACGGGTGTACGCGTGGTCCCACGCCCCGCCCAGCGCGGCGGCGGTGTGCGGCGCGTTGCGGAGGGGGTTGTCCTCGGCGGGCCACTCGCCCGACGCGACCTTCTCGATCTCGCCCCGGATCGCGATCATCGTGTCGCAGAAACGGTCGAGTTCGGTCAGGTCCTCGGACTCGGTCGGCTCGATCATCAGCGTGCCGGCGACCGGGAAGGACATCGTCGGCGCGTGGAAGCCGTAGTCGATCAGACGCTTGGCGATGTCGTCGACGCTGACACCGGTCGCCTTGGAGAGCGGGCGCAGGTCGACGATGCACTCGTGGGCGACCAGACCGGCCGGGCCGGTGTAGAGCACGGGGTAGTGCGGCTCCAGGCGCTTGGCGATGTAGTTCGCGGCGAGGACGGCCACCTGCGTGGCGCGCTTGAGACCCTCGCCTCCCATGAGACGCACGTATGACCACGAGATCGGCAGGATGCCGGCCGAGCCCCAGGGGGCGGCCGAGATCGGGCCGACGCCCGTCTCCGGGCCCGCGGCGGGCTGCAGCGGGTGGTTCGGCAGGTACGGCGCGAGGTGGGCGCGCACGCCGACCGGGCCGACGCCGGGGCCGCCGCCGCCGTGCGGGATGCAGAAGGTCTTGTGCAGGTTCAGGTGGGAGACGTCGCCGCCGAACTTGCCCGGCTTGGCGAGGCCGACCAGCGCGTTGAGGTTGGCGCCGTCGACGTACACCTGGCCGCCGGCGTCGTGCACGGCGCCGCAGATGTCGGCGACGTGCTCCTCGAACACACCGTGGGTGGACGGGTAGGTGATCATCAGGACGGACAGCTCGTCGCGGTACTGCTCGATCTTGGCGCGCAGGTCCGCGATGTCGACCTCGCCGTCGTCGGCGGTCTTGACGACGACGACCTTCATGCCCGCCATCACGGCGCTGGCGGCGTTGGTGCCGTGCGCGGAGGACGGGATGAGGCAGACGGTGCGCTGGTGGTCGCCGTTGGCCCGGTGGTAGGCGCGGACGGCGAGCAGACCGGCGAGCTCGCCCTGCGAACCGGCGTTGGGCTGGATCGACACCTTGTCGTACCCGGTGACCTCGGCGAGGCGCTCCTCCAGCTCGGTGATGAGCGTGAGGTAGCCCTGGGCCTGCTCGATGGGGGCGAAGGGGTGGATCTGGCCGAACTCGGGCCAGGTCACCGGCTCCATCTCGGTGGTCGCGTTCAGCTTCATGGTGCAGGAGCCGAGCGGGATCATGCCGCGGTCCAGCGCGTAGTCACGGTCGGCGAGCTTGCGGAGGTAGCGCAGCATCGACGTCTCGGAGCGGTGCGCGTGGAAGACCGGGTGGGTCAGGTACGCGTCGGTGCGCAGCAGCCCGGCGGGCAGCTTGTCCTCGGTGTCGGCGTCCAGGGCCTCGATGTCGGCGTCGACGCCGAAGGCGCTCCAGACGGCGCCAAGCTGGGCGCGTCCGGTGGTCTCGTCGCAGGAGACCGAGACGTGGTCGGCGTCGACGCGGTGGAGGTTGACCCCGGCCTCGCGGGCGGCGGCGACGGCCTCGGCCGCCTTGCCGGGCACGCGGACGGTGAGGGTGTCGAAGTACGCCTCGTGGACGACCTCGACGCCGCCGGCGCGCAGCCCCTCGGCGAGGACGGTGGCGTAGCGGTGGACGCGCCGGGCGATCTGCTTGAGCCCGTCGGGACCGTGGTAGACGGCGTACATGCCGGCCATGACGGCAAGGAGCACCTGGGCGGTGCAGATGTTGCTGGTGGCCTTCTCGCGGCGGATGTGCTGCTCGCGGGTCTGCAGGGCCAGACGGTAGGCCTTGTTGCCGTCGGCGTCGACGGAGACGCCGACGAGGCGGCCGGGGAGGGAGCGGGCGTGCTTGTCCTGGACGGCCATGTAGCCGGCGTGCGGTCCGCCGAAGCCCATGGGGACGCCGAAGCGCTGGGTGGTGCCCACGGCGATGTCCGCGCCCAGTTCGCCCGGGGAGGTGAGGAGGGTCAGCGCGAGCAGGTCGGCGGCGACGGTGACGATGGCGCCGAGCTCGTGCGCCGCGTCGATGACGGGCTTGATGTCCCGGACGGCGCCGGAGGCGCCGGGGTACTGCAGCAGCACGCCGAAGACACCGCGCTCGGCCACGTCGGCGGGGATGCCGTCGCTCAGATCGGCGACGACGACCTCGACACCGGTCGGCTCGGCGCGCGTCTCGATCACGGCGATGGTCTGCGGCAGGGCGTCGGCGTCGATGAGGAAGACACCGTTCTTGACCTTGCCGACCCGGCGGGAGAGGGCCATGGCCTCGGCGGCCGCGGTGCCCTCGTCGAGCAGCGAGGCGCCGGAGGTGGGCAGACCGGTCAGGTCGGCGACCATGGTCTGGAAGTTGAGCAGTGCCTCCAGACGGCCCTGGGAGATCTCCGGCTGGTAGGGCGTGTACGCCGTGTACCAGGCGGGGTTCTCCATCACGTTCCGCAGGATGACCGGCGGGGTGAAGGTGCCGTAGTAGCCGAGGCCGATCATGGGGGCGAGGACCTGGTTGCGGTCGGCGAGCTCACGCAGCTCGGCGAGGACCTCGGCCTCGGTACGGGCGGCGGGCAGGCCGAGCGCCTCGGCGCTCTTGATCACGTCCGGCACGGCGGCGGCCGTCAGCTCGTCCAGGGAGCCGTAGCCGACCTGCGCGAGCATCTTGGCGCGGGCTTCGGCGTCGGGCCCGATGTGCCGCTGTTCGAACGGGATGCCCTGCTCGAGCTCGGAGAGCGGGGTGCGGTGAGCGGTCATGTACGGAGGCCTCCTGGTCGTCACGACCTGCGAGAAGCACCACGGCGCGGGTGCCCGGACGGCCTCCCCCTCTGTCATCTCAACCTGAGAGCTTCACCGGCACGCCGAAGGGGCACGCCGGCTTTCACCGTCGGTGAGAGCGAATGCCGTCTGACGTCCGCCCTGCTTTCCAGAGTGACCTCGTCCGTGCGGTACGGGGGCCTGAGAGATTCCGGGGAGGATTTGCTCCTTCGGCGCCTCCGAAAGCTTTCTCCGGAGGACTCTCCCGCACGGGGTCGACAGCCACAGCCAGCCTACCAGCGCGCTTCCCCGTGCCGTCGCTCAAGTGGCCGACATCCCAGATGTGCACTTTCGTAGTCTTTGTAGAGCAGCCGCGACCAGTTGGAGGGACCGTGCAGACCGACATCGATCCGCGCAGCCTGATCGGCCGCAAGGCGTTCGACCGTAACGGCAACAAGATCGGGACCGTGGACGAGGTGTACCTCGACGACGCGACCGGCGTACCGGAGTGGGCCGCGGTCCGCACCGGTCTCTTCAGCCGGGACGCCTTCGTCCCGCTGGAGCCCAGCGAACTGGTCGAGGACGGCCTGCACATCCCGTACGAGCGCGCCCTGATCAAGGACGCCCCGGACTTCGGTGTGGGCCGCCACCTCTCCCCGGAGCAGGAACTCCAGCTGTACCGCCACTACAACATCGCCCTCCCGCCGGTCCCGGACCGCGACTTCGGCCGTCTGGCGGGCCAGGAAGAGGCCTGACGAGCCGGCCGGCCCCATCGGCTGCCCCAGACCCGACGGACCGCGCCGCGGCTGCCCCGGCGGTACGCGTCCGCCCCCTGGGCGCCTCCCGCAGTCGGCGCTGCCCGGCCCGTCCCCCTCAGGCGACCGCGGCCGTCCCCTCCCCGCCTCCCACCAGCGGCAGCGGGTCCGCGGGTTCCAGCTCCGGATCGTCGACGGGGAAGGTCCGCACCCGGCCCGGCGCCGATCCCGGCTGCTCGAACCGGACGGTGACCCGTCCGACCCCGCTGCCCTGCACCCAGCCGGCTCCGTACACCGCGTGCCGTACGTCGTGCCCGGGCGCCCACCGCCGCTCCGCCGGTGTCTCCGCCTCGGCCGGCGGGGCGGAGGCACCCGCCGCCCCTGGCCCCGCCCCGTGCTCCGCGCCCCGTACGGCATCCGCGCCGGCCGAGGCGCCCCCGGCCGCCGCCTCGGCCTCCGCGCGCGCCTCCGCCTGGGCATCGGCCTCCGCCTGGGCGAAGAGGTCCTCCTGGGTGTAGTCCGCGAGCCCGCTGACGCCGACCCCCAGCAGCCGCACCCCGCCCGTCGTGTCCACGCCCTCCAGCAGCCGCCCCGCCGCCTCCCGCACCACCACGGGATCGTCCGTGGGCCCCCGCAGCGTCTCGGACCGCGTGAGCGTCGAGAAGTCATAGCGCCGCACCTTGAGCACGATCGTCCGCCCCGAGTGCCCGGACCCCCGGAGCCTCCCCACGCACCGCTCCGCCAGCCGCTCCACCTCCGTGCGGATCCGGAGCCGGTCGTGCAGGTCCACGTCGAAGGTGTCCTCCACCGACACCGACTTCGCGTCCCTCTCGGCCACCACGGGCCTGTCGTCGTACCCCTGGGCCATCCTGTACAGCGACGTGCCGTGCGACCGCCCCAGGAGCCGTACAAGCTCGTCCTCGCCCGCCTCCGCGAGATCGGAGACCGTGGTCATCCCGGCGCGCCGCAGATGCTCACCCGTGGCCGGCCCGACCCCGGGCAGGATCCGCACCGACTTCGGCCCCAGCAGCTCCCGCTCCGTGCCCGGCTCGATCAGAACGAGGCCGTCCGGCTTGGCCTCCTCCGAGGCGATCTTCGCGATCATCTTGGACCCCGCGAGCCCCACCGACCCCGACAGCCCCGTCGTCGCCAGGATGTCCCGTCTCAGCCGCTCCCCGGCCCTGCGCGCGCTGTCGCGGTCGTCGGCCTGTCCCCCGGCCTCCAGGTCGACGAAGGCCTCATCCAGGCTGAGCGGCTCGACCAGCGGCGACAGCCGCCCCAGCAGCTCCATGACCTGCTCGCTGATCGACCGGTAGAAGGCGAAGCGCGGCACGAGATACGCGGCGTTCGGCGCCCGTCTGCGGGCCTGTGCCATCGGCATCGCCGAATGGACCCCGAAGACGCGGGCCTCGTACGACGCGGTGGCGACCACCCCGCGCGGCCCGAGACCGCCGACCACGACCGGCTTTCCGCGCAGGCTCGGCTTCGCCGCCTGCTCGGCGGCGGCGAAGAAGGCGTCCATGTCGAGATGCAGGATCGTCGGCGCGGCTCTCACATCTCCGATGCTGCCCTACGCCACTGACAATCGGCTCACACCGCCGTACGGAGGCGGAAACGAGGGAGCCTCAGCCGCCGGCTGCCCGCCGGGGGCTGCGCGGCTCAGACGGCCCGGTCGCGCCGCCGCCGGGCGAGTTCGTCCCCGGGGTTGTGCCCGATCAGGGTCTCGCCCGTGTCCACCCGCTCGCCGTGCAGCTGCGACAGCGCGGCCTCCACGTCCCGCCACACCACGCCCACCGCGATCCCGAAGACGCCCTGCCCGCCCTGGAGCAGGTCGACGACCTCGTCGGGCGAGGAGCATTCGTAGACGGTGGCGCCGTCGCTCATCAGCGTCATCCGCTCCAGGTCGCGAAAGCCGTGCGCCCGCAGGTGTTGCACGGCCGCCCGGATGTTCTGCAACGCGACCCCGGTGTCCAGGAAACGCTTGACGATCTTGAGGACGACCACGTCGCGGAAGCTGTACAGCCGCTGCGTCCCGGAGCCGTACGCCGCCCGCACGCTCGGCTCGACCAGACCGGTTCGCGCCCAGTAGTCCAACTGGCGGTACGTGATGCCCGCCGCGGCGCACGCGGTGGGACCGCGGTACCCCACGGTCTCGCCGTCGGTGTCCGAGGGCGTCGCCGCGCCCTTCGCGCCCGCGCCCGTGGCGCCCGGACCCGCGCCCACGTCCGTACCGAAGTCGCTCACACCGCCGTGAAGCGGATACGGACCGCTCTCCCCGGGCGCACGCCCGAGGGAGCCCCCCGCCGTACCGTCGCCGCTGCTCATCACGCCGACCCTCCGTCCTTGACCTGCCCACACGAAGGTAGGCAGTCACTAGGGGTGCGTCAACGATCGCCACACTCGGCACGCCGAGTGATAATCACCCTGAGAGTGGTTTCCCGTATCTCTCTTCGGGGAACGGCTAGTCGGATGCGCTGACGCACCGTCGGATCAGCGTGCCTCGAAGCGACTCCCGGCCGGGCCGCGGCGCCTCACTGGCTGCTGGAACCGAAGTCCTCGGGGGAGATCTGGTCGAGGAACTCGCGGAACTTCTCCACCTCGTCCTCCTGCTCGTCCGGAATCGCGATGCCGGCATCGTCCAGGACACCGTCACTGCCGAAGATCGGCGTCCCGGTGCGGAGAGCCAGCGCTATCGCGTCGGACGGCCTGGCACTCACCTCGACGCCACTGGCGAAGACCAGCTCCGCATAGAAGACCCCGTCACGGAGGTCGGTGATGCGGACCTCGGTGAGCTCCTGGCCCACAGCCTCAAGGACGTCCTTGAAGAGGTCGTGCGTCAGCGGCCTCGCGGGAGCCATGCCCTGCTGAGCGAAGGCGATCGCGGTCGCCTCACCTGGTCCGATCCAGATGGGGAGGTACCGGTCGCCTCCCACTTCACGCAGGAGCACGATCGGTTGGTTCGAGGGCATTTCCACCCGGACACCCACAACGTCGAGCTCGTTCACACAGCAACCCTAGGACGTGCTCGACCGGTTTGGGTAGTCGGGGCCCCGCAAGGTCAGTGCAACCGCACTCCCAGCGCGGTCTGGACCAGCGCCGCGTGCAGCCTCACGGACAGGCCGGCCAGCTCCTTCGCGGTGGCCTCCGCATGTGCTCTGGTCTGCGGGTTACGGTGCCGGCGCAGCGGCGCGACCATTTGCTCGACCAGCCCGGCCTCCCGTTCGGCGGCCGCTTTCACCGCCCGGAGGTGACGCGGTTCGAGACCGAATCTCCCCAGGTCCGCCACCAGCCTGGCGACCGTGACCGCCTCGGCGTCGTATCCGCCCTCGGCTCCCGGGGAGATCAGGCCGTACGACTCCCATTCGGCGAGCTCCTCCTCGCTCACCTCCGCGGCGGCGAGCAGCTCGGCCCGCCCCAGCCGCGCCACGGTCGGACGCTCCGCGTCCGGCTCCCACGGCCCTTCCAGCAGGTCCCGCTGGGGGCTCGGGGCCGGCAGCTTGATCTGCTCGCCCCGGGCGAGGGCGTCGAGGTGCTCCCGGATCACCTTCAGCGGAAGATAGTGGTCGCGCTGCATCCGCAGGATCTGGGCGAGACGCTCCACGTCCTCCGGGCTGAACTTCCGGTACCCGGAGGCCGTCCGCCGGGGCTCGACGAGCCCCTCGGCCTCCAGGAACCGGATCTTGGAGATGGTCACTTCGGGAAACTCGTCCCGCAGCTGACTCAGCACCGCGCCGATGCTGACCAGCCGGTCGCCCGCGGTGGCGGTGCCGTGTCCGGCACCGCCCGTCGGTGTTCGCAGCATGGACCTTCCCTGAAGGCTTCTCCGAGGCGTTACACAGCCCGCTGGCTCGAGTAGAAGACCAGCCGGTACTTCCCGATCTGCACCTCGTCGCCGTTGGACAGGACGGCCGAGTCGATCGGCTCGCGGTTGACGTACGTGCCGTTGAGGCTGCCGACGTCGGCGACGGTGAAACTGCCGTCCTGCGCCCGACGGAACTCCACGTGGCGCCGCGACACCGTCACGTCGTCCAGGAAGATGTCGCTCTGCGGGTGACGGCCGGCCGTGGTCAGCTCGCCGTCCAGCAGGAAGCGACTGCCGGAGTTCGGACCGCGGCGCACCACCAGGAGCGCCGACCCCGTCGGAAGCGCCTCGACGGCCGCCAGGGCCTCGGGGGACAGCGACGGGACCGCGGTCTGGCCGGTGACCTCGGAGTCGTACGCCTCCAGGCCCGAGATCGAGATGGTCGACGTCGTCTCGGACGCACGCTCCACCGGGGCTCCGCCCCGCAGCGGCGTACCGCAGTGGGAGCAGAAACGGCTGTCGGCGGCGTTGCGGTGACCGCACCTCGTACACACCGGCATGGACGCATCCTCCTGCCGCGGCTGACCCGCGGAGGTCTGGGTCGCATACGGGTCGGGGGCGGACCCTCCACCCGTACCTGAGGTCGATCGATCCCCGAAACCTATGCGGCCGGCACCGGCGGGGTCAACAGACGACGCGCCCTGTCCGCCCGGAATGTCACCGCCCTGACCACCGACCTCGTCACGGAAGAGGGGGCGCTCGCCACCCTGTTCCTCACTCTGGGCGTGGCGCGGCGCGCGGTGCTTGGCGTTGCCGCCGTCCTCGCGTGCGCTCTTGCCGAACAACTTCGCAAACAACTTCACGGGCGATTCCCCTTGACCGAAACAGACCCGCCCGTGGGGCAGGACGAACCCTTGATGACCACACCTGCCGAACCGGACATCCTCACAACGTCCGTATCCTCCGGACAGTTTCCACCACGCACCACGCTTGTGGTGCGGCGACCCCCCGCAACCTCATGCCCTTGTCGCGCGACCGCCATGCACCCCCGCCTCACTGCGAGGACGACTGAGCGTAGTCAGGCCGCTTCGCAGGCCGCAAGGCGTCCACGACGATCTTCTCGGACCGGGCCACGGTGGCTGTGGCCTGCTCCTTCTCCAGGGTCTGGACGACTCCGCCCGGGATGTTGAGCGCGGGCTCGAGATCCTCGGGCTTGCCGATGACCTTGAAGACGTACGGAGCGGCCACCTTCGTTCCATCGATCTCTATCGAACCGTCGCCGCCCGAGAAATAACTGTCCGCGACCACGCGCACGTCGTTGATCTGGATCGCCTCGGCGCCGGCCGCGCGCAGCTCCTGGATGGCATCCAGCAGCATGTCCGACTCCACCGCGCCGGAACCGTCCGAGACGGTCAGCGTGATGCCGGGCCCCTCGGCAGCGACCGTGCCGGCCAGGATCCCGAGCTGGCGCTCCTTCTCCTGGGTCTGCTTCCGCGCCTCCTCGGCCTGGTCCGAGCTCGACTCCAGCTCCGAGCGCTGGCTCTCCAGCCGTGCCTTCTCGTCCTCGAGCCGCTGCGTACGGTCGTCCAGCTCGTCGAGGATGCGGACCAGGTCCTCCTGGCGGGCGCCGCGCAGCGCGCTGTTGTCGCTGGTCGAGCGCACCTGGATGGCGAGCCCCAGGCCGAGGACGAACAGCAGGAGGGCGACGATGAGTTGGGCCCGGCTGACCCGCGGAGGCCACAGGCCGGCCTTGAGCCGCTGCCGTCCCGTCGCCTGCTCCGTCGTCTGGCCCTGCGCCGGCGCGGGAGCGGGAGGCGGCGGCGGAGGCGGTGCCGGTACGGCCGGAGGCAGCGGGTTCCCGGCCCCCGGGCCCCCGGGCGTGCCGTTCTGCGGAGTCCCGTTCTCGGGGGTCTCGTCGTTGCTCATCGGCTCCACCTCACGCCCGGAACACATGGCGCCGGATGGCGGCCGCGTTCGAGAAGATCCGGATGCCGAGGACGACGACCACACCGGTGGACAGCTGCGCGCCGACGCCCAGCTTGTCGCCCAGGAAGACGATCAGGGCGGCCACGACCACGTTCGAGAGGAAGGAGACCACGAAGACCTTGTCGACGAAGATGCCGTCGAGCATGGCGCGCAGGCCGCCGAAGACCGCGTCGAGGGCGGCGACCACGGCGATCGGAAGATAGGGCTCGACCACCGCCGGAACTTCGGGGCGGACCAACAGTCCGACCACCACTCCCACGATCAGGCCCAGTACGGCGATCAAGATGTGCCCTTCCCTGTGTCGGCCGTGGCCTGTCCGGTGGCCTTCGCGGCCCCGGTTCCCCTCGGCACTGCTGTTCGTACGATCAGGCTCGGCGCGGCGGGCAGCCGCACCTCGGCCTCGGCCGAGATGCTGGTCCGGATCCCGAAGTTCTCCTGCAGGGCGTGCAGGTACTGGCCGTCCGCGCTGTCCTGGAAGGCGGTGCTCAGCCGCTGCCCGTCCCCGACGGCCAGCACGGTGTACGGCGGCACCAGCGGCTTGTTGTCGACCAGTATGGCGTCGCCCGCCGCCCGGATCGCGGAGAGCGATGTCAGCCGCTGGCCGTTGATCGCGACCGCTTCCGCGCCGGACTCCCACAGGCCGTTGACCACCCGCTGCATGTCCCGGTCGCGCACCCGCCCGGTGTCGGCGAAGCCGCTGCTCTCCCGCGGGCCGCCGCCACCCTGCTCGGTCCCCTTGGCGTCGTCGACCATCAGCTTCACGCCGGGCCCGCGCACCGGTGTCGCCCCGGACAGGAGCGCCACCAGCTCGGTCTGGTCCCCGCCGTGCTGCTCCAGCGCCTTGCGCTGCCGGTCCCCCACCTCGGCGCGGATCTTCTCGACGTCCTGCTCCAGCTTGTCGGCGGTCGCGGTCTCCGCGTCGATCCGGCCGATCAGCTCCTGCCGTTCCTTGGCGACGACGGGCGCCGAAATCCGCGCCTCCGCTGCGCCCACGGTCACGACGGCCGCGGCCAGGACCAGACCGGCCGCGAGGCCGAGCTTCGCCCGCAGGGTCCGCGGCAGACCGCCGCCCTCGGCCTCACGGCGTGCGGAGGCCTCCGCGTAGCCGTCGTCGAGCGCGTGGTCCATCACGTTGTTCAGCAGCGACATGGACGCGTCCGGACGCGGGGGTGGTGATCCGGTGCTCCGAATGGGGGGCTGCTGCGACATGCCGCACATCGTCGCACGTCGCACGGCCTGCCGCCGAATGGCCCCACCGGAAAACCGGGAGGCGTCGGTACGACACCTCCCGGCTCACCCTTTGTCCCGCGTCAGTGACCTGCGCTCTCGACCACACCCGACCACTCGTCGAGCAGGGCCTGCGCGGAGGCGTCGTCAGGGCCCTCCGCCCACAGATGGGTGACGGCCTCGGCCGGGTCGGGCAGCACCATCACCCAGCGCCCGTCCGCCTCCACGACCCGCACCCCGTCGGTGGTGTCGACGGACCGGTCGCCGGCCGCCTCCACCACGCTCCGCATCACGAGCCCCTTCACGGCCCACGGGGTGGCGACGTCCCTCTTGAGGACGTGTGCCCGCGGGATCCGCGCGTCGATCTGGCTGAGCGTGAGCTGCGTCCGGGCCACCAGTCCGATGAGCCGTACGAACGCGGCGGCGCCGTCGAAGACGCTGCTGAACTCGGGGATGATGAAGCCTCCGCGGCCGTCGCCGCCGAAGATCGTCGTCTCCTCGCGTCCGACCCGGGTCAGGTCGTCCGGCGAGGTCGTGGTCCACTCCACCTGGGTGCCGTGGTAGGCGGCGACCTGCTCGGCGATCCGCGTGGTCGTCACGGGCAACGCCACCCGTCCCGAGCGCCGCTCGGCGGCCACCAGGTCGAGCATGACCAGCAGGGAACGGTCGTCCTCGATGATCCGCCCCTTCTCGTCGACCAGCGAGAGCCGCTCGCCGACCGGGTCGAACCGCACGCCGAACGCGGCGCGCGCCGAGGCGACGATCTCCCCGAGCCGTACGAGGCCGGCCCGCCGGGTCTCGGCCGACTCGGTGGGCCGCGACTCGTCGAGGCCCGGGTTGATCGTGAGGGCGTCCACCTGGAGCCGGCCGAGGAGGCTGGGCAGGACGAGGCCGGCACTGCCGTTGGAGGCGTCGACGACGACCTTGAGCCCGGCCTCGGCGATCCCGGAGGTGTCCACGTTCCTCAGCAGGGAGCCGGTGTACGAGTCGAAGACGCTCGCCGGGAAGGAGAGGTCACCGATCTCGCCCGGGAAGGCGCGCCGGTACTCCTGCCTCGCGAAGACGCGGTCCAGCTTGCGCTGTCCGGCCTGCGACAGGTCCGCTCCGCGTTCGTCGAAGAACATGATGTCGACGGAGTCGGGGACGCCGGGCGAGGTCCGCAGCATGATCCCGCCGGCGCTGCCCCGCGCGGTCTGCTGCCGGGCCACCGGCAGTGGCACGTTCTCCAGGTCCCGTACGTCGATGGCACTGGCCTGCAGCGCGGAGATCACCGCGCGCTTCAGCGCACGGGCGCCTCGGGAGTGGTCACGTGCCGTGGTGACCGTGGAGCCCTTCTTCAGGGTGGTGGCGTACGCGCCGGCCAGCCGGACGGCCAGTTCGGGCGTGATCTCGACATTGAGGATGCCGGAGACGCCCCGCGCTCCGAAGAGGTGGGCCTGTCCGCGGGACTCCCAGATGACGGAGGTGTTGACGAAGGCGCCGGCTTCGATCGTTTTGAACGGGTAGACCCGGACGTTGCCCTGAACGATCGATTCTTCACCGACGAGGCACTCGTCGCCGATGACGGCTCCGTCCTCGATCCGAGCCGCCCGCATGACGTCGGTGTTCTTGCCGATCACACAGCCGCGCAGATTGCTCTGCTGCCCGATGTACACGTTGTCGTGGATGACCGCCTTGTGGAGGAAGGCACCGCTCTTGACGACGACGTTGGAGCCGATGACCGTGTGTTCCCGGATTTCGGCGCCGGCCTCCACCTTGGCGTAGTCGCCGATGTAGAGCGGGCCGCGGAGCACGGCGTCGGGGTGGACCTCGGCGCCTTCCGCGACCCAGACGCCCGGCGAGATCTCGAAGCCGTCGAGCTCGACCTGGACCTTCCCTTCGAGCACGTCGGCCTGCGCCTTGACGTAGCTCTCGTGGGTGCCGACGTCCTCCCAGTAGCCCTCGGCGACGTAGCCGTAGATGGGCTTGCCTTCCTTCATGAGCTGAGGGAAGACGTCGCCGGACCAGTCGACCGGTACGTCGGCCTCGACGTAGTCGAAGACCTCGGGTTCCATGACGTAGATGCCCGTGTTCACCGTGTCCGAGAAGACCTGCCCCCAGGTCGGCTTCTCCAGGAAGCGTTCGACCTTTCCTTCCTCGTCGACGATGGTGATGCCGAATTCGAGGGGATTCGGGACGCGGGTCAGGCAGACG
Organism: Streptomyces sp. NPDC048353; assembly: GCF_055587165.1. Lineage (NCBI taxonomy): Bacteria > Bacillati > Actinomycetota > Actinomycetes > Kitasatosporales > Streptomycetaceae > Streptomyces > Streptomyces sp. NPDC048353. The sequence continues at coordinate 1,351 of NZ_JBVJGU010000004.1, read as the reverse complement.
GTGACGAGGGCGCCCTTCTCCTTGTGGAAGGCGATCAGGTCGGTGAGGTCGAAGTCGGTGAGGGCGTCTCCGGAGATCACGACGAACGCGTCGTCCTTCAGTGCCTCCTCGGCGTTCTTCACACTCCCCGCCGTGCCGAGCGGCTTCTCCTCGTTGGCGTAGGTGAGCTCCATTCCGAGCTCTTCGCCGTCGCCGAAGTAATTCTTGACGAGAGAGGCGAGAAACTGCACGGTGACCACGGTCTCGTTGAGACCGTGTCGTTTGAGCAGTCGCAGGACATGCTCCATGATCGGCCGGTTTGCGACCGGCAGAAGAGGCTTGGGCATGCTTGAGGTCATGGGGCGAAGCCGGGTGCCTTCGCCACCGGCCATCACGACGGCCTTCATGTCGGAAGCGTCCTCCTTGAAGAGACGACGGTCCGGCCGACTGCACCCGGTCCGCTCAGCGGACTCGGGGCGCCCTCGTTGCTGCCGGCGACGTTGCTCGGCAGAGGACAAACGGGCTCAATCGGCCGCGGTATCCGCCTTCACGAGTCGACGGACCTGGACCACGTAGAGGATCCCTGCCCACCAATACAGAGTTGTACCCCATCCGGCGAAGGCCCACCCGAAAACTTCAGCGAGTGACGCCAGCCATCCGGTTCCGTCACTGAGCAGCAGGAGCGGGAACGCGTACATCAGGTTGAAAGTGGCGGCCTTACCGAGAAAGTTCACCTGCGGCGGCGGATAGCCGTGCCGGCGGAGGATTCCCACCATGACGAGCAGCATCAGCTCGCGCGCCAAAAGGGCCGCGGTCAGCCAGAGGGGCAGGATCTCGCGCCAGGTGAGCCCGAGGAGGGTGGAAAGGATGTAGAGCCGGTCGGCGGCCGGGTCGAGGAGGCGGCCGAGGCTGCTGATCTGGTTCCAGCGCCGGGCGAGCTTGCCGTCGAGGTAGTCGCTGACGCCGCTCAGCATCAGGACGAGGAGGGCCCAGCCGTCGCTCTTGGGGCCGCCGAACTCGGGGCGGAGAATCAGCCACAGGAAGAGCGGCACGCCGAGGAGGCGAGCCATGCTCAGAATGTTGGGGATGGTGAGGACCCGGTCCGTCTGAACGCGAGTCTCCTGGACCTCCACCCGGGGGCCTCCTGTGGGGAACGTGCCGATGTTGCCCCCTGACCTTACCCGCAGCCACGACGCCCGGGAGCACAGGGGGCGCCGGCCTCTCCTGAACGCAAAAATGCCTCAACCCCCTGACATGGTCAGGGGGTTGAGGCTAAAGATTGTTCGGCGGCGTCCTACTCTCCCACAGGGTCCCCCCTGCAGTACCATCGGCGCTGAAAGGCTTAGCTTCCGGGTTCGGAATGTAACCGGGC
>NZ_JBVJGU010000003.1:317209-1123596 GCF_055587165.1 Streptomyces sp. NPDC048353 | reverse complement strand
CAGTGGTAGAGGTCGGTGAAACGGCGGTCGGTGACGAGGATGTACGCCAGTGCGCGCGCGGCCTCCTGCACCTGCTCCAGCACCTCGGGCGCGGCTTGGGGGAGGAACAGCTCCAGAACGCCGATGGTGTCGCCGCGGTTGGTGACCGGGGCGAGCATCCTGTGCCCCGGCCCGGCGTCCGGTGCCAGCGTCAGGCGCTGGGTGCGCAGCACCTCGTCATAGACGCCGCTGCCGGCGAGAGGGACCTGCTGGGCGCGCTCCTGCTGGTGCGAAGCCGCCGTGTCGTGGACCCGCAACAGGCGCCGGCCGACGATGTCGATGAACAGGAAGGACACGTACCGGGCACCGAACCGGTCGCGCAGGTTGCGCGCCACGACGTCGAGGGAGTCCACCGGCGCGGCAGCCTCCGCTGCCGCCAGGACCTCGGCCAGTCCGATCCGGTCATCCGACACGCTCGCCTCCAGGGGTTGCGGCTGTCCTTCCCCCGAAGGGCAGACTCACAACCACCACTGCTGCCTACGGGCCTCGGCAAGCGACGCCACCCGCATACGGGTCGCTGAGATCGCCCGCCGTTTCACCGACCAGCATCGTGTCCTACGCCGCCGGATGCCGTCTTCTGTCGCAGAGCGCACAGCTGCACCCCGAGCGGAGTACAGCGGCCGGTACGACTGCTGCGTTGCCGGGCCCTCGCCGCCGTCGTGCCTGCCCGCACTGCTCAGAGGAATCGGCGGGCGGTTTTGTTCACGAGTTGGGGACCGCGCGGCAGCCTTGAGGCTCCTGCGGTTTGACCTCGACGTCGATCAAAGGCGGACGGCCCGGCGGCTACGCCGACGCCTCGCTGACCGCACTTTTCGCCAGTGGTCACCGGGGTGTGGGCGCGGACCGCCCCGCGCGGGATCCCGCATAAGCGGCGACGCGCAGCGCGCGGAGCCGCTCCACCGGATGGAAGCCGTACAGGCTGTTGAGGTAGGGATCGAACGAGTACCGGCGGACAGGCACTTCCTGCTGGAACAGCGTCAGCCGCGCGAGCGGAAGCCAGTCGGCCGCCGCCGCCCCGAGCCGCAACTCGAACGTCAGGGACCGTGCGTCCGCCGCGGCACCTACCGCGGCAGGCGTAGCCGGCACCCGCGCCGACTCTACCGGGAAGGCGGCGACGACGCCCGTGCGTCCGCCGATGACGTACGGCAGGAGGGTGCTGTACGGCCCCGCGGTCGCGGACGTCCGGGGGCACGGGACATGCCGGCCCAAGCGGCCGTGGCCACTGCCGGTGAGGAGCAGGTCCAAGGGGTGACCGGATGTGTCGAGGTCCTCGATGCGCAGAGCCAGCCCGAGTCCGTCTGGCAGCGGCGCCGGCAGTCCGGCGGCTCGGGACCACCGTGCCGTCACCCGGTACGGCCCGGATCGCTCGGCCCAGGCCGTGCAACCACCCCCGACCTCGAGCGCCACCAAGTCTCCTGCCAACAACACCCCGTCCGGATGGAGAACTGCCCTGGCGCCGCGACGCCGGGCACCTTCCTGTGCCGTACGGAAGGCGATCCGACACAGTCGGTCGACGCCGGCATGCTTGAGCGCGCGGCCCGTCTTCATGAATGTCGGCTACCCGGCCGGGCCGGATCGACTCACGCGGTAAGGACCGGCGGGTTGACGGCGAGCGCCCGGGCCACCTCGACCCGCTGGCGCTGCCCGCCGAGAGCCGGGCCGGCACCCAAGCCCAGCGGACACGGGCAGCTACCCGTCGCCCACACCCCGACCGGGTTTGTCCCCCCTGTTCAGCCCACCCCGGACGGCGCCGACGGCCGGCCCCCCCGCCCCGCCCCGGGCTTTGCCGGGCAGGCTCTCGCAGACGGTCACGCGGGAGCCGGATGTGGGAGACCACTGCACCTCGTCGCCCGGCGAGAGGAGAAAGCCCGGCGGCCGTAGAGCGGCGCCCGGTGCACCGCTACGCGAGCAGGTCAGCCTTCTGCTCGTTTCGTGAGGGCCGAATGCGCGAACTGCAAGGCGTCCGAGAGGGTCAGAGCCGTCAGAGCGCCGGTCACCGTGCGGGTGGCTTCCGGCCAGATGGCGCGTGCGCCGGTGAACGTGGTCACGATCCACACGCTCAGGCAGAACGGGCAACTGATGAGCTCGCCCACGGTTTCGCGACCGGGTTCCTCGCGGGGAGTCTCGTTGAGTTCTGCCGGGGCGCCCGCCCCCTCCACGTGCGTGAACGGGGCGCGCGCGGGCCGCGTCACCGTGCTCTTGGCGATCAGTCGGCTGAACCTGAAGGTGGCGGTGGCGGTGAGAACGAGGTCCCAGGGGCCGGGCGCGGTCGGCCGGGGCCGGCCCATCCGGCGCTGCAGGACGGCCCATCCGGCTGCGTACCCGGCGAACCCTGCCATCGCGCCCAGGTGCCCGCCGTGGGACCGCAAACCCGCGAATGTCGTCATCAACGTGCCTCGTTTCGCCCGTTCAGCCGTCTTCACGGCGAAGCCGTCGTGATCGACGGCAGGTGGGCTGTCGAGGGAAACGTCTACCCGGCTTCGACTCGCGAAAGCCTCGGCGTTGCGCCCCGGTGCCGGCGTGAAACCAAGGCGTCGGACAGGGACGCCGTCAGGGCCACCGGCGCCAAGCGGGCCCGAGCCCGGCCCGCTGCCACGCCCGACGCAGTGCACGTACAGAACTGGAGCACCGAGCGACACCCCCGTCCACCGTGCCGTGCCTGGCCGACTACTCGCTCTTCGGTCACACGCGCTACCCACGGCCGACGCTCGCGGGCCGCGCAGAGGGCGGCGGTGTATCCGGCGGGGGCCGGGGTCAGTGACGATGACGTTGCGTATGTCGTCGTCGGTGGCGGTGGTCGTTGAGGTCCTCGAGATCACGCTCAGTGCGCCCGCTATGACCGCCTCCGCCCTCGCCTTCGCCTCCGCGCTCCTCGCCCCGCCCTTGGACGGCACATCCCGGCTCTTCGCCCTGCTCGCCGCGCTCGGGGCCGCCGCCGCTGTCGTCGCCCTCGGTACCACTAGCAGGAGGGTTCGGCGGGGTGGTTCTCCTCGGCGAGCTCGGCGAAGGGGATGGGGCAGCAGGTGCTGGACGCGCACACGGTCAGGTCGTCGCAGCCCGCCTCCACGGCGGTGGTCAGGGTGCTGCGGAGGGTGGTGAGGTCGGCGATCGCGCGGCGCGGGGACTTGCGCGGCGGCGGGCAGCGCGCGGGCGGGGAGGTGCGGGCGGCCGCGGCCGACGCGCACGGTCGGGTGGGGCCCGGGTCGCGGCCGCGACACGTGTCCGGGTTCCGATCGGCTCGGCGGCTGCGCCCTGCGCGCAGGACCGTTGTGTCCGTCAGGTCAGACGCAGGTCGATCCAGTGGGCGGTGTCGTCTTCGCGCAGGAGATAGCGTTCGAGTTCGACGAAGCCGTGCTGTTCGGCGAAGCGCAGTCCGTCTGGGTTGGATGCGAGGACGACTGTCTCGATCACCTGGGCGTTCAGCGCGCGGGTCTGGTCCAGGGCGCGCTCGTAGAGCTGAGTGCCGAGACCGCGACGGCGGTACTCGGGCAGAACGCGGGCGATGACCGTCGCGGTGGCGCCATTGCTCTCGGTGGGCGGGCGCACGGTGGTGCATCCGATGAGGAGGTCGGGCGACAGACGACCTCCATGTGGTTGCGTCCAGTGCGGGCGCGGACGTCCTCGAGGGACAGTGCGCCGGCGGGGACGATCAGATTGTGGGCGTACTGCCAGTCGCGTACAGAGGTGTCGTCGTCCACCGCGCGGATGTGAAGCTCGGTCATCAGAGCAGGACATCGGTGTCTGCCGTGCGCGTCAACGGATGCCGTTGTACGGGGAGGTGCAGGGCCCCTTTGCTGTCATGGGACGGGACGGCCTACGAAGCGCTGGGGCGGGCCACGCTCGCGGCGTTCGTCCCTGTCGGCGCGTAGCTCGGCGACGGGGACGGGCCCGGGGTGCCGGGCCACCGGCCAGCACAGGGGCGGTCCGTACGGCTCGGTGGGGGGCCTGGAGAACGCGATGCCCGGTCGTACGCGCTGGAAGCGGGGCGATCAGCTTCGGGCTGGTCACATCGTCTGTCGGCCGGCCGCGTCTCCGCCGGGGTCGTCGGCCAGAACGAGGGTGGCCCTGATGCGTTTGCCCACGGGCTCGCGGTGGACTGCGAAGCTGTGGCACACCGCCATGACGATCTCCAGCCCGTGCTGCCCGACCCGGGCCGGGTCCGGCGCCAGGATCAGGGGCAGTGTCGTGCTGCTGTCCCAGACCGTCACCCCGACCGATCCCTCGCACAGGTCGAGCGTCAGCAGGCACGGCCCCGGGGCGTATTTACGAGCGTTGGTCACCAGCTCGCTCACCACCAGCTGGACCACGCCCAAAGCCCGCGCCGACACCGGAATCCCGTGCACGGCCTGCAGCGACTCCATGAAGGTCCGAGCCATGTCCCGGGCAGCGCCGATGTCCTCACTGCCCTCGAACGCTGCCGAGACAGCCACGCCCTCCAGGAGCGGCTGCATCCGCTGTGCCCGCCCAGTCACGTTCATACAGTCCGTCCCGCCCCGCAGCATCCACTGATACCGGTCCCCTCTGCCCCCGAAACGCCGCCCCACACCTTCCCCACGCCCGTCCACTCTTCGCCGCTCATTGACGGCGGTCCGGCCGTGCCTGTGCCCTGTGTGTGTGGGGGGGCGATGGCGGCTCCCGCCCTGACCGGCAGCCTTCGCGCCGCATGCGGCGCGGTGAGTATGCCGGGGTGCAGGCTGGACCGTCGGGGTGCAGGCGGCTTGCTCCAGGCTGGTCAGCGGTATCCGGGGTGTGTCAGGGTGAGGGGAAACCAGCCTGGTCTGGTGGGAGGCCCCGAGCCGTCCCTGTCGCCCCTTCAGCGGGGGCCGGGATGCGGCTCGGGTTGTCTTGCTCGGCTGTGCGTGACCTGATGTCACGCTCCTGGCGCCCCGTGCGGGGTGCGTTGGGCTCGACCCCCGGAAGCGAGGGGCGAACCGTGAACCTCACCATCAGCACACGTGAGCACACCGGCAGCACGGTTATCACCGTGTCCGGGGAGATGGATCTGGACTCCTGCCCCGCTCTCGACGCCGTCGTCCACGCCGCACCTTCTCAGGGAGTTCCGCTGCGTCTGGACCTGTCCGGGGTGACCTTCATGGACTCCAGCGGCCTGAACCTCCTGCTGCGACTGCACCACCGGCTCTCCGAGAGCGGCAGCCGCCTGGTCCTGACCGGCATACGGGACGAACCTATGCGGGTCCTTCGCCTGACCGGCGCCGACACCATCCTCACCCTCGGCCGCCAGCCGGACCCGCAGCTCTCCGCGGGCATGCCCGCCTGACCACCCCCGCAGCGCCTTGCCGCGGTCCCGGACGGGAGGAGTTGGTCTCTCAGGAGATCGCGGCGACGCCGATGCCCATGGCGATGAACAGCCAGCCGGTTGTCAGCTCCCAACGGTGGCGGATCTTCGTCCGGGCGAGGAAGGCCCGCAGACGGGCGGCGACGGCGGCGAGGGCGAACCAGTAGACGACGCCGATGAAGACGTCGAGGAGGCCGAGGAAGAAGATCTGCCGCGCGGCCGAGCCGCCACCGTGCACGAACTGCGGCAGGATGCTGAGGAAGAACAGCGCCGCCTTGGGGTTGAGCACGTTGGTGAGGAAGCCCTCGGTGAAGCCGGACCGCCACTGGCTGCGGGTCGTCCCGCCGGCGGCCGGGGCCCGCGGGGCGGTGAGCCCCTCCGGACTGTCCGCCGCCGCTGCGTGGCGCTCGCGGGCGGTGCGCCGGGCGGCCCGGACCGCCCGGATCCCGAGGTAGACGAGGTACGCCGCGCCGAGCAGCTTGATGGCGTCGTAGACCGCGGGAGAGCGAGCGGCGATCAGCGACAGTCCCGCGGCGGCAGCGAGCATGTGCACGCACAGCCCTGCCTGGGCGCCCAGCCCCGCAGCCCTTCCCTTGGCGGGATGCTCGGCGGCCGAGCGCACCACCACCACGAAGTCCGGACCGGGGACCATGTAGGCCACCAGAACGACACCGAGGAAACCCACCAGGTCGACCGACATCCGCTCTCCCCTTCGCTCGCCTCGTGGTTTGTTCGCCGCCGAGGGGTTTCGCCGTGGGTCGGGTCTTGTCACGCCTCGTGCGACCCCGGCCCAGCCGAGACACACTCAGGCCGCGAGTGTCCGCCTGCCCACCCCCGGGCGACGGCTTCGCCCACTATCCCGAGCCCTGTTCCAGGCGCTCGTCCGCCACGGTCGGCGGCGGCAGCACTGCGGCCACTTCGTCGTGGGGCCTGGCCGTCTCCGGCAGCAGTCCGTTGCGGTACGCGGCGTCACACTTCGCGGGCCGCACCCGGGCGGGTGAAGGGCAGGCCGCAGGCCAGGTTGCGCCCGCGCACCGGCGGCCAACCCGTGTCGGCGGGCGGTCTCGGCGAGGGCGCGACGCACCCGTTCGCCCAGTAACTGCGGAACTCGCCTTGTGCTCGCCGGGCTTCCACACGTCGTATTTGCGGGGCGCATGAGCGTCAGGGCCATGGGCGTCCTGTACCCGCTGAAGGACTTGGACAGGCAACGAGGTCGGGATCTCTAAGTGACACCGGTCGTCGCCCGGGAGCTCGGACCGCGGGGCGACACAGTCGACCACGTCTCTCCCGGCGCAACCGACACAGAAATGCTCCGTGGCACCAATCCCCCAGAGGCGCCCCAGGCGGTCGTCGGCATGACACCTCTCGCGGCCGACTCGGGGAGGCTTCCGACGTGGCCACTGTCGTCGCGTTCCTCACGGGTCCGGAGGGAAGGCGAATCACCGGCCAGAGCCTGCGGGCGACGGGCGGGGTGACCTGAGCGCGGCTCGCGGCCCGGCGCCGGCGGCATGGCCGGTCCCGCCGGTAAATGCCTCGACATCAGGTGCAGTGATCGGGGACGCTGCGCGCGATGACCAGAATCGACGACACACCGCACGCGTGGGACGAGCGCTCTCAGCTCACCGCCTTCCTCGACTACGCACGGGAGAGCGCCCGCGTCAAATGCGAAGGAGTCTCCATGGAGAACGCACGCAAGGCGCTCCTGCCGAGCTCACCGCTGATGACCATGAGCGGACTGATCAACCACCTGCGCTGGGTCGAGTACTACTGGTTCCAAGTGGTATTCCTCGGCGAAGAGGACCGGGCCCCCATGACGGATGAGGACCCCGACCGCGAAATGCGGATCGCCGTCGACTTCCCGCTCACGCAGTTGCTCGACGAATACGCCGAACAAAGCGCCCGCTATCGCGAACTGGTCACCAAGAGCAACTTGAACAAGAAAGCCGAGGGAACCATCCGCAACAGCCTCCGCGTCGACCTGCGCTGGATCCTCCTCCACCTCATCGAGGAGACAGCCCGCCACAACGGCCACCTGGACATCCTGCGTGAGATGCTCGACGGCACGACCGGCAACTGAGTGCCTTTTTCTGAAGGGCCCTCTGATCTTGTGCGACCCCTCGGGTAGGGTGACGCGACAGATCAGAGGGGGAACGAAAGATGAAGTGGCCTGCACTACGAGCGGTGGCCATGTGGGGTTTGTCAGGGGCACTCATCACAGGATGTAGCGATTCCGGAAGTGCGAATCGTTCGGACCAGTCCTCGGCTTCCCCTTCGTCGAGTGAGTCGCTCTCGACGAAGGCGCAGATCGCTGTGAATGTGAAGCTCGCCGTTGAGGAGCGCATCTCGGCGGATGAGCACCAGTTCGGTTCGGGCACGAACTCTCCCTGCTCAACGTCTTCGCCTCAGATGTTCACTGCAAAGTGCAAGGCTGCAGCCGACGCCACGTCCGATGCTGCCGACCTGGCCCTGAGCGAGATCAATGGGCGCCAAGGATTCGCGACGCTCGACTCCGTTGCCCGGAAGCTCCACGCCGCAGTTCGTACCTACGAAACGCTGGGATGCGCCACGGGGCCGACGGCGGCGGACACGCGTGAGGCGTGCCTGGAGCCGGCTGCTGTCATCGCGCAGGGGTTCGTAGACCTGCGGGGTGGGGCCAATTTGGGTCTGGCCGGTAAGTAGTCCGGGCAGAAACGCGGGCGTGCCCGGTGGATCCGTCGTGGTGGTGCGACAACGAGGCCGGTTTAAGGGCCCGGTGACCTCTTGGTGGGGCTGTTGACCGTCAGTGCCGAGACGATCAGTCGCGGGTGGGCCTCGCGGGAGGCCGGCTGTCCGCTTCTGCGGGAGTTTCGGCGGGTGATGCGCCTGATCATCAGGGTGATCGCGGCCCAGGTGATGAGCGATTCCGAGTGCTGGATGAAGCTCTTCCGCGGTTCGGGGCAGGTTTCGCAGCCCTTCGTACACCCGATACTCGGCTGCCCTGTACTGCGCCTGCAACCCTTCCCACCACGGCGCGCCAGGATGGCACGGTCCCAGGAATTCATGGAGGTCTCGTTGCCGCCGGTCTTCCTCGTCGCCGGTGTCCGTGGCGATGAGATTCCCCACCGACGGCCAGTCAGTGGGGAGCTATCTGGCCGTCAGGGATGACGCATAGTGATCGCCACGTGTCTGGCGACGAGCTGACTGTGCTGCTGGGATAGGCGTGGTGGCAGGCCGCCGATTGACCGGGCGGTGGGCCGGGCGTTGCGGGATCACTCCGGTGCCGCAGCTGACTGTGTCTGGGCGTTGAACACCAGCTCCCACAGGTGCCCGTCAGGGTCGGTGAAGTAGCCCATGTAGGCCCCGTCATAGGTGCCCGCGGCCTCGGGCACCGCCCCACCTGCCGTGCCGACTCGGGCGAGGATGTCGTCGACCTCCGCCCTGCTGCCGATGGCGCAGGAGATGACGCACGCGCCCGGCACGGCAGCGTGGGGAGTGGCAACGCCGGCACGGTCGAGGTACGTCGCGTACTCCCCGCGCTGGATCAGGAACAGCGACAGGTTCGGCAGCTCGAAGAGGATGGCGTCATCATCGACGGCTGCCGTGGACAGCCCCAGTCCATCCCGGTAGAAACCCAGGGAGCTGTCCAGGTCGGCGACCGGAAGCGAGACGACGACGGTTTTCGGCTTCATGGCTTCTCCTGGCGTCGCGGTGAAAGATGCCTATCTGGCGGATATGCAGAGTAACGGCGCATCTGACCGTACACGGGGAATCCGAGGTGGCCGCTGTCAGGCCGGCAACTGGGCCACCCAGCTGATGTCCCGGCGGGCCGTCTCCCTTGCCTGACAGTCACGAAGGGGCGTCCGGGATGAACGGTGAGGTTGAAACCCGGCCCGGAGGTCCGCGGATCACCGTCGCTCTGGTACTTGTGTGGCGGTGGCCAAGGCGGTCGGTCGACAGGTCTGGGAGGCGTGGGGCGGCCGGTACGGCGTCGAGATCGAACACCACCACATCGACCAGCCCGTCCTGTCATCCTCCGCCGCCTCCGTCTGACCCGTACGAGCCGGCGCGCCCTGGACGTGCTCGCCGCCGATGCGGGGGGTGCGCGTCCGTCGGCTCACCGCCCCCGCCACGTCCCGCTCGCGGTACCGGGCGGGGTGCGGGTGATCGAGCGGTTCCGGTGGAGGTGCGGGTGGTCTGCGCGTCACCCTCGGCCGGCCTGCCGGTCCGCGCCGAGGATGTCGACGGCGATGTCGGAGGGCCCGGTCCGTCACGGCGTCCCCTACGCCGCCCCGGGGGAGGCGTGCTCGTGCGCGCGGCAGGCCCTTAGGCCGTCGTAGGTGGCTGCGCCGATGTTGGCAGGCTGGCTACGGAGGTGTGAGCGGGGAGGTGTCCGCTGTCCGGCGGCTGGTGTATGAACCGCCGGACAGCGCCTGAAGCCGGGCTGATTGTGAGGTCAGCCGTTGGCCTTGTCTACGGCAGGCTTGATCTTGTTGGCCTGGTCGACCATGTCCTGCGTGATCGTCCCGCCCGCACCCGCGCTGGTGATGCCGCGAACGAGGCTGCCGATGGAGCCCACGACGCCGCCAAGGCTATCTCCGACGGTGTCACCGAGGCCGCCGGGGAGGTCGCTAGGGGACATGACCATTCCTTTCGCTGTCTTAGTACGTGCGCCTCGAATGAGGCGGCACGGTCGATCAATCCCGGCCTACCCCGCAATCCGCATCCGCCTGCAAGGAGGAAACCGAAGCCACCCATCTGGCCAAGCGCACACCGGAGCACACCCGCGCCCCGTGGCAGGGCACTCCTGAGCGCGCTCGCCGCCGGCTCCGACCCGGTCGCCATCTCCGGCCCAGCGGCGCCAGTCTCGCCACCCTGCGGCGGATCCGGCCTGGCAGGAACATCACCGTCTCCCGGCCCGACGAGTACGGGCAGCGGATCAAGTACAACATCGGTGGTGCTCTTCGCGCAGGCGGAGGTGGGTCGGTCGCGCACCACGCCTGCCAGTCGCTCGACGCGTGCTCTTCGCGCAGGCGGAGGGAACGCCCGGACCGGCTGGAGGCCGCGCTCGCCCCGGAGAAGGTGCACCGACGGTCGGCTGACCCGTGTTCTGGGGCCGCAGGGTCTCATGTGGGGGCGTGCAGTCGATATGCGGTGCACGGTTGATGCATGTCGCTGTTCTGGGAGTACTTGCTGCCTCGATGAACTGGCGGGGCGCGGTGCTGGGGGCCGCGGACCCGGCAAGGTCCGGAGGGACGCCCTACGCGGGGCCGGTAACGGTGCGGGGGTGGACCCAGCCCGGGAGCAGGTCCCAGGAGTCGCGGCCGAGCCACTGCGCGAAGGTGGCTGGTTGGCTGGCGTTCACGGGGTCGAGGCAGAGCGGGACGATGAGGTCGCAAGAGGCGCGTCCGCTCTTGCCTACCTTTCCGACCTGCCGGACGCCGAACTGCACCTGTTCGACACCGGTCACTTCGCCCTGGAGGACCACTTGCCCGAAATCGCCCCGCTGATTGCCGACTTCCTCACCCGCACCTGGGCCTGACTGTCGTTTGCACTCGTCGAACCGCGGCAGCCGCGGCAGTGCGGCCGGCGCTACGGGCCGATACCGATGCTCAGCCGGGCCAACTCAAAATACGCACGGGCTGACCCCGACGCTCAGTCACAGGTGGAGGCGGTGCGGAGGGGCGCGGCCACCGTTGATCATCGTAGTTGTGTGGACTGGCGAAGAGACGGTAGCCGCAGGTCACCACATAGGTCCCGCCCGATGGCGGGAAGCGTCCGAGGTCGCCATCGGCCGAATCGCGGGCCGGTTCGCCCGGTCGAGCCTCGCCTGCGGGCCGGGCAGCTGGTGCTAGGTCGTGTCCGGAAAGTCCCGCCTGGCCCGCGTCGCCTGGCACGCCCTCCCCCGTAGCCCTTCGGGCACGGGAGGTGCCCCCACGCTGCGTTGTCGGGATCACCCGAGTACGCCCCGTACGAGGGCGCCCCTCCGCCTTGCGATCGCACGCACCAGACGCCGCGGGCCCTGCCCTGCGGGCAGACGGCGCTACTTTCCGGACACGACCTAGGCCTGCTGTCGGACCTGCCACGCAAGAACCTGCTGGACGATCGCCGAGCGGTCCGGAGAGGCCACCCCGCACGGCATGCAGCACCCGCTGTGCCGGGCGCCGGAATCAGCTACGCGCTCTTGGTCAGCAGACCGGCGTCGATGACCTCAGCGATAAGGGTGGCGCCGCGGCTGTTCTGGTGGATCTGGTCGGTCGTGAGCACGAGACCTCGCCGCCGCGAGATCGTGTCGAGGCTGCGGCGCAGCACTGCGTGCTGGACGAGGACGCCGATGACTGCTGCGGGCGTCACCTCGCGGTAGGGAGTCGGCAGCGGGTCCGCTTGGCGCAGTTCCTCGATTTGGCGTTCGTGGAGCGGGAGGTAGGCCACCTCGTTGGTGGCGGCGACCTCGGCGATCATCCGGCTGTACGCCTGCGATGCCTGTGCCGCTGCCCCGTCGAGTTGTTGGCCGAGTACCGGGAGCGACAGCAGACCGATCCTCGCGTCGGTCTCCGCTCGCAGCCGTGCGACGACGGTTCCCAGGCACTGTTGGAACCAGCCGGCCGACGGGCGATCGGGGAGCTGTTTGCGCTTCATGGCCTGCTCGACGGGGTAGTCGGCAAGGCTCGCTCGGGCGTCGTTGGTCCCGATCAGCACGGTGATCACATCGGGCGGGTTCTCGACGACAGCATCGAGACGCTGCAAGAGGTTGTAGGCGAAGTCGCCGTTGGCGCCGAAACGGGCAAGCTGCAGGTCACCGGGAGGGTGGCGTCGTCCGAGAAGATCCAGGTAGTCGACGCTGAACTGCGCGCGGGTGAGGCTGTCGCCGAGGCACGCGATGCGTGTCGTCACGGCGCTTCCTCCGGGCCGGGTGTGTCGACGCGTTCGGTGGGGCGGGTGTCGGCCCGAGGACGGTGGTCAGTGCCGAGGGTCGCAGTGATGGCCAGGATGGACGTCGGCCCCTCCGTGTCGACCACGTGCCATACCCCGGCCGGGTTGATGGTGGCCTCGCCCGGCCCGAGCAGAACACGGTCGGGCACCCCGTCCACGTCGCGGGTGACCGTCACGGATCCACTGAGGCAAACGATCAGTTCGTCGCCGGCAGGGTGGCTCTCCCAATGGTCGCCGAGCCCGTCGCCGTCGAAGATCATCACCATCCGGCCCTCGGCGCCGTCTGCCGCGACCGCAGCGCTGTAGGCCTGGAGCACTTCCGGGTCCCAGGTGAAACCCTCGACGGGTTTCGCTCTCGATCCCAGTCCGAGGTGCACGGGGGTGGTCCGCAGGTCCGTGGCGTCGCGTTCGTTGTTGACGAGTCTCATGCCGACGATCGTCCATGGCGGGGTTCGGGCGGTCTTGAAGAAAAGGGAAGAGAAGCCGAAGCGAAGGGCAGACGGTCGGCGTCCTACCCGGCTCCGAGGAGGACTTCGCTGCGACGCCAGGCCGTCGGCGATCGGCCCGTGAACTCGCGCCAGTCCCGGACGAGATGGGCCTGGTCGGCATAGCCGGAGGCGGCGGCCACGTCGCCCCACGGGAGCGGGTTCTGCGCCGTCGCCAGTTCGTGCGCGTGCTCGAAGCGCAAGACTCGGGCGAAGGTCTTCGGCGACAGGCCCACCTCACCGCGAAACCGCTCGGTGAGGTACCGACGGCTCCAGCCGAGTTCCGCGGCGACCGCACCAACCTGGACGCAACCCCGCGCGGCGACGAGGCGGCGCCATGCCTCGGCTACCTCGGGGCGCACCCCACGCACGTGGTCGTCGCAGGCGTCACGGCCGACAGCTCGAAGGAGTAGTTCGTCCAGCGCGGTGAACCGCGCCGCCCATGTTGTCGCCGATCGGAGCCGGTCGACCAGCTCGACGGCAAGCGCTCCGAGAAGCTCGTCGAGTGGAATCAGCCGGTGGGCGAGCTCGGCGGACGGCATGCCGTAGATGGCCCGGGCCCCGAGCGGTGTCAGCGATATCTGAACACCTTGCTGGCGTCCGTCGTGGTGAATCGCGACGGACCGGCACATCAGACCGCCGGCCACGCTGCCGAATCGGGTGGCCGGTGACTCGTCGTCAATGCCCGCCGCTACCTCCAAAGGATCTGACAGGCTGATTACCGTAGTGAGCGCGCGGCTCGGCGGGCCGCAGTGCACCCCGGTGGGGAGCCCGCGGAGGTCGAAGCCGACATACGAGGCGACGTACTCCCGCAAGGCGGGCGCCGGACGTGCACCGATCCCGGTGGGCGTGGGGTCCTCCATTTTCGTCAGTGTACGAGCCGCCTAGCCCAGGAAGATCACCATCCGAGGGTTGATCACCGCCGTCTGCGGCTGGTGACGCGGTTCATATCGGCACTCCGTCACGGCGCTAGTAGTCCGATGCAGGTTCGACCGGTGGGAGCGCCTCCCTCATGCGGAGGAGGAGGGCCTTGGCTGCCGGAGTGGTGGGACCGTCCGTAGGCCATGCGAGAGCAATCCGGCCGCTGAGGCGGGGGGAGGTCAGTGGGAGGGTGCGCAGGCCGAGAGCGGCTGCGGCCTCTGGCGGAATCTCGGGGAGGATGGCAACTCCGAGGCCGCGGGCCGCGAAACGGGTCAGCAGGCTCGGCGCGGCTGCCTCGAAGGCGATGTGTGGCTGGAAACCGGCCTGTCGGCAGGCGCGTTCGAGTGCGCCGCGTATGCCGGTGCCGCGTGGAAGGCTGATGAGTGGGCGGTCGGCGAGCGCGGCCAGTGGGAGTGCTGTGCGGCCGACGGGCAGGAGCAGTGGATCCTTTGGGGTCATGGCGGCGATCAGTGGAGTGTCGATCACGACCTGGAGACTGGTGCCCGGCAGGGGATCGTCGTCGGTGACGCCGACGACAGCAAGGTCAAGTTCACCGCGACGCAGCGCGGTGAGCATGCGTGCTGAAGTGTCCTCGGTGAGGGAGATCTCCACCTGCGGGTGCTCGTCGTGGAAGTCGGCGAGCAAGGCGGCCAGGTCGTACGCGTCGGTGGCGGCCCCTGAGACGACTCCGATGGTGACATGTCCTCGGACCAGACCGGTGAACTCGTCTACCGTCTGCCGCATCCCCTCGATGGCCGCAAGTGCTGCCCGCGCATAGGGAAGGACAGCCTCGCCCGCTTCGGTGGTGGTCACCCTTCGACCGGACCGGTCGAGCAGGGGTTGTCCCAGTTCCCTTTCCATCTGCCGGATCTGGGCACTCACCCCCGGTTGCGCGACATGCAGGCGGGCCGCGGCGCGGGTGAAGTTGGCTTCTTCGACGACAGCGAGGAAATACTGCAGCTGGCGGAGTTCCATAAGCAGAGATGCTAGTTGCGAGCACGACTGTCTCTTGGACTTCTGGCCCAGCGCGCGAAATGCTGGTGATCATGAAGAGTGCAGCGGTGGACGTCCGTGCCGAGATCGCGGCCGAGCGGCGTGATCTGGCGGATGTGCTGGACGGACTGACCGATCACCAGTGGAATGCGCCGACCTTGTGCAGCGGGTGGCGGGTGCGAGAGGTCGCCGCACACATGAGCATGGGATTCAGGTACTCGTTCGGCAGGACGGTGCTGGAGCTGGCTCGGTCGGGAGGCAACCTGCACCGGATGACCGACCGCGTCGCGCGCCGCGACGCCGCTGTCCTCACACCCCATGACCTCGCCGCAGCACTGCGGGACAATGCCCATCACCCCTGGAGGCCGCCGGTGGGCGGCCCGGCTGCGGCACTCGGGCACGACGTCATTCACGGACTGGACATCACCGTCGCGCTCGGGATCGGGCGACAACTCCCCAGGGACCGCTTGCGTATCGTGCTGAAGACCGTCAAACCGAGCACGCTCCGCTTCTTTCGGGCAAACCTCGACGATGTCGAACTGCGGGCCACCGACCTGGAGTGGTCGTACGGCACGGGCACCCAGGTGGCGCGCCCCGCTCAGGAGCTCCTGCTGCTTGCCTACGGGCGCACGCTCCCAGCGGTGCGCGCAGACGACTGACGCCGAAGCGGTCCCACGAGAGCTGAACCGCAGTCGAGATCGACAGTTGCTGATGACCAAGGTGAGCCGAGGTGGCGTCCGGCTGTCCACGTGGCGTGGCCGCTCGGACGGCGCGGTGGGCGAACTGGCAGAGGGAAGGTGGCGTGATGGAGTACTCGCACGACGACGAAGAGCTGGTGAACCAGCCGATCGGGTACTGGACGTGGGCCGCGAACAAGACGCTTACGGCGTACGTCAGGGGGCGGCTGGCGGCCATCGGAATCACACAGCCTCAGTGGTGGGTGCTGCATCAGGTACTGCACAGCGAGACCGGGGCCACGCGGGACGAGGTGATCAGTGCCCAGCAGAGCAACCTGGACGTGGGCGCCGGCCTTGCTCCCGACATCGACCTTCTGGTGGAGCGGAAGCTGCTCGTGCTGGACAGGACCGGCCGACTCCAGATCACCGACGATGGCAGGATGCTGCACCGGCGCGCCGCCGAGACTCAGCGCGCCAGCCGGACACAGGTGCACACGGGTATCCCGGACGAGGAGTACCTGATCACCCTGAAGGTACTGCAACGCATGATGTGCAACGCGGGTGGAGACGTGACCCCGGCGCGATGACCTGCGCCGATGAGGGCCGCCGAGCATGCCGGAGTAAGTCCTGCCCTTGAGCGTCTCAACGGTGACGACGACGTTCGCCATGCCCGGCAGGGAGACGATCGCGGTGCCCGAGTCGGCGGCCGCGTTGCCGGTGGCGCAATCAGGAGGGTGCCGTCCAAGTCGCTGTCTGCGGAGACCCGTCGGCACACAGTTGGTGCGTCAGGGGTTCGCCCGCAGCGCCCATAGTGCACGTAATGCACTCGGACTTGAGTCCCTTTTGTGCCTCGCGAGCCGGTGACCTGCGGATTCCCTAAACCTGCTTGGGCCCCACATGTTCGTTATGGCGCATCACGTGGAGTGCGTGGCGATCCTGGAGCCGGTGAAGAAGGCCGCCTGACCTGGGGCCTTCTCCACGGTCGAAAGGTCTGAACCAACCGGAATCAGGCCGCGACGAGTTCCTGTTCGCGGTCCGGCGTCTTGACCCGGGGCCTTTTGTTCGGCAGCGAGAGCCGGAAGACCTTGTGCCACGCGGAGAACACCTGCTTGGGCAGCGGGCCGGTGACGTACTCCAGCTCGTACTTCTCGAACAGGGCGCGCACCTTCACCGCGACCTCGGCGTACCGGTTGCTCGGCAGGTCGGGGAACAGGTGGTGTTCGATCTGGTGCGACAGGTTGCCGGTCATGAAATGCATGGCCTTGCTGCCGCTGATGTTCGCCGAGCCCATCATCTGGCGCAGGTACCACTGGCCGCGCGTCTCGCCGTTGATCGACCGGCGCTCGAAGACCTGCACGCCCTCGGGGAAGTGCCCGCACATGATCACCGAGTGGGTCCAGATGTTGCGGGCCAGGTTCGCGGTGAACGTGGCGGCGAGCGTCGGGAGGAACGACGGGCCCGACAGCAGCGGGTGGATCACGTAGTCCTTGAGCACCTGCTTGCGGATCTTGCGGCCCACGGCCCTGGCCCGCGCGCGGAACTCCGGGTTCTTGCGGCGGTGCTTGGGCAGGTTCTTGCCGAGTTCCAGGTCGTAGGCGGCGATGCCGTACTCGAAGAAGCAGGCGTTGATGAAGTTCCACAGCGGCTGGCCGAGGTGGAACGGGTGCCACTTCTGGTCTTCGTCCACGCGCATGATGCCGTAGCCGAGGTCGTTGTCCTTGCCGATCACGTTGGTGTACGTGTGGTGCAGCTCATTGTGCGAGTGCTTCCACTGCTCGGCCGGCGAGACGTGGTCCCAGTCCCAGGTGGTGGAGTGGATCTTCGGGTCCCGCATCCAGTCCCACTGGCCGTGCAGGATGTTGTGGCCGATCTCCATGTTGTCCATGATCTTCGCCACGGACAGACCGGCGGTGCCGATCAGCCACGCGGGCGGGAAGATCGAGAACAGCAGCACGCCCCTGCTGGCCAGCTCGAGCTTGCGCTGCGCCGCGATGACCTTGCGGATGTAGGCGGCGTCCTTCTCGCCCCGGCCGGCGATCACCTCCTCGCGGATCGCGTCCAGCTCGCGGCCGAGTTCCTCGATCTGCTCCGCGGTCAGGTGGGCGGTGGGGTCGATGGCGGTCAATGTGCTCCTACCGTTCGATGTCACAGGGGCCCGCAGCGGCGGACACGCAGGTCTGGATGAGGACGCCCGGCTCGGCCTCGGTGATCTCACCGGTGCGCAAGTCGCGTACGGCGCCCGCCTTGAGCGGCGTGACGCAGCCGAAGCAGATGCCCATGCGGCACCCCGACGGCATGAGCACGCCGGCCTCCTCGCCGACGTCCAGCAGCGGCGTGGCGCCGTCCGCGTCGACGGTCCTGCCGGTGGTGCTGAACGTGACCTCGCCACCGTCGCCGGCGACGACGAGGCCGGGGCGGAAGCGTTCGGTGTGCAGGCGCTCCTGGACGCCGTGCTCGCGCCAGTGATCTTCGGCGGCGTCGAGCAGGCCCGCGGGCCCGCAAGCCCAGGTCTCGCGCTCGGCCCAGTCGGGCACGAGTTCGCCGAGACGGGCGATGTCGAGCACGCCGTCCGTGTCGGTGTGCAGCTCGGTGAGCCGCAGCTTCCGGTCCGCGACCAGGTCGTGCAGAGCACTGCGGAAGATCACGTCGTGCGGCCGTGGCGCGGAGTGGACCATGACGACGTCGTCGAGCTCGACGCTGCGCAGCATGCCCATCACCGGCGTGATGCCGCTGCCGGCCGTCAGGTAGAGCACCTTGGCGGGCTTGGCCTCCGGCAGCACGAAGTCGCCGGTCGCCTGGTCCAGCTGGATCAGCGTGCCCGGTTGCGCCCTGCGGACCAGGTGGTTGCTGACCTTGCCGTCGGGGATCGCCTTCACGGTGATCGTGATCCGGCCGTCCTGGCGGTCCGTCGGCGAGGTGACCGAGTAGGCACGCCACAGGCGCACCCCGTCGACATCGACCCCGACCCGCACGTACTGACCGGCTGTGTGGCCGCGCCAACCCCGTCCCGGCCTGATCACGATGGTCGCGGCGTCACCCGTCTCGGGGTGCACGGCCTCGATGCGCCCGCGCAGGTCGGCACCCGCACGCAGCGGGCTGACCAGGTCGAGGTAGTCCGACGGCAGTAGCGGCGTCGTGACCATCTCCAGCATCTTCCACGCCCTACTGCGGAGGGCTGCACTCGTCATGACCCCAGCTTGGTGTGCTCAGGGGGTAAAGTCCTGTCCGTAAGATGTGAATTTGATCGGGTGGATTGTTCGCAGGGAACAAGAACGTGAGCTACGCAGTCCGGAGGGCCAGCGAACTGGTCCTGGATGAGACGACGGTCACCGCGCTTCGGGCCGCGCTGAGGACCACCGCCGACGAGGTCGTCCAGGCGATCATCGACGAGGTCCCGCCCTACGCCAACGCCCTTTCGGGCCGCATGGGCGTCACCATCCGCCGAGCCGTCCGCACCGCGCTGGGCCTGTATCTGGACCTCGCGAGCGGGAAGGCCACGGGCGGCGACGCCGGCGACGCGGCCTACGAGCTGGGCCGCGGCGAGGTCCGCGACGGCCGTTCGATGGACGCCCTGCTCAGCGCCTACCGGGTCGGCGCCCGCGTGGCCTGGCGAGGCCTGGCCGCAGGTGCCGTACCCGCAGGGCTGCCCGCCGCCGAGGTCGCCAAGTTCGCCGAGCTGACCTTCGCCTACATCGACGAGCTCTCCGCCGCGAGCGCCGCGGGCCACGCCGACGAACTGGCCGCCCGGGGCCGGGCCCACGAGCGCCACCTGGAACAACTGGCCCGCGACCTCCTCTCCGGCGCGAGCCCGGACGTGCTCCTCGCCGCTGCCGGGCGGGCCGCGTGGCAGCCGCCGGTTTCGCTGACGGCGGTCCTGCTGCCCGCCGCCCAGGCCCGGCCGGCCTACCGCGCGCTCGACCCGGGCACCCTCGTCCTCGACGATCTGCCGGACGGCTCCGGCGTGCTGCTCGTCCCCGATGCCGACCGAGCACATCTCCTGAGACAGCTGCCTGACCGCACCGCCGTGGTCGGCCCGGCCCGGCCTTGGACGCGTGCGTCCGCCTCGCACGCACGCGCCGTACGCGCCCGTTCCCTCTCCTGCGATATTCGCGACACCGAGGACCACCTGCCCGAGCTGGTACTGAGCGCCGATCCGGACGCGTTCGCAGACTTGCGTGCCCGAGCCCTCGCACCGTTGCGGACCTTGTCTGCCGCGGCCGCGCGGCGGCTTGAGGAGACGTTGCGGGCGTGGCTGCTGCACCAGGGCAGGCGGAACGACATGGCGGCGGCGTTGTTCGTCCATCCCCAGACCGTCCGGTACCGGATGTCGCAACTGCGGGAGCTGTTTCCGGATCTCGGGTCGCCGCACCGGGTCCTCGAACTGACGCTCGCGGTCGGCCTTCGGGCCGACTGACGCGTTCTTCGACCGTCCACGACCGCGTACGCGAGCAGGGCGGTGGCACCTTCCGGCACTATCTGGCTCGTCCGCGCCTGGTACTCCAGCCGCTCGTCCGCTACGGAAGCGGGTGCCGACGCGCCACGATGACACGAGGCGTCGCCACCGCAGCGTACGGATTCATTGACATGCGCCTGTCCTGCGTGGTGATGTGGCTGAGCCACTCATCCACTCAGCCACTGACGGATCGCATCAGGGAAGGCCCATGAACACACTGCCCCGCGAGACCATCGTCGACCTCCTGGAGAGCCGTCTCCGGGAGGACATCCTCACGGGGAAGCACCCCGTCGGCGGCTATCTGCCTCCTGAGCGGGAACTCGCCGACGGGTACGGAGTCACCCGCACGAGCCTCAAGCACGCTTTCGGCCGCCTCTTGCAGGCGGGACTGCTGGAGACCCGGCACGGGGTCGGGACCCGTGTCCGTGACTACGCCCGGTTCGGCGGGGCGGATCTGCTGCCCATGCTCGTACGTCACAGCTCCGACTGGATCGAGGAAGTCTTCGAAGTGCGGCGCGGAGTCGGCACGCTCATCGCCGAGCGTGCCGCGGACCGAGCCACGCGGCGCGACCGCGACACGTTGGCCGATCTGCTCGATGCCGTGCGGGTGGCCGCGGATGTGGACGCCGTGCAGCTCGCCGACGCCGAGGTGCACCGAGCACTGGCCCGAGCCACCGGCAACCGGGTGTACGTCCTGCTCACCAACACGCTGTTCAACGCGTACCTGCCCGTCCGATCGGCCTTGGCCGGCGCCTTCACCGATCCGGCCGCGGCGCACGATCGGCTGGCCCCCCTGGTAGGGGCTGTCCTTGCCGGGGACCGCGAAGGTGCGCGGGCGGCCGCCGACGCGTATCTCACCGCCACCGCACGGATCATGCTGGAAGACCTCGCATGACGGCGCGCGGCACCTCGTTCACCGAGACGCTGCTCGGTACCGTCCGACTGGACGGGGAGGACCGTGACCGGCCGGTGCGACTGGACCTGGCCGTCACGGCCGACACCCTGGTACGGCCGGCCACCACCACCCGGGCCTCCCTGTCCGGGCGGGTGAGGGTCCAGGGATGGGCAGACGACAAGGGCGCTGAGGGCGAGCTGGAGATATCCCCGCTCGCTCGCCGCCGCATCCGCTACCAGCTCGAGTTCACCACCGCCGCGGGCCGGAAGCTCTCCCTGGACGGCTGGAAGTCCCTCACCGCACTGCGGCCGCTGCGTTCCATGACCGTCATGCCCTTCACCCTCTACGAGGACGACGGTTCACGGGCCGGCGTCGGGACCCTGCGCTTCCCGCTCGCCACGGGGCTGCTCCCCTTCCTGCGGAGCGTCCGCTTCCCGAGGGCCGGGGCTCCCGCCCACCCGCACGCCCCGCGCTGGGCCGGCGAGCCGGGCCGCACCGAGGTCTGGTACACGTCCGTCAGCGACCCCGCGACCGGTACAGGGCTGTGGCTGCACCACGAACTCGTCTCACCTGCCGACGGCTCCGCGGCCTACGTCCACGGCTGGATAGCCGCCTTTCCGGCCGCAGGCCCCGTGTCACACGCCAGGTTCGGACCGGAGCCATGGCAGGGCAGCACCGACGGTTTCACCTCTCGTGATGTGGTCGCACGAGGAGGCCGACTGGCCGGCCAGGTGGGGGACTTCGCCTGGGAGATACGCGAACGTGCCGTGGACGGCGCGATGTTCACCTTTCCGCAGTGGTCGTGGCGACGGCAGGTGCTCCCGGCGGCCCACATGCTGCCGGCCGCGCGCTCCACGTACGAGGGGACCGTCACCTATCCCGGCGGCACCGTCCAACTCGCCGGTGCTCCCGGCGCGACCGCCCGGATCTATGGTCGCGGGAACGCACGCCGCTGGGCCTGGCTGCATGCCGAACTCGAAGGCGGCGGGGTGCTGGAGATCATTGCCGCGGTGTCCACCCGGCCCGTCCTGCGCCGGCTGCCGCCCCTGGTGTTCCTACGGCTGCGCCAGGGCTCTCGGACCTGGCCCCGGCGTGCCGAGCGGTCGGCGTTCGGCTGGGTCGGCGTCGGCAGGTTCCGCGCCGACATCGGAACACCGGAGTGGACCGTGCGCGGGAGGTCCGGAACGCGACGCATCCGGGTGCGGGTCACACAACCCCCGGACCGGACCCTGACCCTCGAGTACCAGGACCCGGACGGCAGTACGAACGTGTGCCGCAACAGCGAACACGCCGACGCGGAGATCACCGTCGAACGCTGGTGGGGCAGGTGGCGCAACGAGCGGACATGGGTCCTGACCGGAACAGCACATGCCGAGGTGGGTGGCCGGTGATCGCCTCCGGACTCGTGGCAGCCTTGCTGGGGACCGACGAGCGTGACTCGGGATGGGCGGACAAGGTGCCGCACCGCCTGCACACCCTCCTGGCGGCGATGCCCGGGCCGGCGCGGGCCGGCCTGCACGTGGGGGCCGCGGCGGTCGAGGCGTACGCCTTCGCCCGTACCGGTCGCAGTCTCGGCGCGCTGGATGCCGGCAGCCGTGAGGAGGTGATGCGCGCCCTGACCGGCCGGCCGGCCGTCGCGGCCCTGCTCGACCTCCTCAAGGTGCCCGTCCTGCTGGCCGCGGGCACCGAACGAATGCTGTGGCCCGCAGCGGATCCGGGGCCGCTCGACGCAGCCGGCGATCCACCGCTGGACTGCGTACCGGCCACCGAGTGGCCCACGCGGACGACGGCGGACGCGGTCGTCATCGGTTCCGGGGCGGGCGGCGCCGTCGCCGCGCGCACGCTGGCCCGAGCCGGCCTGCGGACGATCATCGTGGAGGAGGGGGAGCACCACACCACCGCCTCGTTCGGACGACGCACACCACTCGACCGGTTCGGCGCTCTCTACCGCGACGGCGGAGCCACCGCCGCCTTCGGCCGTCAGCCCCTCCTGCTCCCCACCGGCCGAGCCGTCGGAGGAACCACGGTGGTGAACTCCGGTACGTGCTACCGCACTCCCGCCCACGTGGTCCAGCGATGGCAGCGCCGGTATGGCTGCTCTCTCGCGGAAGGTTTCGCCGAGCACCTCGACGAGGTCGAGCGCACCCTCCGCGTCGCGACCCAGCCCCTTGACGTACTCGGCAACAACGGCATGCTCGCGTTGGCCGGTGCGCGGGAGCTCGGCTGGAAGGCCGCTCCACTACGCCGCAACGCGCCGGGGTGCAAGGGCTCCTGCCAGTGCGTCGTGGGCTGTCCGACCGGCGCCAAGCAGAGCGTGCAGCTCTCCGTGCTCCCTGACGCGTGCGCGGCGGGCGCACCGATCGTGACCAGTGCCCGCGTACGACGGATTCTCGTGGACCAGGACCGCCCGGGCGGCTGTGCGGCCGCCGGTGTGGTGGTGCGCCGGGCCGACGGCAGCGAACTGGAAATCCTCAGCCCTCTCGTGGTGGTGGCAGCCGGAACGCTGCAGAGCCCACCACTGCTGCGGCGATCGGGGCTGGGCTCCCACCCGGGAACCGGCGCCAACCTCAGCGTCCATCCGGCGACCAGTGTCGCGGGCAGGTTTCCGCGACAGGTGACCGCGTGGCAGGGGGTGCTGCAGAGTGTCGGAGTCGAGGAACTGCACAGCAGTGGTGTCCTGATCGAGGCCACCGCGACCCCGCCGGGTATGAGCAGCTTCGTCCTTCCGGGCGTGGGCCGACAACTGAGGGGCGAACTGGAGGACGCCGGGCGGCTCGCCACGCTGGGAGCCATGATCGCGGACCGTCCTTCCGGAAGAGTCCTGGGCCGCGACCGCACCCTGATTCGCTACGACGTCCATCCCCGGGACGCGGGACGCCTGATGGCCGCCGTCCGGGCCATGGGGCAGGTCCTGTTCGCCGCCGGCGCCGAGGAGGTCTTGACGGGGATCGCGTCCGCGCCACGCGTACGGAACCTCGCCGCCCTCGACGAGGCGCTGGCGGGAGGGACGGTACGCGGGCTCCACCTGTCGGCCTTCCACCCCACCGGCACCGTCGCGGCGGGCGCGGACCCGGACCGTTTCCCCGCCGACGGCGCCGGCCGACTGCGCGGGGTCCGCGGGATGCTGATCGCCGACGGATCCGTTCTGCCGAGCTGCCCGGAGGTGAACCCCCAGCTCAGCATCATGGCGGCCGCACTGGCCGTGACCGAGCGGTGGGTCCAGGAGGCGGGGGGCGAGAGGGCGGCCCGCGAAGCGGGGTAGCGCATGCGGTGGGGACAGGGGATCAACTTGCGGGCCTCCCAGTCCCAAGGTCGTCCACGAGCGAGGCGTTCCCACTGTTGCGTTGTCCGTTTAACTTCCCGTCCTGCACAGACGGCCGATGAAGGCGATTTCGGCTTCGATGAGTTGATGGAGGGTCGGATGGGTTCGGTCGCCGAGGCTCAGCGGGTTCGGCTGATCATCCTGCTGGGGGTCATTCTGCTCGACCATGCCGGCCGGGCCCGTCCGGTCGGGGTCTTGAGCCATAGCGGCGAGATAGGTTGTGTACTCCTCACGTGTGATGACGCGATCGTTGTCCAGATCCATGGCATCGCACATGGCGTTCCACAGTGCCCGGTAGGCCATTTCGGCGCGATATTGCAGGCTGGCGTCGGCGGTCGCCGGGTCAGTGGCGAGACGGTGAAGCAGAACCGTGAAATCCCGCCAGGTGATCGTCCCGTCGCCGTCGACGTCGAGGAGATCGAATCCGGTGTCCAGTGATCGGGGCGGCCTGGGGTGCGGGATGGCGGGCCGATTCGCGGGCGTCGGTTCATCGGTGCTGCTGGGCGGCTCGATTGGTGTCAGGGCTCGGGCCAGGTCCTGGCGCTCGGTGCGTGTGCGGCGGCCTAGAGCCTCTACGGTCAGCAGAACGAGCGCGATCCCCGTCAGGACGGTCACCGCGGCGACGGCCGGCAGGCCGCTCAGTGCCGGGATCGCGGCGAGAGCGGCTGCCGCCCCCATCAGGCCGACGGCATGCGGTCTGCGTCCCAACAAGGCCCACATGACGGTGATCGCCAGCGTGTACACAGCCAGTCCGGCACCGAGTGCGATGGCCAGGAGTGGCGTCAGCGGCGCTCCGAAGGATTCCGTATGGGGTTGGGTAAGGCCGTGGGCGATCGCGCGCATGCCCAACCCGACGGAGACCATTCCGGTCAGTACGGCGAGGTGCATCAGGTTGTAGAGGCCGTAGGCCAGCCGGTTGTGGGCTTGACGTTGCCGGCCATGGTATTCCGAGCCGGTCAGGCGATGTTCCGCATAGCGGCTCAGCAGGTCGAAGTACAGCCACCACATCACCGTGCAGAGCGTCAGCGCGAGCCCGATCATCAGCAGCTGCTCGGTCCCCATCGGTTCGTCCCGCATCTGCAGGGCCATCCCGGCCAATGACATGTCCAGACCGATGATCACGATGAAGGCGAAGCGTTCGGCCAGGTGCCCCGGCGCCGATACCCACCAGCGCCGGGTGAAGGCGGTCGCCGCCAGTGCTTCGCAGGCCAGTCCGGCCAGCCAGAATCCGATGCGGGTTTGTTGGGATACCTGGGTGGAGGCGCCGATCAGCGCCGCGGTGGCCAGCGAGGCGGCCACGACCAACAGCGGCCGGTACCCGGCCGTGCGTCCTCTGATCACCCACAAGGCGGCGGCCGAGGCGAACCGGGTCAGCAGGTAGGCGGCCAGGAACACCAGCACCCGGTCGTTGAGGCCCGGCTCGATGAACGCCCGTGGCATCGTCATGCCGATGAACACCAGCCCGGCAAGAGCGGTGACATGCAGGGTCCGAATGGTTCCGACATCGGCGTCCGCAGTGTTGGCCGCCCACACGAAGGTCATCCAGCACCCCCACAAGGCGACCAGGACCAGCAATCCGCGCAGCGCCCCCTCGGGAGTCTGGTCCCAGAGGACCAGGACATCGGTCTGCGAGAACGCGAATGCCGCCATCACATCGAACATGAGCTCAAAGCCGGAGAGTTCATGTGCCCGGCTGGTGAACTTGATCATCGGTCGAACACGCCGCCACCGCCGGCGCCTGGAAGGTTCCGTTGGCACGGTCGCCACCCTCGGCACGAGAGTTCGGGCCATGGCGGCCAGGCGCGCGAGCCCGGCGTGCTGGCGCTGAAGGCGAGCAGCCGAGGCGCGTCGGCGTTCCAGGCACAGCAGACCGGCGCAGAAGCCGAGCAGGACGAGGATCGCCACGAGGAGGGGGCGCCCGACCAGCAGCGGGATCAGCGCCAGCAGTGCTACAGGTGCCAGGAATCGCGACCCGTCCAGCTTCCAGCATGTGGTGGATGAGAAGAGCGCCTGCCCGACCAGGCACGAGGCGACACCGCCGTACAGCTCCACCAGGTGAGTCATGGCGATCGGCGGTCCGAGCTCACCGGAAGCATCGGCGAGGGCTCCGAACATGGCCTGCAAAGCGCCGGCGGTCACGGCCAAGCCGCCGCACATCAGGCTGTGGCTGAGAAAGTAACTGAAGATCTGGGCTTGCGCCTGACCGACGGTCACACCGCCGTGACTGGGGTCCAGCCGCCGGTAGGCGGGATCGATCATCGGAGCGTACAGCTGGTAAAGCATATAGGCGATCAGCAGCGCCGCAACGACCAGCATCACCAATCCTGGAGAGATCCTCGTCAGCTGCCCGGCCTGCTCCAACAGCTCCAGGCTCAGGCAGCAGGCCACCGTATAAGACGCGGCATACCGCTCACCGAACGCTCTGAGGCCGAACTGATGCCACTCCGTGGTCTGGCCGACTCCAAACCAGTGATAGATCGGCATGTTGGTAAACGATGCCGAACCATAGAACGCCAAAAGCCCCAGGAAAACCCACCCAGGCTTGGCTGCACCGTGTGCGGAAACGGAACACCAGGCCGCTACCGCCATCAGGACGTACCCGAGCTGTACCACCAGGACGTTGCGGTACAGCGACGGATAGCCGGCCGCGACCAGGGCCCACTGCACCAAGCCGCAGATGACGTTCAGGGTGATCATCACCGCGAAGACGACCGGCCCGTTCACACCGCCTGGTCGGTCGGTGAATGCTTCCGGCAACGAGACCGCGAGCCCGAGGAACAGCCCGGTCTGCGCGATCATCAGCAGCTTGCACAGCCGGCCCTTGACCGAAATGATCGTCACAACGGTGACGCTGTACTGCCAGAGGGCAACCACCGTAAGCAACACGGAGATCGACTGAATCACACCCGACGATCCCGGAGCCATCTGCATGAGGCTGGAGCCCATCGACAGGGCCAAGACGTACGTGATATCGACGAGCAATTCGACTGGATCGGACTTGTCGCGCGCATCACGCCGCGTCATCCGAGTGAACCTGATTCGCATGGCTCCCCTCATCCGCCTTCTCCACGTCGAGTCACGTCAGCGGTTAACGGCATCACGCGGCCCCGTACGGGCTTGCCTGAATGGCCGACGCCGGTGCCGAATTCCGCGGTGCCGCAGTCGTTGTCTGGCGCAGGGTCTTTTCACTGGGGATGCGGTGGCGGCCGCTCGGCGGGTGGGGACCATGCCGGGCCCTGCGCCGCAGGCCCTCGCCGGCAGTGGCGTGGGCGTGCGGTACCGGGCCGCTTGCGGGGTCGTCAGCCGGTGATCCTGCCGAACAGGTGGTTGGCAGGGGCGTCCGGGTCGTTGCCGTAGAAGAACTCCGAGACCGCCTGGTGGAATTCGGTGCGGTCCAGCGCACCGGAGCCGTCCCGGTCCAGGGCGGCGAAGACCGCGGCGCAGTCCTCGCCGGGAACGCCGGAGATCGCGTCGAACATCAGCTGGAATTCCACTTGCTCGATCTTGCCGTCGCCGTTGAGGTCGACGAGGTCGAAGAAGCAGTCGGTGACCGGCTCGATCTGTTCCGGGAACTGGGCGGGGTCGGTCATGGCGCGCTTGAAGCCTTCGGTCATCTCCCGCAGGTCGACCTTCCCGTCACCGTCCTGGTCCATCGGGGCGATCACGTGCGTCCAGAACGTCTCCATCCCGTCGGTGAGCCGGCGGGCGGTCGTGGAGTCGGGCGCGGTGCCGCGGGCGGCGATGTAGCGCTCGCTCATCATGCGGACGTCATTCTGGGTGATGAGCCCGTCACCGTCGACATCGGCGCCCCGGAACCACTGGCCGTACTTGAGGTCTTGAAGTGCAGTCACAGCCACGCACCGTAGTCAACCCGTTACATAGCCGCAAACGGGTGAGTGGAGAGCCGCTCCCTGCCAGGACCAGCCTCCACGCGCTTGACGATGGCGGACGCGGAAACATGGCCCGTCGGCAGGAAGCTCTCGTGTCAATGTTCGAGGGGTGGTGGCGTGAAGGCGAGCACCTCGGGGAGGGGACCGCCGTAAGGCTCGACGTCAACCAGCGCACTGTGCGCACTCGGTCCCTGGGACAGGCGCGAACATGGCCGGTCCGCTGTGAGGACGTTCGGATTGCCGTGGCGGTCCAAGGTTCCGCTCAGGCCGGGCTGGACCGGATCCCACCACGCTCCGGTGGACAGTTGTACGACGCCTGGCATGACGTCGTCCGACAGGACCGCGCCCGCCAGGCACCTGCCCCGGTCGTTGTGGACGCGCACGATCATGCCGTTCTCGATGCCGCGCGACGCAGCGTCCAACGGATTGAGCGTCACGGGCTCGCGGCCGCGGATCTTCGACTGGAGGCTGTGACCGCCGTTGTCGTACTGGCTGTGCAGGCGTGAGGCGGGCTGGTTCGAGATCAGATGCAGCGGAAACCGTTCCGACGCCTCGGCACCGAGCCACTCCACGGGTTCGAACCAGGCCGGGTGTCCGGCGCAGTCGTCGTAGCCGAACGAGTCGATCTCCTGGGAGAAGATCTCGATCCGGCCCGACGGCGTCGACAGAGGGAACTGCTGCGGATCCGAGCGCAGTGCCTCGAAGCTGCCGGGAAACGGTCCGCTCAACGCCGGCAGCTCAGCGGTGGAGCTTCGCCAGAAGTCCTCGAAGCCCGGTAAGGCGGCATCGTCGCCGAGGCCGGCCTTCGTCTGCTCGTAGAGGTGTCGGACCCATTCGAGCTCGGAGCGATCCTGCGTGAACTCCTTCTCGTATCCGAGCCGGGCGGCCAGGGCGGCGAAGATGTGGTGGTCGGTGCGTGACTCGCCCTCCGGCTCGCGGACTTTCGGCATGGCGACGAGGTGGGGGTCGGAGAACCCGGCGGCGAAGTCGTCGCGTTCCAAGGTGGTCGCGACGGGGAGGACGATGTCGGCGAACTTGGCCGTGGTGTTCCACCAGGCTTCGTGCACCACCACCGTGTCAGGCGTCTGCCAGGCCCGGGTCAGCCGGTGCAGGTCTTGATGGTGGTGGAACGGGTTGCCTCCGCACCAGTAGATCAGGCGCAGCTCGGGCAGCGTGAGGCGTCGGCCGTCGTAGTCGATGGTCGTGCCCGGATGAGCAGGGTGTCGGCGATCCTCGCGACCGGGATGAAGTCCGGCACGGGATTGGAAACCGCGGGGATCGACGCCACGGAGGGGCGGCCCGGGGCGACGCCGGTCGCGTCCATCGTCGCGTAGCCCGCGCCCCAGCCGCAGCCGGGGCGGCCCATGGAGCCCGCCATGGCTGCCAGCACGACGGACATCCAGATGGGTTGTTCGCCGTGGTCCGCCCGCTGCACCGCGTAGTTGACCATGACGAGAGAACGTTGCGTGGTGAGGCGACGGGCGAGGTCGGTGATCGTGTCGCGGCTGATGCCGGTGATGCCGGCGGCCCAGGCAGTGTCCTTGGGGACACCGTCGAGTTCGCCGGTCAGGTAGGAGGCGAAGCGGTCGAAGCCGACACAGCAGCGGCGCAGGAAGTCCTCGTCGTGCCAGCCGTTGACCAGCATCGTGTGAGCGATGCCGAGCATCGCGGCGGTGTCGGTGTTGGGGGTGACGGGCAGCCACTCGGCGTCGAGGAAGCCGGCGGTGTCGCTGCGGATGGGGCTGACGTTGACGAACCGCACCCCGGCCTCACGGCACTTCCGCTGCAGGTCCTGCGTCTGGTGCCGGGCCAGCCCGCCAGGGTTGATCTGGCTGTTCTTGAGGGCCAACCCGCCAAACGCCACCACCAGCTCACAGTTCTCGGCGATCTCGTCCCACATCGGCATCCGGGACTGGTAACTCCACGGAGCCCCGCCGATCACATGGGGAAGGATGACCTCCAACGCCGCGGTGCTGTACGTGTTGCGCGAGTCGGTGTAGCCCCCGCCCAACGCGAGGAACCGGTGGAGCTGCCCCTGCGCGTGGTGAAACGCCCCCGCACTCGCCCAGCCGTACGATCCGCCGAACACCGCGCTGTCCCCATGCTGCGACCGCACTCGCCGCAGTTCATCGCTCACCAGCGTGATCGCGTCGTCCCAGCTCACCTCCACGAAGGCGTCCGTGCCTCTGGCCGTGTCGCGGGCGCGCGGCAGACCGTTCAACCAGCCTTTGCGCACCGCGGGGCGCAACACGCGAGCGCCGTCGTCGGCGGCTGTCACCATCCCGGGGCCGATAGGCGACGGCGCGGGGTCATCGCCCCTCGGCTCGATGCGCACCAGCCGACCGGAATCGACCACCGCGACGAAACTGCCCCAGTGCGTCGCAACCGACATGCGCCGTTCCACCATGCACCCACACCACCCCTGGAGGCTTCCCTGCTCTCGGGCAGCGGTTGCTCATGCCACGGGGGCACTCCACTTCAGTCGACGGTCCGCGGGACAGACACTTCCCCTACGGCCCGTTGCCCAACCCCGCCGGTGCCCGCGACTGCCAACGGCCGCACAGAAGTCCGGG
Source organism: Streptomyces sp. NPDC048353 (assembly GCF_055587165.1). Classification (NCBI taxonomy): domain Bacteria; kingdom Bacillati; phylum Actinomycetota; class Actinomycetes; order Kitasatosporales; family Streptomycetaceae; genus Streptomyces; species Streptomyces sp. NPDC048353. Next base: position 1,093,143 of record NZ_JBVJGU010000003.1, on the reverse strand, counting down.
CTGCATCGACTCGGCTCTGTCAACGCCGCAGCGAAGTCCCCTTGAGCGAGATTCTCGGCGCCCTCCGGTCGGATCCGGCCAGCGGGCTCCTCACGGGACGGCCAGGCTGCCTCAGGTGAAGCGGACCCGGGTGTTCTGGGCTAGCCGACGGTGGGTTGCGCAGGATCCCCCTCCGGCCCCGTCCCCGCCGCCGGACCCGGTGTCCGCCCGCCGAACGGGTCAGAGCCAGCCTCTGTGAGCCGCCTGGACGCCGGCCTGGAAACGTGTCTCGACGCCCAGTTCGGCCATCAGCTCGGTGAGCCGGCGTCCCACCGTCCGCTCGGTCACGCCGAGCGTGCGGGCGATGGTGCGGTCCTTCATGCCGGAGGCCATCAGTGACAGCAGCTCCCGGTCCCTCTCGGACGGGCCACGCGGCGCCGCGGTCGCGCCGATGGGAGTGGCGCGTGCCCAGAGGCTCTCGAAGCAGCAGACGAGGGCGTCGACGAGGGCCGACTCGTGCACCAGCAGCCGGATGCTGGGGTCCTGATCGGTGTAGGAGACGGGCAGCATCGCGGTGGTCCGGTCGACGATGAACATCTTCAGGGTGACGTCGGGAAGTATTCTCGCCTGTTCGCCGGCGTCGATGCAGCGGTGCATGGCCGCCATGTGCTCGGGCGACGCCAGGGCTTCACGGGCGTAGACGAAACGGTACGCGACGCCGTCCTCGAGCCGGCGCAGTTCGAGGTCGTTCGGGTTGCTCTGCCCGCCGATGTACGGCGGGGCGTCGATGGCGACGATCTCCTCGCGCGCCTCCAGCTGGAGCCGGGACACCGCGGCCAGTACGGCGTCCTCGCCCTCCAGCAACTCGACGACCTGAGTTCCCCGGTGCGGCCGGGCACGCAGCCGGTCGGCCAGTTCCTCGACCTGCATCTGCATCTGGGCCAGATCGCCGCGTCGGCGGCTGATCAGCGCGGGCAGGGCCTCGTCGGGGGCGATGAGGGCGTACAGCGGGGGAGTGAAGCCGATCTGCTGGACCAGCCCGTGGTCGAGGAGGCGGCGGACAGCGGGGCGCAGTTCGGCCGGGGAACAGCCGGTGCTCTCCGCGAGCCCTTCTGTCGTGGCCCGCTTCAGGTCGAGCAGGGCGAGGTAGGCGTCGTTCTCGAGCTGCCCGAGACCGACGGGCTCCAGCGAGAACACGTCTACCTCCCATGCCAACGGTGGGGTCGTTGGGGTGGTGGGGACTGTAGGTCGCGCTCCGATTGGACGTCAAGGTCTCCTGGCAGCGCGGAGAAAGGACATGTTTCGCGGCGAATGCGGCCTCTGTTGCGTTTCATCCCTCCCCTCCCTGCTGAACAGGACATTGTCCGGAACCGGAAGTGCACAGCGATTTACAGGCGGTTGCGGGCGCCCCAATCCTGGTCCCAGTTCCGCCGCCGCTGTTCACCCCTTCAGCGTCGTGCGGCGGAGCTTCCCATGCCGTCCCACCCCACGGTGGCCGACCCCGGCCACGGGGACGGCATGCCTGGACAAGGAGCATCGATGCGCCACAGACCTGCAGTGCCTGCACGCAAGATATTCGGGACGGCGCTCGCCGCCGGACTGGCCGCCACAGTGCTGGCGATCGTGCCGGGGACGGCGGGCGCCGTCGAGGGAAGCGTCCCCGGAGCCGGTGCGCCCCTTCCCGCATCGGGAGCGTCGCAGACGGGCGCCGCGGCGCCGGTGACCGACGGGCCCGTCGAGCGCCTCATCGTCGGCTACACGTCCGGGGCCACGGAGGCCAGGTCCGACGACGCGGCGGCCAGGGACGCCGAGGCCAAGGGCAAGAAGGCCGGTGAGTCCCTCGGCTTCGAGCGCCGCCTGGGCACCGGAGCCGCGCTGGTCGACCTCGGCGCCGAACTCGGCCAGAAGGACGCGGCCGACGTCATGGCCGCCTTCCGTGCCGACCCCGACGTTGCGTACGCCGTCCCGGATCGCCGTGTGTACGCCACGGCCGCCGCGCCGAACGACACCTACTACGACCGCCAGTGGGACCTGTTCGAGGCCGCGGCCGGCATGAACGTCCCCGGCGCCTGGGACAAGGCGACCGGTGAAGGCGTCAAGGTCGCCGTCATCGACACCGGCTACGTCGCCCACTCCGATCTCACCGCCAACGTGATCACCGGGTACGACTTCATCACGGACACACGGATGTCCCGCGACGGCGACGGCCGCGACAACAACGCCGCTGACAACGGCGACTGGATGAACAGGGGCGACTGCGGCGTCGACGAGCTCGGCCGGCCGGTCCCCGACAGCGACAGGAACAACTCCTGGCACGGCACCCACGTGGCCGGCACCATCGCCGCCACCACCGGCAACGGCAAGGGTGTCGCCGGCATCGCACACGACGCGACCGTCCAGCCCGTCCGCGTACTCGGGTGGTGCGGCGGCACGGACGCCGACATCATCGACGCCATCACCTGGGCGTCCGGCGGTCCGGTGCAGGGTGTGCCCGCCAACCCGCACCCGGCCGACGTCATCAACATGAGCCTCGGCGGTGCCGGTGTCTGCAACCCCGGCACCCAGAACGCCATCAACGGCGCGGTGGGCCGTGGCACGACCGTCGTCGTGGCGGCCGGCAACAGCAACATGAACGCAACCGGCTTCCAACCGGCCAACTGCAACAACGTCATCACCGTCGCCGCCTCCGACCGTGAGGGCAACCGCGCCGCCTACTCCAACTACGGCAACATCGTCGACGTCACCGCCCCCGGCGGAGAGACCGCCCTCGGTTCCGCGACCGGCATCTGGTCCACGGTGAACGCCGGCCTTCGCAACACCGGCAACGAGACGTACGCGGCATACCAGGGCACCAGCATGGCCGCCCCGCACATCGCGGGCCTCGCCGCGCTGATGAACCAGGCGAGCCCGTCCATGACGCCCGCCCAGATCGAGTCCGCGATCAAGGCCAACGCCCGCACACTGCCCGGCACCTGCTCCGGAGGCTGCGGCGCCGGACTCGCCGACGCGGCCCGGACGCTCGGCGCGTCCGGCGGGACCGGCTCGCAGCCCGCCGGCACGGTGTTCACCAACGCGGCCAACGTGAACATCCCTGACACCAACACCCCGATCACCTCCTCCCTCGCGGTGACGGGCATCAGCGGCAACGCGCCGACAGCTCTCAAAGTGGCCGTCGACATCAAGCACACCTACCGCGGTGACCTGCGCATCGAGCTCGTCGCCCCGAACGGCGGCACCACTCAGCTCAAGACCCCCAGCTCCGGCGACAGCGCGGCCGACGTCATCACCACCTTCACCGTCAACGGCTCCGGCGCGGCCGCCGGCGGCACCTGGAAGCTGCGGGTGACGGACGTCTACAGCGGTGACACCGGCTACATCGACTCCTGGAGCCTCACCTTCTGACAGCTCCACCCCTCCTGCCCGAACCAGGGGCCTGCCGATGCCGAGGAGGGCATCGGCAGGCCTCAGGTCCCCCCGTGACAGGAACTACAGGACCGCGCGTTGCGCGGCGGAGCTTCCCATGCCCTCCCACCCAGTGTGGCTACCCCCGGCCACAGCGACCGGCATGCCCGAACAAGGAGCATCGATGCACCGGAGAACCGCACTGCCCGCACGGAAGATACTCGGGACGGCGCTCGCCGCCGGTCTGGCCGCCACCGCACTGGTGGCCGTGCCGGGGACGGCTGCCGCCGCCGAAGGAAGCATTCTGGGAGCCGGCGCGCGCAACGCCGTCAAGGACAGTTACCTCGTCGTCCTCAAGGACGGTAGCGCGACGGCGAAGGGTGTGGAGCAGAGCAAGGCCGACCTGACCCTGCGCTACGGCGGCAAGGTCGGGCACACCTACACCTCCGCGCTCAAGGGCTTCTCCGTCAGGATGACCGAGAAGCGGGCCAAGCGGCTCGCCGCCGACCCGGCGGTCGCCTACGTCGAGCAGGACGCCAAGGGCTCCCTGCAGGCGGTTTCCTCCTGGGGCCTGGACCGTGTCGACCAGAGGGTTCTGCCGCTCAACGGCGCTTACACGGCACCCAACACCGCGGCGGGCGTCACCGCGTACGTCATCGACTCCGGCATCCGCACCTCGCACAACGACTTCGGTGGACGCGCGTCCTGGGGCACGAACACCATCGACAGCAACAACACCGACTGTCACGGGCACGGCACCCATGTCGCCGGCACCCTCGGCGGCGCGTCCTATGGTGTGGCCAAGGGGGTCAGGCTGGTCGGGGTCAAGGTCGCCGACTGCGCCGGCAACCTGAGTTCGACGAATATCGCCGCCGGCATCGACTGGGTCGCGCGCAATGCCGTGAAGCCCGCGGTGGCCAACTTGAGCTTGGAGTACCCCAGCCAGGCCGTGGCGACGGCCGTGAAGAACTCCGTGGCCTCCGGCATCGTCAACGTCGTCGCGGCCGGCAACGACTACGGCTCCGACGCCTGCTACGTCACGCCCGCGAAGGTGCCCGAGGCCATCACCGTCGGTGCGAGCGCCCGCAACGACAGCAGGTGGATCCGCTCCAACATCGGCCCCTGCATCGACCTCTTCGCGCCTGGCGATGCCATCGTCTCGGCCGGCATCACGAGCAACACCGCCTCCGCGACGATGTCCGGTACGTCGATGGCCGCCCCGCACGTGGCGGGCGCCGCCGCGCTCTACCTCTCGGCCAACCGGACGGCCACACCCGCCCAGGTGCAGTCCGCCCTCAAGAACAACGCCACCAAGGGCAAGCTGACCGGCATCGGAGCCGGATCACCCGACAACCTTCTCTACACCGGCTTCATCGGCCACTGACGGCCTGGCCCCTACGACAGCCTGTCCGGCCGGACCCCCCACTTCTCAGCCCGCCGGCCGGACAGGCCTGGGGCTCCCCCCCATACGCCGAACGAGGTTCCCGTGCGAACGAAGGTCGCCCACTGGCTCGCCGCAGCCGGCAGCGGCACCGACCGGCAACCACGGCCACACCGGCACTGATCTCCCCGAGCGGCCGCGGCCGCTCGGGCGCCTGACACGAGGAGACCTCCATTCATGAAGCCGAAGAGCCTGGGCCTCGCAGCGGCGGCTGTGGCGTTACTGCTGCTCGGAGGGTGCCACGCGCTGGCGGCCATGGAACCGGAACCCGAGCCGATCGTCATCGGGACGGCCAGTGGCTTGTCAGGTTTCGACCCGGCGGGAACATACGACAGCGGGTCGCTTGCCGTGTACAACAACATCTACCAAGCCCTGCTCACCTTCGATGCGGGGTCGCCGGTACCCCGAGCTGATGCGGCCAAGGAGTGCGGTTTCACCGACTCCGCACTCACCACCTATCGATGCGAGCTCCGTGATGACCTCGTCTTCTCCCATGGTCGTCCGGTCACCGCCATGGCAGTGAAGCATTCCTTCGAACGCATCCTGCGCATCAGCCATCCCCTGGGGCCGCGCACGCTGTTCGGAAATCTGCGCTCGGTCGAGGCCCGCGACTCGCTCGTGACATTTCACCTCAGTGCGCCGGATGCCACATGGCCCCACAAGATCGCCACAGGAGCCGGTTCGATCGTCGATCCGGCCGAGTTCCCTCTTGATCGGCTGCGCACGGACGGGAAAACGGTCGGATCCGGTCCCTATGTGGTCTCCGCCCATACGGAGGGCAAGGCTGTCGACCTTGAACCGAATCCGACGTACAAGGGGGCGGTGAAACGGCAGGGCATACCGATTCGCGTGCGTTTCTACCCGACGGCACAAGACGTCGAGACGGCCTGGACGGCGAGGACCATCGACGTCGCCTACAGCGGACTGCCGTCCGCGTCCCTTGCCGAGATCGATCCCGCCGACCCGGAACTCCGCCTCTCCATCGGGGAGGGCACACACGCGCGCTACCTCGCCATCAACCTGCGCTCCCCGAGCAGCCCCTTGACGAAGCTCGCCGTCCGCCGAGCCGTCGCCGCCCTCGTGGACCGCGGGAGACTGGCCGCAGAGGTGTTCGCATACACGGTGACGCCGCTGTACTCCCTCGTTCCCCAAGGCATCACCGGTCATGACACCGCGTTCCTGGACGAATACCCCGAGGCGGATTCCCGGTACGCGGCACAGCGTCTCCGTTCCGCCCGCATCGCCCTTCCGGTACCCATCACCCTGGGCCATCAGAACGGCCCCGCCGCCATGGAAGCGAAGGAACTGAAACGGCAATTGGAGAAGAATCACCTGTTCAAAGTGGAGCTCGTCGAAGAAGCCGACTGGAACACCTACCAAAAGCGTTGCGAGCGCGGCGAGTTCGACGCCTTCACCACCGCGTGGGCTCCCGACTTCCTCGACCCCGACACCTTCGTGCAACCGCTGGTGGGTACACGCAATACGCTGCACAACGGATACACCTCGGCCGAGGTCGACAGGGCGATCCAGGACACACAGCGGCACGCCGACCGCGGGGAGACCATTCCGCAGTTCCTGGCGATCCAGCGAACCGTCGCACGGGACGTCCCCCTCATCCCCCTATGGCAGAAGAAGAACTACGTGGTAACCCGCGCTACCGTCACCGGGGGCCACCACTTGGCCGAGGGCAACGGAATCTGGCGCCTGTGGGAACTGGGACGGCTCTGAAGCCGCTGAGCGCAGACCACCAGGACCGCCCGATGCTGCGCAGGCCGTGCGAGCGCGCTGCGGTTCTCCCGGGCTTCTCCGTAGGCCAGGGCGGGGTCCGCTCCGGTGTGATCCCCGGCCGTCCCCTCGACCGTGTGGGTCAGACAGTCGGCCGGGCGTCGATCTCGGCGATGAGGCCCTCGATGAGTGCCTTGATCTCGTCCCGGATGGGGCGGACGGCCTCCACGCCCTGTCCGGCAGGGTCGTCCAGCCGCCAGTCCAGGTACGTCCTGCCGGGGAAGTACGGGCAGGCGTCGCCGCAGCCCATGGTGATGACGTAGTCGGAGGTCCGGACGGCCTCGGGGGTCAGCACCTTGGGCCGCTGCGCGGAGATGTCGATGCCCAGCTCGGCCATGGCGGCCACCGCGGAGGGGTTGATCCGGTCGCCGGGCAGGGAGCCGGCGGAACGGACCTCGACGCGGTCTCCGGCGAGGTGGCGCAGGAACCCGGCGGCCATCTGGGAGCGGCCGGCGTTGTGGACGCAGACGAAGAGGACGGACGCGGCAGGGATGGAGGGCATCGTTCTTCCTTGCGGATCGTGGGTCAGGCGACGCCTCGACGGATGTGACAGTATCAGCCCATGCTGACATCAGTCGACACTGATCTGATCCGGGTGCTGGCCGACCCTCTCAGGCTCCGGATCGTGACTCTGCTCGCCCGGGAGACGCTCTGCACCACCCATCTCGTGGAGGAGACGGGGGCGAGGCAGACGAACCTCTCCAATCACCTGAAGGTGCTGCGAGAGGCCGGCGTCGTCGATACGGAGCCGTGCGGCAGGTACACCTACTACCGGCTGCGCCCGGAGGTCGTCGAGACCCTCGCCGGGCACTTCACCGACCTCGCCCGCGCCGCGCGTGCCACCGCTGACGCGGGCCTCAAGCGGTCGTGTCCGTAAGCCTTCTTGTTCGCTGCTCGCATGTCGTGCCCCACCTGCCCGAGGAGACCCTGACGTGACCGCCACCGAGCCCGCCGAGAAGGGCGCCATAGCCCGCGAGGTGTCGCCGGCGCCCGTGCCCGGCGCGACCCCGCCCCGCCCTCCGCTGCCGGCCCGGGCGGCCGCCGAGTTCGTCGGCACCGCCGCCCTGGTCGCGGTCGTGGTCGGCTCCGGCATCCAGGCCACCCGGCTCACCGACGACGTCGCGCTGCGGCTGCTGGCCAACTCCACCGCCACCGTCTTCGGCCTCGGCGTTCTCATCGCGCTTCTCGGACCGGTCTCCGGCGCCCATTTCAACCCGGCCGTCACCCTGGCCGAGTGGTGGACGACCCGCCGTCGTGGCGGCGCGGGTGTCGACGCTCGCGAGTCGGCGGTGTACGTGTCCTCCCAGATCGTCGGTGCGATCGCGGGCGCCATTCTGGCGGACGCGATGTTCGGCGAGCCGCTGGTGCAGTGGTCCACCCACGACCGCTCGGCCGGGAACCTCCTCCTCGGGGAGGTCGTCGCCACGGCCGGGCTGATCCTGCTGATCTTCGGCCTGGCGAGGACGGGCCGCCTGCGCTTCGCGCCCGTCGCGGTGGCCGCGTACATCGGCGCCGCGTACTGGTTCACGTCGTCGACCTCCTTCGCCAACCCGGCCGTCACCATCGGCCGTGCCTTCACGGACACGTTCGCGGGCATCGCTCCGGCGTCGGTCCCGGCCTTCGTCGGCATGCAGCTCGTGGGTGCCGTGGTGGGGCTGGCCCTGGTGTCCGTCGTCTTCGCGCGCGGCAAGGCCGTGTACGAGCAGGACGTGTACGAACAGGACGCATAGGGTCGGGACACATGTGACCAGGCCACATGTGACCGGGCCGCATGTCACCGGGCCGCATGTGTCCGGCGCGTGGTGTGCGTCAGTGCCTGGGAAAGGCGCTCACACGCTGCCCGGCCGGGTCAACAGCTGCCCCATGGCCGCCAGTACGGCCGGCTCGACGCGGTAGTAGACCCAGGTGCCGCGACGCTCGGACGACAGCAGCCCCGCCTCTTTGAGCTTCTTCAGGTGGTGGGAGACGGTCGGCTGGGAGACGCCGACGTCCGAGATGTCACACACGCAGGCTTCGCCGCCCTCGTGCGAGGCCACCAGCGAGAACAGGCGCAGGCGCACCGGGTCGCCCAGCGCCTTGAACATCACGGCGCTCCGCTCGGCCTCTTCGGCCGTCAAGGGGCGTTCGGTCAACGGCGGGCAGCAGGGCGCGGGGGCGTCCGGCTCGAGCAGGGGAAGCGCCTTCGTAGCGGACATGGCTCCATCATCCGCATAAATTCGATGAATGTCTATGTTGACGAATGTCGATCCAGGGACCACTCTGGGAGGGTCGTTACATCGACACTCGTCGAATCAGCGGGAGTCCGTCGTGGCCACGTCCAGCGCACCCTTGCCCGTCGTCGTCATCGGGGCCGGTCCCACCGGTCTCGCGGCCGCCGCCCACCTCCGCGCACGCGGGCTGCAGCCCCTCGTCCTGGAGGCCGGTCCCGCTGCCGGCGCGGCGGTCCGGGAGTGGGCGCACGTACGGCTGTTCTCCTCCTGGGGCGAGGTCGTCGACCCCACCGCCGAGAAGCTCCTCGCCCCGACCGGCTGGGTCATGCCGGAGCCGGGCGCCTACCCCTCCGGAGGGGAGTGGGCCGAGCTCTACCTCCAGCCCCTCGCCGACGCCCTCGGCGAGCAGGTCCGCTACGGCGCCCGCGTCACCGGCGTCTCCCGCACCGGCCGCGACCGCGTCGTCGACGCCGAGCGCGCGTCGCAGCCCTTCGTCGTGCAGTACGAGACCACCGACGGGCGGGAGCGGCGCACCCTGGCCCGTGCCGTCATCGACGCCTCCGGCACCTGGGCCACCCCCGGCCCGGCCGGCGGCAGCGGGCTGCCCGCCCTCGGTGAGAAGGCCGCCGCCGACCGGATCACCTACCGCGTCCCGGACCTGAAGGACCCGACCGTCCGGGCTCGCTACGCGGGCCGGCGCACCGCCGTCATCGGCTCCGGCGCCTCCGCCTTCACCGCACTCGCCCACCTCGCCGCCCTCGCCGAGGCGGAGGACGGCGCGGGCACCCACACCACCTGGATCCTGCGCCGCTCCCTCGCCGGGTCCACGTTCGGCGGCGGCGAAGCGGACCGGCTTCCCGCCCGCGGCGCCCTCGGCCTCGCCGCGAAGGCCGCGGTCGACGCCGGACACGCCGACGCCGTCACCGGCTTCCGCACCGAGGCCGTCGAACGCGCCGGGGACGGTCGCCTGACCCTGGTGGGGGAGGACGGCCGCCGCCTCGATCCGGTCGACGAGGTCATCGTCCTGACCGGCTTCCGCCCCGACCTCACGTTCCTCGACGAACTCCGCCTCGGCCTCGACGAGCGACTCCAGGCACCGGCCGGGCTGGCCCCCCTGATCGACCCGAACCAGCACTCCTGCGGCACCGTCCCGCCGCACGGCGTGCGCGAACTCTCCCACCCGGACGAGGGCGTCTACCTCGTCGGCATGAAGTCCTACGGCCGGGCCCCGACCTTCCTCGCGATGACCGGTTACGAACAGGTCCGCTCCGTCGCCGCTGCCCTCGCCGGCGACCACGAGGCCGCCGAGCGCGTCGAACTGACCCTCCCCGAGACCGGCGTCTGCGGAGGAGCGGGCCTCTTCGACGAGCCGGAGGCCGCCGAACCGCCCGGCGGCGGCTGCTGCGCGACGATGCCGGCCACCCTCACCCCCTCCGCCGTGCGATCCACGGCACCAGACGCCGCTCCCTGACCCGGCCTGATCGACAAGACACCCCCTAGAGGCACAACACACGCACCAGAGCCTTCAACGCGGTGTCGTTGAGGGCCGTGCGGTGGGCGAGTTTGTTGCGGGACTGCCAGAGGGTGCGCAGGTGGTCGGCCTCCGTCTGGGTGAGCCGTGCGTGGCCCTGGAGATAGGCGCGCCACATCGGACCGAGTTCCATTTCGCCTCGCCGGCCGTAGAGCGCGGCGAACTCGGCTTGCGGCAGGCGCGATCCGGCGCTGATGACTTCGGTGAACTTCTCGCGGGCTTCGTCCAGCAGGGGCAACAAGGCGTGGTTCTGGGCGAGCCAGATCCGGGTGCGCACGGCGTGGTCGTGTTCGGCTCCGCCGTCGGGGAGGCGGCGCAGTCGCCCGTCCCATCTTTCGAGCGTGCCCCGGTCCCATTCGGGACGCAACGACGCGCTGGGATGGAGCGGGGCCGCGGTCGGTTCCGTACGCCGACCCCTCGGTGCGGGGATCCCGTCAGGTATCGATCCGACCGTGAGCTGCCGGAGTTGCGCCGGAAGGCTGTCCGGAAGTCCGTCCCACGCGACCGCCAGCCGTGCCGCCAGCTCGAGGAACGGGCCGCACACTTCGACCACGGTGGCCTGTGCGACCGCTTCGAGGAGCTGGTGCCGGGCGGCCGGGCCGGCCGGGCGGGGTCTGGCCATGGCGACGACGGTGGCGGTGTCCAGACGGCCCAGGGCGCCCCACCACCAGTGCACGCCGATGTCCTCGCGGGCGATCTGTTCCGGCAGTTCCACGGGCAGGCCCGCCGAGGTGGCCAGCACCAGCAGCCGTGGGCGCCGTTCCGGAGGCAGGCCGGCCGCTTTGACCGTGGCGGACAACCGCCGCAGCAGGTCGGTCGCATCGGGCGGCGCGGGCTCCTGCCAGCCGCGCACGACGATCACCCGTGTCGCGTGGGGGTCGCCGGCGGTGGTGAGGCGTTCGAGGAGTCCTTCGACCCCGGTCCGCCTCCAGTCCTGGTCGCCGGCCGAGCCGCCCAGTTCCTTTTCGATCCGGTCGGGCAGGCCGGGGTAGCCGGGCTCCTCGTCCTGGACGTGGGGCGCCGGAGCCGTGCGCGCCGGCGGAACCGCCGCGATCTGCGTGCGCACGGTCGAGAACGCGGACAGCCCGTCGTCGTAGTCCAGGATCGGTTCCGTGCCGCCCCACGGGTCCCCGTGCACGGCAGGCGGCGGGGCCGGGACGCGGGCCCCGGGCGCCGCACCGCCACCGGGCGCGGGGACCAGGACGAAATCCGCCAGTTCGTGCAGCAGCTCGTCGATCAGGGCCTCGGCGGCGGCCGGGGTGCCGGACACCTGTGCCTCGGGGAACAGGCACAGGCAGCTCTTCCCCGACCGCAGGTCGCCCAGCAGCCGGCGCGTCCACAGTCGGACTCCGGGCAGCAGGGTCAGCTCGATCCCGGAGGGCGCAGGGGACAAGGGAGTCACGCCGGTTCCGAGAGGACCTGAAGCGCCCGGAACGTGATCCGGTCCAGCGAACAGCCTTCCGGCCCGTCGTCCAGCACACCGTGGTCGAGCAGCCGGCCCACGAGCGCCCCGACGTCCTCGATCCGCAACCCGGTGACCGACGCGATATCGGCGTAGGCACACTTCTCGCCCGGTTTCAGGTACTGACTCCACTCGGTCAGCACCTCCGTCAGACGGGTGTCGAGCCCGACCTGCTGCAGGTGTCTGCGGGCGAAATCGGGCCGCCCGATGAAGTGCCGCACGTCCTCCAGGGCTGCTTCGAGCGTGGACCCCTCCCGAGTGATGCGGTGTACGGTCCGCTCCAGCAGGTGGGGCCATCCACCGGTGAGCTCCACCACCCGCCGCCGCTTGTCCGGGGTGTCGAACGGACACTCGGGCCAGGCGCGCAGACTGTCCGCGGTCCACCGTTCGGGACGCACCACGCAGGTGATGAGTTCATCCTTCCGGCCGAGCTCGGCCGGGCCCACCAGCAGGACCGCGGTCAGGTGAGGCGCTCCGTTCTCCGGCCGGGAGGCATCGGCGAGCAGGGCCGTGGTCCAGTCGGTGACCTCGGCCGATCCGCTGCCCCGGACGTCGGCCAGGATCAGGCACGGCCGACCGCCCGCGCTCGCGCCCCGGCCCTCTGTCAGAGCGCGCGGCGATTCGCCGGGGACGGCTTCCCGGAAGTCCAGTCCCCGTGCCGTGGAGTACGACTCCACCGCACGCTTGACGAGCCCCGGCCCGTGCGCATCGGTCAGACACACCGCGGCCACCCCGGGGGCCGTCACCAGGTTCAGCTGGTGCTCCGTGAGCGGACTGTAGCGAGCGACGCCCCCGCCGTCGGCCCCCGCGAAGCGCCGTGAAAAGCGCGGGTTGTAGTCGTAAGGAAGGTCGAATTCGGTCTGCCTCAGCTCCAGTTCGAGGTCTTCCCGGGTCCCCAACATGCTGACCACGTTCGGGCTGCGCACGGCGTACAGACGCGGGTCCGCCAACTGGATGAGCAGGCCCAGGCCCACCATCTCGTCCAAGTAGATCTTCACATCGCTCGCGGTGAGCGAACTGAACCCGTCCCGCCAGCGCTCCCTGGCCGCCCTCAGGAGCTCGTCGGCGTCGTAGCCGTACCGGTAGCGGTCCTTCTGGCTGCGCAACGCGATCACGAGGGCGAGGACCCGGTAGCGGTCCTCGAGGTTGATGGTGATCCGCAGCCGCTCGGCGATGTGCCGGTGCACTTGGGCCGATCCCGTCACCGACCGGACGTCCTCCTCCGACACGGAGAGCGGCCATGTGGCCGAGGCGAGTGACTTCGCACGGAGGACCGCGACGAGCCGCTCACAGAAGATCTGGACCAGACACGCCTGGTAGTTCGTCGCGGCGAGTACCCGCCAGACCAGCTCGGGCCGCTCGAAGCGGTATCCGAAGGCCGCCATCGGTTCGACCACCAGGCGTTGCGCCTCGGTCGGTTTCAGCGTGCTGATCAGTACATCGGGACCGCCGTGCGTCAGTGGCACGTTGGACAGATGGCTGAACCTCTGGACCTGATGGAGACCCGCGAAGACGATCTTGAAGCGGCGGTCGGTACGGTCCATCAGCCCCTTGAGCCGCAGCACGTTGGAGAAGGTGGCTTCCCCGCCCCGGCCGCGTACCGCCTTGGAGTCCGCCGTCAGGAAGGCATCGGCCTCGTCGGCGAGTACCAGAACGCGCCTGTCGTGACTTTCTTCCAGCCACTTCTCGACCCTCGCGAGCATGTCGTCCGGCGTGTGGGCGACATCCGACTTCCCACTCAGGACGCCCACGCGCTTCAGCTCGTCTTCGAGGACCGCCCAGATGCGTTCGGCCGGCTCGGCCTCGCCCACACCGCGCGCCTTGAGGTCGACGTAGATCGCCTTGCGCCCGGGCGTACCCGGGAACGACGCCTGCACCTTGCGCAGGAGGGCGGACTTCCCCAACTGGCGCCCGCCGTAGAGGAACAGGGCTCCGAGCGGGTCCGTGACAGCGGCGATCTCCTCCTGCCGGCCGTAGAAGACCTCCGGCGGCACGAGCCCGGCCACGAACGGGGTGTACGGGTTGTACGCCGTCCAGGGGAGGGTCACCCGCTGAGTGGCGCGGAAGGACCGCGGAGAGCGGGCCGCCACCCAGCCGAACACGGCAGGGTCCACCACCAGCGCCTGTTGGGAGGAGGCCGCCCGCGCACGGGCGGCCATCTCCCGGCGGCCGTTCAGTCGCAGCGGAAACAGGTAGAGGATCAGGCAGGCCCCGGAGTCGCGGCTGTCGAGCAGTTCCAGCGGGCTGCGACCGCGCTGCTCGTCGGAGACCACGAGGATCGTGTACGAGGACGCGGCCGAGCCCAGCGCGGCCACGTAACCGGGGGCCGATTCGCTCGCCCGTGCCCGGGCGGTGAGCCGCATGACACCGCGCACCTCGTGCCGCTGGTCCCGGGCGGGCGTCTGCGAGCATTCCAGACCCAGCACGCGCAGGACCGACGGGATGTGGCGCTGCCACTCCGAGCCCCGGGTCGCCGGGCGGCACAGGGCGTCCCAGGAGTCCAGCCCGCTCCGCGCCCCCTCGGTGAGGGGCTCGCCGTCCAGGTAGAAGTCGGCCCAGGACCGGGCGGAGTACCCCTGGGCGCCGGACTTGCGCACCCCGGACCGCTCGATGCCGGCGGTGAAGCGCTCCAGCTCCGCGCCCGAGTCCGTACTGCTCCAGTCGGGGAGGGGCTTGCCCTCGCGCAGCAGGGCGAGGCACTCCTCGGCGGTGACCGTGTCCCCGGCATCGAGCAGCGAGGTGAGGCGCTGCTGTTCCTCGGCCGGCGGATGCAGCGTGGCGAGGCTTTCGCGGAGGTGCTCCACGTACTCCCGGATCTTCGCCCGCATCTCGCCCTCGAGGGCGGCAATGCCGGCGCAGGCCCGTCCGAAGGCGCCTTCCGGTTCGGGTCGGCCAAGCTCTTCGAGACGGCCGACGAGCTCCCGTTCGGTCTGTATGTCGAGCTGCTGCGTGCGCAGTTCGGCGAGGAGGGCGCCGGCCGCGGCGTGCGCCTTCCGGTGCACGTGGCTCCATCGCGACCACTCCGGATCGCGCAACTGACGCCAGTCGCGCGGTACGGCGTCGAGGCCGGTAGGGAGGGCGGGGACGAGGTCCTGTTCCAGCGCCGCGACGAGGGCGTCGGCGAGATGCAGGTCGCCCCGCTCGAAGTACCTCCGGAGCACCGCGCGCGCGTCCACCGTCTCCAACAGCGTGAGGACCGTCTCCCCGAAGCCCTCCTCGTCGGGCAGGGGTGCCCCGTCGGCCGACCGGGGCAGCTCCGGGGCGGCGAGCAGGGACTCCGCCCGCGGCTGGTCCACGGCGTGTACGGCGTCGAGGTCCCGTGCCGGGACGGCGGCGCCGGAGGATCGGTCGCCCTCGAGCAGCCACGAGCGCAGCCGCAGCAGCGCGGCGCCTTCGACCCCCGGCGGGGGTTCTTCGTGACGTACCTGGTCCAGAGCGTGGCGAAGGCCGGTGGTGTTGTCCGCGCGTTCGTCGACGACGGGAGCGGCCAGGGCCCGGGCACGCGTCAGGAGGTCGGAAACCTGCTCGATGCTCCGCAGCAGAGCCCGCTTGGCAGCGGCCTCGATCGGTTCCTTCGCCTGCTTCGGGGTGCGGATCTCGGCGTCCGCTTCCTCGATCATCCGTTCCGCCGAGCCGCGCTTGCGGAAGAGCTCCCATATCCGGTCGAGGTCGCCGGGACCGGCGGCGCCGGCCGCCCAGGCACTGACTCCGTCCAGTGCCTTCCCCAAGGGCTGGTCCGAGTCGATGAGACGGGTCCTGACCTGGGTCGCACGGGTGTAACCGATGCGCTGGCGCCGCAGGGCGTCCCGCAGCTCGGCGGCCTCGGAGGAGAGCTGATCCGCGGTAAGTCCCGTCACGCTGGCGGTGGTCAGGCGCGTCGCACTGAGGTCGAGCCGGTGGTAGCGCCGTAGCGCGTCGACGGCTCGCGCGAGGAGCTTGCCCCAGTTCCCGGGGACCGTCGAGGAGAGGTCCGTCTGGATCAGGAGGTCGTTGGGCCACCCCGCCAGCAGGCCGGCCCGCAACGACGCCACGGCGGCCAGCACCAGGGCCGGCCGGTCGGCTTGGAGCTGCTGGATCTCCGGGTCGAAGCCGGTCATGACGGCCACGGCCTCCGCTTCGTCGCCGCATGCGAAGGCGGCCTCGGCGAAGGCGAGGCAGTCGGCGCGGTGCGGAAGCTCCGCCGAGCCGACCGTCGTCCAGTAGGCCTCTTGAAAACGGCCCTGGCCGATGAGCGTGGCCACGGCGGCCTCGCCGTCCCCCCTCGCCACCGGGTTCCAGGGCAGGAACTGCGGCTTCGGCGGGGCCGCCGGGCCGGCGGCCGCGGACGCCGTGCCCGTCGGGGCATCCGAGCCGTCCGTACGGGCACGGTCCGACGGCGGGGCTTGATCGGCTGCCGCGCGCGGTCCGGGGGTGAACGCCGGGCTCGGCTGGGGGACGCGCTCGACGGGCGGTGTCGGGGCCTTCGCCGCCGCCGGTGGGGCGGGCGGCGTGAGCGCGGCGGCCGTGGGCCGGGGGGTGTTGGCCGGGGCGGGCGCCGGGACCGTGGCGGGTACGTGGTGCTGCTCCGGGTCCGGGCCGGCCTCAGGCTCCGGGGCCGGGGCTGGGGTCGGCTCGGGAGCCGGGGTCGGCTTGGGTTCCAGGGTCGGCTTGGGTTCCGGGGTCGGCTCGGGTTCCAGGGCCGGAGCCTCAGGCTCCGGGTCTGGTGCTGCCGCCTTGGGCACCGGGGCCGGCTCTGACACGGTCTCCGGCTCCGACTCGGTCTCCGGCTCCGGTGTCGTTGCCCTCGCAGGCTCGGGGACTTCCTCGGGCTCAAGGGCGCGGGCCGGCCCGGGCGTGGGGAGGAGATCGTTCGGCGGCGCGCCGACGGGGGAGACCGCCGCCGCGAGTTCGCCGATGCGCGCTTCCAGCACGGTCAGCGACTCCTGCAGCGGGATGCGGTGCGGTGCGTCGGACGCGGTCCTGGCCAGGAGCGCGCGGAGGCCCTCGCGGTCCGCGCCCAGCATGCGCAGCTCTTCGGCGCGCTGGGCCGCGGTCTCGCGCAGCTCCCTGACGATCTCGTCGAGTTCGGCGAATCCCGCTTCACCGGGCCAGGCCCGGCCGTTGCCGGCGAGCCTGTCCGCGATCCGGGACCGAGCCTGCCGCCATTCGTCCAGCCGCACGTCCAGCCGGCCCGAAACGGCCCGGCCCTCTTGGACCAGGGCGCGTGCCTCTTCCAACGCCCGGCTCAGTTCCGCCGACATTTCGCCGAGCGCCTCGCGCGACGCGAGCAGCTCGCCCTCGGTGACGTCCAGGGTCAACAGGTCGCTCTCTTCCCCTTGCACGACATGTGCCATGTCTGCTTCCGCCTCGGCGTCCGAACCAGCTGATCCCTCGGCCGCGCCCTCGGCCTCGGCCTCGTCGAGCGGACGGCACGGCCCTGCGTCCTGCTCGCACCGGCACGGGGTCCCGGCGGTCGAGGCGGCCGCCCACAGGTCGTCCCAGTGGTCCCCGACGGAACCGCCGTCGCTCAGGGGGCAGTCGAAGAGGCCGTACAGAGTGACGTGCGCGAGCACCGGGTCGATCTCGCACAGCCTCCGCCGCAGATGCTCCGGGTCAAGTGTCGACAGCTGCTCTGCCGGATGTCCGTAACACCGCTCCCAGCGGTGCATCGCCCAGCCGGCCGCGTGTTGCGCGATCGACGTGAGGCCGCCCGCGCTCGTGCGACTCAACCAGGTTCGTGCCGCCGTGACCTCGCGACGCCGCAAGCGCGGCGGCACTCCGTTCGCCGTCGTGACCAGCCCCGGGACGAGCGTCAACATTCCCGGGATACACAGCAGTTCACGGAGTGCGCGATCGTCCAGCTCGGTCACCCAGGCACGGAACCCGTCCCCCTTGGTGTTCATGGACGGATCTTGCCAGAAGCGCGAGCGGGCGCAGGGGGTTTCCGCAGGATCTGGGACCGCTGCCCGCCGCGAACCAGCCAGGTGTGGTCGGGTCCTACGAAGAGGCGGCGCAGGCCCGCGACGACCGGCCGCGAGCGCCTTCTCCACCGCATCTGACCGGCCCGACCGCGGTGAACGCCCGCCGTGTTTGGATGGGGAGCGACTGTTGCTGACGGATGTGACGCGCGCACTCGACGGTGACTGCGGTGGACCGCGGTGGTGCGTGAGGGAAGGACGAGCATGCGAGGCCAGCGGAAGGTCACCGTCGTCACCGGCGGGAGCCGGGGGATCGGTGCCGCGATCTGTCGACGGCTGGCGGCGGAGGGGCACGACGTCGTCGTCGGGTACCGGACGGACGAGGCGGCCGCCCGGGGCGTCGTGGCCGAGGTCGAGGCGGCCGGGGGCCGCGGGCTCGCCGTGGCCGTCGACACCGCCGTCGAGACCGCTGTCAACCGGCTCTTCGGCGCCGCGACCGACGCGTTGGGGCCGGTGACCGGCCTGGTGAACAACGCGGGCGTGAGCGGCCCCAACGGCCGGCTCGCCGACGCGGACGCCGAGGGGATGCGTACGGCCCTCGAGGTCAACGTGCTCGGCTACCTCCTGTGCGCGCGGCAGGCCGTCCGCGATATGACCGCGACCGGCGGCGGAGCGATCGTCAACATCTCCTCGGCCGCGGCGACCCTCGGCAGCCCCGGCCAGTACGTGCACTACGCCGCCACCAAGGCCGCGGTCGACGCCCTTACGGTCGGCCTGGCCAAGGAGGTCGCCGCCGACGGCATCCGCGTCAACTGCGTGGCCCCCGGCACCGTGTGGACCGATTTCCACGAGGACCCGCAGCGGCCGGCCCGGATCGCGCCGAACATCCCGATGGGCCGGTCGGGCCGGCCGGAGGAGATCTCCGGCGCCGTCGCGTGGCTGCTGTCGGACGACGCCTCCTACACCACCGGCGCGGTGCTGCGGGTGTCCGGGGGCCTGTGACCGGCCTCGAACAGCCCGCCCTTCCGACCGGCCGCGGCCTGCGGCTCTCTCACACGACCCGCAGGGCGCGGACGGGGCGGCCCGGCCGGACGGCCGGCGGGCGCGGGGCCGCGAGGACCGTGGGAGCCGGCGGTGCCGGGTCGAGGGTGACCACGGACGCGCCGACCGGCTCGCACAGCCCGCGCAAGACCGATTCCGACAGCCGGATGTACGGCTGGGCTTCTCCCAGGACCGCGGTCAGCCGGTCCGTGGTCGTGAAGGCGACGGCGGTCCGTGCGCCGAGCGGCGTCCGGAACAGCCGGATCACGGTCTCCGGGCCGGTTCCCGACCGGACGGGTACGTACAACGGCCCGGTCGGGGCCGGTTTCTCGGGCTCGGGATCGTCGTCGTACCGGAACAGACACATGGGCTCTCCCTGGGAGCGGTGCACGGTGGGAGCGGCCCCGGTCGTCGCCGTGACGCCGGCCGGGCCCGTCCGTCACCGGAGCCTTTCCCGCCGTCCGCCCTCCCGACGCGGCTCTGACGCCGTCCTGACGGCGCGTGGCCGATTTCGTACGCCTCACTGACGCGGGAGTACCGACCGACCGGCCCCGCGCCGCACCTGTCAGCCGTGGCTTCGGGTACGCCCGAGGAGCCCAGGGGAGGGGTCAGCCGACGAACGCCTTGACCTGACCGTAGACAGTGGCGTCGGTGTGCACCTGGGAGTGCCCCAGGCACGCCGTCTTGGTGTTGACGGCACCGGTCAGCGGCACGCTGCTGTCGGGGTTGACCACGCTGTCACACGGAGACCACCAGGTGGCGTACCGCGAAGCGCCCGGAGTCTCGTCGCCGGAGTTGAGGGTGGTCAGGAAGGCCGACCCGGGACGCATCTCGACGCAGGAGGCGCCTCCGCAGAAGTAGGCGAGGTCCGTGCCGTGGTTGGGGCCGGCGAGCGAGACCCACGCGTCGACCTTGGCGTCGCCGCCGAGGTTCTTCGTGTAGTAGCGGGAGGAGAGGCCCCCCATGGAGTGGGTGACGACGTCGACCTTCGCCGCTCCCGTGGCGGCGAGAACGCGGTCGATCTCCTGGGCGAGCTGCGAAGCGGTGGTGGCGTTGGACTGGTTGGTGTTGTAACTCCACTGGTCGAGGCGGCTGGTCGGCCACCCGTCGGCGGCGAAGCGGTCGGCCATGGTCTTCCAGGTGGAGCCGTCGGAGTTCCAGCCGTGCACGAACACGATCGGATCGGGGGCGGCGCTCGCGCCGGGCTCGGCCCCGACCGACGGTGCGGTGACGGTGAGCCCGAGGACGGCTCCGAGTGCGAGGCTGCCGACGGCGAGGCGGCGCGGAACGCGCATGGTGGTACTCCAGTACGTGGGGGCTGACTGAGGGGGAAGGGGTGCGGCGACCTGGAGCCCGGTGAGAAGGCGCACGGGTGGGGCCGCTTGCCGGAGATCACAACGACGGTCGGCCGCTCAGGTTGTCGTGGCGTACGCCGCCCGGGTGCCAGAGGGGCGCCGCCCGGACGAGGGCGGGCGGGGCGCGCAGCTTCCGCGCCCCGCCCACCCGGCGTCGGGTGGCAACGGAGCCGTCCGGGGTCAGAAGCGGGTGAAGAGGAGCTTGTTCGGCGAGCCGGGTCCTACGTCCTCGATCCGGCCGCGGGTGGCGTTCCCGACGAGCGCGTTCCGCACCTCGGCGGGCGTCGCCGTCGGGTGGGTGTGCAGATAGAGGGCGGCGGCGCCCGCGGTGTGCGGGGACGCCATGGAGGTGCCGCTGATGGTGTTCGTGGCGGTGTCGTCGTCGATCCACGCGCTGGTGATGTCGACGCCGGGGGCGAACAGGTCCAGGCACCTTCCGTAGTTGGAGAAGGAGGCTCGCCGGTCGGAGTCGTCGGTGGCGCCGACGGTGATGGCTTCCCGGACCCTCGCGGGTGAGATGTCGCAGGCGTCCTCGGGCCGTCCCAGGTAGTCGCCGTTGCCGGCCGCGACGGCGTAGGTGACGCCGGAGGCGATGGAGTTCCGCACGGCCTCGTCGAGTGTGGGATCGACGCCGCCTCCGAGGCTCATGTTCGCCACCGCCGGTTTGACGGCGTTCTCGGTGACCCAGTCGACTCCCGCGATGACGCCCGAGAGGGATCCCGATCCCTCGCAGTCCAGGACGCGCACACCGATGACCTGGGCTCGTTTCGCGACACCGAAGACGGTGCCGGCGGCGGTGGCCGCCACATGGGTGCCGTGCCCCTGGCAGTCGATGCCGTTCTGGCCGTCGTCGATGGTGTCGATGCCGATGGAGGCGCGTCCCTCGAAGTCACGGTGCGAGGTGAGCAGGCCGGTGTCGATGACGTACAGCCGCACGCTCCGCGCCCCGTTGGCCCAGGTGTACGTGTAGTTCAGGGGCAGGCGCCGCTGGTCGATGCGGTCGAGGCCCCAGGGCGGGTCCGTCTGCTCCCCGGAGACGGTGACCTTCGCGTCCTGCTCGACGCGGGCGACCCGCGGGTCCGCGGCCAGCTGGCGTGCCTGCGCCTGT
Source organism: Streptomyces sp. NPDC048353 (assembly GCF_055587165.1). Taxonomy (NCBI): domain Bacteria; kingdom Bacillati; phylum Actinomycetota; class Actinomycetes; order Kitasatosporales; family Streptomycetaceae; genus Streptomyces; species Streptomyces sp. NPDC048353. The sequence goes on along the minus strand of NZ_JBVJGU010000003.1, from coordinate 1,071,932 downwards.
GTCATCTCGGCGGCGAAGCCGTGGAGTGCGGTGCGGTAGACGTGGACGAGGCGACCGTCGGCGCGGCGGGTCAGTTCGCCGGCGAGCCCTTCGGTGGACGCGGTGCCCGGCTTGAGGGTGACGATCCAGCTGTCGGTGATCGCGCGCTCGGCGGAAACCAGCCGGACGTCCCCGGCGCCGGCCGCACCGAGAGCGGGGGAGCCGACGAGCTGTATGCCCACGCAGAGCAGAACCGCGGTGAGAAGAGCGCTCGTTCGGCGTGTGAGGCGGAGCATGCGGTGCATGGGAACCTTTCGTCGGCCGGATGACCCGGTGGCCGGGTGGCCCGCCGACCGGTCGGCCGGCGCGGGTCATGCGCGGTGGTACGGCTGAAGTGCCCCACCGGGGGCAGGGGGACGTGTGGAGTGCGTGCGGGCACGGCGCGCCGCAGCGCGCCCCGACGCGGGCACGGGTCAGGAGAGGGATGGGTTCGGATGAGGAGCTGTGCGGAGCGGGGCCGAGGGCGTGGCCCCCACACGGCCGCGACGCTCCGGGCCGCCGGTGACACCGGCGCCACGGCGGACAACAGGACGTTCGGCGACGGTTGTCCGCCTGCATGAAAGTCTGCTCGCGCCGCCCACGGAGCGTCAAGAGGCGTGTACGGAGCGTTAGGGGTTGTGCGCGTGATCCGCTATGCGTCGACGGACACCGTCGCCGGTGTTTGACTCGAAGATCGCCTCCAAGGTGGTCAAGGCCACGATTCCGGGGGCCGGATCCGTACGGGTGGTGGCCGAGTCGTGACGTGTCGCTGTTGGGCCGAACGAGTGAGGGACGCGAGGATGGGTGCATGAGTAGGTACGAGAGGTACGACGTCACCGACGAGCAGTGGGAGGGCCTGGCCCAGGTCGTGCCCCTGAGAGGCCGTGACGAATGGCCGTCCAGGGTGGATCACCGCGCGTTTCCCGAGCAGTACGAGACCGCCGAACAGCGCCGCATGATCGTCCTGCGCGTGCAGGTGTTCGCCGACGCCCGAGAGGTCGCCGAATACCTCATCGCCCAGATCCCCGTCCTGCTGGACCTGACCGGCGCGGACGCCGATGTCGCCAAGCGCATCCTCGACTTCAGCAGCGGCGTCGTCTTCGGTCTCGGCAGCGGCATGCACCGTGTCGACCGCAACGTCTTCCTGCTGGCCCCCGCCGGCACCGAGGTGGAGGGCACGGCCGAGGCCACGTCGGAAGACGACGAGGTGGGGGCCGGTGTCCCCCGATCGTAGGAAGGTCATCACGGCGTAACGGTTCGTCATACAACGGGCTGCGTACCGTCCGATCATGGACTTCTCCGGCAGCCCCACGCCTGACTCCGCCACTCCCGCGTCCCCACCGCCCTCCTCCGCTTCCCGCGTCCCCGCCCCCGCCGGGTCCCGAGCCGCGGTCTCCACCCCTGCCACGGCCACCACGCGTGACGTGGCGCGGAACGTCCCCGGGGGCTCCCCCCGGCGGCCCGCCCGCCCCGCCGTCACCGAACTCCGTCTCTCCGCCTTCGCCTCCCACCGCGGCGCCGTCTATCCGCTCGGACCCGTGACGCTGTTCACGGGAGCGAGCGGGAGCGGAAAGTCGAGTGCCCTGCGGGCCTTCGAGGCGCTGGCCCGGCTCGGGGCGGGCGAGGACCTCGCCTCCGCCTTCCCCGACGCGGTCGGCTGCGTCCCCGAACGGGCCCGCTCCGACGCGCAGGGGAGGCGGGGGTTCCGGATCGGCTGCACCGTCGACGGGCCGGCCGGGCCCGTCCATCTCGATGTCGCCGTGCAGGCCGAGCCCCAACTCCGCATCGTCGGCGAGCGGCTCACCTGGCGCGGCCGGACGCTGCTCACCACCGCCCTCCGCGACCCCGGCCGCAGCACCGTCCAGGCCGAATGGCACACCGCCGGGGCCACCCCCGTCACCCGCGCACCCCTCCCGGACGACCTGCTGGGCACCGCCCTGCTACCGCTGCGCGTGGCCGGCAAGACGAAGGGGCAACTGGAGGTGCTGGCGGCCGCCGAGCAGGTGGTGGTCGCGCTCCGCTCGGTCTTCGCCTGCGACCCGCAGCCGCGCCGGATGCGGGCACCCGTCCCGACGGGGGAGGGGCGGCTGCACCGCGGCTGTGGCAATCTCGCCGAGGTCCTTCATCGCACCCGCACCGGCTGCCCGCGCCGCCACGCGAGGCTGGCCGCGATCGCGAGCGCCGGCTGCGCCGGGCCGGTGACCGGGCTCGGCGTCGAGGAGCTGCCCGACGACACCGTACGAGCCGTACTGGAACGGGCGGCCAGGACCGCGGACTTCCAGCGGACAGAGGGGGCGGCGCCGACGGAAGAGAGGGGAGGGGCGGAGGGCTCACCGGAGGCGGCGCGGCTCCAGGCCGCGACTCCGCTGGGCAGGCTCGGCGACGGCGAACTGCGCTATCTGGCCCTCGCGCTCGTCCTGCTCACCGGTCCCGGCGTGCTCGCCATGGACCAACTCGCCGAGGTTCCCGACGCGATGAAGACCCTGTCCGTTCTCGTCGACGGCTTCGACCGAGGCCTCGACCGGCGCCAGGTGCGCGCGCTGCTCGGACTCGCCGCCGACATCTGCGCCGACGGCCACATCCGGCTCGTCGGAACGATCGGGGAGGCGGCCGCGGCGGAAGCCCGGGAGACGCCCGGGGTGTCGGTGGTAGACCTGGAGCCGTGAGTGAACTGGATGTAGCGGGATTGCAGCGCAGGCTGGCCGAGTTCGCCGCGTCGCGGGAGTGGCAGCCGTTCCACAAGCCGAAGAACCTGGCGGCGGCGCTGAGCGTGGAGGCGGCCGAACTGCTGGAGATCTTCCAGTGGTTGACTCCCGAGGAGGCGGACCGGGTGATGGAGGACCCGGAGTCGGCGCACCGGGTCGCCGACGAGGTCGCGGACGTACTGGCGTATCTGCTCCAGTTCTGCGGCTCCCTCGGCGTCGATCCGCTCGCCGCGCTGGCGGCCAAGATCGACCGCAACGAACTCCGTTTCCCCGTCGGCCGACCGCCGGGACGGGCCGGGCGCGCCGTCGAAGAGGGTGATCGTCACTCTTCGGAGTGATCGGCTTCGCCCTGCCGAGCTTCCTGTCCACAGATTTCCGAATTCCTCTGGAGTTTGGGCTCAGGGTCATTCACTCTGGGTAATGAATGAGTGGGCAGTAAGTCGTACGAACGGGGGCCGCGGACATGGAAGCGGAGCGACTCATCGCGACCGGCAGGCACGCGCTGGCGCAGAGCCGGACGGCGTTGGACATCGTGGCGGAGGCCTGGCAGACCCAGGCCCTCGCCCAGGCGATAGGGAGCCATCTCGCGCTCTGCGGACCGCTGGAGTTGCGGGGCGAGGCGCGCGGACTCAGTGAGATCGGCGGGGTGCGCGGGACGGTCGACCATCCCGTGCTGCGGGCGGGCGGCCTCAGAGCCGCCCAGCTCACCGAAGTCGGCAACGCCTGCGCGGCGTTGACGGCGCTGAGCGCCCTGCTCGGAGAAGTGGGGATCGCCCTCGTCGGGGTGGCCTGTGCCACGGACGAGGAGGGCCTGTACTGGCAGTGCATCGAGGCGATCGACGCCGCCGACGAGTCGAACGACCGGGTCTGCGGGATGCTGCGCCGGATCGCCGTGCGCGACCGGGACCGGCCGCCCGACCCGGCCCGCGGCCGGACGGGACCGATGGCGGGCTCGCCGTGAACGCGGGGCGCCGGAGAGGGGTGTGCAGGGACGCGGCAGGGGGCGACCGGGGTCGCGAGAGCGGCGGTCCTTCCCGGAGAGGTCGGGCGCGGGAGCGTCGCGACGGCCACGGCCACCGTTGTCCGGGCGGGCGGCGACGCCCCGCCGGGTCAGGGGCGACCGGAGCGCCGTCAGGCAGGCCGGCCCGGTCGGATGGACGGGGACGGGGACCGGGCGGGGTGGAACGAGCGCGTCGGTACGGCGGGCCGGAGGTGAGGGAGGGGTCAGAAGGAGAGGCCGCCGGCCCGAGGGGGCGCGGCGGGTCCGTCGGCCGGGCCGTCCGCGGGATTCCGCGTCTCTTGGGCGCCTCGCCGGCTCTCCGGACTCTCCTGTCCTTCTTGGCGGTCCGCGGAGGACTGCAGGTCGGCGTCCAGTCGAGAGAGGTCGGCGGTCAGTGCAGCCATCAGCTCCTCCATCTGCTGGAGCAGGCCCTTGGGGGCGCCGGTGCCCTTCTGCTCGGGGACGGACGGGTGCGCCGACTGCTCGGGCGTCGTCCGTTCGGGAGCGGATTCCTGGGACATGGCGGCCTCCTCGGCCCAGGCCCCTCCGGCAAGGAGGGACCACACGTGAGAACGACGCGCCGACAGGGGCCGCCGGCGCGCGGGCCGGGCGGTCCGGCTCCGCCCGGGCAACGACGGGTGCCGGGCCACGGTCACTGGCCCGGTGGGCCGTGGCAGGCCGGAAAGGGGATATTCACCCGCCCGGGCACGTGGAGACCGCCTGCTGACGTACCGGTTGACAGGCCACCCGAAGGTGCAGGATGGAGGCATGGATCTTCGAATCTTCACCGAGCCCCAGCAAGGGGCCGACTACGACACCCTGCTCACCGTCGCCAAGGCGACCGAGGACCTCGGCTTCGACGCCTTCTTCCGCTCGGACCACTACGTCAGCATGGGCTCCGGCGACGGTCTCCCCGGGCCGACCGACGCCTGGATCACCCTGGCCGGCCTGGCCCGGGAGACCCGGCGGATCCGCCTCGGCACCCTGATGACCGCGGGCACCTTCCGGCTTCCGGGAGTCCTGGCCATCCAGGTCGCCCAGGTCGACCAGATGTCCGGCGGCCGAATCGAACTGGGCCTGGGCGCGGGCTGGTTCGAGGAAGAGCACCGGGCCTACGGAATCCCGTACCCCAAGGAGAAGTTTGGCCGGCTCGAGGAGCAGCTGGCGATCGTCACCGGGCTCTGGGGCACGGAGGTCGGCAAGAAGTTCTCGTACGAAGGGGAGTACTACCAGCTCACCGATTCACCGGCGCTGCCGAAGCCGGCGCAGTCCAAGGTTCCGGTGCTCATCGGCGGACACGGTGCGACCCGCACCCCGCGGCTGGCCGCGCGGTACGCCGACGAGTTCAACATCCCGTTCGCCTCGCTGGAGGACAGCGACCGGCAGTTCGGCCGCGTCCGCGCCGCGGCCGAGGCGGCCGGCCGTCCCGCCGACGACCTCGTGTACTCCAACGCGCTGGTGGTGTGTGTCGGCAAGGACGACGCCGAGGTCGCCCGCCGGGCCGCGGCCATCGGGCGCGAGGTGGAGGAACTCAAGGCCAACGGCCTGGCCGGCTCTCCCGCCGAGGTCGTCGACAAGATCGGCCGGTACGGCGCGATCGGGGCGTCCCGGATTTACCTCCAGGTCCTCGACCTGGACGACCTGGACCACCTGGAGCTGATCTCCTCCCAGGTCCAGTCGCAGCTCACCGACCGGAAGGAGTAAACGAAGAGGGGGAAGCAACAGCAGGGACGTGACCGTAGGGGGAGGACGGCAGGGAGGACACCGTCATGACCGCCACGCCAGAGCCGGACCCGTACCCGTACCCGAGGCTGGAACCAGAGCCGGGGCCGGGCCCGGGGCTGGGCCGCTCACTGGCCGAAGCGCTGGCCGCGGAGGTGCTCGTCCTCGACGGGGGCCTCTCCAACCAGCTCCAGGCGCAGGGCTGCGACCTCTCCGACGCACTGTGGTCGGCACGGCTGCTCGCCGACGGACCCGAGCAGATCGAGGCCGCGCACACGTCGTACGTCCGCGCCGGTGCCCGGGTGCTGATCACCTCCAGCTACCAGGCCACCTTCGAGGGCTTCGCCCGGCGCGGCATCGACCGGGCGGGAGCGGCGCGGCTCTTCGCCCGGAGCGTGGAGCTGGCGCGGGAGGCCGCCGACGCTGCCCAGGCGGCGGAGGCGAGCGGGGCGGCCGCGGGGGTACGGCGACGGCAGGTGTGGGTCGCCGGGTCCGTGGGGCCGTACGGGGCGATGCTCGCCGACGGCAGTGAGTACCGGGGACGGTACGGGTTGTCGGTCCGGGAGCTGGAGCGGTTCCACCGGCCGCGGGTCGAGGCGCTCGTGGCGGCCGGACCCGACGTGCTGGCGGTGGAGACGGTGCCCGACACCGACGAGGCCGAAGCGCTGCTGCGGGCGGTCGAGGGGTGCGGGGTGCCGGTGTGGCTCTCGTACACCATCGACGGAGAGCGGACCCGGGCCGGGCAGGGGCTGACGGAGGCGTTCGCGCTCGCGGCCGGCAACGACCAGGTGGTCGCGGTGGGGGTCAACTGCTGCGAGCCGGAGGACGCCGCCCGGGCCGTTCCGGTCGCCGCGGCGACCGGGAAGCCGGTGGTCGTCTACCCCAACAGCGGGGAGCGGTGGGACGCGCGGGCGCGGGGCTGGCGCGGGCCCGTCACCTTCGACGCCGAGTCGATGCGGGAGTGGCCGGCGGCCGGGGCGCGGCTCCTGGGTGGCTGCTGCCGCGTCGGGCCCGACCGGATCGCCGGGCTGGCCGCCGCCGTGGCGCCCCGGCCCTGAGGAAAATGCCTGGTCGCGGGGGCGGTGGCGGACCATACTCGGACGTGTGTTCCTGACGATCAGTACCACCGGCACCCATGAACGTCCCGCGACCGATCTGGGCTTTCTGCTGCACAAGCATCCCGACCACGCGCAGACGTTCTCGACCTCGCACGGCACGGCTCACGTCCTCTACCCCGAGGCGTCCGTCGAACGGTGCACCGCCGCCCTCCTCCTCGAGGTGGACCCGGTGGCGCTGGTGCGGCGCGGCAAGGGCAAGGGCCGGGGCGGTGCCCCCGACTCGGCGCTCGCGCAGTATGTGAACGACCGGCCCTATGCCGCGTCCTCGCTGCTCGCGGTCGCGCTCGCCACGGTCTTCAAGAGCGCCCTGCGCGGGGCGTGCAAGGCGATGCCCGAGCGGGCCGCCGAGCCGCTGCCGCTGCGCATCGAGATCCCGGCCCTCCCGGCTCGTGGGGGAGGCGCCGAACTGGTCCGCAAGCTGTTCCGCCCGGCCGTCGAGGGCGGGGGCGGGGGCGGGGCGCCGCGCTGGGACACGGTCGAGGCGGAGCCGGTACGGCTCGACACCGCGTTCCCCGAGTGGGGCGATTCGCGCTATGTGCGGCTCGTCCTCGAAGGGGAGATGCGGCTCGCCGACGCGCTCAACCAGCTCTATGTCCTGCTGCCGGTGCTCGATGACGCCAAGCACTACTGGGTGGCGCCGGACGAGGTCGACAAGCTGCTGCGCGCCGGTGACGGCTGGCTCGCCGAGCACCCCGAGCAGAAGCTGATCACCAGCCGTTATCTCTCCCGCCGCTGGAGCCTGACCCGTGAGGCGATGGAGCGTCTGGAGCTGGTGCGGCTGGCCGAGAGCGAGGGCGTGGACGTCGACGAGGTCGACAACGCCGTCGACGAGACGACGGACACCGACGAGCGGCCGGTGCCGCTCGCCGAGCAGCGGCGCGAGGCGATCCTCGCCGCGCTGCGGTCCGCCGACGCGGCCCGGGTCCTCGACCTCGGCTGCGGGCAGGGCCAGTTGGTGCAGGCGCTCCTCAAGGACGTGCGCTTCACCGACATCGTCGGCGTCGACGTGTCCGTACGGGCGCTGACGATCGCCGGGCGCCGGCTCAGGCTGGAGCGGCTCGGCGAGCGGCAGGCCGGCCGGGTGAAGCTGATCCAGGGCTCGCTCGCGTACACCGACAAGCGGCTGACGGGCTATGACGCGGCGGTGCTGAGCGAGGTCATCGAGCACCTCGACCTGCCGCGGCTGCCGGCGCTGGAGTACGCCGTGTTCGGCTCGGCCCGGCCCCGCACGGTCATCGTGACCACCCCCAACGTCGAGTACAACGTCCGCTGGGAAACGCTGCCCGCAGGACACGTCCGGCACGGCGACCACCGCTTCGAATGGACCCGGAAGGAGTTCCGCGACTGGGCGGCCGGCGTGGCGGAACAGTACGGCTACACCGTCGAGTTCAGCCCGGTCGGACCGGACGACCCGGAGGTCGGTCCGCCCACCCAGATGGCCGTCTTCTCGCAGGAGACGAACGACACCCGGACGGCCGGCCGGGGCGTCAGGACCGACGCCGACGACAAGACCGACCCCGACGGCAAGGCCGAAAGCGACCGCACGACGGACGGCGGCCGCACGGCCGAATCCGACGGCAAGACCGACCCCAACGGCAAGACCGACCATGACAGCCGGAACGCCCGGACCATCACGAAGGAGGACACGGCATGACCGACACCGTCCGCACGCTGCCCGTCACCGACCTGTCCCTCGTGGTCCTGATCGGTGCCAGCGGCTCCGGCAAGTCGACCTTCGCCCGGCGCCACTTCAAGCCGACCGAGGTCGTCTCCTCCGACTTCTGCCGCGGGCTCGTCGCCGACGACGAGAACGACCAGAGCGCCAGCCGCGACGCCTTCGACGTCCTGCACTACATCGCGGGCAAGCGACTGGAAGCCGGCCGGCTGACCGTCGTCGACGCCACCAACGTGCAGCAGGAGTCCCGGCGCCAGCTCGTCCAGCTGGCCCGCCAGTACGACGTCCTGCCGATCGCGATCGTGCTCGACGTCCCCGAGGAGGTGTGCCAGGCGCGCAACGCGGCCCGCCCCGACCGGGCGGATATGGGACGCCACGTCGTCCAGCGCCACCGCCGCGAACTGCGCCGTTCGCTGCGCGGTCTGGAGCGCGAGGGCTTCCGCAAGGTCCATGTGCTGCGCAGCGTCGAGGAGGTGGAGGCGGCCGAGGTCGTCCGGGAGAAGCGGTTCAACGACCTGCGGCACCTCGCCGGCCCCTTCGACATCATCGGCGACATCCACGGCTGCCGCTCCGAGCTGGAGACCCTGCTCGCCAAGCTCGGCTATGTGGACGGCCACCACCCCGAGGGACGGACGGCCGTCTTCGTCGGCGACCTCGTCGACCGGGGTCCCGACAGCCCGGGCGTCCTGCGCCGCGTCATGGGCATGGTCGCGGCCGGCGACGCGCTCTGCGTGCCCGGAAACCACGAGAACAAGCTCGGTCGCTGGCTCAAGGGCCGCAAGGTCCAGGAGACCCACGGCCTCGCCGAGACCATCGAGCAGCTCGGACACGAGAGCGAGGAGTTCCGCACGGAGGTCGGCCGGTTCATCGACGGACTCGTCAGCCACTACGTCCTCGACGAGGGCCGGCTGGTCGTCTGCCACGCCGGTCTGCCGGAGAAGTACCACGGCCGTACCTCCGGCCGGGTGCGTTCGCACGCGCTGTACGGGGACACCACCGGCGAGACCGACGAGTTCGGGCTGCCCGTGCGCTACCCGTGGGCGGAGGAGTACCGCGGCCGGGCGACCGTCGTCTACGGCCACACCCCCGTGCCGAACACCTCCTGGATCAACAACACCATCTGCCTCGACACGGGCGCCGTCTTCGGCGGGAAGATGACCGCGCTGCGCTGGCCGGAGCGCGAACTCGTGGACGTACCGGCGGAGAAGGTCTGGTACGAGCCGGCCAGGCCGCTGGCGACCGAGGCGCCCGGCGGGCACCAGGGCCGTCCGCTCGACCTGGCCGACGTGCACGGCCGCAGGGTCGTGGAGACCCGGCGGATGGGCAACGTCTCCGTGCGGGAGGAGAACGCCGCGGCGGCCCTTGAGGTCATGAGCCGGTTCGCCGTCGACCCTCGGCTGCTCGCCTACCTCCCGCCGACGATGGCGCCGACCGCGACCTCGAAGGCGGAGGGTTATCTGGAGCACCCGGCGGAGGCGTTCGCGCAGTACGCCGCCGACAAGGTCGAGCGGGTCGTGTGCGAGGAGAAGCACATGGGCTCGCGGGCCGTCGCGCTCGTCTGCCGGGACGCGGAGGCCGCACGGGAGCGGTTCGGCGTGGAGGGGGCGACCGGCTCGCTGCACACCCGCACCGGACGGCCGTTCTTCGACGATCCCGCGGTGACCGAGCAGGTCCTGGACCGGCTGCGGACCGCCGTCTCGGCCGCCGGACTCTGGGACGAGTTCGACACGGACTGGCTGCTCCTCGACGGCGAACTGATGCCGTGGTCGCTGAAGTCGGCCGGGCTGCTGCGCTCGCAGTACGCGGCCGTCGGCGCCGCCTCGCGCGCCGTCTTCCCCAGCGCGCTCGGCGCGCTGGAGCGGGCCGTGGCGCGGGGCATCGGCGGCGAGACCGAGGCGCTCCTGGCCAAGCAGCGGGAACGGGCGGCGGACGCGGAGGCGTTCACCGAGGCGTACCGCCGCTACTGCTGGCCGACCGAAGGGCTCGACGGGGTGCGTTTCGCGCCGTTCCAGGTCCTCGCCGTGCGGGGCCGCTCGCTGGCGGCCGTGCCGCACGACGAGCAGCTCGGGTGGCTGGACCGGCTGGTCGAGCACGACCCGACCGGCCTGCTCCAGGTCACGCGCCGGCTGATCGTCGACACGGGCGACGAGGAGTCGGTGCGGGCCGGTGTCGACTGGTGGCTGGAGATGACGGCGGCCGGCGGCGAGGGCATGGTCGTCAAGCCGCTGGCGGCGCTGGTCCGGGGCGGCGACGGCCGGCTGGTCCAGCCGGGCGTGAAGGTCAGGGGACGGGAGTACCTGCGGATCATCTACGGCCCGGAGTACACCCGCCCGGAGAACCTGGAGCGCCTGCGCAACCGCTTCCTCGGCCACAAGCGCTCGCTGGCCCTGCGCGAGTACGCCCTCGGGCTCGAGGCGCTGGATCGGCTGGCGGAAGGGGAGCCGCTGTGGCGGGTGCACGAGGCCGTGTTCGCCGTGCTCGCGCTGGAATCGGAGCCGGTGGATCCGCGGTTGTGAACCGGGCGCGGAGGCGGGGCGGAGGCGGGCCGGCGGCCCAGGGACGACGAGTCGGCCCCGCCTCCGCCCCGGTCACCGGTCACCGGTGACCGCCACCGGTGACCGGCCCCGCCGTCCCTGGACCGCCGGCCGCCCCCGCCCCCAGGAGCGGGTATTCGCCGGTATCTCGTCGCGGAGACGGCGTAGGGCGGTTCGCTCCGTCAGGATGGGGGAATGGGATTCCATGTCGACTCCGAGACCGGGCGGCTGCGCCGCGTCATCCTGCACCGGCCCGATCTGGAACTGAAGCGGCTCACACCCACCAATCGGGACGCCCTCCTCTTCGACGACGTGTTGTGGGTGCGGCGGGCCCGCCATGAGCACGACGGTTTCGCGGACGTCCTCCGTGACCGCGGGGTCGAGGTGCACCTCTTCGGCGATCTGCTGCGGGAGGCGCTGGAGCTGCCCGAGGCCCGTTCGCTCGTACTGGACCGGGTGTTCCACGAGAAGGAGTACGGACCGGCCGCCGCCGACCATCTGCGCACCGCCTTCGACGCTCTCCCACCGGCCGCGCTCGCCGAAGCGCTCGTCGGCGGGATGACGAAGCGTGAGTTCCTGGCCGCGCACCGGGAACCGACCTCGGTGCGGTTCCACGTCATGGACCTGGACGACTTCATCCTCGGGCCGCTGCCGAACCACATCTTCACCCGCGACACCTCCGCCTGGATCTACGACGGCGTCTCCATCAACGCCATGCGCTGGCCCGCCCGCCAGCGCGAGACGGTCCACTTCGAGGCGATCTACAAGCACCACCCGCTGTTCACCGGCCCCGCGGCCGGGGCGTTCCACCACTGGTCGGAGGGGCAGGCCGACTACCCCTCGACGATCGAGGGCGGCGACGTCCTGGTCATCGGCAACGGCGCGGTCCTGATCGGCATGAGCGAGCGGACCACTCCGCAGGCGGTCGAGATGCTGGCCCGAGGCCTGTTCGCCGCCGGCTCGGCGCGGACGATCGTCGCGCTCGACATGCCGAAGCGGCGCGCGTTCATGCACCTCGACACCGTGATGACGATGGTCGACCACGACACCTTCACGCAGTACGCGGGGCTCGGCATGCTCCGCTCGTACACGATCGAGCCGGGCGACGAGGGCCAGTCGCTCCGGGTCACCGACCACCCGCCGGAGCAGATGCACAGCGCGATCGCGGCGGCGCTCGGTCTGCAGGACATCCGGGTCCTCACGGCGACCCAGGACGTCCACGCGGCGGAGCGCGAGCAGTGGGACGACGGCTGCAACGTCCTCGCGGTGGAGCCGGGGGTGGTGGTGGCGTACGAGCGGAACGTCACCACCAACACCCATCTGCGCAAGCAGGGCATCGAGGTGATCGAGATCCCGGGCAGCGAGCTGGGGCGGGGGAGGGGCGGCCCCCGCTGCATGAGCTGCCCGGTGGAGCGGGACGCCGTGTGACGGCGGGCCGCGACGGCATGCCGTGACGCTGCGGGACGCCGTGTGGGGGCGGGCCCTGGCGGCGTACCGTGACGCTGTGTGACGGCGGGCCCGGGCGGCATACCGACGGCCCCGGGCCGACGGAGTCAGGTGGGAGGGGAGCCGGTTCAGTGGCCCGCATCACTGTATAGGAATACTGGCCTACGTATAGACTTCCATCGTCAACCGTCGCCGTCCCCGTTCGCGAATACAGGAGCGCCCCCATGGCCACTGACCTCATCGGCCGCCACTTCCTCAAGGAGCTGGACTTCACCGCCGAGGAGTTCCGCGGTCTGATCGCCCTGGCCGCCGAGCTGAAGGCGGCGAAGAAGGCGGGCGCCGAGGTCCAGCGGCTGCGCGGCAGGAACATCGCCCTGATCTTCGAGAAGACCTCGACCAGGACCCGGTGCGCCTTCGAGGTCGCCGCCGCCGACCAAGGGGCCTCCACCACCTACCTCGACCCGTCGGGATCGCAGATCGGGCACAAGGAGTCGGTGCGGGACACCGCCCGTGTCCTCGGCCGGATGTTCGACGCCATCGAGTACCGGGGCGACAGTCAGGCGAACGTCGAGGAGCTGGCCGTCTCGGCGGGCGTCCCCGTCTACAACGGCCTGACGGACGACTGGCACCCCACCCAGATGCTCGCCGACGTCCTCACCATGACCGAGCACGCGGACAAGCCGCTGGACGCGATGGCCTTCGCCTACCTCGGCGACGCCCGCTTCAACATGGGCAACTCCTACCTGATCACCGGAGCCCTGCTCGGCATGGACGTCCGTATCGTCGCCCCCGCGAGCTACTGGCCGGCCGACGAGGTCGTCGCCCGCGCCCGCAAGCTCGCCGAGACGAGCGGCGCCACGATCACCCTGACCGAGGACGTCGCCGAGGGGGTGCGCGGCGCCGACTTCGTCGCCACCGACGTGTGGGTGTCCATGGGTGAGCCCAAGGAGGTCTGGGACGAGCGGATCGCCGCCCTCTCCCCGTACGCGGTCACGATGGACGTCCTGCGCGCCACCGGAAACCCGGCCGTGAAGTTCCTGCACTGCCTGCCCGCCTTCCACGACCTCGGCACGGTCGTCGGGCGGGACATCTACGCCCGGCACGGTCTGACCGAGCTGGAGGTGTCCGACGAGGTCTTCGAGTCCGAGCACTCCGTGGTCTTCGACGAGGCCGAGAACCGCATGCACACCATCAAGGCCGTCCTGGTCGCCACGCTGGCGGGCTCCGGCAGCGGTCGTTAGCCGGCATCGGCGGGGCGCCGCCGAGCCGGCCGCGCGCCGATCGCCGAGCGCCCCCGCCGTGCCTCGGCGGTGTCCGGGCCACGGGTTCGGCGGTGTCCGGGCCGTGCCTGGGCGGTGTCCGGGCCACGGGTTCGCGGTGTCCGGGTCGTGCCTCGGCGGTCTCTCGGCCGCACCTCGGCGTACCTCACCCCATCGCCTCCGCATATGCCGCACGATCTTCGTGCACACCTCTGTTCCGCCGGGGGCGTCGAATGGCAGGGTGTCGGTAGGCGGTTCTCCGCTCTCCCCTCCTCGGGAGACGGGCCGCGCCGGCCCTCCTTCGCGTCGCTCGCGGGAGTGAGCCGCACCGCACCTCCCGGCTCCCCACGGGAGGCACGGTGCATGCCCGCACCACTTCCCGTACGTACGCTCACCCCTCCTCGGGGCGGCGCTGCCGCGGCAGCGCCGGAAGCGTGAACCAGACCGCCTTCCCCTCGGGCGTCGGGCGGTGCCCGCAGTCACTGCTCAAGGCGCGGATCAGCAGCAGACCCCGGCCGTGCTCCTGCCAGGGATCCTGCTCCTCGCCCGGCCCCGGACAGGCCAGTTCTCCGGGCCCCATCGGGCGCCGGTCGTGCACCTCGACCTGGCAGCCGCCGGGCAGCAGCTCCACGACCAGCTCGATGGGGTCCTCGTCGTCCGTGTGCTCGACGGCGTTCGCCACCAGTTCGGCGGTCAGGAGCTCGGCCGTGTCCCTGTCGGCGCGGGCGTCGAGCTCCGCCATCGCGGTACGGATCAGCGCGCGGGCGATCGGGACGGCGGCCGTGGTGTGCGGCAGCTCGATGCGCCAGCAGGCGGGGCCGGGGCCGGGGGCTGGGAACACGGCGGGTCCGTTCGGGCTGGAAGGCTGACAGCGGGGAGCGGGCGGGGAGCGCGCACGTGGTCCGGGCGCGGAACGCACGTGGTCTAAACGTCTTACTTTCAACCTTACGAAGTCAAAAACGGGTCGCCAGAGGCGGACGCCCGGGAGGGCGTGGACCTGATGCCGCCCGAGCGCGGGACCTTCGCCCGGTGGCGTACCGACGTCCGTCTTGTTGCGCGTTCATGACGACAGTCACATATCAGTGATAAGGTTCCCCTCGGTGATGCCGTGTACACGCGCGCTGAGGGAGGCCGTCCCGTATGAGCCCTTTCACCGGTTCCGCACCCCGCACCGACGACTGGCGGCATCTGCGCCTGGACATCGACGACGGGGTCGCCACCGTCACGCTCGCCCGCCCCGAGAAGCTGAACGCCCTCACCTTCGGCGCCTACGCCGACCTGAGGGACCTCCTCGCCGAACTGTCCCGGGAGCGTGCCGTGCGCGCCCTCGTCCTCGGCGGTGAGGGGCGCGGCTTCTGCTCGGGCGGGGACGTGGACGAGATCATCGGCGCGACCCTCTCCATGGACACGGCCCAGCTGCTCGACTTCAACCGGATGACCGGTCAGGTCGTGCGCGCGATCCGCGAGTGCCCGTTCCCGGTGATCGCCGCCGTCCACGGCGTCGCCGCAGGGGCGGGCGCGGTCCTCGCCCTCGCCGCCGACTTCCGTATCGCCGACCCCAGCGCCCGCTTCGCCTTCCTCTTCACCCGGGTCGGCCTCTCGGGCGGCGACATGGGGGCCGCGTACCTGCTGCCGCGGGTCGTCGGCCTCGGCCACGCCACCCGGCTGCTGATGCTCGGCGAGCCCGTCCGGGCCCCCGAGGCGGAACGCATCGGCCTGCTCAGCGAACTCACCGAGGAAGGCGGCGTCGACGCCCGGGCCGCCGAGCTCGCCCGGCGCCTCGCCGACGGCCCCGCCCTCGCCTACGCGCAGACGAAGGCGCTCCTGACGGCCGAGCTGGACATGCCCCTCGCCGCCTCCGTCGAACTCGACGCCGCCACGCAGGCGCTGCTCATGAACGGCGAGGACTACGCGGAGTTCCACGCGGCCTTCACGGAGAAGCGGCCCCCGAAGTGGCAGGGCCGCTGACATGGCGGACCCGCACGCTCCGACTCCCGCGTACGCTCCGACTTCCGCGGACCGTCCGACTTCCGAGCGCGCTCCGACTCCCGCGTACGCTCCGACCCCCGCGCGGCAGCAGGCCGCCGCAGACACCACGGCCCGGCCGGACGCGACGGACCCAGCACTCTCGCCCGCCCCGCCGGAGGCGCCCCGCCGCCCCCTCCGGGTCGCCGTCATCGGGGGCGGGCCCGGTGGGCTCTACGCCGCCGTGCTGCTCAAGCGGCTCGACCCGGAGCGCGAGGTCACCGTCTGGGAGCGGGGCGCTCCCGACGACACCTTCGGCTTCGGCGTCGTCCTCTCCGACGAGACCCTCGGCGGCATCGAGCACGCCGACCCCGCCGTCCACCGGGCGCTGCAGGACGAGTTCGTCCGGTGGGACGACATCGACATCGCCCACCGCGGGCACCTGCTCACCTCCACCGGTCACGGCTTCGCCGCCCTCGGCCGGCGCCGCCTCCTGGAGATCCTGCACGCCCGCTGCACCGAACTCGGCGTACGGCTCCGCTTCCGCACCCCGGCCCCGCCCGCCGCCGAGCTGGCCGGCACCCACGACCTGGTCGTGGCGGCCGACGGCGTCCACAGCGCGACCCGCGAGGCCCACGCCGACGTCTTCCGTCCCCGGCTCACCACCCACCGATGCCGCTACATCTGGCTCGCCGCCGACTTCGCCTTCGACGCCTTCCGCTTCGAGATCGCCGAGACCGAACACGGCGTGATGCAGCTCCACGGCTACCCCTACTCCCGCCCCACGCCCGGCCCCGCCTCCCCCGACACCGACACCGACACCGACACCGACACCGACACCGGCACCGGCACCCCCGCCCCCGCCTCCGCCGGAATGGACGCCCCCGCGCCCGGCGCCTCCACCGTCATCATCGAGATGCGCGAAGAGGTCTGGCAGGCGGCCGGTTTCGACGAACTGGACGAGACGGAGTCCATCGCCCGCTGCGCCAAGTTCTTCGCCGACACCCTCGGCGGGCGCCCCCTGCGCTCCAACAACTCCGTCTGGACCGCGTTCCGTACGGTCGTCAACGAACGCTGGTCGCACGGCCCGATCGTGCTGCTCGGCGACGCCGCCCACACCGCCCACTTCTCGATCGGCTCCGGCACCAAGCTCGCCGTCGAGGACGCCCTCGCGCTCGCCGCCTGCGTCGAGGAACAGCCCACCCTCGCCGAGGCGCTCGCCGCCTACGAGACCGAGCGCCGGCCGGTCGTGGAGTCCACCCAGCGCGCTGCGGCCGCCAGCCTGCGCTGGTTCGAGGAGGTCGAGCGGTACCTCGACCAGCCGCCCCGGCAGTTCGCGTTCAACCTCCTCACCCGCAGCCGTCGCGTCACCCACGACAACCTGCGGCTGCGTGACCCCGCCTTCACCGACGCGGTCGAGCGCTCCTTCGGCTGCCCGCCCGGCACCCCGCCGATGTTCACCCCCTTCCGGCTGCGCGGACTGACCCTTCGCAACCGTGTCGTCGTCTCCCCGATGGACATGTACGTCGCCGAGGACGGCGTCCCCGACGACTTCCACCTCGTCCACCTGGGGGCCAGGGCCCTCGGCGGCGCCGGGCTCGTGATGACCGAGATGGTCTGCGTGAGCCCCGAGGGCCGGATCACGCCCGGCTGCACCGGTCTCTGGACGGACGAGCAGGCCGAGGCGTGGAGCCGCGTCACCTCGTTCGTGCACACCAGATCACCCGGCACCGCGATCGGCGTCCAGCTCGGCCATTCCGGACGCAAGGGTTCCACCCGCCGGATGTGGGAGGGCATCGACCAGCCGCTCCCGGACGGCAACTGGCCCCTCACGGCCGCCTCCCCGCTCCCGTACCGCCCCGGTGTCAACCAGGTCCCGCACGCGCTGGACCGGGCCGGGAGGGCAGACGTACGGCGGGAGTTCACGGAGGCGGCCCGCCGCGCGGCCCGCTGCGACTTCGACCTGCTCGAACTGCACTGCGCCCACGGCTATCTGCTCTCCGGCTTCCTCTCCCCGCTGACCAACCGCAGGGACGACGCCTACGGCGGACCGCTCGAGAACCGGCTGCGCTTCCCCCTCGAAATCTTCGACGCGGTACGGGAGGTGTGGCCCGACGAACGGCCGATGACGGTCCGGATCTCGGCCACCGACTGGGCGGACGGCGGCACGACCGACGAGGACGCGATCGGGATGGCCCGCGCCTTCGCCGCCCACGGCGCCGACGCCATCGACGTCTCCACCGGCCAGGTCGTCCCCGACGAACGCCCCGAGTACGGCCGCTCGTACCAGACCCCGTACGCCGACCGGATCCGCGGCGCCGTCTCCGTCCCGGTCATCGCCGTCGGCGCGATCTCCTCCTGGGACGACGTCAACTCCCTGCTGCTCGCGGGCCGCGCCGACCTGTGCGCGCTGGCCCGCCCGCACCTCTACGACCCGCACTGGACCCTGCACGCGGCGGCCGAACAGGACTACCGCGGACCCGGGGCACCGTGGCCCGACCCGTACCGCGCGGGCAGCCGCACACCGCCCACGGGCCGCACCGACGCGCCCAAGCCGCGTCTCGCCCTGCACCTCGGCCCCTGACCGACGGACGGCGACCGGCCCCCGACCGACGGACGGCAACCGGCCCCTGACCGACGGACGGCGACCGGATCCTCACGGCCGCCTCCCCGGCGGCCGGCCGTCACCCCGCGTCGACGGAAACCCCCTGGACGAATGCCTCGCCGGCGTCGCGCAGCCTCTCGTGCAGCTCCGCGAACACCTCCGCCGAGCGGCCGCCGGGCCAGTCGGAGGGCAGCAGTTCGGAGGGCAGGACGGGGTCGGCGTACGGGAGGCGGCGCCAGGAGTCGAGGGCGAGGAGATAGTCCCGGTAGGCGTCCTCCGCCGTCCCCGGAGCGGCCCGCCAGGCGCGCAGCACCGGTTCGTGGGCGGCCAGGAACTCCTCGTGCAGCGCGGCGATCGAGGGCAGGTCCCACCAGCGGGCCACCGCCTCCGCCGTCGCGGCGTAGCCCAGGTGCTCGCCGCGGAAGAGGTCGACGTACGCAGAGAGCTCCAGCCGCTCCAGGGTGTGCCGGGTCTCCTCGTGGAGCCGCGCCGGGGCGATCCAGACGCCGGGAGCCGCCGTGCCGAATCCCAGCCGGGCCAGGCGCGACCGCAGCAGATGGCGCTTGTGGCGCTCGGACTCGGGGACCGAGAAGACGGCGAGGACCCAGCCCTCTGACAGTTTCGGTTCGGTACGCGAGTAGATCCGGCGGTCGCCGTCGGCCAGGAGCTGGCGGGCGTCGTCGGAGAGGGCGTAACCGGCGGCCCCGTCCGCCGTTCGTCGCGGCAGCAGCAGGCCCCGGCGCTTCAGCCGCGACACCGACGACCGCACCGAGGGCGCGTCGACGCCCAGCGCCGCGAGGAGGCGGATCAGCTCGGCCACGGGCACCGGCGACCCGTCGCGCGCCAGGCCGCGGCCGTACGCGCCGTAGAGCGAGACGATCAGGGAACGGGGGGTGTGCTGCTCGACCACGTGATCACTCTAGGGGTGTCTTGCCGATCGGGCCGGGCTCGGGTCCCGCCGCCGGGCCGGCCTCGCCCCCGGTGTCGTCGGTGCGGAGTCGGAAACGCTGGAGCTTCCCGGTCGCCGTACGGGGCAGGGCGTCCAGGAAGACGATCTTCCGGGGGCTCTTGTACGGCACCAGGCGGGCCCGTACGAAGGTGCGCAGCGCGGTCGCCGTCTCCGCGTCGCGCGGCACCCCCTGGCGCACGACCGTGTACGCGACGACGATCTGGCCGCGCAGCTCATCCGGACGGCCCACCACCGCCGCCTCCACCACGTCGGGGTGGGCGAGGAGGGCTTCCTCCACCTGGGGGCCCGCGATGTTGAAGCCCGCCGAGATGATCATGTCGTCGGCGCGGGCCACGTACCGGAAGTAGCCGTCCTCGTCCCGGACGTAGGTGTCGCCGGTGATGTTCCACCCGTCGCGGACGTACTCGCCCTGCCGGGGGTCGGCCAGATACCGGCAGCCGACGGGGCCGCGCACCGCGAGCAGTCCCTCCTCGCCGTCGGGGACCTCGGCGCCGGTGTGGTCCACCACCCGCGCCTGCCAGCCGGGGACGGGCCGGCCGGTGGTGCCCGGGCGGATGTCGCCATCCGCGGCGGAGATGAAGATGTGGAGCAGTTCGGTGGCCCCGATGCCGTTGATGAGCTTGAGGCCGGTCCGCTCGTACCACGCCTGCCAGGTCGCGGCCGGCAGGTTCTCGCCCGCCGAGACGCAACGGCGCAGGGACGCGGTGAGCGCGCTCCGGCTCTTCTCGGTCGCGGGGTGGTGGTCGACCTCGTGGCCGCCTTGGCCGTCCCCGTCGACGCGGAGGGCGTCGCTGTCGTGGCCGGCGCTGTCGGGCTCGTGGTTGCCGTCGACGTCGGGCTCGTCGCTCTTGCGGCCGTCCTGGCCGTCGGGGCCGTCGTGGCCGTTCAGTTCGTCCAGCATCAGCCGGTACGCGGTCGGTGCCGTGAACAGCACCGACACCCGGTGCTCGGCGACGGCCGCGAGGAGCTGCGCGGGGCCGGCCTGTTCCAGGAGCAGGGCGCTCGCCCCGGCGCGCAGGGGGAACACCACCAGACCGCCCAGGCCGAACGTGAAGCCGAGGGGCGGGGAGCCGGCGAAGACGTCGTCCGGGAGCGGCCGCAGGACGTGGGCGGAGAACGTGTCCGCGACGGCCAGCACGTCCCGGTGGAAGTGCATGCACCCCTTGGGCCGTCCGGTCGTCCCCGAGGTGAAGGCGATCAGGGCCACGTCGTCGGCCGCGGTGTCCACGGCCTCGTAGGCGGTGGGCTGGGCGAGGGAGAGGGAGAGCAGGTCGTCAGGGGAGTCCGCGCCGTACGTGGTGACGCGCAGGCCCGGGACCTCGGCCTTCACCAGCTCGTCGACCGACCGGATGTCGCACAGCGCGTGGGTACAGCGCGCCATCTCGCACATCACGGCCAGTTCGCGGGCGCGCTGCTGGGCCAGGACGGTGACCGCGACCCCGCCCGCCTTCATCACCGCCAGCCAGCATGCGGCCAGCCAGGGGGTGGTCGGGCCGCGCAGCAGCACGCGGTCGCCGGGCCGTACGCCCCGAACGGAGGTGAGGACGTGGGCGATCCGGTTCACCCGCTCCTGGAGTTGTCCATATGTCCAGACAAGGCCAGATCCGTCCCGGAAGGCGGGCCTTTCCGTGCCGAATCGTTCCACCGTGCGGTCGAGCAGTTCCGCCCCGCAGTTGAGCCGCTCGGGGTAGCGCAGCTCGGGAAGATCGAACAGCAACCGCGGCCACTGCCCGGCGGGCGGCAGATGGTCGCGCGCGAAGGTGTCGTGGTGGACCGAACCGGTCAGCTCCATGAGTTCGTCCCCTTGTCGTGGTGGGGTCGCCCAACGAGCGTATCGTGATGGTGACGACAGTCAACGGTGCGCGATAGAAGTGATCCGCAGACCTCGACGAGCGTGACAGTGAAGGTGACTGACGACGGTGACGGTGACGACGGAGGCAGGAGTCCGAATGTCCGCATTCTCGCTCGATCCCGCACAAACCGCCCGGTGTGCGGAGCTCCGCACCCTCGCGGCCGAACGCCTGCGCCCCCTCGCCGAGAAGGGGGAACCCGGCCGCGTCAACCGCCCCCTCGTCGCCGCGCTCGGCGAACTCGGTCTCCTCGCCCGCCTCTTCGAGGCCGGGGCCCTGGAGCTGTGCCTGCTCCGTGAGTCCCTCGCCCACGCGTGCACCGAGGCCGAGACCGCGCTCGCCCTCCAGGGGCTCGGCGCCCACCCGGTCGCCGCCGCCGGCACCCCGGCGCAGCGCGACCGCTGGCTTCCGGAGGTCACCGCGGGCCGGGCCGTCGCCGCCTTCGCGCTCTCCGAGCCCGGCGCCGGTTCCGACGCCGCCGCGCTCGCCCTCGAAGCCCGTCCCGACGGCTCAGGCGGCTGGCTCCTGCACGGCGAGAAGCGCTGGATCTCCAACGCCCCCGAGGCCGACTTCGCCACCGTCTTCGCCCGGACCACCGCGGGCGCCGGTTCCCGCGGGGTCACCGCCTTCCTCGTCCCCGCCGACCGGCCGGGCCTCACCGGCAGCCCTCTGGACATGCTCTCCCCGCACGCCATCGGCACCCTGGTCTTCGACGGCGTCCCCGTCGGCCCGGACGACGTCCTCGGCGAGGTCGACCGCGGCTTCCGGGTCGCCATGAACACCCTCAACCGCTTCCGCCCCAGCGTGGGCGCCTTCGCCGTCGGCATGGCCCAGGCGGCCCTGGACGCCACCCTCGCCCACACCGCGGGCCGCACCGCCTTCGGGGGCGTCCTGCGCGACCTCCAGGCGGTCGCCCATCAGGTCGCCGAGATGGCCACCCGTACCGAAGCCGCGCGGCTGCTCGTCTACGCGGCCGCGGCGGCGTACGACGCGGGCGCGACGGACGTCCCCAAGCGCGCGGCGATGGCGAAACTCCTCGCCACGGAGACCGCCCAATACGTCGTCGACGCCGCCGTCCAGCTCCACGGCGCCCGCGCGCTGCAACGCGGCCACCTGCTCGAACACCTCTACCGCGAGGTGCGTGCGCCGCGCATCTACGAAGGGGCCTCCGAGGTCCAGCGCACGATCATCGCCAAGGAGCTGTACGGGTGACGAGGAAACCGCGCCGCCCGCGACGGCCCGGGAGCCGTGCGGCCTTCGGCCGAGACCGGGAACCGCGCCGCCCGCGACGGCCCGGGAGCCGTGCGGCCCTCGGTCGATTCTGGGAGCCTCGCCGGGCCCCGACGACGAAGGAGCTGGACCGATGACGCCCCTCCACCGGCACAATCCCGCCGAGCTGTCCCCGCCCACCGGCTTCTCCCACGCCGTCACCGCCACCGGCTCCCGCCTGGTCTTCCTCGCCGGGCAGACCAGCCTCGACCGCGACGGCAAGGTGGTGGGGGAGGCCCTGCCGGAGCAGTTCGAGACCGCGCTCACCAACCTCCTCACCGCCCTCCGGCACGCCGGCGGCTCACCGGCCGACCTCGCACGCGTCACCGTCTACGCCACTGATGTCGCCGACTACCGCCGCCACGCGCACGAACTCGGGCGCATTTGGCGGCGGTTGGCCGGGCGCGACTTCCCCGCGATGGCCGTCGTCGGGGTCGTACGGCTGTGGGACGAGCAGGCGCTGGTGGAGCTGGACGGCTTCGCCGTCCTCGCCTAGTGCGTGTCTCTTCGATCGGTTGGTTAGTTGATCGGATGTGTCCGTCCGGTTAGTGATCACTGATGCGATGTGGGAGCCGGATCGAGCCGCTCATACCGGCCGATCCGGTCCGCAGCCCGACGGTGGGCCAACCACCGCCGAACCCTTGAGGCCATCGCGTGGAAGTACCGCACCTGCTCGCCCTGGCGGGACCTGCCCGACGAGCTCGGCTCGTTCCAGACCGCCCACAAGCGGCTGATCAGGTGGGCCGAGGACGGCACCTGGGAACGGATCCTCGCTGCGGTCCTGGCAACGGCCGACGCCGCTGATGACATCGGCTGGACCGTGTCGGTGGACTCCACCGTCTGCCGCGCTCACCAGCATGCCGCCGGAGCCAGGAAAAGGGGGCACCGGGCCGGGCCGAACCAGGCGACCACGCACACGGACGCTCCCGCGGCGGCCTGAGCACGAAGGTCCATATCGTCAGCGACAGCCGCGCACGGCCTTTGGTCCTTCGCGTCACCGCGGCCCAGGCAGGCGGCGCACCGGCCTTCGAAGCTGTCATGGCCGGCATCCGTGTTCCGCGAATCGGCCCCGGAAAGCCGAGAACCCGGCCGGAGGTGGTTCTGGCCGATCGGGCCTATTCCTCCCGCGCGACCCGAAGTCATCTCCGCCAGCGCGGCATCCGCGCAGTCATTCCCCAGCCGTTGGACCAGGTCGGCCATCGTCGGCGGCGCGGCCGCGCCGGCGGCCGCCCGCCCGCTTTCGACGCCGAGGGATACAAGCAGCGCAATGCGGTCGAACGATGCAGCAACCGGCAAGCAGTGGCGCGGCCTGGCCATGCGGACGGACAAGCTCTCCATCGCCTACCAAGCCGCACTGCATCTTGCGAGCATCCTTATCTGGGCAAGGTGCTGACCGAGAAGCGGGGGCTTCCGGCTGCCGCATCAGCGCGCGAGGATCACCCTATGGACGACCTTCTCAAGTTCATTCACGCCCGGTATGAAGCGGACAACCATGCCTACGCCGAGGTGGCCTATCGCTTCGGTGGCGAGGCCATCCTCGACAGCCACCTGCCGATGCTCGACCTGATCGACATGCTTGCACGGGACTGCGAGGCCATGGACCCCACAGACCCGCGCTTCGTCGGCCTCACCTACACGCTCCGCGTACTCGCGCAGTCCTATGCAGAGCATCCGGATTACCGCGAGGACTGGCGTCCTTAGAGACCATCAAAGAGACACGCCCTAGGCGGCGCCGCCCCGCGCGCCGAACTCCTGCGGTGGGGGCGGCCGGACGCCCGCCTGCCCCCGGACGGCCCCCGCGCTTGATCAACTGGTCACTCGCCGGAGGCGGGCTTACGGTCGAATGGTGGGTCGACCGGCCTACGGATCCCACCACGCGAGGGCGCGATGCGCCATGAGTACCCCCAAGCCGACGACGCCAGCACAGACCGCCGCCTCCCAGCGCCGGGGCGGCGGCAACGGGATCGCGCTTCTCGTCATCGCCTCCTGTCAGCTGATGGTCGTCCTCGACATCACGATCGTGAACATCGCGCTGCCGCACATCCAGAGCTCGCTCGAGTTTTCCACGACGAGCCTGTCCTGGGTGGTCAACGCGTACACCCTGACCTTCGGAGGCCTGCTCCTGCTCGGCGGGCGGGTCGGTGACATCCTCGGCAGGCGCCGGGTCTTCATCTTCGGCGTCCTCCTCTTCGGACTCGCCTCGCTGCTCGGCGGTCTCGCCCAGAACGACTGGCAACTCCTCGCCGCCCGTGCCCTGCAGGGCGTCGGCGGCGCGATCGCCTCGCCGACCTCGCTGGCGCTGATCTCCACCACCTTCACCGAAGGCCCGGAACGCAACCGGGCGTTCGGCGTGTTCGCGGCCGTGTCCGCGGGCGGTGGCGCGATCGGTCTGCTCGCCGGCGGCGTCCTGGTCGAATGGCTCGACTGGCGCTGGGTGTTCTTCGTGAACGTCCCGATCGCCGTGCTCATCGCCGTCGCGGCGCCCCGCTTCATCAAGGAGTCCGAGCGCCACTCCGGCCACTTCGACCTCACCGGCGCACTCACCGCCACCCTCGGCATGGTGGCGTTGGTCTACGGGTTCATCCGCGCCGCCCAGGAGGGCTGGCGAGATCCCCTCACCCTCGGCTCCTTCGGCCTCGCCGTCGTCCTGCTGGTCGTCTTCATCCTGGTCGAGCGGCGCTCCCGGCAGCCGATCACGCCCCTGCACATGTTCGCCGACCGCAACCGCGCGGGCACGTACGCCATCATGCTCTGCCTGGCCGCCGCGATGTTCGGCATGTTCTTCTTCCTGACCCTCTTCGTGCAGAACGTCCTCGGCTTCACCCCCTTGCAGGCAGGCCTGGCGTTCCTGCCGGTCAGCGCGGTGATCGCGGTCGGGGCGGGGCTCGCCTCGCAACTTCTGCCGAGGTACGGGCCGAAACCCTTCATGGTCGTCGGCTCGCTCCTCGCCGCGGCCGGGCTGTCCTGGCTGACGCTCACCGACGTCCACTCCACCTATCTGGGCAGCATCCTCGGGCCCATGCTCATCTTCAGCCTCGGTATGGGCATGCTCTTCGTCTCGCTGACCCTGATGGCGCTCTCCAACGTGCGGCCGGCGGAGTCCGGCGCGGCGTCCGGACTGCTCAACGCCACCCAGCAGGTGGGCGGTTCGCTCGGCCTCTCGATCCTGGTGACCGTCTTCGGCACGGCCAGTCGCAACGAGGCGGAGAAGCAGGTGCCGGCCTTCCTCTCGCAGGCCGACCCGCTGGAGAAGGCGCAGTTCGCGAGGACGGGCCAGCTGCCGCCGCCGTGGAGTGACGAGATCCTGACCTCCGGCGTCTCCCTGGCCTTCATCGTCGCGGCCGCCTTCGCGATCGTCGCCGCGGTGGTCGCCCTGGTCGCGATCCAGGTCCGACCCTCGGACCTCGAACGCCTCAAGGGCGGGGTGGGCCCACCGGGCGTCGGCTGACCGGCCGGGAGCCTCCCGCCGTCGTCACGCGCGTCACCCAACCTCACGACCGCGCGTCACCTGGCCTCCATGGCAGTGCGTCACCCGGCCGCCGCCCCACCCGCCGGCCACCCGGCCGCCCCGGCCACATAGCGCCCCCCGTCACCCGCCGTCACCCGGTCGGATCGCACCCGGCGTGCGATCCGACCCGGGTGGCGTCGCCGCGCGTGCCGCGCCCCGCTCCCCGTCCGAGGATGGGGGGATGGACGTCACCGAGGTACTCCTGCCCGGCCTCGGCCTGCGCTACGAGTTCACCAACCACCGGGGCGAGCGCATCGGCGTCGTGGCCCGCCGGACCGGCGAGTACGAGCTGATCGTCTACGACCGGGACGATCCCGACGAGGGCCGCTCCGTCCTCGAGCTCACCGGGGAGGAGGCCGACACGATCGCCGAGATCCTCGGGGCGCCGCGGATCGCGGAACGGTACGCCGGGCTCGCCGAGGAGGCGCCCGGGCTGCGGTCCGGGCAGGTCGGGGTCCGTGCCGGAAGCCGCTTCGACGGCCGTCCGCTGGGCGACACCCGGGCGCGGACCCTGACCGGCGCGTCCGTCGTCGCCGTGGTCCGGCAGGGGATCGTGCTGCCCTCACCGGCCCCGCAGGAGGTCCTGCGGGGCGGGGACGTCCTCGTGGTGATCGGCACCCACGAGGGCATCGCGGGCGTGGAACAGATCATCAGGGGCTGACCGTGCACACCTCGGTCGCCCTGCTGCTGGAGCTCGGCGTCATCCTCGCCGCGCTGAGCCTGCTCGGCACCCTGGCGCGCCGCCTGACCCTCTCGCCGATCCCCCTCTACCTGCTCGCGGGTCTCGCGATCGGCGAAGGGGGCATCGCCCCCGTGCCCGCCGCAGGTCCGTTCGTCGAGACGGGGGCCGCCATCGGGGTGGTCCTGCTCCTGCTGGCGCTGGGCCTGGAGTTCTCGCTGCCGGAGTTCGCCGTCGGCATGCGCAAGCGCGTGCCGTCCGCCCTGGTCGACCTCGTCCTGAACGCCGCGCCCGGCGCGGTGGCCGGCCTGCTGCTCGGCCTCGACGGCGTCGGGGTGCTCGCCCTGGCCGGGGCCACCTACATCTCCTCCTCCGGCATCGTCGCCCGCCTCCTGGCGGACCTGCGGCGCCTCGGCAACCGGGAGACCCCGGCCGTGCTGTCGGTCCTCGTCATGGAGGACTGCGTCATGGCCCTCTATCTGCCGGTGCTCGCCGTCCTCGCCTCCGGCGGCCAGTGGTGGCAGGCGGTCCTGAGCACCCTCGCGGCGGTCGGAGCCGTCCTGGCGGCCGCCACCGTCTCGTACCGCTGGGGGCACCACCTCGGCAGACTGCTCGCCCACCCGGACGCCGAACAGCTCATGCTCCGCGTGCTCGGCCTGACCCTGATCGTGGCGGCCCTGGCCGAACTCGTCCACGCCTCGGCGGCCGTCGGCGCCTTCCTCGTCGGCCTCACCCTCACCGGGGAGACCGCGACCCGCGCCCGGGCCGTCCTGATCCCCCTCCGGGACCTCTTCGCCGCGGTGTTCTTCCTGGCCATCGGCCTGTCCGTCGACCCGGACGACCTGGTCCCGGCCCTCCCCGCGGCACTGGCGCTGGCCGCGGTCAGCAGCGTCACCAAGGTGCTCACCGGCCGCTACGCCGCCGCCCGGGACGGCGTGGGGCGCCGCGGCCGGCTCCGGGCGGGGACGGCGCTGATCGCCCGCGGCGAGTTCTCCCTCGTCATCGTGGGCCTCGTCGGCACCGCCCACGGCTTCCTCGGCCCGCTGGTCACGGCGTACGTCTTCATCCTCGCCATCCTCGGCCCGGTCCTCACCCGCCTCGCCGGCGCCGTCCCCCTCGGCAGGAGCCACCCACCCCGCGCGGACGCCCAGGAGGGCGCCACCTGACGGGCCGGCCGTCCGCGCCCGGGTTCGCAGTCTGTCGGCATGTCGACTTCCTCCGGCTGTGCGCGATCGCTCAGGGGAGGGTTGTCCACCGCGCGTAATACGTATAACCTCGCTAGCCATCAGGCGCTCGCAGCCCGTCGGACCGGCCCTCGACGCCCCCACGGCCGCGACCGCGCCCAGCCCGCACCCACGGAGGTGACCACCCGTGAACCGTCCGCTCCCGGCCACCCACCGGTGCCTCCGCCGCCTGCCGGCCTTCGGCGATCACTCCTACCGCTGCGACCTGTACGCCTAGCGGGTGCCTTGGTGCCTTGGCGATCCTGCCGGGACCGCCGAGACACCCCCGAGGACCGCAGGCGCCGCCCCCGGTTCGCCCCCACGGAACCGGGCGGCGGCGTCCTGCTGCTCCGTACACGCCCCCGCCATCCCAGGAGTGACATGTCCGCCACCGCCGCACCCCGCCTCCAGCACGCAGGCACCGACTGGGCCCTGCGTCACATGCCCCTGCTCACCTCGACCGTCCGACGCCACGCCGCCGCCCTGGCCGGCAAGCGCATCGCGATGTGCCTGCACGTCGAGCCGAAGACCGCCGCCCTGGTCGCACTGCTCCGGGAGGCCGGCGCCGAGGTGACCCTCACCGGCTCGCCCGGCACCACGCAGGACGACACCGCCGACGCCCTGCGCGCGGTCGGCACCACCGTGTTCGGGCGGCGCGACGACGGCCTGTCCGAGCACCGCCGCAACATCGACCGCGTCCTCGGCTGCGACCCCCACCTGATCCTCGACAACGGCGGTGACCTGACCATCGCGGCCCTCACCCGGGGCGGGCTGCCGCACCTGATCGGCGGCACCGAGGAGACCACCACCGGCGGCCTGCGCCTCCGGGCCCTGCCGGCCCCGCCGCCGTTCCCCGTCGTCGTGATCAACGACAGCAGGCTGAAGCTCCTGGTCGAGAACGAGCACGGGGTCGGCCAGAGCGTCGTCCAGGGCTTCATGAACGCCACCAACCTCATGCTGCCCGGCGCCCGCGCCACGGTGGTCGGCTACGGGCCCTGCGGCCTCGGCACGGCGAACACCCTGGCCCGGCTCGGGGCCAGGGTCGCGGTCGCCGAGACCGACCCGTACCGGGCCCTGGAGGCGGTGATGCACGGCCACCAGGTCGGCGACCTCGCCACCCTGCTGCCGCGCACCCGGCTGCTCTTCCTGGCGACCGGACATCCCGCCGTCATCGGCCCGGACGCCCTCGACGTGCTCGCCGACGGGACGATCATCGCCGGTGTCGGCCACCAGCCCTGGGAACTGGACGCGGACGCCCTCGCCGCACGGACGGCCTCGGTCACCCGTTACGGCTCGGCCGGCGACGAACGCGCCGTGCACCGGCTCCGGGACGGCCGCGAGATCACCGTGCTGACCGGCACCCGGATGATCAACCTGACGGCCGCCAAGGGCAACCCCATCCAGGCCATGGACCTGGGCCTCACCCTCCAGGCCCGCAGCCTCGCCGCCGTCGCCACTCTGCCGCTCACCCCAGGCGTCCAGCCGATACCGGCCGATGTCGATCGCGAGATCGCCACCGACCTCCTCGGCCATCTCACCGCCTGACCGCCTGATCGCACGACTTCACCAAGGAACCCGCACCATGAGCACCCCCGCCGCTCCTCCGGTCCTCGACACCGAGACGCTCCGACGACTGCCCAAGGCCGTCCTCCACGACCACCTCGACGGAGCTCTGCGCCCGGCCACCCTCGTGGACCTCGCCTCGTCCGTCGGCCACCGACTGCCCACCACCGATCCGGACGCCCTCGCCGCCTGGTACGTCGAGGCCGCCGGCTCCGGCGACCTGGTCCGCTACATCGCCACCTTCGAACACACCCTCGCCGTCATGCAGCACCGCGAGGGCCTGCTGCGCACCGCCGAGGAGTACGTGCTCGACCTCGCCGACGACGGTGTCGTCTACGCCGAGGTCCGCTACGCGCCGGAGCTGATGCTCAGGGGCGGACTGACCCTGCCCCAGGTCGTCGAGACGGTCCAGGAGGGCCTGGCGACCGGCATGGCCAAGGCGGCCGCGGCCGGTACCCCGGTCCGGGTCGGCACCCTGCTGTGCGGCATGCGCATGTTCGGCCGTACCCGGGAGATCGCCGATCTCACCGTGGCCTTCCGCGACGCCGGCGTCGTCGGCTTCGACATCGCCGGAGCCGAGGACGGCTTTCCGCCCGCCGACCACCTGGACTCCTTCGAGTACCTGCGCGCCGCGAGCATGCCGTTCACCATCCACGCCGGAGAGGCCCACGGACTGCCCAGCATCCACCAGGCGCTCCAGGTCTGCGGCGCCCAGCGCATCGGCCACGGCGTGCGCATCATGGAGGACATCACCGACGGCCGCCCGGGGCCGCTCGCCGCCTGGGTGCGCGACCGGCGCGTCGCCCTGGAGATGTGCCCCACCTCCAACCTCCAGACCGGCGCCGCCGTCTCCATCGCCGAGCACCCCATCACCGCCCTGCGCGACCTCGGTTTCCGGGTCACCCTCAACACCGACAACCGCCTGGTCTCCGGCACCACCATGACCCGCGAGATGTCCCTGCTGGTCACGGAGGCCGGTTGGGGACTCGACGACCTGCGCGCGGTCACCGTCAACGCCGTCAAGAGCGCCTTCCTCCCCTTCCAGGAGCGCAGCGCCCTCATCCGCGACGTGGTCCTGCCCGGCTACGCGGCAGCCGCCTGAACCCCGCCCGCCACCCCTTGGAGTCCCTCATGGCACCGCGCATCGAGGACCTGCGCCTCGGCTTCGTCGGTCACGGCCGCCACGCCCGCGCCAACCTCTACCCCGCCCTCCACCTGGCCGGCGCCCGCCTCACCGGCATCGCCACGCGCCACGAGAGCGCGGCCCGGACCGCCGCCGCCCTGCACGGCGCCGAACACGGCCACGGCGATCACCGCCGGATGCTGGCCGAGGACGCCCTGGACGCCGTGTTCGTCAGCGTCGCGCCCGAGGACCAGGCCGCGGTCACCGAGGACTGCCTGCGCGCAGGTGCCCACGTCTTCGTGGAGAAGCCGCTCGGCCTGAACGAGGAGGAGGCCCGTCGGGTCGCCGCCACGGCCGAGCGCTACGACCGTCAGGTGATGGTCGGCTTCATGAAGCGGCACGCCCCCGCCTACCGCAAGGTCGCCGAACTCATCGCCGACGAGAAGACCTTCGGCCGGGTGCTGTCCTTCAACGGGCTGTTCGCCTTCAGCCCCTGGACGGACACCCTGCGGGACGACACCTATCTCCTGTTCGGCGCCGTCCACGTGGTCGACCTGGTCCGAGGCCTGTTCGGCGAGGTCACGGACGTCACCGGCTTCAGCAACTCCCGGGGCGCCGACATCAGCATGACGCTGACCCTCCGTTTCGGCAGCGGTGTCATCGGCAACCTCACCTTCGCCGGGGTCCCCGCGTGGAGTCGCGAGCAGGAGGAGCTCACCGTCACCGGACAGCACGGCTTCGTCCGCGCCGAGAACCTCACCACCCTCACCCACCACCACACGCGCCCCACCGCCGCAGGGGACGGAGGCACCGAGCCGTGGCAGACCCTGGGCGAGGAGACCGTGACCACCCGGTCCGTCAACTCTCCGGCCTCCGGCGGCCACCAGGACCTCTACCTCCGCGGTTTCGTCGGCGAGGTGCGCCACTTCCTCGACGCCGTGCGGCTCGGCACCGCTCCGGTCACCTCGGCCGCCGACAACGCGGCCACGATGGCCCTGTGCGACACCGTGCTGCGCACCGTGCGCCGCGGCTGACGGCCATCCCGAGCCGGCGAGCGTCTGCAGCCGGTCCACAGAGCCGCCGGAGAAGCCCCACGGACAGCGCCGCACCCCCTGTCGACCGGTAGGAGCGGTCGACAGGGGGTGCGGCGGTGCGGCCGCGTCAGATGTCCCGGAAGATCTCGATCTGCGCGCCCACCGAGTTCAGGCGCTCCGCCAGCTCCTCGTACCCCCGGTTGATGACGTAGACGTTCCGCAGCACCGACGTGCCCTCGGCCGCCATCATCGCCAGGAGGACGACCACCGCCGGGCGCAGGGCCGGCGGGCACATCATCTCCGCGGCGCGCCAGCGGGTCGGGCCCTCGACGAGGACGCGGTGGGGGTCGAGGAGCTGGAGGCGGCCGCCGAGGCGGTTGAGGTCCGTGAGGTAGATCGCGCGGTTGTCGTAGACCCAGTCGTGGATCAGGGTCTTGCCCTGCGCGGTCGCCGCGATGGCCGCGAAGAACGGCACGTTGTCGATGTTGAGGCCGGGGAACGGCATCGGGTGGATCTTGTCGATCGGCGCCTCCAGCTTGGAGGGGCGGACCGTCAGGTCGACCAGCCGGGTGCGGCCGTTGTCGGCGGCGTACTCGGGGGTGCGGTCGTGGTCCAGGCCCATCTCCTCCAGGACCGCGAGCTCGATCTCCATGAACTCGATCGGGACCCGGCGGATCGTCAGCTCCGACTCCGTGACCACGGCGGCGGCCAGCAGGCTCATCGCCTCGACCGGGTCCTCGGAGGGGGAGTAGTCGACGTCCACGTCGATCTGCGGGACGCCGTGCACGGTCAGCGTGGTGGAGCCGATGCCGTCGACCCGTACGCCCAGCGCCTCCAGGAAGAAGCACAGGTCCTGGACCATGTAGTTGGAGGAGGCGTTGCGGATGACGGTGACGCCGTCGTGGCGGGCGGCGGCGAGCAGCGCGTTCTCGGTCACGGTGTCGCCGCGCTCGGTCAGCACGATCGGGCGGTCGGGCGAGACGGACGCCTCGACCTGGGCGTGGTAGAGGCCCTCGGTCGCGGTGATCTCCAGGCCGAAGCGGCGCAGCGCGATCATGTGCGGCTCGATCGTGCGCGTACCGAGGTCGCAGCCGCCGGCGTAGGGCAGCCGGAAGCGGTCGAGGCGGTGCAGCAGCGGGCCGAAGAACATGATGATCGAGCGGGTGCGGATCGCGGCCTCGGCGTCGATCGACTCCATGTCCAGCTCGGCCGGCGGCACGATCTCCAGGTCGACGCCCTCGTTGATCCAGCGGGTGCGCACGCCGATGGAGTTGAGGACCTCCAGGAGCCGGAAGACCTCCTCGATGCGGGCGACGCGGCGCAGGACCGTGCGGCCCTTGTTGAGGAGCGAGGCGCAGAGCAGTGCGACACAGGCGTTCTTGCTCGTCTTGACGTCGATGGCGCCGGAGAGCCGGCGCCGTCCGACGACCCGCAGATGCATGGGTCCGGAGTAACCCAGCGACACGATCTCGCTGTCGAGCGCCTCGCCGATGCGGGCGATCATCTCAAGGCTGATGTTCTGGTTGCCGCGTTCGATCCGGTTGACGGCGCTCTGGCTTGTGGCCAAAGCCTCGGCGAGCTGCGTCTGAGTCCAGCCACGGTGCTGGCGGGCGTCACGGATGAGCTTGCCGATGCGTACGAGGTAGTCGTCTGCCATGGCGTCACGTTATCTCAGATATGAGATGACGCTCGCGGGGGGCTGAGCCGTCAGGGTGACGAACCGTGAGCAGTGGGGTGACGCGGTTCGTAGAGCGGGAGTTCGGCGCCGCTCGGCAGCCGGACGGCGGCGAGGAGCCCCCACCCCTGGTCGGTGATGGGCCGTGAGATCTCGGTCCCGCGGTCCTCGAGCGTGGTGAGCGTGGCCGTGATGTCGTCGCACATCAGATAGAACTCGTGCTTCGGCTCGCCGGCGGAGGGGTGCACCGCGACCTCGGCCGGCGGCAGCCGGAAGACCAGCCAGCCCTCGCCCGCGTCGACGTGGTCGAACCGGAGCACGTCCCGGAGGAAGGCGCGGTCCGCCTCGGCGTCCGGGGTGTAGAGAATCACATGCGCGCCGCTGAACATGGTCCGATCGTCGCGTGGGCCCCATGATGCGGCAATCGCTCCGCCGCCGTCCGGGGTTCCGGGCGCATGCCCCGGGGCATGCCGGGCATGACCGCGCGGCGGTCATGTACTAGAGTTATCTCGACATCGAGATATCTGCCGAAAGACGCACCGCAGCCGCGCCAGCCGGTAAGGGTTACCTAACTAAGTCTTACCTTAGCGGATCGGCGAGGAGCCATCGCGGCAGGATGCGGTCAGAACGCGCACATTGATGAAGGAGACTGTCGTGTCGGCGAACAGCTTCGACGCCCGCAGCACGCTGCGCGTGGGCGACGAGTCGTACGAGATCTTCAAGCTGGACAAGGTCGAGGGCTCCGCGCGCCTCCCCTACAGCCTGAAGGTGCTCCTGGAGAACCTGCTCCGCACCGAGGACGGCGCGAACATCACCGCCGACCACATCCGTGCGCTCGGCGGCTGGGACTCGCAGGCTCAGCCGAGCCAGGAGATCCAGTTCACGCCCGCCCGCGTGATCATGCAGGACTTCACCGGTGTGCCCTGCGTCGTCGACCTCGCCACCATGCGCGAGGCCGTCAAGGAGCTCGGCGGCGACCCGGCGAAGGTCAACCCGCTCTCCCCGGCCGAGCTGGTCATCGACCACTCCGTCATCGCCGACAAGTTCGGCACGAAGGAAGCCTTCGGCCAGAACGTCGAGCTGGAGTACGGCCGCAACAAGGAGCGCTACCAGTTCCTGCGCTGGGGCCAGACCGCCTTCGACGACTTCAAGGTCGTCCCGCCCGGCACCGGCATCGTCCACCAGGTGAACATCGAGCACCTGGCCCGCACGGTCATGGTCCGCAACGGCCAGGCGTACCCCGACACCCTCGTCGGCACCGACTCGCACACCACCATGGTCAACGGCCTCGGCGTGCTGGGCTGGGGCGTCGGCGGCATCGAGGCCGAGGCCGCCATGCTCGGCCAGCCGGTCTCCATGCTCATCCCGCGCGTCGTCGGCTTCAAGCTGACCGGCGAGCTGCCGGCCGGCACCACCGCCACCGACCTCGTCCTCACGATCACCGAGATGCTGCGCAAGCACGGCGTCGTCGGCAAGTTCGTCGAGTTCTACGGTGAGGGCGTCGCCGCCACCTCCCTCGCCAACCGCGCCACCATCGGCAACATGTCGCCCGAGTTCGGTTCCACCGCCGCGATCTTCCCGATCGACGGCGAGACCCTGAACTACCTCAAGCTCACCGGCCGCTCCGAGCAGCAGGTCGCGCTCGTCGAGGCGTACGCCAAGGAGCAGGGCCTCTGGCTGGACCCGGCCGCGGAGCCCGACTTCTCCGAGAAGCTGGAGCTCGACCTCTCCACGGTCGTCCCCTCCATCGCCGGCCCGAAGCGCCCGCAGGACCGCATCGTCCTCGCCAACGCCGCCCAGCAGTTCGCCCAGGACGTCCGCAACTACGTGGACGACGTGGACGAGGCGGGCAAGGAGTCCTTCCCGGCCTCCGACGCCCCGGCGAACACGCCGAACGGCGCCCCGTCGAAGCCGGTCACCGTCACGGCCCCCGACGGCTCGACCTACGAGATCGACCACGGCGCCGTCACCGTCGCCGCGATCACCTCCTGCACCAACACCTCGAACCCGTACGTGATGGTCGCCGCCGCGCTCGTCGCGAAGAAGGCCGTCGAGAAGGGCCTGACCCGCAAGCCGTGGGTCAAGACCACCCTCGCCCCGGGCTCGAAGGTCGTCACCGACTACTTCGACAAGGCGGGCCTGACCCCGTACCTCGACAAGGTCGGCTTCAACCTCGTCGGCTACGGCTGCACCACCTGCATCGGCAACTCCGGCCCGCTGCCGGAGGAGGTCTCCCAGGCCGTCAACGAGCACGACCTCGCGGTCACCTCGGTCCTCTCCGGCAACCGGAACTTCGAGGGCCGGATCAACCCCGACGTCAAGATGAACTACCTGGCCTCCCCGCCGCTGGTCGTCGCGTACGCCCTCGCGGGTTCCATGAAGGTGGACATCACCAAGGACGCGCTCGGCATCGACACCGAGGGCAAGCCGGTCTACCTCGCGGACATCTGGCCCTCCGAGGCCGAGGTCAACGACGTCGTCGCCAACGCGATCGGCGAGGACATGTTCAACAAGTCCTACCAGGACGTCTTCGCGGGCGACGCCCAGTGGCAGGCGCTGCCGATCCCGACCGGCAACACCTTCGAGTGGGACGCCGAGTCCACCTACGTCCGCAAGCCCCCTTACTTCGAGGGCATGACGATGGAGACCACCCCGGTCTCCGACATCGTCGGCGCGCGCGTCCTGGCCAAGCTGGGCGACTCGGTCACCACCGACCACATCTCCCCGGCCGGTGCCATCAAGGCCGACACCCCGGCCGGCCAGTACCTCACCGAGCACGGTGTGGAGCGTCGTGACTTCAACTCCTACGGCTCGCGCCGGGGCAACCACGAGGTCATGATCCGCGGCACCTTCGCCAACATCCGCCTGCGCAACCAGATCGCGCCGGGCACCGAGGGCGGCTACACCCGCGACTTCACGAAGGAAGGCGCCCCCGTCTCCTTCATCTACGACGCCTCCCGCAACTACATCGAGCAGGGCACCCCGCTCGCGATCCTGGCGGGCAAGGAGTACGGCTCCGGCTCGTCCCGCGACTGGGCCGCCAAGGGCACCGCGCTCCTCGGCGTCAAGGCCGTCATCGCCGAGTCGTACGAGCGCATCCACCGCTCGAACCTCATCGGCATGGGCGTCCTTCCGCTCCAGTTCCCTGAGGGCGCCTCGGCGGCCTCCCTCGGCCTGACCGGTGAGGAGACCTTCTCCTTCACCGGTGTCGAGGAGCTGAACAACGGCACCACCCCGCGCACGGTCAAGGTCACCACGGACACCGGCGTCGAGTTCGACGCGGTCGTCCGGATCGACACCCCCGGCGAGGCGGACTACTACCGCAACGGCGGCATCATGCAGTACGTGCTCCGGAACCTGATCCGCGGCTGACCCACCCGGTCACCGGCACGACGGACCGGCCGCCACCCCGCACGGGGTGGCGGCCGGTCCGCGTCGTTCCGGAGCCCTATCCTGCGCGCCATGGACGACGACCACGGCCATGACGGCACCGCCGGCCCCCGCCCGGACGGCGACCCGGACGGCGATCTGGACCGGCTCGACCGGGAGGCGCTCGTCGCCGAGGCGCGGCGGCTGCGCGCCGCGATCCGCGCCCACCGGGACAGCTCGGGGCACGACCTCTGCTGGCATCACCCGCAGCTGTGGGGGCTGCTACCCGAGCGCGTCGAGCCCGACGTGGCGGTCCCGCCCTGGCCCCGCTTCCTCCGCGGCTGCGTCCGCTACCGCGAGGCCCTGGACCGCGAACTCCCGGCCGCGCCCGCGCACGACCGGGAGTACGAGGGCCCGAGGACCGGCCCGACCGGCCCGGAGCCCGGCCCGGGACCGTCCTAGGACAGCAGTTCCACCTCCGCCAGCGTCCCGCCCCCGCCGGCCGTCACCAGGCGGTACTTCCCGTACGTCCCCGGCGTGGCGACCGAGAAGGCCCGGGTCTGGCGGTCCCAGGTGAAGGACTGGCCCGTCCGTCGGTCCAGGTCCTTCCAGGTCACGCCGTCCGCCGAGCCCTGCAGGACCCAGCCGGCCGGCGCCTCGGCCCGTGCGGACGAGGTGAGCGTGTACTGCACCGCCCGGACCGGCTTCGCCACCGGCAGCTCCACCGAGGCGACCGGGCCGGCCGTGGCGGAGGTGTCGTCGAAGAGCGGACCGGCCCCGGCGATCGCGTCGGTGCGCGGGACGGGCACCCGGTCGTCCCGGGTGATCGAGACCGGGCCGGCGTTCGCGCCCGTGCCCCAGGCCGACGGCTTTGGACCCATGTCGAACGTCAGCGTGCCGCCCCGGGACAGCAGGGCGTGCGGCAGCGCGGTGGAGTTCCACCGCTGACCGTTCACCCGCACCCCCTGGACGTAGAGGTTCCGCGCGCTGTTGCGCGGTGCCTCGACGACCAGCGTGCGGCCGTTGTCGAGGCGGAGCGTCACCTTCTTGAACAGCGGCGAGCCGATCGCGTACTCCCCGCTGCCCATCACCAGCGGATAGAAGCCGAGCGAGGAGAAGAGGTACCAGGCGGACTGCTCGCCGTTGTCCTCGTCGCCGTGGTAACCCTGGCCGATCTCGCTGCCGGTGTAGAGCCGGGACAGCACCTCGCGCACCTTCTCCTGCGTCTTCCACGGCGTCCCGGCCGCGTTGTACATGTACGGCACGTGGTGGGCGACCTGGTTGGAGTGGCCGTACATCCCCATCCGGACGTCACGCGCCTCGGTCATCTCGTGGATGACGCTGCCGTACGAGCCGACGAACTCGGGGCTCGCCGTCTCCGGGGTGGAGAAGTAGGTGTCCAGCTTCGCCCCCAGCCCCGAGCGGCCGCCGTACAGGTTCGCCAGACCGCGCGAGTCCTGCGGGGCGGTGAAGGCGTAGCCCCAGCCGTTCGTCTCGGTGTAGTCGTGGCCCCAGATCCTCGGGTCGTACTCCGCGGAGGGCACCCGCCACGCGCCGGCCAGGTCGCGGCCCTGGAAGAAGCCGGCCTTCGCGTCGAAGAGCGAGACGTACTTCCGGGCGCGGGAGAGGAAGTACGCGGCCTCCTCCTGGTACCGCTTCTGGCCGGTCTTCTTGTACAGCGCCTCGCCCATCCTCGCGATGCCGTAGTCGTTGAGATAGCCCTCCAGGGACCAGGAGAGGCCCTCGTGCGTCTCCGTCGAGGCGTAGCCCAGGAACGGGGAGGTCTCCATGCCCTTGCGGCCGACGCCACGGCTCGGCGGGACGACGGTCGCGTTCTTCAGCGCGGCCTCGTACGCCGCCTTCGCGTCGAAGTCCACGCCCTTGACGAAGGCATCGGCGAACGCCACGTCGGAGGAGGTGCCGGTCATCAGGTCGGCGTAGCCGGGGGAGGACCAGCGGGAGATCCAGCCGCCGTCCTTGTACTGCTGGACGAATCCGTCGACCAGTTCGCCGGCCTTCCTCGGGGTGAGGAAGGAGTAGGCGGGCCAGGTCGTGCGGTAGGTGTCCCAGAAGCCGTTGTTGACGTACACCTTCCCGTCGACGATCTTCGCGCCGGTGCGGGTGGGGGTGTCCGGACCGGTCATGGGGGAGAAGGGGCTGGCGTACCGGTGCTTGCCGTCGACCTTCTCGAAACCGGAGTTCGGGTAGAGGTAGAGGCGGTACAGGCTGGAGTAGAGGGTGACGAGCTGGTCGTGGGTGGCGCCCTCGACCTCCACCCGGTTCAGGATCGCGTCCCAGGCGTCCTGCGCCCGGTCCTTCACCCGCTCGAAGCGGGTGCCGGCCGGGATCTCGTCGGCGAGGTTCGCCTTCGCCTGGTCGACGGAGATCAGAGAGGTGGCCAGCCGCAGCGTCACCGTCCGGTCCGCGCCCGCGTCGAAGCGGAAGTGGCCCTTCACGCCCTGCGCGGCGGAGGCGGTGACCGGCGCGTCGAAGACGCCGTACACGAACATCCGGGTCGCGCCGGCCGACAGGCCGCTCTTCACGTCGGAGTAGCCGGTGAAGGAGCCGGTCGCGGCGTCGAGGGTGAGGCCGCCCTCCTCGGTGACGTTGTCGAAGACGACGCTCGCGTCGTCACCGGGATAGGTGAAGCGCATCGCGGCCGCGTGATCGGTCGGCGCCATCTCGGCCTTGAGACCGTTCTCGAACGTGACGCCGTAGTAGTGCGGCCGGGCCGTCTCCTTCTCGTGGCGGAAGGCGAGACCCCGCTTGACCCGGTCGCTCTCCGGAGTGCCGGCGGCCGCGGACGGCATCACCTGGAAGGTCTGCCGGTCGCCCATCCACGGGCTCGGCTCGTGGCTGGCGGCGAACGCCTGGACGGTGGGGAGGTTGTCGGCGTTGTTCCCGCGCGCGTACTCGTACAGCCAGCTCTTGGAGGCCGCGTTGGTCACCGGCGTCCAGAAGTTGAAGCCGTGCGGGACGGCGGTGGCGGGGAAGGTGTTGCCCCGGGAGAACGCGCCGGAGGAGTGGGTGCCGCGGGTGGTCGAGGCGTAGTCGGAGAGCCGCGCCGGGCGCTTCTCCGGCGCCTCGGGCCGCACGGTGATGT
This sequence comes from Streptomyces sp. NPDC048353, assembly GCF_055587165.1. Taxonomy (NCBI): domain Bacteria; kingdom Bacillati; phylum Actinomycetota; class Actinomycetes; order Kitasatosporales; family Streptomycetaceae; genus Streptomyces; species Streptomyces sp. NPDC048353. The sequence continues at coordinate 1,032,519 of NZ_JBVJGU010000003.1, read as the reverse complement.
CGTCGATCCAGCCCTGGAACTTCGACGGCCCCTTCGGGGAGTCGTACGCCACCAGGATCCGGTCCACGGTCTTGCCGGCCGCGACCGTCCCGATCGCCGCGTTCACCTGGTTCCACTGGTTGACGTAGAGCCGCTTGGCGGCGGCCTGGCCCTGCGGGGTGAGCGCGCCGCCGTGCGTGTCGGTGGCGCGCAGTCCGCTGAGATAGGTGCCGTCGGTGAAGGCCAGGTCCACGGAGACGTGGGTGGCGGGGTAGTCGAGGTCGGTCTCGGCCAGCGACGGGAAGATCCGGTACGACAGCTCGGTGTCCCGGCCGACGGCCGTGTTCACGTCGAAGACCTTGTTGTACGAGTACGCCCGTCCGGCCGCCTTGTGCGTACCGGCGTAGCGCAGCGCCCGCGTGCCCGTGAAACCGGCGTTGGCCTTGGCAGTGGGGGAGCCGCCGGGGCCGCGGTCCACGTGGCTGCGCATCTCGGGCGGGACGGGGGCGGAGGTGTCCCCGTTCGAGAACTGAACGTCGGCGAGCTGAGTCAGGCCCGCGCCGCCGTTCCGGGTGACCTCCAGCCGGTAGTGGGCGTAGGCCGTGTCCCCGGTGAAGTCGTACGTCTTCGTCTCGAAGCGTTTGGCGAAGGCCTGGCCCTCCCGGGTGTCGAGGACCTTCCACTCCTTGCCGTCGGCGGAGCCCTTCAGGGTCCAGTCGCGCGGGTCGCGCTCGGCCGCGTCGTTCGCCGAGGTCAGCGCGTACGTCACGACCTTCACCGGTGCGTCGAGGTCGAACTCGATCCAGGCCGTGGGCTCGAAGACCAGCCATTTCGTGCCGGGCTGGAGGTCGACCAGGTTCTCCTTGGTCTCGCCCCCGGCCGCGTTCTCGCCGCTGGCCCGGAGCCCGGTCACCTTGTCGGTGACGTTGCCGGGGATGCCACTGGCGAAGCCGCCGTCGACGCCGGAGGCCCGCTCCGTGCCGTCCCGGCCCACCTCGACGGTGTTCCGCCAGGTCGGCTGGGTCTCGTCCGCCTCGAAGGAGGTGGTGAACTCCCGCTCGAAGGGCCCGGGTCGGGAGGGGGCGGCGTAGGCGGGGGAGGGTGCGGCGGTCGCCAGGAGTGCGGCGGCCGCGAGGAGGGCGGCGGCCCGTGCGCGCCGCGTCCCGGGCCGCCGTCCGCGCCCGAAGCGGGGCGAAGACGGCGGCCCGGACCTGTCCCTGAGCGTCTCCCTGAACGTGTTCCCGTGCCTGTGCCGTGGGCTCGGTCCGGTGTGAAGTGGGGCCTGCATTCGGTGTCGTCACTCCCGCCGCTCGTCTTAGACAACGTTGTCAATCGAAACGCGCAGGCTCTAGTAGGGGTCCAAGTGACGGGGTGTGTCAAGGGTGTTCGCGACAACGCGTGGGAGAAACCGGTGCAGATGCGGCGCGGATATCCCCGAGGTCTCAACTAGGGAAAGACTGCCGTCCAAACCGGCTTTCGATCTTGCTCAGTTGACGGGAAATGGACTATACCTGTCGGCGCACGACCCAAGCTGCATTCGAATGCGGTGGCGGGGCCCTTCGCCTGAGGCGAGCAGTACGGGCGACCGGTACACCGCCTGAGTCCTGAATGAAGGCGAGGACTTGAGCATGGGATCCACCTCCGCGCACACCCACGAGGGCCTCGGCCGACGCGATCTGATCAAGCGCTCCGCCGCTCTCGGTCTGATCTCCGTGCCGACGATGAGCTTCCTGTCCGCCTGCGCCTCCGGCGGTGGTGGCAGCACGGAAGAGAACAAGCCGAAGGGGAAGGTCTCCAAGGACAACCCGTTCGGGGTGGCCAAGGGCGGCAAGATCGACGTCGTCGTCTTCAAGGGCGGCTATGGCGACGACTACGCCAAGGCGTGGGAGGCGAGCTTCGACAAGAAGTGGGGCGTCACCGCCACCCACACCGGCACGCAGGAGATCACGGGCAAGCTCCAGCCGCGCTTCAACGCCGGCAACCCGCCGGACATCGTCGACGACTCCGGCGCCCAGAAGATCAAGATCGACGTGCTGTACAAGAACGGCCAGCTGCTCGACCTCGCCGAGGTCCTCGACGCGCCTTCGGTCGACGACCCCGCCAAGAAGGTCCGCGACACGCTCATTCCCGGCACGCTCGACCCGGGCCTGCAGGAGGGCAAGGTCGTCGCGCTCAACTACATCTACACGGTGTGGGGCCTGTGGTACTCCGGCAAGCTCTTCCGCGAGAAGGGCTGGAAGGAGCCGAAGACCTGGGACGAGTTCCTGGCCATCTGCAAGGACGCCACCGCCCAGGGCATCGGCGGCCTCGCCCACCAGGGCAAGTTCCCGTACTACATCAACGTCGCCATCATGGACCTGATCGCCAAGAAGGGCGGTCTGGAGGCCATGAAGGCGATCGACAACCTCGACCCCAAGGCGTTCGTCGGCTCCGCCGCCGCCAAGGAGGCCGTCGAGGCGATCTACGAGGTCGTGGAGAAGGGCTATCTGATGCCCGGCACCAACGGCCTGACCCACACCGAGTCGCAGACCCGCTGGAACCAGTACAAGGCCGTGTTCATCACCAGCGGATCGTGGCTGGAGAACGAGCAGCTGAAGCAGACGCCGGCCGACTTCGACATGAAGTTCATGCCGATGCCGCTGCTGCCCGGCTCCGTCATGCCGTACGAGGCGATCCGCGCCGGCTCCGGCGAGCCCTTCATCATCCCGTCCAAGGCCAAGAACCTCGCCGAGGCCAAGGAGTTCATGCGGATGATGCTCTCCAAGGAGTGGTCGACGCTCTTCGCCAAGGAGGCCAACTCCCTCACCATCCTCCAGGACGGTGTGGACCCGAGCGTCAAGCTGCGGCCGGGCACGCAGTCGACGGTCGAGGTGTCCAAGAAGGCCGGCACCCACACCTTCCGCTACCTCTACACCGAGTGGTACAGCGAGATGGACACCGCCATCCAGAACGCCTCCAACGAGCTGATGGCGAAGCGCATCCAGCCCGCGGAATGGCTCAAGCGCGCCCAGGCGGCGGTGGACAAGGCCGCCAAGGACCCGGCGGCCAAGAACAACCGCCGCGACTGACCACGCTTCCACTGCCGTACATCGCCGGGGACACCAGGGGCAGGAACGCCATGCGCAAAGGGCAGCACCGGTTCGTCGCGGGATTTCTCCTCATACCCGTGGCGCTCTATCTGGTCTTCGTCATCTGGCCGTACATCCAGACGTTCGGCTACTCGCTGACCGACTGGAAGGGCCAATCGCAGACCTTCTCGTTCGTCGGGCTCGACAATTACGTCGCGCTGTTCGAGGACGACATCTTTCTGGGGGCCATCTGGCACAACATCCTGTTCCTGGTGTTCATCCCGGTGATCACCATTCTGCTCGCCCTCTTCTTCGCCTTCATGGTGAACGCGGGCGGGCGGAGCCGGGCCGGCGGTGTCTCGGGCGTCGCCGGAGCCAAGTTCTACAAGATCGTCTACTTCTTTCCGCAGGTCCTGTCCCTGGCGATCCTCGCGGTGCTCTTCGGAGCCGTCTACCGCAGCGACACCGGCGGCATGCTCAACGGCTTCCTCCTGAAGCTCGCACTGATCGACGAGGCCACCCCCGTCGAATGGCTCAACGAGCCGAACTTCGTCCTCTGGGCGCTGATGGCGATCGTCGTCTGGCACGGGGTGGGCTTCTACCTGGTGCTGTTCTCGGCCGCCATGCAGTCCATCCCGCGGGACGTCTACGAGGCCGCGCTCATCGACGGGGCCACGCGCACCCAGTCCTTCTTCCGCATCACGCTCCCGCTGCTGTGGGACTCGGTGCAGACGGCCTGGGTCTATCTCGGCATCGTCGCGATGGACATGTTCGTCCTCGTCTCCACCATGACCTCGGGCGAGTTCGGCGGCGGCCCCGACCACGCCAGCGAGACGATGTCGACGGTGATGATGCGGAACTTCCTCTACTACGGAAAGAGCGGCTACGCCTGCGCCATGGGCGTGATCATGCTGCTGCTGACCCTGATCGTGTCCGTGGTCACGCTGCGCGCCACCCGCCGCGAGCGCCTCGAGTTCTGAGCGGGAGAGCCAACGATGAGTGCACCCACCCAAGACACCGTCTCCAAGGACGGCACGCTGCCCCGGCAGCGCGCGGCGGGCGGCCGGGGCGACGGCCCCCGGGGCCCCCGCAGCGAGGGCGTCGTCCTGAACGTCTTCTCCCACGGCTTCCTCGCCCTGTGGGCCCTGCTGATCGTCCTGCCGCTGCTGTGGCTGGTGCTCAGCTCCTTCAAGACCGACTCCCAGATCGCCGGCTCCGCCTTCGGCTGGCCGAGCAACTGGTCGCTGGACGTCTTCTCCCGCGCCTGGGAGAAGGGCATCGGCGACTACTTCGTGAACACGGTCGTCGTCCTGGTGTTCTCGGTGCCCCTGACGATGCTGTTCGGCTCGATGGCCGCCTACGTCCTGGCCCGCTACCAGTTCTGGGGCAACCGGCTCGTCTACTACTTCTTCGTCGCCGGGGCGATGTTCCCCGTGTTCCTCGCCCTCGTCCCGCTCTTCTTCATGGTGAAGCTGCTCGGGATGCTGAACACGTACCACGGGCTCATCCTCGTCTACATCGCGTACTCGATGCCCTTCACCGTCTTCTTCATGCACGCGTTCTTCCGGACGCTGCCCACGGCCGTCTTCGAGGCGGCGATCCTGGACGGGGCCTCGCACACCCGGGCCTTCTTCCAGGTGATGCTCCCGATGGCCAAGCCGGGCCTGCTCAGCGTCGGCATCTTCAACACGCTGGGGCAGTGGAACCAGTTCGTCCTGCCGACCGTGCTGATGCAGCCGCAGAGCGGTGACGACCCCGAGCGGTACGTCCTCACCCAGGGGCTGATCCAGCTCCAGCAGCAGCAGGGATACGCCTCCGACCTGCCGGTCCTCTTCGCCGGCGTGACGATCGCGATGATCCCGATGCTGGTGGTGTACCTGTCCTTCCAGCGGCAGGTCCAGGCCGGTCTCACCTCGGCCACGCTCAAATAACGATCCACCCCGCCCGCGCGGGCACGAGGCCCCGGAGGGACGCCCCTCTCCGGGGCCTCGCGCATGCCCGCCCCCCGGGGGCGCGTTAGCTCATCCGAGCCTCGCCCCGCTCAAGGTCTTGACGGGGAACACCCCGAACAGCTCATCTTAGAGTTCACAAGTTGGAGAAGAGGCCGGGGCCTGGCGGGCGCGGCCCCTGCAGGCGGGAGTGGATGAGTCGATGGAGACTCCGGGGTCGCAGACATCTCTGCACAGGGCCAATCTCGAACGGGTCGTGCGCGCGGTCCGCATGGCGGGCTCGCTCACGCAGGCGGAGATCGCCCGTGCGACCGGTCTGTCGGCCGCGACGGTCTCCAACATCGTGCGGGAGTTGAAGGACGGCGGGACCGTCGAGGTCACCCCCACCTCCGCCGGCGGCCGCCGCGCCCGCAGCGTCTCGCTCTCCGGCGACGCGGGCATCGTCATCGGCGTCGACTTCGGCCACACCCACCTGCGGGTCGCCGTCGGCAACCTGGCCCACCAGGTCCTCGCCGAGGAGTCCGAGCCGCTCGACGTCGACGCCTCCTCCGCGGAGGGCTTCGACCGGGCGGAGACGCTGGTCAAGCGGCTGATCGCGGCCACCGGCATCGGCCAGGACAAGATCGTCGGCGTGGGCCTCGGTGTGCCGGGCCCCATCGACGTCTCCTCCGGCACCCTGGGCTCGACCTCCATCCTTCCGGGGTGGACCGGCATCAACCCCGCCGACGAGCTCTCGGGCCGCCTCGGCGTGCCCGTGTACGTCGACAACGACGCCAACCTCGGCGCGCTCGGCGAGCTGGTCTGGGGGAGCGGCCGCGGGGTCAGGGACCTGGCGTACATCAAGGTCGCCAGCGGCGTCGGAGCCGGGCTCGTGATCGACGGGCGCGTCTACCGCGGCCCCGGCGGCACGGCCGGCGAGATCGGGCACATCACCCTCGACGAGTCGGGCCCGGTCTGCCGCTGCGGCAACCGCGGCTGCCTGGAGACCTTCGCGGCCGCCCGCTACGTCCTGCCGCTGCTCCAGCCCGGTCACGGCCCCGATCTGACCATGGAGCGGGTCGTCCAGCTGGCGCGCGAGGGGGACCCCGGCTGCCGCCGTGTGATCGCCGACGTGGGCCGCCACATCGGCAGCGGTATCGCCAACTTGTGCAACCTGCTCAACCCCAGCCGGGTGGTCCTCGGCGGCGATCTCGCGGAGGCCGGGGAGCTGGTCCTGGCGCCCATCCGGGACTCCGTCTCGCGGTACGCGATCCCCAGCGCCGCCCGCCAGCTCTCCCTGGCCCCCGGGGCCCTCGGCGGCCGCGCCGAGGTGCTCGGCGCGCTGGCTCTCGCGCTGAACGAAATGGGCGATTCGACCCTGTTGGAGAGTGCCCTCCCCGCTGCCGCGCCGGCCTCGACGCCTGCCTTCACTTAGATAACGGATGGCACCGTTGTCATCTCGTTAAGGATTTACTCCTTGACGTCGACCGTGCGGCCGAGTTGACTTCCAGCCACCTCGGCCGCAATGTCGCGGCCTCGTCAGGGAGGCAAACCCACATGAACGCATTGACGCGCCGCGTCGTCATAGGCACGGCCGCGGTTTCCATGGCCCTCTCCGTCGCCGCCTGTGGCAAGGCGGGCGACAGCGACTCGGGTAACGGGAGCGGCGGCGACGGCAAGACCATCGGTCTGCTGCTTCCGGAGAACAAGACCACGCGTTACGAGACCTTCGACCGCCCGATCATCGAGGCGAAGATCAAGGCTCTCTGCTCGGACTGCGAGGTCAAGTACAACAACGCCGCGCAGGACACCGAGACGCAGAAGAAGCAGTTCGACGCGCTCGTCACGCAGGGCGTGAAGGTCATCATCCTGGACTCGGTCGACTACAAGGCCACCAAGTCCTGGGTGCAGCAGGCCGAGAAGAAGGGCGTCAAGGTCGTCGCGTACGACCGCCTGGCCGAGGGCCCGATCTCCGCCTACGTCTCGTACGACAACGAGAAGATCGGCCGCCTGCAGGGCGAGGGCCTGGTCAAGGCGCTCGGCGCGCAGGCCAAGGAAGCCAACGTTGTCATGATCAACGGCTCGCCGACCGACCCCAACGCCCCGCTGTTCAAGAAGGGCGCCCACAGCGTCCTCGACACGGCCGTCAAGAAGGTCGTCTACGAGCAGGACATCCCGGACTGGTCCCCGGACGAGGCCAACAAGAAGATGGGCGCCGCCATCGACTCCCTGGGCAAGAGCGGCTTCCAGGGCGTCTACTCGGCCAACGACGGCATGGCCGGCGGCATCATCACCGCCCTCTCCAAGCAGGGCATCAAGGTCCCGGTCGGCGGCCAGGACGCCGAGCTCGCCGGTCTGCAGCGCATCCTGAAGGGCGACCAGTCCTTCACGATCTACAAGCAGATCAAGCCCGAGGCCGAGACCACCGCCGAGATCGCGGTCCGCCTGCTCAAGGGCGAGAAGATCGACGACCTGGTCCCCACCAAGGTCACCAGCCTGACCGGTGAGTTCAAGGACATCCCGGCGAAGCTGTACGACGCGCAGGTCGTGACCAAGGAGAACATCGGCTCGACGATCATCGCCGACGGTGTCTACGAGGCCGCGGCGCTCTGCGCCGGCGAGTACAAGGCCGCCTGCGACGCGGCGGGCATCAAGTAACACCCGCTGCCGGTACCGCCCTTCGGACTCCACCCACCCCCTCCGAACGGCCCCGGTCCGGTCCGGCGCACCCCGCCCCGTTCCACGCCCCGCAAGCGGGGGCGGGGCGCCGGACTTCTCCACAGCCCCCTCTGTGCTCCCCCCTGTACCACCATCCCCGCCGGTCAGGCGGCGAAGGAGATGATTCACGTGTCCGCTACGCCCGTGCTGGCGTTGCGCGGAGTCTCCAAGCGGTTCGGCGCCGTCCAGGTGCTCACCGATGTCGAACTGGAGATCCATGCCGGAGAGGTCGTCGCCCTGGTGGGCGACAACGGCGCCGGCAAGTCGACCCTCGTCAAGACGATCTCGGGTGTCCACCCGATCGACGAGGGCACCATCGAGTGGGACGGCCGGCCCGTCCAGATCACCAAGCCGCACGACGCCCAGAACCTCGGAGTCGCCACCGTCTACCAGGACCTGGCGCTCTGCGACAATCTCGACGTCGTCGCCAACCTCTTCCTCGGCAGCGAGCTGCGTTCCGCGTCCGTCCTCGACGAGATCGCCATGGAGAAGCGCGCCAAGGAGCTCCTGGACACGCTGTCCATCCGCATCCCGTCGGTCCGCATCCCCGTCGCGGCGCTCTCCGGCGGTCAGCGGCAGGTCGTCGCCATCGCCCGCGCCCTGATCGGCGACCCCAAGATCGTCATCCTGGACGAGCCCACCGCCGCCCTCGGCGTCGAGCAGACCGCACAGGTGCTCGACCTCGTGGAGCGGCTGCGCGAGCGCGGCCACGGCGTCATCCTCATCAGCCACAACATGGCCGACGTGCGCGCCGTCGCGGACCGCGTCGCGGTCCTGCGCCTCGGCCGCAACAACGGCGACTTCCCGGTCGCCGAGACCAGCCACGAGACGATCATCGCGGCCATCACGGGCGCCACGGACAACGCCGTGACCCGTCGCCAGGCGCGCCAGGCCACGAAGGAGGACGCGAAGTGAGCGACCTCGCCAAGACCCCCAAGCCCCGGACCCCCGAGACCCCCCCAGGGGCCACGGGCCCCGCGGCCGGCTCCGCCGCCCCGATACCCGCCGTCGACCCGCGCCTGCTGGTCCGCGAAGAGGGCCTCAAGGGCTACTGGACCGAGTTCAACCGCAAGATCCGCGGTGGTGAGCTGGGCTCCCTCCCCGTCGTCCTCGGCCTGATCGTCATCGCGATCGTCTTCCAGGTCCAGAACGGCAACTTCCTCTCCGCGAGCTCCGTCGCGAACATCGCCGTCTACTCCTCCGGCCTCGGCATCATGGCCGTCGGCATCGTCTTCGTCCTCATCCTGGGCGAGATCGACCTGTCGATGGGCTCGGTCGCCGGCGTCGGCGCGGCCGTCTGGGCCGTGCTCAACGTCACCAACGGCGTGAACGACCTGCTGTCGGTCGTCATCGCCGTCATCGCCGGTCTGCTCATCGGTCTGCTCCACGGCTTCTTCTTCGCGAAGATCGGCGTCCCGGCCTTCGTGGTCACCCTCGCCGGCTTCCTCGGCTGGAGCGGTCTGCAGATCTGGCTGATGGGCAAGGAGGGCTCGATCAACGCCCCCTCCGGTTCCATCGTGGAGAACCTCACCGCGTACTACTTCGAGGACAAGGCGGCCGCCTACGGCCTCGCCCTGGCGGCGGTCCTCGCCTACGCCGGCTCGCTGCTCCTCGACGCCAAGCGCCGCAAGGCCGCCGCGCTGCCGTCCCGCCCCTCCAGCGAGATCGTGCTCCGCACGGCGATCGTGGCGGTCCTCTGCTTCGTCGTCGCCTACGTCCTGAACGAGCCCGAGGGCGCCCGCGGCCTGCCGCTGGCCCTCGTCCTCTTCCTCGCCGTACTGGTGATCGCCGACTTCGTCGCCCGCCGCACCCTCTTCGGCCGCAAGGTCTTCGCGGTCGGCGGCAACGCCGAGGCGGCCCGCCGCGCCGGCATCAACGTCGACCGGATCCGGATCGTCGTCTTCGGTCTCTCCGGCATGCTCGCCGCCTTCGGCGGCCTCTTCGTGGCCAGCCTCTCCGGCGGCGCCACCAAGAGCCTCGGCAGCGGCAACACGCTGATGCTGGTCATCGCGGCCGCCGTCATCGGCGGCACCAGCCTCTTCGGCGGCCGGGGCAAGGTCTGGTCGGCGCTCCTTGGCATGATCGTCATCCAGTCGATCCAGCAGGGCCTGAACATGATCGGCATGGCCAACGAGATCCAGTACATGATCACCGGCGCGGTGCTCCTCGCCGCCGTCGTGATCGACTCGGTCTCCCGGCGCACCCAGAAGACCGCGGGACGCGCGTAACGCTCACCACAGTGCCCGGCGCCGGAGAACCGGCGCCGGGCACTGCTGCGTCCAGGACTGTGAACGCCCGCGCGCCCAGCGGCGTGTCGGCCACCCGGGTGACGCGGAAACGCCGCCCGATGACGACGCCGCCGGGCGGAACATTAGACTCGACAAATCGGCAAGCTCGACCAGCTCAAACGCAAGGAGGCACGGGTGGCTCTGCTGACCCGTATCAGGGGACCGCGCGATCTGGACCGGCTCTCCCCGGAACAGCTGGAGCAGCTGGCAGAGGAGATCCGGACGTTTCTCGTGGACGCCGTCTCCAAGACCGGCGGTCATCTCGGGCCCAACCTGGGCGTGGTCGAGCTGACCATCGCCCTGCACCGCGTCTTCGACTCCCCGAAGGACAAGGTCCTCTTCGACACCGGCCACCAGAGCTACGTCCACAAGCTGCTCACCGGCCGCCAGGACTTCTCCAAGCTCAAGATGAAGGGCGGCCTCTCCGGCTACCCCTCGCAGGCCGAGTCCGAGCACGACGTCATCGAGAACTCGCACGCCTCGACGGTCCTCGGCTGGGCCGACGGCCTGGCCAAGGCCAACGAGGTCCTGAAGAAGGACGACCACGTCGTCGCCGTGATCGGCGACGGGGCCCTGACGGGCGGCATGGCCTGGGAGGCGCTGAACAACATCGCCGCCGCCAAGGACCGCCCGCTCGTCATCGTCGTCAACGACAACGAGCGGTCCTACGCCCCGACGATCGGCGGCCTCGCCAACCACCTGGCCACGCTCCGCACCACCGACGGCTACGAGCGTTTCCTGGCCCGCGGCAAGGACATCCTGGAGCGCACGCCCGTCGTCGGGAAGCCGCTCTACGAAACCCTGCACGGCGCCAAGAAGGGCCTGAAGGACTTCATCGCCCCCCAGGGCATGTTCGAGGACCTCGGCCTGAAGTACGTGGGCCCCATCGACGGCCACGACATCGAGGCCCTGGAGTCGGCCCTGACGCGCGCCAAGCGCTTCGGCGGCCCGGTGATCGTCCACTGCCTCACCGAGAAGGGCCGCGGCTACCAGCCGGCCCTCCAGGACGAGGCCGACCGCTTCCACGCCGTCGGCAAGATCCACCCGGACACCGGCCTGCCGATCGCCTCCTCCGGCGCCGACTGGACGGGCGTCTTCGCCCAGGAGATGGTCGAGCTCGGCAAGGAGCGCGAGGACATCGTCGCGATCACCGCGGCCATGCTCCAGCCCGTCGGGCTCGACAAGTTCGCCAAGGCGTTCCCGGAGCGGGTGTACGACGTCGGCATCGCCGAGCAGCACGCCGCCGTCTCCGCGGCCGGCCTCGCCACCGGCGGCCTGCACCCCGTCTTCGCGGTCTACGCCACCTTCCTCAACCGCGCCTTCGACCAAGTCCTGATGGACGTGGCCCTGCACAAGTGCGGCGTCACCTTCGTCCTGGACCGGGCCGGCGTCACCGGTACCGACGGCGCCTCGCACAACGGCATGTGGGACATGTCGATCCTCCAGGTCGTGCCCGGCCTGCGGCTCGCCGCGCCGCGCGACGCCGACCAGGTCCGCGCCCAGCTCCGCGAGGCCGTGGAGGTCACCGACGCCCCGACCGTCGTCCGCTTCTCCAAGGGCGCCGTCGGCCCCGCCGTCCCGGCCCTGCGCCGCGTCGGCGGCATGGACGTGCTGCGCGAGTCCGGCGCCGACACGCCCGACGTCCTCCTGGTCTCCGTCGGGGCGCTCGCGCCGATGTGCCTGGAGATCGCGGACCTGCTCGACGCCCAGGGCATCACCACCACCGTCGTCGACCCGCGCTGGGTCAAGCCCGTCGACGAGGCGCTCGCCCCGCTCGCCGAGCAGCACCGCGTCGTCGTCACGGTCGAGGACAACAGCCGCGTCGGCGGAGTCGGCTCGGCCGTCGCGCAGGCCCTGCGCGACGCGGGCGTGGACGTCCCGCTGCGCGACTTCGGCATCCCGCCGCGCTTCCTCGACCACGCCTCCCGCAAGGAGGTCATGGCCGAGATCGGGCTGACCGCGCCGGACATCGCCCGTCAGGTCACCGGCCTGGTCTCGCGCCTCGACGGCCGCTACGAGGACAGCGAGCGGGCTGTGGAGCCCGCCCGCGACTGACACCCCCGCCCCGCCCACGGCCGGCACCCGCGGGCCGTCTCCGGCGCCCGGCGGGGACGCCCGGCACCGGCGACGGAGCGTGACCGCATTGGGCCGGTCGGACCACCCCACGGGGTGGCCGACCGGTCCTTTCGTGTGAAACCGGTTCCGTCGGCGCGCGCCACCCCCCTGCCGTCTCGATCATGGGTCTGTGACCGACGGCACGGAGGTACGACGGTGAGCACGGACCAGAAGCCGCCCCAGGCGAGCACCGGCATGTTCCGGACCAAGACGGTCGAGCAGTCGATCCGCGACACGGAAGAGCCCGAGCACGCACTCAAGAAATCACTCTCCGCCTGGGACCTGACCGTCTTCGGCGTCGGGGTCATCATCGGCACCGGCATCTTCGTGCTCACCGGCAAGGTGGCCAAGGAGAACGCGGGCCCGGCGACCGCCCTGGCCTTCGTCGCCGCCGGCATCGTCTGCGCGCTCGCGGCCCTGTGCTACGCCGAGTTCGCCTCGACGGTCCCGGTCGCCGGATCCGCGTACACCTTCGCGTACGCCTCCATCGGCGAACTGCCCGCCTGGATCATCGGCTGGGACCTCGTCCTGGAGTTCGCCCTCGGTACGGCGGTGGTCGCCGTCGGCTGGTCGGGCTACGTCCGGTCCCTGATGGACAACATCGGCTGGCACCTACCGGCGGCACTCGAAGGCCCCGACGCGGCGGGCGGCACCTTCGACATCCTGGCCTTCCTGCTGGTCCTCGTCCTGACCGTGATCCTGGTCATCGGCATGAAGCTCTCCGCCCGGATCACCGCGCTCGTCGTCGCCATCAAGGTGACCGTGGTCATGATCGTGATCGTCGCCGGTCTGTTCTTCATCGTCGGCGACAACTACTCGCCGTTCATCCCGCCCTCGGTGACCCCGCCCGCCGGCTCGGGCTGGGACGCCCCGCTGGTGCAGACGATCTTCGGCTACGAGCCGAGCAACTTCGGCGTCATGGGCATCTTCACCGCCGCGTCCGTCGTCTTCTTCGCCTTCATCGGCTTCGACGTGGTGGCCACCGCCGCCGAGGAGACCAAGCTCCCGCAGCGGGACATGCCCCGCGGCATCCTCGGCTCGCTCCTCATCTGCACCGTGCTCTACGTCGCCGTCGCCCTCGTCGTGACCGGCATGCAGCACTACTCCGAACTCTCGGTCAGCGCCCCGCTCGCGGACGCCTTCAAGGCCACCGGGCACCCCTTCTACGCCGGCGTCATCAGCTTCGGCGCCGCCGTCGGCCTCACCACGGTCTGCCTCATCCTGCTCCTCGGCCAGACCCGGGTGTTCTTCGCGATGAGTCGCGACGGCCTCCTGCCGCGCTTCTTCTCCGTCACGCACCCCCGCTTCCGGACGCCGTACCGGCCGACGATCCTGCTGGGTGTGATCATCGCGATCGTCGCCGGCTTCACCAGCATCAACGAGCTGGCGACCCTGGTGAACATCGGCACCCTGTTCGCCTTCGTCGTCGTGGCCGTCGGCGTGATGGTGCTGCGCCGCAGCCGCCCCGACCTGCCCCGCGCCTTCCGCACCCCCTGGGTGCCGGTGCTGCCCATCCTGTCCATCGCCGCCTCGTTCTGGCTGATGCTCAACCTGCCGGGCGAGACCTGGTTCCGCTTCGCCGTCTGGATGGCGATCGGCGTCGTCGTCTACTTCCTGTACGGACGTGGCCACAGCCGCCTGGGCAAGGCGGGGCCCGGGGCGACCTACTGACGGACGGCGCGAGGGCCCACGCAACGGGCCCCGTGCTCGCCCACCCGCCGCCGCAGCTCCCGGTCGGCCGTGACCACCACACACGGCCGGCCGCCGGCGTTCCCGGCCAGCTCGACGATCAGGTCGTCACCGCTCCCGGGCGCCTCCTCGACCCGTACGCCCGGGACCGACTCCACGCCCCGCGCCGCGCCCTCCACGACCAGGACGACCTCGAAGGGCCCGCCCTCGGGCACCGGGCCGTTCACGAGCCGGTCGCGCAGCCGCTCGGCGGCGCCGCGCCGGTCCCGCCACCACCCGTCGGGCACCGACCCGACCACGTTGGCGCCGTCGACGATGAGCAGGGGCGGTTCCGTACGGTCCATGACGCCAGGATGTCAGCCGCCGGTCGCGGGGGACTTCTTCGCCGAGGCGGGGATCGGCGCGTCCTCGCGGATCGCCTTCCACAGCCGGGACGCGTTCGGCTCGGCCGCGACGACCCGGTTCGGGTCCTTCTTGTCGTACGCCACCGGCAGCATGATCGTCTCCATGCTGCCCGGGTCGACGCCGTTCATCGAGCGGGCGAACTCGCTCAGCGCGGTCAGCGAGGCCAGTTCGGAGTCGGTGGTGAGCGCCTTGGTCGCCGAGTCGGCGATCCGGAACGACTTGGTCGGGCTGCCCAGCAGGTCCTGCTTCTTCACCTCGGCGAGCAGGGCCGTCAGGAACTTCTGCTGGTTCCCGATCCGGCCGAGGTCGCTGCCGTCCTTGACGCCGTACCGGGTCCGGACGAACGCGAGGGACTGCTCGCCGTCCAGCCGCTGCGGACCGGCCGCGAGGTCGAGGCCGCCGGGCCCGTTCTCGATCGGCTCGTCGAGGTCGACGGTGACCCCGCCTATCGCGTCCACCAGGTCCTTGAAGCCGGCGAAGTCGATCTCCATGTAGTGGTCGAGCCGGACGCCGGACATCTTCTCGACCGTCTTCACGACACAGGCCGGGCCGTACTGCGCGTACACGGAGTTGAACATCACCCGCTGCGCCGACGGGGCCGTGCCGCCGCCGGTGTCCCGGCAGGCGGGCCGGGTGACGAGCGTGTCGCGCGGGATGCTGATCGCGGTGGCCCGGTTCCGGCCCTCGGGTATGTGCACCACCAGCGCGGTGTCCGAGCGGGCACCGGCGACCTTGCCGCCGTCCAGCGCCGCGTTGGCACCGGCACGCGAGTCCGAGCCGAGCACCAGCAGGTTCTGCCCGGCGGTCGGCAGCCGCGGCGGGCGGTCGTCACCGAGCGCCTTGTCGAGGTCGACGCCCTTGATGTTGCCGTCGATGCTGGAGTAGCCCCAGTACCCGGCGGCGGCCGTGCCCACCACGACGATCAGCAGGGTCCAGAGCAGCGCGCGGCGCACGCGCTGCCCGCGCGTGCGGGGTCTGCGCCGGGTGGCGCGCCCCTGGGGCGAGGTCGAGTTCTCCGTCATGGGTTCGCACTATAGACAGCCGTGCGACTCCCGTTCCCCGTACGGGTATACGGACGTCCGCCCGGACGCGCCCGGGGCTCGGAAGCGTCCGGGCGCACGAGCGGCGGCCCCGGCACCGCGAGGGGTGCCGGGGCCGCCGGTTCGCGTCGGCGCGCCCTCGGGTTACGCCGGGACGCTCGCCACGCCCTGCGCCAGGAACGGCTTGCCGTTCACCCGCTCGGAGACGCCCTCACGGTCCAGGTACGGCGTGATGCCGCCCAGGTGGAAGGGCCAGCCCGCGCCGGTGATGAGGCAGAGGTCGATGTCCTGCGCCTCGGCGACGACACCCTCCTCCAGCATCAGGCCGATCTCCTGCGCCACCGCGTCCAGGACGCGGTCGCGGACCTGCTCCTCGGTCAGGACGGTGTCGCCCTGCTCGAGGAGGGCGGCGACCTCGGGGTCCAGCTCCGGCTTGCCGGAGTCGTAGACGTAGAAGCCGCGCTTGCCGGCCTTGACGACGGCCGCCAGGTTCGGGGAGACGGTGAAGCGGTCCGGGAAGGCGCGGTTCAGGGTCTCGGAGACGTGCAGACCGATGGCCGGGCCGACCAGCTCCAGGAGGACCAGCGGCGACATCGGCAGGCCGAGGGGCTCGATGGCCTTCTCCGCCGTCTCGACGGGGGTGCCCTCGTCGATGACGTTCTGGATCTCGCCCATGAAGCGGGTCAGGATGCGGTTCACGACGAACGCCGGGGCGTCCTTGGTGAGGACCGCGGTCTTCTTCAGCTTCTTCGCCACGCCGAAGGCGGTGGCGAGCGAGGCGTCGTCCGTCTGCTCGCCGCGCACGATCTCCAGGAGCGGGAGGATCGCGACCGGGTTGAAGAAGTGGAAGCCGACCACGCGCTCCGGGTGCCGGAGCTTGGAGGCCATCTCGGAGACCGACAGCGAGGAGGTGTTGGTGGCGAGGATCGCGTGCGCCGGGGCGACCGCCTCGACCTCCGCGAACACCTTCTGCTTGACGGACATCTCCTCGAACACGGCCTCGATGATGAAGTCCGCGTCCGCGAAGCCCTCGGCCTTGTCCAGGACACCGGAGACCAGGCCCTTGAGACGGTTGGCCTTGTCCTGGTTGATGCGGCCCTTGCCGAGCAGCTTCTCGATCTCGGCGTGGACGTAGCCCACACCCTTGTCGACGCGCTCCTGGTCGATGTCGGTCAGGACGACCGGCACCTCCAGGCGGCGCAGGAAGAGCAGGGCGAGCTGGGAGGCCATCAGACCGGCGCCGACGACACCGACCTTGGTGACCGGGCGGGCCAGCGACTTGTCCGGGGCACCGGCCGGCCGCTTGGCGCGCTTCTGGACCAGGTTGAAGGCGTAGATGCCGGAGCGCAGCTCGCCGCCCATGATGAGGTCGGCCAGGGCCGTGTCCTCGGCGTCGAAGCCCTTCTGCAGGTCGCCGTCCTTGGCCGCCTCGATGATGTCGAGGGCGCGGTACGCGGCCGGGGCGGCGCCGTGCACCTTGGAGTCGGCGATGAACCGGCCCTTGGCGACGGCCTGGTCCCAGGCCTCGCCGCGGTCGATCTCGGGACGCTCCACGGTGACCGACCCGTTGATGACGGACGCCGTCCAGATCAGCGACTGCTCCAGGAAGTCGGCGCCCTCGAAGATCGCGTCGGCGATGCCGAGTTCGAAGACCTGCTTGCCCTTGAGCTGACGGTTCTGGTTCAGCGAGTTCTCGATGATGACCGAGACGGCCTTGTCGGCGCCGATCAGGTTCGGCAGGAGCGCGCAGCCGCCCCAGCCGGGGACCAGACCGAGGAAGACCTCGGGCAGCGAGAAGGCCGGCAGGGCCTTGGATACCGTGCGGTAGGTGCAGTGCAGACCGGCCTCGACACCGCCGCCCATCGCCGCGCCGTTGTAGTACGCGAAGGTCGGTACGGCGAGCGAGGACAGACGCTTGAAGACGTCGTGGCCGCCCTTGCCGATGGCGAGCGCGTCCTCGTGCCGCTTCAGCAGCTCGACGCCCTTGAGGTCGGCGCCGACCGCGAAGATGAACGGCTTGCCGGTGAGGCCGACGCCGACGATGGAGCCCTCGGACGCCTCCTTCTCGACCTGGTCGATGGCGGTGTTCAGGTTCGCCAGCGACTGGGGGCCGAAGGTGGTCGGCTTGGTGTGGTCGAAGCCGTTGTCCAGCGTGATCAGCGCGAACCGGCCCGCACCCGCGGGCAGGTCGAAGTGCCGTACGTGGGCGCTGGTGACGACCTCGTCGGGGAAGAGCTCCGCGGCGCCCTTCAGAAGCTCGGCGGTGGTGCTCACTTGCCCTCCCAGTGGGGGTTTTCCCAGATGACCGTGGCGCCCATGCCGAAGCCGACGCACATCGTGTTGAGGCCGTAACGGACCTGCGGGTTCTCCTCGAACTGGCGGGCCAGCTGCGTCATCAGACGAACGCCGGAGGAGGCGAGCGGGTGGCCGTAGGCGATCGCGCCGCCGTACTGGTTGACGCGGGCGTCGTCGTCGGCGATGCCGTAGTGCTCCAGGAACGCCAGGACCTGGACCGCGAAGGCCTCGTTGACCTCGAAGAGGTCGATGTCCTCGATCGAGAGACCGGCCTGGGCCAGCGCCTTCTCGGTCGCCGGGATCGGGCCGTAGCCCATGACCTCGGGCTCGACGCCGGCGAAAGCGTACGAGACGAGGCGCATCTTCACCGGGAGACCGTTCTCGCGGGCGAAGTCCTCGGAGGCGATGATCGAGGCGGTGGCGCCGTCGTTGAGACCGGCGGCGTTACCGGCGGTGACGTTGCCGTGGACGCGGAACGGCGTCTTCAGGTTGGCCAGCGACTCCAGGGTGGTGCCCGGGCGCATCGGCTCGTCGGCGGTGACCAGGCCCCAGCCGGTCTCGCCGGCCTCGGCGTTGGTGCGGCGGACCGAGATCGGCACCAGGTCCTGCTGGATCTTGCCGTCGGCGTACGCCTTGGCGGCCTTCTCCTGCGAACGCACGGCGTACTCGTCGGCGCGCTGCTTGGTGATGCTCGGGTAGCGGTCGTGCAGGTTCTCGGCGGTCATGCCCATGAACAGGGCGGACTCGTCGACCAGCTTCTCGCTGACGAAGCGCGGGTTCGGGTCGACGCCCTCGCCCATGGGGTGGCGGCCCATGTGCTCGACACCGCCGGCGATGACGGCGTCGTACGCGCCGAAGGCGATGGAGCCGGCGACCGAGGTGACGGCGGTGAGGGCACCGGCGCACATGCGGTCGATGGAGTAGCCCGGGACGGACTGCGGCAGCCCGGCGAGGATGCCGGCGGTGCGGCCGAGGGTCAGACCCTGGTCACCGATCTGCGTCGTCGCGGCGATGGCCACCTCGTCGATCTTCGCGGGGTCGAGGCCGGGGTTGCGGCGCAGCAGCTCCCGGATGGCCTTCACGACGAGGTCGTCGGCGCGGGTCTCGTGGTAGATGCCCTTCGGGCCCGCCTTGCCGAACGGGGTGCGGACGCCGTCGACGAAGACGACGTCCCTGACGGTACGAGGCACGATGGCTCTCCTCCAGGTGCGGGATGGCACTGCACTGCTGCGGCGCACGCCTAAGCGCGCGCTTGCTGCCCCCATGCTACTTGCGGGTAACCAGGCTGCCCAGCCCCTGGGGGCGGAGCGGCGAAGGTCACACCCGGAAAGCCGAACGGGAGAGCCCCCGGCGCGGCGCGCCGAGGGCTCTCTCCGTCACGGAGTACGGGCTGTCACGCGGTCGCCGACAGCGCGGCGGCCAGGAGCGGGGTCACCAGCTCCACCTGCCAGGGCCGGGCGCCGTAGCCGGTCAGGGCCTCGGCGACCGCCTCGGCGGTCGGCGGGGCCGGCGGCTCCCAGCACACGCGCCGGACCGTGTCCGGGGTGATCAGGTTCTCCTGCGGGAGGTTCAGCTCCTCGGCGAGGGCCGAGACCGAGGCGCGGGCCGCCGAGAGGCGGGCGGCCGCCACCGGGTCCTTGTCGGCCCAGGCGCGCGGCGGGGGCGGGCCCGTGAGCGGCTGGCCGGGCTGGGGGAGTTCGGTGTCGGGGAGCGCCTTGGCGCGGTCCACGGCCGCCTGCCACTGCTCCAGCTGACGGCGGCCCATCCGGTGGCCGAAGCCGGGCAGCGCCGACAGCGCGGCCACGGTCGCCGGGACGGCCAGCGCCGCCTCGACGATCGCCGCGTCGCTCAGCACCTTGCCCGGCGAGACGTCCCGCCGCTGGGCGATCCGGTCCCGGGCCGTCCACAGCTCGCGGACCACGGCCATCTGGCGACGGCGCCGCACCTTGTGCATGCCGGAGGTGCGCCGCCAGGGGTCCTTGCGCGGCGGCGCGGGCGGGGCCGCGGCGATCGCGTCGAACTCCTGCAGGGCCCACTCGAGCTTGCCCTGCCGGTCCAGCTCCTTCTCCAGTGCGTCACGCAGGTCGACGAGGAGCTCGACGTCCAGCGCGGCGTACCGGAGCCAGGGCTCGGGCAGCGGGCGGGTGGACCAGTCCACCGCGGAGTGGCCCTTTTCCAGGGCGTAGCCGAGGACGGACTCGACCATCGCACCGAGGCCGACCCGGGGGAAGCCGGCGAGCCGGCCGGCCAGCTCGGTGTCGAAGAGCCGCGTCGGCACCATGCCTATGTCGCGCAGGCAGGGGAGGTCCTGGGTCGCCGCGTGCAGGATCCACTCGGTCCCGGTGAGCGCCTCGCCGAGGCCCGAAAGATCGGGGCAGCCGACCGGGTCGATGAGGGCGCTGCCCGCGCCCTCGCGGCGCAGCTGGACGAGATAGGCCCGCTGGCCGTAGCGGTAGCCGGAGGCGCGCTCGGCGTCGACGGCGACGGGGCCGCGGCCGGCCGCGAAGGCGGCGATCACCTCGGCGAGGGCCTCGTCGGTCGCCACGACGGGCGGGATGCCCTCGCGGGGCTCCAGCAAGGGGATCGGCAGCCCGTTCGCAGGGACGTCGTCGTCCGGAGGGGCGCCCCCGGTGGTTCGCAGTGCGGTGTCTGCTGCGGTCTCTTGGGCGTCGGTCACCTGTCAAGGGTATCTGCGAACGGCAAGCGCCTGCCGACGGAACGTTCCGTCGACAGGCGCCGATCTTCTGTCAGCCGTTCAGGGGGCCGCCCGGGTCAGTGGATGATCCCGGTGCGCAGCGCCACCGCGACCATGCCGGCCCGGTCCCCGGTGCCCAGCTTGCGGGCGATCCGGGCGAGGTGGCTCTTGACGGTCAGTGCGGACAGGCCCATCGAGACGCCGATGGCCTTGTTCGACTGTCCCTCGGCGACCAGACGGAGAACTTCGACCTCACGGCCGGAGAGCTCGCGGTAGCCGCCCGGGTGGCTCGGGGCACCCGGGGGGCGGCGGTGGCCGAGGCGGGCTGCCGCGGCGCCGATGGGGGCGGCGCCGGGGCGGGTGGGATGCCCGATGTTCGTACGCGTACCGGTGACGACATAGCCCTTGACGCCGCCGGCCAGGGCGTTGCGCACGGCGCCGATGTCGTCGGCCGCGGAGAGGGCGAGGCCGTTGGGCCACCCCGCGGCGCGGGTTTCGGACAGCAGCGTGAGGCCGCTGCCGTCGGGAAGGTGGACGTCGGCCACGCAGATGTCGCGGGGGCTTCCCACGCGGGGGCGGGCCTCCGCGATGGAGGACGCCTCGATGACGTCGCGTACTCCAAGGGCCCACAGGTGGCGGGTGACGGTGGAGCGGACGCGCGGGTCGGCCACGACGACCATCGCGGTCGGCTTGTTCGGGCGGTAGGCGACCAGGCTTGCGGGCTGCTCGAGGAGAACGGACACACGGCCTCCTGGGGAGATGCGGGACGGAGCCGGCTCGGGGAAGAAGCCGGGGGCGACCCGAGCGGTGAAGGGGTCAATGACCTCTTCGGCAGCTGGGGCGCCCGCCTTTAGGGAATGATCACGATTTGGTGAGTAACAATTCGGGCAATTCGGACGGGTGATCGATCATCCTACGAGTGAGCCTCCCCCGGGGGCGGTCCCGAAGCCGCCCGCGGACCCCGCTGCGGACCCTCCGGACGGGACCTCCGGCACACGCCCTAAGCCTGCTGCGGGCCCCGGCGCTGGGGCAGGGAGACGACGCCCGCGCCCGGGGCGGTGCCCTCCGTCTGCTCGGGCGAGGACGGCGGGAGGCCGGCGATCTGGCAGAGCAGATCGCACCAGGCGGCCAGGTGCGAGCCCGTGTCCGGGACCCCGCCGAGTCCTTCCTGCGGTGTCCAGGACGCCCGGATCTCGATCTGGGTCGCGGGACGGCGGTCCGCGAGTCCCCCGAAGTAGTGGGAACCGGCCATCGTCACGGTGCCGCTCGCCTCCGCGAACAGCAGGCCCCGCGCCTCCATCGCGCCGGTCAGCCAGGACCAGCACACCTCCGGCAGCAACGGGTCCGCGGCCATCTCGGGCTCCAGCTCCGCCCGTACCAGCGTCACCAGCCGGAAGGTGCCCTTCCAGGTGTCGTGCCCGGCCGGGTCGTGCAGGAGGACCAGCCGGCCGTCGGCCAGGTCGTCCTCGCCGTCGACGACGGCCGCCTCCAGCGCGTACGCGTACGGCGCGAGCCGCTGCGGAGGCCGGGTCGGATCCATCTCGATCTCCGGCCGCAGCCGGGCCGAACGCAGCGCCTCCACCGCCCGCCGGAACACGGGCGGCACGGGATTCGTCTCCGTGGTGCCCGCCGTCCCGTCCGTCTCCTCGTCGCCTTCGGAATGATCGGAAAAATGTCCCTGAGCCGCAGCCATGCCGGGAAGAGTAGGCGGAACGGGGCCCCCGCGCAGGGAGGGACACCCGGCCCGGGCGAGCGGCTTCCGCGCACATGCGAAGATTCTGGGCGTGAGTGCCAACGACGCCCCCACGGGCCAGCAGACGAAGCAGCAGCCGCAGACGTACGACTCCGCGTTCATGAAGGCGTGCCGGCGTGAGCCGGTGCCGCACACGCCGGTCTGGTTCATGCGGCAGGCGGGGCGCTCGCTGCCCGAGTACCTGAAGGTCCGCGAGGGCATCCCGATGCTCGAGTCCTGCATGCGGCCCGAGCTGGTCACCGAGATCACGCTGCAGCCCGTACGGCGCCACAAGGTCGACGCGGCGATCTACTTCAGCGACATCGTCGTCCCGCTCAAGGCCATCGGCATCGACCTCGACATCAAGCCCGGTGTCGGCCCGGTCGTCGCCGAACCGATCCGCACCCGCGCCGACCTGGCCCGGCTGCGCGACCTGACCCCCGAGGACGTCGCGTACGTCACCGAGGCCATCGGCATGCTCACCGCCGAGCTGGGATCCACCCCTCTGATCGGATTCGCCGGCGCGCCGTTCACCCTCGCGAGCTACCTCGTGGAGGGCGGCCCGTCCCGCAACCACGAGCACACCAAGGCGCTGATGTACGGCGACCCGCAGCTGTGGGCCGATCTGCTCGACCGCCTCGCCGAGATCACCTCGGCCTTCCTCAAGGTCCAGATCGAGGCGGGCGCCTCCGCCGTCCAGCTCTTCGACTCCTGGGTGGGCGCCCTCGCCCCGGCCGACTACCGCCGATCGGTGATGCCCGCGTCCACGAAGGTCTTCGACTCCGTCGCCTCCTACGGCGTGCCGCGCATCCACTTCGGTGTCGGCACGGGCGAACTCCTCGGCCTCATGGGCGAGGCGGGCGCGGACGTCGTCGGCGTCGACTGGCGCGTCCCGCTGGACGAGGCCGTCCGCCGCGTCGGCCCCGGCAAGGCGCTCCAGGGCAACCTGGACCCCGCCGTGCTCTTCTCGACGCGCGAGGCGGTGGAGGCCAAGACGGACGAGGTCCTGGCCGCCGCGAAGGGCCTGGAGGGCCACGTCTTCAACCTGGGCCACGGCGTGCTGCCGACCACCGACCCGGACGCGCTGACCCGCCTGGTGGAGTACGTCCACACGCACACCGCCGTCTGACACCGCGTACGCCCCGGCGGCACCGCGCTCGGCAGGCCGATGCCCGTCACCCCCGGGGGTGACGGGCATCGCCGCGGGGACACGACTAGCCCGCCGCGCGCACCGCCGCCTGCGCCTTCCGTGCCGCGACCAGGACCGGATCCCACACCGGCGAGAAGGGCGGGGCGTAGCCGAGGTCCAGGGCCGTCATCCGTTCCACCGTCATCCCGGCCGTCAGCGCCACCGCCGCGACGTCCACCCGCTTCCCCGCCCCCTCACGGCCCACGATCTGCACCCCGAGGAGCCGGCCCGTGCGGCGCTCGGCCAGCATCTTCACCGTCATCGGGGCCGCCCCGGGGTAGTAGCCCGCCCGGCTGGTCGACTCCACCCTCACCGTCACGTACCGCAGCCCCACCGCGCGGGCGTCCTTCTCGCGCAGGCCCGTCCGCGCGATCTCCAGCTCGCACACCTTCGACACCGCCGTCCCCACCACGCCGGGGAAGGTGGCGTAGTCGCCGCCCACGTTCGCGCCGATGACCTGGCCGTGCTTGTTGGCGTGCGTCCCCAGGGCGATGTGGCGCTCACGGCCCGACACGAGGTCGAGCACCTCGACGCAGTCGCCGCCCGCCCACACGTTCTCGTGGCCCCGCACCCGCATCGCGAGGTCCGTGAGCAGCCCGTCGTACGTCCCCGTCGGCAGGCCGGCCGCCCGCGCCAGTGTCGTCTCCGGCTCCACGCCCATGCCCAGGACCACCACGTCCGCCGGGTACTCGGCGTCCTCCGTCGCCACCGCGCGGACCCGCCCGTCCGCGCCGGTGAGGACCTCGGTGACCGCCGACGAGACGACCGTCCTGATGCCGAGCCCGTCCATCGCCCGGTGCACCAGGCGGCCCATGTCCGGGTCCAGCGTGGACATCGGCTGCTCGCCGCGGTTGAGGACGGTCACCTCGTAACCGCGCTTCAGCAGCGCCTCGGCCATCTCCACGCCGATGTACCCCGCGCCCACGACGACCGCCCGGCGGCCCCGCGTCCGCTCCAGGGAGTCGAGCAGCGCCTGCCCGTCGTCCAGCGTCTGCACGCCGTGCACGCCCCGCGCATTGATCCCCGGCAGCCGAGGCCGGACCGGGCGGGCGCCGGTCGCGATCACCAGCTTGTCGAAGCCGGTCCACGTCTCGGCGCCCGACTCCAGGTCCCGGGTGCGCACGCGCTGCCCCGCCAGGTCCAGTTCGGTCGCCTCGGTGCGCATCCGCAGATCGATGTCCCGCGCCCGATGCTCCTCGGGGGTCCGGGCGATCAGCTCGTCGCGCGCGTCGACGTCCCCGCCGACCCAGTACGGGATGCCGCAGGCGGAGTACGAGGCGAAACGCCCCCGCTCGAAGGCGACGATCTCCAGCTCCTCGGGCTTGCGGAGCCTGCGTGCCTGCGACGCGGCGGACATCCCCGCCGCGTCCCCACCGATGATCACCAGTCGTTCACTCATACGAACACGCTACGTCGCAGCGGCCGTTCAGTCCTCCCGCTGCGCGGGCGCCGCCGCGGACGGGCCCGCTCCCGGCGCCGCCTCCGACG
This sequence comes from Streptomyces sp. NPDC048353, assembly GCF_055587165.1. Taxonomy (NCBI): domain Bacteria; kingdom Bacillati; phylum Actinomycetota; class Actinomycetes; order Kitasatosporales; family Streptomycetaceae; genus Streptomyces; species Streptomyces sp. NPDC048353. The sequence continues at coordinate 1,007,890 of NZ_JBVJGU010000003.1, read as the reverse complement.
GGCGGGCTCCCGGCGCGGGGAAGGGACGCGGGGGCAGCTGCGGGGCGGGACGCCGGGGCAGCCGCGGCCGGACCAGCCAGCGCCACACCGCGTACAGGACCGCCGCCACCGCCAGCCACGGCGCCAGCGCCGCCAGCACGACCAGCACCCAGGCGAGCGCGGTCACCAGCGCGCCCCAGCCGCCGGCGAGCGCGTCGAGGAAGCCGGGCCGGTCCTCGCCCTCGGACGGCCGCTCCGTCCCCTTCTCGGTGAGGGAGAGGGTGACGGTCGCCAGTGTCGTACGGTCCTTCAGCGACGCCTGCTGGGCCAGCAGCGACTCCAGATCGGCCTGACGGCGGCTCAGCTCCCCTTCCAGGGTCACCACCTCGCTCAGCTGCGTCGCCCGGTCCATCAGCGCGCGCACCCGTGCCACGCTCGCCCGCTGGGTGGCGATCCGGCTCTCGACGTCGACCACCTGCTCGGTGACGTCCTTGGCGTCCGCGGTCCGCGAGAGGAGCCTGCCGGTGCCCGCCAGCTCCCGCAGGACCGACTCATAACGCTCCTGCGGCACCCGCAGCACCACCCGCGAGGTGGTGTGCGTGTCGTCGGCCCGCTCCGTCGACTCGTTGGCGACGTGGCCGCCCGCGGCCTCGGTGACCCGCCGGGCGGTGGCCAGCGCCTTCGTCGCGTCCCCGACCTCCACGGCCAGTTCGGCGGTACGGATGACGTGCTGCCGGGGCGCGGCGGCGGGCTTGCGGGCCTCCGCCCCCCGCTGCCCCTCCTGCGTCGCCCCGGCCCGGTCCTCGCCCGAGGCGTTGTCGTTGTCGGCGGCACCCTCGGGGCCCGGCGCCCGGGCGGCCTCCTCGGCGCCGCTCACGCTCTTCTCGTCGCCGGCGCCGTCCGACGCGGCGCAGCCGGTCAGGGCCAGCGAGGCCGTCAGCAGCGCCACGGCCGTCATGCGTGCTGCACGCATCCGGATCCCCCCAGGGTGGTGGTGGTGAATGTCGATCGTTCGACGTTCGGGAGGGGGGAGCGGGTTGCCCTCCACCGGTAGCGAAGTGGTCACGTTCCGGCCTCGGAACGGCTCGGCGGCCTCGTTTGAGAGAGTGGACCCATGAACGCGGACACCACGGGCAGGTCGCTGGGGCACGTCGTCGTCGTGGGAGGCGGCATCGCGGGACTCGCCGCCGCGCACCGCCTGGCCACGGCGGGCGTGCGCGTCACCCTCCTCGAAGGCGGCGACCGCGTCGGCGGCAAGCTCCTCGCCGGGGAGATCGCCGGCGCCCCCGTCGACCTCGGCGCCGAATCGCTGCTCGCCCGGCGCCCCGAGGCGGTCGCGCTCGCGACCGCCGTCGGCCTCGGCGACCGGCTCACGGCGCCGGCCACCACCACCGCGTCCGTATGGTCGCGCGGCGAACTGATCCCCATGCCCAAGGGGCACGTCATGGGCGTCCCGTCCGGCGGCGCGGCCGTCGCCGGGCTCCTCTCCGACGCGGGCGTCCGCGCCGTCGGGCGGGATCTCGACCTGCCGCCCACCGAGATCGGCGACGACATCGCCATCGGCGCGTACGTCTCCGAACGGATGGGCCACGAGGTCGTCGACCGACTCGTCGAGCCGCTCCTCGGCGGCGTCTACGCCGGAGACGCCTACCGCATCTCCCTGCGGGCCGCGGTGCCCGCGCTCTTCGAGGCCGCCCGTACCCACCCCACCCTCTCCGCCGCCGTCCGCGCCGTCCAGCAGGCCGGCGCCGCCACCCCGGCCGACGCGGCCGGAGCGGCCACCGGACTCGGCGGCTCGGTCTTCGCGGGCATCGAGGGCGGCATCGGCACCCTGCCCGGAGCCGTGGCGGACGCGATCCGCGCGGCCGGCGGAGAGATCCTGACCCACGCCCCGGTGACCGAACTCCGCCGCGTCACGGCCGAGGAGTCCGACGCGCGCCCCGGGGCCGGACACCCGGACGCCGCCGCCACGGCAGGCCTGTCCGCCGCCGCCGCGGGCCTGGCCTCCGCCACCGTGGCCGGTGCCGCCGTCGCCTCCGCCTCCGCCGCCGCCCGCCTCGCGGCCGCCGCCGACGGCGGGACCCCCGGCACGCGATGGCGGATCGTCGCCGGCGACCGGGTGCACCACGCCGACGCGGTCGTCCTCGCCACGCCCACCTGGGCCGCCGCCGCCCTCCTCGCCGACGAGGCACCGGCCGCCGCCGCGCAGCTCGACACCGTCGAGTACGCCTCGATGGCCCTGGTCACCTTCGCCTTCCGGCGGAGCGACCTCCGCGCCGCCCTGCCCGGCTCCGGCTTCCTCGTGCCCCCGGTCGACGGCCACACCATCAAGGCCTCCACCTTCTCCGCCCGGAAGTGGCAGTGGGTCGCCGACGCCGCCCCCGACCTCTTCGTCCTGCGCACCTCCGTCGGCCGCTACGGCGAGGAGGAGCAGGTCCACCGCGACGACGCCGACCTCGTCGCGGCCTCCGCGAAGGACCTGGCCGCCGCGACCGGCCTGGCCGCCCGGCCCGTCGCCACCACCGTCACCCGCTGGATCGACGGCCTGCCGCAGTACCCCGTCGGCCACCTCGACCGCGTCGCCCGCGCCCGCGAGGCCGTCGCCGCACTGCCCGGGCTGCGCCTCGCCGGGGCCGCGTACGACGGGGTCGGCATCCCCGCCTGCATCGCCTCCGCCCACCGCGCGGCCGACGAACTCCTCGCCGACGCCTCCGCCGGGCGGGCGGGGTGACGGCCGGGGCCGGAGGCCGGGCGTACGCCGGGGAAACGGCCGGGGAGATCATCGCCACGTCGCAAACCACCGACCCTGGTGCGGGGCACTGTCCGTGACGGGCGAGAATAGGCGTATGAGTGCGCCCGAAAAGATCCCGAACGCCGGTAAGAAGGCGAAGGACCTCAACGAGGTCATCCGCTACACCCTGTGGTCCGTGTTCAAGCTGCGCGACGTCCTGCCCGAGAACCGCGCCGGCTTCGCCGACGAGGTCCAGGAGCTCTTCGACCAGCTCGCCGCCAAGGACATCACCGTCCGCGGCACGTACGACCTCTCCGGTCTGCGCGCCGACGCCGACGTGATGATCTGGTGGCACGCCGAGACGAGCGACGAGCTCCAGGAGGCGTACAACCTCTTCCGCCGCACCCGGCTCGGCCGCGCCCTGGAGCCGGTCTGGTCCAACATGGCGCTGCACCGCCCCGCCGAGTTCAACAAGTCGCACATCCCGGCCTTCCTGGCCGACGAGACGCCCCGCGACTACGTCAGCGTCTACCCCTTCGTGCGCTCCTACGACTGGTACCTGCTGCCGGACGAGGACCGTCGCCGGATGCTCGCGGACCACGGCAAGATGGCCCGCGGCTTCCCCGACGTCCGTGCCAACACGGTCGCCTCCTTCTCGCTCGGCGACTACGAATGGCTGCTCGCCTTCGAGGCCGACGAGCTGTACCGGATCGTCGACCTCATGCGCCACCTGCGGGCCTCCGAGGCGCGGATGCACGTCCGCGAGGAGGTCCCGTTCTACACCGGCCGTCGCAAGAGCGTCGCCGAGCTGGTGGCGGGCCTGGCCTGACGGCCCGTCCTACCGACCTGGTGACGACCCGGCGCCCAGCCGGGCCGCCACCCCTCGACCCGGAAGATCAGACGGCGGACGGAGCTCCGAACGCCGTTCCAGCGACACCGGGTCCGGCTCCGGGTGCGGCGCGCACGACGCGCGCCGCACCGGCGTCCTTTCCCCGGCCGGCGTCCCGGCCCCTCCCGGTGCCCCGGCCCGCGCCGCCGTCGCGCCTGGCACCTCGCCGGTGAGCAGATACGTCTCCAGATGCCGGTTCACGCAGCTGTTCGGCCCGCCGCCGATCCCGTGCGTCCCCGCGTCCCGCTCGGTCACGAGCGCCGCCCCCCACAGCCTGCGCTGCAGCTCCAGGGCCCCTTCGTACGGCGTGGCCGCGTCCCGCTCGGCCGCCAGGATGAGCACCGGCGGCAGCACGCCCGCCCCGGTCCGGACGTCCACCGGCGTCCGGCGCGGCGCCGTCCAGTAGGCGCACGGCAGGTTCATCCAGGCGTTGTCCCAGGTCTCGAACGGGGCGAGCTTCGCGAGCCGGGTGTTGTCCCGGTCCCACACGGCGAAGTCCTCCGGCCAGGGGGCGTCGTTGCACTCGACCGCCGTGTAGACGGCCCTGCCGTTGCCGGGATCCGGGTCGCCCTCGCGCACCGGCCCCTCCGCCGGCGCGGCCTGCTCGATCAGCGGCTTCGGGTCGCCCTTCAGGAACCGTGCCAGCGCGGCGGCCCGCGGGGGCCAGTAACCGTCGTGGTAGCCGACCTGGATCATCGCCGCGTGCAGCTGCCCCGGGCCCACCTTCCCGCCCGCCGGGCGGGCCGCGAGCGCGACGCGCACCTTCTCGTAGCTCGCCAGCACCGCCTCCGCCGTGGACCCCAGGCCGTACGTCCCGTGGTGCTTGGCCACCCAGCCGCGGAAGTCGGCCCACCGGCGCTCGAACGCCAGGGACTGGTCGAGGTTGTTGGCGTACCAGACCTGCCGGGGATCGGGGTTCACCGGTGCGTCGAAGACCATCCGGCGCACCCGCTCCGGGAAGAGCGTCGCGTACAGCGCGCCGAAGTACGTGCCGTACGAGGCGCCCATGAACGTCAGCCGCGGCTCGCCCAGCGCGGCGCGCAACACGTCCAGGTCGCGGGCGTTGTTGAGCGAGTGGTAGTGGCGCAGACCGGCGCCGGTGCGCCGCGCACAGCCCTGGGCGTACGTCTTCGCGCGGGCGATCCGCTCCTGCTTGTAGACCTCCGACGGCTGGGAGGGCGCCGGGGTGGGGCCCTTGACGCGGTCGGCGGGATCCTGGCAGGACACCGGCGCGGAGCTGCCCGTCACCCCGCGCGGGGCGTAGCCGACCAGGTCGTACGCGGCGGAGATCCGCTTCCACACGGGGAGCCCGGCGACCAGCGGGAAGGACGTCGAGGAGGCGCCGGGGCCGCCCGGGTTGTAGACCAGCGCGCCCTGACGGCCGGAGGCCGGACCGGAGGCCCCGGTCCGGCTGACGGTGAGTCCGATCCGGGGGCCGTCGGGGTCGGCGTAGTCGAGGGGGACGCGGACGGTGCCGCAGCGCACGGAGGCGGGGAGCCTCTCGGCCGCCGGGCAGGCGCCCCAGTCGATGCCCTCGGCGGCGGCGCGTGAGGCGGCCGCGAGCAGGCCGCGGGTCTCGGCGGGCGAGGTGTCCGTGGCCCTGGCCGGTGCGGCGGGCGCGGTGTCCAGGGCTCCGGCGGGTGCGGCGGGCACCGCGGCCTGGGAGGCGAGGACCAGGGACGTGAGGACCAGCGATCCGAGGGCTCCGTACCGTGCGAGCGTTCTCATCGGCCCTACCTTCGTGCGCGTGCGGGCAAGCGGGACGTCCCCGGATGCGTGCGTGCGCCCGTGCCCGATGCTCGCCCGCGCGTCTTCGTGCCCGGGCGCGCGCGGGCACGCGCGCATGCGGAACACAGGGATCGTTGGCGGGCCGGCGCGGGAAGTAAAGGACCGTCGGCGGGTGTCGCCCCGGATGCCCCCGGCGCGCCCCCTCGGGCGACCGCGCGCGCCCCGGCCGTCGGACGGCCGGGGCGCGAGGGAGGGGCAGGGGTGCGGTCAGCTGCTGGAGCCGCCGCCGCAGCTCGAACCGCCGCCGCTGGAGCACGAACTCCCGCTGGAACTCGAACTGGAGCACGAACTTCCGCTGGAACCGGAGCAGCCGCCGCCACCCCCGCCGCCGCCTCCGGAGCACGATCCGCCCGAGCAGCCTCCGCCGCCCCCTCCGCCCGTGCCGCAGCCGCCCCCGCCGCTGCCGCCGCCCGTGCTGGCGGCGCACCACACGGTGACCAAGGCGGCGGACGAGTCGGCCGTGGACGAGTGGCTGTGGTGGGTCCGGCGGGTGGAGGCGCGGGGGACCCGGATCCGGGCCGCGGTCAGCAACTGCTCCCGCAGCAGCGGGTCCGGCAGGGCGCGCAGTCCGTGCAGGGCGACCAGCTGCCCGGCGTCGGCGATGTGTCCGTGGGCCTGTCCGTACGCGAGGACGGCGCCGCGGCCCGCCGGGGGGACCCGCCGGGAGGCGATCGCTCCGCAGACGGCGGCGGTGATCCCGGCGCCGACCAGGGCGGGCAGCACCTTGAGGAAGAACGGGACGTACATCTCCTGGCTGTCCGTGCCGGCGAATTCGGCGATCGTGAGGATCAGCGAGACGGGCACCATGGCCAAGGAGACGATGCCGACGGTCACGCTCCAGCGGATCGCGGTGCGGCGCACCCGGGGCGCCACGATCAGCCCGCGCGCCGCCAGTCCGTCGCCGATCTCCTGGACGGCCGGGTGGCTCATGGTCATCAGACGCAGATGGTGCAGGGCGCCGTGCGGGGCGGCCGCGTGCTCCTGGAGGAGGGCGCGCTCGACGTGGTCGCGGGGGGCGGGGCGCAGCACGGAGACGATGCCCGGGCCGCCGACGGCGATCCGGCCGTCGGCGTGGAGGGCGGCGAGGGCCGCGTCGACGACCCTGGCGGGGCCGCCGTTGAGGAAGGCGGCCTCGTGACGGTCGTGGATCTGCCCGCCGTTGCCGGAGCGGGTGCGGGAGGTCATGACGATCAGGGTGACCACGGCCGCCGCGGCGGCCAGGTAGTAGAGGACGGCGATCGTGTTCATCGGTCTCTCACCTTCGTACGAGCGCGGCGCGGGCGGCCCGGGCCAGGCGGGTGACCGGGCCCGGCGGGCGGGAACCGGAACGGTCCTGCCACCACTGGGTGAGCCGGTGTCGGGCATCAGGGTCTTCGGGGCGTCCGGCGACGAGCAGATGCTCGACGAAGTCGAGCGCGTCGCGGCGGTAACCGCCGGTCATGGGGCGGGACCTGGCGTACGCGAGGAACGCGGGCCGGAAGCCCGTGCCCAGGATCTCCGGGAGCTCGGGGGCGACCTTGGCGACGACATCGGCCCGCTTGGCCGACAGCGCGCGGCTCTGCACCCCCAGCCGGCGCGAGTCGAAGCCTTCGGGGGCGGGCGTCCCGGCGACCAGCGCGGAGAGCACCGCGGCCTGGTCGAGGGCGAGCCGCTCCCGGGCGGCGCCGGTGCCGGCGGCGGCCGCGCGCGAAGCCGTACCCGCACGGCGCGGACCTGAGTCCGTGTCCGCGTCCGTACTGGTCCGCGTACCGGAGCCCGTACCCGCGTCCGTACCCGTAGGACGCGTACCGGAGTCCGTGTCCGCGTCCGTACGCGTCCCCGTACCGGGGGCGGCCGGCGGCACCGGCATCGGGCCGCCCGAGACTCGGGCGCCCGCGCCGATGAGCAGCGGGCCCTCCGCGCGGGCCTCCTGCCCGGCCTGCTCCCGGGCTCCCCGTCGGCGCCCCGCGGCCACGGTCTCGCGGATCGAGGTCAGCTCCGCCGCCAGCTCCGCCCGCGCCGGGAAGTGGTCGTCCCGCTCCAGCAGGACTCCCGGCGGGGCGACCCGGGAGGCCAGGTCGGACAGGATCGCGAGGACGGGGGCGGTGACCGGATGGGCGTGGGTGTCGTGCCAGACGCCGTCGCGCTCGAGGCCGCCGGCGACGTGCACGTACGCGATCGCCTCGACCGGCAGCTCGGAGAGGGCCTTCGACGGGTCCTCGCCGCGGTTGACGTGGTTGGTGTGGAGGTTGGCGACGTCGATGAGGAGCCGTACCCCCGTACGCTCCACCAGCTCCGCGAGGAACTGCCCCTCCGTCAGCTCCTCGCCGGGCCACGAGATCAGCGCCGCGATGTTCTCCAGGGCCAGCGGCACCGGCAGGGCGTCCTGCGCGATCCGGACGTTCTCGCAGAGCACGTCGAGCGCGTCCCAGGTGCGGGGGACCGGCAGCAGGTGCCCCGCCTCCAGGACGGAGGTCGCGGTCAGCGGGCCCCCGGCCCGGACGAACGCGATGTGCTCCGTCACCAGGGGCGCCCCCAGCGCCGTCGCCTTCGCCGCCAGCTCCGCGAGCCGCCCGGCGTCCGGACGGTCCGCGCCGCCGATGCCCAGCGACACCCCGTGCGGGACGACCGTGACCCCTCGCGAGCGCAGCCGGGTCAGGGAGTCGGGGAGGTGGCCGGCGCAGAGGTTCTCCGCGACGACCTCCACCCAGTCGACGCCGGGCAGCGCCTCCACCGCGTCCGCGATCTCGGGCCGCCAGCCGATGCCGATGCCGAGTTCCGTCATGTCCCCCTCCTTCAGTCCCCGGTGTGATGGCCCCGCCGGATCCGTTCGAATCCAGCCGGAGGGACGTTCAGAGGTTGATTTGAGGTTCCGGCGCACCCGGCCCCGATGGCGCCGCTATCCGGACATGCCCTAGGAGTGCGGGGTGACGATCCCCCCGTCCGGCACCGGCCGGGAGGTGAACGACTGGTCCGTCCCCGACGGGACCACCGGCGTCGGCACGCCGGGCGACGGCACCGCGGGCGGCCCCGTCGGGCTCGACGTCTTGCGCCCGGCGGCCTCGTTCGCCAGCGCGTCGAAGTCGACCATCCCGGTCGCCTCCAGCATGGTGATGTGGTCGAGGACCGTCTGGTTCGCGTCACTCGCCAGCTGGCGTATCAGGGTGTTGCGGGTGGTGTGCCGGACCTCGGCGATCAGCGCGAAGACCTTGCCGTGCGCGTTGCGGAGCAGGTTCGCGAACTTCCGCTCGTACTCCTCCCCGCGCGACGCCGTCAGCTCGCGCAGCCAGCCCTGCTGCTGGTCGGTGGGCTGATTGGGCAGCTCCACGCCCAACTGCGCCGCCACGGTCCGCGCCCGCCGGTCCAGGTCGGTGTGGCCGACGACGAGGTGGTCGCCGCACTCCACCATCGCCTTGCTGGGGGCGCGCTCGATGGCCTGCTGTCCGGCCGGTAGCTCCCAGAGGCCGGCCAGCCGCACCTTCACCAGGAAGTCCCGGTCGGTGGCGGAGAGCGGCCCCCACTGGGTGGCCACGGACGAGGCGTTGAGATTGGCCTCTCCGGTGCCGGAGCGGTCGGCATAGGACCAGACGGGGAAGGCGAGCGCGCCGACCGTGGCGACGAGCGCCGCGATGATGAGTGCCGTCCCGTTGACGCGTAGCGACAAGGTGTCTCCCGTACGTTCGTGGTACCGCAGACTGAACCGCCTCACGGGCAGCGGTTCAACCTCCTTGGCGATATGAGGAGATACGCACGGGGAGGGAGGTGCGTTCAGCCGAGGAGCCGACCCGCGGCCGGGAAGTCGGACACCACCGTGCACGAACCGGGAGCGATCTCCGTGAATCCGGCGTCCCGTACCACCGGCAGGCCGCTCGTCGTCAGCGCAGCCCAGCGCGCCGGGTCCGCCGTCCGCACCGCCAGCGGGAACCCGGCCTCGCGCCAGGCCTCCCGGTCCGGCTCCGGCATCGCCCACCAGAGGAGCTGCGCCCCGTGCCCGGCCTGCGCCATCGCCTTCCCCGCGGACATCTCGAGGCCGGGATTGAGCCACAGCCGCGCGGCCCCGGCCGGTACGTCGCCGGGCTCGGCCGGGTCCTCCAGGTCGGTGCCGGAGACCTGGAGCTTGACCAGCTCCTTGGGCCAGCCGTCCAGCGGGACCGGCGGGAAGACCCGCACCTCCGCGGTCTCCCCGTGGACGGTGATGCCGGGCAGGGCGGCCGCCCGGCGCCACTCCGCGCCGCGCGCCCGGCGCACGACCTTCCGGATCCGGGCGTCCTGCCATTCGGTCATGACCCGCGCCCACTCCCCGTCGCCGTGCGCGCGTGCGTCGGTGAGGATCGCCAGCACGGCGCGGGCCGCCGTCTGCAGGGCGTCGGTACGGGCGGGGGGTTCGGCGCGCTCCACCCGGACGACGAGGGGCAGGACGAACTGGGGCTTGTCGTCGCGGGGATCGGTCTCGTTGCTGCTCACCCGGCAAGTCTGCCATCGCGGCCGTCCACCGCCCGCGACGGGCGATTCTTGTAGGAACGACCGATTCCGGGTCAGGATGCGAGCATGAAAAGTGATCTGTTCACCGGCGAACACCTTGCCGACGCCGCGACGTTTCCGGGGATGACCCTCCAGAACGCGAAGTCCGTGAAGTACACCGTCCAGGGCGAGATGCACGCCCGCCAGGGCTCGATGATCGCCTTCCGCGGGGACCTCCAGTTCGAGCGCAAGGGCCAGGGCCTCGGCGGCATGCTCAAGCGCGCCGTCACGGGCGAGGGGCTGGCGCTGATGGCCGTGCGCGGGCAGGGCGAGGCCTGGTTCGCGCACGAGGCGCAGAACTGCTTCATCGTCGAGATCGAGCAGCACGACGCGCTCACCGTGAACGGCCGCAACGTCCTCTGCTTCGACCCCACCCTCTCGTACGAGATCAAAACCGTGAAGGGCGCCGGCATGACCGGCGGCGGCCTCTTCAACAGCGTCTTCTCCGGTCACGGCAAGATCGCCCTGGTCTGCGACGGCACCCCGATCGTCATCCCGGTCTCCCCGCAGCTGCCGGTCTTCGTCGACACCGACGCCGTCGTCGGCTGGAGCGAGCGCCTGCACCCCTCCCTGCACCGCTCGCAGTCCTTCGGCTCGATGATGCGCGGCGGCTCGGGCGAGGCGGTCCAGCTCAAGCTGGAGGGCGAGGGCTTCGTCATCGTCCGGCCGAGCGAGCTGACCCCGCAGAAGGCGTCGGCCAACTGACCGTGTCCCCCACGCGCTTGGCGGGGGTGGGCCGCCGCTACGGCCTGCGCGGCTCGTGGGTGCTGCGCGGCGCCGACCTCGCGCTGCCCGCCGGCGCCCTGGTGCGGGTCATCGGGGGCAACGGCTCCGGCAAGTCCACCCTGCTGCGGCTGATCGCGGGGATCGACGCGCCCTCCGAGGGGCGGATCACGGGCCGCCCCGCCCGCACGGCGTACGTCCCCGAACGCTTCCCGGCCGCCCTGCCGTTCACCGCGCGCGGCTATCTCCGCCACCTCGGCCGCGTCCAGGGCCTCGGCGGGGCGGAGGCGGAGGCGCGGGCGGGGGAGTGGCTGGAACGCTTCGGCGGGAGCGGCTTCGCCGACACCCCGCTCGCCGCACTCTCCAAGGGCAGCAGCCAGAAGGTCGCCGTCGCCCAGGCCCTCCTCGCGGACCCGGAGCTGCTGGTCTTGGACGAGGCGTGGACCGGCCTGGACGCGGCGGCCCGCCGGGAACTCGACCACGCGGTCCGGGGCCGGCTCGCCGCCGGGGCGGCGGTGGTCTTCGTCGACCACGACCCGCGGAGACTGGCGGGGGAGGCCGACGCGGTGTACGCGGTGGCGACGGGCCGGGTCCACCCGGCCCCGGCCGGGGCCGTCGGCGCCGCGGCCTCCGGGGCTGCCGCCTCCCCGGCGCACCGGACTCTGCCCGCGGTCGTCGGCGCCGCGGTCTCCGGCGCCGCCGCCTCCCGAGCGCACGGGACTCCGCCCGCGGTCGTCGGCGCCGCGGTCTCCGGCGCCGCCGCCTCCCGAGCGCACGGGACTCCGCCCGCGGTCTCCGGGGCGCTCCCGGAACCGGCCTCTGCCGGCGGGGTCCGGGTGCGCATCGTGGTCTCCGGCGGGGGAGCGCTGCCCGACGGGCTCCCGGGCCGGCCCGCGTCCGCCCCCGGCCCGGACGGGACCACGGCTCTGACCGTCGACGCGGCCCACTCCGACGCGGTGCTGCGCACGCTGCTCACCGCCCGCCCCGCCTGGCACGTCCACCACCTCAGTACCGAAGGCGTACGGGTATGACCGCACTGGTCCGCTACCACACGGCCCTGCTCCTGCGCTCCCAGCGCTGGCTCGCCCCGCTCCTCCTCTATGGCGTCTTCCTCGTCGTGGGCCTCCGCGCCGGAGAACCCGTGCTGGGCGCCCTCGGCTACGCCGTGGCCGGACTGCTGCCGGTGACCGCCTGGGTGGTACGGATCTGCCTGAGCCAGGAACCGGCCGCCGCGCGCGGGGTGGTGGCGGCCGCGGCGGGCCGCCGACGGGCCCACGTCGCGGCGGTCCTGGCCGCCGTGGGCTGCGCGGGGCCGGTCGGCGCGGTCGCGGCCCTCGCAGTGACGGCGACGAGCGACCTGCGCCGGGTCGACCCCGTGGCGGCGGGCGCCGCCGGGCTCCTCGCCACGGCCGTCTGCGTACTGACCGGCGCGGCCGTCGGCACCCTCACCTCCCGTCCCTTCCTCCACGCCCGCGGCCTCTCCCTCGCTGCCCTGGTCCTCGGCTCCCTGCTCGCCCTGGTCACCACCGGCTCCCCGGCGGCCCACACCATCACCTCCCTGGTCACCGCCTCCGCCACCTCGACCGTCCCCCTCCCCTGGCTCCCCCTGGCCGGCGCCGTGACCCTCACGGCGGCGACGGTGACCCTGGCGTGCCGGGCGACGGCGTGGCGCGAGTGACGGACTATGTCGAAAGTTGGTGTGATTTGTTTCATGCGTGCGAGAGCGCAATTGCCCTGTTTGTCGCATGTATATAGGTCCAAAGTGTCGGATCTGTGCGGTCTGAGTACAACGAGTGACGTGACATAACCCTTTGACGTCAGCGTGGTCAGCCTCGTTCACTCCCTCCAGTACCTGAAGCGGGGGGAATTGGGGGGTCATGAGAGTCAGACGCGCACGATGGGGACTTGGGCGAGGTGTTGCGACAGCGGTCGCGGCAGCCTGTGCCTTCACCGGAATGAGTGCCGTGCCCGCCGCGGCGGACATCGCAGCGCCGACGCAGGGCGGCGGGCAGGTCGACGCGCAGTCGGAGAACGCCGACACGCCGGAGAGCCTTGCCGTCGCCAAGGCGAAGAAGAACGGCAAGCCGGTCGATGTGGCGTCGATGCGGACCGAGTTCAGCGAAGTGACGGCACGTCCGGACGGGACGTTGGAGTCGGTCACGCACACGCAGCCGGTGCGCACGCGCAAGAGTGGTGCGTGGGTGGACATCGACCCTGCCCTCGAGCGGGCTTCCGGCGGCATGGTGGAACCTCGGGCGGCCTTGTCCGGTCTCGCTTTCTCCGGGGGAGGTGACAAGCCTCTCGTCCGGATGACGCGCGCCGGCAAAGTTCTCGAGTTGACCTGGCCTGAGCCGCTTCCGGAGCCTGAGCTCGACGGTGCGACGGCCACGTACCAGTCGGTCCTGCCCGGAGTCGACCTTCGGCTGATTGCCACGCGTACAGGGTTCAATCAGTTGCTCGTGGTCAACACCCCGGAGGCGGCGAAGAACCCGGACCTCGCCCAGCTCCGCCTCGGGCTGAACGCCGAGGGGATTGCCGTGCGGGAGAACGCCGACGGCACGCTGGAAGCGGTCGACAAGGGCGCAGGCGGAACGGTATTCACCGCTCCCAAGCCGATGATGTACGACTCCTCGGCCGGCGCCAAGGAGGGGCCGGGCAACCCTGGGACTCCCGCTGCAGCGGCCGCGCGCGGCGCGCGGGCCGCATCCAGCCTGCCCGGCGCCACCTCCGTCGAAGCTCCCGTGCCCGGCGCAGCGCACGCCGCGCCGGTCGGCGTGGAATTCACGGCCGATGGTCACGGCACGGGCGGTGACGACGCGATGATCCTCACCCCCGCACAGTCCCTCCTGCAGGATCCTCGCACGGTCTACCCGGTCCACATCGACCCCGCGTGGGACACCCCGCACACCTCGGCCTGGGCCGGTATCTCCCGGGCTTATGGAGACCAGGCCTACTATAAATTCACGTACAACAGTACATATGTGCACGACTTCGGAACGGGCTACTGTGCATCGCCCAGGTGCGCCACAGCTGATGTGAAGCGGGTCTACTACCGCATTCCGGTGACCGGCAAGTTTGCCGGAAAGCACATTCTGTCGGCCGAGTTCAACGCCTACGAGTCTCACTCCTACAGCTGTAGTGCGAAACCCGTACAGCTGTATCTGACCAAGGCGATCGGGCCGGGCACGACCTTCAACAACTCGACGGTCTCAGGCTTCTGGCAGAAATGGCTCCAGACCGTGACAGCGGCCAAGGGCTGGAGCTCCAGTTGCGCTCCCGGCTTTCTGGAGTTCGGGGCTGCCAACGTCAAGAGCGTGGTGCAACAAGCGGCCACCAATGGCTGGCGGGACATCACCTTCGGCCTTAAGGCGGAGAACGAGTCGGACCCCGCAGCGTGGAAGCGCTTCACGGACGACGCGAGCCTGCGGGTCCACTACAACCTCCCGCCCCGCCAGATCCCGATGAAGTCGCTGACCATGTCGCCCGGGTCGGTCTGCCTTGCCACTGGCGTCAAGATCAACCGCGTGCCGCAGATCACTGCCGTCGCGACCGACCCGGACAACGAGAAGATTGGCGTGCAGTTCGCCGTCAACTGGGACGCGGGCGACAAGACCGGCTACAAGCGACGCTGGTGGTCTACGGGAGCGGAAGGTACGACGCCTTCCTCCAGCTCCTTCAAGGCGTCGGGCTCGCCGTTCTCCGTCTCGCTGCCCGTCGCGATTCCCCAGGGCATCTGGGTGGGGTGGGAGGCGCGTGCCTGGGACGGGGCCGAATGGGGCCCATGGAGTTCGTACGGTGACGCCACCGGGTGTTACATCAACATCGACACCAGTCTTCCCGACGGGCCCCGCGTATCGTCCAGTGAGTTCCCCGGCAGCAAGACACACTCCGACGCGCTGCCCTCGACCGACGGGGTCGGCAGATACGGAACCTTCACGCTCGACAGTGCGGCGGTCGACGTCGTCAAGTACGAGTACGGGCTGGACACCACGGCCTCGGCCGCCAACACGGTTGCGACGACCGACGGAGACCCACGGACGGTCAGTCTGCTTCTCGAAACTTCCGGACCCCACTTCCTCTCGGTCCGGTCCATCGACGGGGCGAATAACGCCTCACAGCCTGAGAATTACTACTTCAATGTCCTGGTGGGGCATCCTCAGCGAGCCGGCTGGTCCATGGACGAACAGCAGGGCGCAACGTCGCTCGCGGGAGCGGAGAGCACCTTCGAGACGACCGCGGGTGCCGGAGCCACCAGCGACCCTGCCGGACATGACGGCAGCGGGCCAGCCGTGAGTCTGAACAACACCAAGACGGGCTATCTGGCCACTGACCGAGCCATCGTCGACACCGACCGCAGCTTTACGCTCTCCGGATGGGTCAAGCCCGTCGGCGTCCTCCCCACGAGGAACTCCGCCGCCATCGCTCAGTACGGCCAGCACCAGTCCGTCACCATGGGACTGCTCGGGGACAAGTGGGCGATCAAGTCGACCACCGCCGACACCGCGTCCGGCTACGGGTGGTACACCGCCGCATCGACCGCCCCAGCGGTCGAGGGCCAGTGGACCCACCTCGCAGGCGTGTACGACGCGGCGGCTCGTACCCTCACGCTCTATGTCGACGGCGTCTCCTCGGCTTCCCTCGCGAACGTCACGATGTGGTCCGCCCGAGGTGCGATGAATTTCGGACGCATGAAGCAAGACGGCGACCCACAGGCGGATCCGTGGTCCGGGGCCCTGGACGATCTCTCGGTCTGGGACCGCGCTCTCGGGGCCACGGAGGTGGCCGAGGCGGCGGCAGGCCGTCGAGTGACGACAGGTCTGCCCGCGAAGGCGCGATGGACGCTTGACGAGCCCACGACCGGACTGCTGTTCGGGCGCTCGGAAACCACCGTTGCGACGTTGGAGAACGGCGCCATCACGGGGGCGGCCGGCACCTCTGGGAAAGCTGTGCACCTCGACGGAGTCGACGACCACATCCGCACCGCACGCCCGCAGGTGGACGGCACCCGCAGCTTCTCCGTATCGGCATGGGTACGTCTGCCGGCCACCACGGGTACGACGCCGAGAATGATCGTCAATCAGCGTGGTGTGCATCAATCCGAATTCCTGCTGTACTACTCCGCGTACGCGAAGAAATGGAGCTTCGGCCGTTACACCGAGGACTCGGCGTCGGCGCCGCTGATCTCGGTACAGCAGCCCGCCTGCACGGCGCCGGTGGCCGGTGCGCCTGGAACGCCCCGCACTCCCTGCTTCGGGCCGACGACGAACGAGTGGACCCATGTCATGGGTGTCTCGGACGCGAAGGCGGGCAAGCTGAGGCTGTTCGTCAACGGCTACCGGGTCGGAGAGGTCGCGTACGCCCAGGCGAAGCCGTGGGTCTCCCCGGGCGGGCTCCAGATCGGGGCGGTGCACCGCGGGGGCGTCAACGGTGAATTCTTCGGCGGAGACGTCGACGACGTGCGGGTTCACGACCGAGTCGTCACGTCGGACGAGGCACGTGCGATGGTGCAACAGCGGCCCCAGCTGGGGGCCCGATGGGCGTTCAACAACTCGACCGGGACGCCCCCGGCGGCACCGGATGACGCGGGTGCCCCCGAGAACGCGGTGATGACCGCGGGCGCCCGGATCAACGAAGAGGGCGGCGCGGTCGTCGGAGACGACGGAAGCCCGTCGGGGAGCCTGCTGCTCGACGGCGTCGGAGCCCATGCGGCCACCACAGCCATGCCGATCCGCACCGGGCAGAGTTTCAGCGTCGCAGGCTGGGCTCAAACCGCGGGAACGCCGAACCGGGACATGACCATGCTGTCGGTCGCGGGGAGTAACCAGAGCGCCGTCGAAGTCGGCTGGGATTACATCAAGACCGTGACCGACCCCGTCACCTCGGAGCCGTCCCACGTAGGGCAGTGGCGTGTCAGCGTCGCGGACAAGGATGGCGCGACCACCACCCGCACGACGGCGGTGCACACCTTCGACGAAGGCGCACGGTTGGGCCTCTGGAACCACCTCGCTGTGGTGTACGACGGCTTCAGTGACCAACTGTCGTTGTACGTCAATGGCGCGTTGGAAAACCAGGTCTGCTCCGAGGAGGCTCCTGCCGGGAACTGCGTCGATCACGTCTCCTGGGCATCGGCTACGCAGCCCTTCGACGCCACCGGCCAGGTGCAGTTCGGTCGGGACCGGGTCAACGGTTCATGGGGCTCCTACTTCTCGGGCGAGATCGACGACGTGTGGATGTATCAAGGTGCGCTGAGCCCCGCTCAGGTCGTAGCCCTGAGCGACCCCAACGTCGAGTCGAGCAGTTACTCGGCTCTGTAGCCGGCAGCGAGAACCGAGGGGTGAGTGAGCGCCGCTTGCCCACCCCTCATCGGCCTGGGGCCGCCTGCCTGACCCGATCTCTCGCCGGCCCTGCTTCCTTCCCCCATCCAGCCGCAACACCGGAGGACGTTCCGTAGTGCGCTCCTACAGATCAGCACGGAGACGGGCCCTGGCCCGGATCTCCCTTGTCACGAGCGGAGCCCTGCTGGGCACGCTCATACAGGGCTTGTCACCCTCCGCGACCACGTCGGCGACGGCCGACGAAAATCGCCCGACGCCCGTTTCGTCCGAGCGGCCCGTGAAGGGCTCCGTGGCGAAGCCCAAGCCGCGACGCGGCGAGCAGCCTTCCACGGCAACCAAACCGGTCATCGCCTGGCCTGCTCCCGGCAACGTTCGCGTGCAACTGCCCTCGCGCGGCGCTGCGGAGAAGACGTCGGTGCGGGTGGGGAAGACGGCCGTAACACTGGGCGCGGTGGGGGGAAGGGGGGCCGCCCGCTCCGGAGCCGGCGGCCGCGCCGCCGAGGCGGACCTGCGCTTCCTGGACCGGTCCGCCGCCGAGCGCGCCGGGATCGACGGCGCACTGCTGACCCTGGGAAACGCGACCGTCGGCACCGCTGCGACACCGCTGACGACGAGGGTGACCGTCGACTACAGCGATTTCACCAGGGCCGCCGGCGGCAGCTACGGCTCACGGCTTCAGCTCGTCCGGTTGCCCGACTGCGTTCTGACGACACCGGAGAAGCCGAAGTGTCGCATTCCGGTCCCGCTCGCGGGACGTAATGACGCCGAGGCCAAGTCGGTCACCGCCGACACCGTCCCGGTACCACCGGCGGCGCCGGCGGGAGTGCGGACGCAGCTAGGCGCCGCCACCACGACCGTACTGGCTGCGGTCTCTGGATCCTCGAGTCTCTCGGGCGATTTCAAGGCGAGCCCGCTCGGAACCTCTTCCTCCTGGAAAACCGAGCTCAACACGGGTGCCTTCACCACCTCGTACGGGATGGCCGTACCGTCGGTGCCGGGCGCCTTCGTGCCCAAGCTCGCGCTCAACTACTCTTCCGGTGCGCTGGACGGCCGCACCTCGAACAGCAACAACCAGGCGTCCTGGGCCGGCGACGGCTTCGACATGTCGCCCGGATTCGTCGAGCGTTCGTACAAGCCCTGCTCCGATGAGGGCGTCAAGAAGGACGACGTCGAGATCGGCGACCTGTGCTGGGGCTATGACAACGCCACGATCAGCTTCGCCGGGCACTCGGGCGAGCTGATCCCCGTGGGCGCGGACGAGTGGCGACTCAAGGGCGACGACGGCACCAAGGTCACCCGCCACAAGGAAGCAGCTCGCGGCAACGGCGCCAAGGACGGCGAATACTTCAAGGCAGTCACCTCGGACGGCACCACGTATTGGTTCGGGTACAACCGGCTCGACAACTGGGCCTCCGGCAAGCCCGAAACCAAATCGGTCTTCACCGTGCCGGTCTACGGCAACAACGCGAACGAGCCCTGCCACACCAGTGACATGAAGACCTCCTGGTGCCAGCAGGGTTGGCGCTGGAACCTCGACAAGGCGGTCGACTCCAAGGGCAACGTCATCACCTACTGGTACAACCAGGAGGGCAACTCCTACGGCCGGTACCTCACCGCGGCGGACGACACCCCCTACGTACGCGGCGGAACCCTCGACCACATCGAGTACGGCCTGAAGGCGGCCGACATCCATTCGGCCACCGTCAAACCGATGGCGCGGGTCGACCTCAGAACCGCCGAGCGATGCCTGGAGACGAACGCCTCCCTGTGCGACGCCGCGAAGATCGACACGAACCGCCAGTACTGGTACGACACGCCCTGGGACATGAATTGCAAGGCCGGAACGGAATGCAACGCCGGCCGCTTCTCCCCCACGTTCTTCACGCGCACCCGCCTCGCTTCGGTCACCACACAGACACTGCAGCCGGACGGCGTCTACAAGGACATCGACTCCTGGACCCTGCACCATCGATGGGGTACATCCGACAGCGACTACCAGCTGCTTCTCTCCTCGATCGACCGCAAGGGACTCGCGGGGGCCACCCCGCTGTCCGTGCCGCCGACGGTCCTCGGGTACGACGAGCGGATCAACCGCCTCGACAAGAGCGGTGACGGGCGCGCGCCGTTCATCAAGGAGCGGCTCTCCAGCATCACCGACGAAGCCGGCGGCCAGCTCGACATCAACTACTCCGGGGAAGCCTGCTCTTGGAGCCGTCTGCCGACGCCGCAGACCAACACCACGCGGTGTTTTCCGCAGCAGTACCAACCGAGCAACAAGATGCCCGTCACCACCGAGTGGTTCAACAAGTTCGTCGTCGACTCCGTGACCGCGACCGACCTCACGGGCGGTTCGCCGGACATGGTCACCCGGTACACCTACCTTGGCGACGCGGCTTGGGCATTCGACGACGACGAGGGGCTGACCAAGGAGAAGCTCAAGACCTGGTCGCAGTGGCGTGGCTACCAGCACACACGGGTCCAGACCGGTAGCACGCTCGCGATGTCCACGCAGACCGACCACTGGTTTCTGCGGGGCATGGACGGGGACCGCAGCGAACCCGCCGACAAGACCGCGACGCGCTCCGTGAGCGTGGCGGACGGCGTGGGCGGCACCCTCAAGGACGATCAAGCATGGTCGGGCCACGAGTTCCGGGTCGAGTCGTATGACAGGCCTGGTGGCAAGATCCTGGCAAAGCAGATCAAAAGGCCGTGGAAGAAGGAGACCGCGAAGCGCGTCCGCGACTGGGGCACCACCACTGCCAACATCACCAACACCGAGACGACCCGTTCCTTCACATCCCTCGACGACGGAGCCGGCAGCCGGTGGCGCGAAACCCGCTCCAACAGCGCCTTCGATGCCTACGGCCGCGCCGTCACTTCGG
Source organism: Streptomyces sp. NPDC048353 (assembly GCF_055587165.1). NCBI lineage: Bacteria > Bacillati > Actinomycetota > Actinomycetes > Kitasatosporales > Streptomycetaceae > Streptomyces > Streptomyces sp. NPDC048353. Next base: position 988,063 of record NZ_JBVJGU010000003.1, on the reverse strand, counting down.
AGAACCTCGGTGACGTCTCCGATTCCACCGACGACCAGTGCACGCGTACCACCTACGCCGACAACCGCGGTGCCTGGATACTCACCGGTGTCATCCGCAAGGAGACGGTAGCGGCGAACTGCGCCACGGCGGTCGACCGTGACACCCGCGCGGACGGGTCCTCCGCCGTCCTCTCCGACGTGCGCACCCGCTATGACGGTCAGGCCTACGGCGCGGCACCTGTCAAGGGCCTTCCCACACTGGTGGAGACGCTCAAGGAGCGAACGGGGACCAAAGCCACCTACTTGGACAGCGCGGCGACCTTCGACGCGTACGGTCGGCCGCTGACCGCGACAGAACTCGCTTCCACCAGCGTCTTCGACCCCTCTGACGGGACGGCCACACCGGTCACCACGGCCCACTCGGGTGCGCGGACCACGTCCACGGTCTACACACCCGCCACAGGACGCCCGACCAGGAGCACGGTGACGACCCCTCCGGCTACGGTCGGTGTCGCCGCTACGGCACAGCAGTCCACGACGTACTACGACACTCTCCGGGGGCTACCGGCGGCGGAAGTCGACGCCAACACCCTCCGCACGGACGTCGTGTACGACGCGCTGGGACGGAGCCTCAAGCTCTGGAAGCCCGACCGATCGAAAGTGAGCGGCAAGACACCGAACGTGGAGTACCGCTACCACGACGGCGCGAACGGCATTCGTTCCGTCGAGGCGCTCATTCTCAACAGCGACGGCTCCCAGACATCGAGCTTCGTCCTGTACGACGGGCACCGTCGTGAACGACAGACCCAGGGACCCGGCGACAACGGAGGAAAGCTCCTCACCGACACCTTCTACGATGCCCGCGGCAATGTAGAGCGCACGCACGCGACTTACTACGCCACGGAGGCGCCATCAGGGCAGCTTTTCAAGCCCGAGAACGCCACCGGAGTCGAGACCCAGACAGTGACCGAGTACGACGGCCTGGACCGCGCCACGAAAGTCACTCAGCTCGCGGGCAACGGAGTCGGTCTCAAGATCCTGTCCAGCAGCCGCACCATCTACGGCGGCGACCGTGTCACGGTGATCCCCCCAAAGGGAGGTACCACCACCACGTCCATCGCGGACGCGGCAGGCCGAGTCGTCGAGCTGCTCCAGTACCGGAGCGCGGAGCCCTCGGGCCCCGCGGACAGCACGAAGTACGCGTACGACCCGGCCGGTCGCCTCGACAAGCTGACCGATCCGTCGGCCAACGTCTGGACGTGGACGTATGACCAGCTCGGCCGCCAGACCAAGGCGACAGACCCGGACACCGGCACCTCGAAGAAGCACTACAACGACCGCGGTGAGCTGACGAGTAGCGAGAACGGCAACAAGAAGAGCACTGCCTTCCGCTACGACAATCTCTCGCGCCAGATCGAATCACGCGCGGACAGCGCGACCGGCACCCTGCTCACCTCCCAGATGTGGGACCCCGCACAGAACAAGGGCAGGGTGGGAAGTTCCAGCCGCTACGTGACGGCCGGTGCGAAAACGTACGAGTACAAGTCGACGGTCAACGTCTACGACGCCCTCTACCGGCCGACCCGTACGACCCTGACCGTTCCTTCGGTTCCGGGGCAGGAGGGCCTGGCCGGCAATTACGTCACCGGTACGACGTACTTCCCCGATGGCACGGTGAAGTCCCTGGCCTATCCGGCCGCGGGTAATCTCGCCGGTGAATCCTTGGCGTTCACCTACGACTCGCTGCACCGGAGAGTCAGCGCCGGCAGTCAGATGTCCGGATACCTGGCGAAGCAGACGTACAGCCTCACCGGCAAGCCGCTGCAGTCCACGCTCAACGCCGGTGGAAAGAACATCTGGGTCGGCAACGCCTGGGAGCACGGCACCCAGCGTCTCGTGGGGAGCCGTACCGACCTGGAGGGTGGAGACGGTGCGGAGCGCGCGGCCACCTACACCTATGACGAAGCGGGCAACGTCACCTCGCTGAGCGACACCTCCCGGTACGGTCAGGACTACCAGTGCTTCACCTATGACTACGTCGGGCGCCTGACCGAGGCGTTCACGCCGACATCCACACCTTGCCCCGCCTCGCCCTCTGCCGCGACCCTGGGAGGCCCGGCTCCGTACTGGACCAGCTGGGCCTACAACACCGATGGCACCCGTAAGACGGAGACCGAGCACGACCCCGCCGGCAATGCCGCCGCCGACAAGGTTCGCACGTTCACCTATCCGGCCAAGGGCGCGGCTCGGCCCCATGCGCTCCTCGGTACCAGCACCCTCACGGGCGGCACGGGCTCGTCCGTCGACGAGTCCTATGCCTACGACGACAGCGGCAACACGACGGAGCGGCACCTGAAGCCCGCACCCGGCACCAGTAGTGATCAGATCCTCGAATGGGACGGCCAGGGCAAGCTCAGCAAGATCACTGACACGGTCAGGAGTGGGACCGACGGGCTGACCGTCACGACAGCGAAGACCAGTGACTATGTCTACGCCCCGGACGGCAGCAGGCTGCTGAGCCACAGCGTCGATTCGGCGAACCCGGCGGCGGAGACCACGACCCTCTACCTGGGAGCCACCGAGCTTCAGCTGACCAAGGGCGCGGCGAAGCCGAAGGCTACGCGGTACTACGACCTCGGCACGGCGATCGCCGTTCGGACAGACGACAATCGGGTGTCCTTCCAGGTCGTCGACCACCACAACACCGGCACCCTCGACATCGACGCCGCAGGCACCGAGGTCGACCAGCGCCGCATGACGCCCTTCGGTAAGCCGCGCGGTGGTTCTCCCACCGGCTGGGCAGGCTCCCGCGGTTTCGTCGGTGGAACCATGGACCCGACCGGTCTGACCCACCTCGGGGCGCGTGAGTACGACCCCGTCACCGGTCGATTCATCAGCGTCGACCCGATCCTGGCCACGGGGGACATCCAGTCCCTCAATGGCTACGCCTACTCCAACAACAACCCCATGACCCTCTCGGATCCCTCGGGCCTCCGCCCTGAGGGAATCTGCGGCGGCAACTCCAGCACCTGCCGTCCGGACAATCACCCCAATGAGATGTCCGTGACGTACCACGAGTCCTGGCAGTACATGGGCACCGGTTGGAAGTGGAGCAACTACCAGGAGGACAAGAAGGGGAAGCGCTGGTACACGTACGGCGGCGTCAACTGGGGCACGGTGGTCGACCTGACGCCCCGCAAGATCCGGTGGAACCGGAACACCCTGGCCGGCGCGCTACGCAGCGTCGTGGCCACACTCGACGTCATCAGGCCCCTGCCCATCGGGCCGTCGGCGACTCAGTCGTACGACGCCGTGGTGCAGGGACTGGGCTTCGACACCAGTGACCCGGGTTATGAAGACGGCGAGACCATGGTCGATGCCGTCGGGCTCGCCTTTGCCGGAGTCGGGGCGGCCAAGGGCGTGGCGAAACGCTGTGCGAAGTCGAACAGCTTCGTAGAAGGAACGGAAGTCCTCCTGGCCGACGGCACGGCCAAGCCGATCGAAGACGTCCGCGTGGGAGACAAGGTGCTCGCGACCGACCCGGAGACGGGGGAAACGCGAGTCGAGACGGTCGAGGCCGAGATCACGGGCGAGGGGCTCAAGCACCTGGTCAAGGTCACCCTCGACACCGACGCCAAGGCCGACTCGAAGCCGTCCCAGCTGACGGCGACCGACGGCCACCCTTTCTGGGTGCCCGAGCTCGGCAAGTGGGTCAACGCGAAGGACCTGAAGCCTGGCCAGTGGCTCCGCACGAGCGCTGGCACGCACATACAGGTCACGGCGATCGAACGCTGGACCAGTCCGGGTACTACGGTCCGTAACCTGACGGTTAGTGACCTGCACACGTACTATGTGCTGGCGGGGCAGACTCCGATCCTCGTTCACAATACGGGTGGGGCAGGTTTTGACCTCGATAAATATGACCGCCCAGGGTACAGCAACTATGTACTGGTCGACCGGAATAATGTGCCCTACTACAGCGGGATGTTTGGTCCCAATGAATCACCGGCGTCTGTTCAGCGACGCCACAGTGGAACCTATAATCGATTCAACCCTGCAAGCGGCGATAGGATGGACGTGTATCCGGGCACACGGACCTATGGCCAATCCCGCCTCCTTGAACAGCGAATGACAGACCACTTCGGCACGTACATCGGAGATGACGGCGTCAACTACAGGGGTAATCGCCAGAACCCTATGGATCCCAAGAAGACGCCCGGGTACCTGGCATACGAGACGTTCAAGAATGGAGGGTGTCCGTGAGCGGTGACAATGTGAGGGCCAAACTAGCGGAGATCGTATTGGAATTCTCCGAAATGACGGGAAGTCTTCCTTCATTGAAAGAGTTCTTGCAGCTGCTGGAGTGGTCGTCGGATGGTATTTATTCCACGCCTCTCGCCTTTGAGGCTACCCTGGCGGACGGAACCGTCTACTCCGGCCCGGGAGGCTCCAGGGTGCCTGAATTGAGCGATTCGCTGTTTACCGACGTGGCCGACATCCTTGCTGGTTCGTCCGATGAGGGAAGCACGAAGCCTGTGTCCCCGTCCGGCCTGGCGGACATCCTATTGTCCTTCATCAATGACGAAGCGGCGACCCTTATAGATGTGTCCAGTGGAGACGTTTCCCGGCTCTCATTCGCATCGACACGGAGCGCCAGCAAGCCCGAGATTGGGGACATCCTAGCAATTCCTGCCAACGGCAGCTGGTATGCAGGGATCGTGGTGGCTCGCAACAGATTCGGGGTTGCGTTCGGAATCTTCCGAGAAAAGTTTGATTCCTTGGCGTCCGTAAGTCCTCGACATTCCTCCGCGCGTAGATTCCCTGTTTATAGTGATGACGAGCAGGTTCTGAATGGTTCGTGGCAAGTGATCGGGCATAATGAAGGCCTGCTTTCGGCTTTCCCTGACGAACCTGAAATTTACCACTCGCCGATTCCGGTGTGGCCAGGGCGTAATTTTGGGGAGTTTGGCGCAGCCGAAACTCCGGCAGGGGATATCAGACTGATTGACGGCGATGAAGCAAGGGCCATCGGGATTGCGGATGGGAGTTACAGGCAGTCGCATACTAGTGACTTCTTGCAGCTGTCGCTGGAGAGTTTGGTAACTCGCTGATATCGACCTACTGTTGCTTCCTCTAGGGCCTCGCTACTGGTCACTGGCCTGTGGGCGGTAATCGAAGGGGATCGACCCAATATGAGAAAGCCGCCGGGGCGTGCATCGAGCACACCCCGGCGCTTTCTTCCGAGTCGCCAGCGATTTCGGTGCGATGGGGGACCCGAACTGCCCCGCTTTCGTTACAGGCAAAGTCAAAGGTCTCACAGGCTGGGCGCGAGGGAGAGTAGCTGATGCATGCCCTGGTGCTCACCTTCATGCAGTCGTGAAAAGGGCACCCGGGACTGTCCCATGGCTGCTACGGGAGCGCTTGACGGCAGTTAGTTGACGGCAACGTCAGCGGACGAGGGCGGCACAGGGTGGCGGTTCATCGCCGTCGTCGTTGGCCGTCTCGGTGATCGCCGGGCCGTTGAGCGCGGTGCTTTCGATAGCGTCTCGCTGGAGGCGGAGTCGAACGTGGGCATAGACGGTGGCGGTAACGCCGATGTGGGCGTGGCCGAGAGTTCCTCAATCACGACGAGTTCCACGCCTTGCTCCAAGAGCAGCGTGGCGGTCGAATGGCGGAGGTCGTGAAAGCGGATGCGGCGGAGGCCGGCCTTGCGGAGGAGTGCGGTGAAGGTGAGGGTGAGTTTGGTCGGGTCGGTCGTTCTTCCCTGGGGAGTGGTGAACACGTGTCCGCTGTGCTGCCACGTGGCGCCCGCGGCCTCCCGCTCGCGCCGCTACTGCTCACGGTGGAGCTTCAGCGACTGGACGCAGCGGGAGGGGAGGGCGATGCGGCGTTCGGAGGCCCGCGTCTTGGTGGGCAGCGTGGTGAGCCCACCTGCGGGGGCGCGCTGCAAGGTTCGGCGGATCGCGGGTGGGGTCGGTCGGCTCCGTGGCCTTACCCACCTGTTCGGGCCGGGGCCCGCGTCGGGCAAGGCCAGGGGTCCACTCGTTCTTGCGGTCAGGCTCAAATCCTGCCCGAGTTGCCGACCAGCGTACGGCCCCCTGACCATGCCCGGCCCCAACCCGAACAGGGCACCGGCCAAAACCCACTCCGCAGACCTCACGTGCGTAGCCGTCTGACGGCAACCCCGACGGCAACAGGGGCGCACGGCACCGCACTTCCGCGCACACCCACGGACTGGCCTAATTCCGCTGACCTGCGAAAACGCAGATGACAGCACCTCAGCACGCACACGTACTATGTGCTGGCTGGGGCCACCCCGGTCCTGGTTCACAATTGTGGCGGCCAGGACGGGAGGTCGTGGCGTCGCGGGGAGTGGTCATCAGACGGCTTCCTGGTCGAGTCAGGCGCGGATGAGGTCGGTGAGGGCGTGGGTGGGGATGCGGCGGGCCAGCCGAGAGTGATCGAGGCGAGCTGCCGAGTACGGAGAAAGTTGTAGACGGCCGACCGGCCGAGCTGGAGCTGTGCCATTACCTGGGGAACCGTCATCAGCTCCTGCGTCCCGCCCGGCCCGTGGTTGAGCACGGTGGGCTGGTACGAGGTCATCAGCAACCCCCTTCCGCTACGAACTGCCGCTCCAGCTCTCTGCGGTGCCAGACGCCAGCAGCGAGGATCCCGGCGCCGGAGCTGTAACCCGAACCGAGGTAGGACCAGTGGCCGGGGACGAGGGTTGTCATCGGGTCGAGGTCGGGAAGGCCGGCGTGGGCGCGGCCCTGCTCGGTACGCCAGGCGCGGCAGGCGTGGCGCAGCGCGCCGACGGTGGCCGAGTAGCAGCGGGACCTAGTGGAGAAGTGACCCCGGAAGCCGAGCATGTGCGCCCACTTCCAGAGCCTGAGAGCGGCGAACCCCGGCAGCTTGCCCAGCTTCCAAGAGGTCCGGATCATCTGCCGTGCGTGGCGTGCGACGGAGAGGCGGGGCAGTGGCCGGGCCTGTCCGGTGCCAGTGCATGCGGTGCACTGGACCGGGGTTCCGTGCGCCGTGAGAGTCACACCGCGTCCCTGGCAGGGGCGGCAGAGCAGGGCCCGGTTGAGGGTGCCGGAGGCGTCTGCGGACTTGGTGGCGTGCTTGGCCACGTAGGCGGCGAGGGCGTGGTCGGTCAATCCGGCGTCGGTGTCGAAGGCGACGATCTCGCGTACGTCGAGCTGTTCGCCTCAAGCGAGTTCGCGTTTCCCGACCGCGTCGGACACGACCGCGATACGGGCGCGGACGGCGGCGGCCGGGATGGCGTCGTCGGGCAGGGCGACGGTGGCGGACGATGGTGGGGGCTGGGTGCTTCCGTCGGGGCCGTCGAGGCGGATCACCGCATGGAAGTGGACCAGGCCGCGCTTCTGGTACTCGGCGACCTTGGCGAAGGAGACCCAGGGGCCGCGCGGGTGGCCTTCTGGGTGAGCCCGAGCCGGGCGGCGATCTCGCGGGGCAGGTAGATCGTGAAGCGTGCCCACAGCGCGGAGGCGTGGGCGTAGAACAGGACCGCAGCCGCGTAGTCGTACGTCGCCGGTTCAGCGGGGTACCGAGCAGGGTGTCTGTGGGTTCGTGGAGCTTGCCGCAGCGGCAGGGGCGGGGGGCCGTCGTCTGCGTTGGCGGGGCGGTTGTGGACGGGGCCGAAGGAGGGGTTGGTGAGGGTGGCGAAGACGCGGGGGTGGGCGCGGACGATTTCGGGGACGGTCTTGCCGCCGGTCAGGCCGGCGCGGATGAGGTGGTATGTGTCGGCGGCGTAGAGGCGGGAGCAGGCTGGGCAGCGGGAGGCGCGGCGGTTGCCGCACGCGGTGAGCAGGCTGCCCGTGGGCTCCTCGGACGTGGCATGAGAGCGCAGGACCTCGCCGGTTGTGGTGTCGACGGTGGTGGTGTGACCGGTGAGGCGGACGGGTTCGGTGCAGCCGCCGAGGTATTCGATCTGTGGCTGTGCGCGGTCGAAGTTGGGGTGGTTGACGAAGTGGAGCAGGTCCCGTACGGCGGGGCTTGCCACGTGGCGTAGGTCCAGGGTGATCATGTCGGGGCGTGTCCCTTCTGTCGGGGTGGGTGGCCCCGAGCAGCAACCGGCCAGGAGAGGAGGCGTGTTGGTGTTGCGGCATGACGAACCGGGCCCATTGGTGGGCGTGGGGTTCGGTGGGGTGATTCGGCCAGCGGCCGGGGCGCTCAGAGCTGAGCGAGCGCGGCGGTGGCCACCGGCAGGGCGACACCCATGCGCGCGCCCAGGTGAGCGGCGGTGATTGGGGCCCCGTGCTCGGCACGGTGGGTGTCCGCGATTCGCCGGGCCGCGTCCAGCAGGACGGCCGGCAGGGCCGGGCCGGAGGCGGGACGAGCCGTCTTGGCGACGGGCGGAGCGGCGGCGGGAGCCGGACTGGTAGGCGGTTCCTCAGCCAGCGGGGCGACGGCGACCGGACCGGGGGCCGGGGGCGCTGATTCGGGTGCGGGTGCTTCGTCGGGCACCGGCTCGGAGACAGGAGCGGCGGCGTCCTCCAGATGCGGGGTGGGGGCGGTGGGGTTGTGGAACCGGGCGAGGAAGGCGGGGCCGACGTGGCCCCAGTCGAGGAGTAGGAGCGGGGCGACGGGCTCCAGGCAGGCCCGGCCGTAGCGTCCGGCCAGCAGCGGTTCGGCGGTGTTCGGGGCGAGAGTGAGCAGCCCCGCACAGGTGCAGCAGCCGCCTACCAGCCCGCAACTCCGCCTTGGGCACCCCACGCAGGGCCGGGAACCGCAGCGTTACCAGGAGCCCTACCACGGACAGGTCCACCATGGGCGCGATCAGCGGCGTGATCGGGTGCGGAACGCCGAGGCGTAGGGCGAGCGCCCAGACGTTGCCGAAGGAGAAGACGAAGGCCAGGGCCGCGATGACCGCCATGACCACGGTCACGGTGCGCCGGGCGACCGTTCGGACTCCGGTGCAAAGCCGAGTTCGTGCCGCGCGCGGAGCCGCTCCGCGCGGGCCGCGTCGAGGAAATGGCGAGCCTCCGCCGCCGTGAGCGGCCGGAAGCATCTGGACAGGGGCGTGGTACAGAGGGCACGTAGGTCACGGTCAAAGCGGACAGTTGCTTCTTGCGGCACCCGCCCAACGGCGCAGCACTTTCCGTTCAGTGTTCAGGCCCTGGGTGCAGCACTGGCAGGTGGTACGGAGTCGGTCGAGGAAGGCGCGGATGCCCCTGGCGGTGAGACGCGCGACATTCTTGGTGCCGAGGCCGGGGATGCGGTGGAGGCGGTGTAGCGCGTGTGGGTGTTCTCTTGGAGCCGGTGCGAGTTTTTCGGCGGCTTCTCTGCGGGTGCTGCCGTAGACGCGGACGCGTTTACGGGTGCCGTTGGCGGCGAGGACATGGCCAGCGGCTGACCAGCGACCGGCTTTGCGATGGTAGATGGAGGCGTCGCCATTGGAGCGGGCCTTCATGCGCTTCGGGGCGGCTCTCAAGCCCCTTTCAGGCGGCGCTGGACGCGTCAGCGTGGGCGTGGCGGGGAAACGGCGGGTGCGCAGGAGGTCATAGAGGGCGGTGCGGCGTCGATTGCGGTGACGCACAACGGCAGAACGACGCACATTGAGGCGGGTTTTCGAGTAAGAGAGGACTATACTGCTGGCCTGCGGAATCGATCTAATTATCCCGGCACAACCGTGATTCGAGTGCCTCTGCTGAATGCAATTCCCGGTATCGAGATCTAGTGAGATCGCAGCCTGGCTGCGAAAACAACCTTTCCTCGAAGGAAGCTGTGATGGAAGACGAGTGGGAGTGGCTGAGAGGTCTGCAGCCATCCGAGGGGGTTCCTGAGCGCCTGTGCGAACCGACGGCATCACCAGAACTCAACCTCGGTGTGCAGATGATCGGCAGCAACATCGTCGGTAACGACGTGGTCGAACTGGCCGCGCAATACATGGCCGAACATGCCAGACTCGAACTGTGGATCGGGAATCACGAGCCGCCCCTGGGATTTAGGAAGCAGTTCGAGCTGGGTCGGACCTCTTCCGGGGTGCTACTTGAGGCTTTCGAGGCGTGGGTCGCGTTCGAAACCGCCTACGTGGCGTCCGGAAAGAGGGTCGATCACGTGCGCGAGGAACGAGAGAAGCTGAAGGTAGCTCTTCGCGGGGCCACTGAGGCTCTCATACGCGCAAGGATCGAATAGCGGAAAAGGGCCGCCGGCGGCCGTGCGCCCGTCCGTGGGTCCCCGAGGCACTCCAGACGACTTCGCCGCCCCTTGATCACACCAGGCCCGCCCGCCCTCACCCCTCACGGCCCCTTCGTGGAAAGGCACGGTGCGCCCCTCACCGGGGTGAGGTGAAGCTCACCCCGGTGGTCGGGAACCTCGCCGAGTGAGGGATCATCTGACCTTCGGCGCCCGGAGCGGTGCCACTGACGCATGCGGTTACGAAGCTGGGCGCGCCCCGGCCGCCGTTCTGGAGACACAGTTGAAGACAGTCACGACCCTGGAGCCGGCGGAGTCGGCTCCTGACACCCATCGGACGTCACGGCGCCGGGCGCCCGAGGGGCTCGTCCAGGGGTTGACGCGCCGGTGGGGTCCGGCGGTCGGCGAGATAGCCGTCGGTGTGGCAGCCGCGCTCGGGTTCACGTACCTGGGGCTGGGGGTCGACAACAGTCCCGTCACGCGGGTGGGGCAAGTCAGTGGGCTGTCGAACCTGCAGTTGTGGTTCGCGCTGCTCGTCCTGGCCGTCCTCGCCGCCGTGGGCTGGGCGACCGTTCGGGCGGGCGAGCGGGTGCGGAAGCTGTCGGTGCGGCTCGGTGCCGCCGCCGTCGCGGGGTTGAGCACCGGCTTCCTCGGGGCCGCTCAGGTCTTCGCGCTGCGTGGGACGCCGTGGCCGCTGAACGGGCCGTACGGGGACAACAACCGCATCCTCGGATGGGCGGAGGAGGTGCTGCACACCGGGGCGATGGACGCGTTCTATCCGCCGGGGGTGCCGTACTCCATCGGCTACCTCGCCAAGGCCGGGCTCTTCGACGGTGAACCCGCGCTGGCGTTCAAGTGGGTGTTCATCGCTCTCGTGGCGCTCACCGGACCCGCCGCCTATCTGTTCTGGCGGATGAGCGTCACTCCGCTGCCCGCGCTCGCGCTCGGCCTCCTGCCCGCCCTGCAGCAGACGCTGCCGCACAAGCCGTACAGCCCCCTCGTCCTCGTCCTGATCGTGCCGCTGATCGCGAAGCTGCTGCTGTGGCTGCGCGCCTCGCCGCACTTCACCACCCGCGGGACCGTCCTGCGCGGCGGTTTCCTCGGGCTGCTCTTCGGGCTGCTCTTCCTCGTCTACTCCGGCTGGCACCTGTGGTCGCTGCCCGGCGTGCTCGTCGCCGTCCTGTTCTTCTACCCGTGGCGGACCGGCCGGCTGCGCGGTCTCGCCTTCCTCGGCAGCTCGCTGCTCGGCTTCCTGCTGGTGGCGGGCGTCTACCTGCGGGTCCTGTTGGGCGCGACGAGCACGCGTGACCAGTGGTGCTCGGGCTACACGCTCACCGAACCCGGGTACATCGGGACCACGCCGCTGAGCAGCCGGGCCTGGGACGAGCCGGGGGAGTACCCGGGCTTCGGGGAGTTCGCCGGCCTGCACATGTACGCGGTCGTCGTCCTGGTCGGCCTCGGCTTCGCCGTGGCGCTCGGCCTGCGCAAGGCCGTGGTCGTCGCCCCGCTCGCCTGCTTCGCCAGCGCGTGGCTCATCCGCTTCTGGCTGGCCGGCCACATGGAGGCCGACCAGCAGGTGCAGCTCTTCCCGCGCACCATCATGCAGATCCAGGTCACGCTGACCGCACTGACCGTCCTGGCCTGCGTGCTCGCAGCGCAGCGGCTCGCGCCCCTCGTGAAGCGCCTGCGCTCAGCGGATGCCGAGACCGAGGCCGGTCCCGAGGCCAAGCCCACGGCCAAGGGCGCGAGCACCGAGGCGCGCCGGTTCACCGCGGTCGGCGTGCTGCTGGCCATGGCGCTCGCCGGCGGCATGATCGGATCCTTCTTCGGCAACCAGTACCTCCCCACCCATCCCGACGAGAAGCTCGCCGGCACCCTCGCCTGGCAGGCCCATCAGTTCCGCAAGCCCGACGGCGACTGCCCGAAGTACGCCAACTTCGGCAAGTGCAAGCCCTTCCCGGCGCGCACCGTCGCCGAGGAGCCCGTCGAGGTGGAGCGGATGGTGTGCGAGTACCCGTGGCGGAAGGCCACCGAGGGCGGTTCGATCGTGCTGGATCTGATGACGCGGCCCTGAGGCGCGTCAGCGGGTGGGGGCCATCAGGTCGGAGACCTTCACGAAGCGGTAGCCCCGGGCGCGCAGTTCCGGGACGATCCGGCGGATCGCCTGTTCCGTGACGGGGGCGGCGCTGCGCGTGCAGTGCATGACCACCAGTGAGCCCGGTTTCACGCCGTCCAGGACCTGCTGGGCCACCGCGTCGCCGTCCTTCGCGAAGGCGTCGCCGCTGACCACGTCCCACTGCACCGCCGTCACCCGGGCGGGGCCGAGGGCGCGCAGCGCGGCGTCGTCGTAGCAGCCGCCGGGGAAGCGGAAGTACGGCACGACGTTGCTCGCGCCCGCGTCCCGGAAGGCGTCGAAGGCCCGCTGGACGTCGGCGGCCATGTCCGTCCGCGCCACCGTCGGCAGGCCGTAGCAGGGGGTCGCGAAGGCGTGGTGGCTGTAGGAGTGGTTGGCGATCTCGAAGAGCGGGTCGTTGCCGATCGAGCGGGCCTGGTCGGGGTACTCCTCCGCCCAGCGGCCCGTCATGAAGACCGTGGAGTCCACCCGCAGCCGGCGCAGGGTCTCGATCAGGCGCGGGTTGTCGAACCGTTCCCCGGCCGCCGCGCGCGGCCCCTGGTCCGCCGTCATGTCGGCGTCGAAGGTGAGCGCGACGACCTTCTCGGTGCCGCGGGCGGTGCGGTGCGTGTAGACCGGCGTGAGGCCGCCGGGACCGGGCGCCATCGTCGGCGGTGCCGTGCGCGCGGGCGCCGCCGGTCCCGGTGCGGCGGTACCGGGGCTCTTGGCGGCACCCGGGCCGCCCACCCCACCCGGGCCGCCCGCGTCGGCGCGGACGGTCGGGCGGGTGGGGGGCGGGGTGTCGGTGGTTCCCCCGGCGCAGCCGACAAGAACGGTACTCAAGAGGGCGAGTGCCGACATTCTTCGTACAGAAATGGTCACTCACGGAAATTATCTGATGATTCGCTCGGTGGCCGCCACCGGCACTCGGTCGGCGGCCGGATCAGCCTCGCGGCCGCCTCAGCGCCACCGCCGCCACCGCCGGATCAGCCTCCCGGCCGCCTCAGCACCACGGACCCCGCACCGCGAACGTCGTCCCCGGCGTGTAGCAGTTCACGTACATCGTCCGGCGGTCAGGCGAGAACGTCACGCCCGCGAACTCGCCCCACTCGGGCGCCTCCGGCGTCCCGATGTTGTTCGCCCCGCGCGCCACCGCGTACAGCCGGCCCTTCCGGCTGAGCCCGTAGACGTGCTGCGCGCCGTCGCCGTCCTCGCAGACCATCAGTCCGCCGCCGGGCGCCAGGCAGATGTTGTCCGGGGACTCGCCCGGCAGCCGGATGTCCGTGCTCGGACCGAAGACGACGACGAGCGTGAGCCGGCGCAGGTGCGGCTCGTACTTCCAGACCTGGCCGAAGTGGGTGGCCCCCGAGCCGTCCGCCGCGCGGGCGAAGCTGGAGACGAAGTAGACCGCACGCCCGCCCCAATAGCACCCCTCCAGCTTCTGCGCGTGCGTGATGCCCCGCGGGCCGAAGTCCTGGAGGCGGATCGGGGTCCGCTCCGCCTGCGGATCCGGTACGGGGACCCACTCGACGCCGTCGAAGGACGCGCCCGTCTCCTGGATCACGGACAGGTCCGGGACCCCCGGCACCCGCATGGCCTGCAGCGCGCCGCCCGCGCGCAGCGAGCCGGTGCCGCCGAGCGGCTTGCGGGGCAGGAAGCGGTAGAAGAGGCCGAAGGGGTGCTGGAAGGCGTCCTCCGTCTCGTAGACGATCCCGCTGCGCGGGTCGACGGCGATCGCCTCGTGCTGGAAGCGGCCCATCGCGGTGAGCGGGACGGCCCCGGTGCGGTGCGGGTCGGCGCCGTCGACCTCGAAGATGAAGCCGTGGTCCTTGGTGTATCCGGCGGTGCCCGCCTTCTCCTCGGTCTCCTCGCAGGTGAGCCAGGTGCCCCACGGGGTCGGGCCGCCCGCGCAGTTGACGGCGGTGCCCGCGATCGCGACGCGCTCGCCGAGGACCTCGTTCCGGCTGTCCAGCTCCAGCGCCGTACAACCGCCCTTGGCGGCGGGGTCGTACGTCAGCCCCTTCACGGTCGGGACGCCGACGCGGCCCGTGGTCCGGTTCTCGTGGTTGCGTACGAGATGGGTCCGTCCGCGCCGTCCGGCGAAGGCGCCCATGCCGTCGGGGTTGCTCGGGACCGGGCCCTCGCCCGAGCGGAGGGGGTCGCCCTCGCGGGAGAGGACCTTGTAGCGGAAGCCCTTCGGGAGGTCGAGCAGTCCGGCCGGGTCGGGGACGAGCGGGCCGTACCCGCTGCCGCTGCTCGCGGCCGCGCTGCCGGCGAAGAGTTCGCCGAAGGCGCCGGCGAAGGCGATCCCGGCGACGGACGCGCCGGTACGGGACAGGATCTGACGTCGTGTTGCGGACACGCTCATGAGGCAACCCACTCTGTTGGCGGACAGGTGTGCGTGACCCGCATGTGTGTACCACGCGTGGTGGTGACACGTGAACCATGCGGGCCCACGGTTACCTCAGGTGACGGCCGATCAGGTGAGCACGCGGCTCCGGCCGTCGGTGGCCCGGAAGGCCGGTGGATCAGGCCAGTTCGGCGGTGAGCGTGATCGTCGTGCCGGTGAGCGCCTGGCTGACCGGGCAGTTCTTCTTGGCGTCCTCGGCGAGGGACTGGAACTGGTCCGCGTCCAGGCCGGGGACCTCTCCGCGCACGGTCAGGTGGATGCCGGTGATGCCCTCGCCCGGCTGGAAGGTGACGTCGGCCTTGGTCTCCAGCCGGGTCGGCGGGTTGCCGGCCTTGGCGAGGCCGTTGGAGAACGCCATGGAGAAGCAGGAGGAGTGCGCGGCGGCGATCAGCTCTTCCGGGCTCGTCTTGCCGTTGGGCTCCTCGGAGCGCGCCGGCCAGGAGACGTCGTACGAGCCGAGGCCGGAGGAGTCGAGGGTGACGACGCCCTCGCCCTTGAGGAGGTCGCCCTTCCAGACGGTGTGGGCGTGACGGACGGTGGCCATGGTGAATCCCTTTCGATCGGGTATGGCCCCCAACCTACTGCTCCACCAGACCCTTTGCGTCGCGTGCCAGCGCCGTGAGCCGGGAGATCGCCCGGAAGTACTTCTTCCGGTACCCGCCCTTCAACATCTCTTCACTGAACAGCCGGTCGAAGGGGAGCCCGGAGGCGAGCACCGGGACCTCGCGGTCGTACAGCCGGTCGGCGAGGACCACGAGCCGCAGCGCGGTGGACTGGTCCGGGACCGGGGTCACCTCGGTGAGGCAGACCGCGGTGACGTCGTCCGTCAGGGCGCCGTAGCGACTGGGGTGCACCTTGGCCAGGTGGTCGAGGAGATGGGGGAAGTCGTCGAGGGAGGCGCCCGGGGTGGCGTACGCCGCCCTGACGACCTGCTCCTCGGCGTACGGAGCGGGGGCCTCGGGCAGTCCGCGGTGGCGGTAGTCCTCGCCGTCGATCCGCAGCGGGCGGAAGTGGGCGGACAGGCCCTGGATCTCGCGGAGGAAGTCGGCGGCGGCGAACCGGCCCTCGCCGAGCTTGCCCGGCAGGGTGTTGGAGGTGGCGGCCAGCGCGACACCCTCCTCGACGAGCCTGCTGAGCAGGGAGGAGACGAGGACGGTGTCGCCCGGGTCGTCCAGTTCGAACTCGTCGATGCACAGCAGCCGGTGTCCGCTGAGGGTCTTCACGGTCTGCTGGAAGCCGAGCGCGCCGACCAGATTGGTCAGCTCGACGAAGGTGCCGAACGCCTTGAGCGCGGGCTCGGCGGGGGTGGCGTGCCAGAGGGAGGCGAGCAGGTGCGTCTTGCCGACGCCGTAACCGCCGTCGAGATAGACGCCGCGCGGGCCGGTGGGGGTCGCGGGCTTCTTCGCGAACAGACGGGCGAGGACCGGCTGCCGCTTGCCGGCGCCGCTCGCGTGCGCGCCGCCGAGCCCCTCGGCGAAGGTGCTCAGCACCTCGACCGCCTCGGTCTGGCTCGGCTGGTTCGGGTCCGGGATGTACGTGTCGAAGCGCACCGAGTCGAACCGCGGGGGCGGCACCATCTCCGCCACGAGCCGGTCGGCGGGGACATGCGGCTCTCGGGCGCAGAGCGAGAGGGGGGCCGCTTCCGTGGAAGCCGCTTCGGTAATGGCACGGGTCGACACAGTTCCCCACTCTAAGGGCCGTGTCAGACTGCGGGGATGCGACGCCTGTTCCCTGTGACGGACATGACAGCAGCCGATGCGGCGGCCGGGGACCGGGAGTGGTCCCTCGACGAGCTGGCCGACGCCTACCCGTATCCGGAGGGTGACGGCGCGTGGCTGCGCGCCAACATGGTCTCCTCCCTCGACGGCGCCGGACAGCACGACGGCCGCTCCCAGCCGCTCTCCTCCGACACCGACATGCGGATCTTCGGCACCCTCCGGGGCCTCGCGGACGTGATCGTCGTGGGGGCGGAGACGGTACGGCTGGAGGGGTACCGCCCCGCCCGGGCGCGGGAGGCCTTCGCGGGCCGCCGGGCCGCCGCCGGGCAGGGCCCCGCGCCGGTGATCGCGGTGGTCAGCGCCTCCCTGGACCTGGACTTCTCGCTCCCGCTCTTCACCGGCCCGCTGGTTCCGACCCTCGTCCTGACCGGGGCGGCGGCGGACCCCGGGCGGGTGAGCGAGGCCGGGAAGGCGGGCGCGGAGGTGGTGGTCGCGGGGGACGGTCCCGGGGTGGACCCGGCGCGAGCCGTGGCCGCGCTGGCCGAGCGGGGCCTGCGGCGGCAGCTGACCGAGGGCGGCCCGCGGCTGCTCGGCCAGTTCGTGGCGGCCGGCGTCCTCGACGAGCTGTGTCTGACGGTCTCCCCGACGATGACGGCGGGGGACGCCCAGCGGATCGCCGGAGGGCCCCCGGTGGCCGTGCCGAAGCGCTTCGCCATGGCGTCGGTCCTGGAGGAGGCCGGGTTCCTTTTCACCCGCTACCGTCGGATCTGACATGGAGCGGAATTTGCCGTTCCGGTTAGCGTCCGCTGGGCACACTTACTCTCGCAGACCCCGTGTGGGCACGGGGAAGGATGGTTTCCGCAGAAGGGCTCCTGAGGTGTTCACAAGCGTTTTGATGATCGAGAAGCCCCTGACGTCGGTCGACGTGGAGTTCGTCACCACCCTGCACGGCGACGAGCATGTCTCCTTCATCGTGCTGATGCAGCCGCGCGGTGACCAGGCCGATGTCCTGCTGCGTGCCATCGACGACGTCGCGATGGGCGAGCTGAAGGAAGCGACCCGGGAGGGCGAGGAACCGGAGGGCAAGGAGGCCAGACGCCCGGCGGAGGCGGCCCTGGAGCACTCCCTCCAGGCCCTCCGCGACGCCGGCTGCGGCGCCGTCGGCCAGGTCGTCGAGGACCATCCGCTCGACAGGATGAAGACCGTGGTCGACGAGTCCGGGGCCGACGAGGTGATCGTCCTGACCGCGCCGCACTACGTGGAGGAGTTCTTCCACCGCGACTGGGCGTCCCGGGCCCGCCACAAGGTGGGCGTCCCGGTCCTGAAGCTGTTCGCGCACAGCGAGGAGCCGCAGGAGCCCGGGAAGGAGTAGGCGGGCGCGGGGGAGGGGCGCCCGGTGGGGCCCGCCCCTCCCGCACGCAAGCCCGCCCGCGCCGCCTCCCGCCCCCGGCAGCCCGCTCCCGGGTCCCCGCCCGCCGCATGGGGCGCCCGGAGGGCGGGCCGGGAGCCACTAGGCTGGGACCTCCTGTACGCCGCACTCCGGGGAGAGATCCGCATGGCATCCGCCATCCCTGCCGCCGCCGTCGTCCCTGCCACCATGGAGCGGCCGCACTTCATCGGCATCGGCGGTGCCGGAATGTCGGGCATCGCGAAGATCCTCGCCCAGCGCGGCGCGAAGGTCGCCGGCAGCGACTCCAAGGAGTCCGCGACCGCAGAGGCGCTGCGCGCCCTCGGCGTCACCGTGCACATCGGGCACGCCGCCGCCCACCTCGCCGACGACTCCTCCGCCGTCGTCGTCTCCAGCGCCATCCGCGCCGACAACCCGGAGCTGGTCCGCGCCGCCGAGCTTGGCATCCCGGTCGTCCACCGCTCCGACGCGCTCGCCTCCCTCATGGACGGCCTGCGCGCCGTCGCCGTCGCCGGGACGCACGGCAAGACGACGACCACCTCCATGCTGGCCGTCGCCCTGACCGAGCTGGGCCTCGACCCGTCGTACGCCATCGGCGGCGACCTCGCCGGGCCCGGCACCAACGCCCGCCACGGCGCCGGCGCGGTCTTCGTCGCCGAGGCCGACGAGAGCGACCGCAGCTTCCAGAAGTACGACCCCGAGGTCGCCATCGTCCTCAACGTCGAGCTGGACCACCACGCGAACTACGCCTCCATGGACGAGATCTACGAGTCCTTCCAGGCCTTCACCGCCAAGATCCGCCCCGGCGGCACCCTGGTCGTCGGCGAGCACCCCGGCGCCCGCGAGCTGGCCGCGCGGGTCTCCGGCAACCGGGACCTGCACGTGGTCACCGTCGGCGAGTCCGAGACCTCCGACGTGTGGATCCGCTCGATCGTCCCGAACGGCATGACCAGCGAGGTCGTCGTCGTCATGGACGGCGTCACGCACACCTTCACCGTCTCCGTCCCGGGCCGCCACTACGCCCACAACGCCGCCGCGGCCCTCGCCGCCGGCGCCCGCGTCGGCATCGACCCGGCCGAGCTGGCCCAGGCACTCACCGCCTACACGGGGGTCGGCCGTCGCCTCCAGCTCAAGGGCGAGGCGGCCGGCGTGCAGGTCATCGACTCGTACGCCCACCACCCCACCGAGATGACCGCCGACCTGGAGGCCATGCGCGGCGCCGCCGGGGCCGCCCGCCTGCTGGTCGTCTTCCAGCCGCACCTCTTCTCCCGCACCCAGGAGCTGGGCACGGAGATGGGCGACGCCCTCGCCCTCGCCGACGCCTCGGTCGTCCTCGACATCTACCCGGCCCGCGAGGACCCCATCCCGGGCGTCACCAGCGAGCTGATCATCGCCGCGGCCCGCGCCGCCGGCGCCGACGTCACGGCCGTCCACGACAAGGGCGCCGTCCCCGAGGCGATCGCGGGAATGGCGAAGCCCGGTGATCTCGTTCTGACCATGGGCGCGGGCGACGTGACGGACCTGGGCCCGCTGATCCTCGCCCACCTGGCGAAGTAACAGAGGGAGTGAGCCGATGTCGTACGACGTCGAGAAGCCGGACGAGCAGTGGCGCGCGGAGCTGACCCCGGCGGAGTACCAGGTGCTCCGCCAGGCGGGCACCGAGCCGGCCTTCCGGGGCGAGTACACCGACACCACGACCAAGGGCGTCTACTCCTGCCGCGCCTGCGGTGCGGAGCTGTTCACCTCGACGGAGAAGTTCGCGTCGCACTGCGGCTGGCCGTCCTTCTACGACCCTAAGGACTCCGACGCCGTCGAGCTGATCGAGGACCGCTCCCACGGCATGCTCCGCACCGAGGTCCGCTGCTCCCGCTGCGGCTCCCACCTGGGCCACGTCTTCGAGGGCGAGGGTTACCCGACCCCGACGGACCAGCGCTACTGCATCAACTCCATCTCCCTGCGCCTGACCGCGGAGTCCGACGCCGGCTGAGCCCCCGCCGGTACGCGTCAGCCGGCGGCCCCGCCCGACAGGGCGCCGCCGGCCACCACGTCGGGCGGATGGAGCATGTCGGGGACGACGGCCGCGCCCGGGGCCGTGTGGACGAGCGCGGTCACGGTGATGCCCTCTCGCGCGGTCCGGAAGTCCCGTGACCGCAGAAGGCACTCGGCGTAGGCCGCCGACAGCACGTTGTCGTACTTCGACTCCGGGATGGCGCACGGCGCGGCCGCCAGCGCCGCGCAGACACGGGACGTGTCGATGGCCGCGCTCTGCGCGTTGCTCACGCCGACGACGACGTTGCGGGTGCCGTACGCGTTCGGCATCGGGTAGTACCCCTCCAGATAGCCGCCCTTGTGCGCGCCGCAGTACCCGAGGGCCGCGGCGGGCAGGAAGGGGGAGACGGCCTCCGCCACCGTGGTCGCGTTGAGCCGCAGGTCGCGGCCGCCCAGGACCAGCGCCGGGCGGAATTCCGGATCCTTCGTGTACACCCCCACCGAGAGCGCCGTTCCGGACGCGCCCTCGACCACCTGGACGGTCTCCCACTCGCGCTCGTACTGGTGCAGCCGGTTCCCCGAGGGGAGAGCGACGGAATGGTCCGGCTCGGTGCCGAGGGCCTGCTGGATCCGGTAGTAGCCCCGCCCGGGGACGAGTTCCGTGAGGAGCCGTTCCTCGGCCGCCATGCGGTAGCCCGGGCTGGACGTGTACAGCTGACGGCCGAACCAGAACAGCCCGGCCGTCACGGCCAGTACGGCGACGACGACCACGGTCGTGGTCAGCGGGCGGCGCGGGGTGTGGTGGACGTTGATCTGGGGGCCGGCGCCCAGGTGCAGGGGGCCGTGGAACTGCCCGCCGTGGACGCTGACGGCGGGCCTCCGCTCTTCGGACGGCATGCGCGCGAGCCCGGTCCGGCACTGCCTAGCGCGGGCCGAAGTTGTTGATCTGGGTGCCGCTGCCCAGGTGCATGGGCCCGTGGAACTCCCCGCCGTGGATCTCGGTGCGCACCGGGGCCTTCTCGCCCTCCTGCGGGAACTCCCCCAGGATCGCCCGGAGTTCGCCGACGGACTCCGGGTGCTCCGCGAGCACCGCCCGGAGTTCCGTCCGCCACTGCTGCCTGGCGCTCTCGTGCGCGCCGCCGGGATCGGCGAGGACCCGGGCGCGCGAGGCGTCCAACTCCGCCTCGGCCGCGGCGCTCGACCTCCGGAGCAGGCTGCCGAACCGTTCCCGCGCACGCTCCCAGCCGTCCGTCACCATCAGTGCGACCAACGTCGTCGCCCCCGAAGAGGCCAGCGCCACCAGCTCGGCTTCCATGTCGTTCTCCCCCCGCGGATCCAGCAGTTCGGTCGTGCCGGTGGCCATCCTAGATCGACGTGCGGAGGAGGCGCCGAGGGGCGCTTGCCCGCGGGGCGGGGGAGGGCCGAGGATTCCCGATGATCCATCAGAGATCGTCCTGGGGAGGGGAAATGATGATCAAGGGGGCCAACGCCTTCGTGCCGTCGGTGCCGCTGCGCATCGCCGTGCGGAGCGGGGTGGACGTCATGGCGCTGCTGCTCACCGAGCGGGGCCGGGTCAGGGGCGACGGGGACGTCGTCTTCCACGGCGCGCCGGTCCATCCGTCCGGCGCCGTGCGGCTGCTCGGGGAGGAGAGCGGCACGATATGGCTGGAGACCGGCCTCACGGCCGTGGAGGGGGACATCGCCCGTGTCCTCGTCGTCGGATCGACGGAGGGCGGCGCGATGCGGGACGTGCACGGGCTGTCGGTGGAGGCGTACGCGCCGGACGGCACGTCGGTCGCGCGGTACGACGTGTCCGACGCGGGCGGGGAGACCGCGATGGTGCTGGCGGAGCTGTACCGGCGGGCGGGCGGCTGGAAGTTCCGTGCCGTGGGGCAGGGCTACGTCCAAGGGCTCGCCGGCCTGGCCACGGACCACGGCGTCGACGTGGCGGACACCGCCCCGGCCCCCGTTCCGGCCCAGGCACCTGCCCCGCCGCCGCCCGTGCCGTCGGCGGTTCCGTTCCAGGTTCCGCTTCCGGCGCCGCCGCCGTTCCAGGCTCCGGTTCCGGTCCAGGCTCAGGTCCCGCCTCCGGTCCACGCCCCGGCGCAGGCGCCGGTCCCGCCCGCGGTTCCCTTCCAGGTCCCGGGTCCACCTCCCGTACCGGCTCCCGCCGCCGTGCCGGCCCCGGCTCCCGCGCCGACCACGTGGACGTACGGCGCCGTCTTCGAGCCGTACGCGCAGACCGGCCGGGACAACGACGTGATCACGGTGGACGCGCTGCCGCCGGGGCCGGTCATCGTCGATCTCGCCGTCCGCGGGGACGGGTACACGGGCCTGTGGCCCCTCACCCGGTTCAACAAGGAGGGCGACAACCTCGTCAACAGCACCGAGGAGGACTACCGGGGCCGCGTGCTGGCCCACGTCCCCGACAGCGGCCGCCTACGGCTGCGGCTGAGGGCCGACGGGCCCTGGGAGCTGCGCGTATTGCCGCTGGCGGCGGCCGCGCACCTGTCGGAGCAGCAGTTGGAGAGCCGAGGCCCTGACGTCCTGCTGCACACGGGAGGGACGGCCGATCTCGTCCTGCGCTACCGGGGTGACGACAACCTCATCGTCTACCTCTTCGAACTGGCGGGGCACCACGACTCCACCGCCCTGCCCAACGGTGAGAACGTCGTCAACGAGATCGGCAAGCGGCGCGAGACGGTACCCCTGCCGGAGGGCCCGGTCCTCGTCCAGCTGGAGATGGCGGACGGCCCGTGGCGGGCGCAGCTGAAGCACCTTGAGCCGCGCAGCCGGCCCTTCGCGGGGGACGGTTCCGGGCAGGTCACCGACATCCGCCACGCGCAGGGCCGCCCGCGGCGGGGCAGGCGCTGACCTCCCGCCCCGGGGATCAGGCGTGGGTCGCGTGCTCGACGAACGCGGCCCACGCGGCGGGGGCGAGGGCGAGCCGGGGGCCCTGGGGGTTCTTGGAATCCCGGACGTGGACGGTGGTGGGGCAGGCGGCGACCTCGACGCAGTCGTCGCCGGATCCGCTGCTGTAGCTGGACTTGTGCCAGGAAGTGGCAACCTCGACGCAGTCGCCACTTCCGCCGCTGCTGTAGCTGGACTTGTGCCAGGAGAGGGCTACCTCGACACAGTCACCATCGCCGCTGCTGCTGTAACTGCTCTTGAACCAGGCCAGTTCTGGGGTGCTCATACCGCTCCTCGCATCTGCCGCAACAGGCTCAGGGAGTCTTCCAGGGTAAGAGCCTGTGAGCGCATCCTGGCATACCGCTGTTGCAGGATGCCGACCTCTTTCGGGTCGGCGATGAACTGCCCGCCGCGCTGTCCCTCGCAGTAGGCGAACCAGCGGTTCTCCGGCGTCTCGAGGAGTTGCATAGGACCCGCGAGTCCCGCGTGATGGCCGCGGGCCCTCGGCATGATCTGGAACTCGATATTGCGCCTCTGACAGAGGTCGAGGATGTGGTCGATCTGCTCACGCATGACCTCGGGCCCGCCCGTCATGCGACGCAGCACGTGCTCCTCCACGATGAAGCTGTACGCCGTGTTGGGCCGCTCCGTGAGCAGCCGCTTCCGCTCGATCCGAGCCGCGAGCTGCGCCTCGATCTCGTCGTCGCCCAGCGGAGGAAGCCGCTCCTCGAACAGCGTCCGCGCGTACGGCGCCGTCTGCAACAGCCCCGGCACCAGCCGGTTCTCGTACGTGTACAGCGTCAGCGCCTCCGCCTCCAGCTTCGCCCACTGGCGGAACCAACTCGCGATCCCCGGCTGCCGTGCCAGATGCCTCGCCGCCGCCCGGATCACCCCGAACGCGTCCAGCACCTCCTCCGCCCGCTCCACGAAGTCCTGGCGCGGAAACCGGCGCCCCTGTTCGATCGAGGCCACCGTCGGAACCGAGTACCGCACCCGGGGGGCGAACTCCTCCTGGGTCAGCCGCGCCCGTTTGCGGAAGGTCTTGACCACCTCCCCGAACGTCTTCAGGCTGTCCGACGTCTCCGGCTCTCCGCCGCCCGGAATCCCGTCCGTCATTCCGCACCCACCTCCCGCGCCCCACACGTCAACCCACCCATGCTCACGCGCGGTTACCGGTACTGTCCACCCTCCGAACCCGTACGCTCACTCAGCGTACGGGTGGCTGACCTGGCAACACGGCCCTGACCTGGCCACATTGATCACATGACGTCCCCCGTGACCCGCGAAGAACCCGTCACCGTACGTGTGTTCACCCAGCGCTTCAGCTCCACCCCGCGCGGCGCCCGGCTCGCCCGGCACCTCGCCCTGCACCAGCTCGACCGCTGGGGCGTTCCCCACGGCACGACCGCGTCCGACACGGCCGCGCTCCTCGTCGCCGAGCTGGCCGCCAACGCGGTCACGCACGGGCGGGTGCCGGGGCGGGACTTCGAGCTGACGCTCGCGTACACGGCCGGGCGGCTGCTCCGCGTCGACGTGTCGGACACGCGGACGGAGCGCAAGCCGCCGGAGCCCGGGGGCCTCGCCGGGCCGGTGCCGCTGGACGAGTCCGGGCGGGGGCTGCTGATCGTGGAGGCGCTGGCCTCGCGCTGGGAGGTCCTGGACCGTGTCCCGGTCGGCAAGACGGTCCGCGCCGAACTCGACCTCGGCTGACGCCGAGCCGCCGGGTGCGGGGGCCGGCCTCAGGAGGCGGGCTGGAGGAGGTCCCAGCGGTTGCCGTACAGGTCCTCGAAGACGGCGACGGAGCCGTACGGCTCGTGGCGTGGCTCCTCCAGGAAGCGCACGCCCGCCGCCGTCATCCGGGCGAGGTCGCGCGCGAAGTCGTCGGTGTGCAGGAAGAAGCCGACCCGGCCGCCGGTCTGGTCGCCCACCCGGGCGGCCTGGCCGTCGTCCGCCGCGCGGGCCAGCAGCAGGCCCGTACCGGCGGGGCCGCCCGCCGGGCGCACGACGATCCAGCGCTTGCCGTTCCCGCGGTCGGTGTCCTCGACGAGGTCGAAGCCGAGCGCCTCGGTGTAGAAGGCGAGCGCTTCGTCGTAGTCGCGGACGAGCAGGGTGACGAGGGCGAGGGAGGACATACTTCTACGTTATACGTATGACTCATGGCTCGCCAGCCGGTGCGACAATGCCCGGCATGGACGCTCAGCAGCTCGCCGACCTCACCGCCCGTGCCCGGCGCCTCGCCGTCCCCGGCCGCCGGAGGATCCTGGGCCTCTCCGGAGCCCCGGGCGCCGGCAAGTCCACCCTCGCCGAGGAGCTGGTCGCCGGACTCGACGGGCTCGCCGCGCTGGTGCCCATGGACGGCTTCCACCTGGCCCAGGCCGAGCTGACCCGGCTGGGGCGGGCGGGGCGCAAGGGGGCGCCGGACACGTTCGACGCCGCCGGGTACGCCGCGCTGCTGGCCCGGCTGCGCGCCCCGGAGCCCGGCACCGTCGTCTACGCCCCCGCCTTCGACCGCTCGCTGGAGGAGCCCGTCGCCGGCGCGATCCCGGTCGCCCCCGACGTACCGCTCGTCATCACGGAGGGGAACTACCTCCTGCACGACGAGGGGCCGTGGGCGGCGGTCCTGCCGCTCCTCGACGAGGCGTGGTTCCTTGAGCCGGACGACGGGAGCCGGGTGTCCCGGCTGATCCGGCGCCACGTCCGGTTCGGCAAGGAACCGGCCGAGGCCGAACGGTGGGTGCGGGAATCCGACGAGGCCAACGCCCGGCTCGTGGCGCGGGGGCGCGACCGGGCGCACCTCGTGGTGCGGCCGGCCTGAGGGGCCCGGGTCCGTGCCCCGGTGCCCCGGTCGGCGGCGGTGCGCCGAACCCGTGCGGTGAGCCGCCGAGTCGGGCCGGAAGCGGCCCGTCGCAAGCCCTCCTGATCCACACACCACCCTCTAGGCTGATCAGGACGGCACGGACCGCAGGGCAACGGAAGGCGGCGCACGTGGGTTTGTTCCGGCGAGGACCCCGGCGGGACGGCGAGGACGCCCCGAGGGACCCCGAGTTCTCCTACTTCTCCGCACGCGAGGGCACGCTCTTCCGCGGCCAGGTCCGCGAGGCGTTCGCCGAACTCGGACTCGAAGTCACCGTCTACGCCGACCTGGTGAGCGACGACAGCGGCCGGCAGTTCGGCCTCGGCAACCTGGCGGCGGTCTGCCACAACGACCGGCGGGGGCCGCGCGTCTGGCCGGAGCTCGTCCGTCGCCACGTCCGCCTCGTCCTGCGCACCATGGACGGGCCCTCCGCCCTCGACACCCTCCCGCCCGAGCAGATCCGCGCCCAGCTCTACCCCCGGGTGGTCAGCGGCGACGGCATCGACCCGGGGGCCTTCGGCTACGCCAGGACCGTCGCGCCGGGACTGTACGAGATCCTCGCCCTCGACCTGCCGGAGAGCGTCATGCTGCTCACCGACGAGGCCCTGGAACCCCTCGGCGACGTCCGGCGGCTCCGTGACCGGGCGCTGGACAACCTGCGCGACCTTCCGGTCGAGGGGCACGAGACGGTCCGGGACGCCGACGGCATGTGCTTCGAGGTCGTGCTCGGCGACTCCTTCTACACCGCGAGCCGGGTCCTCGACCTGGACGCCGTCGTCCGCCGCGTCACCGGCCGCCCGCTGACCGAGCACGGGGCGCTGGTCGCGCTGCCGTTCCGGCACCAGCTCGCCTTCCACCCCATCCGCGACACCACCATCGTCGCCGCGCTCGGCGCGATGGCCTCCTTCGCCGCCTCCGGCTACGAGGACACCCCGGGCTCCATCAGCCCGTACGTCTTCTGGTGGCGCGACGGCACCCTCACCCAGCTCAGCGAGCGGGACGCAGAGGACGGCGACCTGCGCATCGTCGTCGGCGACGACTTCCAGGAGCTGCTCGAACGACTCATCGCGCAGGGGCCGGACAAGGACAGGCGCTGAGCGGTCCGTGCCCCGTGAGCCCGGCCGCGCCGTCGTCACCCGCGTTCGGGCCGCAACTTCCGGGCCATCTCCCCGCGGTTCCGCACCGCCAGCTTTCGGTAGATGTTCGTCAGGTGCACTTCCACCGTCTTGGGGGCGATGAAGAGAGCCGCGGCGATCTCGCGATTGATGCTTCCCCGGCCGGCGAGTTCGGCGACCCTCCGCTCGCTCGGGGTGAGCGCCGCGAGACCCGTGGGCGGTGCCGAGCCCGCGCGGGCCGCGATCCTCCCCAGCTCGTGCCGGATCCGGTCGGCGAGCGTCCTGGCGTGGCAGGTGAGGGCGATGTCCAGCGCCCGGGACATCGCCGTGGACGCCTCGGGAAGCGACGACCGCTCGCCGAGACAACACCCCAGGGCGGTCAGCGCCTTGGCGTATTCGAGGCACGCCGAGGACCCGCCGAGGGTGGCGACGGCGTCCTGCAGCAGCCCGAACCCTTCGTCTCCGGCGACCAGGGTGCCGGCGACGCGCTGGGCGCGGCCGAGGGAGCGGGGGCCGCCCCAGTGGGAGGCGAGAGCCACTTCCTCGAAGGCCAGGGCCCGTGCCTCAGGGGTGCGCCCCAAGGTGTGCAGCGCCTGGGCCAGAGGTGCTCGCCAGGACAGGAACGCGGGGTTCGTCCAGCCCCGGGTGGAGGCGCGGGCCCCACACGCGCGCAGGAGTTCGGATCCTCGCCGCCCCTCGCCCTCCGCGAGGAGGAGCTCGGCCCGGCTCACCATCAGCCAGTTCTCCTGTCCAGCGCGGTGCCGAGGCCCGGCGGTGTGGACCCGGTCGAGCGCCGACCGCGCCTCTTCCCACCGGCCCTGCTCCCGCAGGCACTCGGCCAGGAAGGCCGCCGCGAGGGGACGCAGGACCTCCGCGTGCGAGGCGTCGATCCGCTCCATGGCCGCCCGCAGGCACTCCTCCGCCTCGGCCAGCGCCCCTCGACGGAGCAGGGTGAGCGACCGGACCGTCTGCAGGACGGCCATGCCCGTATCGGACCCTTGGCGCCGTTCCCGGTCCATGCGCTCGTCCAGGAGCGTCTCGGCGCGCCTGTCGTCGGCGGCGGCGAGTACCCAGCACGCGTCCGCCACGGCTTCCGGGGTCGTGGACGCGTCCAGCAGCATTCCGGTGTCGAGCGCTTCGGACACGGCCGCCGCGCACGCCGACGCGGTGGCGTCCTGACTGATTCCGGTATGCCAGGCGTGGACGAGGAAGGTGTTCTTGGCCTGGTCTCCCGCTGTGCGGGGGCGGGCGGACACGTGGCGGCATCCGCCCGTCGGGCGGGGTGACCGGGGCGCCGGACGAGAGAAGTTGACCAGTGTCGAGTCCGAGGTCTCCGGGGTCAGCGCCTCGGCCGGCCGGCCCAGCGCGAAGAGGGAGCGCCCCAGCAGGGAGGAGAGGGCGGCTTCGCACCCGGCGCAGCCGGTTTCGTCGAGGGCCGCCCGCAGATACGTGACCGCGGTGCGGTGGTCCACCAGTTGCGCGATCTCGCCCGCGAGGGCGAGCGCCCGCACCCGGTCGTCCGGCGTGGCGAAGGGCTCCTGGAGCCTCCGGGTGGCGAACGCGAGGGCCGCGGCGGGTTTCCCCTCGTGCACGGCGTCCCGGGCCGCGTTCTCCAGCGCTCCTGCCGCCCACTGCGCGCCGAGAGGGAAGGAGCGGACCAGGTGGGACGCGACGCGGTCGTTCTCCGCGTGGCACCGGTGCAGGATCTCCGCGGCCGTGCCGTGCAACGTGGTGAGCCGGGCGGCCCCCGTCACGTCTCGGAGGGCGGGTACGGCGAGGGGGTGCGCGAAGCCGAGCGAGCCGTCGTCCCGCAGGATTCCGGCGGCACGCAGGGCGGAGAGCTGACGCGTCGCCACCTCGCCGGACTGGTGGGCCAGCGAAGCCGCCTCGTGCAGCGCGGCGCCTTCCCCCAGCGTCGCCATCGCCCGGGCCAGCTCCGCCGCGTCCTCGTGCATCGCTCCGAGCAGGCTGCGAAGGTGTCCGCCCAGGACGTCCACGGCGATCGCGGCGAGCGCGTCCGCGTCCGCGACGGAGGGGTCGATCTGCTGATGGAGCAGGGTCCTGGCCAGTTCGCGGACGAGGAGGGGGTTGCCGCCGGACAGGCGGTGGACGGAGTCCGCGAGTCCGCCGGGGAGAGGGGTGCCGGTGATCTCGTCGGCCAGCCCCAGGGAGGACGCCGCGCTCAGCGGCCGCGGCCGCAACAGCGTGACACCGTCGTCGGCGGCGAGTTGATCGACGAACGCTCCGGATGAACCTGATGAAGCGTCCGTCGGCGGCCGGGCCCCGGCGATCACCAGGAGGGGAAGAGACCGCATCCGGGGCAGCAGATAGGCGAGAAACCGCAGCGACGCCTCGTCCGCCCACTGCAGGTCGTCCACCGCGAGGAGCAGGGGGGACCGCTCGCACCTCTCCACGACCGCCTGGTGGAGCCTGTCGAGCGCGGGGAAGGACGCGTCGTGACGCTCGCCGGTGGGAACCACGCGGCCGACGATCTGCCCGGCGAGGCCGAAGCCGTTCTCCTGCTCCCACCGCGAAGCGCGGCCGGACAGGACGCGCAGGCCTCGCGCCCGGCCCCTCTCCCGGCCCTCGCCCAGGAGACGCGACTTCCCGATGCCCGCGGGCCCGTGCAGGAGGAGGAACCGTCCCTCACCCGAGGCGGCGGACCGCACGGCCGCTTCGAGAACCGCGATCTCCTGGTCACGGTCCCGGATACGTGGCTCCACGCCGAACCCCCGGTCATCCGGGTGCGCAGGCGGGCACCTCGACGTACAGATCGTCCAGTGCCCGCAGGGAGACACCGGTCGGCACGAGGCGGAGGGCCAGGTCGCGGGCGGCTGCCGCGACGGGGTTCCGCAGGCCGGCCACGACGCCGGCCCGCCGGGAGCGGAGCCGGATGTCGTTCGTCCGCGCGAGCCGATCGGCAGAGTACGCGACCAGCGCCTCCTCGACCCCGTCGGCGCCGGCCTCGTCGAGTCGGCGACCGACCGCCACCGCGTCCTCGATCGCCTGGCACCCGCCCTGGCCGAGGTTGGGCGTCATGGCGTGCGCCGCGTCGCCGATCCAGGCGAGGCGCCCGTGGTGGAGTCGCGGGAGCGGCTCCGCGAGGTCGTACAGGTCGTGCTGCAGCAGGCGTTCGCCGTCGACGCGCCGCAGGAGTTCGGGGATGGGGCTGTGCCACGCGTGGAACCTGTCCCACAGGAAGCCGAGGGGTTCGGCGGGCCGGGTGCCCTCCGGCAGGAAGGCCGTCGCGAAGACGTACACACGGCCGTCCGCGAGGGGAACGATGCCGAAGCGCTCGCCCCGGCCCCAGGTCTCCGAGGTGGTGAGGCCGGGCAGGCCCTCGCCGGAGACGACGGACCGCCAGGCGGTCTCTCCACTGTAGTGGAGACCGGCATGGTGCGGGAAGTACCGCTTGCGCAGGGAGCTGTGGATGCCGTCGGCGGCGATGACGACGTCGGCGACGACTTCTCCCGCGTCGGTCACGACGCAGGGGAGGCCGGACGCCGTCGCACGCACCTCGGTGACCGCCGTGCCGTACAGCAGCGCTCCCGGGGGGAGTTCGTCGGCGAGTCCGGCCACCAGCGCGGCACGGTGCACGGCCAGCGGAGGTGATCCGTAGCGGGCGGTCAGCGCGTCCGTGTCCGCCCGGCGCAACCAGGAGCCGTTGGGTTTGCGCATGCCCATGGCCGCCGGCACCGCACTGCCGGCCGCGGCCGCGGGGTCGAAGCCGATGGCGCGCAGCGCGCGGAGGGCGTTCGGAGCGAGGACGATGCCCGCGCCGGTCGCCGGCTGTGCGGGCGCGCGCTCCAGGACCAGGACGTCCCAGCCCTTCCTGTGGAGGGCCAGCGCCGTGGTCAGTCCGCCGATGCCGGCGCCCACCACGATCGCTCGTCGACGATTCATTGCCTTTCCCCTCTCGGCTCTACAGGTGTAGAGTCGGTTTCACCGTAACACTACAGATGTAGAGTCGCCACGTGGACACCAGAGACCGCAGAACCCTGATCGCGGACGCCGCGATCACCACGGTCGCGCGGGCGGGCCTGCGCGGACTGACCCATCGCGCCGTCGACGCGGCCGCCGACCTGCCGGCCGGCAGCACGTCGTACTACTTCCGCAACCGGACCGCGTTGATCACCGCCTGCTACGAGCGCCTGCTCCAGCTCGATCTCCAGGACGTGGGCGACGCGGAGTGGACGCCGGCGGATCGAGGCCAGGCGGCGGAGGCGCTGGCGGTCATGCTCCACCGGTGGCTGACCACCGGCCGTGAACGGCAACTGGCCCGCATCGAACTCACCATCGAGGCGGCGAGGCAGCCCTCGCTGCAGGGCAGCCTCGCCGACGCCGGCCGCAGGGGGCGCGCACGGGCGGCCGTGATCCTGGCCGAACTGGGCGCGCGCGACCCGGAGTCGGCCGCCACGCTCCTCGTCGCGTGGACGGAAGGCATCCTGCACGACTACCTCGTGGGCGCGATGGCGTCGGTGCGGCCGGCGCCCGATGCGAGGGCCCTGGTCTCCGTCGCCCGCCGGATGCTGGACGCCGCCCTCGCCCCGGAACCCGCCCCCTAGGGGGGCCTGTTCCGGGGCGCAAGACCGAGACATGTTGCGTGAATCCGCTCGGAGGTGCGGTGTTCTCCCAGTACCGACAGATCTTCGGCGAGCCGGGTACCCGAGGATTCTCCGCCGCCGGCTTCCTGGCCCGTCTGCCCATGTCCATGATCGGCATCGGCATCGTCGTCATGCTGTCCGAGACGCGGGACTCCTACGGCGTGGCCGGCGCGGTCGCCGCCACGTACGCGTGTGCCACGGCGCTCCTCGGCCCCCTGGTGGCCCGCGCCATCGACCGGAAAGGGCAGCGGGCGGTCGCCTTGCCGGCTCTGCTCCTCTCGACCGCGGCCCTCGTCCTCCTCCTGGTCCTCTCGGATTCCGCGTTCCCCGCCTGGCCGCTCTTCGTCTGCGCGTTCACGGCGGGGCTCATGCCGAGCATCGGCTCCCTGGTGCGGGCGCGATGGGCCGACGTCCTCACCGACGGGGAGGCCCTGCAGACCGCGTACTCCTTCGAGTCGGTAGCCGATGAGGTCGTCTACATCGTCGGGCCGCTGCTGGCCGTGACGCTGGCGTCCTCCTTCTTTCCCGGCGCGGGAGTCCTCGCCGCGGGCGTGCTGGCGCTCCTCGGCACGCTGGCCTTCCTCGCCCAGCGGAGCACCGAGCCCGCCGTCAGGAAGAGACGCGGGAACACGCGCTCGGCCCTGCGGATCCCCGCGCTGACGGTGCTCGTGGCGGTCCTCGTCGCGGTCGGGGCGATCTTCGGATCCTTCGAGGTCGCCGTCGTGGGATTCGCGGAAGCCCAGGGGAGCCGAGGCGCGGCCAGCTACGTCCTGGCGGTCAACGCGGCCGGTGGATGCCTCGCGGGCCTGCTCTTCGGGGCCGTCGCGTGGGACCGTCCCCTCGATCGGAGATTCCTCGTCTGCGTGTGCGCCATGCCGGTGCTGCTGGTGCCTCTTCCGCTCTCCTCGTCGCTCGGCGTGCTGACGGCGGCGATGTTCGTCGCCGGTCTCGCCACCGCACCCGTGCTCATCACCAGCATGACCCTGGTGGAGCACCTCGTGCCGGACGCGTCCCTGACCGAAGGGCTGACGTGGGCCACCTCGGGCATCAACATGGGCCTGGCCTTCGGGGTCGCCGCAGGAGGCTGGACGGTCGACCAGTCCGGAGCGCGTGCCGCCCTCCTCGTCCCGCCGGCCTCCGCGGTCCTCGCGGGGGTCATCGCCGTCATCGGCAGGAAACGGCTGAGGACCCCGGCCGCGCCCACGGCCTAGGGGGGTCGGCCGGGGATCTAGGGGGTGTCCCTGATGTCTCCGGTACCGCCGTGGCATGTAATGGAGACAGCAAGATTCCAGACAGTTCATCCGCGTGGGCACACGCTCGGCAACGATGCTCCGCGGCGTGAGGGAACCGACTCCGGCCCGGGAGAACGTTGTGAACGCTTCGCGCGATGGCCAGGCGCTCTGGGCAGAGGGCGACTTCCTCCAGCAGCCGTCGCTTCTCTCGCACCCCCCGTTGGTGGGCCGGGAGCAGGTCATCCAGTCCGTCGGGTCGACCCTTCGCGGCTCGACATGGGGCGGCGCGGTCCTGGCGGGCAGGGCGGGCGTGGGCAAGACCCGTCTGCTGCGGCACCTGGTCGAGGGCGCCCGGGAGCGGGGTCTGCTCGTTCTCCACGTACAAGCGGATTCCGCCAACGGCCGCCTGCCGCTCGCGGGACTCGTGTCCGCCATGAGCGACCTCGGCATGAAGGCCCCGGCCTCGGTCGCCGAAGCGGTCACGGCACTGGCCGACGCACAGCGGCTCGGTCCCGTGCTGATCTGCGTCGACGACGCACATCACCTGGACGATCATTCGGCGGCGGTGATTCTGCAGTCGGCTCGTCGCGGAGCGGCGAAACTCGTGATCGTGTCGTGCGAGTCGAGGCCGTGCAGCGAGGCGGTCACGGCCCTGTGGAAGGAAGGATGGCTCGCCCGGATCGCGGTGGATCCGTTGGGGAGCGACGAGGCGGCGCAGGTCGTGGAGGCCATGCTGGGAAAGCCGATGGCTCCGGTGACCTCCGCCCGCTTCTCGATGCTCGCCGACGGCAACCTGGTGGCCCTGCGCGAGCTCCTGGCATCCGCGCTCGAAGAAGGAGCTCTCGCCGAGCGTTCCGGCGTGTGGGTGGAGAGCGACGACGGCTTCCACTCGACGCGCCTGGCCGCCCTGATGCAACCGGCCCTGCAGCACCTGACCGACGCGGAGCGGTGGGCCCTCGACGTGCTCTGCGTGGCGCGCACGTTCCCTCTCGAGGTCGCGACCGAGGTGGCCCAAGCATCCGTGTGGGAACGCCTCGAATCCCGGGGGCTGATCGCTGCGGACGACGGGCCGGACGTCCGGCTGAGCGTCTCCGACCGCATCCTGTCCGCAGCCGTGCTGCAGGAGCTTCCCGTCCTGCGTCGGCGCAGGATCCTGAGGCTGCTCACCGGTCTGCTCGACGGTCACCCGGTGACGCGCGAAGCGTCCGCCCCGCACATCGTGGAATGGCGCCTGGAGCTGGGGGAACGCGTGCCCGAGGCCGCCGTCGTCGACGTGTGCAGGAAAGCCTGGTGGAACAACGACTGGCAGGCCGCGTACCGCTTGGCCGACAGCGCCTGGAAGCAGCACCGGACTCCGGAGATCGGGCTGATGCTGGCGAGGATCCTGACCCACTGCGGGCACCGGGAGCGAGCCGAGTCCCTCTTCGCCACCGTGGCCGAGATCGGGACCGCCGCCCATCGAGCCGAGGCGCTGAAGGCCCTCGAGCGCATCCACCTCGTCCGCGGCACGGCGCGCGGAGAGAAGCACGACGGGCCGCGGGCCACCGGTCCGGAACCCTCCGGAAGCGCGCGGGACATCGACGACGCCATCGCCGGCATGCTGGCCGGCAGGCCCGGCGAGTCCCTGCACAGCGTCCAGGAGATGGTCGGCAGCGACGATCCGACCTGCGTGGCCATGGCCGGATCGGCCGCGCTGGTCGCCCTGTTGAGCATGGGACGCCCCCTGGACTGCGTGGACCTCGAACCGCGGCTCGTGCGGGCCGCCGAGGCGATGCACACCGTGGACGTACAGGACTACGACGCGCTCAACCTGCGCGTGCTGACCTCCTACGCCCGTGCCCTCGCCGGCGAAGCGGTCCAGGGCGAGCAGGAACTGCGCGCTCTGATACGCGAGGCCGCCGACCGGAGGAACGGGGTGATGGCGAACCGCGCCGGGCTCTTCCTGGCGCGCCTCCTGTTCGACCGCGGACAGGTGCGAGACGCCTATCGGCTGTTCGTCACCGCCTGCGAGGACGACCTCTCCATCGTCCGCCAGGTCGCCGCGGCCGGTGCCCTCTGCTCCGCCCTGCACGACGGCGACGACGAGCTGATCCGGACGGCGGAGGAACGGCTGGAGACGGTCGCGGGCGATGAAGTCCCCCGCGTCGAAGTCCAGGTCGCGCGCGCCCTGTTCGAGATGCACAAGGGGCGTGTCGACACGGCGGTCCGGATCCTGGACACGGCCGGAGAGACGGCCCTCGCGTCCTGTGCGTACGGAGAGTTGGCGGACGTCCTCCACGCGCTGGCGAGAATCGACCGCGCGGAGCACGCAGCCCGCTTCACGGGGGCGTGGACCGCCGAGGTGCAAGGCGTACTCGACAGGATCCGTATCGACTTCGCCGAGGCCGCCGCTCTCCGGGACCCCGACGCGCTGTCCGCGTGTGCGCACGCCTTCGAGAAGAATTTCGCCGCCCTGTACGCGTCCGAAGCCTGGGCAAGTGCCTCCCGGGCCTACCGCCGGCGTGGTGAGCCCCGGCTCGCGGCGGCGGCGCACCGGCGTTGCGCCGAGTCGGGCAGAGGATACGACGGCATGCCGACCCACCTCCTGCACATGATGGACGAGCTCATCCCGCTGAGCCGGAGAGAAAGGGAAATCGCGCTGCAAGCCTCGGCCGGATTCTCCAACAAAGAGATCGCGGAACAGCTCGTCCTTTCCGTGCGCACGGTCGACAACCACCTTTACCGCGTGTATCGAAAGCTCGGCGTGACCAACCGGCGTGCGCTGCGGCGCATGATCGACGAACAGGGTTCATAGGGCGAAGGCGAGGGGGGCGTTCCCCCGCGTACCGGCGGGCGTACCCCGCGTCGCATTCCGCAGCAGGAACCGCACTCGGCGCCGGCGTGAGTATCCGGTACTCATGCCCCCGCTGATCCATGACGTTACGTTTCGACGTCAGGACCGTTCCACCGCCGCACCCACTCGCACCCCGACGGGACGAGGAGAAGCGGCAAAGCTGAAAGACCCCTTATGGAATCCATCGGCGCCCTGCGGAATGCCGCGCGTAGGACCTGTCACGCTCTTGCGGTCACGAGAACACCGACCCCAGGAGGGCGGGGCATCGCATGGATGATCGCCTTGGCGTGCTTCTCGCTCTACGCGACCCTCTCCTTGCGGCTGCACGCGCGCATGCTCACCACCGGCTACGATCTCGGGATATTCGAGCAGGGGATCAGCGCCTATGCACAGGGCCGGCTCCCCACCTCCGAGCTCAAAGCCCACGCATTCCCGCTGCTCGGTGATCACTTCTCCCCGATTCTCGCCACTCTGGCCCCCTTCTACCGGTTGTGGCCCACGCCGGAGACCCTTCTCCTCGCTCAAGCGGCTCTGCTCGCCGTGGCCGCCGTTCCCCTCGCGCTGTGGGGATGGGAGGTGGCGGCGAGGCGGGGCGCGCTCGTCACCGGGCTGGGCTACGGAGCCTCCTGGGGCATAGCGCAAGCAGTCGGATTCGACTTCCACGAGATCTGCTTCGCCGTCCCGCTGATGTCATGCGCGGTGACGGCGCTGGGCAACGAACGGTGGCACGCGGCCGCCCTGTGGGCGAGTCCCCTGGTTCTGGTGAAGGAGGACCTCGGCCTGACCGTGGGAGCCGTCGGGGCCTACATCGCGTGGCGCGGCTCGCGTCGCCTGGGGATCACGGTGGCACTCTGCGGACTGGCCGGCTCACTGGTCGCGATGTTCCTCGTCATCCCCGCCTTCAACCCGGGCGGCGTCTTCACCTACTACGCGAGCGTCTCGGACGGAGAGGACGGCGATCGGCTCGAACTGCTCTTCCGCTACACGCTGGGGCTGGTCACGCCGGCGATCAAGATGGCGACGCTGGCCCTGCTCCTGGCGCCGACCGCGTTCCTCGCCCTCCGTTCTCCCCTCGTGCTGCTGGCGGTCCCCACCCTGGCCTGGCGCTTCGCGTCGTCGAACGCCTTCCACTGGGGACCGCAGTTTCACTACAGCGCCGTTCTCATGCCCGTCATGTTCGGGGCGTTCGTCCACGGGCTGGAGAAGTACCGTGCCGCAGGCCTGCCGAAGCCGGTCGCCAGGGGCCTCCTGATCAGCTCGCTGGTGACACTCTGCACCGTCCCGTTCTTTCCGTTCTCGAAGCTCGCCACGGGCGATCTGTGGGGATCGAGCGCGCGGGTCGACACCGCGCACAGGATTCTCGCCGAGATCCCGGACGGTTCCACGGTGGTCGCCTCCAACCGGCTGGTCCCGCAGCTCACCAAACGCTGTGTCGTCATGGTCATCGGATGGCCGCGCAATCGACCCGACCCCGACTGGGTGGTGGTGGACACGGCCACGCCGCAGGGATGGCCGACGAGCGGCGAGAACGAGGCCGCCGAGATCCAGAAATACCGCGCGAGACGGTACGAGAAGGTCGCCGAGGAGGACGGCTACGTCCTGCTGCGCAAACCGGAATCGGTGGACGGGGAGATCGCCGGATAGTCGTCCGCGGTGCGCGGCCCGGCCTTGCTGAGCGGCCCTTGTTGAGCAGCGATTGCTCACAGGGCGGCAGCCGACGGGTGCTCAAATTGATGAGGCGTCAGGGCGGTTCGCGAACCCCCTGGGCCCCCATCCGCGCGCAACGCAGAGATAACGAAGGAAGAGCCCTATGCGAAGAACGACGAAGGCACGAGCGGGGGGAATGCTGGCCATGCTGACGGCGGCCCTCCTTCTCACGCCGCAGCAGCAGGCGCAGGCCTGGGTGGACTCACCGCTGTCCTACGAGTACAGCTACTCGTTGGGGACCAGTTTCTTCTACTCGCCCGAGTCCGTCATGGCCGGAGCCGCGTCCAAGTTCGTCGACACGTTTCCCTTCGAGGTCGACTGCGGCCAGTTCGCGCAGCTCCCTCCGAAGCACGAACCGCCGTACAAGTGCAATCTGCCGACCGGGCCGTTCCTCAACCCCCTGGCCGTCACCGACCGCACGGCGACCACCTTCCAGTTCACCTCGCTCCCGGGACATGCCGAGGGCCCGGATCGCAAGATCCGGTTCAGTTTCTCGAAGACGTCGGACCAGGACATCCGGCTCAATGTCGAGGGCTGGGGGCCCTTCACCGCCGAGGCGGCGGGATCCATCCAGTCCGGTGCCGTCAAGCAGATGTGGCAGAGCTACGCCAACAATCTGAAGGCCTACATCGAGGCCGGCATCCTGAACGGCGTCGAGGAGAAGTCGGAGCGAGAAGCGATCACCCGGCGCGCCCTCTCCTGCGGCGACGGCGGAATCACCGAGGCCAACGACTGCTTCGAACCCGACTCCCTGAAAATGCTCGCCGGCTTCGGGGGGAGCCCCGGCGCGGTGGGCACGGCCGAGCACGACACCGCGGCCGGCTGCCGCGACGCGGACTTCGTCGCCGCCGACCCGTTCTACCCGAACACGCGCGCCGCCGCGAGTGCCGGACTCCTCTCGTGCATCGGCGACCTGAAGAAGAAGTTCAACGACGCCATCACCGCCGGGGGTGTCTTCGTCGACAACCGCTACAAGGTCGACGCGACGACCGGCCCGTGCTTCTCCTGGACCACGCAGACCAGGAAGTGCCAGCTCATCAAGGGATTCGGCCAGGAGCTCGCAGGGATACACGACTTCTATCTCCGCAGCAACTACACGGACAAGGCGGAGCCCGAGTTCAGTGTGACGAACCCTCCCGGCCTGGGCCTGCACGCGCCGTCCGGCCTGTTCAACATGCTGGGAACCGCTCCCACCGCGGCCGAGATACCGAACGACCTCACCATGGGGTGCGTTCCCGCCTCCGCCAACAACTACTGCGCCGCCGCGACCCCCATGGGCCTCAAGGGGCGGACCCAGCACGAATACCTGGAGAAGGACCGGGGTGAGATAGCCCCGCCTCCCAGCACCTTCATCGGCCACCCCGTCAGCGTGCGCGGCCAGACCACCGTCGACGGCAGGTCCAACTTCGTACGCGCGGTCGAAGCGTCGATCGCCGAGACGAAGGGCAGTGGAAGGACTTCCGCGAGCAGCTCCGCACCAAGTACGGCGCTCGACGGGGCAACGAGATCGCGTGCGCGATGACCCACGACGACGCGATG
This sequence comes from Streptomyces sp. NPDC048353, assembly GCF_055587165.1. Taxonomy (NCBI): domain Bacteria; kingdom Bacillati; phylum Actinomycetota; class Actinomycetes; order Kitasatosporales; family Streptomycetaceae; genus Streptomyces; species Streptomyces sp. NPDC048353. The sequence goes on along the minus strand of NZ_JBVJGU010000003.1, from coordinate 949,492 downwards.
CGTTGCCAGCCCGGACCCATGGGTGCCGGTATCGCTCTGGAGGACCCCGCCACCGGCAACTTCACCGATGTGGGCCGGTTCACGCACGGCTACCCGGACAGCCCCTTCGGCCCCTCCCTGGAGAACAGCTTCCAGAAGCTCATGGGTGAGGCCAAGAGGCTCGCCGAGCAGCGGTCCGGCGACCCCCAGGGGGACTTCCAGGTATCCGTCTACGGATTCGCCGACCAGAAGGACGCCGCGTACATCGACGCCTTCATCACCCACAACGACTGGTTCATGACGAGCGCCTGGACCTCGGCGCACAACACCAACCCTCTCTACGGACCCGTGTACTCCAACGGATTCCCCGGCTACGAATGCCACGAGGGCGGCCCGCAGGCCCAGAACATCTCCACGCCGGCCGTGGGTCAGCACGTGTTCCAGGTTGCGTACACCTGCTCCTACGCGCTCTGAACGACGGAGCTTCCGGCCTTCGGTGACCGACACCCGGCCTGTGGTCCTCGGTCCCCTCCCTCCCGTCGCGGTCATCCCGCCGGGAGGGAGGGGACCGCGCCACCCGCCACCCCTCTGCGAAGGAGACGCGATGTCCCTGCGAAAAGAACCCCGCCGGCGGCACCTGCTGGCCCTCATGGCGGCTTCCGCCTCCGGACTCCTGATACCCGAGGCCACCGCCGCACCACGCGGGCCGGCTCCCGGCGGCGCCGGGGCCGACGGCCTCGTCGACGCGCTGGAGCGAGCGGCGCACCCTCTGCGCTCCACGGACCCCGGGGTGGGGACCGCCGATCTGCACGCCCTGGGCGCCATGATCGGCGACGCGGAGGTCGTCGGACTCGGCGAGGCCACGCACGGCTCCCACGAGTTCTTCGCGATGAAGGAACGCGTCTTCCGGTACCTGGTCGAGGAGCGGGGCTTCACGACCTTCGCCCTCGAGATGAGCTGGCCGGCGGGCCTGCTCATCGACGAGTACGTGCAAGGCGGCCCGGGCGGGGCCCGGGAGATCGTGCTCGATGCCCTCGCGGGGACCCCGTGGGCGCGTCAGGAGTTCGTCAGCCTCATCGCCTGGATGCGCGGTCACAACCAGCGCCACCCGGACCGCACGGTGCACTTCATGGGCGACGACCTGGGAGGGCCGAAGCTCGGCGACCGGATCTTCGAACGCGTCGTCTCCTCCGTACGGACAGCGGCGCCGCGGATCCTGACGAGGCTGGTCGACCTGTACGCGGGGCTGCGCCCGTTCGACGACTTCTACGGCTATCTGCACAAGCCCGTCGAGGAACGCAGGCGGAACGCGGCGCTCGCGCAGGAAGCACTGGACCTCGTGGCCGGGCGGCGGCACAGCCCGGACGACCCGTACGCGTGGACCGTGCAGCACGCCAGGAACATCGCCCAGACCTTCGCCTTCGCCACGATCGACCTCGACGATCCCGCCACCGTTCCCCCCGCCCAACGGCTGCGCGATCAGGCCATGGCGGACAACGTGCTGTGGTGGAAGGAGCGCACCAAGGGCAGGATCCTGCTGTCCGCGCACAACGCCCATGTGGGATACCGGGCCACCGATCCCGTCACGTACGCGCGCACGCAGGGCGTGGCCTTGCGTGAGCGTCTGGGGAGGCGCTACGCCGCGATCGGGTTCACCTTCGCCGGCGGCACCTTCCTGGTCAAGGACGCGTCCGGCGGCGCCGCGTGGACGCCCGTCAGCGTGCCCCCGGCCACGCCGGGCATGAACGAGCACACCCTGGACCGGGTGCGGTACCGGGATTTCTACGTCGACCTCCGGACCGTACGAGCCCCGGCGCGCGCCTGGTTGGCCGGCGCACGTCCGGTGTACGACGCCGGGCAGGTGTTCACCCCGGATCCGCTGCCGGAGCTCGCCCTCGGCACGGCGTACGACGTCCTCGTCCACCTGCACCGGGTCCGGGCGGCCACGCCCCTGGCGAGGAATTGAGTACTCAACCCTCACGTTTTCGCCGGTACGCGTGACTAACGTCGGTCTCCATTCAGGACATCCGACCACTCAGGGGAAATGATGAGAATGCGTGCGATGGGCATCGCGATTGCCGCGCTGCTCTCCGGAACCATTGCGGCCGCTCCGGGCGCAAGCGCCACGGAAAGCCCGGCCGCGACGGCTTTCCAGCCGTTCAAGGTCGTCACCTCCAACACCATGCTGCTTCCCTCCTTCGTCTCGGACGGCCTTGCTCAGGACGTACGCGGGGAGCTCATAGGCAAGGCGCCGTATGTGAAGGGAAACGATGTCGTCGTCTTCCAGGAACTCTTCGACGACACGGCGAGCGACCTTCTCTTCCAGCATCTGGAGGGCTACCCCCATCGCACGCCGGTGATCGGCAGGTCGCGTGACGGGTGGAACGCGACCGCGGGGAACTACTCCTCGCTCCCGTACGAGGACGGGGGAGTGGCCATCGTGAGCAAGTGGCCCATGCTGCGCAAGATCCAGTACATCTTCGACGCGAGCTGTGGGGCCGACACCATGGCGGAAAAGGGGTTGGCCTACGCGAAGCTCGGCACGCCGGGCTCACCCGTGCACGTCATCGGGACCCATCTCCAGGCGGACGACGACGGCTGTGACACCGGCGAGGCGGCACAGGTCCGCAAGCGCCAGCTGGGCGAGATCACGGCCTTCGTCGACTCCCTGCGAATTCCCGCGAACGAGCGCGTCATCTACGCGGGCGACATGAACGTCGACCGGCATCGATCCGAATACCCGGCCCTGGTCCAGGGGCTCCACGCCGTTCCCCCGACCTACTCCGGCCACCCCTACACCAGCGATCCGCACACCAACGCGGTCGCCCGGCTGAGGTACCCGAACGCGCCCCGCGAGTGGCTCGACTACGTGTTCTACGACAACCGGCACGCGCACCCCGCGAGCTACGGAAATTCCGCCCTGCGCGTGACATCCCCGTTCTGGGAACTGGATGACATCTCGTACAACAGGTATTCCGACCACTACCCCGTGACCGCCTCGTCGTGATGCGAACCCGACCCCCCGCGCACCTCTGGAGCAGGAAATGACAATGAATCGCAGAGCGGTCCTCAAGGCGGCCGCCGCGACAGCCGCCGCGGCCCCTCTCGCCACGGCGATGGCGACCCCGGCAGCGGCCGTGTCGACCAATCCGCGCATCACGCAATGGGAACACGCCACGTCGACCTCCCATCAGGCGTGGTGGACACAGCAGTGCAACGGCATCTGCACGGACGGCCAGTACTGGTACGCCGTCTCGAACAGCTCGCGGGACCGCCGGGTCTACAAGCTCTCCATGGACTTCCGCACCGTGGTGGCCAGCAACGCGGCGCCGGCCGACTACCTGCACATCGGTGCGCCCACCTTCGACCCGGTGCGCAAGCTGCTCTACGTTCCCGTCGAACGGGACGGCGGAGAGCCGTGTTACGTCTGGACCATGACCTCCGCGCTGAATTCGCTGACCACGCTGAAGCTGTCCGGACGTACGGCGGGATCGCGGTCCCCTCAGAAGCACAAGGCCCCGTGGGTCGCCTACAACCCGATCGACCGACTGCTCTACAGCTCGGCCTACGGTCCCCCGGACACGACGGACCCGGCGCTGCAGGTCAACTGGCTCAACGCGTTCTCGCCCGTCGACGGGACCCTGAAGAAGCAGGTCCTGCTCCCCTCGAAGCTGCACAACGTCCAGGGCGGCGGAATCTCCGGGAACGGCAACATCTTCCTCGCGACCGACTACGCCTTCAACGGCGCCAAGAGGATCTATTCCTACGACCTCTCGAACGCCCGCGATCAGCAGGTCGCACCCTATTGGGGAAACATCGCCATCCCGGACTCCAGTGACGAGGACGGGCTGGAAGTGGAACACTGCACGCTCGCCTCGCTCGCGTGGGACGGCGGGCGCAGCACCTCCGTCACCGCCGTCGTCCTCAATACCGAGGTGGAGGACGACGTCTATCTCCGGCACTACTGGGTTCCCTATCCCGCGGCGCTCTGACCCGCCGGGAAAGCCGTCCGCCCGGCCGCCCCTCCCGGATCGAATCCGGGAGGGGCGGCCGGGCGGCTCTCCGTGGGCCCTGTCGTCTCAGGGAACGTGGTGCGTGGCCGGGTCGGTCTCACGAACGAGGCTGCACGGAGACGTGCACCCGCAGATTGCAGGACGCGGAACCATTCCAGTCCTGATGCAGGGTGTACGGGGTGTACCGCATCATGCCGTCCCGCAGGGTGAACTCCTTCGAAGCGAAGCAGATCTGATCATCGGAGCTGGGCCAGTCCTCGTCGATCAGCTTCGACTCGATCTTGATGACGTCTCCGGTGACCGCGGTGAGAAAGACACGGTCGCGGGTGCCGTTCCCGCCGCGGCTCATGCACTCGATGGAAGACGACGACGAGCAGAACTGGAACTTCTCGATGTCGTACCGCTGCCCTTGGTAGACGGGATAGGACTTGTCGAGAGCGTCGTGCATGGTGAGGAAGGGGTAGTCGTTCCCGGTCAGCGGATGAGTCATGTTCCGGACGCTCAGGGATCCGTTCATGTCGGCGGTGTTGCAGGCCGCCACCTCGTCCCAGCTTCCCTCGCTTCCGCCTCCGAGGCAGTCGCCGATACCCGGAAAGGTGATGTCCTCGAACGTCACGGTGACGTCATAGGTCAGGGGAATCTTGATCGGAGGGACCGCCGCGGCGGCCGGCGAGACCAAGCCGGTGCAGAAGGCGGCGAACGTGGCCAGTGAAGCGATCCCGACGCGCTTCCTCGTCGCATGTGACATTGCGTCCCCTTTGGTCGAATCTTCGCGGAAAGGTGAAGGAAGGCTATGGGGGGGAGCGCCGCGCGTCGTAGAGTGCCCGCTACTCAATTCCGGTGCGGAGTCTCCCGCTTTGTTGAGTAGGTGCTGCTCTCGAGGAAAGGGCGGCACCGACACTAATCTCCTCGCACGGCCCCGATGCCGGCCGAAGTCGAAAAATCTGACGACTGAATCGAGGAACTCATGGAATCCCTTACGCAGTTGAGGAGAGCGCTGAGCGTCGGCACCTCACTCGTCGCGCTCGCGGGTGCGTCGCTCACGATCGCTCCCGCCGCCTCCGCGTCCGGACCGCCGCCCATCGCCATCGACCCCCGGAACGTGGCGGTGACCTTCTCCGTCGAGTCCGTGGAAGTGAACGGCATCAGCGACGGGGACGGGCCCGACAACCCCGATGTGGAGATGTACGGGTATGCCTCCGCGACCCCGGAGAAAAGCGGACCGGTCGTCTGGCAGCTCGGCAAGTGTGCGGTCAGCTACCCCTCGCCCACCGGTCTCATCTGGTCCTCTTCCGGAGAGTCCGGCTGGTCCTCCGAGAGCTGCAGCCCCAAGAACGTGCGCAACTCGGACACGTACGACTTCGCGGAGGCCTGGCTCTGCAGGGCGGAGGACTACGGGCACCCGACACGCGACTTCGACTGCGCACACGGAGCCCCGCAGAATCAGTGGCTCGACAACGTCGACAGCTACGAAAAGGTGCAGTTCGCCTACGACTTCGAGGACTACGACGAACTCTCGGCAGACGACTCGGTCTGCGAGGCCAAAGCGTCCTTGACGGTGACGCCCAGGATGCTCAAGCCCGGCGAGAGCACCACCTTCCGCCTCTCCACCCCCAAGCAGGACGACGACGACGCGGCCTGTGTCGTCACCTTCACGATGACGTACGCCTCGGCCCAGCCCGCCGGATAGCCGCGCCGGCCGTACGCCTCAGCCGTCGGTCAGGATCACCGCCGACTCGGCCGGCAGCAGCAGCGCCCCGTCCCGTCCCGGCGCCTCGACCGCTTCCCAGGCCGTCACGATCCGGTCCCGGCCGTTCGAGCCCAACGGGATCTGCGCGGTCTCCTTCCCCAGGTTGACCGCGATCCGCAGCACCCCGCGCCGGAACGCCAGCCAACGCCCTCCCTCGTCATAGGCCACCCGGACCGCCGCGAGGTCCGGGTCGGTGAGGTCGGGGAGGGTGCGGCGCAGGGCGATCAGCTCCCGGTGCCAGGCCAGGAGCCGGTTGTGCGGGGCCCGTTCGCGCTCCGTGCGGTCCAGGACCGACCGGTCCCGGGTCGCGGGGTCCTGCGGGTCCGGGATGTCCTCCTCCGCCCAGCCGTGCTCCGCGAACTCCCGCCGCCTCCCCCGCCGTACCGCCTCCGCCAGCTCCGGATCGGTGTGGTCGGTGAAGTACTGCCAGGGCGTGCCCGCCCCCCACTCCTCGCCCATGAAGAGCATCGGCACCGAAGGGCCGGTGAGGACGAGCGTCGCCGCGCAGGCCAGCAGCCCGGGGGAGAGGGTCGCCGAGAGCCGGTCGCCGGTCGCCCGGTTCCCGATCTGGTCGTGGGTCTGGGCGTAACCGAGGAACCGCTGCGCGGGCGTACGGGCCCGGTCCACGGGCCGCCCGTGGCAGCGGCGGCGGAACGTGGAGAACGTACCGTCGTGGAAGAAGACGTGCGTCAGGGTCTTGGCGAGCGCGGCCAGCGGTGCGCGCGCGAAGTCGGCGTAGTACCCCTGGGACTCGCCGGTCAGCGCCGTGTGCAGGGCGTGGTGGAAGTCGTCGTTCCACTGGGCGTGGATCCCGAGCCCGCCCATGGTGCGCGGGGTGGTGGTCCGCGGATCGGCCAGGTCCGACTCGGCGATCAGGAAGTGCTGGCGGCCCTGCTCCTTCGCCAGCTCGTCCACGGCCTCCGAGAGCTCCTCCAGGAACGTTCGCGCCCGGGTGTCGGCGAGCGCGTGCACCGCGTCGAGGCGGAGGCCGTCGATCCGGTAGTCCCGCAGCCAGGCGAGGGCGCTGCCGATCAGATACGCGCGGACCTCGTCCGAGCCGGGCGCGTCCAGATTGACCGCGGCGCCCCACGGCGTGTGGTGGGTGTCCGTGAAATACGGACCGAAGGCGGGCAGATGGTTCCCGGACGGTCCCAGGTGGTTGTGGACCACGTCCAGGATCACGCCCATACCGAGCCCGTGGGCCGCGTCCACGAAGCGCTTGAGGGCCTCGGGCCCGCCGTACGGCTCGTGGACCGCCCACGGCGAGACACCGTCGTACCCCCAGCCCCACGTCCCCGGGAAAGGACAGAGCGGCATCAGCTCCACATGGGTGATGCCGAGCCCGGCCAGCTCCCCGAGCCGCGCCGCCGCCGCGTCCAGGGTGCCCTCGGGGGTGAAGGTCCCGACGTGCAGCTCGTACAGGATCGCGGAGCGCAGCCGCAGGCGCGGCGCGGCATGGCGCCAGGTGTACGCGTCGTGGTCCACGACCGCGCTGCGGCCGTCGGGTCCGTCCGGCTGGCGGCGGGAGCGGGGGTCGGGCAGGAGGGGGCCGTCGTCCAGGGCGTAGCCGTAGCGGTCGCCGTCGGCGGCCGGCGCGACGGCCGTCCACCAACCGTCGCGCTCGGCATCCCGTTCCATCGGGTGCTCGGCACCGTTCAGTTCCAGCGTCACCCGTTCACGGGCCTGCGGAGCCCACACCTCGAACAGCACTGGCCGATCCCCTCGTCGACGGACCTACGACTGACCGCGCGTACCGAGGTCCATCCTGGCAGTCAGGAGTCGGTACCGCCCGGCGCGTCCCACACGTAGTTGATCGCCCGCTCGAAGGTGACATAACCCGCCCGGGCGAACGCTTTCGCCATCGGTACGTTCGCGAGATCGGTCGCGGCGCGGATGCGCGGCACGTTCTCGCCGGCCAGGATCCGGGTGCCCTCGGCGAGGATGTCGTCGATGTGGCCGTGGCCGCGGTGGGCGGGGAGGACGCCGATGTAGGCGATGGTGTGGTGGTAGTTGTTCCGCGCCGGGATCACGAAGCCCACCGGCTCGCCGGTCTCCGGGAGCCGGGCGACCTGCCACCACTCCCGGGGCGAGGTGTAGTGCGCGAACTCCTCGGCGTAGTGCTTCTCCGCCGCCTCGCGCGGCGACAGGCCGGACGCCAGATCGGCCTGGCCGTGCGCGTCGAGCGTGCCCTCGAGCACCGGCGTCATCAGCGCGACGAGCTCCTCGCGGTCCCGCACCGGCCGGAACGCCAGACGGCCCTTCGGCTCCGGTACGGCGGTGCCCGGGCGCCACTCCAGGCGCAGCCGCTCGACCAGCGGGCGGGCACCGGCGCGCTCCAGGACGCCGAAGAGTGCCCCGAGCCGGTCGCGGGTCTCGGGGACCTCGCGCCAGTCGGGCGGCAGGAACCGGCCGTACTCGGGGCGGGGGGTCCCGGCCGGTACGACGGCGGCGGTCGCCGTCTCGACCAGGCGCAGCCCGATCTCGGCGCGCTCGTCGACGGGCACGGCGGGATCGAGGTCGAAGAAGTCGAGGGCGAGCGGCGCGCCGCCCCGCTCGTGGGTCCACCAGGCGATCCGGCCGAGCACCCGGTCGCCGCGCAGCGCCACCCACATCCACTCGGGGATCCGGCGACCGGTGGCGAGGTCGTCCTCGAGCTCGTGGTCGAGGACGTAGGCGAGACGCCGGAAGAGGGCGAGTTCGCCGGGGCCGGAGAGCGGGCGCAGGGTGAGGCCGTCGGCGGTGCCCGTCGGGCCGGCGGCCGTGGGTGACGCGGCGTCGGGCGTCGGCAGAGAAGACGTGGTCACGTCCGGGTTCCCCCTGGGAGTCGAGTGCGCAGACCGTAACAGCGATCTTGTGCGGGGCGGTACGGCTTTGTTGTCCGGAGCGCTTCTGGACACTCCGGGCTCTTCGGCCCGACAATCACACGTGTGACGACGCCTTTCGAGTTCCCCACGCACTCCGCGCGGCTCTCCGACGCCGAGCGGGACCGTGCGCTGGTGCTGCTCCGGGAGGGTGCCGCGCAGGGCCGGCTCTCGCACGACACCTTCCTCTTCCGGATGGAGCGCGCGCTCGCCGCGCGCCGTCCCGACGAACTCGCCCTGCTGACCGCCGATCTGCAGACGGAGTCGCGCTGGACGCGGCGCGTGGTGGGCGCGGTCGAGAAGATGTCCGCGTTCACGGCGAGGGTCGGGCGCGCGTGGCAGGCCGAGCGGCTGCCGAAGCTGCTCCTGCCGGCCCCGGGCCCCCACCCGCTCCGCATCGGCCGCGACCCGGTGAACGGCCTGCGCCTCAGCCACGAGACGGTCTCCCGCGCCCACGCCGAACTCTCCCTGCAGGATGGCCTCTGGGTCCTCCGCGACCTCGGCTCGACGAACGGCACGACCGTCAACGGGCGCCGGGTGACGGGTGCGGTGGTGGTCCGCGCGGGCGACGCGGTGGCCTTCGGCCAGATGTCCTTCCGTCTCTCCCTCCGCTGAACGACGGCCGCGCGGGCGGGGATTGCGGGGCAGGGTTCTCGGGCCTCCTCGTGACAGGTGCCGGCGGCCCTGTCCGCCGCCGGTGAGGCGGCCCGTCCGCGGTCGGTGACGGCAACCCGCCCGCGGCGGTCACGGGGCGCGGAGCCGCCCGCGTACGCCTCGACGTTTCTCGGCGATCCGAACGCGCGGCCCGCCCCCGCGCCCGCCCCCGCGCCCCTCCCCGGCACGCGCGCCTCGCGCCCCTGGCCGCGGCGCCCGGCCCGCGGGCCTGAGGCGCAGCCTCCCCCTCCGCACCCTCACCCGTTCGGCCGAGTACCGGACGCGGCGGGCGGGGGGGCGGTGGTGAGGTGGGGAGACGGGCGGTCGCGGGTGCCGGTCGTCGTGGGCTGGTGGAGCGGAAACGACAGGGGGCGCGATGCGCGACAGGTCGAAGCCGGACATACCCAGGGACAACGCGATGCGCGACACGCCGAAACCGGACATACCCCGGGACAGCTGGGCCGAGGTGCCGAGGATGGCGCCCGCCGCCGTGAAGCGACCGGCGGAGGGCGGGCGGGCCGCCCCCGCCCGGACCGTGGCGCCCAGTCCGATGGCCCCCGGCGCCGGCCGGGACCCGCACCGGGTGCACCGCGTGCTGCGGAAGGAGTTCCCGCTCACCTTCGACCCGCTGCTGCGGGCCTGGGTGCTCAGCCGGTTCGCCGACGTGGCCTGCGCGCTGACCGACGCGCGGTTCACCCATGGCCACCGCCCCGGCGACCCGCCCTGCGCCCGGAGCCACGTCGACGTCGACGAGGCGGAGTTGCGGGCCGTCGCCGCGCGCACCGCCCGCCTGCTCGCCCGGCGCCTCGCCGACCGGCCCCGCGTGGACTTGGTCGCCGACTACTGCCACTGGCTGCCCGCCGGCACCGTCGCCGCCGCCACCGGCGTGCCCTACCGCGACATGATGCGCCTGGTGCGCGGACGCGCCGCCTCCGCGCTCGCCGGGCAGTGCAGCGCGCAGATCGCGGTACGCGAGAAGGCCCTGGCCTCCTTCCTCGCCAACGTCCTCCTCGACCCCGACCTGGTGGCCGCCCTCCGCGACGCGCCGTCCGACCTGATCGCCCGCGCCTGGACCGAATCGCTGCGCCGCGACCCGCCCGTGCAGATCGCCGTGCGCCGCACCAGCGCCCCGGTGCGGGTGAGCGGCGGCACCCTCCCCGAGGGCGCGCCCGTGGCCCTGCTGGTCGGCTCCGCCGGACGGGACCCCGAACGGTTCCGGGCGCCCGACCGCTACGACCCGTTCCGCGACGACCCCGGCCAGCTCACCTACGGCCACGGCGCCTGCCCCGCCGTCCTCCTGGCCCGTTTCGAGGCCGAGTACGCCCTGCGCGCCCTCTTCGAGGCCATGCCCGCGATCCGGCTCGCCGACGGATACCGCCCCGAGCAGACGGGCCTGATCACCCGCGGCCCCGCCAACCTTTTCGTCCGCCCCCGAGGCTGACCGTCGCCCGACCGGGGGGCGCGCCCGGCGACGGACGCGCCCCCCGGCCCGGGTCACTCCGGCAGGCGGCCGAGCAGTGCCACCGGACGCGCGTCGAAGAGTTCCGCCAGCTTGACCTCCGAGTCCGGGCCACCCGTGAACTCCCGTACCCCGTCCAGCAGATCGGTCCACCGGCCTTCCGGAAGCACCAGCTCCGTGTCCTGCCAGCCGCCCGCCTCCGCGAGCCGCAGGGGCAGCCGCGTCACGGCCGTCACCACCTCGCCCGCGCGGGCGAAGGCCAGGCAGTGCGCGGCCGCCGGACCGGACGCGGCCAGCGGGAGATAGCCCTCACGGGCGCCGAAGACGTCGGGCCGCTCCCGCCGCACCCGCAGCGCCGCCCGCACCACCGCCGCCTTGTCGTCGTCGCCGCCGACCGCGAACGGCTGCCGGTTGTCCGGGTCGACCAGGGCCCGGTACTCCCGCTCCGTCCCCTGGTACAGCTCCGGCACCCCCGGCATCGTGAGCTGCACCAGCGCCGCGCCCAGCATCTGCGCCCGGATGTGCGGCTCCAACGCGAACGCCGCCTCCGACGCCGAGCGGAGCGGGATACGGCCCGGGCCCGCCGCCACGAAGTCGGTCACCGCCCGTTCGTAGACCGGATCCGGCTCCGTCCAGCTGGTGTGCAGACCCGCCTCCCGTACGGACTTCAGCACCGCGGGACCGAGCCGGTCCGCGTCCGCCGTGCCGAAGCCGAACGCGGTCTGCCAGGCCGTCCACGCGAGGTGCGGGTCGGGCGCCGGCACCCCCGCCACCTCTTCGAGCAGCGCCGCCCACACCGTGGGGCACTGCGCGAGCACCGAGATCCCCGCCCGCACGTCCGCGCTCCGCTTGGTGTCGTGGGTCGTCAGCACCGTGCCCGTGGCCGGCCAGTCCCGGGCAAGACGCAGGCAGTACGCGTGGAACTCCTCGGGCGTGACCGCCGGGCGGCCGGGGTCGCCCCCGACCTCGTTCGCCGACAGGAGCGGGGTGTAGCGGTAGAAGGCCGTGTCCTCCACCGACTTGGCGCGCAGCGCCGACGAGGTCTGCGCGAACCGCGCCCGGAACGCACGGTGCGCCGGGCCGTCGCCCAACCGCCCCAGCGCCAGCGCCCGTACGGTGTCGACCGCCTCGGACTCCTCCGCCACGGCGAACGCGGCCTTGGCGCCCCGGGCGGCCTCCTCGGTGAGGACCTGCTCGCCGCCGGTCCGGTACGTGCGGTACACCGGCACCCGGACGAGGAGCTCGCGGATCGCGGTCTGCAGCGCCCAGGGCGCGTGGTCGCGCAGCTCCGGGTCCGCCGCGCAGACGCGACCGGCGATCCGGGTCAGGGCGGAGGTCTCCGCGGCCAGTTCGTGCGTCACGACCTCGTACGCGGCCCGGCGCGCGGTCGCCTCCCAGCAGCCGCCCCGGTCGCCGGCACGGCCGGCGAACTCGCGGTACACGTCGAGGAGTTCGTCGGCGCCGACCGGGTCCACGAACACCCCGTCCACATACCGCAGGGCGTCGTATCCGGTGGTGCCCGCGACGGGCCAGTCGACCGGCAGCGGCTCCGTGCCGGTGAGGATCTTCTCGACCACCGTCCAGCACCGGCCGTCCGTCGCCTCCCGCAGCCGCTCCAGATAGCCCTGGGGGTCGGCGAGCCCGTCGGGGTGGTCGATCCGCAGGCCGTCGACCACCCCGTCCCGTACCAGCCGCACGATCGTGGCGTGGGTCGCGTCGAAGACCTCGGGGTCCTCGACGCGGACCCCGATGAGATCCGAAATGGTGAAGAAGCGGCGGTAGTTCAGCTCCGTGCGGGCCAGCCGCCACCAGGCCAGGCGGTACCACTGGGCGTCGAGCAGTTCGGTGAGCGGCAGCTCCTCGGTGCCCGCGCGGAGCGGGAACTCCTGCTCGTCGAGGCGCAGGACGCCGTCCTCGACCCGCATCCGGTCCCGGACCTCGGAGAGCCGCGCCGGCAGTACGGGCAGCAGGAGGCGGCCGTCCTCCGCCTCCCAGTCGATGTCGAACCAGCGGGCGTACGGCGAGTCGGGCCCCTCGCGGAGCACCTCGCGCAGGGCGTGGTTGTACCGGGGGTCGGCGGCCATGTGGTTGGGCACCAGGTCGACGACGAGACCGAGACCGTGGGCGCGGGCGGTCGCCGCGAGGGCGCGCAGGCCGTCCTCGCCGCCGAGTTCGGCCCGGACGGCGCGGTGGTCGGTGACGTCGTAGCCGTGCGTGGAGCCGGGCACGGCTTCGAGGATCGGCGAGAGGTGGACGTGCGAGACCCCGAGGCCGGCCAGATGGGGGACGGCACGCTCGGCGGCCGCGAACGGGAACTCCGGCTGGAGCTGCAGCCGGTAGGTGGCGGTGGGCGTGGTCGAGGGCGTCATGCGAACGTACGTACCCCGTTGGGCGGCTTCTGTGTCATCACCCCATGCGCCCGTTCGGGTGTATCGCGTTACGTTCGCGCGATGTTCCGGATGTATCGCCCCACGCTGTCCCTGCTCGGACCGGCCCTGCCGGTCATCTCGTTCCTCGGCCGGCTGCCGACGGCGATGTGCCAGCTCGGCAGTCTCCTTCTGGTCGCCGAGACGAGCGGTTCCCTGACGACGGCGGGGCTGGCGGGCGGGGCGCTCGCGGCCGGGCAGACGGTCGCGGGCCCGGTCATCGGCCGGCTCGCGGACCGGCGCGGACAGCGGGGAGTCGTGCTCACGGCCTCCCTCGCCAACGCGGTCCTGGTGACCGCCCTGGTCGTCGCGGCGCTGGGGCGGGCCGGGACCGGCTGGCTGATGCTGCTCGGCGCGCTCGCCGGGGCGAGCGTCCCGCAGGTCGGGCCGCTGGCCCGGACCCGCTCGGTGGCCCTGGTGCGGCGCGGCGGCGCGGACGACCGGGCGGTGGGGACGGTGCTGTCCTTCGAGGGCACCCTCGACGAGGTCTCCTTCGTGCTCGGCCCGGCGCTGGTCGGTGTCGCCGCGGCCCTGGCGCACCCGGCGGCGGCGCTGCTGCTCGCCGCCGCCCTGCTGGCGACCTGCGGCACGGCCTTCGCCCTCCACCCGTCGGCGCGGACGGCCGAGACGGGCCCTGCGAAGGCCCCCGCGCCGGCGGGGCCGGGGGCGGCGGAGGAAAGGGCGGCGGCCGGGGGCGCCTCCCGTACGACCAGGACCCGTGCGACCACGACCCGTACGACCACGACCCGCACCACCACCCGTACGGCCGTCGCCCAACGGAGGCGGCTGCCGGGGGCGGCGTACGCCCTTCGGGTCACGATGGTGCTCCAAGGCGCGATGTTCGGGGCCTCGCAGGCGGGGATCACCGCGCTCACCGAGCAGCTGGGCGCGCCGGCCCAGGCCGGGCTCGTCTATGCCGCGATGGGGGTGATGAGCGCCGCCGTGGGTCTGTCGATGGCGGCCGTTCCGGCCCGGATCGGACCGGCGACCCGCTGGCGCGTCTCCACCGCCGGGCTCGTCCTGCTCTCGGTCCCCCTGCTCTTCGTGGACTCGCTCGGCGCGCTCTACGCGGTCGTGATCGTCCTCGGAGCGGCGTACGCGCCGCACCTGATCACCGTCTTCGCCCTGACCGAGCGGACCGTGCCGGCCGCCCGGCTCGCCGAGTCCATGGCCTTCCTGACGAGCGGCGTCGTCGGGGGCCAGGCCCTCGCCCTCGCCCTCTCGGGCCGGCTCGCGGAGGGCCACGGGGCCCCGGCGGCGTTCGCCGTGGCCGTCCTCGCCGCCGTGCTCTGCGCGGCCTTGTCCTGGACGGTCCGCACCCGCCTCCCGTCCTCGCCGGCGACCGCCTGACGCCCCGCCACCTCCCTGGAACAAGGCGGGCGGCACCACCCCCTGCCGGCCGGCCCCGCCGTCGCCGCACAGCGAGGCGGGGGCGGCCTCCCGCGCCGCCCCCGCCTCGCCTTCGGCCCCGACCGTCAGGCCCGTCGCCCGGTCACGCCGGGCGGCACAGGACCGTCAGGCTGAGCGGCGCCAGGGTCACCCGTTCACCCGCCGCCACCTTGGGCCCCTCCTGCGGCGGGATGCCTTCCGGATGGGAGGTGTCGACCACGACCCGCCAGGTCTGGCCGTGGTTGACCGGGACCTCGAACTCCAGCTCCTGCGAGGAGGCGTTGAACATCAGCAGGAAGGAGTCGTCGGCGATCCGCTCGCCCTGCGTCCCCGGCTCCGAGATGGCGTTGCCGTTCAGGAAGACCGTCAGCGCCTGCGCGTGCGCCGCCTGCCAGTCCCGCGCGGTCATCTCCTCGCCCTTCGGCGTGAACCACGCGATGTCGGTCAGCTCGTCGTGCGTGCCCTCCACCGGCCGCCCGTGGAAGAAGCGGCGGCGCCGGAAGACCGGATGGTCCCGCCGCAGCCGCACCATCGCCCGGGTGAACTCCAGCAGGGTGCCCTCCTCCTCGGCCCCCGGCTCCGGCCAGCGCACCCACGACACTTCGTTGTCCTGGCAGTAGGCGTTGTTGTTGCCGCCCTGCGTCCGCCCGAACTCGTCGCCGTGGCTGAGCATCGGCACGCCCTGCGACAGCATCAGCGTCGCGAGGAAGTTGCGCATCTGGCGGAGGCGCAGCTCCCTGATGCCGATGTCGTCCGTGTCGCCCTCGGCGCCGCAGTTCCAGGACCGGTTGTGGCTCTCCCCGTCCCGGTTGCCCTCGCCGTTCGCCTCGTTGTGCTTCCCGTCGTACGACACGAGGTCGCGCAGCGTGAAGCCGTCGTGGCAGGTCACGAAGTTCACCGAGGCGAGCGGACGCCGGCCGTCGTCCTGGTACAGATCGGACGAGCCGGTGAGCCGGGACGCGAACTCGGCGAGCGTGCGCGGCTCGCCGCGCCACAGGTCCCGTACGCAGTCGCGGTACTTCCCGTTCCACTCGGTCCACAGCGGCGGGAAATTGCCGACCTGGTAGCCGCCCTCGCCCACGTCCCAGGGCTCGGCGATCAGCTTCACCTGGCTGACCACCGGGTCCTGCTGCACCAGGTCGAAGAAGGACGACAGCCGGTCCACCTCGTGGAACTGGCGGGCCAGGGTGGCCGCCAGGTCGAAGCGGAAGCCGTCGACGTGCATCTCCGTGACCCAGTACCGCAGCGAGTCCATGATCATCTGGAGTACGTGCGGGGACCGCATGAGCAGCGAGTTCCCGGTACCGGTGGTGTCGAAGTAGTGCTCGGGCGCGTCGTCCACGAGACGGTAGTACGAGGGGTTGTCCAGGCCCCGGAAGGAGAGCGTCGGGCCCAGGTGGTTGCCCTCCGCGGTGTGGTTGTAGACCACGTCGAGGATGACCTCGATCCCGGCCTGGTGCAGCGCCTTGACCGCCGACTTGAACTCCAGGACCTGCTGGCCCCGGTCGCCCCAGGAGGCGTAGGCGTTGTGCGGGGCGAAGAAGCCGATGGTGTTGTAGCCCCAGTAGTTCGCCAGGCCCGAGTCCACCAGCCGGTGGTCGTTGACGAACTGGTGGACCGGCATCAGCTCCAGCGCCGTGACGCCCAGTTCCTTCAGGTGCCCGATGACCGACGGGTGTGCGAGGCCCGCGTACGTGCCGCGCAGCTCCTCCGGAAGCTCCGGATGGAGCATCGTCAGGCCCTTCACATGGGCTTCGTAGATCACCGTGCGGTGGTAGTCGGTCCTCGGGCGCCGGTCGTCGCCCCAGTCGAAGTACGGGTTCACCACGACCGAGGTCATCGTGTGCGGCGCCGAGTCGAGGTCGTTGCGTGAGTCCGGCCGCCCGAAGTGGTAGCCGTACACCGCCTCGCCCCAGTCCACGGAGCCCGATACCGCACGGGCGTACGGGTCGAGGAGCAGCTTCGCCGCGTTGCAGCGCTGCCCCTGCTCCGGCGCGTACGGACCGTGGACCCGGAATCCGTACCGTTGGCCGGGCATCACGCCCGGCAGATAGGCGTGACGGACGAAGGCGTCCGTCTCGCGCAGCTCGACGGCCGTCTCCGACCCGTCGTCATGGATCAGACACAGCTCGATTCTGTCGGCGGTCTCCGAGAAGACCGCGAAGTTCGTTCCGGCGCCGTCGTAGGTGGCGCCCAGGGGATACGCCTGTCCCGGCCAGACCTGCATAGATAAGACTCTTCCATTCTGATCCGGGTGTGGGGGTGCACTCCGGCCAAATCCTGCCGCAAAGAAGGGCAACCTCCTAGGACTTCGACCCGTCCTACCGGGTGACCGCATGCACGTGGGGGAACAGAGGGGGAAGTGTGTACGAATCAGTGCGCCGCCATCTGGGGAAGGTGGTGGCGGGCACGGCCCTGGCCGTGACGGGGACCGCCGTCATGGTCGGCGTCACCCTGCCGGGAACGGCGGGCGCCGACGACACGCCGAGGGCCGGCATCGCCGGCGGGCGCGGCGGCGGACCGGGGGCCGCGGAGGGCGCGTCGGGCGACGGCGGAGCCGCCCCGGAGCCCGCGACCCTGGCCGTCGCGCCGCCCGAGGGAACGAAGGGGGTGGGCACCGACCCGCTCACCGACGACGAGCTGAAGCGGGCCGAGACGCTGGCGCTGACCCCGCCGGCCCGGGCCGCGCGGCGCGACGTCGAGGGGGCACGGGGCCCGCAGCACCTGGGCACCGAGCTGGCCGACCCGCGCCCCGAGGAGGCCGACGACCCCGCCGCGCCGCGCCGGGCGGAGGTCCGCTTCTACGACTACGAACGCGACGAGCTGATCACCCGGACCGTCGACCTCGACACCGGGAAGGTCGAGAGCGCCGCCGCCCAGCGCGGCGTCCAGCCCTCGGCCCACCCCGAGGAGCTGCGCGAGGCCCTGGAGCTCATCCTGAAGAGCCCACTCGGCAAGGGTGTCCGCGAGGACTACAAGGACGCCACCGGCAAGCCCCTGACCTCGGCCGACCAGCTCTGGTTCAACGGCGACGTCTACCGCCCCTACCGCGAGGCGAAGGTGCCCGCACCGCTCACCGCCTGCGGCGGGCACCGGTGCGTCCGGCTCGTCACCAAGATCCACAACGGCTCCTGGATCGACACCCGGAACCTGATCGTCGACCTCAGCGCCAGGACGGTGACCCGCGTCGGCTGACCGCGCCCCGCGCCGGCCGGCCCCACGCCACGACCCACCCGTCCCACCCGCCCCCGCGCCCCGGCGCGGGCCGGCCGCCGTCGGCCCGCCCGCCCCCGGCCCGGGGACGGCGCCGCGCGGATCGACCACCCGCGCGCCCGTCCGCCTTCCGCACTTCCGTACGAGGGAGTTCGTCCTCATGTCCACCCCATCGCTCGCGCGCGCCCGCCGGCACGGCGCCGTGCTCGCCGCGGCCGGTCTGCTCGCCACCGCCACGGCCGCCGCCGGACCGGCGACCTCCGCCACCGCCGCGCCCACCCCGCCCCGGCCCGACTGCTCCGCCGCGTACCGCATCGAGCAGAAGCTCGACGGCGGCACCACCTGGCGCATGTGCTGGCGCTACGACACCGACTCCGGCCTCGTCCTGGACAAGGTCACCTACCAGCCCAAGAGCGCGAGCACGCCCATCCGCGTGCTCAACAGCGCCAAGCTCGCCCAGATCCACGTGCCGTACGACGACGGCAACGCCGAGTACGACGACCTCACCGGCGCCGGATTCGGCTGGGGCCTGCAGAACCTGAAGCCCGCCGAGTGCCCCGGCGGCACCCTCACCAGCGTGAAGGTGCCCGAGGTCGGCAAGGTCAACGGCCTGTGCACCACCACCCGCGCCCGCGGCCACGCGTACCGCATGGCCAACGACCAGGGCACCAAGGTCTGGCAGGCCCAGGGCAAGGACCTGCTCGTCTACACCGTGAACAAGGTCGCCTGGTACGAATACATCACCGAATGGCGGTTCTCCTCCGACGGCACGATCGCCGCCAACGTCGGCGCCACCGGCAGCCTCTCGCCCTTCGACTACAACGCCACCGACGGCAAGGGCTGGCCCATCGGACCGGGCGCCCGCTCCTACGCCACCAGCCACGCCCACAACGTCTTCTGGCGGCTCGACTTCGGCCTCGATGGCAGCGTCAAGGACAGGATCGAGCAGTACGACTCCAAGGTCACCGCACCGGGCCCGCAGGGCGGCGGCCCGACCGTGAAGACCACCCGCACCCCCGTCACCAAGGAACTCGCCGGGGACGCGAAGAACATGCGCTGGTGGCGCGTGGTCAGCGCGAACGGCAAGAACAAGGACGGCCACGCCCGCTCGTACGAGATCGTGCCCGGCCCCTCCAACACCCACGCCGGCCGCGGCTTCACCCGGCACGACATCTACTTCACCCAGAGCCGCGCCTGCGAGCAGTTCGCCAGCAACAACATCCTGAACTGCGGCCCCAACGCCCCCGACAGCGTGGACAAGTGGGTCAACGGCGAGACGCTGACCGACCCGGCCGTCTGGGTCAACATCGGGTTCCACCACATCGCCCGGGACGAGGACCAGCAGCCGATGCCCGTCCACTGGCAGGGATTCCAGCTCGCGCCCAGGGACGTAACCGCTATGAATCCGCTCACTCCGGCTGATCTCGCCAACCAGAACGGCACTCCCCAACAGGGGAGTTGAGCGAGCAGCCTGACGATCCTGCTGCACCGCCTCCCGCTCCCGGAGTACCCTTCCTTGATCTTGTCGGACTGGTCAGACGGGCGTCCAGGAGCAGAAGGCGGTGCGCGGGTGAGCTCGGGAGGTCTGGAGCTGCCCCCAGGTGACGCGGGTCACGAGGGGAGCTCCCCCGACCCCGGCGAAGGGCCGCCCGGAGCGGTCACCGTCGCCAGGCCGATGGAGATCGGGGCGGAGCTGGACTGGGACGCCGACGCGTGGAGCGAGGTGCGCACCCGCGCCCAGCGCGCCGGGCGCGCCTATATCTGGCTGAATCTCGTCGAGCAGCGCCTGCGCGCGGTGGTCGCGGCGGTCCTGCGGCCCGTGTACGAGCCCACGCACGGCGAGGAGTGGGTGGTGGCCGCGGCCGGCCCGGCCGGCCAGGAGTGGGTGCAGCGGGCCGTCGCCGTCCGGGAGGTCTCCCGGCGCAAGGGATACCTCCTCGACCCGGCCGACGACAACGTCCTCAGCTTCCTCACGCTCCCGCAGCTGCGCGAGCTGATGGTGCAGCACTGGCCCTGCTTCGAGCCGTACTTCGACGACCGGCGCGAGGTCGAACTGGCCCTGGACGAGCTGGAGGTGACGCGCAACGTCGTCTCCCGCAACCGGGCCCTGTCGCTGACCGTGCTCGCCCAGTCCGAGCGCGCCTCCGCCCGGCTCCTGGAGATCCTCGGGAGCGGGGCCGGCGTGCCGTCCGCCGACCGGCTGCCCGTCGACGCGGTCGAGGACCTCGTCGGCGACCGGTACGCCGACGTCGTCTCCGTCCACCCCGACCGGGTCCGGCTCCAGCGGCAGCTGCCGGCCGAGGACCTCTTCGGCGGGGCCCGCCGCCTCGACGCCACCGGCATAGGCCTGAACCTCCTCGTGCAGAACTTCTCCGGTCGCCGGCTGGTCCGCCTGGCCGAGTCCGGCTGCCGCATACGGCTCCTCTTCCTCAACCCGGCCAGCAGCGCCGTGAAGCGGCGCGAGCGCGAACTCGGCCTGAAGAAGGGCGAGCTGAGCCGCTCGGTCGAGATGAACATCCTCCACATGCGACGGGTCCGCTCCAAGCTGCGCGACCCCGGGGCCTTCCAGATCCACGTCTTCGACGAGACCCCCCGCTTCACCGCGTACCTCGTCGACGGCGACGGGCCGGACGGGGTCGGCGTCGTCCAGTCCTATCTCCGGCGCGCCCGGGGGATGGAGGCGCCGGTCCTCGTGCTGCGCGGGGGAGGGCGGAACGTGGTGCGCTCCGGACGGCAGGACGGCCGGGACGGCGACAACGGACTTTTCGAGACGTACCGGGAGGAGTTCGAGTCGGTGTGGCTCGACTCCCGTCCGGTCTCCTGAGCGCTCCCGGGCGCTCCGCGGCCTGGACCGGGGGCGTTGTCAGTGGCGCGTGCGAGGGTGTTCAGCACCACGGGGGAGATCACGTAAGGAGGTCCCGATGGCTTGGCACGGGGAAACGCTGGTCGGCTTCGACCTGGAGACGACCGGGACGGAACCGCTGGAGGCGCGGATCGTGACGGCGTCGGTCGTCGGCGTCCACGGCGGACGGGTGGTGCGGCAGCGGGACTGGCTGGCCGACCCCGGGATCCGCATCCCGGCCCAGGCCTCGGCGATCCACGGCATCAGCAGCGAACGCGCGGCGGCCGAGGGGCGCCCGGTGCGCGAGGTGGCGGACGAGATCGCCGAGACGCTGACGGGGTACTGGGCGCGGGGCGTCCCGGTCGTCGCGTACAACGCGGCCTTCGACCTGACCCTGCTCTCCGCCGAACTGCGCCGCCACGGCCTGCCCTCGCTGGGCGAGCGACTGGGCGGCGCCGCCACCGGCCCGGTCATCGACCCGTACACCATCGACCGCGCCGTCGACCGGTACCGCCGGGGGAAGCGGACGCTGGAAGCGGTCTGCGGGGAGTACGGCGTGGTCCTGGAAGCGGCCCACCAGGCGGCCGCCGACGCCCTGGCCGCCGTGCGGGTCGCGATCGCGATAGCCGACCGGCACGCGTCGGTGGCCGCGTTGAGCCCCGCCGAGCTGCATGAGCGTCAGATCGACTGGTACCGCGCCTGGGCGGAGGACTTCCAGACCTTCCTCCGCCGCAAGGGCACCCCGGACGCGACCGTCGACCCGTCCTGGCCCCTGCGGGAGCCGGCACCGGCGCCGCACTGACGGGGGCGCGCACGCTCCGGCCTCGCGCTCTGGGGAGTGGGGTCCCGGATCAGAGCGGGTACCACCGGACCTCGGGGTCGTCGTCGCGGAGGGAGGAGACGCGGCGTTCGAATT
Source organism: Streptomyces sp. NPDC048353 (assembly GCF_055587165.1). NCBI lineage: Bacteria > Bacillati > Actinomycetota > Actinomycetes > Kitasatosporales > Streptomycetaceae > Streptomyces > Streptomyces sp. NPDC048353. The sequence goes on along the minus strand of NZ_JBVJGU010000003.1, from coordinate 927,990 downwards.
CGGTCAGGGCCTTCGGGTTCGTCGGGGCGTGTTGGGCCACCCACGCGCAGCTCGCCGTCTCGCGGGCTCCGCGCAGGACCGCGCAGCCCTCCCAGGTGCGGACGTCCCAGCCGTAGGCGTCGGTGAACGCGTCGTAGGCCGCCGGGTCGAGCCCGTAGCGGTCGCGGGAGAGGGCGAGGACCACCAGGTCGTGCTCGCGCAGGTCGGAGGAGAAGGTCTCCAGGTCGACCAGGACGGGGCCGTCGGGGCCGACGTGGACGTTGCGGGGCAGCGCGTCGCCGTGGATCGGGCCGGGGGTGAGGTGGGGGGTGAGCGCGGCCGCCGCCGGGGCGAAGGAGTCGCGGCGGTCCCGCAGGAAGGCCGCGTCGGCCGGGTCGATCGCGTCGCCGGCGAGCCGCAGCCACCGCTCGACCCCGCCGAGCAGCTCACGGCGGGGGAGGGTGAACTCCGTGGGCTCCGCGAGGGCGTGGACCCGGCGGAGCAGCGGGGCCAGGTCCCGGGGCTCGGCGGGCCGTACGGCCTCGGGCAGCCGGTGCCAGAGGGTGACGGGGTGGCCGTCCACCAGGAGGGGTTTCGGTTCCGCCGCCCGTACCGCCGGGACGTCCGCCTCCGCCAGCCAGTCGGCGAGCGCCAGCTCCCGCTCGGCGCGGGGCAGCAGCTCGGCGTCCCGGCCGATCTTGACCGCCCGGTCGCCCGCCGCGAAGACCGCGTTCTCGCCCAGCGCGAGCAGCGACGCCTCCGACTCCCGGGACGGCAGTCCCGCGGCGGCCAGGATCTCCCGTGCCCGCGCCTCGTCCATACGTCTCTCCGTCTCTCTCCGATGCGTGTGCGAATCAGCCAAAGTCTCCCATCGACGCAGGTTGCCTTGACGAACCCACGGCCCGTCAGGAGCATGACGGGGCCCGTTGCAACGTTGCACATGCCGTAGACGTCCTCCGAGGGGTTCCTCTGTGAGTGTGGTGACCGCGCCGAAGCGGTCCGGCCGACCGGCGCCCGCCGGCCGGGGACCGGACCGGAGGCAGGGGCCCGGCGCCTGGTTCCTGGTGCTGCCGGCCCTGATCCCGATCCTGGTCCTGAGCGTCGGCCCGCTGCTCTACGGCATCGCGCTCGCGTTCACGGACGCCCAGTCCGGCCGCACCCAGCCCACCCAGTGGGTGGGCACCCTCAACTTCCGGGACCTGCTGCACGACACGCTCTTCTGGGACTCGTTCCGGATCGGCCTCGTGTGGGCCGTCGGCGTCACCGTCCCGCAGTTCCTGCTCGCCCTCGGTCTGGCGCTGCTCCTCAACCAGAACCTCCGCTTCCGCTGGCTCGCCCGAGCGCTCGCGATCATCCCCTGGGCCATGCCCGAGGTCGTCGTCGGCATCATGTGGCGGCTGGTCTACAACCCCGACGCGGGCATCCTCAACGAGACCATCCGCGACCTGGGCCTCGGGGAGGGGCGCGACTGGCTCACCGGGCTCGCGACCGCGCTGCCCGCCGTGATCGTCGTCGGGGTCTGGGCCGGGATGCCCCAGACCACGGTCGCCCTGCTCGCCGGGCTCCAGAACACTCCGCACGAACTCCACGAGGCCGCCGCCCTCGACGGCGCGGGCGCCTGGCGCCGCTTCCGTACCGTCACCTGGCCCGCCCTGCGGCCCGTCGCCCTCGCCATCACGGCGCTCAACTTCATCTGGAACTTCAACTCCTTCGCCCTGGTCTACGTCCTGACCAACGGCGGTCCCGGCGGCCGCACCCGGCTGCCGATGCTCTTCGCGTACGAAGAGGCTTTCCGCTACGGACAGTTCGGCTACGCCGCCGCGATGGGCTGCGTGATGGTCGCCGTCATCTCCGTGCTCCTCGCCCTCTATCTCGTCGGACGGCTGAAGGGGGACCAGGACCGGTGAGCATCCGTACCGGCAAGCCCGCGCGGGCCGGACAGTACCTCGCGCTCCTCGCCTATCTCGTCTTCCTCGCCTTCCCGTTCCTCTGGCTGATCTCCACCGCCTTCAAGCCCGCCCCCGAGCTGGCCTCGCTCCACCCCACCTGGATCCCCGAGGACCCCACGCTCGCCAACTTCCGGCAGGCCTTCGACGAACAGCCGCTGCTCCGGGCCGCCGGGAACAGCGCGATCGCCGCCTTCTCCGCCGCCCTGATCGCCGTCGTCATCGCCACCCCCATGGCGTATGTCATGGCCCGGCACCGGGGCCGGCTCACCACCGCCGCCACCGGCTGGGTCGTGGTCAGCCAGGCGTTCCCCTTCGTCCTCGTGATCATCCCGCTCTTCCTCGTCCTCAAGAACCTCCACCTGATCAACAGCCTCGCCGGGCTGGTCATGGTCTACGTCGTCTGGTCGCTGCCGTTCGCGCTGTGGATGCTGGTGGGGTACGTCCGGGCCGTCCCGGCCGAGCTGGAGGAGGCCGCCGCCGTCGACGGCGCGGGCAGGCTCCGGATCCTCGTCTCGGTCACCGCCCCGCTGCTCGCCCCCGGCATCGTCGCCACCGCGCTCTTCGCCTTCATCACCGCGTGGAACGAGTTCTTCTTCGCGCTCGTCCTGCTCAAGACCCCGGAGAAGCAGACCTTGCCGGTCGTCCTCACCCATTTCCTCGGCGCCGAGGGCGTCGCCGACCTCGGCCCGCTGGCCGCGGCCGCCTTCCTCGCCACCCTCCCCTCGCTCGTCGTCTTCGCGGTCATCCAGAAACGGATCACCGGCGGCATGCTCACCGGGGCGGTGAAGTCCTGATGCGCCCGCCCCGCTCGCTCACCGCCGTGACGGCCGTGACCGCCGTGCTGGCCCTGCTGCTCACCGGCTGCGCCGGGGACGGCGAGAGGGAGGACGGGAAGGTACGGCTCCGGTTCCAGTCCCTCGCCTGGCAGCAGGAGTCCGTCGACGCCAACAAGGAGCTGGTGGCGGAGTGGAACGCCGCCCACCCCGACATCCAGGTCGACTACGTCCAGGGCAGCTGGGACTCCGTCCACGACCAGCTCCTCACCTCCTTCGAGGGAGGCGAGGCGCCCGACATCATCCACGACGCCTCCGACGACCTGGCCGACTTCGCCTACGGCGGCTACCTCGCCGATCTGACCGGCCTCCTCCCCGCCCGGCTGCGCGCCGACATCCCCGCGCACAGCTGGCGGACGACGACCTTCGGCAAGGGGGTCTACGGCGTGCCGTTCCTCCAGGAACCGCGCATGATCATGGCGAACAAGAAGATCCTGGAGTCCTCCGGCGTCCGCGTCCCCACCCCGGAGCGGCCGTGGAGCTGGGCGGAGTTCCGGCAGGTCGCCAAGGAGCTGACGGCGCGCATGGGCGAGGGGAGGTACGCGGTCGCCTGGCCGCTCAAGGAGCCGGTCTCCGTCAGTCTCAACCTGGGTCTCTCGGCCGGCGGGCAGCTCTTCCACCGGGGCGCGGACGGCAAGGTCACCGTCCGCTTCACCGAGGCCGACGGCGTCGTGCCGGGCACCATCCACGACCAGGTCGACGTCGACGGCACCGCCTCGCGCTCCACACTCGGCTCGGGCGGCTCGGACACCCTGCCGGGCTTCTTCGGCGGCAAGTACGCGATGGTCCCGCTGGGGTTCTCGTACCGGCAGCAGATCACCCAGCAGGCGCCGAAGGGCTTCGAGTGGATCGTGCTGCCCGCGCCGGCAGGGGAGGACGGGCTCGCGCAGGGGGTGAGCCCGCAGACGCTCTCCATCGCCGAGGAGAGCCCCCACAAGAAGGAGGCGGCGCTCTTCCTCGACTTCTTCCTCCGGCCGGCGAACATGGTCCGCCTCGCGCGGGGCGACTGGATGCTGCCCACCGGCACGGCGGCGCTCGCCGACCCCTCCCTGCACACGGCGAAGGACGGCTGGGCGACCGGCGCGGCGGTGGCCCGGCACCTGCGGCCGGCGCCGGCGCAGTCGGTGCGGGGCTACGCCGAGTGGAAGGACAAGGTGGCGACGCCGGCGTTCCAGGAGTACTACAGCGGGGCGATCGACGCCGACGAGCTGCGCGCAAGGCTGGAGGAGGACGGCAACCTGGTGCTCGCCCGCTACCAGCGCGACTGAAATGACTGGACGAGACGTCTCGTCTCGCGTACGGTTCGGGCATGACCACCACGCCGCGCGCCCATATCGCCATGTTCTCCATCGCCGCACACGGGCATGTGAATCCGAGTCTGGAGGTGATCCGGGAGCTCGTCGCCCGTGGCCACCGCGTCAGCTACGCCATCCCCGCCTCCTTCGCCGAGAAGGTGGCCGCGACCGGGGCCACCCCCGTCGTCTACACCTCCACCCTGCCCACCGACGACGACCCCGAGGCCTGGGGGACGGAGCTGATCGACAACATCGAGCCGTTCCTCGACGACGCCGTCCAGGCGCTGCCCCAGCTCGCCGACGCCTTCGACGCCGACCGGCCCGACCTGGTGCTGCACGACATCACCGCGTACCCCGCGCCGGTCCTCGCACACCGCTGGGGCGTGCCGGCGGTCGCACTCTGGCCGAATCTCGTTCCCTGGGAGGGGTACGAGGAAGAGGTCGCCGAGCCCATGTTCGCCGCGCTCAAGACCTCCGAGCGGGGCAAGGCGTACTACGCGCGGTTCACGTCCTGGCTCACCGAGCACGGCGTGGAGACCCACCCCGACCGGCTCATCGCCCGCCCCCGCCGGGCCCTCGTCCTCATCCCGCGCGCGCTCCAGCCGAACGCCGACCGGGTCGACGAGTCCGTCTTCACCTTCGTCGGGGCCTGCCAGGGTGAGCGGGCGGACCAGGGGGAGTGGCAGCGGCCGGCCGGGGCGGAGAAGGTGCTCCTGGTCTCCCTGGGCTCCGCCTTCACCAAACAGCCGGACTTCTACCGCGCCTGCGCCGAGGCCTTCGCCGACCTCCCCGAGTGGCATGTCGTGCTGCAGATCGGGAAGTTCGTCGATCCCGCGGAGCTCGGCCCGCTGCCCGCCCACGTCAAGGCCCGGTCCTGGGTGCCGCAACTGGCCATCCTCAAGCAGGCGGACGCGTTCATCACCCACGCCGGCGCCGGCGGCAGCCAGGAGGGACTGGCCACGGCGACCCCGATGGTCGCGGTGCCGCAGGCCGTCGACCAGTTCGGCAACGCCGACATGCTCCAGTCGCTCGGGGTGGCCCGGCACGTGCCGATGGAGGAGGCGACGGCGGAGCGCCTGCGCGAGGCCGTCCTGGCCCTGACCGGGGATCCCGAGGTGGCCCGGCGCGGCAAGGAGATCCAGGAGCGGATGGCGAAGGAGGGCGGCACGGCCCGGGCCGCGGACCTCATCGAGGCCGAACTCCACTGACGGACAGCGGTGATGAAGACCCCCGGGACCACCGGGGGCCTTGCGCATGGTCCCTTTCATGGGAGTATGCGTGATTTGTTATTAAGAAAGCTTGTTGAATAAGTCATAGGTGTGTGAAGGCCCTTTGATTTGCACTCGTCAATCGGTCAGGGTTTCGAGCACAGCTACCGGAGAGTTTCGCTCCAGTGGCCCAACCCCCCACAAATGCTGACGAGGAGACCCCTCTTCATGGCTACACACAAGCGAGTTCGCCGGACGAAGCTCATCGTCGTCGCCACCGCGATAGCGGCCGCGACCGGAGTCACCGCCCTCACCACCCCGTTCGCCGGCGCGGCCACCGCGCCCGCCGAAGGAACCGTCCACGGACTCGGAGCCGAAGGCGCGGTCGCCGGAAGCTACGTCGTCCTGCTGGACGAGAACGCCGACAAGGGGAAGCTCGCCGAGGAGTACGGCGGCACCCTGCGCCGCAGCTACGACTCGGCCGTCAACGGCTTCTCGGTCAACGGCATGTCGGAGACCGAGGCCAAGCGCCTCGCCGCCGACCCGGCCGTCGCCAAGGTCGTGCAGAACAAGAAGTTCACCATCAACGCCACCCAGGCCGACCCGCCCTCCTGGGGCCTCGACCGGGTCGACCAGGCCGACACCGCCGGGGACGCGAAGTACACCTACCCCGACAAGGCCGGCGAGGGCGTCACCGCGTACGTCATCGACACCGGAGTCCGCGTCACGCACAAGGACTTCGAGGGCCGCGCGGCCGACGGCTTCGACGCCATCGACAACGACAACACCGCGCAGGACGGCAACGGCCACGGCACCCACGTGGCCGGCACCATCGCGGGCGCCACCTACGGCGTCGCGAAGAAGGCGAAGATCGTCGCCGTCCGCGTCCTCGACGACAACGGCTCCGGCACCACCGAGCAGGTCGTCGCCGGCATCGACTGGGTCACCGAGAACCACCAGGGCCCCTCCGTCGCCAACATGAGCCTGGGCGGCGGCGCCGACCCGGCCCTCGACGAGGCCGTCAAGAAGGCCATCGCCGCCGGCGTCACCTTCGGCGTCGCCGCCGGCAACGAATCCTCCGACGCCGGCCAGGGCTCCCCCTCCCGCGTCCAGGAAGCCCTCACGGTGGCCTCCTCCACCAAGAACGACGAGCAGTCCGACTTCTCCAACTTCGGCGCGGTCGTGGACCTCTACGCCCCGGGCTCCGACATCGCCTCGGCCTGGAACGACAGCGACACCGGTACGAAGACCATCTCCGGCACCTCGATGGCGACCCCGCACGTGGTCGGTGCCGCCGCCGTCTACCTCGCCGGACACCCCGACGCCACCCCGGACCAGGTCGCCCAGGCCCTGGTCGGCGGCGCCACCGCCGACAAGATCACCAACCCCAGCCAGGGCACCGCCAACAAGCTGCTCAAGATCGTCGAGTAGCGGCCCCCTTCGCCTGACCGACGGCCGCCGCGCCCTCCCCCACGGGGCGCGACGGCCGTCCTATCGTGTGACCATGACGACGACCCACGCCGCCCTGCTGCGCGGCATCAACGTGAGCGGTCACCGCAAAGTCCCCATGGCGCAGCTCCGTTCGCTCCTCGAAGAGCTCGGCCACCGGGACGTCCGGACCTATCTGCAGAGCGGCAACGCCGTCTTCACCACCGACGCCGACGACCAGGACGAGGAGACGCTCCGGCAGTCCCTCGAAGCCGCCGTCGAGCAGCACTTCGGCTTCCACGTCGACTGCCTGGTGCGCGACGCGGAGTACCTCGCGGCTGTGGCCGACGCCTGCCCGTTCCCCGCCGCCGAGCTGGAGGGCAGACAGCTCCACGCCACTTACTTCTCCGCACCCGTCGCACCCGAGCGGCTCGCCGGGATCGACCAGGCCGCCTTCCTCCCCGAGGAGTTCCGGCTCGGCGACCGCGTCCTCTACCTCTACGCGCCCGACGGCCTCGGCAGGTCCAAGCTGGCCGAGGCGCTGTCCCGGCCCGGCCTCACCAAGGGCATCGTCGCCACCACCCGCAACTGGAACACCGTCGTGAAACTGGTCGAGCTGACCCGCGCCTAAGCGCCGCCCCCCGCCCGGCCCCCTGCTCACACGGAGCGCCCGGCCCGCACCCACGCCGGATCGAATGGCCCAGTTGACGGAGTCGCGACCGGCCCGCCGCTCCGGCGGGCCCGCTGGCTAGGCTCACGCTCCATGACGACCGAGACGCAGCCCAGGACCGCCGTCGACTTCTACTTCGACCCCGCCTGCCCCTTCGCCTGGATCGCCTCCCGCTGGATGCTGGAGGTCGAGCGGCACCGCGACATCGACCTGCGGTTCCGGGTGATGAGCCTGTACCTCCACAACGTCGGCAACGACCTGCCCGACTGGTACCGGGAACTCGTCGACAAGTCGATCGGCCCCGTCCGGGTCGCCGTCGCGGCGGCGGAGAAGCACGGCGAGGAGGTCCTGCGCCCGCTCTACACCGCGTACGGCACCCGCATCCACAACGAGAAGCAGTCCGACTTCGACGCCGTCATCGCCGAATCCCTCGCCGAGGCCGGGCTGCCGGCCGAGCTGGCCGCCGCCGCGCACGACGAGAGGTACGACGAGGCGGTCCGCCGCAGCCACGACGCCGGCAAGGACCCGGAGGTGGACGGCTACGTCGGCACGCCGACGCTCCACCTCGACGGCACGGTCTGGTTCGGTCCCGTCCTGCGGGCCGTCCCGCGCGGCGAGAAGGCGGCCGAGCTGTTCGACAGCTTCCGCGTGCTGGCCGGCCACCCCGACCTGTTCGAGCTCAAGCGGCCCCGCACCGGCGGCCTGGACTTCAGCTGACCGCCGTCAGCGCGGCCGCGGTCCGCGCCTCGTCGTAGCGGGCGGTCAGCAGCCGCGCCAGCTCCGGCGAGGGACCCAGGACACCGGCGAGGACGTCCGCCTCCGCCGCGCCCGCCGCGATGCGGTCCGGGAGCCGGCCCGGCGCGATGACGTACGGCGCCACCGCCACCCGGCGCACACCGTCGGCGCGCATCGCGCGGACCGCGTCCTCGGTCCTCGGAAGGGATGCGGAGGCGAACGCAGGCCGCACGGAGCACCAACCGGTGCGCCGCAGCTCCCGCGCCGTTTCTGCGATCACTGCGATCGCCTCCGGGTCTGAGGAGCCCGCCGAGGCCAGGACGACCCCGGTCGTGCTCTTGTCGGCGGGCCCGAGGCCCGCCTCGTACAGCCGTCGCTCCACCGCCGAGACCAGCAGCGGCGACGGTCCGAGGACCTCCGCCTGCCGGATCCGCAGCGAGGCGGGGGCCTGGCGCAGGACGGCGGGGATGTCGGCCTTCGCGTGGAAGGCCCGGGTCAGCAGCAGCGGCAGCGCCACCACGTCCCGTACCCCCTCGGCGGCCAGGGTCTGGAGCATCCCGGGCACCGACGGGAGGTTGAAGTCCAGGAACGCCGTCTCCACCCGCAGCCCTGGCCGCAGCGACCGTACGCGGCGCGTCAGCGCGTGCACGGTCGCTGCGTGCCGCGGATCGCGGCTGCCGTGGGCGACGACGAGCAGGACGGGGTTCATGGGTGTCAGCTCCGGGCCAGCAGACCGCGGCTGCGCAGGACCGAGCGCTCCAGCGGGCTGAAGATCAGCAGGTCGATGGCGATGCCGACGACCAGGATCAGAATGATGGCGAGGAAGATCCCCGGCATGTCGATGTTGTTGCGGCCGTTCTCCAGCAACTGGCCCAGACCGAGGCCCAGTTCCGGGGAGGAGGCGATGATCTCGGCGGCCATCAGGGAGCGCCAGGAGAACGCCCAGCCCTGCTTCAGCCCCGCCAGATAGCCGGGCAGCGCGGCCGGCATCACGATGTGCCAGGCGCCCCTCAGCCCGGTCGCGCCGAGCGTCTGCCCGGCCCGCAGGAAGAGCGGCGGCACCTGGTCGACGCCGGCCACCAGGCCGTTGGCGATCGAGGGGACCGCGCCGAGCAGGATCACCGCGTACATCATCTGGTCGTTGAGGCCGATCCAGAGCACCGCGGGGGCGACCCAGGCGACCGAGGGCAGCGACTGGAGCCCGGAGAGGATCGGGCCGATCGCCGCCCGGACGAACTTCACCCGGGCGACCAGCAGACCCAGCGGCGTACCGATGGCGAGCGCCATCAGGAAGCCGAGCAGGGCCCGGGACACGCTCGTCCACAGGACGTCGAGGAGCGTGCCTTCCAGCCACATCGTGGACAGGCTGTCCCAGACGGCGGACGGCGGCGGGAGCTTGAACTCGTCCGTGACCTGGGCGGTCACCAGGAGCTGCCAGACGACCAGCACCAGCGCGACGGCGAGGACCGGCGGCAGCACCTTCTTCAGCAGGACCTCGCGGACCGGCGTGCGGTTCACCTGCACGGCGTCGAGCGCGTCGAGGCCCGCTTCCAGGCCGGCCAGATCGTCGGCCTTGGTGGTCGTGTCAGTGCTGGCCATGACGGCGGATCTCCCCACGCAGTTCTTCGGTGATCTCGACGGACAGCTCCGCCACGGCGGCGTCCTCGATGCGGCGCGGCTGCGGGATGTCGATGCTCCACTCCCGGGCGATCCGGCCGGGGCGGGACGACAGCAGGACCACCCGCTCGGCCAGCCGCACGGCCTCGCGCACGTTGTGGGTCACGAACAGCACCGACAGCTTCGTCTCGCGCCAGATCCGGGTCAGCTCGTCGTGCAGCACGTCCCGGGTGATGGCGTCGAGCGCCGCGAACGGCTCGTCCATCAGCAGCAGGTCGCTGTCCTGGGCGAGCGCCCTGGCCAGGGCCACGCGCTGGCGCATACCGCCGGACAGCTCGTGGACCCGCTTGCCGTACGAGCCGCGGAGCCGTACCAGTTCGAGCAGGCGCTCCGCCTCGGGGCGGCGCTCGGGCTTCGGGACGCCGCGCAGCCGCAGCGCCAGTTCGATGTTCTTGCCCGCGGTCAGCCACGGGAAGAGGGCGTGCTCCTGGAACATCAGGGCGGGCCGGCCGCCGGGCGTCTCGATGGAGCCCGCGGACGGCCGGTCGAGTCCGGCGACCAGGTTGAGCAGCGTGGACTTGCCGCAGCCCGAGGCCCCCAGCAGGGTGACGAACTCGCCCGGAGCGACATCGAGCGTGATGTCGTCGAGAACGAGCTGCGGACCCGCGGGTCCGCCGAAGGACTTCGATACATGCTCGATCCGTGCGGCATGGGTCACCGCCACACGGTCCTCGGCCTTGGCGAGCGTCGCGGTCGTGGCCATGGTCGTCACCTCCTGGGAACTCGGCTGGTTGGGGGCTACTTGACGCCGAGACCGGCGTCGGCGACCTCGGGCCGGCCCGCGGCCTTCAGGACCTTGTCGAGCGGCCTCAGGTCGTAGATGCCGTTCAGGTCGGGCTTCTTGAGGAGTCCGGCCTTCACCGCGTGGTCGGCCTGGGCCCGGAGCGTCGCGGCCAGCGGATCGTCGGTGAACCGGATCGAGGGCCAGGCGGCGTCGATGACCTCGGCGCCGAGCGGCTTGCCGGTGAGGTCCTTGAGCTTGGCGTTCGCCGACGCCTTGGCCTTGTCCGGGTTGGCGTTGATCCACGCGTTGGTCTTCACCGAGCCGCGCAGGACCGCCTCGACCACGTCCGGGTGCTCGGTGAGGAACTTCTGGGACACGATGATGTTCGTGATCACGAACTTCTCGTCGGGCCACAGCGTCGACTCGTCGAGCAGCACCTTCGCGCCCTCGGCGACGAGCTTGGACGCCGTCGGCTCCGCGGCCCAGGCACCGTCGATGGAACCGGAGGTGTAGGCGTTGGGGGTGACCTTGTTGTCCGTGCGGACCACGGAGACGTCGCCCTTGCCGCTCTGGGCGTCGACCTTCCAGCCCTTCTCGGAGATCCAGTTGAGGAAGGCCACGTCCTGCGTGTTGCCGAGCTGCGGGGTGGCGATCCTCTTGCCCTTGAGGTCGTCCAGGGTCTTGATCTTCTCGGGGTTCACGACGAGCTTCACGCCGCCGGAGGCCGAGCCGCCCACGATCCGCAGGTTCTTGCCGTGGGACTTGGTGTAGCCGTTGATCGCGGGGGAGGGGCCGATGAAGCCGATGTCGATCGAGTCGGCGTTCAGCGCCTCGATCTCGGAGGGGCCGGCGTTGAAGGTGGAGGCCTCGAGCCGCGTGCCGCCCAGCTCCTTCTGGAGAATGCCCTCCTGGTCGCCCACCAGGGCCGTGGCGTGGGTCAGGTTCGGGAAGTACCCGACGCGGACCGTGTCGGCCGAGAGCTTCGCGCCCTCGGCGGCCACCTTCTTCCGGTCGTCCTTGGCCTGGGAGCCGTAGCCGCACGAGGCGAGCGCGCCGATCAGCAGCGGCAGAGCCGCGAGGGCGGCGAGCGAGCGGCGCGAGGTGGTACGGAAGGCAGGCACGGAGGTTCCCCTCAGGGTCTTCGAAGTTCTCGTCGTCTATGGCGTGCGGGGTGGAGCGGGACGGCGCCGCGTACGCGGCGCACCGGCGTCAGCACGCACATCGCCCGACTCCTCCCCGGCCCGCGCCGAGGGCGCCGGAACCCACCCGGCCGCCCTCCTTGGCGAAGGTGGCGTAGACGTCCCGGCGCATGTCAGAAGTCCCAGCCCTCGTCGTCGGCGGCGGCCGCGGGAAGGGCCTTGGCGGTGGCGAAGGACTCGCCCGCCATGCCGGCGGCGAGCGTGGTGCCGTCCGCGGGGTCGATCAGCAGGAACGATCCGGTGCGCCGCGAGTCGGCGTACGCGTCCAGCGCGAGCGGCTCGGCGGTACGGACCCTCACCCGGCCGATGTCGTTGGCGACGAGCTGCCCGGGCTCGGGGTGCTGGGAGAGGTCGTCCAGGGTCAGCCGGGACGGGATCTCCTTGACGATCGCCTTGACCGTGCGGGTGGTGTGCTTCAGGAGCACGCGCTGACCGACGGAGAGCGGCTGGTCGGCCACGTGGCAGACCGTCGCCTCCACGTCCTGGCTGGTGGCCGGGGCGTCGCCGTGCGGGGCCAGCAGGTCGCCGCGCGAGATGTCGATGTCGTCGGCGAGCCGGATGGTGACCGACTGCGGGGCCCAGGCGATGTCCACGGACTCGCCCAGCGCGTCGATCCCGGTGATCGTGGAGGTCCGGCCCGAGGGCAGGACCGTGATCTCCTCGCCGACCCGGAAGGCGCCGGCCGCGATCTGACCGGCGTAGCCGCGGTAGTCGGGGTGTTCGGCGGTCTGCGGGCGGATCACGTACTGCACGGGGAAGCGCGCGTGGCACGCCGTGAGGTCGTGGCTGACCGGCACGGTCTCCAGGTGCTCGAGGACGGTGGGGCCGCCGTACCAGTCCATGTTCGCGGACGGCTCCACGACGTTGTCGCCGGCCAGCGCCGAGATCGGGATCGCGGTGATCTCCGGGACGCCCAGCTCGGAGGCGTACGTCGTGAACTCCTCGGCGATCGCGGCGAAGACGGGCTCGGCGTAGTCGACGAGGTCCATCTTGTTCACGGCCAGGACGACGTGCGGCACCCGCAGCAGCGCGGCGACGGCGGCGTGCCGGCGGGTCTGCTCGACGACACCGTTGCGGGCGTCGACCAGGACCACGGCCAGCTCGGCCGTCGAGGCGCCGGTCACCATGTTCCGGGTGTACTGCACGTGCCCGGGGGTGTCGGCGAGGATGAACCGGCGGCGCGCCGTGGCGAAGTAGCGGTAGGCCACGTCGATGGTGATGCCCTGCTCGCGCTCGGCCCGCAGCCCGTCGGTGAGCAGCGCGAGGTCCGGCGCCTCTTGGCCGCGCTTGAGGGACGCGGCCTCGACGGCCTCCAGCTGGTCGGTGAGGACCGACTTGGAGTCGTGGAGGAGCCGGCCCACCAGGGTCGACTTGCCGTCGTCGACGGAGCCGGCGGTGGCGAAGCGCAGCAGGGTGGTCGCCGAGACGTCGGCGAACTGCTCGGTGGTGCTCGTGCTCGTCATGGCTAGAAGTACCCTTCGCGCTTGCGGTCTTCCATCGCGGCCTCGGACATCTTGTCGTCGGCGCGGGTCGCGCCCCGCTCGGTGAGACGGGAGGCGGCGATCTCGGCGATCACGGCGTCCAGCGTGGTGGCGTCGGAGTCGACGGCGCCCGTGCAGGACATGTCACCGACGGTGCGGTAGCGGATGAGCCGCGTCTCGACCGTCTCGGTGTCCTTGGGGCCGCCCCAGTCGCCGGCCGTCAGCCACATGCCGTTGCGGGCGAAGACCTCGCGCTCGTGGGCGAAGTAGATCTCGGGCAGCTCGATGCCCTCGCGGGCGATGTACTGCCAGACGTCCAGCTCGGTCCAGTTGGAGAGCGGGAAGACCCGGACGTGCTCGCCGGGCGCGTGCCGGCCGTTGTACAGCTGCCACAGCTCCGGGCGCTGACGGCGCGGGTCCCACTGGGAGAACTCGTCGCGGAGGCTGAACACCCGCTCCTTGGCGCGGGCCTTCTCCTCGTCGCGGCGGCCGCCGCCGAACACCGCGTCGAAACGGTGCTGCTGGATCGCCTCGGTCAGCGGCACCGTCTGGAGCGGGTTGCGCGTCCCGTCGGGACGCTCGCGCAGCTTCCCGGCGTCGATGTACTCCTGCACGGAGGCGACGTGCAGCCGCAGCCCGTGCTTCTCGACCGTCCGGTCGCGGTACTCGATGACCTCGGGGAAGTTGTGCCCGGTGTCGACGTGCAGCAGCGTGAACGGCACTGGCGCCGGCGCGAACGCCTTCAGCGCCAGGTGCAGCATCACGATCGAGTCCTTGCCGCCGGAGAAGAGGATCACCGGCCGCTCGAACTCGCCCGCCACCTCACGGAAGATGTGCACGGCCTCGGACTCGAGCGAGTCCAGGTGCGACAGCGCGAACGGGCTGTCGGTCGCTTCGTCGATGGTGACGGCGGTCGTCATGCGAGACCCCTCTCGGTGAGCAGCGCGTGGAGCTGCGCCGCCGACTCCTGCACGGTCTGGTTCTGGGACTCGATCCGCAGATCGGGGTCGGCCGGCTCGTCGTACGGGTCGTCGACCCCGGTCAGGCCGCTGATCTCGCCGGCGGCCTGCTTGGCGTACAGCCCCTTCACATCGCGTACGGAGCACACGTCCACCGGAGTGGCGACGTGCACCTCGACGTAGGGGGTGCCCTCGGACTGGTGGCGCTTGCGGACGGCCTCGCGGCTGTCCTGGTAGGGAGCGATGACCGGGACCAGGACCTTCACACCGTTCGAGGCGAGCAGTTCGGCGACGAAGCCGATGCGCTGCACGTTGGTGTGCCGGTCCTCGCGGGTGAAGCCGAGGCCCGCCGAGAGGAACTCGCGGATCTCGTCGCCGTCGAGCACCTCGACACGGTGGCCCTCGCCGCGCAGGCGGCCGGCCAATTCGTACGCGATGGTGGTCTTGCCGGCGCTCGGCAGGCCCGTGAGCCAGATGGTGGCACCGGTCACGTGGTTCTCCTGGGAAGAGGTCTGGGTGGTGGTCATCAGCCGTGCAGTCCGCATTCCGTCTTGGCGCGCCCGGCCCAGCGGCCGGCCCGGGCGTCCTCGCCCTCCTCGACGCGGCGGGTGCAGGGGGCGCAGCCGACGGAGGCGTAACCGTCCATCAGCAGCGGGTTGGTGAGCACGCCGTGCTCGGCGACGTACGCGTCGACGTCGTCCTGCGTCCAACGGGCGATGGGCGAGATCTTGACCTTCCGGCGCTTCTCGTCCCAGCCGACGACCGGGGTGTTCGCCCGGGTCGGGGACTCGTCGCGGCGCAGACCGGTCGCCCAGGCGCGGTACGCGGTCAGGCCCTCTTCTAGGGGCTTGACCTTGCGCAGCGCGCAGCACCGGTCGGGGTCGCGGTCGTGCAGCCGGGGGCCGTACTGCGCGTCCTGCTCGGCGACCGTCTGACGCGGGGTCAGAGTGATGACGTTGACGTCCATCACGGCCTCGACCGCGTCACGGGTGCCGATGGTCTCGGGGAAGTGGTAGCCGGTGTCGAGGAAGACGACGTCCACGCCCGGCGCGGCACGCGAGGCGAGATGGGCGACCACGGCGTCCTCCATGGAGGAGGTGACGCAGAAGCCCTTGCCGAACGTGTCGGTCGCCCACTGGAGGATCTCCAGCGCGGAGGCGTCCTCCAGATCGCGTCCGGCCCGCTCGGCGAGCGCCTTGAGGTCGGTGTCCTCGGTGATGACCTGAGTCGTCGTCATATCTCGTCCCCTCCAGCAGGGTTGCTCGAAGTGCCCGGAGCGAGGAGCCCCAGGAACTTCAGCTGGAAGGCTCGACCGCATGCCCGGCATTCCCAGGCGCCGTGGCCCTGCTCGTTCGGACGCAGGTCCTCGTCGCCGCAGTACGGGCAGTAGAAGGGCGCGGCTCGCTCGCTCACAGCGCACTCCTTTCCGCTGCTCCGCCCACACGGCGCGGGGTGGCGGCCGTCGTCGTCGGCTGCGGCCCGGCGGCCGCGTGTGCGTCGCTCATGACAGCGCCTCTTCCGAGGCGCGCGCCGCCCAGGTGGCGAAGCGCTCGCCGTCCTCGCGCTGCTCCTGGAAGCGCTTGAGGACCCGCTCGACGTAGTCGGGCAGCTCGGCGGAGGTCACCTTCAGGCCGCGGACCTTGCGGCCGAAGCCGGCCTCCAGGCCGAGCGCGCCGCCGAGGTGGACCTGGTAGCCCTCGACCCGGTTGCCGTCGTCGTCCAGGACCAGCTGCCCCTTGAGACCGATGTCCGCCACCTGGATACGGGCGCAGGCGTTGGGGCACCCGTTGATGTTGATGGTGAGGGGCTCGTCGAACTCCGGGATGCGGCGCTCCAGTTCGTCGATCAGGGCGGAGCCGCGCGCCTTGGTCTCGACGATCGCGAGCTTGCAGAACTCGATGCCGGTGCAGGCCATCGTGCCGCGCCGGAACGGCGAGGGCGTGACCCGCAGGTCCAGCGACTCCAGCGCGGAGACGAGGGACTCGACCTGCGGCTCCTCGACGTCGAGGACGATCATCTTCTGCTCGGCGGTGGTCCGCAGCCGGCCCGAGCCGTGTGCCTCGGCGATCCCGGCGATCTTGGTGAGCGTGGCGCCGTCGACCCGGCCGACGCGCGGCGCGAACCCGACGTAGAACCGGCCGTCCTTCTGCCGGTGGACACCGACGTGGTCGCGCCACT
This sequence comes from Streptomyces sp. NPDC048353, assembly GCF_055587165.1. Taxonomy (NCBI): domain Bacteria; kingdom Bacillati; phylum Actinomycetota; class Actinomycetes; order Kitasatosporales; family Streptomycetaceae; genus Streptomyces; species Streptomyces sp. NPDC048353. Next base: position 911,675 of record NZ_JBVJGU010000003.1, on the reverse strand, counting down.
GGCCGGCGGGCTCGGCCGGGGCCGGGCCGTCGGTGAGGGCGCGCTTGAGGTACTCCTCCTCCAGGACGCGGCGGAACTTCTCCGGGCCCCAGTCCGCGACCAGGAACTTCAGCCGCGCGCGGTTCCGCAGCCGGCGGTAGCCGTAGTCGCGGAAGATGGAGATGACGCCTTCGTAGACGTCCGGGACCTCGTCGAGCGAGACCCAGGTGCCCAGGCGCACGCCCAGCTTGGGGTTGGTGGAGAGGCCGCCGCCGACCCAGACGTCGAAGCCGGGGCCGTGCTCGGGGTGGTGCACGCCGACGAAGGCGATGTCGTTGATCTCGTGCGCCACGTCGAGCAGCGGCGAGCCGGAGACCGCCGACTTGAACTTGCGGGGGAGGTTGGAGAAGTCCTTGTTGCCGACGATCCGGCGGTGGATCTCGTCGATGGCGGGGGTGCCGTCGACGATCTCGTTCTCGGCGATGCCGGCGACCGGCGACCCGAGGATGACGCGCGGGGTGTCGCCGCAGGCCTCGGTCGTGGACAGCCCGACCGCCTCCAGGCGGTTCCAGATCTCGGGCACGTCCTCGATCCGGATCCAGTGGTACTGCACGTTCTGGCGGTCGGTGATGTCGGCGGTGCCCCGCGCGAACTCCTGCGAGATCTCGCCGATCACCCGCAGCTGCTCGGTGGTCAGCCGGCCGCCGTCGATGCGGACCCGGAGCATGAAGTACTCGTCGTCCAGCTCCTCCGGCTCCAGGACGCCGGTCTTGGTGCCGTCCAGACCCTGCTTGCGCTGGGTGTAGAGGCCCCACCAGCGCATGCGGCCGCGCAGGTCGTTGGGGTCGATGGAGTCGAATCCGCGCTTGGAGTAGACCGTCTCAATACGTGTCCGCACATTGAGACCGTCGTCGTCCTTCTTGAACTGCTCATTGCCGTTCAGCGGGGTGAAGTGCCCCGCGGCCCACTGACCCTCGCCACGGTGACGCCCGGCCTTGCGGCGGGCGGCGACGGGAGTGGGGTTTTCCGGGGTGGCGGCCATGGCGTTTTGTCCTTCGGGACTGCGGGAGGGCGGCTCTGACCTGCACACTCGCGCTCAGGTCAGAGGGTGGCGCGTCGGTGCGCAGCAGGGTCGTGCAGAAAGTCGATCGCGGCGGTGCTGGTTCTCTCAGCGCGCCGGACAGATGGCGCTGGACATGCGGCCTAGGTCGACGTGCCGCCGACTCACCAAGGCAATTCCAGTTCCAGACATGACGGAAGCGTGTCACGGGCCTTTGGACTCAGTCCAGCTTCGTCCGGTATGTGGACACCACCGTCCCGCATCGCGAGACGGTGTGCCGTGGGTCACTCCGTAAGGGTGCTGCTCAGGGTGGGGACGGCGGTTCCGCTCAGCCGTGGGCGCCGGGCCAGGGGCCGGGCACCGGCGCCTCCTCGGCCTGTTCCACCGTGGTGTCGAAAAGCCGGAAGCCGCGCCGCTGGTAGTTGTCCATGGCGTGCGGCCCGTCCAGGGAACAGGTGTGCAGCCACACCCGCCGGGTCGGCTCCCGGTCCGGCCACCGCTCGGCCAGGTCCCACGCGCGCCGCACGCCCTCGGTCAGCAGATGGCCGCCGATCCGGCGCCCCCGGAAGGAAGGGATCAGACCGAAGTAGAGGATCTCCACGACCCCGTCGTCCTGCGGGTCGAGCTCCACGTACCCGGCCGGCGTCCCCTTCTCGTACGCCACCCAGATCTCGGACCCCGGCCGCTCGACGATCTCCTGCCACTCCTTGTACGACAGGTGCAGCCGGTCGGTCCAGCTGATGTCACCGCCGACCGCCGTATAGAGGAAGCGGGCGAACTCGGGGGAGGGCACCTCGGCCCGCACGATCCGCACGTCGTCGCCCTCCGGCGGGGCGGCGGGACGCAGGTCACGGGCCGAGGTCTGTTCGAGGGACCAGGTGGTGAGAGTGATGCTCATACGTCCATCGCATCATGCGGAGCGCGAGATTCCCATGGGGGTCCGGCGTTGTGTGCGTTACCCGCCCCGGGGCCCGGGCACCCGGGCCGCGCGGATCGCCGGAGCCGTGGAGTGGGGGAGCAGGTCCTCCGTCCCGGCCGGGCGGACGACCTCCACGTCGACCTCCTCGCTGAACCGGTACGGACGGTGGGCGAGCACGCTCGCCAGGGTGCGGCGGACCCGGGACATCTCCGCCCGTACCGTCACCGTCCTCGTCCGGTCCCCGAACACGTCCTGGGCCAGCTCCGCCGCCGTCCGCCCGTCCCGGTGCAGCGCGAGCAGGAACAGCAGCTCCGCGTGGCGCGGACTCAGCTCCCGCGACCAGCTCCCCGCCGCGCCCGACACCGTCACCGACCACCGGCGCGGCCGGCTCAGATCGAGCACCACCCGGCTCGGCGCCCGGGACGGGTCCGGCTCCGCCGCCCGCTCCTCCTCCACCCGCAGCAGCCAGCCGCCCGGCAGCGGCTCCACCGCGCACGCGCCGAGCGCCGGCAGCCAGACCCGGCCGGCCCGGAACGACGTCGGCAGCGCGATCCGGTCCACCGGCGCCATCCCGGTCACCGCCGCCGTCCAGCCGTGCCGGTCCACCGCGATGGCTCGCCCCCCGACCCGGCACAGGATCGGCGCGGCCACCGAGCGCAGCCGCTCGATGGAGCGCAGATGACGCTGGCGCATCTCCGCCTCGGCCAGCCGGGCCACCGAGCCGACCAGGGCCAGCGTCGCCGGATGGAAACTCGACGCGGGACCGCTCACGTCCACGATCCCCAGCAGCCGCTGATCACGAGGGTCGTGCACCGGGGCGGCGGCGCAGGTCCAGGAGTGCAGCGCGTGGACGTAGTGCTCGGCCGAGTGCACCTGGACGGGGCGGCGCATCGCGAGCGCCGTCCCCACCGCGTTGGTCCCGGTGGTGTGCTCCGTCCAGGCCGCGCCCTCCTCCAGGCAGATGCCGTTGGCCTGCCGCATCACCGCGAGGTTGCCCTCCCGCCACAGGACCCGGCCCTGGTCGTCGGTGACCACCATGATCTGCAGGGAGGCGTCGGCGATCCCGGCCAGTCCCGTGCTCAGCGTCCGCATCACCTCGCCGAGGACCGTGGCGCGCCGCCGCTCCTCCAGCTCGTCCCGTCCGAGCAGCACGCTGCTGGTGCCCTGGTCCGGGTCGAGCCCCAGCCGGAACATCCGCCGCCAGGAGGCGTCGATGACGGGTCGGGGCGCGATCGGCGGCGTCCGGCCGGCCAGGGTCTCCTCGCGGACGCGGTGCAGCAGCCGGGCGGCCTGGGCGGCGTCCATCGCGGCGAGCCGGCCCATGTCGAGCCGCGTGTTCTTCATCGGTCCCTCCCGGCCGCCCGCGGTGCTGTGTCGGATCCGCCGAGGGAACCGCCGACGGGCGAGGCCAGTGCCCATCGTGCCGCCCGCCGCGCCCCGGTGACGGGCGGTTCGGGTAATCCTGCAACCCTTTGCAACTCTGGCAGCCGAACGCTCCGTCCACGAGGGTGGTGTCAGCCGAGGGTGGTGCCGTGTCGGCGCAGCACCACCCCCGGCTCTCCCGCCCCGCGGCGCGCCCCCGTGCTCAGGCGTCCACCTCCACGCGGGCCCGCTCCACCACCGAGCCCAGGTCCAGGGTCGACGGCAGCGTCCCGAACGCCGATCCCCAGTCACCGCCGAGCCGCGAGGCGCAGAACGCGTCCGCCACCTCCGCCGGCGCCCACCGCACGAGCAGCGCCCCCTGGAGCACCAGGGCCATCCGCTCCACCAGCCGCCGTGCCCGGCCCTCGACCCCCTCCAGATCGGCCAGTTCGGTCAGCATCCCCTTGATCGCCCCGTCGAGACGGTGGTCCGCGCCGCGCGCCGCCCCGACCTCCGTCAGGAAGGCGTTCAGCGCCCGCGGCTCCGAGCGCAAGGCCCGCAGCACATCGAGCGCCTGCACATTGCCCGAGCCCTCCCAGATCGAGTTGAGCGGCGACTCGCGCAGCAGCCGGGGCAGTCCCGACTCCTCCACGTAGCCATTGCCGCCCAGACACTCCAGCGCCTCCGCCACCACCGGCAGGCACCGCTTCGTCACCCAGTACTTCGCCACCGGCACCGCGATCCGCGCGAACGCCCGCTCCGCCTCCGTGTCGGCGTCGTACGCCGCCGCGAGCCGCATCCCGAGGACCGTCGCCGCCTCCGACTCCAGCGCCAGATCCGCCAGCACGTTCCGCATCAGCGGCTTGTCGACCAGCAGCCCGCCGAACGCCCGCCGGTGCCCGGCGTGGTGCACGGCCTGCGCCACCGCCTGCCGCATCAGCCCCGCCGACCCCAGCACGCAGTCCAACCGGGTCGCCGCCACCATCCCGATGATCGTCCGGATGCCGCGCCCCTCCTCCCCGACCCGGCGCCCCCACGTCGTCCCGTCGAACTCCACCTCCGCGGAGGCGTTCGACCGGTTGCCCAGTTTGTCCTTGAGGCGCTGGATCGCGAACGCGTTGCGCGAGCCGTCCTCCAGGACCCGCGGCACCAGGAAGCACGTCAGCCCCTCCGGAGCCTGCGCGAGGACCAGGAACGCGTCCGACATCGGAGCCGAGCAGAACCACTTGTGCCCGGTCAGGACGTACTCGCCGTCCGCGTCCAGCCGCCGGGCCGCCGTCGTGTTCTCCCGTACGTCGCTGCCGCCCTGCTTCTCCGTCATCCCCATCCCGAAGAGCACCCCGTCCTTCTCCCGGGGCGGCCGCAGCTCCTCCTCGTACACCAGCGACGTCAGCAGCGGCTCCCAGACGGCGGCCAGCTCCGGATCCGCGCGCAGCGCCGGCACCGCCGCGTGCGTCATCGACACCGGACAGCCGTGCCCCGCCTCGACCTGCGTCTGCACCACGAACCCCGCCGCCCGGCGCACGTGACCACCCGGACGGCCCCACGCCGCCGTCAAACCCGCGTTGACCGACTTCCCCAGGAGCCGGTGCCAGGAGGGATGGAAGTCGACCTCGTCGACCCGGTGCCCGTACCGGTCGTGCGTCCGCAGCCGCGGCGGGAAGGCGTTGGCGAGCGCCCCCCACTCCTGCACCTGAGCCGACCCGGCCGACCGGCCGAGCGTCGTCAGATCGTCCCGCGCGTCCGCGAGGACGTCCGGCGCCAGATGCCGTTCCACGGCCTCCGCCAGAGCCCGGTCGGAGGAGAAGACGTCATATCCCACCAGGGGCGGAGCCTGGTTGGTCACGGTGTGGGTGGTGGCTGCCATGCCGATACGGTAAGGAGGTGCAGGCAGCAAAGGAAACACCCGAGCGGCGGCCCGGGACCAGGCTTCACCGGGCGCGCGTCCTCTACCGCAACGTGTCGAAGCGGAAGATGGTCTGGCTGCTCCTGAAGGACACCGTCAACTCGTGCATCGAGTACCGCATCCTCGGCCTCGCCGCGGAAGCCGCGTTCTTCACCCTGCTGTCGCTGCCCCCGCTGCTCCTCGGCCTCATCGCGCTCCTCGGCTACGCCGACGACTGGACCAACACCGACACGGTCGCCAGCATCGAGGAGAACATCCTGCGGGCCTCCCGGACGGTCCTCTCCGACCGGGGCGTCCGCGAGATCGCCAAACCCGTCCTGGACGACGTCACCCAGGGCAAACGCCCCGACCTGATCTCGATCGGCTTCGCCATCGCCCTGTGGTCCGGCTCGCGCGCCGTGAACGTCTTCATCGACACGATCACCGTGATGTACGGGCTCGACGGCCACCGCGGCATCGTGAAGACCCGCCTCCTGGCCTTCCTGCTCTACATCGTGGCCCTGCTCATCGGCGCCGTCGTCCTGCCGCTGGCCGTGGTCGGCCCCGACCGGGTGGTCGAACTGATCCCCTGGGGCACGGAAGTCGTCTCGGTGCTGTACTGGCCGGCCGTCATCCTGCTCTCCATCGCCTTCCTCACCACGCTCTACCACGTCTCCGTCCCCGTCCGCTCGCCGTGGATCGAGGACATCCCCGGCGCGCTGGTGGCCCTGGGCATGTGGGTGCTCGGCAGCTTCCTGCTGCGGATCTACCTCACCAGCCAGGTCGAGGGACCCACCATCTACGGCTCCCTCGCCGCCCCGATCGCCGTGCTGCTCTGGATCGGCATCTCCGCCTTCGCCGTCCTGGTCGGCGCGGCCGTGAACGCGGCGATCGACCGCGTCTGGCCCTCGGTCGCCACCGCCGCCGCCCGCGAGGCCGGCGAACGCGCCCGCGCCGCCCAGGCCGCCGAACTCGTCGCCCGCCTGCGCGCGGACGCCGAGGACGTCGACGACGACGACCCGGACATGCCCTCGGAGTTCCCGGAACGCTGGTCGCGCTTCCTGCCCCCGGACGACGTCAAGTCGCGCCTGCACTCCGGCTGGGAGAAGGAGTGACGGACGGCCGTCCGGCCGGGCATCAGTAGCGGCCGGGAGACCGCGGGGATGAGCCGGCCGGGGCGGGCGCCTACCCTCGGAAGGGTGTACGAAGAACGTCCGGCGCGGGTCGACGGAGCCGTCCTCTGGACCCGCGTCCTCGGCCCCGGGCCCGGCGCGGAACACCCCGTCCTGCCCGACGGCTGCATGGACCTGCTCTGGTGCGACGGCCGCCTCCTCGTGGCGGGCCCCGACACCCGGGCGTACGTCCCCGAGGGCACCGTCGCCCACTACGCCGGGATCCGCTTCGCGCCCGGCGACGCGCCCGCGCTGCTCGGCGTACCGGCGAACGAACTGCGCGACCGGCGGGTCGCCCTCGGCGCACTGTGGGGCGAGGCCCGGGCCCGGCGGCTCGGCGAACGGATCGCCGCCGCGCCCGACCCCGCCGCCGCCCTGGAGGAACTGGCGGTGCGCCGGGCCGCCGACGCCCCGGCCCCCGATCCCCTGCTGCGCGAGGTCGTACGGCGGCTGAACGCGGGCCGGACGGTGGCCGAGACCTCCGAGGCCGTCGGGCTTGGCGCCCGGCAACTGCACCGGCGGTCGCTCGACGCGTTCGGCTACGGCCCCAAGACCCTGGCCCGGATCCTCCGCCTCCAGCGCGCCCTCGCCCTGGCCCGGACCGGGCTGCCGTACTCCGAGGCGGCCCTCCGCGCCGGCTGCGCCGACCAGGCGCACCTGGCCCGCGAGACGAGGGCGCTGACGGGCACGACCCTCTCCGCCCTCACCGGGCGGGTCTCCTAGGGCGTGTCCGGAAAGTCCCGCCTGGCCCGCGACGCCTGGCACGCTCCCCCGTAGCCCTTCGGGCACGGGAGGTGCCCCCACGCCACGTTGTCGGGGTCACCCGAGTACGCCCCGTACGGGGATGACCCTCGCGCCTTGCGATCGCACGCACCAGACGCCGCGGGCCCTGCCCTGCGGGCAGACGGCGCTACTTTCCGGACACGACCTAGGCCCCCGCCGCGGCGAAGAGGGAGACGCCGCAGCCGTCCGGGTCCAGGACCACCGCGTAGCGCTGTCCCCAGACCGCGTCCCACGGCTCGAGGTGCCCGCGGTACCCGGCCGAGGTCAGCGCCTCGTACACCGCGTCGACCTCGCGTGGCGAGTCGCAGCGGAAGGCGAGCCCGATCCTGTCCCCGCCCTCCGGCCTGCTCCAGGCCGCGTCGAAGGAGCGGATGACCTCCTCCGTGTCCCAGGCGATCCGCATCCCGCCCGGCAGGACGGCCTCCACGTGCGGCTGCGTGTCCGCCTCCGCGGGGAGATCGAGGCCGAGCCGGCGGTAGAAGGCGAGCGAGGCGGCCATGTCGGAGACCACCAGGCCGATGACATCGAGTCGTGGTGCGTTCATGTCCGTACCGTAGGCAGGGCCGGCCGGAGCCGTCTTGTACGAATCGGACACCGGCCGCGCGGTCAGCCGCCGCCCGCAAGCCCGGCCGGCGGGGCCGGGCGCCGCGCCAGGAGGAGCGCGCGGCAGGCCCGAGCCCGCTCGCCCAGACGGTCGCCGGACGCGGAGAGTTCCGCCAGATAGCAGAGCAGGTCCGTGACGGCGTCGTGGTCGGGGCCCGCCGCGAGGAACGCCTCCACCGCGCCGGCCGGATCGCCCTCCGGTTCCAGGACGAGGACGCGGAACAGGCCGAAGAAGCGGGTGCCGTCGCCCCACCGCCCCTCCACGGGCCGGCCCAGCAGCTCCCGCCACTGCTCCGCGCACGCGGCGGCCCCCGACTCCAGCGTGTCCAGCACGGCCTTCTCGAAGAGGTACCCCAGGTCGGCGGGGCGGGCGGCGACGGCCGCTTCGATGTCCTCGCGCGCCGGCGCGAGCGAGCCCGCCTCCCGGTGGGCGACGCCCCGCTGCGCGAGGTGCCACGGCTCACCGGGTTCGACGTCGAGCGCGGCCGTGAAGTCGGCGACCGCCTCCGCGTACCTCCCCGCCTGCCGGTGGGCGACACCCCGCTGCGCGAGCGCCAGGCCGAGAGTCGGATCGGCGTCGAGCGCGGCGGTGAAGTCGGCGACGGCCCGCTCGTACCGGCCGGCGTTGCGATGCGCCTCGCCCCGCTCCGCGAGGGCCCAGACGAGGGAGCCGTCGAGGTCGAGCGCCGCGGTGAAGTCGGCGACCGCCTCGTCGAAGCGCCCCGCGTGCACCCGCGTCTCCCCGCGCTGCGCGACGGCCCACGCGAAGTCCGGCGCCAGCGCGAGCGCGCTGGTGAAGTCGGCGATCGACTCGTCGTACCGCTCCGTCTGACGGAAGGCCACCCCCCGCTGGGCGTGGGCGTCGACGAGCGTGGGATCCAGCGCGAGCGCGGCGGTCAGGTCCGCGACGGCCTCGTCGTACCTCCCCCGCAGGCGCTGGATGAAGCCCCGCCGCGCCAGGGCCCACGCATCGGCCGGGTCGAGCGCGAGCGCGGCCGTGAGGTCGGCGACGGCCTCCTCGTACCGCTCCGCCTCCTGATGGGCCAGCGCCCGGGCGACCAGGGCCCAGTCGAGGGCCGGGTCGAGGGCGAGCGCGGCGGTCAGGTCCGCGACGGCGCGGTCCGCACGCCCGGCCCCCTGGTGCGCCTGCCCCCGGGAGCCGAGCGTCCACGCATCGGCCGGGTCGAGGGCGAGCGAGGCGGTGAAGTCGGCGACCGCCTCGTCGTACCGCTCCGCGAGCCGATGGGCCTCGCCCCGCTGGGCGAGCGCGTAGGCGTAGTCGGGTTCGACGGCGAGTGACGCGGTGTAGTCCGCGACCGCCTCGTCGTACCGGCCGGCCTCGCGGAAGGCGTCACCGCGCTGGGCGAGCGTGAACGCGTGGCCGGGGTCCAGGTCGAGGGCGGCGGTCAGGTCGGCGATCGCCTCCTCGTACCGCCCGGCCTGGTGGTGAGCCAGGCCTCGGTGCGCCACCAGCCGCACCGGCACCGGTTCGGGGACCAGGGCGAGCGCGGTCGTGAAATCGGCGACGGCCTCGTCGTACCGCCCCGCCCGCCGGTACGTCTCACCCCGCTCGGAGACCGGCCACGCGTCGGTGGGGTCCCGGTCGACCGCGGCCGTGAGATCGGCGATCGCCTCGTCGTACCGGCCTGCCCGCCGATACGTCTCGCCCCGGTGCGTCAACGCCCACGCGTCGGCGGGGTCGTGGGCCAGGGCCGTGGTCAGGTCGGCGACGGCCTCGTCGTACCGGCCCGCCTCCCGCAGGGCCGCGCCGCGGTGGGCGAGGATCCAGGTCTCCTCCGGCCGCAGGGTCACCGCCGTCGTCAGATCGCGCAGCGCCTCCTCCGGATGGTCGAGCCAACTGTGGGCGTCCCCGCGGTACGCCCAGGCGACGGCGTTGTCCGGGGCGAGCTCGACGGCCCGGTCCAGCGCCACGACCGCCTCCGCCTCCCGGGCCGCCAGGAAGAGATGCCGGCCGCGGTAGGTGTACGCCCAGGCCCGCGCCTCGTCCCCCAGCCGGGCGTGGGTCAGCAGGGCGGTCAGGCAGGCGAGCAGCGGTTCCTCGTCGGCGGTGGTGCCCCGCAGGCGGTCCGCCCAGACGAACAGGTCGCGGTCGGCGGTGTCGCGCGCCGCCTGCTCCAGCGTGCCGACCCACTGCTCCAGCGCCTCCGCGTTCCGCCCCGCCGCGTGCACCGCCTCTTCCAGCGCCGCCGTCAGCTCACCCGCCGGGTGGGCGCACAGGCGGTGGTACACCTCGTCCAGACGGTGCCTGCGCCACCGCGGATCGCTCCACCGCCTCCGCCCCGCCGGCAGGTCCCGCTCGGCCGCCTCGCGCCAGACCGCGTGCGTGCCGGCGAGCCGCAGATGGGCGGCGGTCCACCGCCGCGGCGAGTGGGTGCGCTGCTGGCGGACCATGCTCGCCCGCACCACGGCGTGGTACTGCTTGAAGTCACCGCGCCCGTTGACGAACGGCTGCTCGCACAGCCACCCCCACAGGTCCCCCGCCTCCGGGGGCGCCGCGGCGGCGAACACGTCCTCGTTGAGCTGTGTCGCCAACGCGCACGCCAGGACCGTCTCGCGCTGCCGCGGGTCCGTGATCCACTGCACGAACCGCTCCACCACGTCGTCCATCACCTCGGCGCCGACGTCCTCCGCCGCCCGCGGCCGGGCCAGCGCCAGCAGGTCCACCAGCAGCGGCAGCCCCATGGACAACTGCCACACCGCGTCCACGACCTCCGGCTCCGTCACCCCACGCGCCGCGAGGAGCGTGCGCGTCTCGGCCTCCGTGAACACCTCGAGCGGCACATCGGCCACAAGGGTCCGCAGCGGCGCCCAGTCCCGCTCCGCCAGCTCGTCCCGGCCGGCCAGCACCACGATCACGTCCACCGGCAGCGGACCGAAGCCGTCGTCGAGGAGATCCCGCAGCCACCCGTCCAGAAAGCGCCGGGTCTGCTCCCAGGTGTCCAGGAAGAGCACCACCCACGGGTGGCGGGCCGACAGCCGGCCCAGCTCGGAGACGAACGCCCTGCTCAGTCCGGTCGCGTCGGCGCCCCGGACCCGCCGCCCCCGCGAGCGGGCGCCCGCCCGCAGCCGGTCGAGACCCTGCGCGGCGACGTCGGGGTTCGCCATGGCGGTCACCACACCGACGCCGGGGATGAGCGAGGCCGCCCCCAACGCGGCCTGGGTCACCACCCGGCTCGACGTCGACGCCTCGGCTCCGGCGACCCCGGGACCGTCCACCTGCAGCGGCTCCGCGGCCGCCGTCTCCTGCTCCCGGCGATGCTGCTCGGCGGCCTTGTCGAACTCCTTGAGCGGCCCGTCCTGTTCGGCGAGCTGGCGGGCCAGCTCCGTCAGCGCCTGCGGGACGCCGTGGACATCGTTCTCGTCCACGATCGCGGTCACCGCGCCCGCCCGGCGGGCCGCCTCCTGCCACTGCCGCAGCAGGGACGACTTGCCCACGCCGCCGACACCCCGCACATGGAAGAGGAACTCCGCCGGGTCGGTCTCCGACTCCGGATCCTTCGCCAGGTTGTCCGTGAACAGCGACAGTTGCGCCGAACGCCCCACGAACTGCGCCCGGCTCCGCTGCCGGATCAGCTCGCCGCGCGACCGGACCCGACGCCCCGACCCCGCCATGCCCCACCCCCGCTCCGGCCGACGCGTCGTCACCCCGGCGCCGGTCCCCGAGAAGTATGCCGGTCAGGGCCCCGGCCGGGGGCCGGAAGAGCGCGCCGAAAATACCTCGCGCGCTCCGCCGGAGCCGGTCTAAGGTGTGCTCGTCCGCGGGAGACCGGGGACCGGCCGGACCCGGGTGCCGATCACCGCCCCGTGTGCCGTGCCGTGTGATCGTGCCGTGTGATCCAGGAGGTGTGACCGATGGCTGTCGAGTCGATGGGCGCTGCCCGCATCCCGAAGTTCGTCCACACCACCTCCGTGGCCACCGGCTGACCTCTTCACCACCTCGCGCCCGTACGGCGCGTGCCGGGGCCGCCCTTGTGAAGGGTCCCCCCTTGTCTTTCGCCTCTTTCCAGGCACCGCTCTCCCCTTCCGCGCACCCGCTCTCCGCCTACGGCTGGGACGAGGGCTGGGAAGCCGTCTCCGCTCCGTACGTCGCCCAAGGGCTGCTGCCGGGCCGGGTCGTCCGCGTCGACCGAGGCCAGTGCGACCTCGTCACCGCCGAGGGCACCGTCCGGGCCGACACCGCCTTCGTCACCCCGCACGACCCCCTCCGGGTCGTCTGCACCGGCGACTGGGCGGTCGTCGACCCCGAGGGCGGCCACCCCCGATACGTACGGGCGTGCCTCCCGCGCCGTACGGCGTTCGCGCGGTCCACCTCCTCCAAGCGGTCCGAGGGCCAGATCCTCGCGGCCAACGTCGACCACGCCATCATCACCGTCTCGCTCGCCGTCGAGCTCGACCTCGGCCGCATCGAGCGCTTCCTCGCCCTGGCCTGGGAGTCGGGCGCCCAGCCCGTCGTCGTGCTCAGCAAGGCCGACCTCGTGCCCGACCCGGTCGGGCTCTCCTACCTCGTCCAGGACGTCGAGACCGCCGCGCCGGGCGTGCAGGTGCTCCCGGTCAGCGCCACCACCGGCGAGGGCGTGGAGGTGCTCGCCGCGGTCGTGGCGGGCGGGACGAGCGTGCTGCTCGGCGTCTCCGGCGCCGGCAAGTCCACGCTCGCCAACACCCTCCTCGGCGAGGACGTCATGGACGTCCAGGCGGCCCGCGAGGTGGACGGCAAGGGCCGCCACACCACCACCACGCGCAATCTGCTCCGGATGCCGGGGGGCGGCGTCCTGATCGACACCCCGGGACTGCGCGGAGTCGGCCTCTGGGACGCCGAGGCCGGCGTCGGCCAGGTCTTCTCCGAGATCGAGCACCTCGCGGGGGAGTGCCGCTTCCACGACTGCGCCCACGAGTCCGAGCCGGGCTGCGCGGTGACGGCGGCGGTCGAGGACGGCACGCTGCCGGCCCGGCGGCTGGACAGCTACCGCAAGCTCCTGCGCGAGAACCAGCGCATCGTCGCGAAGACCGACGCCCGGCTCCGGGCCGAGATCCTCAAGGACTGGAAGCGCAAGGGCGCGGAAGGCCGGGCCGCGATGGAGATCAAGCGCGGCCGGGCGCGGTAGCCGGCGCGGACCGGACGGGGCCGGGCGACGTCGGGAGCGGCGGTACGGGTCGGGCGGCGGAGGGCCCCGGACGGCCGCGCGGCGGGGAGACGTCGTGTCCGAAAACCGCCAGATGCGGGGGACGCCGTCCCGCACACTGGAGGGCGTGACGGACGAGGACACCAGGTACGAGGCGGTCAGCAGCCGGGACGCGCGGTTCGACGGCGAGTTCTTCTTCGCCGTCACGACCACCGGCATCTACTGCCGGCCCAGCTGCCCCGCCGTCACCCCCCGGCGGAAGAACGTCACGTTCTTCCCCACCGCGGCCGCCGCCCAGGGCCACGGCTTCCGGGCCTGCCGACGGTGCCGGCCGGACGCCGTGCCCGGCTCCGCCGAGTGGAACGTCCGCGCCGACGTCGTCGGACGCGCCATGCGCATGATCGGCGACGGCGTCGTCGACCGCGAAGGCGTGCCCGGCCTCGCCGGCCGGCTCGGCTACAGCGCCCGCCAGGTCCAGCGCCAGCTCACCGCAGAGCTGGGCGCCGGCCCCGTCGCACTCGCCCGCGCCCAGCGGGCGCACACCGCACGGCTGCTCCTGCAGACCACCGGCCTGCCGATCACCGAGATCGCCTTCGCCTCCGGATTCGCCAGCGTCCGCCAGTTCAACGACACCATCCGCTCCATCTACGCCCGGACCCCCTCCGCACTCCGCACGGAATCCGGCACCGGCACCGCGACCGCCGCCCGCACCCGCGGCACGGACCGCCCCGCCACCGGGCCCGGCGCCGCCGCGCGGGCCGCCGGGATCCCGCTCCGGCTCGCCCACCGAGGCCCGTACGCCGCACGCCAGGTCTTCGACCTGCTCGCCGAGGAGGCGCTGCCCCACGTCGAGGAGGTCCTCGGCGACCCCGGAGCCCGTACGTACCGCCGCACCCTCCGCCTCCCGCACGGTGCCGGCGTCGTCTCCGTCGACGAACGGTCCCCCGGCCCCTGGCTGGAGGCCCGGATCCACCTCACGGACCTGCGCGACCTGACCACCGCCGTCCAGCGGCTGCGCCGCCTCCTCGACCTGGACGCCGACCCGTACGCCGTCGCCGAGCGGCTCGGCGCGGACGTCCGGCTCGCCGCGCGGGTGACGGCACGCCCCGGCGTACGCTCGCCCGGCGCGGCCGACCCCGACGAATTCGCCCTCCGCGCACTGCTCGGCCCGGACGAGGCCGCGAGGCTGGCCGGGACACGGGGAACCGTCCTGGACCACCCCTGCGGCGGCCTCACCCGGCTCTTCCCCGAGCCCGCCGACCTCGCCACCCACCCGGTCGCCGGACCGCTCGCGACCGCGCTCGCCACCGGGGCCGTACGCCTCGACCCGGGCGCCGACCGCGACGAGGCCGAACGGGCCCTCCTCACGGTCCCCGGCGTCACCGCCCCCCTCGCCGCCCTCCTCCGGATGCGCGCCCTCGGCGACCCCGACGTGGCCCCGGCCGACGCCCCCGACGCGGAGGCCTGGCGCCCCTGGCGGTCCTACGCCCACCACTACCTCCAGGCATGCCCTAGCCCCAGATGACCGCGCCCACCCATGCCCCGACGATCAGCAGGCACGAGAACAGCTCGACCAGCACGCTCCTCCCGGCCGCCCGCATCACCCTGCGGGTGGACGCCTTCGCCTGGCCGTGGCCGCCCAGACGGAGGCGCTCCGAGAGGTAGATCCCGCCGACGAAGCCGGGGATCGCGCCGAGCACGGGCACCAGAAAGAAGCCGAGGAACGCGCCCACCCCGGCGTACACCACCATGCGCTGCGTGATGCCGACCCCCCGCAGCCGGCGCGGCGGCAACTGCCACACGACCACCTGGGTGAGCAGCAGCAGAGCCGTGGCGGAGACCAGCAGGATCCACGCGAGGCCGCTCTTCTCGTGCAGGGACCACCAGAGCATGGCCGCCCAGACCAGCCACGGCCCCGGCACACCGGGAGCCAGCACTCCGACCAGGCCCAGCAGCATCACCATCGCCACCAGCAACAGCTGCCACACACCCATCTGCCCAGCGTGCAGGACCGACGGGCCCCGCGCAGTTCGCGGCGCACCCCTTTTTCCTTGGAGGCTCGGTTCGCCTCCGGGGCCTGGGAGTCGGACTCACACGGCCGTACGTGCTCGCTCCCTCGTTCCTCGGGAGCTGCGCGCGCTCGGCCGTGTTCCCCCGACGGCCCCTTCGGCTCACTCGCCATAGGCACCGAGGGGGCGACGACGCTCGGGCGGGGCCACCCGACGGCCCCTTCGGCTCACTCGCCCCGGCCCTAGCCCCGGGCCACCCACCCCTTCTCGTACGCGTGCCAGCCCAGCTGGAGCCGGGTCGTCACACCCGTCAGCTCCATCAGGCCCTTCACCCGGCGCTGCACCGTCCGCAGGCCCAGGTCCAGCTGCTTCGCCACGCTCGCGTCCGTCATCCCCGCCAGAAGCAGCGACAGGATCTCCAGATCCGTCACGTCCGGACCCGGCACCTCCGTCTCCTGGACGTGCGCGCCCGCCCCGAGCCGCAGGGGCAGCGCCTCGCGCCAGACCGACTCGAAGAGGCCCATCAGGGACTCCAGGAGTCCGCTCGCGTGGACCATCAGCGCCGCCGGCTCCGCCCCCCGGCCCGTCAGCGGCACCATCGCCAGCGTCCGGTCGGCGACCACCAGCTTGGTCGGGACCCGGTCCACCACCCGGATCTGCTCCTCGCGGCCGAGCGCCGCCGTCAGCTCCACCAGCCCCGACGGCAGCGTCAGGACCTCCCGCTCGATCACCACCCGATAGCGCACGCCCCGCCCGGCGGCCAGCTCCTCCGCCTCGTTCTCCAGACCGCTCACCACCACCGGCTTCCCGGTGACCAGCGCGCAGACCTCCTCCACGGCCCCCAGCTGCAACTGCAGGAAACGGTGCGTGACGGCGCTCGCTCCGGTCACCACCTCGACCAGATCGTGCACGGCCGGTTCCGTCGCCTCCGCGCGGTACTCCTCCGCCAGCAGCTTCGCCGCCAGCTCCGCCTGCTCCAGCTCGTGCCGCTGCTGCGTCAGCAGCGCACCCAGCGCCACCCCCGGCGGCGCCGCCACCCACCGGCCCGTCTTCGCCGATGACTGCGCGGCCAGGCCCTGTGACTCCAGGCGCCGCAGCGCCCGCTCGGTGTCCGTCTCCGGCAGGGCGAGCCGGAGCGCCAGGTCCGCCACCTCCGCCGCCCCCAGCGCGACCAGCGCGCGATACGCGCACTCCTGCCGTTCGTCGAGCCCTATCGCTCCCAGCATCGCTGCCCCACCCCTCACCGGACGCCGCCGCACGTCCCGCACTTTCACCGGACGTTCGGCGGACGCATTCGTTCCGTTGGTGCCCTGGCGGGAATCGGCCACGGCGCATTCCCGCCTCGCCCATCATCCCTGCACCACCCGCACGTCTGCCAATGTGGCGCCACCGCAGCACCGACAGCCCCCGGGCGAGGCCCTTTCGCCTGCCTATGGACCGGAATCGAGAGGGGAGAGGGGATGAACGCACTTCCCAGGCCGATGAAAACGTCTACTCTCAAGACATCCCGATTCTCTTCCCCCGGTACGACCTGCCGGAGGACGGCCTCACCACCCTCGCCGACCGACGGCCGGAGGATCGGCCTCACCGCCACGGGCCGCGCGGGCCACCCGCCCGCCGCGCCCACCCCGGCCGGTCTCCCGTCCTCCGACGACGGAGGAGGACCGGACCGACGGACGCCGAGGGCGTCTCCGTCACCCAGACCGTGATCCGCGCTGACGACGTGCGCTGATCACGCCGGTCCGCCGGGCGTCCTTCCCGTGGGGGGTGGGGTCGCCCGGCGGACCTCTTTTTCGTTCACTTTTCGGGATGTCCCGTTTTCGCGCGGCCCCCGCGGTGGACACTAGGGGCATGACTCAGCAGGGGGACCACTGGTGGGACAAGCTGTACGACGACACGGCGCCGGACACCGCGCCGACCACGACGGGTGACACCGTCGACGACCGCTTCGACTCCGCGTCCCGGGCCATGCCCGCCGCCGTACGACGGGACACCGTGCCTCCCCGGCCGGAGAAGGCCCCGTGGGAACCGCTCGGCCCGGACGCGGGCGCCCCGCGCACCTTCCCGGCCGCCCCGCCCGACGTACCGCCCCCGCCGGAGCCCGAGACCCCGGCCCCTGCCCCTCTCCCGGCGGCCTCGGCGACACCCCCCGCTCCTCAGTCCCCGCCCCCGGGCGCCCCCACCGTGCAGGTCCCGGCCCCCCGCCCCCGTACGGAACACATCGGCGGCCGGCCGCCCACCTACGAACCGGAACCGACCGCCCTGCCCGCCGCCCGCCCCGGCGAGCTGGCCGACCTGGTCGCCGACACCGTCCTCGACGGCGCCCGGTACGGCGCGTTCACCCTGCGCGCCGCCTCCGTCCGCGGCGACTCCGCCCGCTACCGCGGCGAACCCCGCCGCGACACCCTGCTCACCGCCCGCTTCGGCCAGGACGGGGCCGCCCTCGTCCTCGTCGCCGTGGCCGGCGGCGTCCGCGCCGCCGACGGCTCCCACCTCGCCGCCGCCGACGCCTGCCGCTGGATCGGCGAGGCCGTCGGCCGCAGCCACGCCCGGCTCTCCGAGGACATCCGGGCCGGCCGCCGCGGCGACCTCAAGTCCGGACTCCACCGGCTCACCGACCGGACGTACGGCAGACTCCGCGCCCGCGCCGCCGAGCTGGGCATGGAACCCGACGACTACACCGCGAGCCTGCGCTGTCTGCTCCTCTCCGCCGACCCCGGCTGCCGCACCCGGGTCTTCTTCGGCATCGGCCGGGGCGGGCTCTTCCGGCTCCGCGACGGAGCCTGGCAGGACATCGAGCCGCTGGTCCCCGAACCGGCCACCCTCACCGGCGCGCCCGTCGTCGGCTTCGGCTCCCCGCCCGCCGGAAGCGCCGCGGGCGGCACGCGCGCACCGGGCGCTCCGGCTTCTCCGAACCCGCCGGCCGAGGCGGAGGGCGGCGACCGGCTCACGATGAAGCTCGGCGTCACCACCGCGCCCGGCGGCCCCCTCGCCGAGGACCCGCCCCCGCCCCCGGCGGAACCGTTCCGCTTCCGCGCCTCCGTGGCCCGCCCCGGCGACACCCTCCTCCTCGCGTCGAACGGCCTCGCCGACGCGATGCGCGGCGAACCCGCCCTCGCCAAGGAACTCGCCGCCCGCTGGGCGTCCCCCGAACCGCCCGGCCTCGCCGCCTTCCTCGCCGACACCCAACTGAGGGTCAAGGGCTACGCCGATGACCGTACGGCCGCGGCCGTCTGGGAGGCGTAACGACCGGGCCCATGTGTTGATGGACCCATGGCCAAACAGAACGTCGCTGAACAGTTCGTCGACCTTCTCGTCCGCGCCGGCGTCCGACGCCTGTACGGAGTCGTCGGCGACAGCCTGAACCCCGTCGTCGACGCCGTCCGCCGCACGCCGGGCATCGACTGGATCCACGTCCGGCACGAGGAGACCGCCGCGTTCGCCGCGGGCGCCGAGGCGCAGATCACCGGCCGTCTCGCCGCCTGCGCGGGCTCCTGCGGCCCGGGCAACCTGCACCTCATCAACGGCCTCTACGACGCCCACCGCTCGATGGCCCCCGTCCTCGCCCTCGCCTCGCACATCCCGTCGAGCGAGATCGGCCTCAGCTTCTTCCAGGAGACCCACCCCGACCGCCTGTTCACCGAGTGCAGCCACTACAGCGAGCTGATCTCCAGCCCCAAGCAGATGCCCCGGCTGCTCCAGACGGCCATCCAGCACGCCGTCGGCCAGAGCGGGGTCAGCGTCGTCTCCCTGCCCGGCGACATCGCCTCCGCTCCCGCCCCCGAGAAGGCGGTGGAGCACGCGCTCGTCACCACCCGGCCCACCGTCCGCCCGGGGGACACCGAGATCGACGCCCTGGTACGGCTCATCGACGAAGCCCGCAGGGTGACGCTCTTCTGCGGCAGCGGCACCGCCGGCGCCCACGCCGAGGTCATGCAGTTCGCCGAGCGCGTCATGTCGCCCGTCGGCCACGCCCTGCGCGGCAAGGAATTCATCCAGTACGACAATCCGTACGACGTCGGCATGAGCGGGCTGCTCGGCTACGGCGCCGCCTATGAGGCCACCCACGAGTGCGATCTGCTGATCCTGCTGGGCACCGACTTCCCGTACTACGCCTTCCTGCCCGACGACGTCAAGATCGTCCAGGTGGACGTGCGGCCCGAACGGCTCGGCCGCCGCTCCAAGCTCGACCTCGCCGTCTGGGGGGACGTGCGCGAGACCCTGCGCTGCGTCACCCCGCGCGTGCGACCCAAGACGGACCGGCGCTTTCTCGACAAGATGCTGAAGAAGCACGCCGACGCGCTCGAAGGGGTCGTCAAGGCCTACACCCGCAAGGTCGAGAAGCACGTCCCGATCCACCCCGAGTACGTGGCCTCGGTCCTGGACGAACTCGCCGACGACGACGCCGTCTTCACCGTCGACACCGGCATGTGCAACGTCTGGGCCGCCCGCTACCTCTCGCCCAACGGGCGCCGCCGCATCATCGGCTCCTTCAGCCACGGCTCCATGGCGAACGCGCTGCCGCAGGCCATCGGCGCCCAGTTCGTCGACCGGAAACGCCAGGTCGTCTCGATGTCCGGCGACGGCGGCTTCTCCATGCTGATGGGCGACTTCCTCACCCTCGTGCAGTACGACCTGCCCGTGAAGGTCGTGCTGTTCAACAACTCGTCGCTGGGCATGGTCGAGCTGGAGATGATGGTGGCCGGCCTCCCCGCGTACGGAACGGCCAACCACAACCCGGACTTCGCCGCCATCGCCCGCGCGGCCGGCGCCTACGGCGTACGGGTCGAGAAGCCGAAGCAGCTCGCCGGGGCGCTCAAGGACGCCTTCAAGCACAAGGGGCCCGCCCTCGTCGACGTCGTCACCGACCCCAACGCGCTGTCCATGCCGCCGAAGATCAGCGCCGACATGGTCACCGGGTTCGCCCTCTCCGCCGGCAAGATCGTCCTCGACGGCGGTGTCGGCCGCATGCTGCAGATGGCCCGATCGAACCTGCGCAACGTCCCCCGACCGTGAATGCCGGACGGCGCGTGGGGCATGCATCCCCGTGACTGTCCGACGACTGTGGGTGGGGGTTATGGCCGGGGAGGCGAGACAGCCGGCTCAACTGCTGAGGAAGGTGGGGTGCGCGGATCTCACCGCGGTGCCGGAGGTGCGACACGCCTTGCGCGCGATGCTGCGCGCGTGGGGCGGGCCGGGCGCCTGCGACGTGGCGGAGCTGCTCACGAGCGAGCTGGTCACCAACGCGCTGATCCACACGGAGCACGGCGCGGTGGTGACCGCGACGATCGTCCCGGAGAGCCTGCGGGTGGAGGTCCGGGACTTCGTCCCCGGCCTCGCCGCCTCGCACGCCCCGGCCGCCGAGGAGGGCACGCACGGCAGGGGGCTCGTCCTGGTCGACGCCCTGGCCGACTCCTGGGGCGTCGAGGAGCAAGGTGCGGGCAAGGTCGTGTGGTTCGAACTGAACGGCGGCGCGGCGTGACCGGCGGCGCCGCCTGAGGCTCGGGAGCACGTGAACGGCGGGGCGGGCCCAGGGCCCCGGGAGTGCGAGAACAACGGGGCGGCTCCAGGGCCCCGGGAGCGCGCGAAGAACGGCGGGGCCGCTTGAGGGGCGGCCCCGCCGTTCCGTTCGTCCTTCTCTCTTGATCTCTCGGAGGGAGCGACGCTCAGCCGAACTGCTGCTCGAGGTCCTTGAGCTTGCGCTCCAGGGAATCGAGCCGGGGGAGCGTCTGGGTGTCGTCCTCGGCGGTGAGGTCCACCGTCCGGGACTCAACGCCCTGGACGGCCTGGAGGGAGGGCCGGGGTCGAAGCGGCAGCTGTCCGGGGTCCGCTATGGCGGGCTCCGCGACGGCCGGCCCCACGGACGGCGTCGCGGAGCCCGCGCCGGAGTTCAGGGCCGCGACCTCGACCTGGCGCCCGCCGCCGCGTCCGCGCCCGAAGGCCCGGTGCTGCCGGTTGATCGCCTTGAGCCTGGCCCGGCCGAGTTTCTCCTGCTCCCGCCTGCGGAGCCGGTTCTGCTGCTTCTCCCGCCGGTCCTCGCGGACCTCGTCGACCGCCTCGTCCAGCGTCCGTACGCCTTCGAGGAGCATCAGCGACCAGGCGCCGAAGGTCTCCCTGGGCGCCCGCAGCCACCGTACGATCCGGATCTGCGGCAGCGGACGGGGCACCAGGCCCTGTTCCCGCAGCGCCGCCCGGCGGGTCTGCTTGAGGGCCCGGTCGAAGAGGACGGCCGCCGAGAGGGACATGCCGGCGAAGAACTGCGGGGCGCCGGCGTGCCCCAGACCCCGGGGTGCGTGCACCCAGTTGAACCAGGCGGCGGCACCCGCGAAGGTCCAGACGAGGAGGCGCGAGCCGAGGGCCGCGTCGCCGTGGCTGGCCTCGCGGACCGCGAGGACCGAGCAGAACATGGCCGCGCCGTCGAGGCCGAAGGGGACGAGGTACTCCCAGCCCCCGGTGAGGTTGAGGTTCTGCCGGCCGAAGCCCACGAGCCCGTGGAAGGAAAGCGCGGCCGCGACCGCCGCACAGCAGAAGAGCAGGACGTAGGAGGCGGTGCCGTAGATCGCCTCCTTGCGTCTGCGGCGTTCCTCGCTGCGTTCCCAGGAGTCCTCGGCCGCGGCCTGGTCACCGGCGCGCTTGCCGCGCGCGAGCACCGCCACCGCCGTCAGGACTCCGGCCACCATCACGCCGCCCGGAAGCAGCCAGTCCAGCGATATGTCGGTCAGTCTCATGCGGTGTCCCTTGCATCGCAGTAGGGCGTTTCGGGCGCCCATACTGGCCGACCTCGCGGGGGCCTCAAGGGGTTTCGCGGCAAGAGCACGCCAACGGGGTCGCACGGCATACGAATAGGTGCGATCTGGTCGAACGGGCGAGCGGGGGCGGGGGGACGTGTTCGACGGACGCCACCCCTGGGGGTGGCGTAAGCGCCGGTCGGACGTCAGGCGGTGCCGGCGAGTCGGCGGAGCCGCCGGTCGGACGTCAAGCGGTGCCGGCGAGTCGGCGGACCCGCCGGTCGGACGTCAGGCGGCGGCGGCGAGTCGCCGGACCCGCTCGGCGTCGCAGGTGCGCGGGCACGTCAGACAGGTGTCCTCGGGGCGCAGGGTGTAGAAGAAGCAGCAGCTGGCCCGGTCCCGGGTCGCGGCGGGCGGGGTGTCGGCCGTGCCGGAGCCGGGCAGTTCGCGGAAGCCCGCGGTCCCGACGTACGGCTTGGCGGTGCCGGGCAGCAGCAGCCCCAGCTCCGCCATCGCCCGCGCCTCCTCGCCCATCAGGGAGGCGATGTACCAGAGCCCTTCGACGATCTCGTCGGTCGCCATGCCCCACAGCGCCCGCTTGCCGCGCCGCATCCGCGGTCCGAAGCCGGCGAGCAGCTCCTCGAAGTGCTCGGCGAGCGCGTCGCGGACCTCGGCCCGCAGGGCCTCCTCGTCGGCGACGACCCGGGCGCCGGGCAGCGCGGCCGCGGGGTCGCCGGGCAGGCAGGCGAACTCCTCCACCCGGAACGCCAGCAGGCCGGCGGCGCGCTGGAAGGCGACGTTACGGGCGGGCATGCGCGGCACCCTGCGGTGCAGGAACCAGGGGGCGGTGACCAGGAGACAGGCGGGCCAGGCGTAGCGGTGGAGTCCGAAGCCGGCGACCACGTCGGGCCTGGCACGGCGGCCGTAGTCGCGCAGCACCTGGGCGTCGTCCCAGGCGAGGAACGCGTCGAGGGCGGCGCCGCCGGCCGCGAGGTCGTCCGCGCCGACCCAGCCGTCGCCGCGCGGCATCCGGTCGTCCGGGCCCAGCTCTTCTATCCGCAGGCCGCTGAACACCTCGCCGAGGCGGGCGTACGAGGCCGCGACGGGTGAGGTGAGGGGGGCGGGGAGCAGGGCGGGGACGGCCATGGGGGGACCACCGAATCGCGATCGTTAGCAGGTTAGCCTTACCTTACCCGATGCGATCGGTGTTTGCCCTTCACCTCTGCTGGGCACGCCCTCCGGACTCCGCGCGTCCGCTCGTCGCCTATCGTGCACAGGGGGCGCCGGCATCGCGAGCCGGGCCCGGCACGATCCCGCAGGAGGACCCGGGTGGAGCAGGGCAGAGCGCGTGAGCCGTACGCGCCGTTCGGCGACGCCGCGGGCACCCCGGACCCGGCGTACGGCACCCACCCCGCCCCGCCGCCGGTGACACGCCTCGGCGAGAACACCGACCCGGCCCGCGGCGCGGGCGCGCGCCTCGCCCCGCGCCCGACGCCGGACGATAGGGCCGGGACGCCGGACAACGAGGCCGTACCGGGGGTCGTGCCGCCGGTCGCCACCGGGCCCGAAGCCTCCTTCGTGCTGCCCTCCGGGCCGGCGCCGGGTGCCGCCTCCGCGCCGACGGCCGACGCCTCGACCGGGCCGGGGGCGGGTCTCTCACCCGTGCGCCACGCCACCTCCGTACTCGAGCCCGCGGCGGGGGCCGTGCCCGGGCCGCGGGGCGGGGTGCGGCGGCATTCCGTGCGGGGGCAGGTGCTGCAGGCGTTGCGGGACGCGCTCGTCGGCGGGGAGCTGGTGCCGGGCGAGGTCTACTCCGCGCCCGTGCTCGCCGAACGCTTCGGCGTCTCGGCGACCCCCGTGCGCGAGGCGATGCAGCGGCTCGCCACCGAGGGCGCCGTCGACGTCGTGCCGAACAGGGGGTTCCGGGTCGTCGAGCGCACCCCCCGCGAACTCGCCGAACTCGCCGAGGTCCGCGCGCTCATCGAGGTGCCCGTCATGCTGCGGCTGGCCCGCACCGTCCCCGCCGACCGCTGGGCGGAGCTGCGTCCGCTCGCCGAGGCCACCTCGACGGCAGCCGCGCGCGGCGACCGCGCGCACTACGCGGAGGCCGACCGCGCCTTCCACCGCGCCGTCCTCGCCCTCGCCGGCAACACCCAACTCCTCGCCGTCGCCGACGATCTCCACCGCCGCTCCCAGTGGCCCCTGACGAGCGCCCCGGCCGTCCGGCACGCCGACCTGGTCGCGGACGCCGCCGAGCACACCGCCCTCCTCGACGCGCTCGTGGCCCAGGACCTGACCGTCGTACGGTCGCTCGTACGGGAGCACTTCGCCGGATCCGGCGGCTGACCCCACCTCCCGGCCCCCACCGACTAAGGTCGGTGGCGTGAGGTGTCCCATGCCGTCCCCGGTCCCGTACCCGCCGTCATCGGGGACACCCCGGCCGGAGGCCGGGGAGGGACGCCCGTGACCGGCCCCGTGCGCGCGGAACGCCCCGCCCCCGGCAGGGAGGCCGAGGCGGCGGCCCTGCTCGGCTGGCTCACCGACCCGGACGCACCCCGCCTGTGCCTCGTCACCGGAGGGCCGGGCCGCGGCAAGAGCGCCCTGCTCGTCTGGCTCGCCGCCCACGGCACCCGCTCCGGCGCCGCCCGCCGCCGCCGCGCGGCCCGCGAACTGGTCCCCCTAACCGGCCAGAGCGTGCTCGGCACGGCCTGGACGATCGCCAACCGGCTGGGCGTGGTCGCCCGCACCCCCGGCGAACTCGTCCAGGTCCTCGCCACCACCGACGTACGCCGTGCCGCCCTGCTCCTCACCGACCTGCACGCGGCGGACGAACCGGACGCCCTGGCCGAACTCCTCGCCGAGATGGCCGCGTTGGGGCGCGTCCGGCTCCTGGTCGAGACCGCGGCCGGGAGCTCCGCCCACACCCGGCTGGCCGCCGGCGGCCGCGCCACGGTCGTGGACCTCGGCGAGGACGACCCGCCCACCTTGTCCGACCCGGCCGCGCCCCCCGCCGTATCGCCCGGCCCCGCCGCGGTCGCGGGACGGCGGCCGCCGCGGATCGACACCGACGACCCCCGGGCGGTCTGCGCGGCCGATCCCGCCGGGGTCACCCGCGCCTATCTCGCGGAGCCCGACGACGACCGGGGCGGCCTGCGATCCGCCTGGCTGCGCGCGGGCCAGTCCCTCAGCCGGGACCAGGCCCCCTCCGGCCGCGCCCTCGTGCTGCTCGCCGCCCTCGGGGACGGCGCGGACCCCCGGCTACGGCCCGCCCTCACGGAACTGGCCGGGCGGGCGGCCTGGCGGGTGCGGTGGACCCGGGTGCGCGGGGACGTGACGCCGCCCTGGCCGGGGCCCGTCACCGCGCTCGGCGCCGTGGGGGAGCGGCTGCTGGTCGCCGGCCCCGCGGGTGCGGTGCGGCTGCTCGACGCCCGGGACGCACACCCCGGGGGCCGTCTCGACGCCGGACCCGCGAGCCGGGTCAAGGCACTCGCGCCCGCAGCCGACGGAACCGTCCTCCTCCTCGACGAGCGCGGCCGGCTGCACACCGTACGAGGAAAGGCGCCCCGCCCCCCGTACCTGGAGCGGCTCACCCAGGCCGTCACCGCCACCCTCACCCGGCATCCCGGCACCGCGCTCGCGGTGATCGGCGGCTCGGTGGTGGTCGGCGACCGGCTGGGCTCCGTGCACGCCTTCGGGCTGACCGGCATCCACCAGGCCGCCCTGCACAGCGGACGCGTCGCGGCCGTCACCGCCGTCGAGACGGAGACGCCGTTCGTGTGCAGCGGCGGTACCGACGGCACCGTCCGTCTCTGGACGCCAGGGAAGGACGCGGCCCCCCACCCGGCCCCGCTCGTGGAGCGTGCCGCTCCGGTCGTCACCCTCCACGCGGCCGAGACCCCCCGGGGCCCGGTCCTCGCGGTCGCCTGGGCCGACGGCCTCGTCGAACTCCGCCACCTCGACACCGGCGCCCTCCATCGCTTCCGCCCCGGCCCTCCCGTCCGCGCCGTCGTGGTCACCCCGGACGGCGGCGTCGTCGTCGGCATGGACGAGACACTGGTCCGTCTGGAGCCCCACGGGGGCGCTCACTGAGGTGAATGTGCGCCCCCGTGCGCGCTGAGCGCCCCAAAACCCGCCCGCGCACACTCTGCCCACGCGCCTCCTTACCTGCTCTTCTGTAGCAGGTGAGGCGAGTGGTCGCCGACGGACCGGAGTGGGGCCGGGGGATAGGGGGATGTCCGTGACACCGCAATCCGAACAGCGGGACCGGGAAGGGTGGCCGACCGGGAGTTTTCTCGGCGCGCTGCCGGAAGCCGTGCGCGCCGACCTGCTGAACATCGGGACCCGCTGCCGGTACGTCCCGGAAGAGATCCTGATGCACGAGGGAGAACGCTCCCGCCATGTGGTCCTGCTGCGCTCCGGCTTCGTCAAGGTGACCGCGCGCCTCGCCAACGGGCACGAGGCGCTGCTCGCGATCCGGGTCGGCGGTGACATCGTCGGCGAGATGGCCGCCATGGACGACGCGCCGAGGTCCGCCACGGTCACCGCCTGCGGCGACATCGCGGCTAGCATCGTCCGGGAGTCGGACCTCCGTCTCTTCCTCGACACCCGCCCCCAGGCGGCCCTGGCCATCGCCGGGATCGTCACCCAGCGCCTGCGCTGGGCGAACCGCCGCCGCGTCGAGTTCGGCGGCTTCCCGGTCAAGGTGCGCCTCGCCCGCGTCCTGGCCGAACTCGCGGCCTCGTACGGACACCGGGTGCCCCGCGGTCTCGTGATCGGCGTCGATCTCACCCAGCCGGAGCTGGCCGCGCTGACCGGCTCGGCGGAGGTCACGATCCACAAGGCGCTCGCCGAACTGCGCCGGGACGACCTGATCACGACGGGCTACCGGCGCACCACCGTGCTCGACCTGGACCGGCTCCGCCGGGTCGCCCGCATGGACGAGGACCAGGGCTGACGGCGCAGCCGTAGGCCGCCCGAACCGGAAACCGCCCGAACCGGAAACCGCCCGTACCGGAAGCCGCCCGGCCCCGACCCGCCCTCGACGCCTCGCCCGCCCCCGAAGACCGCCGCCCCTTCCCCGAAGCCCCCGCCCCCGCCCGCCGCCCACCCGGGCGCCCCCGTCCCTGCCGGACGCCCGCTCCCGGACCCTGCCCCGCGCCGGGTCTCGCCGCCACCCGCCCGTGACCCCGCGCCGGGCGCCACCCGGGCCTCCCGGTCGAGGGCCCGCGAGGCCCGTGGACGGTGCCCTTCCGGCCCCTCCCACCTCCCAATTCCGTATTTCTACGACCCACTCCGCGTTTCGCGCACCCCGGTGCACAGTTGACGCCCGAGCCCGCCCACTACGGCAGTCAGGTGGCCCCTCCGTGACCAACCAGCCCTCTCTTCCCCTGCCCGCGCAGGAGTCGATCCCGCGCCGCCTCTGCCTCGCGGCGGACGTGGAGAAGTACAGCCTGCTCGACACCCTCGGACAGGAGACCGTCCAGTCCGACCTCGTACGCCTCCTGGAGGAGGCCGCCGAACGCAGCGGTCTCGACCGGACCACCTGGGAGCGACAGCCGCAGGGCGACCAGGAGTTCGCCGTCCTCCCCCTCGACACGCCCGAGTCGGTCGTCCTCGGCGACTTCGTCCGCCACCTGGGCCAGCGGCTCGGGGTCCGCAACGCCAACCGGGACACGGCGGAGCGGATGCGGCTGCGCCTCGCCGTCGACACCGGCGTCGCCCGCACCGCCGCCCTCGGCTACGCCGGCCCCGCCCCCGTCGCCCTCGCCCGCTACCTCAACGCCGCCCAGCTCAAGCGGGTCCTGGAGGGCATCGACTCCACGGACCTCGCGCTGATCGTCTCCGACCGTCTCTACCAGGACGTCGTCCGGCTCCGCGGCCAGGGCCTCGACCCGCGGACCTTCGCCAAAGTGCACGTCAAGCAGAAGGAGTTCACCGGCTACGGCTGGATCCACGTACCCGAGCACGGACCGGAGGAGCTGGCGGAACTGGTCGCCGACCCGGAACCGAAGCCGGGGGAGGGGACCCGGACCGGCCCCACCCACGTCGTGGAGCGCAACGAGGGGGTCGTCCACTACGGCAGCGGTGACGCGACCACCGGCACGATCAACAAGAACTACTACCGGTGAGCGGGGCGGCGTCATGGCAGAGCACCTCACGTCCGACAGCGGGCCCGTGACCACGGCCGACGACGAACCGCCGGAGGAACGGCCGGGCGCACGGGACGGCACCGAGGAGGCGGAACAGTACGCCGAGGAGGACCCGGCGGTCGCCGACCACATCCGCGGTCTGCGCCGCCGGGGACTCCAGGGCATACGCGTCGCCGGCGGAGCGGTCGGCTTCGGCGCCGGCGACGCGGCCGGGACGATCAACAAGCACTACTACGCCTCCGCTCCGCACGCCGACCCCGTCGACGGCCGGATCCGCGAGGAGGACCTCGACCGCCTGCGCGAGCGGTACGTGGAGCCCGACAGCCACCGCGCCCTCACCGCACTGCTCCTCAAGGAGGGTGTCGCCGTGCTCCGCGGAGCGCCCGGCTCCGGGCGGTACACCACCGCGCTCCTCGCCGCGCAGGAGGTGATGGACGCCGAAGTCGTGCTCCTCGACCCGGAGATGGACCTGAAGCGGCTGCTGAGCCGGGGCGGCGACCTCCAGGCGGGACGGGGACACGTCGTCGAGGGCGACGGCCGGCCCTGGGCGTCCCAACTCCGCCCCCAACTGCTCAGCCGACTCAAGGAGGTGACCTACCGGCGCAGCCCGCTGGTCGTCGTCGTCGACGACCAGGTGCCGGTCGACGGCCTCGACGCGCACGTGGTCGAACACCGCGTCCCGGAGGGCCTGCGGTTCGAGGCCCTGGCACGGCACCTGGCCGTGCGGCTACCCGACCGCCCCGGTGCGTGCGAGAAGCTGCTGCGGCACGACAGCGTCCGGGCGGGACTGAACGGGCGCACCACCCTGACCGAGATCCATGCGATCGCGCGGCGGCTGGAGCGGTGCGAGCGCGACGGCGACGACGTCGACACCATCGCCCAGGGCTTCCAGGCACAGCTACGGGCCAAGGCCAAGGAACTGCTCCGCGCCCCCGTGCGGGGCGCCGGCCCCCAGGGCGGCAAGCAGGAGGTCTCCCTCTGGGCCCGGGCCTTCCTGCTGGCCTGTGTCGTGCTCGACGGGGGGCGGCTGAGCCGGGTGAGCCGGGAGTCCCACCAGCTCGCCGCGCTGCTCCACGGCGTGCGCTCGCCCTCGGTCGAACCGGAGATGCGGCTCTTCGAGGAAGGCCTCTCCGACTGGCTCGACACCTCCGTCGTGGAGCGGATCGACGGCTCGGGCGGGCCCGCCGAGGAGGGCCACCCCGACTGCCGGGTGCGCATCGCCCGGCCCGGCCTCGGCGAGGCGCTGCTGGAGACGCTGTGCCTCGAACACGGCGGAGCCCGCGCCCCGCTGCTCGCCTGGCTGGACAGCCTGGTCGTCCGGGGCGAGGAGGACATCCGCGTGTCCGCCGCCCAGGCCGCCGGCCTGCTCGCCGGCTTCGACTGGGACTACGTCCTGGAGGAGCTGCTCGTCCCCTGGGCGACCGCGAAGGGGGACCACGCCGACCGGCGCCGGCACGCGGCCGCCTGGGCACTGGAGCGTGCCGCCGCCGACCCCGTGCTCGCTCCGCGTGTCCAGCGGCTGCTCCGCGACTGGTCCCGGCGGCGGGACCGCCAGGCGTGCGCCCAGGTGGCGTACGGCACCGCGATCGGCGCGCGGTACCCGCTGGAGGCGCTGGGCAGCCTGGAGAGGATCGCCGGAACGAGCCTGAGAGGCGTACGGTCCGCCGTCCGGGAGATCTACGCCGCGGGGGCGCGGGAGCAGACGATCGAGCGGCTGGCCGCCTGGGCGGAGTCACCGCACTCCGGGCTCCGGGGCGAGGCGGCCGCGTGCCTGCAGCAGCTCAGCAGGTTCAGGGGCGATCTCGCGGTCACCGGATTCCTCGCCGACCCGGTGCAGCACGGCCATCTCCTCCGGCTGATGCGCGGCACCCTGTCCAGCCCCCGGCCCGGGGTCCCGCAGCGGGGCTGGGACTCCCTGCGGTCGTGGATCGAGCGGTCCGGGGACGAGCCGGGACTCGATACGACGCTCGTCGCGTTCGTCACCGAGCTGTTCCTCGACGACGGCTCGGCCGCCGGCCTGCGCGAGCGGTTCCTGTTCTTCCTCCGGCTGTGGAGCCACCAAGGAGTCGGCTTCGACGCGGCCGCCCAGTTCAACTCCCTCGTGACCGAAAGGTGGTCGACATGACCCGCACACCACGCCGCGGCCCGATCTCCTGGCTGCGCTCCCTCTTCGGCCGCCGGGCGGAACCCGACGCACCGGTCTTCTCCCCCGTGACGGTGGACGTGCCCGAGATCGTCAAGGTGCACCGGGAATCCGTGGTCGCCTTCGAAACCCCCTCCAAGGGAGGCGGGTTCGACTTCCGGATCGAGATCCGCTGCGACTGGTGCGCCGAAGGGCGCCTCGACACCCTCGCCCTCAGCCGCGCCGTCGACGGCTATCAGGCGGACCTGCCGCAGCGGCTCGCCGAACGCGTCCGCGAGATCACCCGGCACTACGAACCATTCCACGCGCAGGACGCCGAGCAGGCGGTCAACGAGGCGCTGCGCGAGGGCGAATGCTTCGACAGCGGTCTCGTGACGTGCCGTACGAGCACCGTCGTCCGGCCGCCGCAGGAGATCGTGGACCAGCAGCGCAAGGCGGCCCTGGAGCTCCAGCAGATCGAGCACGACTACGCCAAGTCGTCGCTGCGGGTACGGCTTTTGGGCGAGGTCGCCGAGGAGTGGCGGGCCTTCCTGGCGAGCGGCCTGGTCGACGTCGGCCCCGACGACGAGTCGGCCTCGTGGCTGACGCCGTGGGCGGTCCTCCTGGCCGAACGGCCCGAGGAGGCCGCGTCCGAGGTCAGCGCCATGTTCCGGGAGCGCCAGAAGCAGCTCGACCAGTTCATCACGCTCGTCGGACGGCAGCGCAAGGAGTACCAGGCACACGACCTCTTCGAGTTCGTCACCGACAACGAACGGCAGCTCGGCCGGGCCATGCGGCTCTTCGGACTCGTCCCGGCGGGGGAGCCCGGTCCCGCCGTCGGCCCGCCCGAGCCCCTTCCCCAGCCCCGGAGTTCCCGGAGCTGAACAGGGGGACGGGCGGGCGCCCGGCGGCGCCTGCGGTCAGAGCAGCAGCGGCCCGGCGAGGAAGGAGAGACCGGCGGCCAGGGCCATCAGACCCGTCCAGACGACACCCCGCGCGATGTACCGGTGCTTGGCCATTCCGACCCGGGCCAGGATCGGGATCAACTGCCAGATCTCGGCCCGCTCCGCCTCGTCGTCCTGCGACGGGGGAGTGCCGTCCGCCGAGGCCAGTAACGGCAGGCTGAACCGGTTCGGGGCGGGCGGCGGCGCGAGGCGGGGCCGGAGGGCCTGGGCGACGCAGTACACGGCCGGCAGGAAGGCCGCCACGTGCAGCACGAGCAGCCCGGCGGCCACCCACGCCCCCGGACCGCCACGCGTCCACGCCTCGCGCACCACCGCACCCTGCGGTACGGACGCGGCCACGAGACCCGCCTGGACGGCGCCCAGGATGCCGACCTTGGCGTCGGCGAACTGGTTCGACGCCTGGAGCGAGGTGTAGACGGCGAGACCGGAGCGCAGACCGGCCGCCGTGCGCTCCGCGGAGCGCGAACCCGTCGCGGCGGGGCCGGCGTCGGAGCTGTCGGAAGCGTCGGCGGTGCCGCCGGACGCGGCAGCGGAGTGGGACATGGGGAGCCTCCCGGCATCGAGGTGGTCGAGGACTCCCAGTAACGGCCTCGGCCCCGGCCGAGAACAGTCATAAATGCGGATTCGACTCACTTGGGAGAGCACCATGTCCTTCTTGACCCGCGCGCTGCCCGGCCGGCTCCTCGCCGGGGCCCTCGCGCTCTCCGCGGCCGTGGCGGGCAGCGGTTGTGCGGCCTTCGAGGCCCCGAAGGTCCGGCATTGCGCCTGGCTGGACCCGTCGGCCGAGGACGTCGGCGGCACGGCGCGCACCGCCGTGCTGGTCGACCGGAGCTCCTCCGCCCGGCCCGGAGCCCGCACCGCTCCGGGAGCCCCGGTCCCGGACTGGCCCGCGACCCTGGTCCGCAGGCTCGACCTCGCGGGCCTTGAGGGCGGGACCCTCTCCATAGCCGGTTTCGACGGCACCCGCGCGACCGTCGACTGGGAGGCCGAGGCGGCCTCCGTCACCCACGCGGAGGGCACCGACGAAGCGAAGGAGGACCAACGCCGGGCCCGGCGCGGATGTCTGGTGGAGCGGCTCCGGCAGGCGTCGGCCGGGGCACCGCGGTCGGGCCGTACGGACCCGCTGGGCGCCCTGGCGGCGACCGTCGACCGGCTCGGCCCCGGAGAGGGCCGCCGCCGCGTCCTGGTGGCGACCGACGGGCTGGCCAACACGGGCTGCGCCGACCTTCGGCAGGCCGGGTTCGACGGGACCGCGGAGATCGACGCGATCGTCGCGCGCTGCCGCTCGGCGGGTGAACTGCCCGCTCTGCGGGGGGTCGAGGTCCAGCTCGTGGGCATCGGTCTCACGGCCGGCGGACCCGTGCCGACGTCCGTGCAGACCGCCTGGCTGACGACCCTCTGGACGCGCCTGTGCCGGGCGGCCGGCGCCTCCGACTGCCGTACGGAGGCCTCGGGACGCACCCGGAAGGCAGGGGAGCGTGCCGCCGAGCGGCAGGTGGCCGAGGAGCCCGCGGTCACCTTCCCGGCCGTGTCGGAGCGACCCGCCGGGCGGGTCACCACGCTCACGCTCCCCGGTTCGGTGCTCTTCGCGACCGACACCTCCGCCCTGTCGCCGCAGGCGCGCGGCACGCTGGACGCCGCGGCGAAGCGGATCCGGGAGCTGGGGCCGCTCTCCGTCGCCGTCTCCGGGCACACCGATTCGCGGGGCACCGAGGAGCGCGGCAAGCGGCTCTCGCGGGACCGCGCCGAGGCCGTCCGCGCCGCCCTCACCGCGCGCGGCATCGCGGTGGAGTCGGCCCGCGGCCACTCCGACGACCGGCCCCGCTGCACACCCGAGTACCGCGACGGCGAGCCGGACCACGCGGCGATGGCCTGCAACCGGCGGGTCGAGATCGCCGTCACCGTCCGCCGCTGACCCCACCGGCCGGTCCGACCAGGGCCGCACCCCGAGCCACGACCCGGAGAGAAGGACACCGTCCGATGACCGAGAACCACCGAGGCGTCCCCTGCCACCACGGCTGCGGATGCGACATCCGGCACCTGGTGAAGAGCGCCGAACAGGGGCCGGAGCGCACCCCGGAGAACCTCGACAACGGCGAGATGCGGATGCTGCTGCGCGCGGCCCGCGAGGTCGCCGAGATCGTCGGCCACAACCGCGAACAGCTCGCCGCCGCCCGCTCCCGGACCATCGGCACCCACGCCCGGGCCGAGGAGACCCTGCACGCCCTCGC
This sequence comes from Streptomyces sp. NPDC048353, assembly GCF_055587165.1. NCBI lineage: Bacteria > Bacillati > Actinomycetota > Actinomycetes > Kitasatosporales > Streptomycetaceae > Streptomyces > Streptomyces sp. NPDC048353. The sequence goes on along the minus strand of NZ_JBVJGU010000003.1, from coordinate 878,567 downwards.
CCGCTTCGAGGCCGCCGCCTCGCTGCGGGCCGCCCGCGCGGCGCACGACGCCGTCGAGAAACGCCACGCCGGGGACGGGGCGCGCGACCGGCGGCGCCGCGACCTGTGGATCAGGGCGTTGCGGTGGCCGGTGATCGCCGCCATGGCCGTCTTCGACGCCTGGTACTTCATGCGGGTGTTCCAGTACCTCACCAGCAGTTCGGAGGCCGTCTCGGTGATCGAGCGGACGGTCTCCTTCCTGCCCGGGGTGGTCCTGGCCCTGGCCCTGATGCTCTCCGGGCACGTGATCGCCGCGCCGTTGCACGGGATACGGGAGTGGCTGCACGAGCTGAGCGGGCGCCACCCATTCTGGGCGCTGGTCGGCTCCCTCGTGCTGCCCGTGCTCTACCTCCTCTCGGTGCTCTTCGTCGTCACGGTGTGGGCGCTGATGCGGGCGCGGGAGACCGGGGTCGGCGAGGGCGACATCGAGGGGGCGCGGTACGCGCCGGGCTGGGTGGCCGCGCTGATGCTGGTCCTGGCCCTGACCGCCGTCGTGATGAAGGTTGTCGCGCACAATCCGTACGCGGACAGCGCGGCCGAGGCTCGGCGCGGCTTCCTCGAGGAGCGTACGGCGTACGGGCTGCTGGTGCGGGGGGCCGGCGAGGCCCTGCGCGATCACGAGGAGGCGTGGAGCGACCTGTGCGCGGCGCGCGACGAACTGGCCTCGCACGTGCGGCTGGAGAGCATGCGGGTGTGGGAGGCGGCCATCCTGTCCGCCCGCATGCTCCACGGGCAGGCGGGACATCTGCCGCCCACCCCGGCCTCGCTTCCCGCCGGTGCGTCGGCGGAGCCGTCGGCGGCGGCGCTGACGGAGCCCCTCTTCTCGGGGGTGGTGGAGCCGCCGCCGGAGCTGGGCCCGCTGATCGAGGCGCACCGCATCACCCTCGACTACTCACCGCAGGAACTCCGGCGGCAGCGTGACGAGTTGATCGGACGGATCGATCTTCAGCTCGCGGCGGTGTGAGCGCGTGTGCCGGGCCCTTCACCGCACCGGCCGCTCACGGCCGGTGCGGTGGGGGCGCGTCAGGCGGCGGTCTGCGGGACGAGTTGGGCCGCCAGCCAGGTCGGGACGCCGCCCAGGAGCCGGAAGAGGCGGGTCGCCTCGGCGCGGAGGCGGCGTGCCTCCGGTTCCGTCTCGGTGTCCGCGAGGGCGGTGAGGGCCGGGGCCGTACCGACGAGGAAGCCCAGCTCCTCGCGGATCCGGAGTGACTCGGCGAAGCCGTGTCGTGCCTCGGCCAACTCCCCTTCTCGTAAGGCGAGTCCGGCGAGGTGTCGCCAGGTGGAGGAGAGCAGCAGGGTGTCGCCCCGGTCGGCGGCGCCCGCGTGGGCGCGGCGGTAGGCGGCGCGGGCCGCCTGCGGGGAGTCGCCGAGGTTCTGGGCGACGAGCCCGCGCCGCAGGTCGAGCAGCGGGCGCCCGCCTGCGGTGGGGCCGATCAGCGCGGCGGCCCGGCCGAGCGCCACGCGGGCCTCGTCGGCCCGGTCCCGTACGCCGAGCAGCGTCGACGCGTAGGCGAGGTAGCCGCGTTCGCATGCCGCGGCCCCGCGTTCCTCGTCGCTCTGGGCGACCGCCTCGGCCGCCCGCAGTGCCTCCTCGGCGTCGGCCCAGCCCTGTTCGGTGTAGAGACAGCGTTCGATCAGCAGCGCGGCCCGTTCGAGCGCCGCCGCGGGTTCGGCGGCGTGCGGAGTGAGCAGGGCGGCCGCGTCCGTCCAGCAGCCGCGGGATCGCAGCCGCCATATGGCGGTCTCCATTGGGGTCTCCTTGCCGTAGGCAAGGGACGGTTCGACGCTATCCGTTGTTTCGGAACCAGACATGGCGGTGTCCGCCACATTGCCCTCCCCGAGCGCGCCATTGAGCTGTTGAGTTGCCTCGCATCTCAGCACGAAGGGGAGCGCCTGGCCAAGGGGTCGAGTGAATCATTTCACAAGAGCCGTGCGCGCACCGGTATACGGACACGTCCGGTACCCGGGATCGGCGCCTGATCCGGCCGACCTGCGCCCTGTCGGACGGCCCCGTGGGGAGGGCCGGGGCGGCCGCCGGTGAGCGACGCCGGAACCCGCCCCTCCGGCCGCCCCCGGACTCGCCCGAAAAGATGAATCTCGCCCGCCCATGGGTTCCCCCGGCCGCGTTGCCCCGACCGGGTGAAGTACGGGGCCCTGCCCGGCTCACCCCTCCGGCGAGTGAGCTGCCAGGGCCGGCTTGGGCCGGGTGAGCCTGCCAGGGCCGGCTGGGGGCCTTCGGCGAGTGAGCCGAAGGGGCGCGCGGCTGTCGAAAGGGAGGTCGCGCACAGCTCCCGAGGTACGAGGGAGCGAGCACGTCCGACTGTCGACAGTCGCACGAAGCGCCCCGGAGGCGAACCGAGCCCTCAAAAAAATCAGCTCATGCGGAGGGCGAGGAAGAAGTCGAGCTTGTCCTCCAGGCGCGACAGGTCCCGGCCGGTGAGTTGCTCGATCCGGCCGACTCGGTAGCGCAGGGTGTTCACATGCAGGTGGAGGCGGGTGGCGCAGCGTGTCCAGGAGCCGTCGCAGTCGAGGAAGGCTTCCAGGGTGGGGATGAGTTCGGCGCGGTGGCGGCGGTCGTAGTCGCGCAGCGGGTCGAGGAGGCGGGCGGTGAAGGCGCGGCGGACGTCGTCGGGGACGAAGGGGAGCAGGAGGACGTGGGAGGCGAGCTCGTGGTGGCCGGCGGCGCAGACGCGGCCGGGGCGGGCTGCGGCGACGCGGCGGGCGTGGCGGGATTCTTCGAGGGCGCCGCGGAGGCCTTCGGCGGAGTGGACGGCGGCGCTGACGCCGAGGGTGAGGCGGCCGTCGTCGGCGAGGCCGGAGGTGAGGGGGCCGCGGACGGCGGCGAGGAGGGTGTCGGCGTGGAGGCCGAGGCCGTGGGTGGGGCTTTCGTCCTCGCTGTCGGGGAGGGGGCCTGCGGGCAGGGGGACGAGGGCGATGGCTTCGTCGCCGTGGTGGGCGACGGCGATGCGGTCGGCGGAGTCGGCGCCGACGGTGGCGGGGTCGACGAGGATTTCTTCGAGGAGGGCTTGGGCGACGGGGCCGCTGTCGATGGCGGTTCCGGGGGTGCCTTCCTGGTCCCATTCGACGCGGGCGACGACGACCTGCCAGTGAGGTGCGCTGCCGAGGCCGGGGAGGAGGACGGGGGCGGCGACGCGGAGCCGGGCGGCGATTTCGGCGGGGGCGGCGCCGGTCTGGACGAGTTCGAGGACTTCTTGGGCGAGCCGGCGGCGTACGGTGCGGGCGGCGTCGCGGCGGTCGCGTTCGACGGCGATCAGTTGGGTGACGCCTTGGAGGAGGTCGAGCCGGGCGGCGGGCCATTCGCCGGCGTCGGCTTCGACGGCGAGGAGCCAGTCGGAGAGCACGGTTTCGCGGACGTCGCGGGAGGCGGGGGCGGCTCCGCGGCCGGTGTTGCGGATCGGGAACAGGGAGTAGGTGGTTCCGCCGAGGGTGAGGCGGTGTGGGCCGCGGCGTCCGGTGCGGGTCGCGGCGAGGTGTTCTCCGGCGAGAGTGGCGGCCAGGCCGGCTTCGAGGGGGTCGCCTGCGCCGGCGATCTGGCGGCCGGTGGGGGAGAGGACCCAGGCGCGAAGGTCCAGGTCGGAGCCGAGGAGGTCGAGGACGACTTCAGGGCCGCCGCCTGCGGGGCCGGAGGTCATGAGGCGTCGGTGGCGGTCGACGACGGCCGCGAGGTCGCCTGCTCGTTCGCCGGAGACCTGTCGAACGACGTGTTCCGTGATCGTTGCGAACGCAACGGTCTCGTTGACCGCGAAGAGGGGCAGGCGGTGGCGCAAACAGGCCTGTACGAGATCGTCCGGGATGTCGCCGAGCTCGGCCTCGCCGGCCGCGAGGGCGGCGACTCCGGCGGAGGCGAGGATGCGGACGAAGGGTTCCGCGTCCGAGGGGTCCCTGAGCCAGGCGAGGCCGGTGAGGACCAGCTCGCCGCCGGACAGGTACCTACTGGGGTCCTTGAGGTCCGTCGTCATCACGCCGCGGACCGTGCGGTCCAGCTCTTCGTCACCACCGAGCAGGCGCAGCCCCAGCGCGTCGGTTTCCAGCAGTGCGCGCAGCCGCATCTCGTCTCCGCCGTTCCTTGTCGTCCGTCGCGAAAACTGTCGCGTTGTCGTCGGTGGCGTGGCGCCACCGTTTCCAGGGGAAAACGGCGAGGTTGCCGAGCCCCGCCTTTCGTTCGAATCTACAAGACGAACAAGGTCACCAGCCAACTCCTTCATGGTTTCGGTGACTGCACCCCAGCCTGCGGGGCTTGTGTACTAGGCCACACATCGCGTGAACAGCACATGAACATGAAATCGAAGTCGAGGGCCGGCCGTATCCCGGGCCCGCACGACGGACCCCCGATCACTAGAAGCACTAGAAGAGAGCCACCATGGACTTCCTTCGCCCCGCCAGCTGGGAGGAGGCGCTCGCCGCCAAGGCCGAGCACCCCACGGCCGTGCCCATCGCGGGAGGCACCGACATCATGGTCGAGATCAACTTCGACCACCGGCGTCCCCAGTACCTCCTGGACCTGAACCGCATCGAGCTGCTGAGCGAGTGGGAGGTCGGCGAGGAGAACGTGCGCCTCGGTGCCTCCGTTCCGTACACGCAGATCATGGAGCACCTGCGGGCCGAGCTGCCCGGCCTGGCGCTCGCCTCGCACACGGTCGCCTCCCCCCAGATCCGTAACCGCGGCGGTGTCGGCGGCAACCTGGGCACGGCCTCGCCGGCCGGTGACGCGCATCCGGCGCTGCTTGCCGCGGGTGCCGAGGTCGAGGTGGAGTCGGTGCGCGGCAACCGGTTCATCCCGATCGACGCGTTCTACACGGGTGTGAAGCGCAACGCGCTGGAGCCCGACGAACTCATCAAGACCGTCCACATCAAGAAGGCGGACGGCCCTCAGCAGTACTCCAAGGTCGGCACCCGCAACGCGATGGTCATCGCGGTCTGCGCCTTCGGCCTGGCACTGCACCCGGAGACCCGGACCGTGCGCACCGGCATCGGTTCGGCCGCGCCGACCCCGATCCGCGCCAAGGAGGCCGAAGCCTTCCTGAACGCGGCTCTGGAGGAGGGCGGCTTCTGGGAGAGCGGCAAGATCATCACTCCGTCGATCGCCAAGCAGTTCGCCGAGCTGTGCTCGGGTGCCGCGAACCCGATCGACGACGTCCGCGGCACCGCCAAGTACCGGCGCCACGCCGTCGGCATCATGGCCCGCCGTCAGCTCGGCTGGACCTGGGAGCAGTACCGCGGCACCGGCCGCACGCTTGAGGGAGCTGCATAACCATGCGCGTCAATTTCACGGTCAACGGTCGTCCGCAGGAAGCCGATGACGTCTGGGAGGGCGAGTCCCTCCTCTACGTCCTGCGTGAGCGGATGGGCCTGCCCGGCTCGAAGAACGCCTGCGAGCAGGGCGAGTGCGGTTCGTGCACGGTCCGTCTCGACGGGGTGCCGGTCTGTTCCTGTCTGGTCGCCGCCGGGCAGGTCGAGGGCCGCGACGTCGTCACGGTCGAGGGCCTGGCCGACTTCGCCAAGCAGCGCGAGGAGCACGGGGCCCACGGCGGCTGCGCCTCCGGCGCCTGCGGCACCTCGCTGGACTCCGCCAAGCAGTGGGAGGCCAAGCCCGGTCAGGACTCGCAGACCGGTGAGGGCATCGAACTGAGCCCGATCCAGCAGGCGTTCATCGACGCCGGCGCCGTCCAGTGCGGTTTCTGCACCCCCGGTCTGCTGATCGCCGCCGACGAGCTCCTGGAGCGTCAAGGCGACCCGTCCGACCAGGACATCCGTGAGGCCCTGTCCGGCAACCTGTGCCGGTGCACGGGGTACGAGAAGATCCTCGACGCGGTCCGCCTGGCGGCCGCCCGTCAGGGAGAGGCGGTCTGACCATGGCTCAGAACACCCGCACGGTTCCGGCCGGTACGCCGACGAACGTCACCCAGAGCCACACCAAGGGCGGCATCGGGGAGTCCACGCTCCGCCCGGACGGCACCCTCAAGGTCACCGGTGAGTTCGCGTACTCCTCGGACATGTGGCACGAGGACATGCTCTGGGGCCAGACGCTCCGCTCGACCGTCGCGCACGCCGAGATCGTCTCCATCGACGTCTCCGAGGCCCTCGCGATGTCCGGCGTGTACGCCGTCCTGACCTACGACGACCTGCCGACCGAGGTGAAGAACTACGGTCTGGAGATCCAGGACACCCCCGTCCTGGCGCACGGCCGGGTACGCCACCACGGCGAGCCGGTGGCCCTGATCGCCGCCGACCACCCGGAGACCGCCCGACGGGCGGCCGCCAAGGTCAAGATCGACTACCGGGAGCTGCCCGTCGTCACCGACGAGGCCTCCGCGCTCGCCGAGGACGCGCCGCTGATCCACGAGGGGCGCGACGACCACCACGCCGGTCACGTCCCGCACCCGAACATCGTGCACCGCCAGCCGATCATCCGCGGCAACGTGGCGGAGGCGCGCAAGCGTGCCGACGTGATCGTCGAGGGCGAGTACGTCTTCGGCATGCAGGACCAGGCCTTCCTCGGCCCGGAGTCCGGGCTCGCCGTGCCCGGCGAGGACGGCGGTGTCGACCTGTACGTCGCCACCCAGTGGCTGCACTCGGACCTCAAGCAGATCGCCCCGGTCCTCGGCCTGCCCGAGGAGAAGGTCCGGATGACGCTCTCCGGCGTCGGTGGTGCCTTCGGCGGCCGCGAGGACCTGTCGATGCAGATCCACGCCTGCCTCCTGGCGCTCCGCACCGGCAAGCCCGTCAAGATCGTCTACAACCGCTTCGAGTCCTTCTTCGGGCACGTGCACCGCCACCCGGCGAAGCTCTGGTACGAGCACGGTGCCACCAAGGACGGCAAGATCACGCACATGAAGGCGCGGATCGTGCTGGACGGCGGCGCCTACGCCTCCGCCTCCCCGGCGGTCGTCGGCAACGCCTCCTCCCTCGGCGCCGGTCCGTACGTGATCGACGACGTCGAGATCGAGGCCGTCGCGCTCTACACCAACAACCCGCCCTGCGGCGCGATGCGCGGCTTCGGCGCGGTCCAGGCGTGCTTCGCGTACGAGGCGCAGATGGACAAGCTCGCGGCCAAGCTGGGCATGGACCCGGTGGAGCTGCGGCAGCTCAACGCCATGGAGCAGGGCACGATCATGCCGACCGGCCAGGTCGTGGACTCGCCGGCCCCGGTCGCCGAGCTGCTGCGCCGGGTCAAGGCCCGCCCCATGCCGCCGGAGCAGCAGTGGCTCGCCGCCGGCGAGGACGCGGACGTCCGCGCCCTTCCCGGTGGTCTGTCCAACACCACGCACGGCGAGGGCGTCGTCCGCGGTGTCGGCTACGCCGTCGGCATCAAGAACGTCGGCTTCTCCGAGGGCTTCGACGACTACTCCACCGCCCGTGTGCGGCTGGAGGTCATCAACGGCGAGCCGGTCGCCATGGTCCACACGGCGATGGCCGAGGTCGGTCAGGGCGGTGTCACCGTGCACGCCCAGATCGCCCGCACGGAGCTGGGCGTCACGCAGGTGACGATCCACCCGGCCGACACCCAGGTCGGCTCCGCCGGTTCGACGTCCGCCTCCCGGCAGACGTACATGACCGGTGGCGCGGTGAAGAACACCTGCGAGAAGGTGCGCGAGTCCGTCCTCGAGATCGGCCGCCGCAAGTTCGGCTCGTACCACCCGGCGTGGGCCACCGCCGAGCTGCTCCTGGAGGGCGGCAAGGTCGTCACCGACGGCGGCGAGGTCCTCGCGGACCTGGCGGACGTCCTCGAGGGCGAGTCCATCGACCAGGAGCACGAGTTCCGGCACCGCCCGACCGTCCCGTTCGACCTGGTCACCGGCCAGGGCGACGGCCACGTCCAGTACACCTTCGCCGCGCACCGCGCGGTGGTGGAGGTGGACACCGAGCTGGGCCTGGTCAAGGTCATCGAGCTCGCCACCGCGCAGGACGTCGGCAAGGCGCTCAACATGCTCTCCGTCGTCGGCCAGATCCAGGGTGGCACCACCCAGGGCCTGGGCGTCGCGGTGATGGAAGAGATCATCGTGGACCCGAAGACCGCGAAGGTGCGCAACCCCTCCTTCACGGACTACCTGATCCCGACGATCCTCGACACGCCGACCATTCCGGTCGACGTACTCGAACTGGCCGACCCCAACGCGCCGTACGGCCTGCGGGGACTCGGCGAGGCTCCGACCCTGTCGTCCACCCCGGCCGTCCTCGCGGCGATCCGGAACGCGACGGGCCTGGAGCTCAACAAGACGCCGGTCCGCCCCGAGGCGCTCACCGGCACCCTGTAGGACTCTCCGGGCGGTGCGTGCCTCCAGGGAACGTCACACCTTCCACCGCCCGTACCGCCCGGAGTACCCCCCGCAGTACCCAGCACCACCAGATCGATCTGAACCATCCCGTTCGTCTCGGGCCGTCCCCCGGGTCGTGCAGCCCACGCAGCATCCCAAATCCCGCAGCGTCTCTGACTTCCCCAGTCTTATGCGGGTGCCCCTTTGAACCTTGGGAGTAGGCCCCATGACCCAGTCGTCTGTGGAGCCCAAGACCGCCTCGGAGGACGCGGGCTCCGGCTCCAACGTCCCCTCCGGCCGTTCTTGGCTCGACCGGTACTTTCACATCTCGGAGAGAGGATCCACCGTCGCGACGGAGATCCGCGGCGGCGTCACCACCTTCATGGCGATGGCGTACATTCTCCTGCTCAACCCCCTGATCCTCGGCGGCAAGGATGTGGACGGCAACGTCCTCAGCCAGCCCGCGCTCATCACGGCGACGGCTCTCGCCGCCGCGGTGACGACCCTCCTGATGGGCTTCTGGGGCAAGGTCCCGCTTGCCCTGGCCGCCGGTCTCAGCGTCTCCGGTGTCCTCTCCTCGCAGGTCATCGCGGTGATGACCTGGCCGCAGGCCATGGCCATGTGTGTGGCCTACGGTGTGGTGATCTGTCTTCTGGTGGTCACCGGCCTCCGCGAGATGATCATGAACGCGATACCGCTGGCGATCAAGCACGCGATCACCATCGGCATCGGTCTCTTCATCGCGATCATCGGCTTCGTCAAGGCCGGGTTCGTGCACGAGAACCCGTCCCCCGGCGGTGGCCCGGTCACGCTCGGCCCCCTCGGTGAACTCCAGGGCTGGCCGGTCCTGATCTTCGCCGTCACCCTGCTGCTGATCTTCGCGCTGCAGGCCCGCAACGTCCCGGGCGCCATCCTCATCGGCATCGTCGCCGGCACGGTCCTCGCCCTGATCGCCAACGCCGTCGCCGACATCCCGGAGAAGGGCGCGGGAGCCTGGTTCTCCGGCTCGCCCGAGCTCCACGGCAGCGCCGTCTCCGCCCCGGACTTCTCGCTCATCGGCGAGGTCTCCTTCAGCGGCTGGGGCGACGTCGGCTACATCACGATCACCATGATCGTCTTCACCCTGGTGCTGGCCGGCTTCTTCGACGCCATGGCCACCATCATCGGTGTCGGCTCCGAGGCCAACCTGGCCGACGACAAGGGCCGCATGCCCGGCCTGTCCAAGGCGCTCTTCATCGACGGCGCCGGCGGTGTCATCGGCGGCGGCGTCGGCGGCTCCGGTCAGACGGTCTTCGTCGAGTCCGCCACCGGCGTCGGCGAGGGTGCCCGCACCGGCCTCTCCTCCGTCGTCACCGGCGCCTTCTTCGCGGCCTGCCTCTTCTTCACCCCGGTCACCGCGATCGTGCCCGCCGAGGTCGCCTCCGCGGCCCTGGTCGTCATCGGCGCGATGATGATGCAGAACGCCAAGCACGTCGACTGGAGCGACCGCTCCGTCGCGATCCCGGTGTTCCTCACCGTGGTCCTGATGCCGTTCACGTACACCATCACCACGGGTGTCGCGGCCGGTGTCATCTCCTACGCCGTCATCAAGGTGGCGCAGGGCAAGGCACGCGAAGTGGGCGCCTTCATGTGGGGCCTGACCGCGATCTTCATCGTGTACTTCGCGATCCATCCGATCGAGAGCTGGCTGGGCGTCAGCTGACGCCCGTACCGCCGCCCTCCACACACGTATCGAGGAGTTCGAGATGCTGGACATCGCCGAAGAGCTGCACCGGTGGGTCGAGCAGGGCCGCGAGTTCGCCGTCGCCACCGTGGTGGCCGTCGGCGGCAGCGCGCCCCGGCAGCCCGGCGCCGCGCTCGCCGTCGACCAGGACGGCACGGCGATCGGCTCGGTCTCGGGCGGATGTGTGGAGGGCGCGGTCTACGAGCTGTGCCAACAGGCCCTCGAGGACGGCAGGACCGTCGTCGAGCGCTTCGGATACAGCGACGAGGACGCCTTCGCGGTCGGTCTGACCTGCGGCGGCATCATCGACATCCTCGTCACCCCGGTGCGCGGCGGGGTCTTCCCCGCCGCCCTCCAGGCCGCCGTCTCCGGCGAGGCCGCGGCCCTGGCACGGATCGTCGGCGGCCCCGCCGACCTGCTGGGCCGGGCGCTGCTGGTCCGTCCCGACGGGTCGTACGACGGCTCCCTCGGCGGCCACCCCGAGCTGGACCGCACGGCGGCCGGCGAGGCCTTCGCCCTGCTGGACGCCGGCCGGACCGGCACCGTGGAGATCGGCGAGGACGGCAGCCGCTGCGGGCAGCCCCTCACCCTTCTGGTCGAGTCCTCCGTCCCCGCCCCCCGCATGATCGTCTTCGGCGCGATCGACTTCGCCTCCGCGCTGGTGAGGGTCGGCAAGTTCCTCGGCTACCACGTCACCGTGTGCGACGCCCGACCCGTCTTCGCGACCCCGGCCCGTTTCCCCGACGCCGACGAGATCGTCGTCGAGTGGCCCCACCGCTACCTCAAGGCCGCCGCCGAAGCCGGCGAGACCGACGGACGCACCGTCCTGTGCGTCCTCACCCACGACGCCAAGTTCGACGTCCCGCTGCTCGAAGCGGCCCTGAAGCTTCCCGTCGCCTACGTCGGCGCGATGGGCTCCCGCCGCACCCACGAGGACCGCAACAAGCGGCTGCGCGAGGTCGGCGTCACCGAGATCGAACTGGCCCGGCTGCGCTCGCCGATCGGCCTCGACCTCGGCGCCCGCACCCCCGAGGAGACGGCGATCTCCATCGCCGCGGAGATCGTCGCCAACCGCCGCGGCGGCAGCGGCGTCTCCCTCACGGGCGCGCACACCCCCATCCACCACGACGGGCCGCGCGCACCCGCCGGACGGATAGGCTCCGTCGCGTAGCCGGCCGTGGCGCTCCGGCCCCACGACACAGCACGACGGTACGGGCCGGAGCCCGACGGTACGGGCCGGTCCCGGCCGGGTCGGGATCGAGACGCGGACGCGCGGCGGTGCGACCCCCGCCGGTTAGGGTCCGGATCATGGAGATTCGTGACGTACCCGAAGCCCATCTCGACCGCGCCCTCGACCTCGCGTACCTCGTCTTCCACGAACGCCCCGACGAGGCGAAGCGCAAGCACCACCGCGCACTGATGCTGCCCTGCGCACGCGTCGGCGCCTACGACGGGGAGACCCTGGTCGGCTTCGTCGCCGCCCACCCCTTCACCCTCTCCGTGCCCGGCGGCGACCTGCCCTGTCCGGGCCTGACCTTCGTCTCCGTCGCCCCCACCCACCGCCGGCGCGGCGTGCTCTCGGCCATGCTCGGCGAGCTCTTCCGCCGCTGCGGCGAGCGCCGGGAGCCGATCGCCGCCCTGTGGGCCTCGGAGGACGCCATCTACGGCCGGTTCGGCTTCGGACCCGCCACCCAGGGCGCCCTCGTCGAGATCGACTCGCGGCGCCCCCTCGCCCTGCGCATCGCCCCCGACGAACGCCCGCTGCGCCTCGTCGACCCGGCCGCCGCGCCCGCCGCCGTCGGCCCGTACTACGCATCCACCCGCGCCCTGCGCGCCGGACGGGTCGCCCGCGACGAGGAGCGCTGGAGCGGCGAATGGCTCGCGGACGAGGACGAGGAGGACGACGAGCTGTCCCCGCCCCGGATCGTCGCCCTCGGCGACCCCCTCGCGGGCTACGCCGTCTACCGCACCAAGGGCGAGAACGAGGACACCCGGACCCCGGGCCTCGTCCGCGTCGACGAGCTGGAGGCCGACACCCCGGCCGTCGCCGCCGCCCTCTGGACGTACCTCGCCGCCGTCGACCTCACCGGCACCGTCCGCGCCTGGGGCCGCCCGCTCGACGACCCCCTGCTGCTCTTCGCGGCCGACCGCGACCAGGTGCGGGTGACCGGGCAGTTCCCCGCCCTGTGGGTGCGGCTCGTGGACGTCGGGGCGGCGCTGACCGCGCGGAGCTGGGCCGCCGCCGCGGAGCTGGTGATCGAGGTGCACGACGCCCGCGTCCCGGCCAACTCCGGCCGCTTCCGGCTCGCGGTGGACGGGCGGAGCGCACGGTACGAGCCGACCGGCGACCCGGTCGACCTCTCCTTCGACGTACGCGACCTCGGCGCCTGCTACCTCGGCGGGACGCGCGTCGCGGACCTGGTCGCCGCGGGCCTGGTGGAGGAGCACACCCCGGGCGCGGCGGCCGCCCTGGACGCTGCCCTGCGCACCGACCGCCTCCCGCACACCGACGACGAGTTCTAGGGGGTGTCCTGCGTGTGAACCATGCCGGGAACGCCAGGCAGGCGCTCCCTTGGGGCCCCGTCAGGCCGTGCCGGGCCGTGTCAGGCCGTTCAGCAGCAGCTCCGCGAGCTGTTCGTACGCCTCCGCGTCGGCGAGGCCCGTCGCCGACGCCACCTGCCGCTGCTGGATGCGGACCATCACCGAGGCGATGACATCGGCCGCGAAGGTCACGTGGACGTCGCGGAAGACGCCCGCGCGCACGCCCTCCTCGATCAGCTGCTGCACCCGCCCGGCCGCCGCGCGCGTGTTGCGTTCGTACACCTCCGCGGCCGGCTCGAAGGCGGCCACGTCGTCGAAGAACCGGGGGGAGACCGGGGCCAGTTCGGCGGCCACCGCCCGCAGATAGGCGGCCAGCCGCTCGGCCGGCTCGGTCTCGGCGGCGAGCACCGACTCCACCCGGGTGGTCGCGCGCCGGAAGAAGTGGACGACGGCCGCCCGGACGAGCTGCTCCTTGCTGTCCGCCAGGCCGTAGAGGGTGCGCTTCGAGCAGCGCAGCCGCGCGGCGAGGTCGTCGAGCGTCAGCTGGGCGAAGCCCTCGCCGACCAGGAGCGCCACCAGCTCCTCGAACAGGGCGGACCGGCGGGCGGCGCCGCGGCCGGTCAGCTTGGGCGCGCCGGCGGCTGAGGTCTCGATCACCCGAACAGTATGCCGGGCGGTCCTTCCGGGGGGTTACGCCGACACCCTTCTGCGCTACGCTAACCGGTACTGCCGTACCACCCCCAGTACCGCTTACCCGGTGGTGCCGAGTGTCACTGGAGTCGCCATGGATGTCGACCGCCTGCTTCCCACCCCCGAAGCCGCGGATCTCATCGCCCTCACGCGGGAGATCGCCGACAAGGAGCTCTCCCCCCGCGTGGACGAGCACGAGGCCGCCGAGACGTATCCCGAAGGTCTCTTCGCCACCCTCGGGGAGGCCGGGCTGCTCGGCCTCGCGTACCCCGAGGAGTTCGGCGGCGGAGGCCAGCCCTACGAGGTGTACCTCCAGGTCCTGGAGGAGCTGGCGGCCCGCTGGGCGGCCGTCGCCGTCGCCACCAGCGTCCACACGCTCGCCTGCCACCCGCTGCACTCCTTCGGCACCCCGGAGCAGAAGGAGCGCTGGCTGCCGGCGATGCTCGAAGGCGAGCTGGTCGGCGGCTACAGCCTCTCGGAGCCCCAGGCCGGCTCCGACGCGGCCGCCCTGACGTGCAAGGCGGAGCGCACCACCGACGGCCCCGGCGGGGACGCGTACCGGATCACCGGCACCAAGGCGTGGATCACCCACGGCGGCAAGGCCGGGTTCTACGCCCTCTTCGCCCGTACGGCCCCGGGCAGCCACGGCATCTCCTGCTTCCTCGCCCCGGGCGCCACCGACGGTCTGACCTTCGGGAAGCCGGAACGGAAGATGGGCCTCCAGGCCGTGCCCACCACCTCCGCCCACTGGGACGGCGCGCTCGTCGACGCGGACCGCCGCATCGGGGAGGAGGGGCAGGGACTCCAGATCGCCTTCAGCGCCCTCGACTCCGGGCGCCTGGGCATCGCCGCCTGCGCCACCGGCCTCGCCCAGGCCGCCCTGGACGCCGCCGTCGCGTACGCCAACGAGCGCACCACCTTCGGCCGGAAGATCGTCGACCACCAGGGGCTCGGCTTCCTCCTGGCGGACATGGCCGCCGCCGTCGACTCCGCCCGCGCGACCTATCTGGACGCGGCCCGCCGCCGTGACCTCGGCCGCCCGTTCAGCCGTCAGGCCAGCGCGGCGAAGCTGGTCGCGACCGACGCCGCCATGAAGGTGACGACCGACGCCGTGCAGGTGCTGGGCGGGTACGGATACACCCGCGACTTCCCGGTCGAGCGCTACATGCGCGAGGCCAAGATCATGCAGATCTTCGAAGGCACCAACCAGATCCAGCGGCTGGTCATCAGCCGGTCCCTCGTCCGCTGACCCCCGTCTGACGACCCATCCCGCTAGGAGCATCATGGACATCGCCGGATCCGCCGCGCTCGTCACCGGAGCGGCCTCGGGCCTCGGCGCCGCCACCGCCGCCGCCCTCGCGGCGCGCGGCGCGACCGTCTACGGCCTGGACCTGGACAAGGCCGTCGCCGCCTCGGGCCCCCTGCCCGACGGCGTCACCCTGCTCGCCGCCGACGTCACCGAGGAGGGCCCCGTCCGCGAGGCCCTCGCCCGGATCGAGGCCGACGGCGCCGAGCTGCGGCTCGCCGTCAACTGCGCGGGCATCGCGCCCTCCGCCCGCATCCTGGGCCGCAAGGGCCCCCACGACCTCGACCTCTTCCGCGCCGTCCTGAACGTCAACCTCCTGGGCACCTTCAACGTCATGCGCCTCGCCGCCGAGGTCATCGCCCGGCAGGAGGCGGACGAGCACGGCCAGCGTGGACTCGTCGTCAACACCGCCTCCATCGCCGCCTTCGAGGGCCAGGTCGGCCAGATCGCCTACGCCGCCTCCAAGGCGGGGGTCGCCGGAATGACCGTCACCGCCGCCCGCGACCTCGCGCAGTTCGGCATCCGGGTCGTCACCGTCGCGCCCGGCATCGTGGACACGCCGATGATGGCCGGCTTCAGCGACGAGATCCGGGCCGGGCTCGGCGCGAGCGTCACCTTCCCGCAGCGCCTGGCCCGCCCCGAGGAGTACGCCCGGCTTATCACCATGGTCACCGAGCACGACTACCTCAACGGCGAGACGATCCGGATGGACGGTGCCCTGCGCATGGCGGCCCGCTGACCCGTCGTCCCGGAGGGCCGTGACCCGCCCGGACGCTTCGTAGCACTTGGTGCCGCCTTCGCGTGGCACCAAGTGCCGCTTCGGCGTCCCCGGGGTGTTAGGTTCGGGCCATGGGAACGGGAACAGCGTCGACCAGCTCCGCGAAGCCCGGCATGCGGGACTCCCTCATCGCCGCGGCCTTCCAGCTCTTCCTGGAGCGGGGGTACGAACAGACGACCGTGGACGACATCGTCCGGACGGCCGGGGTCGGCCGCCGGTCCTTCTTCCGGTACTTCCCGTCCAAGGAGGACGTGGTCTTCCCGGACCACGAACAGTGCCTCGCCGACATGACCGCCTTCCTCGCCGCCAGCGAGGACGGCGACGACCCGCTGGTCCGGGTCTGCGACGCGGCCCGGCTCGTCATGCGGATGTACGCCGAGAACCCCACGTTCTCCGTCCAGCGCTACCGCCTCACCCGCGAGGTGACGGGCCTGCGCACTTACGAACTCTCGGTCGTCTGGCGGTACGAGAAGACCCTCGGCGACTATCTGCGCACCCGCTTCGCCGGCCGGCGCGACGGCACCCTGCGCGCCAACGTGGTCGCCGCGGCCGTGGTCGCCGCGCACAACCACGCCCTGCGCCACTGGCTGCGCTCGGGCGGCGAAGGGGACCCGCTGGCGGAGGTCGACAGCGCCCTGGAGTTCGTCCGGGACACCTGGAGCCCGGAGGGCACCCCGGCCGGCCCGGCCGAGGAGGCCGAGGACGTCGTCGTCGTGATCACCAAGCGCTCCACCCCCATGTGGCGGGTGGTCCGCGAGGTGGAGTCGAGCATCGGCGAGAGCTGAGCCGAGGGCCTGCGCCCCCCAGGGTTCTGAGTATCTTCAATTAGGGGAACTCAGGTCTTTATTATATGGCACTCAGTGCCATATCTTTGCCCTGCACGGTCGAGCCGCCGAGTGCAAGGAGAAGGCATCGTGTTCCACACGGGACTGAGGAGCGGGTGCGCCGTCCGGACCGAGGAATCGGGCGCAGACGCCGAGCTCTACTTCCAGCGCTGCCGCTGGTGCCACACCCATACGTACCAGCGTCTGCTCTGTCCGACCTGCGGGTCGACCGAGCTGGCGCCCGAACGCAGTGACGGCGAGGGCGTGATCACCGTACGCCGGGGATTCACCGCCGCGCAGGCGGACCTCTGGCCCGTCCACATGACCGAGGGCTTCGTCGTCCGCTGCCGGGTCGACGGCCCGCCGCACGCGGTGCGCCCCGGGGTGCGGGTCCGGCTCTCCTCCGCCGGCACGGAGGCCGCCCACCCCGTCGTCCGCCTCTGCGAAGAGGTCCCCCTCGACGGCTGGCTCTGACGGGGGCGAACCGGGAGACGGGCGACGAGAAGGGCCGGATGGTGGCACCCAGTGCCACCATCCGGCCCTTCTCCGTCACCCGAGCCGGTCCGTCGCCCCGGCCCCGACCGGCCTGGACGACGGACCGGCCGCCTCAGCGAGCGCCGATCTCGTCCGTCAGCTGTGGCAGGACGGCGAACAGGTCGCCGACCACGCCGTAGTCGACCAGGTCGAAGATCGGGGCCTCCGGGTCCTTGTTGACGGCCACGATCGTCTTCGAGGTCTGCATGCCGGCGCGGTGCTGGATCGCGCCGGAGATGCCCGCCGCGATGTACAGCTGCGGCGAGACCTGCTTGCCGGTCTGGCCGACCTGGTTGGCGTGCGGGTACCAGCCGGCGTCGACCGCCGCGCGGGAGGCGCCGACCGCCGCGCCGAGCGAGTCGGCCAGCTTCTCGACGACCCCGAAGCCCTCGGCCGCGCCGACCCCGCGCCCGCCGGAGACGACGATGGCGGACTCGGTCAGCTCCGGGCGGCCGGTGGAGACGCGCGGGGTGCGCGAGACGACCCGGGCGGCGTTGCCGGTGAAGGCGACGGTGACCTCCTCGACCGTGCCGGCGGCCGGGGCGGCCTCGGGCGCGGTCGAGTTCGGCTTGACGGTGATGACCGGCACGCCGTGCGAGACCCGCGACTTCACCTGGTACGAGGCGGCGAAGACGGACTGGGTGGCGACCGGGCCCTCGTCGCCGGCCTCCAGCTCCACGGCGTCGGTGATCAGACCCGAGCCGAGGCGCAGGGCCACGCGCGCGGCGATCTCCTTGCCCTCGCCGGAGGAGGTCACCAGGACGGCGGCGACGCCCTTGTCCTTGGCGATCTGGGTGAGCGCGTCGACCTTCGGGACGACGAGCTGCTCGGCGAACTCGGCGCCGTCCGCGACGTACACGGTGGCCGCGCCGTACTCCCCGGCGGTGGCGGCGACGGAGGCCGCCGCCTCGCCGGCGCCGAGGACGACGGCCGTCGGCTCGCCGATCCGGCGGGCCAGCGTGAGGAGTTCGAGCGCCGGCTTGCGGACCGCACCGTCGGCGTGGTCCACGAGAACCAGGATCTCAGCCATGATTCCTTGCTCCTGAACGGTAGTGACGGTGGGTCAGATGAACTTCTGGGAGGACAGGAAGGCGGCGAGCTGCTTGCCGCCGTCGCCCTCGTCGGTGACGATCGTGCCCGCGGTGCGGGGCGGGCGGGCCGTGGCCGACTCGACGAGCGTCCAGGAGCCGGCCAGGCCGACCTCGTCCGCGTCGATGCCGAGGTCGTCCAGGTCCAGCTCCTCGACCGGCTTCTTCTTGGCGGCCATGATCCCCTTGAAGGAGGGGTAACGGGCCTCGCCGGACTGGTCGGTGACCGAGACGACGGCCGGCAGCGGGGCCTCCAGCAGCTCGGTCGCGGCGTCGCCGTCGCGGCGGCCCTTCACGAGACCGTCCGCCACCGAGACCTCGGAGAGGAGCGTGACCTGCGGCAGGCCGAGCCGCTCGGCGAGCAGCGCGGGCAGCACGCCCATCGTGCCGTCGGTGGAGGCCATGCCGCACAGGACCAGGTCGAAGCCGGTCTTCTCCAGCGCCTTGGCGACGATCGCGGAGGTGCCGATCACGTCCGTGCCGTGGATGTCGTCGTCGTTGACGTGGACGGCCTTGTCGGCGCCCATGGACAGCGCCTTGCGCAGGGCGTCCTTGGCGTCGTCGGGGCCGACCGTGACGACGGTGACCTCGGCGTCGTCGGACTCCTCGGAGATCCGCAGCGCCTGCTCGACCGCGTACTCGTCCAGCTCCGACAGCAGGCCGTCGACGTCGTCGCGGTCGACGGTCAGGTCGTCGGCGAAGCCGCGGTCGCCGGTCGCGTCGGGTACGTACTTCACACAGACAGCGATCCTCAGGGTCACGGCCTGGCTCCTTTCAAACGATCAAGCGGTCAAGTGGGAGGCGGTTACGGGAGGTTGCGGGCCATGACGATCCGCTGGATCTGGTTGGTGCCTTCGTAGATCTGGGTGATCTTGGCGTCGCGCATCATGCGTTCGACCGGGTAGTCGCGGGTGTAGCCGTAGCCGCCGAGGAGCTGGACGGCGTCGGTGGTGACCTCCATGGCGACGTCGGAGGCGAAGCACTTGGCCGCGGCGCCGAAGAAGGTCAGGTCGCCGTCGACGCGCTCGGACTTGGCGGCGGCGGCGTAGGTGAGCTGGCGGGCGGCTTCCAGCTTCATGGCCATGTCGGCGAGCATGAACTGCACGCCCTGGAAGTCGGCGATCGGCTTGCCGAACTGCTTGCGCTCGGTGACGTAACCCTTGGCGTAGTCCAGGGCGCCCTGGGCGATGCCGAGGGCCTGGGCGGCGATGGTGATCCGGGTGTGGTCCAGGGTCTTCATCGCGGTGGCGAACCCGGTGCCCTCGGCGCCGATCATCCGGCTCGCGGGGATCCGGACGTTGTCGAGGTAGACCTCGCGGGTCGGGGAGCCCTTGATGCCGAGCTTCTTCTCCGGCGCGCCGAAGGAGACGCCCTCGTCGGACTTCTCCACCACGAACGCCGAGATGCCCTTGGACCGCTTGTCGGGGTCGGTGACCGCCATCACCGTGTAGTACTCGCTCACCCCCGCGTTGGTGATCCACCGCTTCACACCGTTGAGGACCCAGTCCTCGCCGTCACGGACCGCGCGGGTCCGCATCCCCGCCGCGTCCGAACCGGCGTCCGGCTCCGACAGGGCGTAGGAGAACATCGCGTCCCCCTTGGCCAGCGGCCCCAGATACGCGTGCTTCAGCTCCTCCGAACCGGACAGCACCACCGGCAGCGAGCCGAGCTTGTTGACCGCCGGGATCAGCGAGGACGACCCGCACGCCCGCGCCACCTCCTCGATCACGATCACCGTCGCCAGCGCGTCCGCGCCCGCGCCGCCGTACGTCTCCGGCACGTGCACCGCGTGCAGATCGGCCGCCACCAGCGCGTCCAGCGCCTCCTGGGGGAACCGGCCCTCCTCGTCCACCGCCGCGGCGAACGGCGCGATCTTCGCCTCCGCCAGCGCACGGACCGTCTCCCGGAGCATCTCGTGCTCTTCGGACGGGCGATACAGGTCGAAGTCCTTGCCCATGATCTGGAACTCCCCTAAAGACGCGGTTCGGCGACGCTTGTGGCAACGCTGATGGCACTGAGTACCCTCAGCAAAACACACTCAGTGCCATGATGCCAGTGTCAGCGTGTCCGCGCGCCCGCGGGAAACGTAAATCCCCAGGTCAGAGGGGTGCGGGTGAGCAGGCGAGCGGCCGGCTCAGGGGCCGCTCCTCGGCCGGGTCGTCACCACGACGGCGGCCGCCAGCAGCACCACGTTCTTGACGACGAACTCGCCGACCAGGGTCAGCAGCAGGGGATTGGCGTGCTCGAAGGCCATCCGAGGGGTGAGGACGAGGACGGCGAACGTGCCGCACAGGTGCGCCACGAGGACCGGGAGCGCGCCGCCCAGCGCCCGCCCGGAGACGAGCCAGAGCCCCAGGGCGACCTCGCCCCAGCCCAGCGCCGGGACGATCCATCCGCCGGTCGCGAACGGCATGACGTCGACGACGAGCCGGGCGGCCGGGCTGAGTCCGATCACCTTGAGCACCCCGAACCACACGAAGACCCCGCCGAGGCCGGCCCGGAGCATCGTGAGGCCGTACCGGTGCAGGCGCGGTGCGAGGTGGTCGAAACGTCGCGTGGACGCCGGGGCGGGGGCCGTCCTGCGGACGGGTCTGAGGTGTGGGGAAACGGTCATGCGCGGCATCTCCAAGTCGAGTCGATGCGAGGCGGGATGAGGGGGCTCCGGGAGGGCTCGCCGGCTCTCCGGGGAGCGGGGCACCGGTCGGATTCCGCCGAAGTGCGGCGGGAGCCCGCGAGCGGCTCGGAAGCGCTCGGGACCGCCGAGGGGTGCGCGGAAGTGCGGAGAAGTGCGACGGACTGCGGAGGGGTGCGACGAGCTGCCGAGGAGCGCGGCGACGTACGGACCGGGACGTGCGGGGAGGTGCCGAAGAGCGCGGGAGCGGCCGGTGGGCGGCCGTCGCCGACCGCGGGGCCCACCGGACGAGGGCCGCCTCGCACGGGCTCGGTGACAGGTGCGCGGGGCCCGGGGCGGTGTGCGGCGCCGCCCGCCGGCCGGCCCGTCGGCCCGCCGGTGTCGTGGCCCCACGCTAGCCACCTCCCGAGGGCCACCGCGACGCCCATCGCTTCCTTGCATGCCTGCGATGGAAGAAGCCGATAGGCCGTTGCCCTGCGCGATCAAATCTCGCCAGCCTGAGCACTGTTCGAGTTCGTGTGTGAACCGCGGACCCGGACCGAGTCCGTCCGCTCTCGGTACGATGCGAAGGAATCCCACGGATGTCTCACCGCCCCGACGCCCACCCGACGACCGCCACCGCCGTCCGCGCCCCGCTGACGCGGCGCCGCGTGCTCACCGCCTCCGCCGCCACGGCCGGTGCCCTCGCCCTCGCGGCCCCCGCCGCCCGCGCGGTCCCGATGAGCTTCGAGGCGGAGACCCGCACCGGCAGACGCGCCCCGGGCGCCGGCGCCGAGCCCAGCGTCGTCATCCGCTGGAACCAGGCCACGATGGACGCGATCCTGGGCCGCTACCAGGCCGCCGGCAACCGCTTCGGCCCCGCCACGGTCAACGCCCGCGTCCTGGCCGTCGTCCACAACTGCATCTACGACGCCTGGGCCTGTTACGACCGGGTCGCCTCCGGCACCCGCTTCGGCGGCTCCCTGCGCCGCCCGCGCGCCGAGCGGACGCTCGACAACAAGAACGAGGCCATCAGCTACGCCGCCCACCTGGCCCTGCTCGACTTCTTCCCCGAGTACAAGGTCGCCATCGACTCGATGCTGCGCAGCCTCGGCTACGACCCGGAACTCACCGATCCGCGCCGCAACACCCCTGCCTGGATAGGCCTCCGCACGGCCAGGGCCGTGCTCGCGTACCGCCACGGCGACGGCGCCAACCAGCTCGGCACGCCCCCGTACGCCGACACCACCGGCTACCAGCCGAAGAACCCGCCGCAGACCGCCGGCGCCTTCGACCCGTCCACGGTGGTCGCGGCCGAGCACTGGACTCCGCTGGTCGTCGGCGGCAAGCTCCAGAAGTACCTCACCCCGCAGTTCGCGCTGATGAAGCCGTTCGCGCTCAGCCGCCCCGACCAGTTCACGGTCCCCGCCCCGCCCGCGTACCCCTCGGTGCGGATGACGGCGGCGATCGAGGAACTCATCGACATCAGCGCCCATCTGACGGACGAGCAGAAGTGCATCGCCGAGTTCTGGCTCAACGACGATGTCACCCCGCCCGGCGCCCAGCAGATGTGGGGCCGCTTCGTGTCCGCCCGCGACGGCTACGACGTCGACGAGGACGCCAAGCTCTTCCTCGGCCTCAACATGGCCGAGTGCGACGCGGCCATCGGCTCCTGGGCCGTCAAGCTCCAGTACGACTTCGCCCGGCCGTCCACCCTCATCCCGTACGACCGCCGGGGACAGCAGCTGCGCTCCTGGGGCGGCCCGGGCCAGGGCACCGTCACCATGGACGGCGTCGACTGGGAGGCGTACGTGGCGGTGCCGCCGTTCCCGGCGACCGTCTCCGGGCACAGCACCTTCTCCGGCGCCGCCGCCGAGTTCCTGCGCCGCTTCACCGGCTCCGACCGGTTCGGCGACTCCTACCGCTTCAAGGCCGGCACCTCCACCGTCGAGCCCGGCATCACGCCGCACACCGACGTCGTGCTCACCTGGCCCACCTTCACCGAGGCCGCCGCCCAGGCCGGCATCTCCCGCGTGTACGGCGGCATGCACTGGTCCTTCGACAACGGACCCGGCATCGAGATGGGCCACAAGATCGGCAAGGTCGTCCACCGCCAGGCCCGGCGCTACTTCACCGGCGCCCACCGCTGACCGGCCCCTCCGCCCGACGCACGTCCCCGTCGCACGACCGCCCGCCCCGGCAAGGAGAGAACCCCGTGAGCAACCGGACACAGACGGCCGCGGGCGCGGCCGCCCCGCCGAAGCCGAGCCGCTGGGCGGGCGGCGCCCCGCCCTTCCCCGGCGGCCGCCCGGCCGCCCTGGGCACCCTGGCCACCGTCGTCTCGCTGCTGATCCTGGTGGCGCTCGGCGAGGCCACCGGCCACCTGCTGATGATCGCCCCGCTGGCCGCCACCGCGATGATCATCTGCAGCACGCCGGCGCTGCCCCCCGCCCAGCCCCGCGGCGTCGTCCTCGGCCAGGTCGGCTCCGGAGCCCTCGGGCTCGTCGCCGTCGCCCTGCTCGGCGACTCCCTGTGGGTCGCCGGCCTGGCCGCCGGTCTCACCGTCGGCCTGATGCTCCTCCTGCGGGCCGTCCACGCCCCGGCCGCCGCCACCGCCGTCCTCGCCGTCCTCCAGGACCCGGCGCCGGTCCGCTTCCTCGTCCTGCTGACCGTCGGCAGCGTGCTGCTCGTCGCCGTGGGCCTGGTCGCGTCCCGGACCGGGGTGATCGGCAAGTACCCGACGTACTGGTGGTGACGGGCCCCGCCCCCTTTCCCGCGTCGTCCCTTCCCTCAACGGAGCGCCGATGAACCGTGACAGGCTTCTGGTCACCACCGACCGGATCGACGAGCACCTCTCCGCAGGCACCGCCGGCGACGACCTCGTCCTCGTCGAGATCACCGACGGAGGCAGCCAGGAAGGCCGGATCCCCGGCGCCGTACGCCTCGACTGGAGCGGCGACCTGCAGGACGCCGTACGCCGGGACGTCATCGGCCCCGAGGCCTTCGCCGCCCTCCTCGGCCGGCACGGGATCTCCGAGGACCACACCGTGGTCTTCTACAGCGGCAACAACAACTGGTGGGCCGCCGCCGGGTACTGGCAGTTCCGGCTCTACGGCCACCGCGAGCTCCGCCTCCTGGACGGCGGGCGCGCCCGCTGGGAGGCCGTCGGCGGCCGGCTCACCCACGAGGCGCCCGAGCGGACGCCGGTGACGTACCCCGTCCCCCGGCCCGACGAGTCCGTCCGCGCCCGCCGCGAGGACCTGCTCGACCACATCGGCCGCCACCGGCTGCTCGACGTCCGCTCCCTGGAGGAGTACGTCGGGCGCAGCAACACCCCGCCGGGCGTCCCCGAGGACGTCGGCGTCCGCTGCGGGCACGCGCTCTCGGCGGAGCACATCCCGTGGCACAGCGCCGTCGGCCCCGACGGCACCTTCCGCTCCGACGAG
This sequence comes from Streptomyces sp. NPDC048353, assembly GCF_055587165.1. Classification (NCBI taxonomy): domain Bacteria; kingdom Bacillati; phylum Actinomycetota; class Actinomycetes; order Kitasatosporales; family Streptomycetaceae; genus Streptomyces; species Streptomyces sp. NPDC048353. The sequence goes on along the minus strand of NZ_JBVJGU010000003.1, from coordinate 854,711 downwards.
GAGCTGGAGCGCGTCTACGCCGGGGTGGGGGAGGAGGGCACCACCGTCCTCTACTGTCGCGTCGGCTGGCGTTCGGCCCACAGCTGGTTCGTCCTGCACGAGCTGCTCGGCCGCCGTGGGGTGCGCAACTACGACGGCGCCTGGCGGGAGTTCGGCTCCCTCATCGGCGCCCCGATCGTCAACGGCCCGCTGCCGTGGGGCCCCGACGGCATCCCGTCCCTCTTCGCCCAGCGCGCGCCCGGACGCGCGCCCGTCACCTCGGAGGCCACCTCCCGTGCCTGACGTCACCGTGATGCGGAACGTCCTCCGCAGCGGCTTCGACCAGACCGACCTGCCCTGGGTGCCGTGGACCGAACCCGGCCGGGTGGGCGTGGAGTACGTCGTGCTGTGGGGTCCCGACCCCGACGAGGACGAGGACTCCGCCTCCCTGCTGCTGCGCTTCCCGCCCGGCGCGCACGGCGACTTCCACGAGCACCTGGGCCACGAGTTGATGCTCGTCCTCGACGGGACGCTCGACCACAGCGACGGGCGCCGCTTCCACCGCGGCGACCTGGTGGTGGAGGAGCCCGGCACCCGCCACCAGATGTCCAGCGCGGAAGGCTGCACGGTCCTCGCCGTCCGTGCCCGCCCCGCCGCGCCCCGCACGCCGGAGTCCGGCGAGATCACCACCTCGGTGGGCGCGGGAGCCTGACCCCGCCCCGGAGCCGGCCCGGCGGAACACCCGCCGGGCCGGACCCGGCCTGGCCGCGGCCGCCCGGCCCCGGGCCGCCCGGTCGCCGGCGCCCATCGGTTCCGACCGGGCCGGGTCCCGCGCACCCGTACCGCGCCCGTACGCACCTGTCCCGTACGCACCTTCGCCGTACGCACCCGGCGCCTGTCCCGTACGCACCCGGTACCCGCCCCGCAGCTGTCCCGTACCCGTACCGCCCCCGTACCGCACCCGTGCTGTGCGCGGCGACGCGCGTAGCCCGTCACGTGAGAGAGAAGCCATGACCCCGTCCACAAGGCCGCACCCTTTGCGCAGCCCGGAGACCTCCCGTCGGGTCCTGCTCACCACCGGATCCTCCGACGCGCACACCTGGAACCTCGTCCACCTCCAGCTCTTCCTGGAGGAGCACGGGCACTCCGTCCTCAACCTCGGGCCCTGCGTCCCCGACCAGCTCCTCGTCGACACCGCCCGGATGACGACCCCCGACCTCGTCGTCGTCAGCTCGGTCAACGGCCACGGCCACCAGGACGGACTGCGCGCCGCCCGCGCCCTGCGCTCCGACCGCGAGACCCGCGCCATCCCCATGGTCATCGGGGGGCTGCTCGGCATCTCCCCGCAGGGCGCCGAGGAGCGCACCGCCGAGCTGCTCGAAGCCGGCTACGACGCGGTGTACGCCGACGGCACGGCACCGACCGCCCTGCTCCACCACCTCAGCGAGCTGAGAGGCTCGTGTACCGGGCGGGCCGCGGCGTGACCCATCCCGCCCAGCCCCCGCAGCCCCGACACGCCGCGGCCCCCGGCGACCTCGGAACCTTCGTCCAGGAGGCGGCCGCCGCCGGCGAACTCGTCGTCCAGCCCCGCATGGGCATGCTCTCGCCGCAGGAGATGGCCGCCGGAGTCGCCGCCGTCGCCGAGCTGCCCGAACGGACCGTCGCCACCCTCACCATCGACAGCTACACCCGGGTCGGCGACCACGCCGCCGCCACCGCCGCGCTCCGCGCCGGCCGGCCCCTGAACGGCTTCCCCATCGTCAGCCACGGGCCGCAGACCAGCGCCCGGGTCGCCGCCGCGGCGGGCCGCCGCACCCCCGTCCAGGTCAGACACGGCTCCGCCGACCCCATGGCCATCTTCCGCACCATGACCGCGGCCGGCCTCTCCGCCACCGAGGGCGGGCCCGCCTCCTACTGCCTGCCCTACGGCCGCACCCCGCTCGCCGAGTCCGTCGCCGCCTGGCGTGACTCCGTCCAGTACCTCACCGAGGAGAGCCGCGACCACGGCCGCCGCGCCCATCTGGAATCCTTCGGCGGCTGCATGCTCGGCCAGCTCTGCCCGCCCTCGCTGCTCGTCGCGATCTCCGTCCTGGAGTGCCTCTTCTTCGCCGCGAACGGCGCGCGCAGCGTCTCCCTCAGCTACGCCCAGCAGACCCACGCCGGCCAGGACGCCGGCGCCCTCACCGCCCTGCGGATGCTCGCCGACGAGTTCCTGCCGACGGCGGTGGACCGGCACATCGTCCTCTACACCTACATGGGCGTCTATCCGCGGACCGTGCCCGGCGCCCGCCTGCTCCTGCGCCGCAGCGCCGAACTCGCCGTCCGCGGCGGGGCGCAGCGCCTGATCGTGAAGACCGAGACCGAGGCGCACCGCATCCCCACCGTCGAGGAGAACCTGACGGCGCTGCGCACCGCCGCCGACGCCGCACGCGAGGCCCGCGCCCGCGGCCGGCGGCCTGAGCCGGGCGCCACCGACACCGAGGAGATCCTGACCGAGGCCCGCACCCTCGTCACGACCGTGCTCTCGCTCTCCGACGACCTCGGCATCGCCCTGCTCAAGGCCTTCGACCGCGGCCTGCTCGACGTGCCGTTCTGCCTCCACCCGGACAACCGGGGGGAGGCACGCTCCACGCTCGCGCCGGACGGCCGGCTCCAGTGGACCGACCTGGGCTCCCTGCCGCTGCTCACCACCAGCCGAAGGACCATCCCGATGACCTCCCGCCAGCTCTCCGGCATGCTCGGCCGGGTCGCCAGGGAACACGACCAGGCCGCCGAGACCGACCCGCCGCCGGAGCCCTCGCGCCTCACGGCCCCCGCCCCCGGCGGCGCGGGGGAGCCGGCCGAGCCGCTGCGGATCGCCTTCGCCGGCATGGGCCCGCGCGGCCTGTCCGTACTGGAGCGGCTCGCCGCCCGCTGCGCCGCGGACCCGCCGGCCCGGCCGGTGGAGGTCCACGCGGTGGATCCGTACGAGGCGGGGGCCGGTCGGATCTGGCGCACGGACCAGTCGCCGTGGTTCCTGATGAACACCCCGGCCCAGGAGGTCACCATGTTCTCCGGGCCCGCCGACGACGGGCCGCACCGGCCGGGCGCCGGACCCACCCTCGGCGAGTGGTGGGCGCGGGACGACCCCGCTCACGCCGAGCCCGAGGGCTACGCCCCCCGGGTCGTCTACGGCCGCTACCTCGCGTACGTGATGGAGCGCATCGAGGCCACCCTGCCGCCGCCCCTGACCGTGCGCCGCGTCCCGGCCCGGGTGCTCTGCGCCGACCGGACCGGGGACGGCCCGCACCGGCTGAGACTCGACAGCGGCGACGTGCTGAGCGTGGACCGGCTTGTCCTCGCCACCGGCCACCCGGTCAACGAGCCCGACGCGGGGCAGCGGGAGTGGCAGCGGTTCGCCCGTACGCACTCCACCCCCGCCCGCCCGCTGCGGTACGTCCTCGGGGGCTCCGCCGGCGAGATGCCGCTCGCCGACATCCCGGCCGGCGCGTCGGTCGGCGTCCTCGGCATGGGCCTGACCTTCTACGACATCGTCACCGAGCTGACCCTGGGGCGCGGCGGCACCTTCGCCGAGGGACAGGACGGCCTGCTGTATCTGCCCAGCGGCAAGGAGCCCCGGATCCTTGCCGCTTCGCGCAGCGGGGTCCCGCTGCTGACCCGGGGGGCCAACCAGAAGGATCCCTCCCACCGTTACCGCGCGCGGCTGTTCACGGCCGAGCGGATGGCCGAGCTGAGGGCGGGCGGTCCGCTCGACTTCGCGGCGGACGTCCTGCCCTGGCTGCTGGCCGAGGTGAATCTGGTGCTGCTCGCCGGCCGCGTCCGGCAGGCCCACGGGGCCGAGGCGGCGGCGCGGTTCACCGACCGCGCGGGGCGGGCGCTGGACCGGCGCGAACCGCCGGACCTCCGCCTGCTGCGGGATCAGGCCTCCGCCTACGACATCGACCACCGGCCGCTGCACCGGCTCGACACGCTCGCCCGCCCCTTCGCCGGGCGCCGCTTCGGCTCCCCGGCGGAGTTCCACAAGGTGCTCACCGAGTGGCTGCGCGCGGACCTCGCCGAGGCCCGGCTGGGCAACGCGGACGGGCCGCTGAAGGCGGCCGCGGACGTGCTCCGCGACGTACGGCAGACGATCAGGACCGTCGTCGACTTCGGCGGTCTGACCCCCGCCTCGCACCGCTGGTTCCTGGAGGAGTTCGGCCCGGTCGCCGCCATGGTGTCCACCGGCCCGCCGCAGGTGCGCTCGGAGCAGTTCCTGGCGCTGCTCGCGGCCGGCGTCCTCGAACCGGTCGGCCCCGGCGCCCGGTTCGGCGCCGACGCCGGGACGGGACGCTTCACCGTCGAGTCCGCGCAGGTGGAGAACTCCTGGGTGGCCCTCGACGTGCTGGTCGACGCCCGGGTGCCGAGCACCGACATCGGCGCGGACCGTGATCCGCTGATCCGGGGCCTGCTCGCCGACGGGGCCATCCGCCGCTTCGTCAACGCCCCGGAAGCCGACGACGCGTTCGTCACCGGTGGGATCGACTGCACGGACGCTCCCTTCCACCCGGTCCGGGCGGACGGCTCGGTGGACACCGCCACCCATGTGATCGGCATCCCCAGCGAGCACACCCGCTGGTTCACCCAGGTCGGCAGCGGCCGGCCGGGCCCGTGGGGGTCGTTCACCCGGGACGCCGACACGATCGCCGCCGCGCTGCTCGGAGCGGCCTCGTGAACCCGTACGGGCCCGGCGGGGCGGAGGCCGAGGAGGCGTACCGCGAGCACCGGTGGACGGCCGCGCACGAGGAGTACCGCGCCGCCCGTGATCTGCTGCTGCGGCTGCGCGGCGACCGGGAGGCGGCCCGAGCGGCCTTCCGGTGGCCGCGCGCCGAGCACTTCAACTGGGCGCTGGAATGGTTCGACGTCCTCGCCGCGGACAACCACCGGCCGGCCCTGGAGATCCTGGGCCCGCCGGACCCCGGCGACGGCCGGGTCGCCGTCGCCGAGCGGGTCTCCTTCGCCGAACTGTCCGCGCGGTCCGACACGTTGGCCGTGGCCCTCGGGGAGCTGGGGGTCGCCGCGGGCGACCGGGTGCTGGTGCTGCTCGGCACCAGGGTGGAGCTCTGGGAGACGCTCCTCGGCTGTGTGAAGCTCGGCGCGGTCGTGGTCCCCGGCTACCAGGACCTCACCCGGGACGAGGCCGCGGACCGGATCGGCCGGGGCGGCATCCGGCACGTGATCTGCACGTCCGCGCTCGCACCCCTCCTGTCCGGCTCCCCGGTCCCCGGGCTGCGGATCGCGTACGGCACCCCGCCCGGGGAGCGGGGCTGGGTGCCGTACCCGGACACCGGACCGGCCGCCCGGCGGCCCTTCCTGCCCCCGGGCCCGACCCGGGCCGCCGACCCGTCGTTCTGCTACTTCACCTCGGGCACCACCTCGCTGCCCAAGCTCGTGGAGCACAGCCACGCCGGCTACGGCGTCGGCCACCTCTCCAGCCTCTACTGGAGCGGGCTGCGCCCCGGCGACCGGCATCTGAACCTCTCGGCGCCCGGCTGGGCCAAGCACTCCTGGTCCAGCCTCTTCGTCCCCTGGACGGCGGGGGCGACGGTCCTCGCGCCCCCGGACGGCGGCCTTCCGCCCGCCGTCCTGCCCGGCGTGCTCGCCGACCACGGCGTGGAAAGCCTCTGCGCGCCGCCGAGCGCCTGGCGGGCGATGCTGCCGTACGTCTCCGGTGGCCCGGCCGCCCCCCGGCTGAGGGAGGCGACGGCGGCCGGCGAGCCGCTGACGGCCGAGGTCGCGGACGCCGTCGAGCAGGCCTGGGGGGTCAGGGTCCGGGACGGCTACGGCCAGACCGAGGCCACCGCGCTGATCGGCCGCGCCCCGGGCACCCCCGCGGCGCTCTCCCCGCTGGGCCACCCGCTGCCCGGCTACCGCATCGTGCTGCGCGACCCGGAGACGGGCGCCGAGGCGGAGGCGGGGGAGGTGTGCGTGGACCTGACGGAGCGTCCGCCGGGTCTGATGCGGGGGTACGCGGACCGCCCGGACCGTACGGAGGCGGTCTTCGCCGACGGGTACTACCGCACGGGCGACCGGGGCGAGTGGTGTGCGGACGGGTCCCTGCGGTTGCTGGGGCGGCTGGACGAGGTCTTCAAGTCGCACGGCCACCGGATCTCCCCGATGGAGATCGAGGCGGTGCTGCGCCGGCATCCGGCGGTCGCGGACGCGGCGGTCATCCCCTGCCCGGACCCGGCCGGCGGCCTGGCTCCGTACGCCGTCGTCCAGCTCACGGCGGGGGCGGGGGCGGCCAGGGCGGGCGAAGGCGATGGGGAGGAGGCCGGTGTGGCCCGTGTGGAGGAGGAGCTGCTGGCCCTGGCGCGCACCCGCCTCGCGCCGGTCTTCGTCCCCCGGGGCGTGCGCTTCGTCCCCGAACTCCCCCGCACCCGCTCGGGCAAGCTTTGCCGGACGGCCCTGACGGCCCTCGACGTGGGCGACTGAGTACCCCCGGCCGGCGCCGGGTCCCCCGGGGCGGGCCGGACCTCACCCCACCTCCGGGATCGGTCCGCCCCCGCGGGCCGGCCGGGCCCGTCCGCGGACCGCTGTCCACCGCTCCCTCGTTCGCGGGGGCGGTTTCCGGTCGGCTTTCCGTCTCAGGCCGTCGTCGCGGGCTCCCGGTCGACGGACGGGTCGCGCGTGGCGGTGCGCAGGAGGATTTCGGCCACGGACCGGGCGCGTACCGCCGCGTCCGTGGTGCCCTCGCGGAGCGCCGTCACGATGGCGCCGTCGCCGAGGAGGGCGAGCTGGCGGGCGAGCGTCCGGTGGTCCGCGTAGCCGCCGTCGACGAGCAGGCCGTCCAGGACGGCGATGACCTTCTCCTTGTGCTCGGCCGCCACCAGGTGCGCCGGACTCTCCGGGTCCGCCGCCTCGACCATGGTGTTGATGAAGGCGCACCCCCGGAACTCGGCCGCCGCGAAGCGCTCGGCCAGGCCGTCGAAGAGGGCCAGCGGCAGCTCGCGCGGCGGGCGTTCGCTGGCCTCGATCCGTCCCGCGAGCCACCCGCGCCACATGCCGTCGCGGCGTCGGAGCACCTCCACGACCACGTCGTCCTTGCTGGGGAAGTGGCGGTAGAACGACGCGCGGCCCACACCGGATTCGGACAGGATCCGCTCGATCCCGACGGCCCGGATCCCTTCTTCGTAGAACAGACGCTCCGCCGCGCTGAGGAGCCGTTCTTTCGCGTTCGTCGCCATACGAAACGGTACCACTCAGTACCGCGCAGAGTCGCACACCATTGCGGAAGACGGCACTGATCGGTACCGTTCCGATGGTACCGATCAGTTCCGTCTTGGTCCTGCGCTAGGAGAGCTCCATGCCCCGCCTGCCCCAACTGACCGTCGACACCGCCAACGAGGAGCAGCGCGAGCTGCTCGAGGGCACCCTCAAGCAGCTCGGCAAGCTGCCGAACCTCTACGCCTCCATGGCCAACGGCCCGGCCGCGCTGCGCGGTTACCTCGCCATGCGCGAGGCCCTGGTCGGCGGCTCCTTCAGCGCCCGCCAGCGGGAGCAGCTCGCCCTCTACATCGCCCAGCGCAACGACTGCACGTACTGCGTCTCCGCGCACACCCTGCGCGGCGGCAAGGTCGGCCTGAGCGAGCAGGAGCTGCTCGCCACCCGCCATGGCGGCGACGCCGGTGACCCGCACATGGACCAGGTGCTGCGGATCGCCGGGGACATCATCGACACCGGCGGCCGGGTCACCGACGCGGCCCTCGCCGACGCGCGGGCCGCCGGCGTCACCGACGCCGAACTCGCCGAGATCGTCGGCCACATCGCGCTCAATGTGCTGTCCAACTTCTTCAATCACGTTGCGCAACCGGATCTGGACTTTCCGTTGGTCCAGGCCCAGATCGCCGAGTAGAGTCTTCGCGGCCGAGGCAGGGGTGCCGGGCGCGAAGGGGCGCCCGGCACCCCTGTGGCATGTGTGACTGACCGAGTGTGCGACGGACCGGATGGCGTGACCGCCCGACCGGTGCGAGGGACTGCCGCCGGGGGGCGGCGTGGGGGAGTACACGTGGATATCGACGCAAGAACACTCCGGACCTTCCGCGAGGTGACCCTGACCGGGTCCTTCACCCAGGCGGCCCGTCGCCTCGGGTACTCGCAGTCGAGCGTCACCGCGCAGATGCGCGCGCTGGAGAGGCAGGTGGGGGAACCCGTCTTCGAACGGCTGCCCAACGGCGTGCGGCTCACCCGCACCGGAACGGTCATGGGCGAGTACGCGCGGCAGATACTCACCCTGGTGGGGGAGATGGAGGTGGCCCTGCGCCGCCCCGCCGTCACCCCGCCGCGCATGACGGTCGGCATCGTCCCGGCCCTGGCGTACGGACAGCAGCTCGCCCGCGTCACCCACATCGGCCGGCGGCTGCTCTCCGGCGTCCAGCTCGCCCTGCGGGTCATGGGAACGTCCGAGATCCACGAGGCCTTCCGCTCCGGCGCGATCGACGGCGCCCTGGTCCTCACGGTGGTCGACGCGGTCGACCCCGAGGCCATGCTCGCCGACCAGCTGCGGACCGACCGCTCCGACGACCTCACCGAAGTACGGCTCCAGGAAGTCGAGTTCGTACCCGTCACCGGCCGGGGGAACCGACGGTCGGCCGCCCGTCAGGTGGTCATCGCCGACCCCGACTGTCCCTCGCAGCGCTGGCTGCCCGAGTTCCTCCGGCTGCGCTCGGAGGGACCGCCGGAGATCCACGAACTCGGCTCCATGGCGGGCGTCCGCGCCGCCGCCCAGTCGGGCCTCGGCTGCGCCATGCTCCCCCTGGCGCTGGTCTCCTCGCCCCGCGGGGTGACGGGCCTGCGGCCGTTGCCCGGGGTGCCGAAGATGCGCTGGAACGTTTCCCTCATCTCCAGCCGTACGCCCGCCCGCCCCGCCCTCGACTGGGAGAACCTGACGGAGACGCTCCGCCAGGCCACCGCACTGGCCTGCGGCGTCCACCCCGGCCGCCCGGAGGGCCCGGCCATGGTCCCCGCCCTCGACGACGAGCCCACCCTGGACCCCGAACCGGGCGTCCCCACCTGACCGGTGCCGCGGCCCACCGCCCCCCTCCCCGGGCTCAAACCCCGACCGGGCCCGGGGGACACGGGGCGGTGCGCCGCGGCACCTTGAACGCCTGTCGACGTGCGGGACTGGTTCAGTGCTTCCCGAAGTACATGAGTTCCCACAGGGCCGGTGCGCTCACGCTGTCGCGGTCCTCGCCGGGTGTGAGGCGCTCGATGGTGACCCGGCCGGTGAAGCGCAGGTAGGCGCCGTTGAATCCGGCGAGCTTGGCCAGGATCCGCTTGGGGCCTTTGAGGGATTCGATCATGCGGTCTTGGACGATGGTGTTCTCTCGCCGGAAGGTGACCCGAAAGCGTTCGCCGCCTTGGGCGGTGGCGTCGTAGTCGTAGACGAGGAGGTTCGCGACGGGCTTGCCGGTTACCGGGTCGGGCCGTTCGTCGGACTTCGTGAAGCGTACGAGGTTGTCCTGGTCGGCGAGGATCTTGCCGTTCTCGGCGAGCATGAAGAGGGGGATCTCGGCGGAGCCGTACCTCTGCGCGGCGGTGATGTACGAGGCGATCACGGTGTAGTCGCCTGCCTCGGCGCGTGCCCAGTACCAGTGGTGCATGAGGCGGGCCATCTCCGCGTCGCCCCAGTTGTGGTCGTGGTAGCCGGTGCCCGTGCGGGTCTCGGTGGCGCCGTCGACGGTGAGGGTGGCCTCGACCCGGCCCTGGGGGACGGAGGGCAGCCAGGCGAAGCACTTCTGCTTCTCGTCGCCGAACACGATGTGCCCGGTCTTCGGCCGCCAGGAGGGCACCTGCCCGGTGAGGGTGACGTCGGCGACGACGCCGTCGATGTCCGCGTGGATGCGGTAGGTGTGCAGGTCACCGGAGATCCGGTTGTGGCCGATGCGGACGTCGCACCGGTCGGAGGCGAAGTCGTAGTCGCCGGGGTGCGGCAGTGAGGTGCGTTCGACGTGGGTGCCGTCCGGTCGGTCGAGTTCGATGGTGACCACGGGCGCGGGTGGCTGGTCGATGCCCTTGCCCACGCGGAAGTCCTTGGCCATGAAGTTGACGACCAGGGTGGATCCGTCGTCGAGGACGGAGTCGAAGTACCACCACTCGAAGGTTCCGGGGCCGCCGGGGCGGGAGCGGAAGCCGTCCTCCCAGGGTGCGATCTCGCCTTTGGCGATGCCCAGGCGCTGGTAGTCGGCCGGTCGATCGGCCATGCGGCAATCCTCGGTGCCGGACATCGTCCTCGCCTCGTTTCCTTGTGCGGTCGTGCGGTGGCCTGACTGTCGGTACGGCTCATCCGATGTCGACGATGACCTTCCCCTTCGCGCGTCCGCGCTCGACGTAGTCCTGCGCGTCGGCGATCTCGGAGAGGCGGTAGGTCCGGTCGATGACGGCCTTGACCTTGCCCTCGGCGGTCAGGCGGGCCAGCATCTCCAGCGCCGCGCGGTCGGGCCTGAAGAGGGCCCATCCGTAGCCGCGGCGCCGCAGAGCCTGAGCCAGACGCCGGCTGACGAGGGTCGCGGCGGCCCGGGCCCCGCCGCGGAGGAGGCCCTTCTCGTCGACCAGGGGCATCAGTGGATGGACGAGGGTGCCGTAGCCGGCACCGGGCCCGGTGCGCAGGATGGACAGCATCTTCGTCTCCTCCGCCCGGTCGGCGAGGCAGATCGCGAAGTCGAAGTCGTCGAGTTGCCGGGTGAAGTCCTCGGTCCGGTAGTTGATCACCTGGTCGGCGCCCAGCTCGTGGCACAGGTCCATGCCCGCCGGCCCCGCCGTCGTGGCGACGTGGGCGCCGAGCGCCTTGCAGACCTGCAGAGTGACCACGCCCGTGCCGCCTGTGCCGCCCTGCAGGAACACCCGCTTGCCGGCGGCGGTCTCGGGCTTGAAGCCCGCGGCCCGCAGCGCGGCCCACGCGGAGAGGAAGGCGTACGGGAGCGCGGCGGCTTCCGCGTACGACAGGGTTTCGGGCTTGCGGATGACCTGGTCGGCTTTGACCACGCAGTACTCGGCGTACGTGCCCTGCCTCGACGGTTCCTTGGCCCCGAAGACCGCCTCGCCCACGCGGATGCGCGTCACGCCGGGCCCGACCGCCACGACGTCCCCGGATACGTCATTGCCCAGCGTGAGCGGGAAACCGGCGATGCCCCGGAGTTCCATCAGCTTGTGGCCGTAGCCGCCCCGCCTGCGGCAGTCGATCGGATTGACGGAGGTGGCCCGTTGCCGGACGAGGACTTCCCCTTCGCCCGGGGCGGGCACCGGCGCGTTCTCCATGACCTCGAAGACCTCCTGGGCTGCGCCGAAGCGACCGATCTGAGCGGCTCGCATGTGACCCGGAGTCGTGGGTGCGGTACTGGACTGCATAACGGATACGCTAACACCGAAAATGCTTTTTTGGCTACGCCGTACTCATAATGGTGCGCTTCGAGAAGAGGGAGACACCCGTGCCCCCAGAGCCGTCAGCAGTGCCCGGGAGCCCCGCCTGGTGGGCGAGCCGTCCGCCCGCCCCGTCCGCGGGCCGACGCGGGCGACCGCCCGTGGACGTCGGCCGGATCGTCGACACGGCGCTGAAGCTCGTCGACGAGGTCGGGGTGCAGGCACTGACCCTGCGGATGCTGGCCGACGCCCTGGATTCAGGCACCGCGACGCTCTACCGGCACTTCGCCGGCAAGGACGAGCTGCTCGCCTACGTGGTCGACCGGATCCTCGGCGAGGTGCGCGTCAGCCCCGAGTCGCTCGACGGCCTGTCGTGGCGGGAAGCCGTCGAAGTCGGGGCGCAGGCCTTCTACGACACACTGCGTCGGCACCCCCACGCTCTCCCCCTGCTGGTGGCCCAAGTGCCCGTCGGGCCCAACGGCCTGGCCAATCGGGAGCGGATCCTGCGGCTCCTTCACGGCTTCGGATTCCCCGTCGCCCTGGCCGCTCGCGCCTTCACGGCGATCGGCCACTACGTCGTCGGCTTCGCCATTCAGCAACACGGCCCCGGCTCACCCGCGTCCGGAGACGAAGCGCACCTCGTGGACTACTACCGGGCTCTCGACCCGAACACCTACCCGGCCACCATCGCAGCGGCCGATGACCTGACCAACGTGCCGCTCCAGGAGGAGTTCCGGTTCGGCCTGCGCCTGCTGCTCGACGGCCTCGAGCAGACGAGACAAGCCGACGGCGACACACACGCGTGAGGCCGTCGAGGGCCAGAGCAGCACAGTAGACAGTGGACTATCCGGACATCGCGTTGTGGTGGACCTGCCATGCGGGTCCATGCCCTGCCGACAGCGCGAGCTGTAGGGCAGGCCAGGCGGGACTCTCCGGACGCGCCCTAGAGGGCGTCCAGCTCTCCCAGGCCCAGTGTGCGCAAGGTGTGGTTCGCCATCCGCAGGTGGCCGGTCGCGTTGGGGTGGGCCGCGTCGTCGAGCCAGGCGATGGGGTCCGCGTCGCCGTGGTGCTCCCGCCAGTACGCCTCGTGGTCCACGAGCAGCGCGCCGGTCTCCTCGGCGATCTCCCGGACGGCCCGGCAGTACGCGGGAAGCGCGGCGCGGCGCTCCCGGCCCGAGAAGCCGATCACCGCGGGCGTGTGGAGGACGATCTGCGTCGCGGGGCCCACCCCGGCGATGATCCGGCGCATCGCGTCGTGGAACACCGGCAGGCCCTCCTCCCCGGCGAGGCAGTCGTTGGTGCCGAGGGACACCGACAGCACATCGGGCGCGAACCGGCCGACGAGGCGGTCGTGGAGGGCCAGCACGTCGACCGCGCTCCATCCGGAGACGCCGGTGTTCACCACGGTGTCGGTGAGCCGGCCCAGCTGCCAGCGGATCCGCTCGTGGAGGTGCTCGACCCAGCCGCGGGCGCCGTGCGTGTGCAGGACGGCCTGGGTGATGCTGTCCCCCGTCGCCACCCAGGTCATGGGTCCGTCCGACAGCCTGATCATTGCCCGCCCCTCCCGTGCCCGGCCGCCGGGCCTTCCGTGCGGCCGCGGTGTCCCGTCGTCGGGCCATGCTGCCCGGGCAAGATCACCGACGCAACGCCGGGGCGCCCCGACGGCTCAGTCGGAGCGTGCGTCCCGTGCTCCCTCGCTCTCGTCGCCGTCCGCGGCCCCGTCCGCCCGGGCGGCGGCGCGGCGGTACTCGGCGTTGATGCGCTGGGCCTCCTCGAGCTGGTCCTCGAGGATGACGATGCGGCACGCGGCCTCGATCGGGGTCCCCTGGTCGACGAGTTCCCTGGCCCGTGCCGCGACCCGCAGCTGGTAGCGGGAGTAGCGCCGGTGGCCGCCCTCGGAGCGCAGCGGGGTGATCAGCCGCGCCTCGCCGAGGGCGCGGAGGAAGCCGGGGGTGGTGCCGAGCATCTCCGCCGCCCGGCCCATCGTGTAGGCGGGGTAGTCGTCGTCGTCCAGCCGGCCGCCGAGCGCGTCATCCGCTGTCATCTGCACCTCTTCATCGGGAACACGTCGAGGGGCCCCGATGCCGCACGGCACCAGCGCCCCGAGGAATTCAACACCATCCCTCCGTCCCGGTGCCGCGCCGACCTGTGTTTTCGGCCCTGTCTCGCCCCGGGGAGGGACGGAAGGCACCCCGGCCGCACGCCGCCGGGCGTGGCCACGAATAGAATCGGCTTTCATGTCGAAGCCTGACGAGTTGCTCGTTGACATCGCCGCGATGGTGGAGTCCGGGCAGAGCAATCAGATGTCCCTGACCGTGGTCACGGGTGGCACGGTCATCACCGGTCGACTGGCTCCCGAAGCCGTGTGGAGGCAGCGTGTCTCGGAGGTCCTGACGGACTCGGAACGTCTGGGCGAGTTCTCCCGGATCTTCAGTACGTCCGTGGAGACGGGCGGCCCGCCCCGCTATCTGCACTTCCACGTCGCCAGGATCCTCCAGGGCACCGTGGGGATCCCGGAGACGGGCGGGATGTACCGCGTCCTGATCGAGGAGGTCAGCGCGTGGACGGTGGGTGACTTCCGCTACTCCGACCACTGACGCGGCCCGCGCGGGCGTCCCCGCCCGCCGGCCGTACGCGTCGCCGCCACCGCCGTGACCCGAGGGCACGAGGTGGCGGCATACGAGGAGGGCCCGACCGGCGCGCGCCGGTCGGGCCCTCCTCGTATGCCTGCCGGACGCCTCAGAGGGCGGCCGGCGTGCCGAGCAGTACGGACGCCCGCTCCACCGCGCTGCCGAGCGGCGCGGGAGCCACCTCGGGGCGGAGGCGGCAGGTGAAGCCGAGGAGCGTCATGGCCCGCACGACCTCACCGGCGCTGAAGTCGCGGCGGTCCTGGCGGGTGATGACCTCACCCACCTGCTTGACGGGGAAGGTACGACGGCCGATCGTCACGGACTCGCCGGTGACCGGCTCGGGCTTGATGCCCTTCATGGCGTTCAGGACGTCGTTCTTCGTCAGATCGAACGGGAAACGGGCGATGACGCAGCGCATGGGGCCTCACAGGTGAAGAGGGAGACGGCCCGACGGGCCGATGGGGAGGTTCAGGGGGAGAGGGTGAGCACGCCCAGGGCGCAGCCGTGCTCGTCCACGACCGGCGACGCCCCGACCCGCCGGCGGCGCATCGCGTGCTCGGCCTCGGCCATCGGGGTGAGCGGCGAGGTGAAGGGCCCGCTGTCGCCGGTGATCTCGCGGAGCCGGACCCGGTCCGAGTACGCGGAGCCGTCCCGTACGGCGGTGAGCTGCGCCTCGGTCAGCAGCCCGGTGCACCGCCCGTCGTCGTCGCGCACGAGCAGGTGCCCGGCACGCGCACTGGCCATGACGGACAGCGCGACCTCGACGGTCATGCCGTCGTCGACCTGCGGCCCGGCCTCGCTCATGGCGTCGAGCACCGTCCCGGTGCGGAAGGGCGCCGGGTGCGCCGTGGGATGGAACCGCGTCTGAACCGGTGTCACAAAAGGCCTCCTGCGGAGAGAAGCGGGGCGGGGCGCCCGGGGGTCGTACCTGCGGGCGGGCATCGCCGGAGAGGACGCCCGCCCGAGCCTGCCTACGCCGCCGAGTCGAGGGACTGTCGGCGCTGGGCGGTGCGGCGGGCGGAGGAGGAGGGGCGGGAGCGGCGCGGGCGGCCCGAGGCGGTCCGCTGGGGGCGCTCGGACACCGGCGCCGTGATGACGACCGGGATGCCCGAGGGTGCCTGCGCGCCCGTGATGCGGTGCAGCGCGTCCTCGCCGGAGCGGACCTCGGTGATCCGCGGGCGGATCCCCGCGTCCGACATCAGCCGCGCCATCCCCCGGCGCTGGGCGGGCGTGACGAGGGTGACGACGCTGCCGGACTCGCCCGCGCGGGCGGTACGGCCGCCGCGGTGCAGGTAGTCCTTGTGGTCCGTCGGCGGGTCGACGTTGACGACGAGGTCGAGATTGTCGACATGGATCCCGCGGGCGGCGACGTTCGTGGCGACGAGCACGGTGACGTGCCCGGTCTTGAACTGCGCGAGCGTACGGGTGCGCTGCGGCTGCGACTTGCCACCGTGCAGCGCCGCGGCCCGGACCCCGCTGCCCAGCAGCTCCTTGGTCAGCCGGTCGACGGCGTGCTTGGTGTCGAGGAACATGATCACGCGGCCGTCACGGGCCGCGATCTCGGTCGTGGTGGCCTGCTTGTCGGCGCTGTGGACGTGCAGCACGTGGTGCTCCATCGTCGTGACCGCGCCGGCCGAGGGGTCCACGGAGTGCACCACCGGGTCGGTGAGGTACCGGCGGACCAGCAGGTCGACGTTGCGGTCGAGGGTGGCCGAGAACAGCATCCGCTGCCCCTCCGGACGCACCTGGTCGAGGAGCGCGGTGACCTGAGGCATGAAGCCCATGTCGGCCATCTGGTCGGCCTCGTCGAGGACGGTGATGGCGACCTGGTTCAGCCGGCAGTCGCCGCGGTCGATGAGGTCCTTCAGCCGTCCCGGGGTGGCGACGACCACTTCGGCGCCGCTGCGCAGCGCGCCGGCCTGCCGGCCGATCGACATGCCGCCGACCACCGTGGCCATCCGCAGCCTGAGGGAGCGGGCGTACGGGGTGAGCGCGTCGGTCACCTGCTGCGCCAGCTCGCGGGTGGGGACGAGGATCAGCGCGAGCGGCTGCCGGGGCTCGGCGCGCTGTCCCGCCGTACGGGCCAGCAGGGCGAGGCCGAAGGCCAGGGTCTTGCCCGAGCCGGTGCGTCCGCGGCCCAGGGCGTCACGGCCCGCGAGGGTGTTCGGCAGGGTCGCGCCCTGGATGGGGAACGGAACGGTCACGCCCTCCGCGGTGAGCGCGGCGAGCAGCTGCCCCGGCATGTCGAGGTCGGCGAACGCCTCGACGGCGGGCAGGGCCGGGGTGATCGTCCGGGGGAGGGCGAACTCACCTTGCACGGGTGCGGAACGCCGGCTGGACCCGGCCGGGCGGCTGCGGGAGAAGCGGTCGTTCGACCGGTCCTTGCCGCCGGCGGTGCCACGGTCGTTCGCGCGGTCGTTCATCCGGCCGCCCGCGTGGTTGACGGCGCGGTTGCTCGTGCGGTTGTTCGTGCGTGTGCGGTTCATGTGGAACCTTCCTTGATGCGGCACGTATCAAGGAATTCCCGCGGCAGATGAGCCGCACAGAGAATCGCGAGAACGAGCCAACAGGAGAAACGTCGGGACCGTCGCGGAATACGCGGACGGGGCCGTGCGTCGGAGGGGGCTGCCGGAACGGAGACCCGAGAGGGTGTGCGTCCGGAGCCGGGCGGTACGTCCGCCGTACGGGGCGCCTGCCGAGCGGCGGCACCCTTGAATGCAACGAGCTGGGGCCCGCACCCCAAGGTGCGGGCCCCAGCTCGTACGACGTGCGAGCGTCAGGCGGGAACGATGTTCTCGGCCGTCGGGCCCTTCTGGCCCTGCGCGATGTCGAAGTTCACCTTCTGGCCTTCCTGCAGCTCACGGAAGCCCTGGGCGGCGATGTTCGAGTAGTGGGCGAAGACGTCGGGGCCGCCGCCGTCCTGCTCGATGAAGCCGAAGCCCTTTTCCGCGTTGAACCACTTCACGGTGCCAGATGCCATGTCAATTCTCCTTCGGGGCAGTGCCCGGAGTGCGCACTGTGCGGACTCCGCGTCGCCGCG
The DNA here is from genome assembly GCF_055587165.1 of Streptomyces sp. NPDC048353. Taxonomy (NCBI): domain Bacteria; kingdom Bacillati; phylum Actinomycetota; class Actinomycetes; order Kitasatosporales; family Streptomycetaceae; genus Streptomyces; species Streptomyces sp. NPDC048353. The sequence goes on along the minus strand of NZ_JBVJGU010000003.1, from coordinate 837,668 downwards.
ATGATTGCCCCGCCCGGAAAAAGACCGGAAATACAAAAGCGTTCCCCGCGGCGGAAGACCACCGTCGGGGCGCTTGGGTTTTGGGAACCACAACTGCAACTGACACCGACACTAGCATGGCGAGATCGCCCTTGCGCGGTGAGTAATTCCACGTGAGAGGCGCGGTGAGAAATCCTCACCGCGCCTCGATTCCATATCTCACCCGGCGGTCACAGATATTGCCCCGCCCCGCCCGAAGACTGTCATGGAACGGCCGAGAAAGGGGAACGGCGTACACCGGTCGGACGGGTATCAGGGAAACGTCAGACGTCCGGGACGTCGGGCCCGATCCCCAGCGTGGGCGCGATGGCCCGCCAGATCGTCGCCCTGGCCGAGGCGAGGTCGACCCGGGGATCGTCCAGCATCAGCCGGATGCCGAGCCCGTCACTGAGCGCCAGGACCAGATCGCTGACCGCGGCGACGTCGCACTCCTTGAACTCGCCGGTCTCGACGCCCCGCCGGACGGCCCCGCCCACCCACGCGTGCAGCTGGTCGTACAGGTCCACGGCGAGGTGGCGGGCCGCCGTGTCGCGCTGGGCGCGCACCCACAGCTCCTGCCAGAGCTTCCAGTCCTGGCGGAGCTCCGCGTCCGTCGGCAGCATGCTGCGCAGGATGCGGGCCAGCGCGACCGCCGCCGGGGCCGCGTCGGAGTCGCCCTCGGTGTCCCGGCCCGTCTGGGCGAAGGAGTGCGTCATCGCCTCGGCGAAGAGCTTCTCGCGCGTGTCGAAGTGATAGTGCAGCAGAGCCTTGGAGACGCCGGCGTGTTCGGCCACCTTGCGCATGCTGATGTTCTCGAAACCGATGTCGGCGATCACCTCGCAGGCGGCCATGAGGATCCGCTCGCGTGTCTCGAGTGCGCGCTCGGCCTTGGTCACGTCGGCTGCTCCCCGTGTCGGTGCCCGAAGGGCGGGTGGCCCGGCGGACGGGCCCTGGACGCCGCGGCCACCGGCCGCGGGGCGGCCGCCGCCGGGACCGCCGCCGTCGCAGCCGCCCGCGCCGGGACCGCCGGACCCTCATCCTCGCGCATCGCGACCCCCGTTCCGCCATAGGTGTGGAAGCCCCGGCCCGCCTTGCGGCCGAGCAGGCCCGCCTCCACCATCCGGGCGAGCAGCGGCGGCGGGGCGTACAACGGCTCCCCGTACTCCGCGTACATCGACCGCGCGATGGCCTCGACCGTGTCCAGGCCGATCAGGTCGGCCAGGGCCAGGGGCCCCAGCGGATGGGCGCAGCCCAGCGTCATCGCCCGGTCGATGTCCTCGGGCGACGCGGCCCCGGCCTCCGCCATCCGTACCGCCGCCAGCAGATACGGCACGAGCAGCGCGTTCACGACGAACCCGGCCCGGTCCCGGGCGCGGACCACCTGTTTGCCCAGCACGTCGGCGGCGAAGTCCGACGCCCGGCGGGCGGTCCGCTCGGCGGTGAGCAGGGAGGGCACCAGCTCGACCAGGGGGAGGACCGGGACGGGGTTGAAGAAGTGCAGACCGACCACCTGCTCCGGCCGCGAGGTGGCGGCCGCAAGCCGGGCGACCGGGATGGCGGAGGTGTTCGAGGCCAGCACGGCGTCCCGCCGCTCCACGGTCGCGTCGAGCCGGGCGAAGACCTCCCGCTTCGCCCGTTCCTCCTCGGCCACCGCCTCGACGACGAGGTCCCGGTCGGCCAGCGCCGCCAGGTCGGTGGCCATCGTGATCCGTCCGGCCGCGGCGTCCCGTTCGGCGACGGTGAGCCGCCCGGCGTCCACGGCCCGGGCCAGCGAGCGGGTGATCCGCCGCAGGCCGGCGTCCGCGGCCGCCCGGTCCGTCTCCACCACCACGACGTCCCGGCCGGCGCGGGCGCAGACCTCGGCGATCCCCGATCCCATCAGACCGCAGCCCACGACCCCGACGCGCTCGACGTCCGTCATCGGTCCTCCCTCCCTCCCCGGTCGCCCCGACCGGTCAGACGGCGGACGGCATCCGCAGGACGCCCGTGCCGCGCTTGACGAGTTCGCCCGCGACGATCAGGCGCTGGATCTCGGAAGTGCCCTCCCAGATGCGGTCGACGCGCAGCTCGCGGTAGAGGCGTTCGACCGGGTACGTACGGTCGTAGCCGCGGCCGCCGAAGATCTGCACGCACCGGTCGACCACCCGCCCGGCCGCCTCGCTCGCCGACAGCTTGGCGATGGCCGCCTTGGCGTGCAGGGTCTTCCGGTCGGCCGTACCGTCGTCGACCTCCCAGGCGACCTGGTGGGTGTAGGCGCGGTTGACGGCGATGTCGACGGCGCAGTCGGCGAGCATGCCCTGGATCAGCTGGTAGTCGGCGATGGGGGAGCCGAACTGGCGCCGTTCGACGGCCCAGTCGCGGGCCAGCTCCAGGGCCCGCTCCGCCGCGCCGATCGTCCGGGCGGCGATCATCAGCCGTTCCTCGCTGAACCAGGCCCGGGTGATGTCGTAGCCGTTGCCGACCTCGCCGAGGACGGCGTCGTCGGCGACGTGCACGTCGGTGAAGGTGAACTCGGGGTGTTCGTAGACGAAGGTGTGCGTCCAGCGCGGCACCCGGGTCATCTCGACGCCCGGCGTGTCCTTGTCCACCAGGAAGAGGGTCGGGGCCCGCTCATCCCCGGCGTCCCCCGCGAGGGCGAGCACGATCATGAAGTCGGCGTGGTCGCCGACGGTGACGAACCACTTCTCGCCGTTCAGCACCCAGCCGCCGGTGGTCCGCGTCGCCGTGGTCCGCAGACTCTGCGGGTCCGACCCGGCCTCGGGCTCGCTCACCGCGTAGCAGTCGCGGCGCTGCCCCTTGATCACCGGGACGAGGTACCGCTCGCGCTGTTCCGGGGTGCAGAAGGACAGGGCGTTGGCGGGGCGCCAGACCATGTCCCACAGGGCGCCGGTGAGCCGCCCCAGCTCCGCCTGGACCGTCACCTGCTCCAGGACGGTGAGGCCGGCGCCGCCCCACTCCTCGGGCATGTTGACGGCCTGCAGGCCGCTGTCGAGGACGGCGTCGCGGATCGCGGTGTGGGCGAGCGGGGGCAGGCCGTTGTTCTCCTCGCAGTCCAGTTCGTACGCCGTGATGAACTCGGTGAGCGCGCGCGCCGAGGCCTTGAGCTCCTGCTGACGGGCGGTGAGACGGAAGTCCATGCCGGTGACTCCTCCGGGGTCGGGGTGGGAAGGGGCTTCAGACGGTGGTGGGCAGCGCGAGCGCCCGCGTGCCGCGCTTGATCAGCTCGTTGGCGATGATCAGGCGCTGGATCTCGGAGGTGCCCTCCCAGATGCGGTCGACGCGCAGCTCGCGGTACATCCGCTCGACGGGGTACGTACGGTCGTAGCCGCGGCCGCCGAAGATCTGGACGCACCGGTCGATCACCCGCCCGGCGGCCTCGCTGGCCGCGAGCTTCGCCGTCGACGCCTTGGCGTGGAGGGTCTTGCGGTCGGTCTCCGGCCGGTCGGCCTCCCAGGCGACCTGGTGGGTATAGGCGCGGTTGACGGCGATGTCGACGGCGCAGTCGGCGAGCATGCCCTGGATCAGCTGGAAGTCGGCGATGGGGGAGCCGAACTGGCGCCGCTCGACGGCCCAGTCGCGGGCCAGCTCCAGGGCCCGCTCGGCGGCACCGACGGTCCGGGCGGCGATCATCAGGCGCTCGTCGGTGAACCACTCCTTGGTCAGCTCGTAGCCGTTGCCGACGCCGCCGAGCACGTCCTCATCGGGGACGAAGACGTCGGTGAAGGTGAACTCGGGGTGCCCGTTCACCGCGGAGTGCATGAACCTGGGCACCCGGGTCATCGCCACGCCCGGCGCCGCCTTGTCCACGAAGAACAGGGTCGCGGCCCGCTCCGGGCCCGCGTCGGCCTGTACGAGCAGGAAGTCGGCGATGTCGCCGCAGGTCACGAACCACTTCTCGCCGTTGAGCAGCCAGCCGCCGTCGGTCCGGGTCGCGGTGCTGGTGCCGGAACCGGGGTCCGAGCCCGCGCCGGGTTCGGTCACCGCGAACGCGTCGAACCGCTCGCCCCGGACGACGGGCAGGAGGTACTTCTCCCGCTGGGCCTCGGTGCCGTACGCGAGGACGTTGGCGGGACGCCAGGGGATGTCCCAGAGGCAGTTGGTGACCTTGCCGAACTCCTCCTCGACGATGACCTGGTCGAGGAGGGACAGCCCGGCACCACCCCACTCGGCGGGCATGTTGATCGCGTAGACGCCCGCGTCGATCGCGGCGCGGGTCAGCTCGCGCACGGTGTCGGCGGGCAGCGGGCCGCCCGCCTCCTCCGACTGGTCCTCGTACGTCATCAGGAGCCGGGCGTAGGCGGCGGCCCGGTCCTTGAGCGCGGTCTGCTCGGGGGTGTAGCGGAAGTCCATGTGTCCTCCGGGGCACGGTCGATCGAGGAGTGAGGGGGAGGGGGAAAGGGGGAGGGAGGTGAGGGTGGGGCGGTCGGGAGGACGCGGTGGTCAGGCGGAGACGGCCCGGGCGTCCAGGGCCAGGGCGCCGTCCGGGCGCACCAGCAGGGGATTGACCTCCAGTTCGGCGATCTCCGGGTGCGCGGCGGCGACGGTGGTGATCCGCTCGATCACGGCGGCCGCGGCGGCGACGTCCACGGCCGGCCTGCCGCGCACACCGGCCAGCAGCGCGGCGCTCCGCAGACCGTGCAGCAGGGTCCTGGCCCGCTGGGCCGGCACGGGCGCGAGGGCGAAGGCGACATCGCGCAGGGTCTCGGTGAGCACACCGCCGAGCCCCACCATGGCCACCGGCCCGAAGCGGGGGTCGCGGTGCACGCCCACGATCAGCTCGACGCCGTCGGTGAGATCGGCCATCGCCTCGACCGAGTACGCGGGGGCGCGCAGCCGGCCGTGCATCTCCCGGTACGCGGCGAGGAGCGCGTCCCGGTCGGCCAGCCGCAGCGCCACGCCGCCCGCGTCGGACTTGTGCAGGAGGTGCAGGGCCTTCAGCACGTACGGCCCCGGGAAGGCGTCGGCCGCGGCGAGGAGCCCGGCCTCGTCGGTGATCTCCCGCGCGGTGGGGAACGGCACACCGGCGGCGTCGAGGAGCGCACGGACACCGTGATAGCCCAGGTCCCCCGGCGGAGCCTCGGCGGGCGGCACCGAGGTCACCCCCAGGCCGTCACCCCCCGCACGCCCGGTCATCGCGGCCAGCGCCCGCGCGGCGTCCTCACTGGCGGAGAACACCGGCACCCCGGCCTCCACCAGCACCCGGCAGCTCGGCGATCCCGGATACATCGACTGCACGACGAACGGCTTCCCGCCGGCCCCGACCCGCACGGCGATCTCCTTGGCGGCGGCCACCTCCCCGTCCGCGAGCACGGAACCCGCGGCCGGGGCGGAACGGGCCTGTCCCGCGACGGAAGCGCTGGGATCGGAGGGAGCGGAGGGATCGGTGGGGCCGGCGGGGCTGGTGGGTCCGGAGGCGTCGGGGGCTCCGCCGGCCGCCGCCCGCGGGGAGGCGTCCGGGGGTGGGGCGCCGGGGGTGCCCAGGCCGCCCTCGGCGGCCGCGTAGCCGCCGAAGTAGCCGGTCATCAGGATCGCGTCGACCTCCTCGGCGGCGAGCAGGCCGGCGACGGTGTCGGCGTACGAGTGGGGGCGCTGCTCGCCCATGCCCGCGAGGTCGACGGGGTTGCCGACGGCGGACTGTTCCCAGAGGACGGTCCGGAGCCGGTCCTGTGTGGCGCCGGTGAGTTCCGGTACGGCGAGGCCCGCGTCCTCGGCCGCGTCGGCGGCGACGGCTCCGTGGCCGCCGCCGTCGGTGAAGACGGCGGTCCGTCGGCCGCCCGCGCGCCGCGGACCGGCGTTCAGCGCGGCCAGTACGACCGTCATCTCCCGTGGTGTACGGACGAGTTCGACGCCCGCGTCACGGCACGCGGCCGCCACCACGTCGGCCGAGGTGGTGAGCGCGCCGGTGTGCGACTGGGCGCTCCGGGCGGAGGCGGCGCCCCGGCCCGCGGTGAGCAGCACCACCGGCTTGCCCGCCGCCGCGGCGGCCCGCGCGAAGGCCCTGCCGTCGCCGAAGTCCTCGGCGTACACCGCGATCGTCGAGGTGGCCGGGTGCGCGGCGCAGTCCTCGACGAGGTCGACGAGGGTGACGTCGGCCTGGTTGCCGAGCGAGACGAACCGGGAGAAGCCCAGGCCGTGCGGGGCGCCGCGGAGCTGGAGTTCGAGGGCGAGGTTGCCGCTCTGGCTCAGCAGCGCGACGCCGCCGGGCTCGAAGCGGTCCGAGGCGAGGTACAGCTCCGTCGTGTTGTCGGCGACGCCCAGGCAGTTGGGTCCGACGAGGACCGCTCCGGCGTCCCGTACCCGCGCGGCGATCGCCCGCTGCCGGGCCAGCCCGGCGGGCCCGGACTCCGCGAAACCCGCGGTGATGGCGACGATCGCCTTCGCCCCGCAGGCCAGCGCGTCGTCGACGGCGGCCTCGAAACCGGCGCCGGGGACGGCGATGACGACCAGCTCGACGGGTTCGCCGACGGCCGCAAGCGAGGGTGCGGCCGTCCGGCCGAGGACGGTGCCGCCGCGCCGGTTCACCAGATGGACGGGCCGCCGGTGGGCGGGGGCCCGCAGCGCCTGGGAGGCCACCGCGTGGCCGTACTTCGCGGGGTCGTCGCTGGCGCCGACCACCGCGACGGAGCGGGGGTCGAAGAGCGCGGTCAGGTCGCGTCCCATGTCACTTCTCCAGTCGGAGGGCGGAGTTGGGGCAGCTCTCGGCGCAGGCGCGCGCCGCGTCCTCCGCGTCGGGCGGGACGGCGACGGCGAGGACCCGCGCGTAACCCCACTCGTCGAGTTCGACGAGCTCGGGCGCGTGTTCCTGGCACAGTCCGTAGCCCTGGCAGCGGGTGGAGTCCAGCAGGAGTTTCACGGTGTTCCCTTCAGGGCGGGCAGCGGGGTACGGGCCGGGGTGCCGTCGGCGACCCGGGGCACGGCCACGGCGAGGCGGCGGCCGGCGTCCCCCGGCGGGATGGCGGCGCAGTCCGGGCACGGGGTGCGGAGGTGGGACTCGGAGAGGCCGGGGAAGGCGCGCAGCAGGCTGCCGGCGGTCCCGGCGGCGGCGTCGAGCAGACCGCACGCGCCGCGCCCGGGCAGGCCCCGCGACCACCGGTCCAGCTTGGTGAGGGTGTCCGCGTCCGCCGAGCCCGCGGCAAGGGCGTCGACGGCGTCGCGGATCGCCCCGGTGCCGGACACGCAGACGCCGCACTGCCGGGCGCTCTCCGCCGCGAGGTGCCGCAGCGCGTCGGCGGCGGCGGACACGGGGCAGGCGTCGGAGGCGAGGAAGCGGATCGCCCCGCAGCCCAGCGCGGTGCCCGCCGCGGCGAGCGCGTCCGGTTCGAGGGACAGGTCCAGGGCGCCGCGGTCGACGAGGCCCCCGAACAGCCCGCCCATCAACGCCCCCGCCGCGTCCGGGGCGCCGTACGCCGCCGCCAGGGTGCGCAGCGGGACGCCGTACGGCACCTCGGCGAGTACCGGTTCGGCGCGGTCGCCGGAGAGCGTCACCAGCGTGGTGCGGGCGATCCGTTCGCGCAGGTCGGGCCGTGCGGCGGTGAGGGCGATCCGGGCGAGCGTCTCGACGTTGGAGACGAGGGTCGGCGCGCCGCCGACACCCCGCTCGAAGGGGCGGGGCGGCTTGGCGAGCGGCAGCGCCGGACCGCCGTCGATCCTGCGGACGACCGCGGTCTCCTCGCCCGCGACATAGCTGTGGCCGGTCTCGACGACCTCGACGGGCAGGGGCGGCGGGCGTTCGGCGAGGGCGCGGCGGACGCGGACGGCCGCCTCCGGGTCCGAGAGGTAGACGTAGCCGCGGACGGCGCCGGTGATCGAGGCGGCGTGGGCGAGGCCGTCCAGGACCAGGTGCGGGCGGGCCTGCAACAGCCAGCGGTCCTTGACCGAACCCGGCTCCCCCTCCTCGCCGTTGGCCACCACGACCGGGGCGCCCGCGCGGTCGCGGACGGCCCGCAGTTTGACGGCGACGGGGAACCCGGCTCCGCCGCGACCGCGCAGACCGGACGCGGCGAGGTGGTCCAGGAGCTCGGCGGGGAGCGGCGGAGCGGCGGCCGCGCCGTGGGCGGGGTCGGCGTAGCCGCCGGTGGCGCGGTACGCCTCGGCGGACTCCGCGCGGTCCGGTGCCGCTCCGAGGACGGAATCGGGCGTGGGCCCGGACGGGAATCGGATCGTGGTCATCGGCTGCCTCCTTTCCGGCCGGGGGGCCGAGGGGCCCGAGAGGTTCGGGGGGTGGGTGAGGGCAGGGGTAGCGGGTGGGGCGGAGGGCCCGGTGGGGTCCGGCGGCTCGGCTGGTCGTAGGGAGGGTGCGGTGGGGTCTGGCGGCTCGGTTGCTCGTACGGAGGGTGCGGTGGGGTCTGCCCGCTCGGAGCGGACGGCGGGGGCCCCTCGGCCGGGGCCGGCGGTCTCCGCCCTTCCCGGCGGTCCCGCAGGGTCCGTACGGCGTTCTCGAGCGCGGTGCGTTCCCTCGCTGTGCGGTCGTACTCGGCGCCCGGGAGGCCGATGAGCATGCGGTGGTGGTCGAGGACGACCTCGCCGGCGAGGAGCGCGGCCGTGTGGTCGCCCGGCCGTGACCCGTCGGCCACGGCGGTGACCAGGTCGGTGACCTCGGCGAGGTAGCGCAGCCAGCTGTGGCGGCTGCCGCGCAGGATCAGCCGTTCCACGCGGCGCCGTTCGGCGCCCGTCCGTTCGGTGGAGACGCCGGGGGCGTGCCGGGACGGGGTGCGCAGGGCGGCGACCGCGGCAGGCAGTTCCCGTTCCGGTTCGGGGGTGAGTCCGAGCCAGTCCAGACGGCGACGACCGCTCATGCGTGCCTCCGGGAAAGGGGAGGGGGCGGGGAAGTGGGGGAGGGAGGAGCGTGAAGGCCGGCCGGATGAGAGGCCAGGCGGGCTGCTTCCACCCCTGTGAGCAGGGTGGATGCGCGAAAGCGCCGGAGCAGCGACAGACGGCAAGAACGCTGACCGATCGGTCAGGGAGTGGTTTCACGCTAGCTGACCGATCGGTCAGCCCACAAGTCTTGACCCCATGGAATTCAGCCACCAGGCTTGCTGTCCAATCGGTCAGCCTGACTCGGCGCCCGCCGCGATCGGCTGCCCGCCGCCGGGCCGCGCGCCCTCGCCGACACCGCTCGACACGGGTGACCGGCGACCGCTCACGGCCCTCCGTAACCGGCCTCCGCTCACCGTCCACGGCCCTTCGCACCGGCCTCCGCTCACCGATCGCGGCCCCCGCACCGCTCACCGATCGCGGCCCCCGCACCGCTCACCGACCCGAGCACGGGTCACGGCCCCACCGACACCTCGATCTCCGACCCGAGCACGGATCACGGACCCACCGACACATCGATCACCGACACCGATCGCCGCACCGCCGGCACCGAGGAGTCATCCGATGCAGTCCAAAGCCCCCGAGACCCCTCTCCCCCTCGAACCGCCCGCCCGGGGCACGCCCCGCGACGCCCCCGGTGACGACCCCGGCCCGGCGCTGTCCGCCCGCCACTACACCGACCCCGAGGTGGCCGCCGCCGAGATGCGGCACGTCTTCGCCCATTCCTGGCAGCTCGTCTGCCACGAGTCCGACCTGCCGGGGCCCGGCGCCCGGCTCGCCGCCACGGTCGCCGACCGGGAGGTCCTGGTCGTCCGCACCGAGGACGGCGGTCTCGCCGCCCACCTCAACGTGTGCCGCCACCGCGGAACCCAACTGGTCACGGCCCCGGAACCGGCCGGGAAGGCGATCCGGTGCCCGTACCACGGCTGGACGTACCGCCTCGACGGCAGCCTGGTCGGCGCCCCGGAGGCCCGGCAGATCCCCTGCCTCGACAAGCCGCGCCTCGGGCTGTTCCCGGCCCGGGTGGAATCCTTCCTCGGCTTCGTCTTCGTCTCCCTGGACCTCGACGCCGTACCGCTCGCGGAGCAGTGCGCCGGACTCGCCGAGGCGGTCGGTCACTACGCCGGGGCCGACCTGGTCCCGGTCGGCCGCGGCCGTATCCACGACCTGGCCGGCGCCGAAGTGCAGCAGGCCAACTGGAAGGTGGCAGTCGACAACTACCTGGAGGGCTACCACGTCCCCGTCGCGCACCCCGGGCTGATGCGGCTGCTCGACTACCAGGGCTACACCTGCGAGATCGAGGAGTCCTACGCCCTCTTCGCCTCGCCCCTGCGCGACAAGCCGTCCTCCAACTGGGCCGAACGCCTCTACCAGCGTGTCGCCGCGCCCATGCCCGGCCTCGGCGAGGAAGACCGGCGGGTCTGGCGGTACGCCGTGATCTACCCGAACACCCTCATCGACTTCTATCCCGATCACGTCCTGGCATGGACCGCGATCCCGACGGGGGTCGACCGGGTGGCGGTGCCCGGCGCCTTCTACACCCGCCGCGGGACGGGGCCGCGCACCCGGCTCGCCCGCCGCCTCAACATGCACATCGGCTGGATCACCAACGACGAGGACGCCGAGCTGGTGGCCCGCGTGCAGAAGGGGCTCTCCACCCCCGGGTTCCACCCCGGGCCCCTCTCCCGCCGCGAGTCGGCGGTCGGCTGGTTCGCCGGCCGCATCCGCGCCGACCTGGCCGCCGCGGAGCGGTGAACCGTATGCCCGGACCGGCAGACCGGGTAGACCCGGCCGACCCGGCCGACCCGGCCGACCCGGCCGACCCGGCCGACCCGGCCGACCCGGCAGACCCGGCTGCCCCGTCGATCCGGCCGATCCCCGGTCCCGTCGAACCCGCTGACCCCGTCGAACCCGCTGACCCCGTCGACCTGGCCGATCCCGGCCGGTCCCGTCGCCGCGGAGCGGTGAACCGCCCCCGCCCGTAGCCGAACGCGCCACGCCGCGCACCGTTCGTCCCCCGCCGTCCCCCTGCGGCCCTACGGAGAGGACACCGATGTCCCCCGAGGCACAGCCCCCGTCACCCCGCCCGTTCCGCCCCCGGCCCCCGCTCTCCCGAAGGGCGTTCCTCCGCGCCGGCACCGGAGTCGGAGCCTCCGCCGCCCTCGGACTCACGGCGGCCGGCTGCGGATTCGCCCCCGTCGACGACGCGGCCGCCCGCGCCGCCGCGGAGGCCCCGATCGACGTCGAGGTGGACGGCGACCTCGTCTACTTCAACTGGGCCGACTTCGTCGACCCGGCCGTCTTCGCGGGCTTCGAGAAGGAGTACGGCGTCAAGGTCGTCCAGTCGAACTTCGACTCCATGGAGGGCATGACCGCCAAGCTCAACGCCGGCAACCGCTACGACATCATCTTCCCCACCGCGAAATGGGCCGAGCGCCTCACCGCCGGCGGCCGGCTGCGGCGCATCGACCACTCCCGGCTGAGGAACGCCGAGGCGGTCTTCGGCGCTTACGACTACTTCGCCGACCCGTGGTACGACCCCGGCTCCGCGCACACCGTCCCCTTCACCATGTACAAGACCGGCATCGGCTGGCGCAGGGACCGCCTCGGCGATCTCACCGGCTCCTGGGACGACCTGTGGAACGACCGTGCCCGGGGCAGGGTCTTCGTCCTCGACGACCGCGACGAGGTGCTCGGCCTGGGCGCGCTCAAGCTCGGCCACGACCTCACCACGGGCGAGCGCGCGGAACTCGACGGGGTCACGGACACGCTGCGCTCCCTCCGTCCCCGGCTGCGCGGCTTCTCCAGCGACAGCTACAACAACCTGCTCAACGGCAACGCCGACATGACGCAGGCCTGGAGCGGTGACATGGCCGCCATGCTCGCCCAGGCGAAGGACCCCCGGGTCTTCGGCTTCGAAACGGCCCGCGAGGGTGCCCCCGTCAACTCCGACTGCTACGCCATCCCCGTCGACGCCCGGCACCCCGGCACCGCGATGCTCTTCATCGACTACATGCTCCGCCCGGAGAACGTACGGCGGAACATCGAGTACATCGGCTACCCCATGCCGGTCCGCGGCAGCGAGGACACCTACGCCGCGCTCGTGGAACCGTTCCCCGACTGTCTGGTGACCGCGGCCGATCTGAAGGCCGACCTCTTCTTCCGTAACGGCACCGCCGAGGCCGAGAAGGCCCGCGACGCCGCCTGGACCGCTGTGAAGGCGGGCTGACATGGCACGACGCCCCCACCACCACCCCGGGGCCCGGGCGCAGACGCGCCTGTGGACCTGGCTCATGCTCCCCGGCACCCTCTGGATGACCGGCTTCCTCGTCGCCTCCCTGCTGCTCGTGGCCACCCTGGCGCTCGGCACCACCGACCCGCTCGGCAATCCGCGCTTCGGGCTCGACTTCGGCAACATCGCCGCCCTGGCCGATCCGGCGTACCGCACCGTCCTGCTCCGCTCCCTCGGCTACGCCCTGATCACCTGCGTGATCTGCCTCGCCGTGGCCTACCCGGTCGCCTACACCATCGCGCTGCGCGGCGGACGCTTCAAGAACCTGCTGGTCGCCGCGATCGTGGTGCCCTTCTTCGCCAACTACCTGGTGCGGATGTACGGCTGGTCGGTCGTCCTCTCCGACGACGGGCCGCTGCTCCGGGCACTGCGCGCGACCGGCCTCGCCGACGGGGACACCAAGATCCTGCAGACGGGCACGGGCGTCGTCGCCGGACTCGTCTACGGCTTCGTCGTCTTCATGATCATCCCGCTGTACGCGGCCATGGAGCGGATGGACCTCTCGCTGATCGAGGCCGGACGCGACCTCTACGGCGGCCCGCTGCGCACCTTCCTCTTCGTCACCGTCCCCGCCACCCGGCAGGGCGCGGCGGCCGGCTGCGTCCTCGTCTTCCTGCCCGCCATGGGCGACTTCGTCAGCGCCCAGCTCATGGGAGGACCCGACCAGATCATGATCGGCAACCTGATCCAGGACAAGTTCTTCCAGGGCCAGAACTGGCCGCTCGGCTCGGCCCTCACCATGCTGCTGATGGCGGTCCTGTTCCTCGGCCTGCTCGGCTATCTGCGGCGCACCCGCAAGGACGAGGCGGAGGTCGCCCGATGACCCTCCGCCCCGCCGCGCACCGCCAGCCCCGCGAGGACGGTCCGCCCGCCGCCCGGCCCCACGGCTCCGCCCCCACCGGGCCGTCCGGGCCGCCCCGCCGGCGCCGCCGCGGCGCGGAGCGCCCGCCGCGCTTCGCGATCGCCGTCACCGTCGTCTTCTTCGCGCTGCTCTACCTCCCCGTCGCCGTCGTCGTCCTCTTCTCCTTCAACTCGGCGAAGTCCCTCACCGTCCTCGACGGACTCAGCCTCCGCTGGTACGGGGCCTTCCTCCGCGACGACGTCCTCCTCGAATCGCTCGGCATGAGCCTGGAGGTGTCCCTGGTCGCCATGGCCGGCTCGCTGGTCCTCGGCGTGGCCCTGGCCCTGGGGCTCGTCCGCGGCCGGAGCCGCCTCGGCGCCTTCGCCGGCCTGGTCATGCTCGTCCCGCTGATCACGCCGGAGATCGTCACCGGCGTCGCGGCCATGCTCCTCTTCAAGGGGCTCGGCATCACCCTGTCCACCACGACCGTGATGCTCGCCGAGATCACCTTCTCCATCTCCTACGTGACGGTGATCCTCCGCTCCCGCATCGCGGCGCTGAACCCCGAGGTCGAAGAGGCCGCGATGGACCTCGGCGCCACCCGGCGGCAGGCCCTGCGCCTGGTGACCCTGCCCGCGCTGCTCCCCAGCATCCTCGCGTCCGCGGTGCTGATCTTCGCCCTGGTCTTCGACGACTTCGTCCTCGCGTACTTCACCACCGGCGTCGACCCGCAGCCGCTGTCCGTCCGCATCTACTCGGCGATCCGGTTCGGCGTCCAGCCCACCATCAACGCCGTCGGCACCCTGATGCTCGCCGGATCCATCGGGCTCATCGCCCTCGCCCTGGCCATCCCGCGCCTCTTCGGCCGCCACGGCGGCCTCGATCTGCTCTCCGGGAAGTGACCCCATGCCCCACCCGTCCCCGCAGCCGCAGCCGGACCACCAGCCGCCCCCGACACCGGACCACCAGCCGCCCCCGACACCGGACCCGCAGTCGCCCCCGACACCGGACCCGCAGGCGGACCCGCCCGCGCAGTCGTCCCCGGACCCCGGGCCGTCCCCCCGCCCCGCCGTCCGGCTCGACCGGATCGGCAAGCGGTACGCCGCCGGCACCTACGCCGTCCAGGGCATCACCCTGGACATCGCACCGGGGGAGTTCTTCTCCCTCCTCGGGCCCTCCGGCTGCGGCAAGACCACCCTGCTGCGGATGATCGGCGGTTTCGCCGACCCCACCGAAGGCAGCGTCCTGCTCGACGGCGAGGACGTCACCGGCCTCCCGCCCGACAAGCGCAACGTCAACACCGTCTTCCAGAGCTACGCCCTCTTCGACCACCTCTCGCTCGCCGACAACGTCGCCTTCGGCCTCAAACGCAAGGGGGTCGGCCGCGCGGAGATCCGCTCCCGGGTGGCCGAGATGCTCGATCTCGTCCAGCTCGGCGGGCTGGCCGGCCGCAAGCCGCCCACGCTCTCCGGCGGCCAGCGCCAGCGCGTGGCCCTGGCCCGGGCCCTGGTCAACCGCCCCCAGGTGCTGCTGCTCGACGAGCCCCTGGCGGCCCTCGATCTCAAGCTCCGCCGCCGGATGCAGGTCGAGCTCAAGCAGATCCAGCGCGAGGTCGGCATCACCTTCGTCTTCGTCACCCACGACCAGGACGAGGCCCTGACCATGTCGGACCGCGTCGCCGTCATGAACGAGGGACGCGTCGAGCAGTGCGGCACGCCCGAGGACGTGTACGAGCGCCCGACGAGCACCTTCACCGCCTCCTTCATGGGCACCTCCAACCTCGTCCCCGGCACCTACCGCACCGGCCGCGTCGTCCTCGACGGGGGCGCGGCCCTGCCCGTCGGCCTCCGGCCCGGCGTCCCCGACGGCAGCCGGGTCAGCCTCTCCATCCGCCCCGAGAAGATCTGGCTCTCCGACTTCGAACCCGACATGGCCAAGGTCGCCGGCGTCGTCCGCGAGACCGTCTACTCCGGGCCCACGACCACGTACCTCATCGAACTGGCCCCCGGCGTCACCGTGTCCGTCCTGGAGCAGAACACCTACCGCTCCCGCATGGAGGACCGGTGGTGCGGCGGCGAACGGGTCGAGATCGCCTGGAAGCCCGAGCACTGCCTGGTCCTCGACTGACCCGTCGCCCGCCTGTCCGCCCGTACGTCCGTACGTCCGTACGCCCGCATACGTACGGGCGGCCCGACCGAAGGAACACCCCTCCATGAACCACGACGTCATCGTGCTCGGCGCCGGACTCGCCGGGCTCGCCGCCGCACGTGACCTGGCCCGGGCCGGAGCCGACGTCCTCGTCGTCGAGGCCCGCGACCGGGTCGGCGGCCGCGTCGAGCAGACCGCGCTCCCCGACGGCCGCCCGGTCCAGCTCGGCGGCGAGGTGGTGGGCCGGGCCCACACCGCGTACACCGGCCTCGTCGCCGAACTGGGCCTCACCCTCGTCCCCAGCTACGTCGCCGAGCCCGGCGCCCTCACCCGCGCCACGCCCGAGTCCGTCTCCGACGACGACCCGCCCCCCTGGTTCGGCCCCGGCGACGAGACCCGCCACGCCACGACCGCCGCCGCCTTCGCCGCGCTCGCCCGGACCGTCGACCCGGACGACCCGTGGTCCCACCCCGACGCCACCGCCCTCGACCGGCTCTCCGTCGGCGACTGGCTGCGCTCGGAAGGGGCGACCCCGGCCGTCGTACGCCTCTGGGAGATCGGCCAACTCGCCCTCGCCGACGGCTCCTGCGAACGCACCTCCCTGCTCGCCGCCCTGCGCAAGCACGCCGTCGTACCCGGCCCCGTCCCCTACGACTACGAGGCGTGGGAGGGCCTGCGGGTGGCCGAGGGCTCGGCCACCGTCGCCCTCCGCCTGGCCGACGCCCTCGGCGCCCGGGTCCGCACCGGCGCGCCCGTGGACGCGGTCGCCGTACGACGGCCCGGCGGCTGCTCCGTACGCCTGGCCGGCGGGGAGACCCTCACCGCCGGCGCCGTCGTCAGCGCCCTGCCCGCCGGCCCGTTCCGCTCGGTCCGCGTCACCGGCGTCTCCGACGGGCGCCTCGCCTCGCTGCACCGCCAACGCCACGCGCTCGCCGCCAAGTTCGTCGCCGCGTACGACAAGCCGTTCTGGCGCGCCCAGGGCCGCAGCGGCCTCTCCGAATGCGAAGGGGTCGTCGGCAGCACCTGGCCGCAGAGCGAGGGCATCCTCTCCGCCCTCGTCCCGCCCGAACGCTACGGAGTCCTGCTCGGCACCCCCGACGCCCTGCGCGCCCCCGAACTCCTCGCCGACATCGCCCGCCTCTACGGCGACGAGGCCCACCGCCCGCTCGCCACCCACCTCCGGCTGTGGGGCACCGACCCGTGGACGCAGGGGTACGTCACCCAGTGGGCCCCCGGCGACGTCATGGCCGTCGGCCCCCGGCACGGCACCCACGAACCGCCCTTCTACGTCTGCGGATCCGACCAGTGGGTGGCCGGCTACATGGAAGGAGCCGTACGCACCGGACGCGCCGCGGCCCGGGAGGTGCTGCGCCATGGCTGACCCGGTCACCAACCACATCGGGGGAGCGGACCGCCCGGCCGCCTCGGGCGCGACGACGGAACTGGTCGACCCGGCCACCGGCCTCGTCCACGGCCACGCCCCGCGCTCCGGCCCGGCCGACACCGACGCCGCCTGCGCGGCGGCCGCCGCGGCCTACCCGCACTGGTCCACGACCACCCCCGCCACCCGGCAGCGGGCCCTGCTCGGCATCGCCGACGCCCTCGAAGCGCACGCCGACGCCCTGGCCGCCGCTGAGACCCGCGACACCGGCAAGCCGCCGGACCGCTTCCTCGCCGACGAACTGCCCGCCGTCGTCGACGCCGTCCGCTTCTTCGCCGGCGCCGCCCGCAACCTGCCGGGCGCCGCCGCGGCCGAGTACACCGAGGGCCGCACCTCGCTGCTGCGCCGCGAACCGGTCGGCGTCTGCGCCCAGATCACCCCCTGGAACTACCCCCTGATGATGGCGGCGTGGAAGATCGCCCCGGCGATCGCCGCCGGCAACACGACCGTCCTCAAGCCCGCCGACACCACGCCCTCCTCGGCCTCGCTCCTGGCCCGGATCGCGGCCGGGCACCTGCCGCCCGGCGTCCTCAACGTCGTCTGCGGCGACCGCGACACCGGCCGCGCCCTCACCACCCACCGGGACGTCGCCCTGATCGCGGTCACCGGCAGCGTCCGCGCGGGACAGGAGATCGCGGCCGCCGCCGCGGCCGGCCTCAAGCGCGTCCACCTCGAACTCGGCGGCAACGCCCCGGTCGTCGTCCACGCCGACACGGACGTCGACGCCACCGCGGACGCCCTCGCCGCGGTCGCCTTCTACAACGCCGGCCAGGACTGCACCGCGCCCACCCGGATCCTGGTGGACCGCCGGGTGCACGACGCCTTCCTCACGGCCTTCGCCGCCGCCGCGCGGAAGCACGGTATCGGCTTCGGCCCGCTCAACAGCGCCCGCCAGCTCGCCTCGGTACGGGGCCTGCTCGACCGGCTCCCGGCCCACGCCGAGATCGTCACCGGCGGGCAGCCGCTGCCCGGCCCCGGCTTCTTCCACGAAGCCACCGTCGTCGCCGGAGTGCGCCAGGACGACGAGATCGTCCAAGAGGAGATCTTCGGCCCCGTCGTCACCGTCCAGCCGTTCGGGGACGAGGCCGAGGCCCTCCGGCTCGCCAACGACGTCCGCTTCGGCCTGGCCGCGAGCGTCTGGACCGCCGACCACGCCCGCGCGATGCGCGCGACGCGGGCCCTGCACACCGGCATCGTGTGGGTGAACACCCACGGCACCACCGTCTCCGAGATGCCCCACGGCGGCGTCAAGCACTCCGGCTACGGCAGCGACCTCTCCCTGGCCGGGCTCCTGGACTACACCCAGGCCAAACACGTCATGCTGTGAGCCGCGCGGGGCCCGGGGTTTGGCGCGGATCCGGGGCTGGGCATCCCTCTCTACGGGAATGACCCTGACTCCGACCGGCGAGGTGCCCCAGATGCCCGACACGAGCCCGGAACCGATCGCGACCTTCTGCGGGAAGTGCGACTGCGGCTGCCCGCAGCTCTTCGTGGACGTCGACGCGCCCGACGACAAGCGGGTCCGCATCACCGACGACTTCGGGCAGCAGGTGCAGATGAGCGAGGAGCAGTTCACCGACCTCGTCGCCCAGGCCAAGGCGGGCGCCCTGGACCGCCTGACCACCGCCCCGGCCTGACCGACCACCGCCCGGGCCTGACCGGCCACCGCCCGGACCCCGGACCGCCCGGCCCGGGGTCACGGCGCGGTCAGGCGTCGTCCGCCCCGCGCCCCGCCGCCCCGGTCGCTTCCTCGAACACCCGCAGGATGCGCTCGGCGGCCAGCGTCGCCGTCAACTCGCCCGCGCGCACCCGCTGCTCGAGAGCCGGCGCCAGCGCGCGCACGGACGGATCGGCGTGCAGACGGCCGAGCAGTTCGTCCCTCACCATCGTCCAGGTCCAGTCGACCTGCTGGTCACGGCGGCGGGCGGCGAGGCTGCCGGTCCCGTCGAGCAGCGCCCGATGCTGTTCCAGGCGTTCCCAGACGGTGTCCAGACCGCTCGACTCGCGGGCGCTGCAGTGGAGGACGGGCGGAGTCCAGGCCGCGTCCCTGCCCTGCATCAGACGCAGCGCCCCCGCCAGTTCCCGGGCCGCCGCGCGCGCGTCCCGCTCGTGCGGGCCGTCCGCCTTGTTGACCGCCACGACGTCCGCCAGCTCCAGGACGCCCTTCTTGATGCCCTGGAGCTGATCGCCCGTCCGCGCGAGGGTGAGCAGCAGGAACGAGTCGACCATGTTGGCGACGGCGGTCTCGGACTGCCCCACCCCTACGGTCTCCACCAGCACCACGTCGTACCCCGCCGCCTCCATCACCAGGATCGACTCACGGGTCGCCTTGGCGACCCCGCCCAGCGTCCCGGCGGTGGGGGAGGGCCGGACGAAGGCCGCCGGGTCCACGGCGAGCCGCTCCATCCGCGTCTTGTCGCCCAGGATCGAACCCCCGGTACGGCTCGACGACGGATCGACGGCGAGAACGGCGACCCGATGGCCCAGACCGGTCAGCATCGTGCCGAACGCGTCGATGAACGTCGACTTCCCGACCCCCGGCACACCGCTGATCCCGATCCGCCGCGCCTTCCCGCTGTGCGGCAGCAGCTCGGTCAGCAACCGCTGCGCCAGCGCGCGGTGCTGGGGGCGGGTGGACTCGACGAGCGTGATGGCACGGGCCACGATCGCCCGCTTCCCGTCGAGGACACCCTTCACATACGCGTCGACGTCGATCACAGGTCGTGCCCGAGGCCGGCCGACAGCCGCCGTACCAGGTCGTGCGCCGCGTCCGGGATCACCGTCCCGGGCGGGAATACGGCCGCCGCGCCCATCTCCAGCAGCGTCGGCACGTCCTGCGGCGGGATCACCCCACCGACGACGATCATGATGTCCTCGCGCCCCTCCGCGGCGAGTTCCTCCCGCAGCGCCGGTACGAGCGTGAGGTGACCGGCCGCCAGCGACGACACCCCCACGATGTGCACGTCCGCCTCCACGGCCTGGCGCGCGACCTCGCCCGGGGTCTGGAACAGCGGGCCGACGTCCACGTCGAAGCCCAGGTCGGCGAAGGCGGTGGCGATCACCTTCTGGCCCCGGTCGTGGCCGTCCTGACCCATCTTGGCGACCAGGATGCGCGGACGGCGCCCCTCGGCCTCGGCGAAGGAGTCCACCAGGCCACGGGTGCGCTCGACGGACGGGGACTCACCGGCTTCGTTGCGGTACACACCCGAGATCGTACGGATCTGGCTCGCGTGCCGCCCGTACACCTTCTCCAGGGCGTCGGAGATCTCGCCGACCGTCGCCTTCGCGCGCGCCGCGCGCACCGCGAGCTCGAGCAGGTTGCCCTCGCCCCCGGCGGCCCGGGTCAGCGCGTCGAGCGCGTCCCGGCAGGCCGTCTCGTCGCGCTCCTCGCGCAGCCGCCGCAGCTTCGCGATCTGCTGGGAGCGCACGGAGGAGTTGTCGACCTTGAGCACGTCGATCTGCTCGTCGGTCTCCACCCGGTACTTGTTCACGCCGATCACCGGCTGGCGTCCGGAGTCGATCCGGGCCTGCGTCCGGGCCGCGGCCTCCTCCACACGCAGCTTCGGGATGCCCGCGTCGATGGCCTGCGCCATTCCGCCGGCCGCCTCCACCTCCTGGATGTGCTGCCAGGCCCGGCGCGCCAGGTCGTACGTCAGCTTCTCCACGTAGGCGCTGCCGCCCCACGGGTCGATCGTCCGGGTCGTGCCCGACTCCTGCTGGATCAGCAGCTGGGTGTTGCGGGCGATCCGCGCCGAGAAGTCGGTCGGCAGCGCCAGTGCCTCGTCGAGGGCGTTGGTGTGCAGCGACTGGGTGTGGCCCTGGGTGGCCGCCATCGCCTCGACACACGTACGCGTCACGTTGTTGAAGACGTCCTGCGCCGTCAGCGACCAGCCGGAGGTCTGCGAATGGGTGCGCAGCGACAGCGACTTGGCGTTCTTGGGGTCGAACTCCCGCACCAGCTTCGCCCACAGCAGGCGGGCCGCCCGCATCTTGGCGATCTCCATGAAGAAGTTCATGCCGATCGCCCAGAAGAAGGAGAGCCGCGGCGCGAACGCGTCCACGTCCAGACCCGCCTCGCGCCCGGCCCGGATGTACTCCACGCCGTCGGCGAGCGTGTACGCCAGCTCCAGGTCGGCCGTCGCCCCGGCCTCCTGGATGTGGTAGCCGGAGATCGAGATGGAGTTGTAGCGGGGCATCCGTTGCGAGGTGAAGGCGAAGATGTCGGAGATGATCCGCATCGACGGCTTCGGCGGATAGATGTACGTGTTGCGGACCATGAACTCCTTGAGGATGTCGTTCTGGATGGTCCCGGCCAGCTTCTCGGGCGGCACGCCCTGCTCCTCGGCCGCCACGATGTACAGCGCCAGCACCGGCAGCACGGCGCCGTTCATCGTCATCGACACGGTCATCTTGTCCAGCGGGATGCCGTCGAAGAGCTGCCGCATGTCGTAGATCGAGTCGATGGCCACCCCCGCCATGCCGACGTCGCCGGTCACCCGCGGGTGGTCGCTGTCGTATCCGCGGTGGGTCGGCAGGTCGAAGGCGACCGACAGGCCCTTCTGCCCGGCCGCCAGGTTGCGCCGGTAGAAGGCGTTGGACTCCTCGGCGGTGGAGAATCCCGCGTACTGCCGGATCGTCCAGGGCTGGTTGACGTACATCGTCGGGTACGGGCCGCGGAGGTACGGCGCCATGCCCGGGTAGGTGCCCAGGAAGTCCAGGCCCTCCAGGTCCCGACCGGTGTAGAGCGGCTTGACGGCGATGCCCTCCGGGGTCTCCCAGAGCAGGTCGTCACCGCCGGCCGCCTTCTTGACCGCCGTCCGCCAGTCGTCGGCGCTGCCGTGCGCGGCCGGGGTCCCCAGGTCGATCGCGGAGAAATCGGGGATGGACATCAGGAGACTCCCATGCGGTCGAGCGTGGCGGAGAGCACGGCGACGGCGTCACAGCCGGCGAAGACGTACGTGTCGGCGTCCGGATACGGTCCGGGGCGGCCCGCGAGGAACACGTGACCGGCCCCCGCCGCCCGCAGCTCCCCGGCGAGCGCCGCGGCCCCCTCCTCGTAGAGCGCGTCGCTGGAGCAGAGGCAGACCTCGGCCGCTCCGCTCTCCTCGAAGGTGCCTTCCGCGACGGCCTCGATGCCGCCCGCCTGGAAGAAGTTGGCGGCGAACGTGGCCCGCGCCGTGTGCGCGGCGGCGGGGCCGAGGGTGGCGAGGAAGACGCGGGGGCGGGCGCCCGTCGCGGCGAGGTGCGCGTCGGAGCGGGCGCGCAGCGCCTCGTACGCGTCGTCGCGCCGGACGCGGGGCAGCCCGCCGGACGGCGGGGCGGGCGCGGGCTCGCGGACGACGGGCTTCTCGGTCAGGTGCGGGAACTCGCTGACGCCGGTGACCGGTTCGCGGCGGGTGGCGAGCTTCGCGCCCCGGGCGGACCAGGTCGCGGCGAGGCGGTCCCGGACCATGCCGGACCGCAGCGCGGCCGCCTGCCCGCCCGCACGTTCGAGGGTGCGGAAGAACTCCCAGCCCACGTGGGCGAGTTCGTCCGTGAGGCGTTCGACGTACCAGGAGCCGCCCGCCGGGTCGATCACCCGGGACAGGTGCGACTCCTCGATCAGGATGGTCGAGGTGTTGCGGGCGATCCGGCGCGCGAAGGCGTCCGGCAGCCCGAGCGCGTGGTCGAAGGGGAGCACGGTGACCGCGTCGGCCCCGCCCACCCCGGCGGCCAGGGTCGCCACCGTCGTGCGCAGCATGTTCACCCACGGGTCGCGGCGGGTCATCATCACCGGCGAGGTCACGGCGTGCTGGATCTGCCCGCCCGCGCCGCTCGCCCCGCAGGCCTCCGCGACCCGGGCCCACAGCCGGCGCGCCGCCCGCAGCTTCGCGATGGTGAGGAACTGGTCGGCGGTGGCGGCGTAACGGAACTCCAGCTGGCCACAGGCCTGCTCGATGTCCAGGCCCGCGTCGGTCAGCTGCCGCAGATAGGCGACGCCGGTCGCCAGCGAGCAGCCGAGCTCCTCCGCGGCGGAACCGCCGGCCTCGTGGTACGGCAGGGCGTCGACGGTCAGCGCCCGCAGCCCCGGGTATTCCTCGGCGCACCGCCGGGCGAGCGCGGCGACCGGTGCGAAGCCGGACGACCGTCCCGTACGGGCTTCGAGGCCGAGGGGGTCGGCGCCCAGGGTGCCGCGCGCCGCCTCGGGGGCGACGCCACGGCGCTCGTACAGCCGCAGCAACTCCGCCGCGGCGTCCTCGGTCCGGTCGCCCGCGTCGAGGGCGACGGGCGCGAGGTCGAGGTAGACGCCGTCGAGGACCGTGTCGAGGGCCTCCGTCGGGATGCCGCCCTCGCCGACGACCAGCCAGAGCGAGGTGACGCCGTTCTCCAGGTCCCCCAGCACCGCCGCGCCGTCGGCGGCCGTGTGCCGTTGCCGTACGTCCCAGCCGCCGAGGGTGCCGCCCTCGGGGCGGCCGCCCCGCACGAACGGGGCGAACCCGGGGAAGCCGGCCTCGGGCGCGGCGTCGTCGGCCGCGTACAGCGGACGGACGCGAAGCCCGTCCTCCAGCGTGGTGGACAGGGCGTCCTCGGCTGCCGCGCCTTCGACGTCCTTGCCCGACTTGCGCAGGACGCCGGCCACCAGGCCCTGCCACTGCTCACGGGACGCGTCGGAGAAATCGGCGGCGAGGGCAAGCCCGTCGTCGGGAAGGACTGTCATGCTCGGATGCTAGGTCAGGGGAACAAAGGAGCAGCAGTCCGCACAGCTGTGACCTTGCCCTCTCCTGGACGCTCTTGAAGCTCCGGGCGGATCCGTTCTATATGAACGGGGCGGCGGGAGCGCCGTCAGCCGGCCGTCACCCGGCGCCCACCGGTCACTCGGCGCCGGCCGGAGCGGGCAGGTCGAGCGCCGGGTCGGGCAGGTCGAGCGCCGGTACGGGGCGGGGGCGCCCGTCGGCGTCGACGGCGACGAAGCTGAGACGGCCGGTGGCGACCTCGGCGGTCGGGCCGGAGGCGTTCCAGCGTTCGGCGGTGACACGGACCTCGGCGGTCATCGACGTGCGGCCGGCCCGGACGAGTTCGGCGTGGACGCTCAGCAGGTCGCCGGAGCGGACGGGGGCGAGGAAGGTCATCCGGTCGACCGACACGGTCACGGCGGGACCGTCCGCGTGGCGCCCGGCGGCCGCCGCGGCGGCGTCGTCGATGAGCTTCATCACGACCCCGCCGTGGATGGTCCCGTACAGGTTCGTGTCGTGCTCGCTCATGATGTGGGCGAGGGTCACCCGGGAATCGGCCGGGGTCTTGCGGACGGGGGACGGCAGGGTGGCGGCGTGGTCGGCCACGTCAACTCTCCTTCGCGAGTCGCGGCGGTCGGATCCGCGCGCACGGGGCCGGGGAGCCCGGAGGCCGGGTGCGCGGGCAACGGGCAGGTCTTCGGACTCGCGGGCGTGTCCACCGGTTCGACCGGCGGTCTCCTACTGGCCGTCGCTTCCCAGGCCCTTGCCGGGCCCAGTGCGTATGACGGCGGTCGTTCCCGCTCACCGCTGCGGGGCAGTCCCGGATTCCCACCGGGTTCCCTCTTACGACGCCTCCCGCCTGGCGGACGGGGCGAACCAGCTGCGCGCTCCAGACTACGTCCTGCGCGGCCCGTCAGTCCGTGGTCTCCGGGGCCGGCCGCGCGAAGTGCCGTGCGCCGGGCACCAGGCACGCGGCGGCCGGGACGAAGAAGCAGGCGGCGGCGCACGCCGCGAGGACGGGCGTGACGCCGAGGAGGCCGATGGCCGGGGCGATCAGGGCGAGACCGACCGGCGCCAGACCGTAGGAGACGAGGAAGTCCAGCGAGGAGACCCGGGCCAGCTTGTCCGGCGCGACCTCGCGCTGCGTGGCCGTGAACCAGGGCACGTTGAACAGCTCGATGCCGATCCCCGCGACGGCGTACGCGCCGACCACCACCGCGGGGTGGACCGGCAGCACCAGGCTGAGCGGGGCGAAGCCGTACGCCGCGAGGCCGGCGAAAGCGGCCCAGCCCTGGGACCGCGGCCGGACGCGGGCGATGAACAGGGCGCCGCCGAGCGCGCCGACGGTGTACGCGGTCATGGCCGCGGCGAGCACCCACTCGGTGCCGTAACGGTCCCGGCTGATCAGGGGGAGGGCGACGCTGGTGGCGGAGTAGCCGAGGGCGATGACGGCGACCAGGGCGGCGAGACCGGCGAGGAACCAGGGGTGGCGCCGGGCCTCGCGTATGCCCTCGACGAACTCGGCACGGAAGCCAGGGCGGTGCGGGGCGTCCGGTCCGGTGCGGGGCCCGGTGTGTCGGGCGGGGTCGGACGGGTGCGGGGTCGTGGGGGCGGGGGCCGCGGTCGTGGGGGCGGAGGTCGTGCTGCCGGCGGTGCCCCTGCCTCCCCTCGCCGGGACCAGCGCCGCGACCAGCCAGAGCAGCCCGATGCCCAGCAGCAGCGACGCGACGTCGAGGAAGGCCGCGAGCAGTGCGGTCAGCGCGGGCCCGGCGAGCGTGGCGGACCGGACGGCCATCGTCATGGCGGCGTTCGCCTGCTGACGGCGCTCCGGCTGGACGGTCTCGGCCGTGAGCGCCTGGAACGCCGGGCGGCAGGCGCCCTGTCCGGCGCCCGCGAGCGCCGCGGCGGCCGTCATCAGCACGAGGGAGTGCCCGAGGCCGGCCGCGAGGAGGGGCGAGGCGACCGCCGCCGCGAGGGCGGACCAGAAGACGACGGCGCGGCGCGCGTGCCGGTCGGCGAGCACGCCGCCGACGGCGACCGCGAGGAGGAACCCGGCGGTGCGGGCGGCGAGGACCAGGCCGAGCCCGGTGGCGCCCAGATCGCGGTGGAGGACGGCGAGCCCGAGGACGAAGGGCAGCGCCCAGGTCGCGAGACCGGAGGCGGTGGTGCCCGCCCAGAGGCGCAGGAAGGCGAGGTCGCGCAGGACCGAACGCGGCGGTGCGTCAGGGGACTTGGCCGCGGTGGCGGTGGATGGGGTGACCACGATGTGGGGTGCTCCTCGGCGAGGGGGGCGAGGTCCGCGACGACGCCCCCGGGGTCGTTAATGAAAATGATTGCCATTACAGTACTCTTCGAACGCGGCGCCCTCGCACCCGGTGCCCCGCTGCCCCGCCACACCCCTGCCCGCCCGTCGCCCCCGGCCCCCGGCCCGTCGCAACCCACCCCGCCCTCGTCCCACCGGAGAGACCCATGCGTCATCCCGCCCGCCTCGGCCTCGCCCTGGCTCTCGCCCTCGCCACCGCCGGCTGCTCCACCGCCCGCCCCGGCCCCGTCGCGCCACCTGCCGCCGGATCGGCCGCCCTCACCAGCTGCGGGCGCCCCCTCTCCCTCGCCGAACCGCCCCAGCGCGCCGTCGCCCTCGATCAGGCCTCCACCGAGACGCTGCTCGAACTCGGCCTCCAGGAGCGGATGGCGGGCACCGCCAACCTCAAGACCAAGATCCCCGCGCGGTACCGGACGGCGTACGCGTCGGTCCCGGTGATCGCTCCGAAGATCGCGACCGGCGAGCAACTCCGCGCCGCCGCGCCGGACTTCGTGGTCGCCGGCTCCGCGGACCTCCTCACCAAGGACCGCGCCGGCACCCGCGAGGAACTCGGCGCCCTCAAGGTCCCCACCTTTGTCAGCGCCGTGGACTGCCCGCAGCACAACCCCGCCGGCAGAACCCCGTTCGACCTGCTCTTCTCCGACTACGAGAACCTCGGCACGGTCTTCGGCGTCCGCCAGCGGGCTGCCGCACTGGCCGCCGAGCAGCGCGCGGCCGTCGCCCGGGCGAGGGGGGCCGCCGCCGAGGCCCCCGGGGCCGCGAGCGCGGAGCGGCCCACCGTCGTCTACCTCTACTCCGTCTTCAACGGCATGCCGTACGTCGCCGGCGGAACCGGTCTGCCCAGCGAGATGAGCCGGATCGTCGGCGCCAGGAACGCCTTCGACGACGTCGAGGAGGACTGGCCGGAGGTCACCTGGGAGGAGGTCGCCGAGCGTGACCCCGACATCATCGTGATCGGCGACCTGTCCGAGCGTGGCCGACCCGGCGACAGCGCGGCCGAGAAGCGCGCCACGATGACCGCGCACCCCGTGATCTCCCGGCTGCCCGCGGTCCGTGACGACCGGATCATCGAGGTCCCGGGCATCGAACTGGACCCGTCCGTGCGCTCCGTCCACGCACTCGGACTCCTCGCCCGGGGAATCAAGGACCTCGGCCATGCCCGCTGACCTGCTGAGCCCCCGGGCGCGCGGCCGCGTGGCGACGGATCCCGCCGTCGAGGCCGGACCCGCCCCGGACGGGCCCCGGGGGGACCGACCCAAGGCGGACGGGCTCCCGGCGGGGCGGCCGGCCACCCGGCGGGCCCCCTGGTTCGCCCGTACCGACCGCCGATCCTCCGCGGCCCCGGGGACCTCGCCGGTCCTCTCGTCCGTCGTCCTCCCCTCGTCCCCGGCCGGCCGCGGGGTCCTCCTGCTCCTCGTCCTCGCCGTCCTGGCCGGATCCATGGCGGCCGCGCTGCGCGTCGGCGCCGCCGAGGTCGAATGGGAGGGCCTCGCCCGCGTCTTCGGCACCCGTCTCGGTCTCGACGTCGAGCCCCTGCCCCCGATCGTCGACTCGCTCGTCTGGGAGCTGCGGCTGCCCCGCGTCCTGATGGCCGCCCTGGTCGGCGCCTCGCTCGCGGTGTGCGGCACGGTGCTCCAGGCGGTCACGCGCAACGCCCTCGCCGACCCGTACCTGCTCGGCGTCTCCTCCGGCGCGTCGACCGGGGCCGTCGCCGTGGTCGTCCTCGGCGTGGGCGCGAGCACGCTCGGGGTGACCGGTGGCGCCCTCGCCGGCGCGCTGCTCTCGTTCGCGTTGCTGCTGTTCCTGCTGCGGCGCGGGGGCCCGGACTCGGTTCGCATCGTCCTCACCGGCGTCGTGATCGGCCAGCTCTTCACCGCGCTGACCTCGTTGATCCTGATGGCCTCGGCGGACGCCGACACCACCCGGGCCGTCACCCACTGGCTCCTCGGCTCGATGGCGCCGGCCCGCTGGAACGCGGTACTGGTCTGCGCGGTCGTCACCCCGCTCGGACTGCTGGCCGCGTGGCTGTGCGCGAACGCCCTCGACGGCCTCGCGTTCGGCGCGGACACCGCCGCCTCCCTCGGCATCGGGGTACGGCGCACGCGGACGCTGCTGCTCGTCGTCACCGCCGCACTGACCGCGGTGGCGGTCGCCACCGTCGGTGCCATCGGATTCGTCGGCCTGATCGTCCCGCACGGCGTCCGGTTCCTCGTCGGGCCGACCCACCGCGTCCTGCTGCCGTACGCCGCCCTCGCCGGCGCGGTGTTCCTGGTGTGGACGGACGCCCTGGCGCGGGTGGCGTTCGCGCCACGGGAAGTACCCGTCGGCGTGATCACCGCGCTCCTCGGCGTGCCGCTCTTCCTCCTCGTCCTGCGCAAGAGGGGCGCGCTGTGAGGATCACCGCGGAGGAACTCACCTGGTCGGCCGCCGGAACGCCGATCGTACGAGGGGTCGGCGCCGACATCGCGCCCGGCGAGACGGTCGGACTCCTCGGCCCCAACGGCTCGGGCAAGTCCTCGCTGCTCCGCTGTCTCGCGGGCCTCCGGACCCCCGACACCGGGACGGTCCGCTACGACGGCGCGTCCGTACGGGACTGGAGCGCACGCCGGATCGCCCGCCATGTCGCCTTCGTCGCGCAGGAGCCGGGCGCCGACCACGACCTGCGGGTCGCCGATGTCGTGGGCCTGGGGCGCACTCCGTTCCGGGACCGCTGGCGCGGACCCGACGCCACCGACCGCGCGGTCGTCGCGGCCGCCCTGGAACGCGTCGGACTCACCGCCCTCGCCGGCCGCTCCTGGAAGGAACTGTCGGGCGGTGAGCGCCAACGCGCCCACCTGGCCCGCGCGCTGGCCCAGCAGCCGTACGCCCTCCTCCTCGACGAACCGACCAACCACCTCGACGTCCGGCACCAGCTGGAGTTGATGGAGCTGCTGTCCGGCACCGAGCAGACGGTCGTGGTGGCCCTGCACGACCTCTCGCTCGCCGCCCGCCACTGCGACCGGCTGCTGCTCCTGCACCACGGCCGGCTGGTCGCCGCCGGGCCGCCGGCCGCCGTCCTGACGCCCGAACGGCTCGCCGAGGTCTTCGAGGTGGAGGCCGCGCTCACCACGGACGGCCACGGACACCCGACCGTCACCTACCGACGCCCCCTCGCCACCCGCCTGCCCGCCCCGCACCCCGCACCCTGACAAGGAACCCCATGCCACAGACCACCCCCTCCGCCCCGGCCCCCGCCTCCGCCGGATCCGTCGACGCGCTCATCGAAGAGGTCCTCGCCGGCTGCGAAGACCACGAAGGGACCGACGCCCCCTCCCGGGGCGACGGCAGCGGCCTGCCGGCCTCCCGGCCCGTCGCGACCAGCGTGTTCTGGATCCACCACGGCACCCGGCTGGCCGGCGGCGACATCACGTACCTCAACCAGTACGTCCTGGTCCGCGTCGGCGGCTCGTTCGGCGGCTGCGCCTTCGAGGCAGGGGAGATCGACCCCGCCGTCTGCCGGGACGCCTCGGGCACCCCGCTCGACGTCCTGCTGCGGGAGGCCCCCCGCCCGTTGCGGATCGCCGCGCTCGACGCCCACCTCTCCGAGACGCGCCCGCACCGGGTGGCCGCCGCGGCGGGCGACGCCGAGCCCGTCACCCTCCCCGCAGGTCCTCCGGAGGTCCGCGCCAAGGCCCGGGACGCGGCCATCGCGGGCCTGCTCGACCTCCCGGCGGGCGCCGAGGTCGGCCTGATCGGCGTCGTCAACCCGCTGGTCGCGGCCATCCGCGAGCGCGGCGGCGAACCGCTGCCCTGCGACTTCAACCTCAAGACCACCCAGTGGGGCGACCCCGTCACCGACGACATGCACGCGGTGCTCGACCGCGCCGACGCCGTCGTCGCCACCGGAATGACCCTCGGCAACGGCTCGTTCGACACCATCCTGGAGCGTTGCCGGTCCCGGGGCGTCCCGCTGATCGTGTACGCGCAGAGCGGCAGCGCCGTCGCCCGTGCCTTCCTCGGCTCAGGGGTGACCGCCCTGTCGGCGGAGCCGTTCCCCTTCTCCCAGTTCAGCGCCGACGAGACGGTCCTGTACCGCTACCGGACGGCGGGCGGCGCATGAGCCCCACCGCCACCACCGCCCCGGGAGCCCCACTGGGACCTTCCGCCCCGGGAACCCCCGCCACGGGAGCCTCCGCCCCCGGCGCCCCCGCCCTCACCAAGGGCACCGGGCACGCGCCCTGCCACCACGGCGAGATCCTCCAGGGCGTCTTCCGCGACGCCGAAGGACGCCGGTGCGCCGGCCTCGTCACCCTCCCCCTGGCCGGCCCGGGCAGCCGCGCCGCATTCCTCCGCCGGCCCGGCACCCCGCCCGGCGCGCTGACGGCCGTGCCCTCCGGCCGGACGAAGGCCGCGCACGCCGCCGCCCTCGCGGTCGCCGAGTGCGCGTGCCGCACCGGACTCGCCCCCAGCGGCGGGGAGTTGCGGCTGGCCGGTGACGTACCGGTGGGCCTGGGCATGGGCAGCTCCACCAGCGACGTGATCGCCACCGTGCGCGCGGTCGCCGACGCGTACGGGCTGACCCTGACCCCCGACACGGTCGCCCGGCTCGCCGTGCGCGCCGAGCTGGCCTGCGACCCGCTGATGCTGGACGGGCGCCCGGTCCTCTTCGCCCAACGCGAGGGCCGGGTCCTGGAAGTCCTCGGTCCGGCCCTCCCGCCGCTGGTCGTCGTGGGCTGCGCCCTCGGCGGGGGCGCGCCCGTCGACACCCTCGCCCTGCCCGTACGGGAGGCCTCCGACGCCGACGTACGGGACTTCGAACGGCTCCGCGCGCTGCTGCGACGCGCGGTGGCGACCGGCGACGTCCGACTCCTCGGTCAGGTCGCCACCGCCAGCGCCCACCGTGGCCAACAGGTCCTGCACCACCCCGAGTTCGACGCCCTGACCGTCATCGCCCGGCGGACCGGGGCGGCGGGCGTGCAGATCGCGCACAGCGGCGCGGTGGCGGGGGTGCTGTTCGACCCCGCCGCCCGCGGCTGGCGCCACCGCGTACGGAGCTGCCTGCGCGCCCTCGACGCCCACGGCATCCCCACCACCCGCACCTTCACCACCACCACGACGACCCAGGAGGTCCCCGATGGACCAGCACATCGCGGAGGCGATCGGCCGGCCGGACCTGATACGCCTCGACGACCGGCTCGTCTGCCTGCGCTTTGAGACGATGAAGGTGGTCTCCGCCCTCGCCGCGGTCCGCCACCTCCTCGACACCGGAGCCGTACGGCGCGGCGACACCCTCCTCGACAGCTCCAGCGGCATCTACGCCTACGCCCTGGCCCTGGCCTGCCACCGGCACGGCATGCGCTGCCACATCGTCGGGTCGACGACGGTGGACCGCACCCTGCGCGTCCAACTCGCCGTCCTCGGCGCCACGCTGGAGCGGATGGAGCCGTGCGACGACCTCAAGCTCGACCAGAAGCGCCGGGTGGAACGGATCCACGAGATCCTGGCCGAGCACCCCGAGTACCACTGGATGCGGCAGTACCACGACGACATCCACTACCTCGGCTACCGCCCGATCGCCGACCGGGTCCGCGAGGCGACGGGCACGGACGCGCTCACCGTCGTCGGCGGCGTCGGCTCGGGCGCCTCCACCGGCGCCCTCGCCCGCTACCTCCGCGAGGCCCCCGACGGCGCCCCGACCGATGTGGAACTGGTCGGCGTCCAGCCCTACGGCAGCGTCACCTTCGGCGCCGAGCACATCGCCGACCCCGAGATCATCATCGCGGGCATCGGCAGCTCCATCCCCTTCGGGAACGTCTCCCACGCGCTGTACGACACCCTCCACTGGATCTCCTTCGACGCGGCCCTCGCCGGCAGCGTCGACCTCCTGCGCCGCCACGCGGTCTTCGCGGGCCTCTCCACCGGAGCCGCCTACCTCGCCGCCCGCCACGAACACACCCGCACCCCCGACCGGACGATCCTCTTCCTCGCCCCCGACACGGGCCACCGCTACGTCGACACGGTCTTCACCCGCCACCGGGAGGCGTCCCCCCTGACGACCCTCACCCCTCACGAGGCGACCCACCAGGACGACCTCGCGCTCCCGTGGTCCCGCATGCCCTGGAACCGCCGAGGGTGACGCACGGGGCCCAGGCAGCGGGCAGCTCGTGCACACGAACGCAAATCGAACCCTTCGGCGAGCGTGTTCGGCACGGGTGATGACGCATTTGCGCTCTGGCGATTCGCCGAGTTCAGCGCGAGGATGCCCGCGGGATCGGTGAACGGGGGACGGGCGTGGTGCAGGGGCGGATTCTCGGTGTGCGGGAGCGAATGGCGGGGGCGCTTCCGGAGGGGCCGGCGGTGCCGAGGCAGGCCGGTTCTCCGGCCTGGCAGGAGGCCGAGGACCGTGCTCGCGGGGAGCGGGCGGGGGAGGTGTCCGCTTCCGAGGTGACCCCTTTGCTCTGCCAGGCGCTCCACCGGCGTCCCGACCGCGTGCGGGCCGTCATGGCGTGGTGGAAGAGGGCCCGGGGCGGGGCCGAGGTGCGGAAGAAGCCCCGGCGCAGTGCCCGGCGGCGCGTCTATCTGGAGAGCAGTGACGACTGCCCGCCTCTGGGCGAGCCCATGGCGCGGTGGGTGCTGGACCATGTGCTCCACGGACCGCGGCTCGCGGTCCCGTCGTACGCCTTCGACCTCGTGCCCGTGCTCGCGCACAGCATGCGCGCACGCCGGCGATGGAGGGTGCGGCGGGCCGCGGTCCTCGTCCTCACCGCCGCCGTGGCGTACGCGCTTCCCCTGCCGGCGGCGGTGTGGGGCGGGACGCTCCTCTTGTCGCTGCTCCTGTGGTGGGCCGCTTTCCGGGCCGTGCGCAAGGGGGCGAAGGCGCGGCCCGCGCCGTCCCCGCGTGCGGCGTTGCTCGTCCTGAGCCTCCCTCTGCTGGGCGCCGTGCTGCCCTTCGCGACGGTGCCGGGCGCGGCGGTCTCCTTGCGGGGAGGCCTGCTCCTGCTCCCGCTCGCCTGGTGGGTGACGGCCGCGCTGGTCTGTACGGCGGACCGGGTGGCGGCCCTGGCCGCGATGGCCCGGATCGCACGGGTGGGCGTCGCGTCCGACCGCTTCCCCGTGGCCGCGGTCCGGGCCGGGCGGCGGGCGGCGATGATCGGCGAGGGACAGCGGAGGCAGGAATTGCCGTACGACCATCCTGAGCGTTTCATCGGAGCGGGACGAGACGTCTGGGGCGTGGCGGACATCGGCATCCCGCTCACGGCCAAGGATCCGCAGAGGCGGGTCGAGCTGTCCGGCGAGGCGGAGTTGCTGGAGCGGGTAGGAGCCGCGCTCGGCGAGCTGGGCGGTCATGGCGGCATCACCGA
Organism: Streptomyces sp. NPDC048353; assembly: GCF_055587165.1. NCBI lineage: Bacteria > Bacillati > Actinomycetota > Actinomycetes > Kitasatosporales > Streptomycetaceae > Streptomyces > Streptomyces sp. NPDC048353. Next base: position 804,738 of record NZ_JBVJGU010000003.1, on the reverse strand, counting down.
CTCGCTCCCCGGCTTCACGGTGGCCCCCGTGGTCGGGCTTCCGTCGGCGCTGTGGCTGCGACGCGTCCACGCCGCGAAGCCGAGCGATCCGGACCTCCGGGGCCGGGGCCGCCGTTCGCCGTCCGGCGTGCCGGACCGGCTCTATCTGCGGGCGCAGTGCGTCAGCTGGGGCGGCCAGGTCGTGGCCAGCGTGTTCGTCCACGCGGCGCTGGAGGCCGGCGAACTCCGACTCACCGTACGCCCGCACGTGATGGCTCCCCTCCACGACGAACTGCGCTCGACCGGCGACCCCCTGGCCGGGAACCGCGCGCGTCTGGTCGGCCGGGTGGCGGTGCAGGGTTTGTTGGACGCGGCCGAAGGGCCGTTCGCGCTCTTCCGTGGGGTGAGACGCCTCGCGCTGCGCGAGACGCGCGGGGGGCGCGCGGAGGAGAAGGACCCGGTGAGCCTGCGTGACCGGTACTCCATCGACGAGGTCGCCGACATGCACCAGAGCGACGACGCGAAGAGGCACGTGGTGCTCATGCAGACGTGCGTCTTCCAGGCGGTCGCCGCGTACCTCGACGAACTGGGCATCGACACTGCCCAGTACGACAAGCAGGTGGCGACGGTCATCACCAACATCCAGGTCTACGGCGACAACAACGCGCCGATCCAGAACGTCGCCGGAGCCGGCATCAGCGATGTCGGCCAGGGTACCTAGTCGTCAGGAGCGAGCAGATGATCATGTGGCATCGAGGTCGGACACCAGGGGCGGGGCACGGCTCGGGGATCAGCATCGGTGGCGACAACACCGCCCCGTTGCAGAACGTGGTGGGACAGAACGTCTCCCACGTCCACCAGTCGACCTCCCTCCAGAGCACACCCGTCGACCTCACCACGCTGCGCGGCCTTCTCGACGCCGTGCGCGCGGACACGGAGCGGCACGCGGCGGAGCTGCCGAACCTCGCGACGGTGCGCGGCATGCTGGACGACATCGACACGGCCCTGACATCCCCCGCCACGCCCGAGCCGCGGGCGCTGAGCGGGGTGATCCAGGCTCTGCCGGCCCTGGTGGCCGGAACCGCGGTCCAGCAGACCGGCGAGGCGCTCGCCCGTGCCCTCGCCGGGTGGGGCGGATGAGCCGGGCACTCGTGCCCACGCCGTGCGGCCGGATCAGGCGGGGTGGCAGAGGGCGTTGTCGACGAGGGTGCGCAGGGCGTCCTCCTGGCGGGCCGCGGTCCGGGGGTCCGCGGGGCGGCTGTGGGCCGAGACCGTGATCGTGCGTCGGCCGTCCGTGGTGGTCGCCGCGCGCAGGACGTATCCGAAGCCGCTTCCCCCGTGCCCGAGGTATCCGCCGCCGCAGGACAGGGGGGTGAAGAACAGGCCCAGGCCGTCCTGGGTCCCGGCCGGGTGGCCGCTGCCTTCCGGCACCGGGACCATCGTCCGCATCGCGGCCTGTTCGGCGGGCTTGAGCAGCCGGCCGTCGACCAGGGCTTTGAAGAAGCGGTTGAGGTCGCGGGCCGTGCCGGTCATCGAGCCGTCGGCCCCGCTGTCGAAGGGACGGTAGGGGATCGTGGTGTCGAGCATGGGGCCGTCGGCGGTGAACTGCTGGTAGTCGGCCGCGTGTGGCCACGGCAGGAAGGGCCGGGTGCCGGGGGTGTCGGTGTGCGTCAGGCCCAGGGGGCGCAGGATGCGGTCGTGGACCTGGCGGTCCCAGGTGCGGCCGGTGACCTTCTCGATGATCATTCCGGCGAGGACGTAGTTCGTGTTGGAGTACGCCCAGCCGTGGCCGGCCGGGAAGGCGGGCTCGTGACGCACGGCAAGGGCGACCAGGTCCTCGGGCGCGTAGGCGCGCCACCGGTGGGCGAAGTAGGTCCGGGCGGTCTGCTCGGGGAAGACGTCGGCGACGTAGTCGGACAGGCCGCTGGTGTGCCGCAGCAGGTCGCGGACGGTGATGGTCCGGCCGTCGTTCCCGGCTCCGGAGACGACCCCGGGAAGCAGCTCCTCCACCGTCTGGTCGAGGGAGACCCGGCCTTCGCCCACCAGCTGCAGCACCACGGTGGCGACGAACGTCTTGGTGGTACTGCCCAGCCGCAGGTAGCCGTCCTCCGGGACCGGGCGACGAGTGACCAGGTCCCTGACCCCCGAGCCGGCCGTGACGGTACCGCGCGGGGTCTCCAGGCGGACCGTCACTCCGGTGACCCCGGCATCGCGCAGGGCGTCGGCGTCACGCTGCACCGGCCAGGCGCCGCCGGAGGGCCGCGGCGCGGCCGAGGCACCCGCGGTGAGGAGCGACGACACGGCGGCCAACGCCAGTAGAGCGGTTGATATCCGTAAACGACGAGAACTCATGATCCAAGGCTAGGAATCACCGGACCCTTCCCTCCATCCGGAACACGCCCCGCGTGAACGGGTGCCAGCCGTATGGACAAGGCTTCCGAGCCCGGCCCCCTGCGCCGCTCTCGCACCCCGGATCGAGGAGAGGCGACGGCGGCCGCCTCCCGGCGACCGCCCCACCCCCCTCACCCGATCACGACGAGGAGGTCACCGCCTTCCACCTGCTGGATCCGGCTGATGGCCAGGCGGGACACCCGGCCGTTCTTCGGGGCGGTGATCGAGGCCTCCATCTTCATCGCCTCGATGGTCGCCACCGTCGCCCCCGCCTCGACCTCGTCGCCCTCCGCGACCGCCAGCGTCACCACGCCCGCGAACGGCGCCGCGACATGGCCCGGGTCCGACCGGTCGGCCTTCTCGGTCACCGGGAGGTCGGCGGCCGCCGCCTCGTCGCGGACCTGGATCGGGCGGAGTTGGCCGTTCAGGGTCGACAGGACGGTCCGCATGCCGCGTTCGTCGGCCTCGCCGATCGCCTCCAGTTCGATGAGCAGCCGCACCCCGGGTCCGAAGTCGACGGTGTACTCCTTCCCGGGGCGCAGCCCGTAGAAGAAGTCCTTGCTGTCGAGCACGCTCGTGTCGCCGTATGCCTGCCGGTGTGCCTCGAACGCCTTCGTCGGGCCCGGGAACAGCAGCCGGTTCAGCGTCCCGCGCCGGTCCTCCGCCAGGCCCGCGCGGTCCTCCGCGGTCAGCTCCCGCATCGGCTTGGGGCCGGCGCGGCCCTCCAGCGCCTTGCTGCGGAACGGCTCCGGCCAGCCACCCGGAGGCGTGCCCAGCTCGCCGTGGAGGAAGCCGACGACCGAGTCGGGAATGTCGAAGCGGTTCGGCGCCGCCTCGAACTCCGCGGGCGCCACCCCGGAGCCCACCAGATGCAGCGCGAGGTCGCCCACCACCTTCGACGACGGCGTGACCTTCACCAGCCGGCCCAGCATCCGGTCCGCGGCGGCGTACGTCGACTCGACGTCCTCGAAACGGTCGCCGAGGCCGAGCGCGACGGCCTGGGTGCGCAGGTTGGAGAGCTGCCCGCCGGGGATCTCGTGGTGGTAGACGCGCCCGGTCGGCGAGTCCAGGCCCGCCTCGAAGGGGGCGTAGACCTTGCGGACGCTCTCCCAGTACGGCTCCAGGTCGCCGACCGCCTGGAGGTCGAGACCGGTGGGCCGGTCGGAGTGGTCGGTCGCGGCGACGATCGCCGACAGCGACGGCTGGGAGGTCGTCCCCGCCATGGAGGCCACCGCGCCGTCCACCGCGTCCGCCCCCGCCTGGATCGCCGCGAGGTACGTGGCGAGCTGGCCGCCCGCGGTGTCGTGCGTGTGCAGGTGCACCGGCAGGTCGAACTCGCGGCGCAGTGCGGAGACCAGGGTGGCCGCCGCGGGCGCGCGCAGCAGGCCCGCCATGTCCTTGACCGCCAGCACGTGCGCCCCCGCGGCGACGATCCGCTCGGCCAGCCGCAGGTAGTAGTCCAGCGTGTACAGCTTCTCCGCCGGGTCGGAGAGGTCGGCGGTGTAGCAGAGCGCGACCTCGGCCACCGCCGTCCCCGTCGCCCGTACGGCGTCGATGGCGGGGCGCATCTGGTCGACGTCGTTGAGCGCGTCGAAGATCCGGAAGATGTCGATGCCGGTGGCGGCCGCCTCCTCCACGAACGCGTCGGTCACCTCGGTCGGGTAGGGCGTGTACCCCACGGTGTTGCGGCCCCGCAGCAGCATCTGCAGGCAGATGTTCGGCACGGCCTCGCGCAGGGCGGCGAGCCGCTCCCACGGGTCCTCGGCGAGGAAGCGCAGCGCGACGTCGTAGGTGGCGCCGCCCCAGCACTCCAGGGACAGCAGCTGCGGCAGGGTGTGCGCCACCGTGGGGGCGACGGCCAGCAGGTCCTTGGTCCGGACCCGGGTGGCGAGGAGCGACTGGTGGGCGTCGCGGAAGGTGGTGTCGGTGACCCCGATCGTCGACGACGCGCGCAGGCTCCGCGCGAAGCCCTCCGGGCCGAGCGCGAGGAGCCGCTGCCGGGAGCCGGCGGCCGGCTCGCCCGCGGGCAGCGCCGGCAGCTTGCCGGCCGGGGAGATCAGCTCCGGGCGCGGGCCGTGCGGCTTGTTCACGGTGACGTCGGCGAGGTAGGTGAGCAGCTTCGTGCCGCGGTCGGCGGAGTGGCGCGCGGTGAGCAGATGCGGCCGCTCCTCGATGAAGGCCGTGGTGACGTTCCCCGCCTGGAAGTCCGGGTCGTCCAGCACGGCCTGCAGGAAGGGGATGTTCGTGGACACGCCCCGGATGCGGAACTCGGCGACCGCGCGCCGCGCCCGGTCGACGGCGGTCCCGAAGTCCCGGCCCCGGCAGGTCAGCTTGACCAGCATCGAGTCGAAATGGGCGCTGACCTCCGTACCGGCATGGGTCGTGCCGCCGTCCAGGCGGATGCCGGAGCCGCCGGGGGAGCGGTACGCGCTGATCATGCCGGTGTCCGGGCGGAAGCCGTTGGCCGGGTCCTCGGTGGTGATCCGGCACTGCAGGGCGGCGCCGCGCAGGACGACGGACTCCTGCGTCAGGCCGAGGTCGGCGAGGGTCTCGCCGGCGGCGATGCGCAGCTGCGACCGCACCAGGTCGATGTCGGTGACCTCCTCGGTCACCGTGTGCTCGACCTGGATGCGCGGATTCATCTCGATGAAGACGTGGTTGCCTTCGCGGTCGAGGAGGAACTCCACGGTGCCGGCGTTGCGGTAGCCGATCCGGCGGGCGAACTTGACGGCGTCGTCGCAGATGCGCTGCCGCACCTCCGGGTCGAGGTTCGGGGCGGGCGCCAGTTCGATGACCTTCTGGTGGCGCCGCTGCAGCGAGCAGTCGCGCTCGTACAGGTGGATGACGTTGCCCTCGCCGTCGGCGAGGATCTGCACCTCGATGTGGCGCGGGTCGACCACGGCCTTCTCCAGGAAGACCGTCGCGTCGCCGAAGGCGGACTCGGCCTCGCGGGCCGCCGCCTCGATGGACTCGCGCAGCGTCGCCGGGTCCTCGACCCGCCGCATGCCGCGGCCGCCGCCGCCCGCGACGGCCTTCACGAACACCGGGAAGCCGATGCCGTCGGCGGCCGCCACCAGCTCGTCCACGTCCGTGGAGGGCGCCGAGGAATCGAGCACGGGGACGCCCGCCTCCCGGGCGGCGGCCACGGCCCGCGCCTTGTTCCCGGTCAGCTCCAGGGTCTGCACGCCGGGGCCGACGAACGTGATGCCCGCCTCCTCGCAGGCGCGTGCCAGCTCCGGGTTCTCGGACAGGAATCCGTACCCCGGATAGACGGCGTCGGCGCCGGCCTGCCGGGCCGCCCGGACGATCTCCTCCACGGAGAGGTAGGCCCGGACCGGATGCCCGGGCTCGCCGATCTCGTAGGCCTCGTCGGCCTTCAGCCGGTGCAGGGAGTTGCGGTCCTCATGGGGGAAGACGGCGACCGTGCGCGCCCCCAGTTCGTAGCCTGCGCGGAAGGCGCGAATCGCGATCTCGCCGCGATTGGCCACCAGTACCTTGCGGAACATCATGATCCCTTCACCGTGCCGGTGACGAGCAGCGGGTCGCCGACGCCTCTGCGCGTACGAGGTGCCCGGGGGCGGCCCCGTACGCGTCGAGTCCGGCTCGTTTCGGCCACGCTAAGGGCTGCGTCGTGGCGTACTGAAGGTCCCACGACAGTGACATGGATCATCGCGACCCGGCCGTCTGTGCGGGCGTAAAGAGGGCAGAAGCGGCCCGCCGGCCGGAGAGGGGCCCCGGGGTGGCCCCCGCCTGCGCGGACGGCCCGGTCGCCGAGCACGGTGCGGGTGCTCCTATGACGGAAGAATCCTTTTCGCGTCATGTGGTGCGTTCGGGTGACATCTGCGTGGCGCCCCATTTCTCCATGCCTAAGATCCACCGTTGTGACAGAGAGTCAATACGCCGGGATTCCCCAGGACTCGGCCGATGTGGTGATCCTGGGTGCCGGCCCGGCGGGCCTGGTCCTCGGCAATCTCTTACTCCGCGCCGGCATCGACTGCGTCGTGCTGGAACGCGCCGCCCGCGACCACGTCCGAAACCGGGCCCGGGCCGGCTTCCTCGCCGCGAACACCGTACGGATCCTGGAACGCCACGGCCTGGACGGGGGACTGCGCCGCCACGGGCAGGAGCACGGCGTCTGCGAGTTCCGCACCGAGGACGGCCGCTTCCGCCTGGACTACCGGCAGCTCGGCCGGGGCGAGCCGCACACCGTGTATCCGCAGCACGAGCTGGTCGCCGACCTGCTGGACCTGTTCGTCGACGCCGGGGGACGGATCCGCTTCGACACCGAGGCGGTCGCCGTGGCCGACGCCGACGGTCCCACGCCCGCCGTGACCGTACGGGAGCGGGACGGGCGCCCCGGACGGTGGCGGGGACGGTACGTCGCCGCCTGCGACGGCCGCCACGGCGCGGGACGGCGCGCGCTCCCGCCCGGGGCGGTCCACCGCCACCACCGCGACCACGGCGTCTCCTGGCTCGGCCTGCTCGCCGAGGCGCCGCCGAGCCTGGACGCCGTCGGCTACGCCACCCACCCGCGCGGATTCGCCGGGCACATGGCCCGCTCCGCCGAGATCACCCGCTACTACCTCCAGTGCGCGCGCGGGACGCGGGACGACGCCTGGGGCGACGACCGCGTCTGGGACGAACTCGACCTGCGCATGCGCGCGCACGCGTACGGACCCCTGCGGCGCGGGCGGATCGTCCAGCGGGCCGTCGTCGACCTCGAGTCCGACGTGCTCGAACCGCTGCGCCACGGCTCGCTGTTCCTGGTGGGCGACGCCGCCGCCCTGATCAGCCCGTCCGCCGCGAAGGGCGCGAACCTGGCGGTGCTGGAGGCGGAGATCCTGGCCCGGGCGCTGACCGCGGCCCTCGCGCACGGCGACCCCGAGCCCCTCGACGCGTACTCGGAGCGGTGCCTGGCCCACATCTGGCGGGCGCAGGAGTTCTCCCACTGGATGATCCGCCTCCTGCACGACGCCCCCGGGCCCGACGGCGGCTCCCTCTTCCAGGAGCGGCTGCGCCACTCCCGTATCGCCTCGCTGCGCACCTCACGCGCCCACCAGGACTGGTTCGCCGAGAATTACGTCGGCGTCTGACCGGCCCCCTCTTCCCCCCCGGCCCTCTTTCCTCCGCGGCCCTCGCGCGTCCTCCTCCTCCGCCGCGTCTTCGTCCCCGTACCGGGCCCGGCCCGGACTTCCTCCTTCATCCACGGACAGGGAATGCACTCCGAACATCGCTTCACCATGCCCGCATCCACGACGACGACGGCGGACGCGCACGCGGACGAGGACACGGAGCGGTTGCGCGCGACGGCCGGATTCGTCCGGGAGCAGGACACCTCCGACCTGCTCTCCCGCGTCCTGCCCGGCCTCGACGGCCCCGAACTGCGGGCGCTGACGGACCGGTGCCGCTTCGCCCACGCCGCCGTGCTCGTGTTCCCGCCCGACGAGCCCGCGCTCCGGGCCGGCCTGGCGGCCTGCGGACTCTCCGCCGAGGCCCCGGCGCGGCCCAGTGTCGTCGTACGCGAACGCCTCGCCGCCCGCCACGAGCGCACCCCCGAGGATCTTGACGTAAGGATTCTCCGTCCGGTGGTCCACGGCCCCGCCGGGGAGCACCGGACGGTCGAGGTGTTCGCCCTGACGGTGCCGGCCGGCTCTGGCCTGTCCGCGCTCGTCGAGGAGGAACGCCGCCTGGACCACGAGGCACACCTCGCCTTCGACGTCGAGCGGCCCGACCCCCTGGTGCTGCGCGGGCTGTTGGCGAGCTTCGCGCGCCACGGCGCGGCCGCCGACGGAGGCGGCTACAACCCGCACGAGAACGGCACGGTCTTCTACTTCACCGCCCCGGACGGTACGAAGACGCCGTACCGGCGCGTCGAGCTGTACGCGGGCGGGGACCACCGGGACGTCCTGGCCGAGCACCTCGGCCGTCCGCTCGTCCCGGCGGACCGCCCGCGCCGGCCCGGCGCGCCGCGGCCGGCGGAAGCGCTGCTGTGGCTGCTGACCGGCGCCTGGACCACCCAGGCCCTGGCGGCGTGCGCGCGGCTCCGGCTGCCGGAGGCCGTGCGCCGCCACCCCGGCGCCGGCGCCGCGGAGCTGGCCCGGTCCGTCGGCGCCGACCCCGACAGCCTGGCGACCCTGCTGCGGTACCTCGCCATGCTGGGCGTGGTCGTCGAAGGCCCCGACGGCTTCCGCCTCACCGATGTCGGCGCCCTCCTGGACGCGGACGCCCCGGGCTCGATGCGGCCCCTGGCGCTGATGTACGGCGGCCCCTTCTACGAGTCCTTCGCGCACCTGACCCACACCGTGCGCAGCGGAGAGCCCGGCTTCGAGCACCTCCACGGCGAGAACCACTTCGACCACTTCGCCCGCGACCCCGAACTCGCGGCCCTGTTCGACCGGTCCATGGCGTCCAGCGCCGCCATGTTCGACCCCCTCCCCGCGCACCCGGTCCTCACCGCCGCCGCCACCGCCCCCGGCCGCCCCCGCACCGTCGTCGACATCGCCGGCGGTACCGGAGAACTCCTCGGCCGGGTCCTCACCGCCCACCCCACCCTGCGCGGCATCCTTCTCGAACGTCCGCACGTCCTCGACGCGGCGCGCGCCCGGCTGGCCGCCACCGACGCCGGCGGGCGGTGCTCCTACCGGGCGGGCGACTTCGCGGACGTCCCGAAGGGCGGCGACGTCTACCTCCTCTCCCGCGTCCTGCACGACTGGGACGACGACCGCTGCCGGAGCATCCTGCGCCACTGCGCCGACGCCATGCCCCCGCACGCCGACCTCCTCGTCGTCGAACGGCTCCTGCCGGCCGACGCCACCCCCTCGCTCGCCACCGCCTGGGACCTCCACATGATGTGCAACACCGGAGGCCGCGAGCGGACGGCCGAGCACTACGCCCGGCTGCTCGCCGCCGAGGGCCTCGGCCTCCTCGGCCACAGCCCGCTGGCGCTGGGCGCCCACGTCCTGCACGCCCGCAGGACCTGACGCGTCCACCCGGCCCCGCTCATTCGGGCGGGGCCGGGTGGGGGATGCCGTGATCGGTGAGGAGCCGGCGGAGGGCCTCGTTGTCGCGCTGGAGCTCCTGGAGGTGGGCGCGCAGGGGCTGCAGGGCCTCGTGTAGTTCGGCGGTGGTGTAGCGGGGGGTGATGTGCTGCGGGCAGTTCCAGTCGAAGGCCTCGATGGTGATGAGGACGAGGCGTTCGACGATGGGCGGGTGGGGGTGCGTGGGGGTGGCCGGGCGGCTGAGGCGCCGGGTGAGCTCGGGGTGGGCCGCGGGGGAGGCGATGGCGGCGTGGCCGAGGATCTTGAGGCGGGTCCGGTTCGGGTAGTCCGTGAGGATCAGGGCCACGCGGGGGTTGTCGTCGAGGTTGCCGTTGGTGATGTATTGGCGGTTTCCGCGGTAGTCGGCGTACGCCAGCGTCCGGGCGTCCACGGGGTGGAGGAAGCCGGGGGGCCCGCCGCGGTGCTGGACGTAGGGCCAGTCGCCGGTGTTGACGGAGGCGATGTAGAAGCTGTCGCGCTCGGCGATGAAGTGCTCTTCGTCCGGGCCCAGCCGGTCGGGCTCGGGCCCCTCGGCCCGGGCCATGCGCTGGTAGCCGCGGGCGCTTCCGGCGGCGGTCTGGTGGTGCTGGACGGCGGGGGTGAAGAGGAGTTGGGCGTACCGGCTGGTCATGGGGTGGTCACCACCAGTAGAGGGGATAGCGGGGGGTGGCGCGTTCGAGGGCGGAGCGGACGAGTCCGGTGGCGGTGATGATCACCGTGGCGAAGGCGAGGAGCACGAGGAAGAGCCACGTGGGGGGCTGGGTGACCACGACGATGACGGCCGTGGCGGCGGCGGGGGAGTGGGGCGTACGAGCGGCCATCATGGCGCCGAGCGCGAGTCCGCCGGCGAGGGCGGCGGCCCAGGTGGAGGAGCCGGCCACGGCGAGGGTGGCGAAACCGGTCAGGGCGGAGACGAGCTGCCCGCCGATCACGCTGCGGGGCTGGGAGAGGGGGAGCGCCGGGGCGCCGAAGACGAGGGCGGCACTGGCGGCGAGCGGGGGGACGAGCATGGGCTGGTCGATGAGGGTGCCGGCCAGGACGACCGCGGTCAGGGCGACGGCGGCGGCCACGGTGGAGACGAGGATCGTCCGAGGGGCCGGGCGGGCCGGCGCCTTGCTGGCGAAGCGGCCGCCCGCGGCTGCCGTCGCCGGTCCGGGTGCCGGTGTCGCGGGCGCGGGAGTGGGGGCCGCCGCGGAGGGTGGATCGGGGGTCGTCGCGGGGGCCGCGTGGGCGGCGGTGTCGGACATGGGACCTGCTCCTGTCGATCGGAGGGGCGGCGGAGGCGGGGTGGTGCGGAGGGTGCCGGGGTACGGCGGCGGTGCCGGAGTACGGCGGCGGTGCCGGGGTACGGCGGTGTGCCGGGGCCGCCTGTCGGGCAAGGCGGCTCCGGCACACCGTGGAACGGGGTGGTGCGGGTCAGAAGCGAGCGGTGGCCTTGGAGGCGACCTGGTAGCCGAGGGTCAGCGCGGCGGCGTTGTCCCACTCGAAGTGCACGCCGATGTACTTCCGGCTGTCGGCCTTCTCCTTCGCGGCGGCGGAGAAGGACGGGAACGAGCGGGTGACGCCCTGGGCGAAGGGGTCGTCCGTGCCGGCGCTGAAGGCGAGGTCGTCACGGCCGAAGTGGTTCTTCAGCGCGCCCGCCCACGCCGCGGCTATGCCGGAGTGGCCGGAGACGTAGGTGGGGAAGTTGGGGCTGAAGCTGTTGCCCGCGAGGTCGCTCTCCAGCGGCTGCCAGGCCGGGTCGGCCGTGAGGTCCGGGTTCGGGACCTGGTCGGCGAAGTTGATGGCGTGCTGGGGCCGCCACAGGTCCCAGTCGGTGTCGAACTTGGAGTCCCAGATCGCGATGGCGGCGTCGGCGAGGGAGACCGACAGCTTCGCGAACAGCTTGGCGGAGTCGAAGGAGCCGCCGTAGGGGCGGTACTTCTTGTAGATGGCGATCGTGTGGTCGTACTGCTGGCCGACGGGCTTGTAGGTGCCGTCGACGTCGTTGGCCCAGTAGTGCGCGATCTGGGTCTGGTCGGCGGTGCGGACGGTGGAGTTCTTCCCGCCGACGGCCTTGACCTCGTTGACCTGGGCGGCGTACTCCGGGCTCTTGAGCATCTGCTCCGGCGTGGTGAACCCGGCCGGCTTGGCCGGACGCAGCTGCGATCCGCTGGTGAGCGCGAACGGCTTGACCTTGCCCCAGTTGGGGGCGCCGACGGGCTTGTTCGGGGCGGGGATCCAGTGGCCGGGGCCGGTGGTGACGACGTACGGCGTGGTGTTGACCGAGCCGTCGTTGGTGCGGTGCGCGATGATCGCGTTGGCGGTCTTGACACCGAGCTGGCTGCCCAGCTGCCGCTCGGCGGCGGTGCCCCGGTCGGGCAGGGCGCGGGCGGTGTTGAACGCCTGGGTGAAGTCCACGGTGGGGAAGGAGCTCTTCAGCGCGGTGTAGGCGGCGTGGTCGACCGCCGAGTCGACCGCTCCGTACCGGCCCGCGGCGGAGGCGTCCTTGGTGAGGTACGGCTTGCCGACCGTGCTGATGGAGTTGACCGCGTCGTAGATGGCGATGTTCATGATCGCGCCACCGCGGGTGAGCGGACCCGGCGTGCCGCCGACCTTGCGGAAGGCGTCGAGGATGGCGTTGTTCCAGTACAGGACGCGGTCGGGGGTCGCACGGGCGCCCGTGTCCGTGTCCAAGGAGGCCGCGCCGGCCGGGGTGGTGGAGACGGCGGCGGCGAGCACGAGGCCGGCGATGGCGGCCTTGGCGAGACGGCGGCGGCTCGGACGTGTGGAGAGCATCAAGGGTCCTTGTCTGTCTGACGGCGGGTCATCACCACCGACGCGGCGGCCCCGGGTGTGCGGGTCCTGGCGTTCCCGGGCGCCCTTGAGCGGGCCTGATCCCGGGTGGTGGGGGGCGGTTCCGGCGGCTCGGCGGCCTTCCGGTCCGGTGGTGACGACGTTAGAGCCGCGCGACGGCCCTTCCTGATCACGTCTCAGATGGCTGATATACCGGAATCCGATACCAGCACGTCAGCCGCTCATAACGGCTTGTTCGGCAAGGGCCGTTAGAGACGAGGGTGGGGTGAGGGCCGGGTCAGGGGCGGTCGGACGGGGCGGGGCCGCGGTGGTGGCGGCTGTAGTGGCGCGCGGCGCGGGCGCGGTTGCCGCAGCCGGGCGAGCACCATGCGCGCCGGGGCGGGGTGCGTTCGAAGTACAGGACGCAGCCCGGGGCGAGGCAGGGCTTGACCTCGAGGTGGGGGGAGGTCATCAGGCGGACGACCTCGTGGGCGAGTTCGGCCTGGCATTCCAGGAGCGGACCGCCCCCGCCCGTGAGGACGGACTGGGGCCGGCAGCCGGGCTCCCATATCAGGACCGGCCACGAACGCCCGAGCCCACCGGCCCGGTTGAGCTGGGCGACGTCCCGCGGGTCGGGTGCCTGCCCGAGGACCTGGGCCTCGATCAGACTCCGTGCGGCGTCGCGCAGCTGCTGGAAACACGCCACGTCGGAGGGGGCGATCCGCGCCAGGTCCCCCTCGCTCGGCGCGGTCGCGAACCGCTCGCGACACGCCCATAGCCACCAGGCGAGTTCGCGGGTTCCGGCCAGCCCGTCACGCAGGCAACCGCGCACCGCGTAATGGGTGTTGATGAACTCCAGGGCCAGGGGTTCGCCCAGCAAGGGCGGCCCTTCGGCGGGTGAGTGGGGTGCGAGCGGAGGGTGGGGGGACATCCAGGTTCCTTCGACGTCGTTGATGCGGGGACGACTTGCCGAGCGACGCGACGGCATGTCAGGATCCCATGACTAACGGGGGTATCCGCAGCGATGCGTTAGGGCAACGCTTAGCGGCAGGGTACGGCGTGCTGGTGCTCGGGGGCGAGCGGTAAGAGAACCGGCACGGCCCGGAGGAGCGTTCTCGCAGAACAGTCAGACGAACTGCGCCCGTTGCGGTCGACCGGACCGCGCGCGGCGCATTCCGACGCAAGATCTCTCACTCTTGGGGACAGCAATGGTATTGGATCTCGCCTTTCACCACCTGCGAACATTCAGAGAAGTCGCCCAGCAGGGCAACGTCTCGAAAGCGGCTCGCAACCTTGGATATGCCCAATCCAGCGTCACGAGTCACATCAAGGCCCTCGAAACGAAACTCGGTTATCCACTGTTCAGAAGACTTCCGCACGGTGTCCGGCTCACTCCGCACGGTGAGATCGTGAAAGAATACACCGAACGCATTTTCCAGACCGTGAACGAGCTGTCCGGGGCGCTGCACCCCGGAGCCGAGGCCGAAGGCCGGGTGCCGCTGGGCGCCGACGCGCTCCTCATGGAGCAGCGGGTCGGCCACCTCATCCGCGAGACCCGCTACCGCTATCCCAAGGTGCAGGTCTCCCCGCGCGCCACCAGCCTCCTGAACGTCGCCGAGGCGGTCCTGCGCGGTGAACTGCCGCTCGCCCTGGTGGCCCTGGACGAGGGGGCCCCGGCCCTGCCGGCGGAGCTGACCGCGGAGAAGCTTCCGCCGTTGCCGCTGGTCCCCGTCGGTTCGCCGTCCCTGGCGGCCGCCGACGACCTCGCCCACGCCCTGCGCAGCGTCCGCGTCCTGACCATCAACGCCGAGTGCACCTGCCACCGGCCCCTCCTGGCCGCCCTGCGCGACCGCTACGGCATCGACGCGCCCGTCATCGAGGCCGGTTCGGTCGGGGGAGTGCGCGAACTGGCCCGCTCCGGCTACGGCGTGGCGATGCTCCCGCCCGAACCCTCCCTGGCCGCCCAGCACCTCGCGGTCATCCCGACCCTCCCCTCCTGCGAACTGGACGTACGGGTCCTCTACGCCCAGCCCGAGCACCTGAGCCAGGCCGCCCGCTCGGTCCTGGAGCTCCTGCGCCGCCTGCCCTTACCCGCCGCCGGCACCGACCGCATGGCCGCCGTCACGTCGTTGACGGTCCTCAACCAGCAGACGGACAGCCGGCCCCTGCACCAGATCGCCTCCTAGGGCGTCCGGGCCGCCGGCCCCGCCAGGCCGCCGGCCGCGTCGTACCACCGGCCGGGTCGTACCACCGCCCGCCGCCTCGCCGTCCACGCCGCGAAGCCGTACGCCGCGACACCGCGAAGCCGTACGCCGCGACACTGGAAAAACAACCGGGAAAACACCCGGGAAACACCTGCGGCACGGCCCCGGAAATCGCTTCAGCCGATTTCTCCCAGGGGTCGTGCCCTTTGTGCTGTCCGGGTCTCGGACGGTAAGTCCGGCCAGAGATCCATCTGTTACCCCGATATCTCCTATCGAAAACATTCGAATCGCACGGATGTTTCTCTCATAGCCTTTTCGAGCGGCCGGATTTCAGCCGCATCGGAGGAGAGCATGAGGGAGATCATGGAAAACGTCCTCTACGTCCAGAACGTGTTCCGCAGCGGGTTCGACCTGAACGAGCTGGAATGGACCACCTGGAGCGAGCCGGGCCGAGTCAGCGTGGAGCACGCCGTTCTGTGGGCCCCCGACCAGGAGAAGAACGAAGACTCCGTCGGCCTGCTGCTGCGCTTCCCGCCCGGCGCCCACGGCGACTTCCACGAGCACCTCGGCTACGAGCTGATGCTCGTACTTGACGGAGTACTCGACCACAGCGACGGACCTTCCTACGTCAAGGGCGACCTGATCGTCGAAGGCCCGGGCACCGAGCACCAGATGTCCAGCCGCACCGGCTGCACCGTCCTGGCCATCCGCACCCGGCCGGCCGAGGCCCGGACGCCGGGCAAGGAGATCCGCCCCGTCGGCGTGACCGCCGCCGTGTGACCGGAAGGGACGGGGCCGCGTACTCCACGCCCTGGCCGTCCGGCCCCGTCTCCTTCCTCTCCCGACCGCCCACGCCACCGGAAAGAACCCCAGATGTCTGTGCCCGCACCCCTCCCGACGACCGCTCCGGCCCGCTCCGGCTCGCGCGTCCTGGTCTCCAGCGTCTCCTCCGACTCCCACACCTGGAACCTGGTCTTCCTCCAGTTGCTCCTGGAAGACCTCGGCCACCAGGTCACCAACATCGGCGCGTGTGTGCCCGACGAGCTGCTGATCGCCGAATGCCGCCGGCTGCGGCCGGACATGGTCGTGGTCTCCAGCGTCAACGGCCACGGGGCGCTGGACGGCAGCCGGCTCATCCGCCGCCTGCGCGAGCAGCCCGACCTCACCGACCTGAAGGTCGTCATCGGAGGCAAGCTCGGCATCCGCGGCGCCGAGGGCGAGTCCCACAGCGCCGCCCTGATGGAGGCGGGGTTCGACGCCGTCTTCGAGGACGCCGCGGGCATCGCCCCCTTCCGCCACTACCTCGCCGGAGCCGCCGCCCCGCTCGAAGCGGCTGGTGCGCGGTGAACGCGCGGCCCACCGGCTCCGCTCGGCCCGACGGCCCGTCCCGGCCGGACGGTTCCGTCCGGTCCGACGACTCCCGGCTCCCGGCCGGCGCGTCGCCGTCGTCCGGTCCGCAGCGGTCCGCCGCGTCGTCGCGGCTCGGCGCGTTCGCCTCCGCCGTCACGCGGGCCCGCGGCGAAGGGGTCCTGGTGGTCCAGCCCCGGATGGGCATGGCCACCGTCGAGGAGATGGGCCGGGGCCTGGCCGCGGTGAAGAAGGCCCGCGCCCGGGTCGTGGGCACCATCACCCTGGACAGCTACACCCGGGTCGGGGACCACGAGTCGGCCCGCCGCGCCCTCGCCGGCGGCCGCGACCTCAACGGCTATCCGATCGTCGCCCACGGCTCTGCCGTGACCCGCCGCCTGGTCGACGCCGTCGCCCCGGCCGGGGACGGCTTCGCCGTCCAGATCCGCCACGGCTCGGCCCGGCCGTACGACATCATCCAGGCGCTGCTTGACGCCGGCCTGGACGCCACCGAGGGCGGCCCCGTCTCCTACTGCCTGCCCTACAGCCGTACGCCGCTGGCCGAGTCGGTCGACAACTGGGCCCGCAGCTGCGACCTGCTGGCCTCCCGCCCCGGCACCCATCTGGAGAGCTTCGGCGGGTGCATGCTCGGTCAGCTCTGCCCGCCGAGCCTGCTGGTGGCCCTGTCCGTCCTGGAAGGCATCTTCTTCCGGCAGCGCGGTCTGGGCAGCGTCTCCCTGAGCTACGCCCAGCAGACCAGCCGCGCCCAGGACATCGAGGCCCTCCACGCGCTGCGCACCCTGGCCGCGGAACACCTCGGCGGCATCGACTGGCACGTCGTCCTCTACAGCTACATGGGCGTCTTCCCGCGGACCGTCGAAGGGGCCCTGGAGCTGCTGCGCGACAGCGCCCGGCTGGCCGCGGCCACCGGCACCGAGCGGATGATCGTCAAGACTCCCGCCGAGGCGCACCGCATCCCCACGATCGCCGACAACATCACCGCGCTGGAGGAAGCCGCCCGCGCCGCAGCGCACGCGCCGCCCGCGGACGCCCCGGACGGCGAGTTCGGCGTCCTCGCCGAAGCCCGCGCCCTGGTGGAGGCCGTCCTGGAGCTCCATCCGGACGTCGGCCAGGGATTCGTCCGCGCCTTCGAGCGCGGCGTCCTGGACGTCCCCTATTGCCTGCACGCCGACAACGCCCAGCGCGCCCGCAGCTTCATCGACGCCCGGGGCAGCCTGCAGTGGCTGCGGGCCGGGTCCATGCCCGTGACCGCCGTCAGCGGCGGCGCCCACACCGGTGTCCGCGCGGAGGACCTGCTGAGGATGCTCGGCCACGTCCAGGACTCCTACGACCAGGCCGCGCTGACCGGCGCCGTCCCGGCCGTCCCGGCGCTCGACTCCCGTACCGCCTGAACCTCTCCCCTGAACTCTCTGCCGCAGGGCCGGGGCCGTACCGCCCGCACGGTCCCGCCCGCCCGCACGCCCGCACGCCCGTGACTTCCGCCGTACGCCCGGCATGCCCGGCCCGCCCGAACCCGCGACCTCAAGGACTGCCCGTGTTCTCCAGCCCCGCCCCCCTCGACATCGCCGTCATCGGCAGCGGCCCCCGCGGACTGTCCGTCCTCGAGCGCCTGGCCTGCCGCCTCGTCCAGGACCACCAGGAACACGGGGACCGGCAGGACCATCCGGCCCCCTCGGCACACGGGGTGGCCACGCCGCCCCGTGACGCCCTGGGCGGGCGGGGTCCTCGCCGCCCCGTGCGCATCCATCTCGTCGACAACGCCGAGATAGGCGCCGGCCGGGTCTGGCGCACCGACCAGGATCCCTGGTTCACGATGAACACCGTCGTCAGCCAGATCACCATGTACTCCGGTGACGCCGACGACGGCCCCGCCCGCCCCGGCGCCGGCCCGTCCCTCGGCCAGTGGCTCGCGGCCACCGCCGCCGAGGGGGAGGTGCCCTGCGGACCCAACGACTACGCCTCCCGGGCGCAGTACGGGAACTACCTCAAGGCCGTCTACCGCTCCATCGTCGCCGCGCTTCCGCCGGGCGTCGAACTCGTCGCCCGCAAGGCGACCGTGACGGCCGTGCGGCCGCGGCCCGACGGCGGCTTCCTGCTGGACCTGGACGACGCCGCCGGCCCGCTCGCGGTCCACCGCGTGGCGCTGACGACGGGCCACCCGCGGAACGCCGCGGACCCCTTCGACGCGGCCATGGAGCACTTCGCCGCCCGCCACGACGGCGTCCACTACCTCCGCGGGGACTCGGCCGCGGACATGCCGCTGGGGGAGGAGACCATCCCGGCGGGCAGCACGGTCGCCATCCGCGGCCTCGGCCTGTCCTTCTACGACGTGATGCTCTCGCTGACCGTGGGGCGGGGCGGGGTGTTCAAGGCGGCCGCCGACGGCACGTACGCGTACGTCCCCAGCGGCCGCGAGCCCCACATCGTCGCCGGGTCCCGCAGCGGGCTGCCGATCCCGGCCCGAGGCCGCAACCAGAAGCCGGCCGACCACAGCCACCGGCCGCGCTTCCTCACCTCGGCGGCGCTGACCGCGGCCCGCGCCGCGCGTGCGGCCACCACCGGCAGCGGGCAGCTCGACTTCGCCGAGGACGTCCTGCCGCTGCTGCTCGCCGAAGTGGCCTACGTCTACTACACCACCGCCCGGCGCACCCGTCCGGGCGCCGGCGCCGACACCGGGTTCGCCCGCGCGCTGGCCGACGCGCTGCACCACGGGCACGACCTGACCGCGCTGCTGCGGGAGGCGGGGCTGGGAGACCTGGAGCCGCTCGACCTCAAGCGCCTGGCCCGCCCCTTCGATGACGCTGCGTTCACCGACCCGGATCACTTCCGCGGCGTCCTGCTGGAGGTCATGCGCCGGGACTTGGACCAGGCCCGGCTCGGCAACGCGGACGGCCCCCTCAAGGCCGCCCTCGACGTACTGCGCGACATCCGCAACATCGTCCGGGAGGCGGTCGACTTCGGCGGCCTGCTGCCCGCCTCGCACACCGGCGACTTCGAGCGGGGCTTCCTGCCGATGAACGCCCTGCTGTCGGCCGGCCCGCCGCTGGAGAGGGTCGAGCAGCTCTACGCGCTGATCACCCAGGGCGTCGTCGAGGTCGCGGGCCCGGGCACCGTCTTCACCACCGACGAGGCCGCCGCCGCCTTCTCGGTGTCGTCCGCGCAGGTCGCCGGCTCGGTCCGGCGGGCCACGGTCCTCATCGACGCCCGGATCCCCAGCCCGGACCTCCAGCGCGACACCTCGCCGCTGACCCGGCAGCTCCTCGCGGACCGCCTGGTGCGTCCCTTCACCATCCACGGCCCCGACAGCGGGCACGAGACCGGCGGCCTGGACGTCACCCCGGCGCCGTACCACGTGCGCGACGCCGAAGGCGCGGCCCGGCCGGGCCTGTTCGCGCTCGGCATCCCCACCGAGCACACCCGATGGTTCACGCAGGTCGGCTCCAGCCGCCCCGGCACCGGCCGCACCCTCTTCTACCGGGACGCCGACGCCCTCGCGCTCGCCCTCCTCGACCCGACCACCGACCAGCGGCCGCTCGCCGCCGCCGGCCAGGCCCGGAGCACCTCATGACCCTCTCCGCCCCCTTGCCCGCCACCCTGCCCGGGGCGCTCCCCGGCGCCGCGGACGCTGCCCCCGACGTGCGTCCTGCCGACTCGCCCGCCACCGCGGCCTTCCGGCACGCCCGTGACACGCTCCTGGCGCACCGCCTCGACCTGGACGCCGCCCGCGCCGCGTTCGCCTGGCCGGAACTGACCCGGTTCAACTGGGCGTTGGACTGGTTCGACGTCGTCGCCCGCGACAACGACCGACCCGCCCTGCACCTGATCGGCCCCGGCGGCCCGGCGGGCGACCGGATCCTCACCTACGCGCAGCTCGCCGCCCGCTCCGACCAGGTCGCCAACTGGCTGCGCGGGAAGGGCGTACGCCGCGGCGAGGCGATCCTGCTGGCCCTGGCCAACCGGGAGGCGGTGTGGGAGGCGATGCTCGCGGCGATCAAACTCGGCGCCGTCGTCATTCCCACGTACACCACCGCCACCCCCGCCGAACTCGCCGACCGCATCACCCGCGGACGGGTCCGGCACGTCCTGGCCGAGGCCTCCGTCACCGACCGCTTCGGCCCGGTGGGCGGATGGACCGCCATCAGCGTCGGCGGAGCCGTCGACGGCTGGCTCGACTACGACGATTCCCATGCGGCGCCCGCCGGGTTCACCCCCGACGGTCCGACCGACGCGGGCGCCCCGCTCTTCCGCTACTTCACCTCCGGCACCACCTCCGCGCCCAAGATGGTGGAGCACACC
Source organism: Streptomyces sp. NPDC048353 (assembly GCF_055587165.1). Classification (NCBI taxonomy): domain Bacteria; kingdom Bacillati; phylum Actinomycetota; class Actinomycetes; order Kitasatosporales; family Streptomycetaceae; genus Streptomyces; species Streptomyces sp. NPDC048353. The sequence continues at coordinate 784,688 of NZ_JBVJGU010000003.1, read as the reverse complement.
CACACCAGTTACCCCGTGGGCCACCTGTCGGGCATGTACTGGAACGGCGTCACCCCGGGAGACCTGCACCTCAACATCTCCCTGCCCGGGTGGGCCAAGCACGCCTGGAGCTCGTTCTTCGTGCCCTTCAACGCGGAGGCCACCGTCCTGGCCCTGCCGGCGGAGGACGCCACCCCGCCACGGATCCTGGACGTGCTGCGCACCCGCAGGCCCACCACCTTCTGCGCTCCGCCCACGGTGTGGCGGGGCCTGCTGGCGGCCGGTCTCGGCGAGGCGCCGCCCGGGCTGCGCGAGGCGGTCTCGGCCGGGGAGCCGCTGGACGCCGAGCTGATCGCGGCGGTGCGCGGGCGGTGGGGGATCGAACTGCGGGACGGATTCGGCCAGACCGAGACCACCGCGCAGATCGGGACCACCCCGGGCGCCCGGGCCGTCCCGGGCCGGATGGGCCGCCCGCTGCCCGGTTACGACGTCGTGCTGCTCGACCCCGAGACCGGCGTGGAGACCGCCGACGGCACGCCGGGCGAGCTGTGCCTCGGTCTCGACCCGCGTCCGGCCGGCGTGATGAGCGGCTACACCGGCGATCCCGAGCGCACCGCCCGCGCGTTCGCCGGCGGTCTGTACCGCACCGGCGACCTCGCGGTGCGTCACGCGGACGGCAGCCTGGCCTACCTCAGCCGGGCGGACGACATGTTCAAGTCGTTCGACCACCGCATCTCCCCGCTGGAGCTGGAGCAGGTCCTGCTGCGGCGGCCGGACGTCGCCGACGCCGCGGTGGTGCCGGTGCCCGACCCGGTGGGTATGTGGGTGCCCAAGGCCTTCGTGGTGCCGGCCGCGGGCGTCGAGGCCGGCCCGCGAACCGCCGCCCTCCTCTTCGAGGCGCTCGACGCCGAGCTGCCGCCGGAGAAACGGGTGCGCGTCCTGGAGTTCGCCGGCGCCCTGCCCCGTACCGCGTCCGGCAAGGTGCGCCGGGCCGCGCTCAAGGAGCAGGTGCCGGGGCGGGAGTTCGCCGCGCCCGTGGGGTGAGCGGGGCGGACAGGGGGGCGGGCACCGGCCCGGGAACGAGCCGGTGCCCGCCTTCGGTCTGCGGTGGGGCGCGCCTCGCATGCGGTGGGGCGCGCCTCGCATGCGGTGGGACGCCTCGCATGCGGTGGGACGCTTCGGATGCGGTGGGCGCCCGCGCGTGTGGTGCCGTGCGCGGTGGGGCGGTCGACGGGCCGTCGACCGCCCCGTCCCGTCAGCCGTCGGTGGCCTGCTTGCGGCGGGAGTAGTGCCGGTGGGCCTTGGCGCGGTTACCGCATCCGACCATCGAGCACCAGCGGCGGCCGCCGTTCTTCGAGACGTCGTAGAAGTGCAGGACGCACTCGGGGTTGGCGCACTTGCGGATGCGCTCCGGGTTCTCGTCGAGGAGCTGGAGGTAGACCTCGGCAGCCGTCCAGGCGGCGAGCCAGCCGGGGGAGTCGGTTTCGACGACCGAACGGGGGCCGTCCTCGTCCAGGAGGCGCCGGATCCGCCCGTGGCGGAGGGTCTCATTCAGGTCTTCGGCGACGGCCTGGCCGCCGGCTCCGCTGTCCACCAGCGAGGCCAGCGCGGTGCGGGTGGCCAGCAGGGCGTGGAGGGTCTCCTCCGTGGCGGGGACCTGCTCGCCCAGGTCGGCGGAGTGCAGCCAGATGGCCAGGCCGTCGGGGTATCGCAGCAGGTCGTGCGGGGTTCCGTCGTCTATCCAGCGGGTGTTGAGCAGGTCGAGCGGCAGGGGCTCCCCGATCAGGGGGCGCGGGTCCGCGGCAGGTCCGCGGGCCGGGTTCGTACGCATGAGGCTGCCCTTTCGTGTCGTCGGTGCATCTGACCACATGGCCAGATTCTAACCACTGAAAAGCATTTCACCGGTTGACTTCGCTTCGATTCAACCACTAAAGTTCACATCAACGGTTAGCCGGGAACGGCCCGGCGCCGTCACCTATCGAGAGAAGGCCCTCCCATGACGCAGTCCATCGCCGACAAGCCCCTGCAGACCGGCCACGTCGGCCTGAACGTCACGAACCTGGAGAAGTCGCTCCCCTTCTACATCCGGGTCTTCGGCTTCGAGATCCTGGCCGAGGGCAAGGACGACAGCCAGCGCTGGGCCTTCCTGGCCCGCGACGGCCGACTGATGCTCACCCTGTGGCAGCAGAGCCAGGAGTCCTTCTCCGGTGGGGCCGCCGGCCTGCACCACCTCTCCTTCCAGGTGGACTCCATCGAGGACGTCAAGGCGGCCGAGGCGGTCCTGCGCGAGCTGGGCGCCGACTTCGCCCACGACGGCGTCGTCTCCCACGGCGAGGGCGCCGGCTCCGGCGGCATCTTCTTCGCCGACCCCGACGGCATCCGCCTGGAGATCTACGCCCCCTCCGGCGCCGAGAGCGCCCCCGCCCCGACCGGTGCCGCGCCGACCTGCGGCTTCTTCTAGGAACAGGGACCGCGGGCTGCCACGCCCTGGCAGCCCGCCCCCCAACCCCCCGACCAGGACCCCCCAGCGGGGATCCGCGACACCTCCCCGCGTCACCGCCTCGGAAGGAGCCGGACATGGGCGTCTACCACCACGGCGAACGCAGCGTGCAGGAGCGAGCGGGCCTGCTCGACCACGCCGGGTTCTCCTCCGGGGCCATCAAGAGCGAGATCCCCGACATCGCCGTCGACTTCCTCGCCCAGCAGCCGATGCTCGTCATCGGCGCCGCGGACGACCACGGCGCCCTGTGGGCCTCCCTGCTCACCGGCGCCCCGGGGTTCCTCACCGCCACCGGGCCGGCCTCCCTGACCGTCGACGCCGCCCCGCCGGCCGGTGACCCCCTGCACCCGGCGCTCACCCGCCCCGCCCGCCTCGGCATGATCGCCATCGAACCCGCCACCCGGCGCCGCATGCGGATGAACGGCACGGCGAGCCCCAACGGCACCGGTCTGTACGTCGACCTCGACCAGGTGTACGCCAACTGCCCCAAGTACATCCAGAAACGCACGCCCACCACCGCGCCCACCGCCGACGCGCCCGACCCGACCCGCCGGCACGGCACCGAACTCACCCCCGGGCAGCTGGCCTTCGTGGCGCGGACCGACACCTTCTTCATCGCCACCGCCGACCGCGACGGCAACGCCGACGCCTCCCACCGCGGCGGCCACCCCGGCTTCCTCCAGGCCCTGAGCCCCACCCGCCTGCGCTGGCCCGACTACGTCGGCAACGCCATGTTCGGCACGCTCGGCAACCTCGAGGTCAACCCCCGGGCCGGCCTCCTGCTGCCCGACTGGTCCACCGGCACCCTCCTGCAGCTCACCGGCACCGCCACCGTCGACTGGGACCCCGGCCACGCCGCCGCCGTCCCCGGCGCCCAGCGCATCGTCGAATTCACCGTCGAACACGCCGTACAGAGCGACCACGCCTCCCCGCTGCGCTGGACCGCCCCCCAGTACTCGCGCTTCAACCCCCCGGCGCCCCAGCCCCTCGAAGGAGCCTCCGCATGACCCTGAAGATCACCGTCGACATGACCCTGTGCGAAAGCCACGGTCAGTGCGTCTTCGCCGCCCCCGAGGTGTTCTCCTTCGACGACGAGGACTACCTCCTCTACACGGCCGAACCCGGCGAAGCCCAGCGCGACGCCGTCGTCAAGGCCGCCGCCGCCTGCCCCGTCCGCGCCATCCGCCTCGAGGGATAGCCATGCCCGCCCGCCCCGAGAAGATCGTCGTCGTCGGCGCCTCCCTCGCCGGCCTGCACGCCGTCCAAGCGCTGCGCACCGCCGGCCACCACGGCCCCCTCACCCTCGTCGGCGCCGAGGAGCAGCCGCCCTACGACCGGCCGCCGCTGTCCAAGGACTTCCTCACCGGCCACACCACCGCCGAGGACCTCACCCTGGACGCCCCCGCCGAGCTGGGCGTCACCGAACGCTACGGCTCCGCAGCCGTCCACCTCGACACCGACGGCCGGGCGGTCCACCTCGCCGACGGCTCCACCGTCCCGTACGACGGACTGGTCATCGCCACCGGCGCCGGCGCCCGCCCCTGGCCCGCCCCGACACCCGCCGGCGTCCACACGCTGCGCACCCTCGCCGACGCCCGCGCCCTGAAGGACGACCTCGCGGCGACCCGCCGACGGCTCCTGATCGCCGGCGGGGGGTTCATCGGCTGCGAGGTCGCCTCGGTGGCCCGCGCGCTCGGCCACGAGGTCACCCTCGTCGCCCCCGAACCGCTGCCCCTGCAGGCCGCGATCGGCGCCGACGCGGCCGGCTTCCTCACCCGCCTCCACCACGACGCCGGCGTCGAGATCCTCACCCGCACCACCGTCACCGCCCTCCACGGCGAGCCCCGCGTCACCGGCGCCACCCTGGACGACTCCTGGCAACTGGCCGCCGACACCGCCCTCCTCGCGCTCGGCGCCATCCCGCACACCGGCTGGCTGGAGGACTCCGGCCTCGCCCTCGACCACGGCCTTCTCACCGACGCCCACACCCGCGTCCTGGGCGCCGACGGCCGCGCCCACTCCCGTATCGTCGCCGCCGGCGATGTCACCCGCTTCCCCCACCCCCACGCACCCGAGCCCCTCGCCCTGGGCCATTGGAGCCACGCCATCGAGCAGGCCCGGGCCGCCGCCCACACCCTGCTCCACCCGACCGCTCCCGCCACCTACCGGCCGGTCCCCTCCTTCTGGTCCACCCAGTACGGCGTCCGCTTCCGCGCGGTGGGACTTCCCCGCTACGCCGACCACCACGAGGTCCGCGAACTCGACCCGGCCGCCCGGCGCCTCGACATCGCCTACTACCGCCAGGGCCGCCTGATCGGAGCCCTCACCGCCAACCGCGCGGCCCGCATCACCGCCTACCAGGCGGCCCTCACCGAAGCCCTCACCACCCCACCCGCCCACCCCGCCCCCGGCACCCCGCGGGCGGCCTGACCGCAGGCCGCACGGAGCGGGATGCCGCCGACGACAGCGACGCGGCGGATGCCTGCGGCGCTCCGGCCTGCGGCTCCGTGGCGCGCACGCCCCCTCGGTCTGTGGCCCGCGGTCCGGCGCACGGCGAGCAGGTCCGCGGCCATGTCACCGGTGGCAGGTGCGCGTGAGTCCGGTGTAGGCCCGCATGAGGGGGCGGTCCCGGTGACCGTCGCCCTACCGGTTGTGCACGAGACGGTGCTGGTTCAGCGGCAGAGTTCCATGATGGCGTCGTCGAAGTCGGGGAACTCCTGGGCCGCCAGCTCGATCACGGCTGCCGCCGACCGGCGCTGGTGTGGTGCGCATCCTTCGGCGATGGCTGCCAACTCCGGATTGGGGCGCGCCTTCCAGTCCGGCTCGTACGAGGTGGCGGCTTCCCAGGGGCCGAAGCCGTCGGCCAGGAGCCACAGGAAGTCACCCAGGTCGCGGGCGACGACTCCCGTCTCTCCCTCGGACCCAAGGAAGACGACGGGCTGCTCGGCCAGGGGCCGACCGGGGCGGATGAGCCAGAATGCCGCGTACCCGCCGGTGCCGTCCATTCCGAACACGGGGAAGTCGCTGCCGTCCAGTTCGCTGTTCCCGGTCCACGCCTGGAACCAGTCGGTGGTCTCGGCAGCGGACAGGAAAGCCGGGAACGGCTCGAAGTCGACCCCGGACTTCCCGTCGGCGTAGTCGAATCGAACGGCCATGGCAGCGGCCAGCGCGGCGGGGAACTGTTGGTCATCGATGAGCGTCACAGGGACAGGCTAGCCAGGGGGTCGGACATCGACGCTCTACGAGCCGGGTTGTTGAACGACTGCCGTCTTGCAATCGTCGGGGGAGACAGGGCAGACCTGGTAGCGACAACGGGTGGCACAGGAGATGCTGCGCCACCCCTCATCGACCGTTCGGGCTGGGTTCAGCAGTCGTAACGGTGGGTGTAGGGGGTGCCCGGGCAGGTGTGGCACACGAAGAAGTACATGCCGCCGAGGTCGCCCAGGTCCATGTGGTGTCCGAACGTGTCGAGGACGCCGGGGTCCGCCTCGGCTCGCCAGGGCGGGATCGTGGATTGGTCCTGGCTGGGGTTCCGCTCGTCCAAGGGGAGCCAACGGCCCATGCCCGCCTCAGTCGCGGTGACGCTGAGCAGGTCATCGCGTTCAGCTAGGACGGTCCGGAGGCCTGGTCAGTCGACCTGGGCCACGAACGGCTGACCGCCCCCAGGCCTGTGGGCAGCGCAAGCCTGGGGGCAGCGATCTCCAGGTGTCGTCGGCGCTGAGCGCGGGGCTCGCGGACGGTTCGGGGCGGAGTCAATACGGTCATGCCCGGAGCCATCCAGGTCGAGGCAGAGCGCGCCCTTCCCGCCCGGCACCGTGCGCGGCCCGAGGACCAGATCAAGCGGCAGTGCGTCCCGCGCCGTGGCCGGCCCGAGGACGTCTCCGCCCTGGTGGCGTTCCTCGTGGGCCCCTCCGCCTCGTTCATCACGGGGCAGTCCGTCCACGTCGACGGCGGCTGGCTGCTCCACTGAGACCGTCAACAAGCAAGGAGACGAACCGAAATGATCGAACGAGTCCGCGCCGTCCTCGTCACCGCCGACGACACGATGCTGGTCATCCGCCGCACCAGGCCCGGCATCCCCGAATACTGGGTCCTGCCCGGCGGCGGTGTCGAGGCCGGCGACGAGTCCCGGGAGGCCGCCCTCCACCGGGAGATCCACGAGGAGATCGCGGGGAAGGCCGACATCGTCCGCCTCCTCCACACGGTGGAGACCGACGACGAGCGCCAGTTCTTCTACCTCGCCCGGATCGCGACCTGGTCCTTCGACGACCGAACCGGCCCCGAGTTCAGTGCCGAAGGCCGGGGCGAGTACACGCTGGAGGAGGTCCCGCTGACCCTGAAGGGGCTCGACGGCATCGACCTCAAGCCCGAGGAGATCGCCCACGTGCTGAAGGGAGCCATCGGCGCCGGAAGCCTCGGCGTCGAGGCATCGCTCTGAGCCAGCGCGTACAACGTCCTGCTGCCGGGCCGGCTCTGAGATGAACCGGTCCCGGCAGCCTTCCGGACTCAGCGGCGGGAGTCCGGCGCTTCGGCTTCGGCGCTGGCGTCGGGGTCGTAGACACGGACGTCAGCGGGCCGTTCCCGTGGTGGCCCCAGAGCTGCAGGCAAGGGCGGTGGGCGCCCGCGCCCCAGCGCCGCGCCTTCTCCCCGGATTCTCCCCAGGGGCAGGGGACAGCCCTTCTCGGGCATGCGCATTCGTGAAGTTGATCAGGCGATCCGGGGGCCGCTACAGCCAGTCCCGCCTCTTGAAGATGACGTACAGGCTCGTGCAGACCACGGCCATCAGCAGAATCGCGAAGGGGTAGCCGGCTGCCCATTGGAGTTCCGGCATGGTTTCGAAGTTCATGCCGTAAATGGTTCCCACCAGTGTGGGTGCGAAGAGGATGGCCGCCCAGGCCGAGATCTTCTTGATCTCCTCGTTCTGCTCGAAGCCGGCTTCCGCCAGGGCGCGCATCTCCGCGTTCTGTTGTTGGGTGACCAGCGTCGCGTTGACCGTGAGGATCTCCGTCAGGGCCTGGCGGAAGCCGTCCACGCGTTCGCTGGTGTGGGTGACGTGGTCGGCGACGTCGCGGAGGTAGCGCTGGAGTTCCTCGTCCGTGCCGTATTTGGCGAAGCCGGCCATCAGGGCGTGCAGCATGCCCACCAGAGGGCGGGTGGCGCGTTGGAACTCGACCATTTCGCGGGAGAGTTCGTAGATGCGGCGGGAGACCGCGGGGTCCCCGCCGAAGACCTCGGTCTCGATCTCGTCGATGTCGTTCTGGACGCCCTCCACCACCGGGGCGTAGCCGTCGACCACCGCGTCGAGGATCGCGTACAGCACCGCCTCCGGCCCGAGCGCCAGGAGTTCGGGGTTCTCCTCCATGCGGTGGCGGACCGCCGAGAGGTCCGGGGCGGCGCCGTGGCGGACCGTGATCACGAAGTCCCGGCCGACGAAGACGTGCAGCTCGCCGAAGTCGACCTCCTCCTGGGCGTCGAGGTAACGCGCCGCGCGCAGGACGACGAAGAGGGTGTCGCCATAGCGCTCCAGCTTGGGGCGCTGGTGCGCCTCCAAGGCATCCTCGATCGCCAGCTCATGCAGGTCGAACTCGGCTGCCAGCGAGTGGAGTTCGGCCTCCGTCGGACGGTGCAGGCCGATCCACGCCATGCCGTCCGGGTGCTTGCGGAGCTGGCGGAAGATCTCGGCGAGCGAGCCGGGGGAGGAGACCCGGTGCCCCTCGCGGTACAGCGTGCCCTGCACCACGCTCGAGCGGGCTGCCGACCCCTCATCGGAATCGGCCGGCGGCGCCGGAGTGGTGTCGGCCGGCGGCTCCGGCTGACGCCGCCAGGCTGCGCGGGGGCGGCGCTCCGGCATCGTGGGTCCACCCTTCGAGGTCGTGGTCGTGAGGTCGAGGTCCTCGGCCCCCCGGGGACGTCGGCAGGATATACGGGGCGCCTCACGCCGGGGCGGAGGCGACGCAGTGCCGGCGCCGTACGAGACCACCGCCGCGCGCTCTCGCCACAGCACCACCCCCGCTGCCGGGCTCCGCGCCCATCAAGCCCCCCGCGGTGGAAAACTGCCCCTCCTCCGGCCCTTGCGGACCAAAACTGTCCTCAAGTCGCCGTACCGTTCCCACCATGGCCTCCACGACGAACGCCCCGGTCCTCACCGCCCGTGCCCTCGGGCGCGCCACGCTCGCGCGGCAGTCGCTGCTGAGCCGTACCGCGCTGTCCGCCGAGGACGCCGTCTCGCACCTTCTCGGGCTGCAGGCGCAGAACACCAAGCCGCCCTACTACGCCCTCGCCGCCCGTCTCGCCGGCTTCCGGCCCGAGGCGCTCTCCGCGCTGATGGAGGAGCGGAAGGTCGCCCGGATCGTCACCATGCGCTCCACCATCCACACCCACACCGCCGAGGACGTGTTCACCCTCCGGCCCCTCGTGCAGGCCGCCCGCGACCGCGAGCTCACCCTCTTCCGCAAGGGTCTCGACGGCGTCGACCTCGACCGGCTCGCCGTTCTCGCCCGCGAGCTCGTCGAGGAGCGGCCCCGGACCCCGAAGGAGATCCGGGAGGCGCTCCTCGTGGAGTGGCCGCACGCCGACCCGCAGTCCCTCGGGACCGCCGCCCGCTGTCTGCTGCCGCTGGTGCAGGTCACCCCGCGCGGCCTGTGGCGCCGCAGCGGACAGGTGTGTCTGACCACCGCCGAGACGTGGCTCGGCCGCGCCGCCGAGCCCGCACCCGCCCCCGACGCGACCGTCCTGCGCTACCTCGCCGCCTTCGGGCCCGCCTCCGTCAAGGACATGCAGACCTGGTCCGGCCTCACCCGGCTCCGTGACGCCTTCGAGCGCCTGCGCCCCCGGCTCCTCACCTTCCGCGACGAGCGCGGTGTCGAGCTCTTCGACGTGCCCGACGCCCCCCGCCCCGACGAGGACGTCTTGGCCCCGCCGCGCTTCCTTCCCGAGTTCGACAATGTGCTGCTCTCCCACGCCGACCGCTCCCGGCTCGTGCCCGCCGAGGCGAAGGACCGCACCTGGAAGGGGAATCAGGCGTACTGCGTCTTCCTCCTCGACGGTTTCCTCGCCGGGCTGTGGCGCCTGGAGGAGGCCAAGGAGCGCACGACGATGACCATCGAGCCCTTCGGCCGCCCCGACAAGGCCCAGCGGGACGACCTGACCGCGGAGGCCGAGCGCGTGCTCGGCGTGATGGCGCGCGAGGGACTGCCGTACGAGATCCGGTTCGGCGCCGTCGCCGCATAGGCGTCCACGCGTAGAGCCGTCCGCCGTGCAGCCGCCGTGCAGCCGCCGCGTGGAGCCGGGTGTGCCTCGTCCCCCGGGGCGGTCACGGTCCGTCCCACGGCAGCAGCCCCGCCCGACGGGCCGTCACCACCGCCTCCAGCCGGGTGTGCGCCCCCAGCTTCCGCATGACCGAGCGGAGGTACCCCTTCACCGTCTCCGGGCGCAGGCCGAGCCGCGACGCGGCCACCGCGTTGGTCGCGCCCGAGGCCACCGTCGCCAGGACCTCCGTCTCGCGCGGCGTCAGCGTCGCCCCCGGCGGCCGGTCGACCCCGTGCGTCGCCGTCCGCGGGCCCGGTCCGGCCGACGCCGTCTCCAGGCGTCCGCAGACCGCGAGCAGCCGCGCCCGCAGCTCCGGGTCGCCGACCAGGGGCGCCAGCCCCCGCAGCTCCTCCTCCGCCTGCCGCACCTCCTCCCACGACGCCCCCGCGACCGCAGACCCCGGTGCCGCGCCCGCCCCCGGCAGACCGATCCGGGTCTCGTCCCTTACCGCCAGGGCCTGTTCCACGTCCCGGGCCGCCGCCACCGCCGCGTCGAAGACGCGGTCGCCGATCGGCAGCGCGTCACGCAGCGCCCCGTACAGCACCCCCCGCACCTTCCGCCGTACGACGACGGGCACGGCGACCACCGACCGCAGCCCCTCCGCCGCCACCGGCCCGTCATACTCGTGCGTGATGTGCCGGGCGGAGGCGTAGTCCGTGACCGCGCACGGCCGCGACAGGGCCAGGCACCTCCCGCCCAGGCCGCTGCCCGTCGTGATCGACAGACCGTGCAGGGCCGGCGTCACGGCGCCGTCCACGTCCGCGATCCGCAACCGGCGGCCGTCGTGGAGCAGCCCGCCGAAGACCACCTGCAGCCCGGTGGTCCGGCGCAGTCGCAGCAGCGCCGCGCGCATCTCCCCCTCGTGCGTCCGCCGAGTCCGCTCGCTCACGGAACCTCTCCTTCACCCCCGAACGGGGGTAGTGAGACCTGGGTCACCGATTACACGATGTCCCTGACCGGTCCCGCAACGAGGAGGACACATGACGGCCACCAGCGCGACGGAGAGGTTCCGGGCCGCCCGGGACTTCCTGCTGGAGCACCGCGAGGACTACGCCACGGCGTACGAGGGCTTCGCCTGGCCCCGCCCCGAGCGTTTCAACTGGGCCCTCGACTGGTTCGACGTCATCGCGGCCGGCAACGACAGGACCGCGCTGCACCTCGTCGAGGAGGACGGTTCCGAGACGAGGCTGAGCTTCGCCGAGATGTCCGCCCGTTCCGCCCGGGCCGCCAACTGGCTGCGCGGACAGGGCGTGCGTGCCGGAGACCGGATCATCGTCATGCTCGGCAACCAGGCGGAGCTGTGGGAGACCGCGCTCGCCGCCATGAAGCTCCGCGCCGTCGTCATCCCCGCGACCCCGCTGCTCGGCCCGGCCGATCTGCGCGACCGGGTCGAGCGCGGCCGCGCCCGGCATGTGCTCGTGCGCGCCGAGGACACGGACAAGTTCGACGACGTACCGGGGGAGTACACCCGGATCGTCGTCGGGGGCGAGCGCGCGGGCTGGGCCGGCTACGAGGAGGCGTACGGCGCGTCCGAGCGCTTCGAACCGGACGGGGTCACCCGCGCGGACGACCCGCTGATGCTGTACTTCACCTCCGGTACGACCGCCCGCCCCAAGCTCGTCGAGCACACCCACACCTCGTATCCCGTCGGCCACCTCGCCACCATGTTCTGGATCGGGCTGAAGCCCGGCGACGTGCATCTGAACATCTCCTCGCCCGGCTGGGCCAAGCACGCCTGGTCGAACCTCTTCGCGCCGTGGAACGCCGAGGCGACCGTCTTCCTCCACAACTACACCCGCTTCGACCCGGCCCGGCTGCTGGCCGAGATGGAGCGGAACGGGGTGACCAGCTTCTGCGCCCCGCCGACGGTCTGGCGGATGCTGATCCAGGCCGATCTCACGCAGCTGAAGCGCCCTCCGCGCGAGGTCGTCGCCGCGGGCGAGCCGCTCAACCCGGAGGTCATCGAGTCCGTACGCCGGGCCTGGGGCGTCACCATCCGGGACGGGTTCGGCCAGACGGAGACCGCCGTCCAGGTCTCAAACAGCCCGGGCCAGCGGCTCAAGGAGGGCTCCATGGGCCGGCCGAGCCCCGGCTTCCGGGTCACCCTCGTCGACCCCGTCAGCGGGCGCGCGGACGTCGACGAGGGCGAGATCTGCCTCGATCTCTCCAACGACCCGGTGGGCCTGATGACCGGCTACCACGGCGACCCCGAGCGGACGGCCGAGGCGATGGCCGGGGGCTACTACCGCACCGGGGACATCGGTTCCCGCGACGCCGACGGGTACATCACCTACATCGGCCGGGCCGACGACGTGTTCAAGGCCAGTGACTACAAGATCAGCCCGTTCGAGCTGGAGAGCGCACTCCTGGAGCACGAGGCGGTCGCCGAGGCCGCCGTCGTCCCGGCGCCCGACCCGCTGCGGCTCGCCGTCCCGAAGGCGTACGTGGTCCTCGCGGAGGGCTGGACGCCCGACGCCGAGACCGCGAAGGTGCTCTTCGCGCACTCCCGCGCGGTGCTGGCGCCGTACAAGCGGGTGCGGCGCATCGAGTTCGCCGAGCTGCCGAAGACCGTGTCGGGCAAGATCCGGCGGATCGAGCTGCGCGAGCGCACCGCGAAGGGCGAGGGCACGGAGTACGCGGAAGGGGACCTCGCATGACGCTGTCGTACGCCCACGGGGCGAGCACCACCCCGCTCCTCGGCGACACGATCGGGGCGAACCTCGACCGGGCCGTCGCGACCTGGCCGGAGCGCGAGGCGCTGGTCGACGTCCCCGCCGGGCGCCGCTGGACGTACGTGCAACTCGGTGCGGACGTCGAGCGGTTGGCCGACGCGCTGCTCGGCAGCGGGGTCGCGAAGGGCGACCGGGTGGGGATCTGGGCGGTGAACCGCGCCGAGTGGGTGCTCGTGCAGTACGCGACCGCCCGCATCGGCGCGATCATGGTGAACATCAACCCCGCCTACCGCGCGCACGAGTTGGCGTACGTCCTTCGGCAGGCCGGCGTCTCGCTGCTCTTCGCCTCGCTGAGCCACAAGACGAGCGACTACCGCGCGATGGTCGAGGAGGTCCGCGCGGAGTGTCCGGAGCTGCGCGAGGCCGTCTACTTCGGCGATCCGAGCTGGGACGCGCTGTTCGCCCGTCCCGCGGGGGACCGCCGGCCGGCCGAGCTCTCCTGCGACGAGCCGGTCAACATCCAGTACACCTCCGGTACGACGGGCTTCCCCAAGGGGGCCACCCTCTCCCACCACAACATCCTCAACAACGGTTTTTCCGTCGGGGAGATGATCGCCTACACCGAGCACGACCGCGTCTGCGTGCCCGTTCCCTTCTACCACTGCTTCGGCATGGTGATGGGGAATCTCGCGGCCACCTCGCACGGCGCCTGCCTGGTCATCCCCGCCCCGTCCTTCGACCCCGCGGCCACCCTCCGCGCGGTCGAGGAGGAGCGGTGCACCTCGCTGTACGGCGTGCCGACGATGTTCATCGCGGAGCTGAACCTCCCCGACTTCGGGGCGTACGACCTCTCGACGCTGCGCACCGGGATCATGGCGGGTTCCCCCTGCCCGGTGGAGGTGATGAAGCGGGTCGTCGCGGAGATGAACATGGCGGAGGTGTCGATCTGTTACGGCATGACCGAGACCTCTCCCGTCTCGACCCAGACCCGCCGCGACGACGACCTGGAGCGGCGGACGGGGACGGTCGGCCGGGTCATGCCGCACGTCGAGGTGAAGATCGTCGACCCGGCCACGGGCCTGACGGTGGAGCGCGGGACGGCGGGCGAGCTGTGCACCCGGGGGTACAGCGTGATGCTGGGCTACTGGGACGAGCCGGAGAAGACCGCCGAGGCGATCGACCCGAGCCGCTGGATGCACACCGGGGACCTCGCGGAGATGCGCGAGGACGGGTACGTCAGGATCGTCGGCCGCATCAAGGACATGATCATCCGGGGCGGGGAGAACGTCTACCCACGCGAGATCGAGGAGTTCCTCTACGGCCACGAGAAGATCGCCGACGTCCAGGTCGTCGGCGTGCCCGACGAGCGGTACGGCGAGGAGATCCTCGCCTGCGTGATCCCGCGCGACCCGGCCGACCCGCCGACCCTGGAGGACGTCACGGCCTTCTGCCGCGACCGGCTTGCGCACTACAAGATCCCGCGCCGGGTGGAGATCCTCGCCGAATTCCCGATGACCGTGAGCGGGAAGGTACGGAAGGTGGAGCTGCGACGGCGGTACGGGGGTGAGGGCGGGGGCGGCGCGCACTGATCCTCCCGGGGTCGGCTTCGGGGAGCGGAAGCGCTCACCCAGCCCCCGGCCGGGCACCCGTCTCCGGGGCCGTCGGCATCCGCCCCGCCGCGCGCCCCCCTCGTCACCCGCCCGGCCGGAAGCCGGGAGCGCCGGCCCCGGCCAGGTCCCGGCGCATGCACACCCGCGGCCAGGTCGCCAGGCCGTGCGCCGCCTCGGCCCGTTGGATGGCCCGCAGGCCGGCGGTGAGCGCCGGGTCCGCGTCGGTGAGGGCGCGGAAGCCGAGGCGGGTGTAGTACGGCGCGTTCCACGGCACCTCGCTGAAGGTCGTCAGCGTCAGCGCGGTCAGCCCCCGCCGCCCCGCGCCCGCGGCCAGGTGCTCGATGAGCGAGCGTCCGATGCCGCGGCGGGCGGCGGCCGGGTGCACCGAGACCTGTTCGATGTGGGCCGCCCCGTCGACCGGGTCCGTGAGCAGATAGCCGATCGGGAGGTCGGCCGCGTCGGCCGCCACCCAGGCGCGGCCGGCCCGCCGGTAGGTGTCCAGGACGTCCAGGGAGAGCGGTTCGTCGTCGGCGATGGCCGCCATGCCGAGGGAGCGGAAGGGCTCGCCCGCGGCCCGTTCGATGTCCTGGAGCACGGGGAGGTCGGTCGGTGTGGCCGCTCGGATGCGCATACGACGAGTATGGCGCGCGGCCTCAACGGGTGTCGCGGGTCAGCAGACCGCCGTCGCGGGAGAACCGGGGCAGGAACAGGGCGAGGGCGGGGTCGCCGTACAGCGCGACGTACAGCTGGACCAGCTCCCCGTCCGAGACCTCGGCGCGGTCCGCCGGCAGCGGGTGCCGCTCGCGGAGCCCCGCCAGGAGCCGGTGCGCGGCGCGCGAGGTCGGCGGCAGCCGGAGGAGCACCGCCGCCCCCGCCAGCGGGACGGCCACCAGGGCGAGGGCCAGGACGAGCCCGCCGCCGGACGGCATGGCGGTCAGCAGCCCCGCCGCCAGCGTGAGCGGTACGCAGCCGAGCAGGGCCCGCACGAGCGGCGCGCGCCCCGGAGGCCGTACGAGACCGGCGCGCCCCAGCTCGCCCCACAGCGCGTCGACAGCCCGGCGCGCGGCCGGGCGGGCCGCCAACACCCTTATGTCCAGAGCGCGTTGAAGTGAGCGGTGCACTCCGAGCTGTATCGGGTCGCGGGTCTGTCCCGGGCCGCCGTTGGCGCGAATGGTGCCCTTGCGCCCGGCGGCCACGGCTCCCCGCTGGTGCAGGGCGACGAGGGCCACGGTGACGGCGGCCCGCCGTCCGCCCCGCAGGAGGGCGAGCGCCTGCGGGGACAGCTCCACCCCCTGCGGGCTGCGGTTTCGCAACAGAACCGCCGCCGCGACCAGTTGGCCGCAGGCCGCGGCGAGGAACCACCACATCTCGATCGGCATCACGCCCACCCCCCAAGGGAGTTGTGCCCACGAGAAGCTTGATCGTCACGCGGCGCATGGCCGGATTCCATGGCCCGTAACGCCCGTTTGTGGGGTGGTATCCACCCTTTCTGAGCTCGGAATCATTTATTCCAAGCACCGCACAACTTTCGAGTAGCGTAATTGGCCGATCGCGAAAGGTTGACGGACGGCATTCCCGATCATTAGCTTGTCGGATGCCGCGCACACCATGCCCGGCCGCACGGCCTGAAATACTGCTCGACTCCCTGTAGAGGATCACCCCTTCCTCGCAGGTCCGAATACGGTCACCCGCCAGCCGGAGGCAGTACGTTGTATGAACACCCGAAAACGGGTGGGTTTGCGCTCGTGGCGTTCCCCCCACCCGTACAGTCCTTCACGCACCTTTCCCGCCCCCGCCGGGCCCCCCTGATCTGCGTCGGGGCCCCTGTAGCGAGCCAGTCGGCGGTGTTCTGACGGTCGTCCCGGTAGACGGCCCATCCTCTGCGGTTGCGAACCCATATCACGTCCGGCGTGCCTAGTGCGTCCTTTTTCCGCACTCCGTCACATGCCTGAGATGTGTCATGCCCATGCCCTTTTGAGGTCCATTCCGCATCACCTTTTCCCGACCCTTTACTGACGATCATTTTGCCTGGCTGGAAATCGCCTGCCTTGGTCCGGACTTTTATCGGACACGGGTGAATTCCGGCTGTCCGCCGTACACGAGTCGAAAGGTCCCGGCTGCGATGACCCACGCCCCCACGAAGGTCCTCACCAGGAAGCGCGTCCTGCCCAGCGGCGAGAACGGATCCCTCTGGGCCGCGCGGCCGTCCTACGGCGTCTTCGAGTTCCGCGGCAGGAAGCTGCGCATCGGCGTCGACGACCCTTCCGAGGTGCTGTTCCCCACCGACTGCGGCCTCAGCCTGGTCGCCGCGCTCGACGGTGAGCACGCCCTGGACCTCGAAGGCGTCCGCGCGCTCGACGTCGGCTGCGGTTCCGGCCTCTACACCGTCGCGCTGCTCGCCGCCGGCGCCGCGCACGTGACCGCGCTGGACATCAACGCCGCCTCGGCGCCCGAGACCCGGTCCAACGTCGAGCTCAACGGCCTGGACACCGGGCGCCTCTCCTGCGTGACGGCCGACCTGGCGCAGTACACCCCCGCCACCAAGTTCGACCTGGTCGTCACCAACCCGCCGCACCTGCCGCACGACCCGAGCTACGCCACCGACAACGGGCTCGAGACCGCCCTGGTCGCCGGCCGGAACGGCCGCGCGCTGTACGACGCCGTCGTCGCCCGCATGGACGACCTCCTCGCCCCCGGCGGCCGGCTGATCATGGCGCACTCCTCGCTCGCCGACGTCCCGCGCACCATCGCCGATCTCGAGATGCGCGGCTACGAGTGGCGCACGCTCGAAGTGTGCGAGATGGACATTCCGCTGCTGGCCTACGCGGAGCACAAGGAGACCATGCTCGGCATTCTCGAGGCCCAGCGGGCGATCGGCAGCGCCGAATTCGAAGGAGAGCGGTTCTCGGTCCACGCGCTGGAGTTCCGGCGGCCGGCCGACGCCGCGCTGTGAACCCCCGGAACTCCGCCGCGCGTTCCGAGCCGCAATTCCGCCCGCAGAGCTCCGCACCGCACCACCACACCACGAGGGACATCAGATGACCGCTGAGACCGCTGAGGGAAGCACGCTGCGCGTCACGGCAGCCGAGGTGAACGGACTGCTCGGCCGCTATATCACGGAGACGTTCGACGCCGACCGGAAGGCCGCGCTGCGCGAGCAGTTCGCCTCGGAACACATCGTCCCGCTCCGGCAGCTCTGTCCGCCCGAACTCTTCGCGCCGATCAAGGACGAGGCCTGCTCCATCATGGACAGGTACGGGGTGAACCACGACCTCGTCTTCGAGATCACCGACAACACGCCGCGCAGCATGACCACGGTCGGGCAGCCGGTGATCAAGGACGAAGGCCCGCTGATCGACGCCTTCTACTTCTCGTCCGAACTCCTCGGATTCGTCTCCGACATCGTCGGCGAGCAGGTGCACTCCTGCCCGTACGCCGGCGAGCACTACGTCATCAGCCGCCTCGGCAAGTCCGGTGACACCCACGGCTGGCACTGGGACGACTACACCTACGGCATCATCCTGGTCCTCGAAGCCCCGCACTACACCGAGGGCGGATTCGTCCAGGCCGTCCCCCACACCTCCTGGGACAAGGAGAACCCGGACGTCTACGGCGCCCTGATCAGCAGTCAGGTCCGTTCGTACGCGCTGGAGGCGGGCGACGCGTACGTCGTCAAGACCAACACCACGATGCACCGCGTGCACCCCATCCGCGGCGAGGGCCGCCGCACCATCGTCAACATGACGCTGGCCAGCTCCGAGGACCTGACCAAGTCGCTGACGCACGAGACCAACGACACCCTCTTCGGTGGCGTCCGGGACCCCCGAAGTGCCGGCTGAACCGATGCGGCCGTCCACCGAGGAGCCGTCGGTGCCCTCCCGTGAGCCGATGCCGTCCCACCGCACCGAGACCCCGCGCGCCGGCGACGGCGCGCGCCCCGGCCGGTCGACACAGCCGCGTGAGACGATGCGCGGCCTGCCGCGCGCCGTGCAGCCCTTCCTGACCTGGGTGACCGGAGTGCCCCTGGCCGGTGCCCGGCCGCGGGTGCTCTGGCGGCCGACCCTGGCCCTGATCGCCGGCGCCGTGCAGACCGCCTTCGGCATCGCCCTCGGCGTCTACGCGCTGACCTGCCCGTGGTACGTCCTCGTCCCGCTGGTGCTGCTCTCCTGGCCCACCACCGCCGGCGGCATGCGCCGCCTCGACGTGGTCGTCGTCCACCAGACGCTGCACAAGATGTTCACCGGCTCCACCGCCGGGAACCGCGTCGTCAGCGAGATCATCACCACCCTGCTGTGGCGCCCGCCGTACGACGGGAACCGCCAGGAGCACCTCACCCACCACGCCTTCCCCTGCTCCCTCAAGGACGGCGACACCGTCTACCTGCAGAGCACCGGCGCCCGGCCCGGCATGACCCGGCGGGAGTTCCGGCGCTACCTGCTCAAGGCCGTCCTGTCCCCGGCGCACCACTGGGGTTTCCTCTCCAGCCGGATCCGCGCCAACTTCCTCGCCCGGTCGCCGCTCTACCGCATGGTGATGGCGTACACCTACCTCGCCGGCACCGCCGCCTTCCTCTGGTTCACCGGCTGGTGGCTCCCCTGGCTGCTCTTCTGGTTCCTCCCGGCCACCTTCTTCTTCCAGAACCAGACCCTGCTCTACACCCTCAGCGAGCACCGCTGGTGGCTGTACGACAACGCCGAGCGGCTCACCAAGGCCCAGCGCGACCAGCTCACCTTCGGCCGCTTCTGCGGCGCGCCCGTCCCGGACACCACCGGCGCCGGACCGCTCGCCCGCTGCGGCGCCTGGACCGGCTGGTGGCTGCGCATGGTGCTGCTCTACGCGCCGTACCGGACGTGGATCCTCGTCGGCGACACCGTCCAGCACGACCTCCACCACGTCCGCCCGAAGGTCGACTGGGCGAACTCCTCCTGGATCCGCAACGAGGACCTGGCGACCGGCAACGCCGAACGCTACTTCGAGGCGTGGGGCGGCCTGCTCACCCACGTGTACGTCGGCAACAGCGTCCGCGACTGGGTCACCGCCACACCGTCCGCACCACTCACCACCACCAGGACGGGGTGACCCGATGACCTCCGGACCCCACTCCGTGCTCGTCGTCGACGGCACCGGACGCGGCCACGCGATCTGCGACCTGTTCACCCGCACCGACGCGCACGTGACCGTCCACTACGGCCCCGGCTGCGACGTCGTCAACCACCCGCGCATCCTGCCCGCCGGCTCGATCAGGCTCGACGATCCCCGCACGGCCCTCGACTACCTGGCCGCGCACCCCGTCGAGTTCGTCTTCGTCTCCAACATCGACGCCCTGTCCCAGGGGTACGTCGACGAGCTGCGCCGGGCCGGCCACCGGGTCATCGGGCCCACCGCGGCCGCCGCCGCCCTGGAGTCCAGCAAGACCCGCGGCAAGGAGTTCTGCCGCGACCACGGCATCCCCGTCGCCGAGTTCGAGGTGTTCACGGACGCGGCGAAGGCGAGGGAGTACGTCGCCTCGCGGCCGTACCACTGTGTCGTCAAGACCGACGGGCTCACCCCGGACGGCGACGGATCGGTGGTCTGCGACACCCCGGGCGAGGCCCTCGCGGCGATCGACCGGTTCGAGGCGGAGGCCGCGCGCACCGCCGACGCCGGCGACGGCCCCGGGCTGCGGCTCGTCGTCGAGGAACGCCTCACCGGCCGCGAGATCTCGGTGTTCGCCCTCCTCGACGGCGACAGCGCCCTCGTCTTCCCGACCGCCATGGACTACAAGCGCACCCTGGAGGCCGACGCCGGCAAGAACTGCGACGGCATGGGGTCCGTGGCCCCGCACCCGTACGACAGTCCCGCGCTGTGCGAGGAGCTGCGCGCCACGCTCGTCGACCCGCTGGTGCGCGGACTGCGGGCGGAGGGGCTCGACTTCACCGGCTTCGTCTACATCGGCGCCATGCTCACCCCCCGCGGCCCGGTCGTCATCGAGATCAACGCCCGGTTCGGCGACTCCGAGGCCCAGGTCGTCCTGCCGGGCGTCCGCAGCGACTTCACCGAGCTGTGCCGCGCCGTCCTCGCCCGCGACCTCGCCCGGCACCGGCTCGACACCGACGGCCTCGCCCGCTGCTCCGTCGCCCTGGTCCAGGGCTGCCTGGACCAGGCCGACCCGCAGGCCCTGGTCGGCTGGCCCTTCGGCGCCTTCGCCACCGGCCAGCCGGTCCACGGCCTGGACCGGTCCGACGGGCCCGCCGAGCCCCGTCCGGCCGACGGCCCCGCCGAGACGGTCGTCTTCTGCGCCAACGTGCGCCGCGACACCGCCGGCGTGCCGCGGACCACCGGCGGCCGCGTCGTCCACGTCGTCGGCGCCGGGCGGACGCCCGAGCAGGCCCGGCGCAGGGCCTACGACCGCATCCAGCGCATCTCCTTCCCCGGCATGCGCTACCGCACCGACATCGGGGCCGAACCGGCCGCGGCCACCGCGCCGCACGCCGACGCCGTCCCCACAGGGAAGTGAGAACGCCATGCCCCGCAGAAAAGCGTTCGTCCTCTTCGAGCTGATGAACGCCATGCTCTACACCGCGCAGGAGGCCAAGGCGCGAGGCTTCGACATCGTCGCCCTCAACCACAACCCCCTGTGCGCGGCCGGCCCCTTCACCGTCCCGGACGGCCTCGTCGACGAGCGCGTCACCATCGCCTCGTGGACCGACACCCCGGCGCTCGACGCCGTCCTGAAGGACCTGGCCGACCGGTACGACATCGTCGGCACGCACAGCATGTTCGAGCCGACCCTGCCCCACCAGGCCGCCCTGCGGCAGCTCGCCGGCCTCCCGACGACCGACCCGGCGACCCTGCTGCGCATCCTCGACAAGACCCGGGTGCGCGCCACGCTGCACGACGCGGGCCTCTCCGCGCTGCGCGGAGTCCCGCTCGACGAGGCGCTGGCCTGGGAGAGCTGGGAGTTCTCCCGGGCGGCCGTCCTGAAGCCCGCCAACGGCACCGGCAGCGCGCTCTGCTTCGAGGTCTCCACCCTCGCCGAACTGCGCGACACGGCCGAGCGGGTCCGCACCGCCGACGTCGTCAACCCCCTGATGCGCGACTACATCCGGGCCCACGGCGGCTTCGTCCTGGAGGAGAAGGCCGAGGGCGAACTCCTCTCCGTCGAATCCGTGGTGCACCGCGGCGAGGTCGGCTTCGTCACCCTCACCGGACGCTACGTCCTCGCCGCCGACCCGGTCGTCGAGCAGGGCATGCAGACCCCCTACCACCACCCGCGCCTCGCCGAGCTGGTGGAGAAGTCGCGCGCGGTCCACGAGTGCCTGGGCTTCCACCACGGGCCCACCCACCTGGAGTTCATGGTCGCCGACGACGGCACCGCCGAACTCATCGACTTCAACCCGCGCGCCGCCGGCTTCGCCTCCCCGGTGTCCATCGGAGAGGCGTACGGACTCGACTACGCGAGCGTCCTCGTCGACGTCGGGTGCGGCGTCGCCCCGGACCTCGGCTTCACCGCCCGGCCGCCCCGGTACGCGGTCGAGATGGTGGTCCTGCCCCCGCCGGGCACCACCGAGTTCCGCACCATCGAGTTCCCCGCCGACAGCATCGCCGCCCGCGCCACCAAGAGCCCGGGGGAGCGGCTCAGCGGCCGCGCCGACCAGCTCGACGCCGTCGGCATGTTCATCGTCACCGCCCCCACGGCCGCCGAGGCGCACCGGCGCGGCCTCGCCGCCCGCCAGGAGGTCGTCGTCAACGGCGTTCGGCTCGGCGACAACCCGCACAACACCGTCGCCTTCTCCGAGCACATCGGCCGGGAGCTGCCCGCGCCCGCCGGACCGCAGTCGTGACCGCCCCCGCACCCGACAGAGAGGGAACCATGAACCAGGGCCCAGGCCTGGCCGAGGTGTACGAGGACCGTGAATCGGCGGTCCGCTCCTACGCGCGGTCCTTCCCCGCCACCTTCGAGACCGCCAGCAGGGAGTTCCTGGTCAGCGCGGACGGAACCCGCTACCTCGACTTCCTCGCCGGGGCCGGGGCCCTGAACTACGGCCACAACCCGGAGTTCGCCAAGCGGGCCCTCATCGACCACATGGAGCGCGACGGCCTGACCCACGGCCTCGACCTGGCGACCACCGTCAAGCAGGACTTCCTCGAGACCTTCCGGGACCTCGTGCTGAGGCCGCGCGGCCTCGACCACAAGGTGCAGTTCTGCAGCCCGTCGGGGACCAACGCGGTCGAGGCCGCCCTCAAGGTCGCCCGCCTGGTCACCGGGCGGACCAACGTGATCGCCTTCGGCGGCGGTTTCCACGGCATGAGCACCGGCGCGCTCGCCGCGGTCGGCTCCGACTTCTACAAGCAGGGCCTGCGCCCCACCCTCTCCGGGGTCACCCACGTGCCCTACCCGGACTCCCCGATGGGCCCGTTCGACAGCCTGGACCTCCTCGACCGGCTGGTGGGCGACCCCAGCTCCGGCGTCGAGAAGCCGGCCGCCGTGCTCCTGGAGACCGTCCAGTGCGAGGGCGGGGTGTACGTCGCCCCCGACGCGTTCCTCACCGCGCTGCGCCGCTGGTGCGACACCCACCGGGTGCTCCTCGTCGTCGACGACATCCAGGTCGGCTGCGGCCGTACCGGCTCGTTCTTCTCCTTCGAAGAGGCCGGCATCGCCCCCGACCTGATCACCCTCTCCAAGTCGATCAGCGGCTACGGCCTGCCGATGGCGCTGCTGCTGCTCAAGCCCGAGTACGACATCTGGAAGCCGGGCCAGCACAACGGCACCTTCCGCGGCAACCAGCTCGCCTTCGTCGCGGCCACCGCCGCCCTGCGCGCCCACTGGGCGGACGGCGCCGACCCGGCCTTCGGCGCCGAGGTGCGCCGCAAGGGCGAGCTGGTCACCGACCTCCTTCGGCGCGAGGTCGGCACCCGCTTCGGCGCCCTGCTGCGGGGCCGCGGCCTCATCCAGGGCATCGACCTCAGCGGCACCAACATTTCCGGCGCCAAGGTCTCCCGCCGCTGCTTCGACCACGGACTGATCGTGGAGACCTGCGGCCGCGACAGCGAGGTCGTCAAGATCCTGCCGCCGCTGATCGCGGAGGACAGCAGCCTGCTGCGGGGCCTGGAGATCATCGTCGAGGCCCTCTACGACGAGGCGGAAGGCGCCCGCAGGCGCCCCGCGACCGACGGACGCGCCCCGGTGGCCGCGGCCTCATGACGACGAGCGAAGGAGCGGCCCACGTGGACACCGACACCCCCTCCCGTACCCCCGACGGCGGCGACACCCCCGCCACCATCCTGATCATCGGCGGGCGGCTGGAAGCCCTGCGCAAGGCCAAGGAGCTCGGCCTGCGGATCGTCTTCCTCCAGCACAAGGAGCGCCTGCTCCCCGGCCAGGCCGAGGTCGCCGACGTGCTGCTGCTGGTGGACTACCTCGACTGGGAGGTGACCCGCCCCCTCGTCCGCGCCGCCCACGAGGCGTACGGCTTCACCGCGGTCATGACCCTGGTGGAGCAGGCCACCGAACTGGCCGGCCGGATCAACGACATGCTGGGCTTCGACGGCACCTCGTACGAGGTGGCGCGGCGCTTCCACGACAAGCTGCGGATGCGCGAGTGGCTGCACAGCACCGGCTTCGAGTCGGTGGGCTGCGCCGAGGTCGCCTCCGCCGACGACGTGCGCGACTTCGCCGGACGGTACGGCTTCCCGGTCATCGTCAAGCCGCTGGACGGCACCGCCAGCCGGGGCATCGCGGTCATCGACGGTCCGGAGGAGGCGGACGAGGCGTGGGCGGAGCTGACCGGCCTGCGCGGCCGCGACGACCTGCCGATGGCCACCTTCTACCCCGTCGACCGCTTCATCGCCGAGGAGTACATCGACGGCGTCGAGTACAGCGTCGAGAGCTTCTCCTTCGACGGCCGGCACATCGTCGTCTCGATCACCGACAAGTTCGCCGACGGCTGCGTCGAGATGGGCCACGCCCTCCCGGCGATCCTGAGCGCCGAGGACGAGACCGTCATCGAGGACCACGTCGTCGGCTTCCTCACGGCCATGGGACTGAAGGACGGTGTCGGCCACACCGAGATCAGGCTCTCCTCGAAGGGCCCGCGGATCATCGAGGGCCACGACCGGGTCGCCGGCGACCGGCTCCTGGACTTCATGGCCGTCACCCACGGCTTCGACATCGAGCGGTACGCCTCCGGCTGGCCGACCCGCGTCCTGCCCGCTCTCACCGCCCGCCCGGAGCCCGTCCTCGGCGCCGCCACCAAGTGGGTCAACGGCGAGCCCGGCATCGTCGAGGGCGTCGAAGGGGTGGAGGAACTGCGCGCCGAGCCCGGGGTGTTCGGTGTCGACGTCCACGTGGCCCCCGGCGACGTGATCGAGCCGATGAGCGACAACTTCGGCCGCCACGTGCAGGTCCTGGTCACCGCCGACACCACCGCGGCCGCCATCGAGCGCATCGACGCGCTCATCGGCCGGGTGCGGGTCGTCACCCGTCCCGCCGCGGGCTGAGCCCGACGCCGCCCCCACGAGTCAACGAGAGAGAGCCGGGACAGTGGCAACCACCCTCGCACCCGAGACGGTCTGGCAGAGGCTCGGCGTACCGCGCCTGAAGGGAAACGGAAGGTTCGTCTCCGCCAGCCTCATCGACAGCCTCGGCACCGGGCTGATCATGGCGTTCACCCTGGTGTATTTCGCCAGGACGACCTCGGTCTCCGTCACGGCCATCGGCGCCGCGATGACCGTCGCGCGGCTGATCGCCCTGCCCGCCTCGATCGTCGTGGGGCCGCTGATCGACCGGTTCAGCGCCCGCCGGACCGCCGCCTGGGGCAACCTCGTCTCGGTCGCCGGATACCTCGGCTTCCTCATGGCCCACTCCGTGTGGCAGATCATCCTCGTCGTCTTCCTGGTGCAGGTCGGCCACACCACCTACTGGACCTCCAGCAGCGGTCTGGTGGTGCTGGCCTCGCCGGAGGACCGGCGCACCAGCTGGTTCGGCTTCATGACGGCCCTGCGCAACACGGCGATGGGCATCGGCGGCGCGCTCGCCGCCTTCGCCTTCACCCTGGGCGAGGGGACCGCCCTGCACGCCATCGTGGTCGGCAACGCGGTCAGCTACGTCCTGGCCGCGACCCTGCTGTTCTCGTGGCGGCCGGCCCGGCAGGAGCCCGCCGCACCGGCCGCCGGCGCCGACGTCGCGGATCAGGTGCAGCAGGTCAAGGCCGGTTACGCGACGGTCCTGCGGGACGTCTCGTACACCCTCCTCATCGGCGTCAACGCCACCCTGGTCTTCGGCCAGATGCTGATCAAGGTGCTCCTCGCGATCTACATCGTCGACGCCCTGGAGCTGCCCGCCTGGACCGCCGGCACCCTCATCGTGGTCAACGCGGTCCAGGTCTCGCTCACCCAGACCCTCGTCTCCAAACGGACCGAGGGGTCCCGGATGACCCGGGTCATCATGCTGGCGGCGGTGCTCAACGCGGCCGCCTTCGGCCTGTTCGCCGTCCTCTACACGACCCCCGACGCCGTCACCTACGTGGGGCTCTTCCTGGCGATGGTCGTCTTCACCCTCGCCGAGGTCATCGCGTTCCCCGCCGTCGAGACGCTCAGCGTGTCGATGGCACCCGCGCACATCCGTGGCCGCTACCTGGCCACCTACCAGTTGTCCTGGACCGTCGGCGAGGTCGCCGCGCCAGGTCTGCTCACCTTCCTGCTCGCCAGGGGCGAGGTCCTGCCGATGCTCTTCCTGCTGGGGCTGAGCCTGCTGGCGATCCCGCTGCTGCTGGTGCTGGAACGGCGAGCGCAGCACACCACGAAGTCGATCGGAGAAACCGCATGAGGACAGTCGCAGTGATATCGACGCGTGGCTTCGGAGTCTTCCGCCACGACCTGCTGGTGGAGCCGGAGAAGGTCCACTTCGTCGGCATCTTCTCCGAGCAGGACAGCGCCAACGTCTCGGACGCCGAGCGGGCCTACTTCCACCGGATCCACGTCGTCCCGTGCGGCCTGGAGGACCCGTCGTACACCGAGTCCTCGATCGTCGACCCGGCCGCCACCCGGGCCATCGTCCGGGAGCTGGCCGCCGGGGCCGGGCCCGGCGAACTCACCCTGCACTGCTTCGACGAGCGCAACCTGCTGCTGACGGCCGAGCTGCGCGAGGAGTTCGGCCTCGCCGGGCCGACGTACGAACAGCTCCTGCCGTACCGCGACAAGTGCCTGATGAAGGAGAAGCTGGCCGGAACCGGGCTGCGCGTGCCCCGCTTCGGGCGCTTCGACCAGCAGGCCTTCCAGGACGACCCGGCCGCCTGCCTGGACCGCATCGTCGCGGACGTCGGCATGCCGTTCGTCCTCAAGCCGGTCGACGCCGCCTCCGCCGACGGCGTGTACAAGGTCTTCACGGCGGAGGAGTTCCACGCCCTCCCGCGCGACCTCGGCCGCAGCTACGAGTACGAGGAGCACATCGACGGCACCATGTACAGCGTCAACCTCGTCGTCCAGGACGGCCGGACCGTCTTCGGCGGGGTGACGGAGTACCTGGTCAACTCCACCGAGGTGCAGCGCGGCCGGGTCAACGCCGACATCAACCTCATCGACTCCGACCCGCGCGTCCCGCGCATGATCGACTTCGCCGAGACGGTCCTCGACGCGCTCGGCAAGCTCGACGGGGCGAGCCACCTGGAGCTGTTCCACACCAAGGACGACGAGCTGGTCTTCCTGGAGGTCGGCGCCCGTTTCAAGGGACTCGCCGGACTCGCCGCCATGCAGCAGAACTACGCGATCGCACTGCTCAACCTGGCCTTCGAGATCGAGGCGGGCCTGCCGAGCCACCCCTGGGACCAGGAGCAGATGTACTGCTTCGACGCCGTCATGCCCAAGCGGCCGGGGATCGTCGCCGAGCTGGTGGACCCGGACGTGGAGAGCGAGGTCGAGATGAGGTGGAAGGTCCGCGTCGGCGAGGAGATCAAGCAGGGCGCCTCCCTCATCGACAACGGCGGCATGTTCCTGGTCCGCAACCACGACTACGAAGCCCTCTACCGCGACTTCGAACGGCTCGCCTCCTACGAGCCCATCCGGTACGAGGACTGAGCGTGCTCCGCAGACGACGCCCCGAACCCGTCGACATCGCACCGGTCCGTTCCGCGGTGGAAAACATTGTCGAATCGGACCGGTTCGACGGATGGCTGATCGAGACCCCGGACCATGTCCTGGTCCAGATCGCCGCCCCGTTGGAGATGCTCCAGTTCCAGTACTTCCTGACGCCCCCTCAGGACCATCTCCTCGTCCGGGCGTCGCGGGTGGTGTGGGAGGCTGTCGCCGGCCTCCTGGACGACTGTCCGGACGATCTGGCCGCCGCCTTCGCCGCGCTCGGCGCCTCCCTTGGGGAGCGCGCCCCCGAGCCGGATCCCGCCACGGCGGGGGGTTCCGCCCCGGCGGGCGGCCAGGGGTGAGCCACCCGCCCCCCGCTCCGGCCCCGCGCCGGGCGAGGAACGACAGGAGAACCTCCGTGCACTACACCGGGCTCGACCTCGACCGGGCCGGCGGCCGACGCACCGACGCCGCGTGGATCACGGGCCTCGCCGCCCGCCCCGGCACCCGGGTCGTCCCGCTCTGGCAGGACCAGTGCCTCGTGCGGGACGGCGCGCCGGTGACCCTCGGGGCGGGGGAGGCCCGCGCGCTCCTCGACGCGGTCCCGGAGCCGGTGTTCCTGGGGCTGGACGGCGAGACCGCGATCCTCGCGGCCGACCTGTCCGGCCTGCCCCGGGAGGAGGCGCTCACCCTCGCGGGGGCGGACGCCGCGCAAGACGTACGCGCCCTGGTGTCGTCCATCGACACGGCGCAGGCGGGTCTCCTCGCGTACGCCCGGGGCATCACGCACTGGGCGCGGGGCCAGCGGTTCTGCGGGGCCTGCGGAGGACGGGCGGAGAGCCGCGACGGAGGTCACCTGCGGGTCTGCCGGGACTGCGGCAAGCTCCTCTTCCCCCGGATCGAGCCGGCGGTGATCGTCCTGGTGGAGCGGGCCGGCGAGCCCCGGCGCTGCCTCCTCGGCCGGCACGCGGGCTCCGGGCCGGAGGCCTTCTCCACCCTCGCCGGTTTCGTCGAGATCGGCGAGAGCCTGGAGGACGCCGTCCGCCGCGAGGTTTTCGAAGAGGCCGGTGTGGTGGTCAAGGACGTCGTCTACCAGGGCTCGCAGGCCTGGCCGTTCCCGGCCGGGCTGATGGTGGCGTTCCGGGCCGAGGCGGTCTCGGACGAGTCGGTCGCGGACGGCGAGGAGGTCGTCGAGACCCGCTGGTTCACCCCCACCGAACTGCGCGCGCACATCGAGGCCGGCCACGGCTACCGGCCGGACTCCATCGGCAGATTCCTCATCGAGAGCTGGATTGCGGAGAACGAGAACGCGGATGACGACACCACAGAGAACACAGCCCCCTACGGACCCGAGCGGTGACGACGAGTCGGCGCGCGGGAACCCCGCCTCCGGGGTTCCCGGCGCCGGCCCCGGCCCCTCCCCGGAACCCGGTTCCGGGCCTTCGCGCCCCGGAATTCCCGGATCGCGCGTCCTGGGAATTCCCGCCGCCTCCCCGGAAGCGGCGCTCGGCTATTTCCTCCATGCCCGGCTGGCCTGCGAGACCGACCCCTACGACGTCCACCACGACCTCGCCGCCGGAGTGCCGGGCTTCGTCCTGGTCGACGCCCGGTCGAAGGCCGCGTTCGAGGAGGAGTGCCTGCCCGGCGCCCTCGGCCTGCCGCACGCCGAACTGACCGACGCCGTCCTGAGCGGGCTCGACCCCGAGCCGGTCTACGTCACCTACGGCTGGGGCCCCGCCTGCAACGCGGGCTCCAGGGCCGCCGCGAAGCTCGCGGCGGCCGGTTTCCGGGTCAAGGAGATGCTCGGCGGCCTCGAGTACTGGAAACGGCAGGACCATCCCACGACGAAGGCGAGGCGGTAGCGGTGGTAGCGGTGTCGAACGAGATCAAGCTGGTCATCGACGAGGTCAACGAGATACGCCGGGAGCTCGTCCCCGGAGCGGATGTCACCGGCCCCGTCTTCCTCGCCGAGCTGCTGCGCCGGCTGGAGGCCTCCGAGCACGTCCGCGACCAGCCGGCGGCCCGGGCCTTCATGGACGACCTGCGCGAGAACCTGGGCGAGGACCTGCGCGAGGACTTCGGCGAGAGCGCCGAGGGGCAGCGGGAGCTCCGGCTGCGCCGGACCAAGGAGCACATCAACACCGAGCGCGACCGGCATCTCTTCTCGCTCTTCAACGCCTCTTATTTCCCGCGTCTCTCCCTTGACTACCTCACCTATGAGCCGCTGCCGACCCATCCCCACCTGGCCCGCCGCTACGGCAGCAACACCATGCCGGTGAACATCACCGCGTGTACGGACGGATTCAATTCCCGGGTGGTCGTCGCGCTCTTCCCGGAGAACCACATCGACGGCCGTCAGGACCCCGACGACCTCATTTTCTATTTCATCGACAAGTTCGTCGAACGGCACAACCGCATCACGCGGAAGATGATCGACGAAGTGATGGCACCGGGCAGTTTCCCGCTCATCCAGGGGGCCGACGACGAGCTGGTCGAGGCGGCCTCCTCATGGTGGGTGCGCCTGCACGAATTCCACCACCGGCAGGGCGACATGCCGATCCCGGACTATCTGCACGCGAAGAAGCTGAAGCCCCTCGCCGGCCTGGAGGAGCTGCGGGTCGACGTCTCCTCCATGCTGGTGTGCCTGGAGGACCGCGAACTCCCGGCGGAGGAGGCGCGGCGCGCGTACGAGTACATCCTCGCCGAGCGGCTGCTGCGGTACGCCGTCGAGGGCATACCGCGGCCCAACTACGACGCCGTCGCCTCGCAGTTGCTCTTCAACTACCTCTCGGCACACGGCGGGATCGAGCTGCGGGACGAGCGCATCCACCTCCGTCCGGAGCTGCCCGCGGTCCTGGCGAGCTTCCTCGG
The DNA here is from genome assembly GCF_055587165.1 of Streptomyces sp. NPDC048353. Taxonomy (NCBI): domain Bacteria; kingdom Bacillati; phylum Actinomycetota; class Actinomycetes; order Kitasatosporales; family Streptomycetaceae; genus Streptomyces; species Streptomyces sp. NPDC048353. The sequence goes on along the minus strand of NZ_JBVJGU010000003.1, from coordinate 754,695 downwards.
GGAGATCCAGGCCGTGGAGCGGCGGATCCACAGTGCGTCGGTGGCCGAGGTGAAGTCCGGGCTCCTGGAGTTCACCAACCGGTACACCGAGTACGACGAGGAGGCGGGGGACTACCGCCACATCCCGTTCTTCGCCGACGTCAAGCAGCGGCTCGGGGTCTGAGCGACGGTGCGGTCGCTGCCGGCGGAGCTGGTGCTGAGGGCGAGCCGCGACCGCGCGTTGCGGTCGCCGCTGCGGAGGACGGAGCTGGGCTACGGCACGGCCGGCGCGGCGCTGCACGAACTGGCCCTGACGGGGAGGATCACCGTGGCGCCCGACGGGATCCTCGTCTGCCGCGCGGAGCGCTGTCCCGACCGGGCGGTGGACCTGGCGCTGGAGCGCCTGCTGTTCGCGGAGCGCGCCCGCGGCCCCCGGGCCTGGGTGGAACGCCTGGGCGCCGAGCTCCTCGACGTGACCCGCGCCGAGCTGCTGACCCGGGGGCTGCTGGTGCCGGTGCGGCGCCGGATGCTGGGCGTGGTGCCGGTACGGGAGTACCGGCCCGCGGCCGTCCGGGAGCGGGACGAGGGCGCGGCGGCCGAGGGGTCGCGGCGCGAGGCGTGGCGCGACGAGGTCGTCACGGAGCTGCTGCACGCCGTCCGCCACCCCTGCCGGCCCCGCCCCGTCCCCGCGCACACGGGCCCGATCACGGACGCGGTGGCCTCGGCGATGAAGGCGGCGACCTACCGGCTGGCCTTCCCGGGCTGACCTTGCCGGGCCGACCGTGGGCGGGCGCGGCCCGCGCCCGCCCACGGTCGGTCCGCCCGCCTTCGGTCAGCGGGCCGTGGCGGTGATCAGCTCCTCGGCGTGGGTGTTCACCGCCTGCGGGGTGCCCGTCAGGTCGAGGACGAAGAGGGGGACTCCCAGGCCGTCCGCGCGGGCGCGGGCCTCGGGGGTGTAGCCCGCGAGGGAGAAGAAGACGCTGACGGCGGCGTTGCTGAGGCCGTTCAGCCAGAGGCACTCGACGGCGCGGAGCGTGGCCGGCCGGGTGCTCGGGTCGACCTGGGCGACGAGGCCCGGCGCGCGGAGATCGGCGCCGGAGGCGGACCGTTCCTCGGGCTGCACGACGTCCCGGAATCCCAGCCACCGCAGATATCCGGCCGCCGCGGCGACGGCGTCGCGCGCGGTGCGGATCGTGACGGGCCGGAACGCGCCCCTCCCCTCGGCCACGATCGGCACGGACCGACGGCCCCGGCCCTGACCGGTGCTCTCCCACAGGGGCGCTTCCTGCGCCGGCGGCACGGCGGCCCCGTCCCGGCCCTCGCCCCTGCGGTCCGCCGGGGCTCCTCCGCCGAGCAGGACCTCGCCGCCCGCGCCCACCGCGGCGGCCACCCCGCCCCGCCCGGCGTCCGCGGCGCCGCTCGCGCCGTCCCCGTGGCCCGCGGCTTGCCGCTCGGACCCCGCGGCGGCCTCGGGATCGGGCCGCGGACCCGTGGTCCGGGTGTCCGCCGGATCCGGCCCGTCGGCGCCGAAGCCGTGCGCCGCGTCGGGCCCGTCGCCGTGCGAGGGGTGGACCGGGACCCGCAGCACCGTGCCGCAGGTGCAGCCCAGCTCCGGATGGGGCCATTCGTCCTCGCGGCCGCAGGCCCCGCAGCGCACCAGGACCCACTCGTCCGTCCAGTTGCGGTGCGTCACCGGCTCCGCCGTCGCCCCTTCGACGACCGGCGGCACGACCGGAGCACCGCAGGCGCACGGGAAGACCGGTGGCGCGTAACTCTGCGTACGGAGGCATGCCGGGCAACGCACCGGTACCGATTCACCCAGACCCACACCGAACCCCCTGTCGTCCCGACCCCATCGTCCACCAATCCGGCCGCCAAGGGGAGGGAGTTCGGCCATCGTCCCCCGCTGCTCCCTTGACGGCTCTCGGCCCCTCGACCTACATTGCTTCCGTATAGCAGAACATTACTTCCGCAATACGGAAACGAGCTCGTCGAGACGAGGAGCCCGGATCCGCCTGGCCGAAGCAGGAGCCCTCCCATGCCCCGTATGACCGCCGCCGCAGCGGCCGTTGAGATCCTCAAGCGCGAAGGCGTCACCAACGCGTTCGGCGTGCCCGGCGCGGCGATCAACCCCTTCTACCGCGAGCTCAAGAACGTCGGCGGCGTGAGCCACACCCTCGCCCGCCACGTCGAAGGCGCCTCGCACATGGCCGAGGGCTACACCCGCGCCAAGGCCGGCAACATCGGCGTCTGCATCGGTACGTCCGGCCCCGCCGGCACCGACATGATCACCGGTCTGTACTCCGCGATCGCCGACTCGATCCCGATCCTGTGCATCACCGGCCAGGCCCCGGTCTCGAAGCTCCACAAGGAGGACTTCCAGGCCGTCGACATCGCGTCGATCGCCAAGCCGGTCACCAAGGCCGCCACCACGGTCCTGGAGGCCGCCCAGGTCCCCGGCGTCTTCCAGCAGGCCTTCCACCTGATGCGCTCCGGCCGTCCCGGCCCGGTCCTCATCGACCTGCCGATCGACGTCCAGCTGACCGAGATCGAGTTCGACCCGGAGACGTACCAGCCGCTGCCGGTCTACAAGCCGTCCGCGACCCGCGCGCAGGCCGAGAAGGCCCTGGGCTTCCTGCTGGAGTCCGAGCGTCCGCTGATCGTCGCCGGTGGCGGCATCATCAACGCCGACGCCTCCGACCTGCTGGTCGAGTTCGCCGAGCTCACCAACATCCCCGTCATCTCCACCCTCATGGGCTGGGGCACCATCCCGGACGACCACGAGCTGGCCGCCGGCATGGTCGGTGTGCAGACCGCGCACCGCTACGGCAACGCGACGTTCCTCGAGTCGGACTTCGTCCTCGGCATCGGCAACCGCTGGGCCAACCGCCACACCGGTTACAACATGGAGGCCTACACCAAGGGCCGGAAGTTCGTCCACGTCGACATCGAGCCGACCCAGCTCGGCAAGATCTTTGCCCCGGACTTCGGCATCGCCTCCGACGCCAAGGTCGCCCTGGAGCTCTTCGTCGAGATCGCCAAGGAGTGGAAGGCCGCGGGCAAGCTCCCGGACTTCGGTGCCTGGGCCGCCTCCGCGCAGGAGCGCAAGGCGACGCTGCAGCGCCGTACGCACTTCGAGAACGTCCCGATCAAGCCGCAGCGCGTCTACGAGGAGATGAACCGGGCGTTCGGCCCCGACACCCGGTACGTCACCACCATCGGCCTCTCCCAGATCGCCGCCGCGCAGTTCCTGCACGTCTACAGGCCGCGCCACTGGATCAACTGCGGCCAGGCGGGCCCGCTCGGCTGGACCATCCCGGCCGCCATCGGTGCCGCCACCGCGGACCCGGAGACCCCGATCGTCGCCCTCTCCGGCGACTACGACTTCCAGTTCATGATCGAGGAGCTGGCGGTCGCCGCCCAGCACAAGGTCCCCTACGTCCACGTCCTGGTGAACAACGCCTACCTGGGTCTGATCCGTCAGGCGCAGGGCGGTCTCGGCATCAACTTCGAGGTCAACCTCGAGTTCGAGAACATCAACACCCCGGAGCTCGGCGTCTACGGCGTCGACCACGTCAAGGTCGCCGAGGGCCTGGGCGTCAAGGCGATCCGCGTCACCGACCCGGAGAAGCTGGGCGAGGCGTTCGAGCAGGCCAAGAAGCTGGCCGTCGAGCACCAGGTCCCGGTCGTCGTCGAGGCGATCCTGGAGCGCGTCACCAACATCGCGATGAGCAAGACGGTCGACATGAGCGACGTCACCGAGTTCGAGGAGCTCGCGACCGAGCCCGGTCACGCGCCGACCGCGATCAAGGCCCTCCAGGTCTGATCCGCCCCGGCCCCCGCCCCGTCAGCACCGGGGCGGGGGCCACGGCGCGCCCGGAAAGGCCGCCCTACGGAGCCTTCCACGGCCCCGGCCGGCTCCCCGGGGCCCCCGGCAGTACCCGAAGACCGCGCGAGGCGTCTCCACGCCTCACGCGGTCTTCTTCATGCCGCCGTCCACTAGGGCGTGTGTCGAAAGTCCCGTCTGGCCGGGGACGCCTGGCACGCACTCCCCCGTAGCCCTTCGGGCACGGGAGGTGCCCCCACGCTGCGTTGTCGGTCGTCGGCGCAGCCCGCTGCGCTCTCCTTCCTCCGCCTTGCGATCGCACGTACCAGACGCCCCCGGCCCCGCCCTGCGGGCGGACGACGCTACTTCCGACACACGCCCTAGGTCAGCGCGGCGCCTGCGACCTCGCCACGACGCTGTCCTCGCAGGGGCCGTCCGCCAGCAGCTTGACGGCCTCGACCTCGTCCTTGTCCGCGGACAGGCCCCAGCGCAGCTTGGTGCCCACCCACTCGGCGGCGTAACGGCAGTACTGGCCCGTCATCGAAGGGAGCCATTCGGCGGGGTCCCGGCCGGCCTTGTCCTTCTGGCTGCGGGCGGTCACCGCGACGAGCGTGGCGGCCGCCCCCTGGTCGTTGGCGTACTTCTCGCGGCGCGCGGCGGACCAGCCGGACGCGCCCGACTCCCAGGCCTCGCTCAGCGAGACGAGGTGGTCGACGCGGAGCGCGGCGGGGTCCGTGACGCTCTGACCGTCGTAGTACGACGTCCACTTGCCGTCCATGAGCGCGCAGACCACGCCGGTCTTGGGGGCGTCCACGGCCTCTTCCAGGAGCACCTCGCCGCGGGTGTCGCAGCCGTCGGCGGGGTCGAGGCCCTGATTCCAGTGGCGGAACGCGGAGGCGGTGTACCCGGCCGCGTCCTCGGTGGCCACGTCGAGTTCGGCGAGGGCGTCGGGAAGCAGCACGACGCTCGCCGAGAGGGCGGGGGAGGGGGCCGCGAGAGGGGAGAGGATCAGGGCGACCGGGGCGAGTCCGCGCATCAGGTTCTTGATCATGTCGCCGTGGATAGCGGTGGCGGCGGGGGCGCGGGGACGAAACGCGGGTGTGTTCGCCCAAGCGGGTGTGGATCTTCACCGCAGAAACGATGCGCTGACACCACTGCCCCCGTAAGGGTCCGCGCACGTGAAAGAGCGCGGAACCAGGGACCGTAAACCTGGTTCCGCGCTCTCGTGATGCCCGCCCGACGGTGCGAGGCTGGCGCGACAGGACGTTCGCACCGCCGGGCGGAGTCTCGGGGTGTGCCCCCATGGGGGCGTTGGGACCGCGGCGGCGGCGACGGGCGTCGCGGACGGTCCTCTTCCTTCAGGTCAGGAAGAGGGTCCGGACGTCCTTACCACCGCACTGGCTCGCTCGCCGCCGCGGTCCTCACGCTGTCCGTACCGCCGGCCACCCCTCATCCGGGCCGCCGGTCCGGACGGCGTACGGCTTCTGACCTCCCGTCATCCGCCGTACGCGGTCTGGTACCGCGTGGGATCAGTCCTCGCGCAGGGCGCGGACCGCCTCCTCCACGCGCTTGCCGTACTCCGGGTCGGCCGCGGCGAAGTGCGCGATGTTCTTCTCGACGACGTCCTCGCGGGACACCTGGGAGAGACCGCCGGCGATGTTGGCGATCAGGCGGCCCTTCTCGTCCTCGGACATCAGGCGGTAGAGCTCACCGGCCTGGAAGAAGTGGTCGTCCTTGGCGTGCTCGGGCGCCGCGTGGGTGCCGGTCCAGCCGTGGATCGCCAGCGGGGCGGAAGGCACCTCGTCGCTCTGCGAGGGGCCGGAGTACGAGTTGGGCTCGTAGTTCTTGTCGTGGCGCGAACCCTGACGGGTGGCCATGAGGCCGTCGCGGCCGTAGTTGTCCGCCACGGTCGCCTTGGGCGCGTTCACCGGCAGCTGGGTGTGGTTGACACCGAGACGGTAGCGGTGGGCGTCGGCGTAGGCGAAGAGACGGCCCTGGAGCATCTTGTCCGGCGAGGGACCGATGCCCGGCACGAAGTTGTTCGGGGAGAACGCGGCCTGCTCGACCTCGGCGAAGACGTTGTCCGGGTTGCGGTCGAGGACCAGACGGCCCACGCGCTGCAGCGGGTAGTCCGCGTGCGGCCACACCTTGGTGAGGTCGAACGGGTTGAAGCGGTAGTCCGCGGCCTCGGCGGCCGGCATGACCTGGACGTAGAGGGTCCAGGAGGGGTTCACCCCGCGCTCGATGGCCTGGAGCAGGTCCGTCTGGTGCGAGTTGGCGTCCTTGCCGACGACCTCGGCCGCCTGCTCGGCGGAGAGGGAGCGGACGCCCTGGTTCGTCTTGAAGTGGTACTTGACGAAGAAGGCCTCGCCGGCCTCGTTGGTCCACTGGTAGGTGTGGGAGCCGTAGCCGTTCATGTGACGGTACGAGGCGGGGATGCCGCGGTCGCCCATCAGCCAGGTGATCTGGTGCGTCGCCTCGGGGGCGTGCGCCCAGAAGTCCCAGACGTTGTCCGGCTCCTGCTTGCCCGTGAAGGGGTCGCGCTTCTGGGAGTGGATGAAGTCGGGGAACTTGATCGGGTCCTTGATGAAGAACACCGGGGTGTTGTTGCCGACGAGGTCGTAGTTGCCCTCCTCGGTGTAGAACTTCAGCGCGAAGCCGCGCGGGTCCCGGACGGCGTCCGCGCCACCGAGCGAGTCGGCGACGGTCGAGAAGCGGATGAACGTCTCGGTCCGCTTGCCGACCTCGGAGAGGAAGGCGGCCTTCGTGAAGCCGGTGACGTCGTCGGTCACCTCGAAGTGGCCGTACGCGCCGGAGCCGCGGGCGTGGACCACGCGCTCCGGGATGCGCTCACGGTTGAAGCGCGCGAGCTTCTCCAGCAGGTGCTGGTCCTGCAGCAGGATGGGGCCACCGACGCCGGCGGTGGCGGAGTTCTGGTTGTCGGCGACAGGTGCGCCGGACTCGGTCGTAAGCACGCGCTTCGACATCGTGACCTTCCGTACGGGAGCTCTGCAGACGGTGCGAGGAGCGTAAATTCGCCTCGAACATCACGTCAACAGTTTGTTGAAGATGAAGGGAGGTGTTCCGGTCGGCGGCGGCGCCTGGGCGCGACAGGACAGGTGTCAGCGCCACCGCCGACCGGAAATCTGGGTCAGACCTGCTGGCCGGAGAGACGCTCGACGGCGCGGAGCAGGGCCGAGTGGTCCAGGCCGCCGTCACCCTGCGCGCGCAGGGAGGCGACGAGCTGGGCGACGACGGCGCCGACCGGGAGGGCCGCACCGACGTTGCGGGCGGCGTCGGTGACGATGCCCATGTCCTTGTGGTGCAGGTCGATCCGGAAACCGGGCTTGAAGTCGCGGTTCAGGAAGTTGTCCTTCTTGCGGGTCAGGACCGTGGAGCCGGCCAGACCGCCGTTGAGGACGTCCAGGGCGGCCTGGAGGTTCACGCCGGACTTCTCGAGGAAGACGACGGCCTCGGCGCAGGCCTGGATGTTGACCGCGACGATGAGCTGGTTGGCGGCCTTCACCGTCTGGCCGGAGCCGTGCGGACCGCACAGGACGATGGTCTTGCCGAGGGCCTCGAGGACCGGCAGGGCCGCGTCGAAGTCGGCCTGCTCGCCACCCACCATGATCGACAGGACGGCCTCGATGGCGCCGGCCTCGCCGCCGGACACCGGGGCGTCCAGGACGCGGATGCCCTTCTCCGCGGCGTTCTTGGCCAGGTCGACCGAGGTCTGCGGGGTGATCGACGACATGTCGATGATCAGCGCGCCCTGCCTGGCGTTCTCCAGGATGCCCTCGGGGCCGTAGGAGATGGCCTCGACCTGCGGGGAGGCGGGCACCATCGTGACGATCACGTCGGCGTCCTTGACGGCCTCGGCGATCGAGCCGGCGACGGTGCCGCCGGCCGCGGCGAGACGGTCCAGCTTGTCCTGCTCCAGCGTGAAGCCGGTGACGGAGTAGCCCGCCTTGATCAGGTTCTCGGACATGGGCGAGCCCATGATGCCGAGACCGATCCACGCGACCTTGGGGAGATTGCTCATGGTGAGGGTGCCTCTCGAAACTGGTGGTACGGAAGGAGGTCAGCGGGCCGCGCGGGCCTCGGCGGGGAGCCACTCGAAGGACGCTGCGGCGTCGGCGGCCTTGTACTCCAGGCCGACCCAGCCGTCGTAACCGGCCTTCTTGAGCTCGTCCAGCAGCTGCTCCAGCGGCAGCTCGCCGGTGCCCGGCGCGCCACGGCCCGGGTTGTCGGCGATCTGCACATGGCCGGTCTTGTCCGCGTACGCGGCGATGACCTGGCTGACGTCCTCGCCGTTCATCGACAGGTGGTAGATGTCGAGGAGGAACTTGGCGTTGCCGAGTCCGGTGGCGGCGTTGACCTTGTCGACGACCTCGATCGCGGAGGGGGCGCTCACCAGCGGGTAGAGCGGCGACTCCGGCTTGTTCAGGGTCTCGACCAGGAGGATCGCGCCGACCCGGTCGGCCGCGCGGGCGGCCAGGACCAGGTTCTCCAGGGCGAGGGAGTCCTGGATCTGCGGGTCCACGCCCTCGACGCGGTTGCCGTAGAGCGCGTTGAGCGCGGTGCAGCCGACCGAGGCGGCGAAGTCGGCCGCCACGTCGATGTTGGCGCGGAAGCGGTCCGACTCCTCACCGGGTACGGAGAGGGCGCCGCGGTCGGGTCCGGGCAGCTGCCCGGCGTAGAAGTTCAGGCCCACCAGCTGGGTGCCGGCGTCGTCCAGAGCCTTTTTGAGGGCGTCGAGCTCGCTCTGGTCGGGGGTGGCGGTGTCGATCCAGGGCCACCACAGCTCGACCGCGGTGAAGCCCGCCGCGGCGGCGGCCGCGGGGCGCTCCAGAAGCGGGAGTTCCGTGAAGAGGATCGACAGGTTCACATCGAAGCGCTGGTCCGTGTATCCCATGAGGGGCGGCGCTCCTTCCGTATTGCGGAAGTAAGTTTCTGTCTGACGGAATGTTGCACGGAGGGGTGCGGGGGTGTCAAGGGGGCACCCGCGCAGGTCGGCCCCGCGCGGGGTCCCGGCTGATCGTCGAAGCCCGTGGCCGCCTTCTCCGCGGACCGGCCTCCCGGGCGGGTTCCGCGCCCAGTAGCGTGGGGCCATGGTGCGTTTGAAAGTGGAGTTCACGACCGAGCCGTTCGACCTCGACGAGGCACCGGCCCACGCGGTCGTGGCGCGCGAGGTCATCCAGGCGGCCGAACTGGACGCGGTGGACGTCGGCCCGTTCGGCAACACGGCGGAAGGCGCCGCCGACGAGGTGCTGACCGCCGTCGACGCCTTGCTGCGCAGGTCCCTGGCGGCCGGCGCGACCCGCGTCTCCCTCCAGGTCAACGTGATCGGGGAGGACGAGAAGTGACCGAGCACCCCCTGGTAGCCGCGGTGAAACCGCTCGTCGACGCCATGGGCGCCGAGATACTCGGCCCGGAGCAGGCCGAACCGGACGACGTCGTGCTCGCCTGGGAGGGCGAGGACGTGCTCGCCGTACGCCTGCCGCAGCTGTCCGACTCGCTCGACCACATCCTGGCCGCCATGGAGCGCCGGCACGGGATGCCATTGGCCGAGCTGGACCGCAAGGCCAAGCAGGAGGCCGTCCGGATGCTGGAGGCACGCGGTGCCTTTTCCGTACGCCACGGGGTGGAGACGGTGGCCGGGGCGCTCGGTGTCAGCCGGTTCACCGTGTACAACTATCTGAACAGGGAAACCGCCCTGAACAGGCAAAAGACCGCCCAGGCCGACTAGGGCGCGTTCCGATAGGCCCGTCCGGCCGGGGTGTCCCCGGCCGTGCCCGGTGCAAGCCGCCGTCCGGATGTCGGGACGGCGGCTTTTGTGTGGCCGAGTTTTCAACAAAGTGTTGACGGGATGTTGCGCCAGGGCGTTAGCTATCCGCAGCCCGTCCGACGCACAGTGAAAAACAGCCACGGAGGCTTCCCGTGACTTCAGGTACGACTCCGGGCCTCGCCCGGTTCAACACCTCGGCGGACAGCGACGCTGTCGCCGCGCTCCACGAGGTGTGCTCCAGCTCGGCGTGGGGGAGCAAGCTCGTCGCCCAGCGCCCGTACGCCACCGTCGAAGCCCTCTTCCTCGCCAGCGACGCCGCCATGGCCGAACTGACCGCCGAGGATCTGGCCGAGGCGATGGCGGGCCACCCGCCGATCGGTCGTCCGAAGGCCGGGGACCCGACCTCCTCCCGCGAGCAGAGCGGGATGGCCGGGGCCTCCGAGGAGCTCAAGGCGGAGATGCTCGAACTCAACCTGGCCTACCAGGACAAGTTCGGTCATGTCTTCCTCATCTGCGCCACCGGCAAGACCGGCGAGCAGATGCGGGACGCGGTCCGCGAGCGGATCGAGCACGCGCCCGAGGAGGAGCGGGAGATCGTCCGCACCGAACTGGGCAAGATCAACCGTATCCGCCTGACCCGTCTCGTAGAGGAAGAGAGCGCCGCATGAGCACCGACACCACCGCCTCGGTGTCCACCCACATCCTGGACACCAGCGTCGGCCGCCCCGCCGAGGGCGTGGCCATCACGCTCGCGGCCCGCAGCGGCTTCGACGCACCGTGGGTGGCGCTCGGCGGCTCGGCCACCGACGCGGACGGGCGTTGCAAGGACCTGCCGGCGCTGCCGGAGGGAACGACCCATGTACGTCTCGACTTCGAGACCGAGGCGTACTTCTCCAAGAAGCAAGCCGAGGCGCAGCAGGACGCCCCCCGCGTAAGGGACAGCGGTGCGTTCTTCCCGGAAGTGACCATCACCTTCGCGGTGAATCCGGGCGAGCACTATCACGTACCGCTGCTGCTCAACCCGTTCGGCTACTCCGTTTACCGAGGGAGCTAGCAGACATGCCCACGATTCTCGGCCAGAACCAGTACGGCAAAGCAGAGAACCGCGTCGTCAAGATCACGCGGGACGGCGAGACGCACCACATCAAGGACCTGAACGTCTCCGTCGCCCTCTCCGGCGACCTCGACGACGTCCACCTCACCGGCTCCAACGCCCACTGCCTGCCCACCGACACGACGAAGAACACCGTCTACGCCTTCGCCAAGGAGTACGGGATCGAGTCGGCCGAGCAGTTCGGCATCCACCTGGCGCGTCACTTCGTGACCAGCCAGGAGCCGATCCGCCAGGCCCGGATCCGGATCGAGGAGTACTCCTGGGAGCGGATCGCGACCTCGGACGCCAACTCCAAGTTCATCGGCGCCGACGAGGTCAACCACTCCTTCGCCCGCAAGGGCCAGGAGACCCGCGTCACCCAGATCACCTACGACGGCGAGAAGTGGGAGGTCATCTCCGGCCTCAAGGACCTCATCGTCATGAACTCCACCAACTCGGAGTTCTGGGGCTACATCAAGGACAAGTACACGACGCTCCAGGAGGCGTACGACCGCATCCTGGCCACGCAGGTCTCCGGTCGCTGGCGGTTCAACTGGACCGACGACGACCAGCGGATGCCCAACTGGGAGAAGTCCTACGAGCAGACGCGCAAGCACATGCTCCAGGCCTTCGCCGAGACGTACTCGTACTCGCTCCAGCAGACGCTGTACCAGATGGCCACCCGGATCATCAACCACCGTTCGGAGATCGACGAGGTTCGCTTCTCGCTCCCGAACAAGCACCACTTCCTGGTGGACCTGGAGCCCTTCGGGCTCAAGAACGACAACGAGGTCTACTTCGCCGCCGACCGCCCGTACGGCCTCATCGAGGCCACCGTGCTGCGTGACGGAGCCACGGCGCAGATCCCGGTCGACATGACCAACCTCTAAGCGGCACGCGTGGCCGCCCCCGCCGCCCGCAGGAGGGCGGGGGCCGCCACCACCGGAGGGACAAACCATGGCACAGCCCGCAGTCGGGCCGGCAACCGCCGAAGGCCCGTGTACCACCCCGCCGGCCACCTCGGCCGAGGTCCACCCGGTGGACGAGAAGCTCCCCGCCTCGCGACTCGTTCCCGCCGCGCTCCAGCACATCGCCGCGATGTACGCGGGCGTCGTCACCCCTCCGCTGATCATCGGCCAGGCGGTCGGCCTGGACGCCGCCGGGATGACCCGTCTCATCGCCGCCAGCCTGCTCATCGCCGGATTCGCCACCATCCTGCAGACCATCGGCGCCGGCCGCTTCGCCGGAAACCGGCTCCCGTTCGTCAACGCCGCCTCCTCCGCGGGCATCGCCCCCATGCTGGCGATCGCCGAGACCAGCGCCCCCGGACACCAACTCCCCGCCATCTACGGCGCGGTGATGGTCGCCGGAGTCTTCTGCCTCGCCGTCGGCCCCTTCTTCGGCCGGCTGCTCCGCTTCTTCCCGCCGCTCGTCACCGGCGTCGTGATCACCCTCATCGGGGTCACCCTGATGCCCGTCCCGGTGAGCTGGGCCCAGGGCGGCGACCCGACCGCGGGCGACTTCGGCGCGATGAAGTACCTCGCGCTCGCCGCCTTCACGCTCGTCGTCATCCTGCTCTTCCAGCGCTTCGGCAAGGGATTCGTCAAGCAGATCGCCCTGCTGCTCGGCCTGTTCATCGGAACCCTCGCCGCGATCCCCTTCGGGATGGCCGACTTCGGCGCCCTGCGCGAGGCGCCCGTCGCCGCGCTGCCCAGCCCCTTCGCCTTCGGCGCCCCCGAGTTCCAGCCCGCCGCGATCCTCTCCCTGTGCATCGTGATGCTCGTCCTCATGACCGAGTCCAGCGCCGGCATGCTCGCCCTCGGCGAGATCTGCGACCGCAGGAGCGACGGCCGGACGATCACCCGCGGGCTGCGGACCGACGGCATCGCCACGCTGCTCGGCCCCGTCTTCGGCGGCTTCCCCACCTCGGCCTTCGCCCAGAACGTCGGCGTCGTCTCGCTGACCCGGGTCCGCTCCCGCTACGTCGTCGCGGTCGCCGGCTGCGCCCTGCTCGTCCTCGGCGCCTTCCCGGTCCTCGGCGCGGTCGTCTCCATGGTCCCGATGCCCGTCCTCGGCGGCGCCGGCATCGTCCTCTTCGGCTCGATCGCCGTCTCCGGCATCCGTACCCTCTCCGAAGCGGGCCTCGACGACAGCTCCAACATCATCCTGGTGGCCGTCGCCCTCGGGGCGGGCATCATCCCGCTCGCCGCCCCCACCTTCTACGCCGGCTTCCCGGCGTGGGCCCAGACCGTCCTCGGCTCCGGCATCAGTGCCGGCGCGCTCGTCGCGGTCACGCTCAACCTGTTTTTCCACCACCTCGGCACCCGGAGCCGTCACACGGCCCCGGCACTCAAATCCTCCTAGGGTCCTGCCGTGCCCGCCCCCTACGACTCCGTCGTGGTGGGACCCCCAACCAAAGAGGAATGAAGGAACCACCGCCATGGCAGCACCTTCGGCAGCCCAGCGCATCGTCATCGAGAACTGTGCGATCGCGACCGTAGACGCCAACGACACCGAGTACGCCTCCGGTCACCTCGTCGTCGCCGACAACAAGATCGAGTCCATCGGAGCCGGCAAGGCGCCCGAGGGCCTGGAGAACGTGGTCCGCAGGATCGACGCCACCGGACACCTGGTGACGCCCGGTCTGATCAACACGCACCACCACTTCTACCAGTGGATCACCCGGGGCCTGGCCACCGACCACAACCTCTTCAACTGGCTGGTCGCGCTCTACCCGACCTGGTCGCGCATCGACGAGTCGATGGTGCGCGTCGCCGCCCAGGGCTCGCTGGCGATGATGGCCCGCGGTGGTGTCACCACCGCCATGGACCACCACTACGTCTACCCGAAGAACTCCGGCGACCTGTCCGGCGCCATCATCGGCGCCGCCTCCGACATGGGCGTGCGCTTCACCCTCGCCCGCGGCTCCATGGACATGAGCGAGAAGGACGGCTTCCTCCCGCCGGACTTCGCCGTCGAGACGACCGAGGGCGCGCTCGCCGCGACCGAGGAGACGGTACGGAAGTTCCACGACGCCTCCTTCGACTCGATGACCCAGGTCGCCGTCGCCCCCTGCTCGCCGTTCTCCATCTCCACCCAGCTGCTCAAGCAGGGCGCCGAGCTGGCCCGCCGCCTCGGTGTGCGCATGCACACGCACGGCTCGGAGACCGTGGAGGAGGAGAAGTTCTGCCACGAGCTCTTCGGCATGGGCCCGACCGACTACTTCGAGTCGACCGGCTTCCTCGGCGAGGACGTGTGGATGGCCCACTGCGTCCACATGAACGACTCCGACATCGAGGCCTTCGCCCGTACGAAGACCGGTGTCGCCCACTGCCCCTCCTCCAACGCACGCCTGGCCGCCGGCATCGCCCGCGTCCCGGACATGCTGAAGGCGGGCGTCCCGGTCGGCCTCGGCGTCGACGGCACCGCCTCCAATGAGTCGGGCGAGCTCCACACCGAGCTGCGCAACGCGCTCCTCGTCAACCGGCTCGGCGCCCACCGCGAGGCCGCCCTCAACGCCCGCCAGGCCCTCCGCCTCGGTACGTACGGCGGCGCGCAGGTCCTCGGCCGCGCCGACTCGATCGGCTCGCTGGAGGCCGGCAAGCTCGCCGACTTCGTCCTGTGGAAGATCGACGGCCTCGGCCACTCCTCGATCGCCGACCCGGTGACCGCGATCGTCTTCGGCGCCGCCGCGCCGGTGACGGCCTCCTTCGTCAACGGCAAGCAGATCGTCGAGAACAACCGCCTGCTGTTCGCGGACGAGGAGTCCATCGCCCGCGACGCGCGCGCGGAGGCGCAGCGCCTGGCCCGCATCACGGCCCAGGGCTGACCCTCCCCAAGGAGTCCGACCGAGGGGGACGGCCCTCGGTCGGTCGCCACGGACCCGAGCGGGGCCCGTGGCCGGCCGGACGGGGGGTGCCCGTACGAAAAGAGGTACGGCACCCCCCGGACGGTCGACATCGTGTCCACCCCTCCCCGGGCACACCGAGCGCGGCGCCCCCAGGCCGACGCGAGCACACGTCCTCATGAGCCGCACTTCGTGAGGCGCCTTCACCGCACGACTGCACCACCTCCCTGACATCCGCGTCACCGCCGACGTGTAACCGACCGGAGGAACCGCCGTGGCCACCAAGCCCAGGTTTCGCAATGATGCACAAGACGCAGGCGCCGATACCGAGACCCGGAGCAAGCATCCGGTCGACGAGACGCTGCCGCCCCTGAAGATGTTCACCAGCGGTCTGCAGCACGTGGCCGCCATGTACGCGGGTGTGGTGGCCCCGCCACTGATCGTCGGAGCGGCCGTCGGCCTCTCCGGCACCGAGCTGACCTTCCTCACCGGAGCCAGCCTCTTCACCGCCGGACTCGCGACCTTCCTCCAGACCCTCGGCGTCTGGAAGATCGGCGCCCGGCTGCCGTTCGTCAACGGCGTCACCTTCGCCGGTGTCGCCCCGATGCTCGCGATCGTCGACACCACCGACGACAAGGCCGACGCACTGCCGCTGATCTTCGGCGCGATCATCGTCGCCGGCGTCCTCGGCTTCATCGCCGCGCCCTACTTCTCCAAGCTCGTCCGCTTCTTCCCGCCCGTCGTCACCGGCACCGTGATCACCCTCATCGGTGTCTCGCTGCTCCCGGTCGCGTTCGGCTGGGCGCAGGGACCCGATCCCGGTGCGAAGGACTACGGCTCCACGACCTACCTCACCCTCGCCGCGATCACGCTGGCGGTGGTCCTGGTCCTGCGCCGGTTCACCCGCGGCTTCCTCAAGCAGATCGCCGTCCTCGTCGGTCTGGTCATCGGCACCCTGATAGCCATCCCCTTCGGGGTCACCGACTTCAGCCCGGTGACGGAGGCCGACATCGTCGGCTTCCCCTCGCCGTTCCACTTCGGCGCACCGCAGTTCGCCCTCGCGGCGATCATCTCGATGTGCGTGGTCATGCTGGTGTCGATGACCGAGTCGACCGCCGACATGCTGGCGCTCGGCGAGATCGTCGACCGGCCCGCGGACGAGAAGACCATCGCGGCAGGACTGCGCGCCGACACCCTCGGCTCGGCGCTCAGCCCGCTCTTCAACGGCTTCATGTGCAGCGCCTTCGCCCAGAACATCGGCCTGGTCGCGATGACGAAGATCCGGAGCCGGTTCGTGGTCGCCTGCGGCGGCGGATTCCTCGTCCTGATGGGCCTGTCGCCGGTGATGGCCTCGCTGATCTCGGTCGTCCCGCGGCCGGTCCTCGGCGGCGCCGGAGTCGTCCTCTTCGGCTCGGTCGCGGCCAGCGGCATCCAGACGCTGGTCAAGGCCGGTCTGGAGAAGGACAACAACGTGCTGATCGTGGCGGTCTCGCTGGCCGTCGGCATCATCCCGATCACCGAGCCGGAGTTCTACCACGCCTTCCCGGAGACCGCGAAGATCATCCTGGACTCCGGCATCTCGACCGGCTGCGTCGCCGCCGTCCTGCTGAACCTGGTCTTCAACCACCTGGGCAGGCGCGGCGACGAGGACACGGTCACCGCGCCGATGGAACCGGGCGAGGAGATCTCCGAGACCCGGGGCGCCAAGGCGGTACACGTCCACTGAGCCCTCCTCCGCCGTCCGCCGAGCCGGTCCCCGCGTACGACGCGGGGGCCGGCCGCGGGCGTTCGGTGGTGCTGGTCAACCCGAACACCTCCGCCGCCACGACGGCGATGATGACGGCGATCGCCCGGCGGACCCTGGGCCCGGCCGTACGCGGGGTGACGGCGAGGCACGGCCCTCCGATGCTCACCGATCCGGCCGCGCTGCGGGCCGCCGTGCCCGAGGTCGTCGCGGCCGGCCGCCGCGCCCTGGCCGCCGGCGACTGCGCGGCCCTGATCGTGGCGGCCTTCGGCGACCCCGGCCTGGACGCGCTGCGGGCCGTGGCGGGGGAGGTCCCGGTCGTCGGCATCGGCGAGGCGTCCCTGCGGGAGGCCTCCGCCGGCGGCACCCGTTTCGGCATCGCGACGACGACCCCGCGCCTTGCGGTCTCCCTCGCGGACGGGGTCGCCGCGCTCGGCCTGACCGGCCTCTTCACCGGCGTCCGCCTGACCGACGGGGACCCCGCGACCCTGTCGGCCGACCCGGACGCGCTCCTGGAGGGCCTGGCGCGCGCGGTCCGGGAGTGCGTCGCCCGCGACGGCGCCGAGGCGGTCGTCATCGGCGGCGGCCCCCTCGCCGCCGCGACCGAGACCCTCGCCCCCCACAGCCCCGTCCCCCTGATCGCCCCGGTCCGGGCGGCCTGCCGAAGGGTGCGCCGGCTGCTGACCGGATGACACGCTCCGGGGCCCCGGCAGCCACCGGCGCGGGGCGGCGCACAGCATGGCCGCCCGGGGAGAGGCGTCCGGCGGTGGGCCGGTCGGCGAAGGCCCCGACGCCCTCTCCCGGGTGGGTCCCGCGGCGAGGCGGCCGACGAAGGGCCGGTCGGCGAAGGCCCCGAAGCCCTCCCACACCGGTCCCGCGGCGAGGCGTCCGACCGTGGGCCCGTCGGCGAAGGCCCCGAAGCCCTCCCACACCGGTCCCGTGGCGAGGCGTCCGACCGTGGGCCCGTCGGCGAAGGCCCCGACGCCTCTCCCGGGCCGGTCCCGTCGCTGCCCCGCCGCCCCCCTACGCCGCCCCCTCCGGGCGCCAGGCCGGGTCGCGGCCGCTCAGGCCGATCACCCGGTCGAGGAGGGGCGCCTCCGGGGGGACCGGGACGACCGGGCCGAAGAAGCCGTCGTCGGCCGGGGCGTCCGCCTCGGGGGTCAGCAGCTCCTCGGAGACGGCCAGGTCCTCCTCTCCCGGGGCGTAGGCCTGGTGCGTCGCGCGCGCCAGGTCCCAGCCGTGGATGACCAGTTCGTTGAGCGCGATGCGGCCCATGACGGCGGCCGGCAGCTCGACGCCGCCCGCCTCGGTGTCCCCCTCCCACGCCCCCGGCTCGCGCCAGGCCGCGGCCAGCTCCTCCAGGGCCTTCGGCAGCTCCGACCGCCAGCCCTCCGACAGGACCGGCCGCACCGAACCGGGCGGGGTGCCCGTCGTCGGGCCGAGGTCCTTGCGGGCCGCGTCCCGGAAGGCCACGCTCAGCGAGGCGAGGTGCGCCAGGATCTCCCGTACCGCGTACTCCGGACACGGCGTCGGATCACCCAGCCGCCGGTCGTCGATGTCCTCGGCGAGCCGCGCCACGCGCGCGGCGGCCGCTCCCAGATCGATCTGCGTCGACTTCTCCATGCAGGGCAGACCGCCGCGAGCCCCGGAACTCATCGCTCCGCCCCGATCCGCCGTCGGCACTCCCACTCCAGCGCGGGATAGGCCGCCGCGATCGCCTCGTACAGACGCAGCCGCAGCAGCCGTTCGGCCTCGGCCCGCCCGGTCGCGCCGTACAGCCCGTCGAGCAGCGCGTCGTACCGCGCCAGCGCGTGGCGCAGATAGCTCACCTGCCACCGCACCAGCGCCCCGGCGGCCGCCTCGCCCGGCCCGCGGGCCCCGAGCAGATGGCGGTGGCGGACCGCCCGGCGCTCCAGCTCCGAGGCGGCCAGGCGCGGCACCTCGATCGGCTCCGCGCGGATCGCCGCCAGCACCGCCCGCCGCCGGCGCTCCGCCCCCTCCTCGGTCGCGGACGGGCACCGCCCCGCCGCTGCCGCGCACCGGACGAACTCGGGGGTGCGCGCCACCGCCTGCACCCGGGCCAGGAGGAAGAGCCGGACCGGCGCAAGCGACCAGCGGCGCGGGTCGCGCCCCTGCACGTCCGGCTCGCCGAGCAGGCGGCTCACCATCGCGTCGGTCCAGCCCCGCTCGCGCAGTCCGGCGAGCGTCACATAGGTCGTACGGTCCGTCATGGTCCCCCCTCAGGACAGTCACGGAGAGTGACGAATCCAGTGAAGCGCACCCCACTGACAACGACCGCCCGCCGCCCCCTTGCCGCATCCCTCGTCCAGGTGCCATAAAGGTCTGGACCAAGGTCTGGACCATGTCGACGGACGGAGGCATTTCCGTGCAACGCCCGCCCGCCACCACCCCGTGGGCCCTCGCCCTCGCCGCACTCCTGACCGCCGCGCCGGTCCTCGCCGGCTGCTCCGCGGGCCCGCCCGAGGACACCGCCGCCCCAGCCGCCCCCACCGGCGTCACGGCCGCCTCCGGCAGCGCCCGCACCGTCCACGTCATGTGGAACGCCGCCGCCGACGACCGCGCCGTCACCGGCTACGAGGTCTACCAGCAGGGCCGCAAGGTCAGGGACCTGCCCGCCACGACCCTCATGACCGACGTCCTCGGCCTCACCCCCGCCACCCCCTATTCCTTCACCGTCCGCGCCCGCGACGCCGCGGGGAACCGCTCGCCGCACAGCGCCGCCGTGCCCGCCACCACCCTCGCCGCGACGGCCGAGGACCGCACGCCCCCCACCACCCCCGGCGCCCTGCGCGCCGCCCCCGACGGCGCCCGCGCGGCCACCCTGACCTGGAAACCCTCCCGGGACGACACCCGGGTCACGGCCTACGACGTCTACCAGGCGGACGCCCGGGTCCACACCGTCCCCGGAACCGCCACCACCGCCCGGGTCACCGGCCTGCGCCCCGGCACGATCTACTCCTTCACCGTCCGCGCCCGCGACGCCGCCGAGAACTCCTCGCCGGACAGCGCCCCCGCCGACCTGACCACCGCCCGGGCCGCCGGCGCCCCCGGCGGCACCGCTCCCACGGACCTCACCGTCACGGCCTCCCCGGGCTCGATCACCCTGACCTGGGCCCCGCCCCGCGCCGACGCCCCCATCACGTCCCACCAGCTGTACCTGAACGAGAAGTTCGCCACCACCATCGTCTGGGGCGCCGCACCACCCCCCGGCCGCGCCACCTACACCTTCACCGTCCCCGACCCCCCGGGCACCCGCTTCAGCGTCAAACTCCGCGCCCGCCTCCCCGACGGCACCTGGGGTGACTTCTCCGCCCAGCGGACCGTTGTCGTCCCATGACGGCGCCGTCCCGCGCGTCGGCGTCCGGCCCCCGCCGGAACTACCCTGGGAAAGGTGGCTGGCACCGTGCTCACCAACACCGGGCTCGACGCGTTCCTCGACGGAACCCCGGAGACCCGTGACCCCTCGTACGCCCGCGCCGCCGACGCCGTCCTCGGGCTGCTGTCGCTGAGAGGCGCCGACCGGCGGACCGGGCTCCCCGAGCCGACCGTGGGGCTGGTGCGGCACCTCCTCGTGGAGGACGCGCCCGCGTTCGTCTACGCCACGCCCGAGGAGCTCGCCGCCTACCCCGCCGTCCTCGCCGCCCTCACCGAGCGCGTCCGGCGGGCCGGCCGGCTCAACGCCAAGCGCCAGGCCCGGATCCTCGCCGCGATCGACGAGACGGTGCCCGACTTCGAGCGGGCCATGAACGACCCCGGGAACCTCACCTGGCAGCGCTGGTACGCCTCCCTGCTGCGCGCCGACGGCACGGACCCCTCCGACGCCGACGCCGTACGGAGCTGGCTCGCCGCCCACCGGGGCGGCACGCCCCCGGACGGACTGCACCGCGCCGACCTGATGAACCGCACTGTCCTCGCCGACATGGTGCTCGCCGAAGTGCTCACCGGCGCCTACGTCCGGGACACCGAGACGCCGTCACCCGCCGGGCCGCTGCTCTCCGACGCGGACGTCTCCCACGGCGTGAGCCGGGTCGGCGGCCTCCTGATCGACCGCTGGACCGCCGAAGGGCTCGCCGAAGCCCTCGCGGGACCGTACGCCCACCTGGCCCCCGGGCCCGACGCCTTCCCGCACCTCGCCCTCGCCGACACCCTCCTCGACGAACACCTCGACTACTACGGCGACTCCTGGACCCCGCTGCCGCCCCCGCCCGTGGAGGCCGACGACCCCGAGCCCTCCGTCGAGGCCGCCGCGGACCGGCTCGCCGCGACCGTCGAGGAGATGAAGGCCGAGGACGGCGGCCTGTTCGACGGCGAGGCCACGCACCTGCTCTACGCCCTCTACCAGCGCGGCTCCTGCGCCGAATCCGTAGCCCGCCGGGCCGCCGAGTTCGAGGACTGGCCGGTCGACCCGCGCCAAGAGGACGCCCCCGTCCTCGTCCCGGCGGAAGCGCCCGACACCTACGAACTCCCCTCCGCCGAGGAGCTGTCCCGGCTGTGCGGCACCGCCGTCTCGGTGACCGAGGCCGACCGGGCCGGCCTCGAAGCGGCGGCGAAGGCCATGGCGGCGACCGTCGACCGGCTCGCGGCCGGCGGCACGGTCTTCCGTACCGGCGACGCCTTCGGACTCACCGCCCACGGCATCGAGGTGGTCCGCTACCTCCTGCGCGCCGGACACGTGGCCGCCCCCGACGCCGCCGAGGCGGCCGCCTGGGACGCCCCCGCCGTGGTCGCCGCCGCCGAGGGCTGGTCCGCCTCGGCCGCCGCGCGCGTGCTGGCCGACTGGCTCCACGCGCGCGGGGACACCGCCGCGGCCTGGTCGGAGCTGCTGGCGGCGCTCGGCACCGTCAACGCCGGCACCTGGGAGGCCGCCGACACCCGCGCCCTCTTCGGCTTCCTGGACACCGGCGCCATCCCCGCCGAGGCCCTACGCGGCGTCCTCGACGACCCTGCCATGGGCGCGTACGCCTACGAGGTGCTGCACGCCCGCGGCGAGCCCGCCGACGAGGCCCGCGTGCCCCGCTCCGCCCAGGCCGTCCTGCTCCTGGACCGGCTCCGCGGACCCGACGCGCGCACGCTCCTCGACGCGGCCGCCGCCGACTGGCCGGGAGGCGGCACCGCCCTGGTACGGGAGATGGCGGCGGCCGACCCCCACCGCGCCGAGCGGGTCCTGCCCACCCTCGGCATCGACGTCCCGGCGCCGTCCAAGGGACGGGCACGCCGCCGCCGGGGCCGCCGCCGCGTGCGCTGAGCCCGCACCGGCCCCTCCCGCCCCCGTCGGACACCGGACACCGGGCACCGGGCAGGAAAACGGCTCCGCCCCCGGTGCTGTGCGTACACCAGGGGCGGAGCCGGTTCAGGGTGCTGTTCGGCCGCTGTGCGGTCAGCCGATCAGCTGGTCGTACGCCGGAAGCGTCAGGAAGTCGGCGTAGTCGGCGTCGAGCGAGACGTGCAGCAGCAGGTCGTGGGCCTGCTGCCACCGGCCGGCCGCGAAGGCCTCCTCGCCGATCTCCGCGCGGATGGCGGCCAGTTCGGCCGCCGCCACCTCGCGGGCCAGCTCGGGAGTGGCCGCCACCGCCTTGCCGTCGTGCTCGAAGACGACACCGGCGTTGATCCACTGCCAGATCTGCGAACGCGAGATCTCGGCGGTGGCCGCGTCCTCCATCAGGTTGAAGATGGCGACGGCACCGAGGCCGCGCAGCCACGCCTCGATGTACCGGATGCCGACCTGGACGGCGTTGCGCAGACCCTCGTAGGTGGGCCGGGCGTCGAGCGAGTCGATGGCGATGAGGTCGCCGGGCGCCACGGAGACGTCCTCGCGCAGGCGCTCCTTCTGGTTCGGCTTGTCGCCGAGGACCGCGTCGAAGGAGGCCATCGCGATCGGCACCAGGTCCGGGTGGGCGACCCACGAGCCGTCGAAGCCGTCGCCGGCCTCGCGGTCCTTGTCGGCCTTGACCTTCTCGAAGGCGACCTTGTTGACCTCGGCGTCACGGCGCGAGGGGATGAAGGCCGCCATGCCGCCGATCGCGTGCGCGCCGCGCTTGTGGCAGGTGCGGACGAGCAGTTCGGTGTACGCGCGCATGAACGGGGCCGTCATCGTGACCGCGTTGCGGTCCGGCAGGACGAACTTGGCGCCGCCGTCACGGAAGTTCTTGACGATGGAGAAGAGGTAGTCCCAGCGGCCGGCGTTGAGGCCCGCCGCGTGGTCGCGGAGCTCGTAGAGGATCTCCTCCATCTCGTACGCGGCCGTGATCGTCTCGATGAGGACGGTGGCGCGCACGGTGCCCTGCGGGATGCCCACGTAGTCCTGGGCGAAGACGAAGATGTCGTTCCAGAGGCGGGCCTCCAGGTGCGACTCCGTCTTCGGCAGGTAGAAGTACGGGCCCTTGCCCAGCTCGATGAGGCGCTTGGCGTTGTGGAAGAAGTACAGGCCGAAGTCGACCAGCGCGCCGGGGACCGGGCGGCCGTCGACGGTCAGGTGACGCTCCTCCAGGTGCCAGCCGCGCGGCCGCATCACGACCGTCGCCAGCTCGTCGGCCGGCTTGAGCGCGTACGACTTGCCCGACTTCGGGTCCGTGAAGTCGATGTTCCGGGTGTACGCGTCGATCAGGTTGACCTGACCGAGGACCACGTTCTCCCAGGTGGGGGCCGAGGCGTCCTCGAAGTCCGCCAGCCACACCCGCGCGCCCGAGTTCAGCGCGTTGATCGTCATCTTGCGGTCGGTCGGACCGGTGATCTCGACCCGGCGGTCGTTCAGGGCGGCCGGGGCCGGCGCGACCCTCCAGGACGCGTCGGCGCGGATGGCCGCGGTCTCCGGGAGGAAGTCGAGGGTGGAGGTGCGGGCGATCTCGGCGCGGCGCTCCGCCCGGCGGGAGAGGAGCTCGTCCCGGCGGGGGGTGAACCGCCGGTGCAGCTCCGCCACGAAGGCGAGGGCCGCGTCGGTGAGCACCTCCTCCTGCCTCGGCAGGGGCTCGGCTTCGACGACGGCCAGAGCGGACGGCGCTGGTGCGGACATGAACTGTCACTTCCTTCAGCGGGCTTCACGAGCGGTGCCTTGTGGCCGCCGGGCGTCACGGTCGGCACGGAGTGCCGCAGGCGCCGAGATACGGCCACGAGCGCCGTCAGAGGTTTCAGGCGCTTCTGAACAGTGGATATTAGTTTCCTCATAGTGGAAGTTCAAGGTGTGTCGATGTCGAGATTCTCCGGATCGACACAACGTGGCGCTCAGTGCCACCCCCTTCACTCCTGGTGTGTCCGCTCCGGCCGGGTTCATTCCAGATGTGCCAGGTCCGCCTCCGTGTCGATGTCGTAGGGCTCGGCCACATCCGAACAGTCCACCAGGGTGATCGCATCCCGGTGCGCCTGCAGATAGTGGCGCGCCCCCTGGTCCCCGGTCGCCCCCGCCGCGATCTCCGCCCACCGGTCCGCGCCGAACAGCACCGGATGGCCGCGCTTCCCGTCGTACGAGGCGGCGGCGAGCGCCGCCCGGGAGGCGTAGGCCGACCGGACCCGCGCCACCGCCTCGGCCCCGATCCCCGGCTGGTCCACCAGGGAGACCAGCGCCGCGTCCACCGGCAGCGCCGCCGCCGCCAGCGAGGCCAGGCCCACCCGCAGCGACGAGCCCATGCCCTCGGCCCACTCCGGGTTGTCCACCAGCACGCACCCCGGCAGCCGGGCCCGCTCCCGCACGGCCCCGGCCGAGGCGCCCAGCACCACATGGACGACCTCGCAGCCGCCCTCGCGGAGCACCCGCACCGCGTGCTCGACCAGGGGCCGGCCGCGGTGGGACAGCAGCGCCTTCGGGCGGCCGCCGAGCCGCCGCCCGCCGCCCGCGGCGAGCAGCAGCCCGGCCACCACCGGCGCGGAGGAGGCGTCCGGGGGAGGGGCGGAGGACGGGGCGGACGGAGAGGAGGAAGGGGGCGTGTGCGTCATGAGGACTGCATACCTCATCCCCACGGGGGACACCGAAGCCCGAATTACGTCCACGGAGTGGCGCGCCGGGCGGACGATGGCGTTAACTGACCCGCGACTCACGGCGCCTGACGGCCGTTCGACGGCCCGCCAGGAGCGTGGAGATCGGCGCACAGAGTCGTGCGAGGGGGAGAAACTTGTTGCGTAGCGTGGGGCAGAGGCGTGTGACAACAGGCGGCGACGAGGACCCGAGGGTGGCGGAGCTGCGCGCCGCCGTCTCGCGGCTCCGTCGTGAACTCGCCAATCATCGGGTGGAGTTCGCCGACCGGGGCATCGCCGAGGACGAACTGGCCTCCCTGGACGCCATGGCCGCGGGCGGCCTCCCCGAGGTACGCCGCCTGCGCCGCTCCCTGCTGCTCATCGCCGGCTCGATCGGCTCCGTCAGCGCCCTCGGGGACGGCCTCTCCGGGGTCCGCAAGGCCGTGGAGATGTTCGGCGAACCGCCACGCGACCTGCCACGCGACCTGCCCTGACCCAGGCGGTACGGAGCCCGTCGCGACCCGGACGGGAAACGCGGCGCGCCGGCGTGGCGCCGTCGCCGCGGCCACCGCTCGGGCCCGGCGGGTCCGGTCCGTACCGGCCCCCGGCCGGACCCGCGCGCGGCTTGCGGGGCGGCGGGCGTCGGGTCATAGTCCGAGGTATGGACGCGCGCGAGACGGCGCTCCGCCAGGCCCACGCCCATGCCGTCCGCTGGCTGGCCGGCCTGTCCGACCGCCCGGTCCCCGCCCGCGCCTCGGTCGACGAGATCGTGCGCGCGCTCGGCCCCGCGCTGCCCGACCGCCCCACCCCGCCCGCCGACGTCGTCGACCTGCTCGCCACGGCCTGCGAACCCGGGCTCACCGCGTTCCCCAGCGGCCGCTTCTACGGCTTCGTCGTCGGCGGCGGCGAACCGGCCGCCCTGGCCGCGGACTGGCTGGTCAGCGCCTGGGACCAGAACTGCGTCATGCGCGCCGTCACACCCGCCTACGCGGCGGCCGAGGAGATCGCCGGCGACTGGCTGCTCGATCTGCTCCGACTGCCCGTCGGCAGCTCCGTCGGCTTCACCACCGGCGCCACCATGGCGAACTTCACCGCCCTCGCCGCCGGGCGCGACGAGGTCCTGCGGCGCGCCGGCCGGGACGCCGCCCGCGACGGGCTCGCGGGCGGTCCCGCCGTACGCGTCCTCGTCGGCGAGGCCCGGCACATGGCCGTCGACCTGGCGCTGCGCTACCTCGGCCTCGGGCAGCCCGAGACGGTGCCGGCCGACGCGCAGGGACGCGTGCGGCCCGAGGCCCTGCGGCGCGCCCTGGCGGCCGGCGAACAGGCGCCCACGCTGGTGGTCCTCCAGGCCGGGGACATCCACTCCGGCGCCTTCGACCCCTTCCCCGACGCGATCCGCGCCGCCCGCGAGGCCGGGGCATGGGTTCACGTCGACGGGGCCTTCGGCCTGTGGGCGGCAGCCTCGCCGCGGTACGCCGCGCTGACCGAGGGCTGCGAGGACGCCGACTCCTGGGCGACCGACGCCCACAAGACCCTCAACGTCCCCTACGACTGCGGTCTCGCGATCGTGCGCGACCCGTCCGCGCTCCGGGCGGCGATGGGCCGGCACGGCGACTATCTCATCCACGACGCGCTCGGCGACCCCATCGACAAGGTCCCCGAGCTGTCCCGGCGGGGCCGGGCCTTCCCCGTATGGGCCGCGCTCCGCTCCCTGGGCCGGTCGGGCGTCGCCGACCTCGTCGACCGGCTGTGTCGGCACGCCGCGGCGTTCGCCACGGGCATCGCCGGCATCGACGGCGTCACCGTCCGCAACGACGTGGTCTTCACCCAGGTCTGCGCCGACTTCGGCGACGACGCGCGCACGGACCGGGTCCTGGCCCGCCTGCTCGCCGACGGCACGACCTGGATCAGCGGCTCCACCTGGCACGGCCGCCGGGTGATGCGCATCTCGGTCAGCAACTGGTCCACGACCGACGACGACGTGGCGCGGGCCCTCGCCGCGATCCGCCGCGCCGCCGCGGAACCCTGAGACGCGCCGCCGTCACCCCGACCGACAGCGCCACCGCCCGCGCCGATGCCCCGGCCCGCGCCCGCCCGCGTCCAGGCCCGCCCCCCCGCCCTGCCGCCCGGAGCCCCGCCCGTCAGCGCCTGATCAGGCGGCGGGCCGTCGCCGCGGCCACCGCCGCCGTGCGGGAGTCCACGCCGAGCTTGGCGAAGACGTGCACCAGATGGGACTTCACCGTCGCCTGGCTCAGGAAGAGACGCTTGCTGATCTGCTGGTTCGACAGGCCCTCGCCCACCAGCTGCAACACCTCCAGCTCCCGTCTCGTCAGCGCCTCCGACGGCATCCGCATCCGGTCCATCAGCCGGTGCGCCACCGCCGGCGCGAGCGCCGACCGGCCCGCCGCGGCCGTACGGACCGCCGCCGCCAGCTCCTCCGGCGGCGCGTCCTTCAGCAGATAGCCGCAGGCCCCCGCCTCGACCGCCGCCAGGATGTCGGCGTCCGTGTCGTACGTCGTCAGCACCAGCACCCGCGGACCGCCCGCCACCGCCGTGATCGCCGCCGTCGCCTCCGAGCCGTGCATCCCCGCGCCGAACTGCAGGTCCATCAGCACCACGTCCACCCCGCCCGCGGCCGCCAGTTCCACCGCCCGCTCGGCCGTGGCCGCCTCCCCGACCACGGTGACGTCCGGCTCCGTGTCCAGGACCGCGCGCAGCCCCGCCCGTACGACCGGGTGATCGTCCGCGAGCAGCAGCCGGACCGTCATGCCGCCACCTCCACCGGCAGGGGAAGACAGACCGCGACCGCCGTGCCCTGCCCCGGCGCGGACTCCACCGTGAACGTGCCGCCGAGCGACCTCGCCCGCGCCCGCATCGCCGGCAGCCCGAAGCCGCCCTCCGCCGTCGGCGGCGACGGCGCCGCCGGATCGAAGCCCTCCCCGTCGTCGACCACGTCCAGCGTCACGGAGGCCCCCATGAACGACAGGGTGATCTCCGCCCGCGAGGCGCGCGCGTGCCGGACCGTATTGGCCAGCGCGGACTGGGCGATCCGCAGCAGCGCCACCTCGTACGGTGTCGGCAGCTCCACCGGGGCCCCGCTCACCGTGAACCGGGCCCGCACCCCGGTGTCGGGGGCCGGCCGGCACAACCGCTCCAGCGCCCCCGCCAGCGAGCCGTGCTCCAGGTCCGCAGGGGACAGCGCCCGGACGAAGCGCCGCGCCTCCGCCAGGTTGTCCTGCGCCGCCTGCCGCGCCTGGGCGAGGTGCCCGGCGGCGGGCGAATCCCCGGGCAGGGCCCGCTCCGCCGCCCGCAGCAGCAGCTGGATCGAGGAGAGCCCCTGCGCCAGCGTGTCGTGGATCTCCCGGGCCAGCCGTTCCCGCTCGGCGAGCGTCCCGGCGTGCCGCTCGGCCGCCGCCAGCTCCGCCCGGGTCGCCACCAGCTCCTCCACCATCCGCCGCCGCCGCTCGCTCTCCCGGTACAGCGCCTGGTAGCCGAAGACCGTCGCCACCGCGACCGCCGCGCCCAGCAGCGGCCCGATGAAGACGCCCGGGTTGAGCGGGTCGCCCTGGCGAACGTACGAGAAGATCGCCGCCCCCGCCGTCAGCGCGACCGATGGCAGCGACCAGCGGACGGGCAGCAGATGGAGCTGGAGGAAGTAGAGCGGGAACGCCAGCCAGAGCCCGTCCGGTGTCAGCCACAGCAGCGCCAGCCAGGCGACGCCCAGCACGACAAGCCATCCCGCGGCGGCCCGCGGGGAGCGCCGGACGGACGGCAGGAGCGAGCCGGTGGCATAGACCGCGGCCGTCACGGCCGCGGCGATCACGCCCGCCGCCGTGTCCGACCGGAGGGCCGCCAGCGCGAGCAGCCCCGCCACCATCAGATGCAGACAGAGGCGCAGCGCGCGCAGGGCGGGGGTGAGGGCACGTGAATCCATGGCCCGTCCAGCGTAGGCGGGCGGCGCCGGTCCGGACTCAACCGAAAGTTTGATCACGGAGCCATCCGTGGCGCGATGTCCGCGCCCGCCCCGGCCCCGCAGGCTTGGTCCCATGTTCGTGGCATGGAGAGACCTGCGCTTCGCCAAAGGGCGATTCACCTTGATGGGCACGGTGGTCGTGCTGATCACCCTGCTCGTCGGACTGCTGTCCGGGCTGACCGCCGGACTCGCCCGCGAGAACATCTCGGCGATCACCGGTCTGCCCGCCGACCGGCTGGCGTTCGCCGCCCCACCCGCCGGCCGGTCCGTCTCCTTCACCGGCTCGACCGTGACGGAGCGGCAGTGGCGGGAGTGGTCGGGGCGTCCCGGTGTGACGAGCGCCCGGCCGCTCGGCATCCGCACCCTCGAGGCCGCCGCCGGGGACCGTACGGCCGCCGTCTCCGCCTTCGGTACGCGGCCGGCGGACGCCCTCGCCCCGGAGAGCCGACGGCTGGGGCCCGGCCGGGTCGTCCTCTCCCGGTCGGCCGCCGCCGAACTGGGGGTCGCGGACGGCGACACCGTACGGATCGGGCCGCTGGAGGCGACCGTCACGGCGATCGCCGGCGACGCCTCGTACAGCCACACGCCCGTCGTCTGGACCTCGCTCGACGACTGGCAGCGGCTCGGCCACAACGGCAGCCCGCCCGAAGAACAGGCCACCGTCATCGCGCTCACGACCGCCGAGGGGGCGGACCTCGCGGCCGCGGACCGGGCGATCGGCACCTCCGCGCGGACCGTCGACGAGGCGCTCACCGCCCTGGGGTCCTACCAGGCCGAGAACGGCTCGCTCCAGCTGATGCGCGGGTTCCTCTTCGTCATCTCCGCGCTCGTCATAGGGGCGTTCTTCACCGTCTGGACGATCCAGCGCGGCGGTGACATCGCCGTCCTCAAGGCCCTCGGCGCCTCCACCCCCTATCTGCTGAAGGACGCGCTCGGCCAGGCGGTGCTGATGCTCAGCGCCGGGACCCTCCTCGGCACCGGCCTCGCGGTCGGGATCGGCGCGCTGGTGAGCGGAGGGGACGTGCCGTTCCTCCTGGAGCCGGCGACCGTCCTCGGCCCGGCCGCCGTGATGATCGTCCTCGGCGTCCTCGGCGCGGCCCTGTCCATCCGGCGGATCACCGCCGTCGACCCCCTGACCGCTCTCGGGAGCGCGCGATGACCCTCCTCCTCGACGACGTGACCCTGACCTACCCGGACGGCGAAGGCCGGCTCACCGCCCTCGACTCCGTCCGGCTGGACGTGCCCGCCGGGTGCCTCACCGCGGTCGTCGGGCCCTCCGGCTCCGGCAAGTCCAGCCTCCTCGCCGTCGCGGCGACACTGGTGACCCCGGACCGGGGGCGGGTGGTCGTGAGCGGTACGGACACCGCCGGGCTGGACCGGGCGGGGAAGGCGGCGCTGCGGCGGGAGCGGATCGGGATCGTCTTCCAGCAGCCGAACCTGCTGCCGTCGCTGACGGCGGTCGAGCAGCTCCTCGTGATGGCGCACCTCTCCGGCGGCCGGCCGAAGGCGCTACGGGAGCGGGCCCTCGCCCTCCTCGACGCGGTCGGCCTCGCGGACCTGGCGGCCCGCCGCCCGCACCAGCTCTCCGGCGGCCAGCGCCAGCGCGTCACCCTCGCCCGCGCCCTGATGAACGAGCCGGCCGTCCTCCTCGTCGACGAGCCCACGAGCGCGCTGGACCACGAGCGGGGCGCCGCGGTCGTCGACCTCCTGGCCCGCCTCACCCGGGAGCGCGGCACGGCGACGGTGCTGGTCACGCATGACCGTACGCATCTGTCCCGCGCGGACGTGACGGTCACCGTCCGGGACGGCCGCCTGTCGGAGCCGGCCGGCGTCTGAGCCGTGACCGTACGGAAGGGGCGGTGGCGGCGCGGGCGGTCGGGGCGGGGATACGCGGAGCGCCCGGGGCCTGAGGCTCCGGGCGCTCCTTCGGTGCGTGGCAGGCCCTACGCCTGGCCGTTGCCCGCCGTGTTGGCGAGGGCCGTGGACAGCTCCTTGGCGACTTCCTGGAGGATCGGGACGATCTTCTCCGTCGCCGCCTCGGTCACGCGGCCCGCGGGACCCGAGATGGAGATCGCGGCCGCGGTGGGGGAGTCGGGGACAGACACGGCGAGGCAGCGGACCCCTATCTCCTGCTCGTTGTCGTCGACGGCGTACCCCGCGTCGCGGACCAGGGCGAGCGCGTCCAGGAAGCCCTCGGGCGTGGTGATCGTCTTCTCGGTCGCGGCGGGCATGCCCGTACGGGCCAGCAGCGCGCGGACCTCGTCCGCGGGGGTGTAGGCGAGCAGCGCCTTGCCCACGCCGGTGGAGTGCGGCAGCACGCGCCGGCCGACCTCGGTGAACATGCGCATCGAGTGCTTGGAGGGGACCTGTGCGACGTACACGATCTCGTCGCCGTCGAGCAGCGCCATGTTCGCGGTCTCGCCCGTCTCCTCGACCAGACGCGCCAGATACGGACGCGCCCAGGTGCCGAGCAGCCGTGCGGCGGACTCGCCGAGCCGGATGAGCCGGGGCCCGAGGGCGTACCGCCGGTTGGGCTGCTGACGGACGTACCCGCAGGCCACCAGCGTGCGCATCAGCCGGTGGATGGTGGGCAACGGCAGCCCGCTGCTGGCGGACAGCTCGCTGAGCCCGACCTCGCCGCCGGCGTCGGCCATCCGCTCCAGGAGATCGAAGGCACGCTCAAGGGACTGGACGCCGCCGGCGGCGGGCTTGGCGGCGTCGGTGGTGCTGGCGCTGGACGTCGGCACGTCAAGGTCCTTTCGAGGCAGGCGGGCAAGGCAGCAGCCTACCGGGCCGTCCCGCCGGACACACGGCCCCGGCCCCGGCGTACGAGCCGGTCAGGGGGGTGTTTGTCCGGTGTCGGCGGGCACCGGTCGGCGTGCGGGTCGACCACGCATGTGGGGAGCTACGTTCTACTGTACGAAATTTTCCTTCCACTTCATGGAAACCTCCAAGCGGAGTTCCGGAAGGCCCGTGGTGGCGCCGCAGGAAGCCCGCGAGCGCACCGCTGGCGGGGCGCTCCACCCGGGTCATGCTGAAAGTGTGCCCTTGACGACATGTCGTCCTGAGTGAAGACTCCTTCAACAGTTCGTTGAATTTCTGCTGGTGGAAGAAGAAGGGGTACGGGTGGACGTCAACCTGGTACTGCGCTCGACAAGGGTCATCACCCCCGAGGGAACGCGCCCCGCGTCGATCGCCGTCTCCGGCGGGACCATCGCCGCGGTGCTGCCGTACGACGCGGAGATTCCGGCCGGCGCCCGGCTGGAGGACGTCGGCGACGACGTCGTACTCCCCGGCCTCGTCGACACCCACGTCCACGTGAACGACCCCGGCCGCACCGAGTGGGAGGGCTTCTGGACCGCCACCCGCGCGGCCGCCGCCGGCGGCATCACCACGCTCATCGACATGCCGCTCAACTCCCTGCCGCCGACGACCACCGTCGAGCACCTGCGGATCAAGCAGGAAGTCGCCCGCGCCAAAGCACACGTCGACGTCGGCTTCTGGGGCGGCGCCCTCCCCGACAACGTCAAGGACCTCCGCCCCCTCCACGACGCCGGCGTCTACGGCTTCAAATGCTTCCTGTCGCCGTCCGGAGTCGACGAGTTCCCCGAACTCGACCAGGAACAGCTGACCTCCTCGCTCGCCGAGATCGCCGGCTTCGACGGCCTGATGATCGTGCACGCGGAAGACCCCCACCACCTCGCCGCGGCCCCGCAGCGCACCGGCGGGAAGTACGCCGACTTCCTGGCCTCCCGGCCGCGCGACGCCGAGAACACCGCCATCGAGAACCTCATCAACCAGGCCCGCCGCCTGAACGCCCGCGTCCACGTCCTGCACCTGTCCTCCTCGGACGCGCTGCCGATGATCGCCGCCGCCAAGGCCGAAGGCGTCAAGATCACCGTCGAGTCCTGCCCGCACTTCCTCACCCTCACCGCCGAGGAAGTCCCCGACGGCGCCACCGAATTCAAGTGCTGCCCGCCCATCCGCGAGGCCGCCAACCAGGACGCCCTCTGGGAGGGACTCGCCGACGGGACGATCGACTGCATCGTCTCCGACCACTCGCCCTCCACCGCCGACCTGAAGACCCCCGACTTCGCCTCCGCCTGGGGCGGCATCTCCTCCCTCCAGCTCGGCCTCCCCGCCATCTGGACCGAGGCACGCCGCCGCGGCCACGACCTGACCGACATCGTCCGCTGGATGTCCGCAGGCCCCGCCCGCCTCGCCGGCCTGGACCGCAAGGGCGCCATCGAAGCCGGCCGCGACGCCGACTTCGCCGTCCTCGACCCCGAAGCCACCTTCACCGTCGACCCCGCCGAACTCCAGCACCGCAACCGCGTCACCGCCTACGCCGGCCGCACCCTCCACGGCGTCGTCACCTCCACCTGGCTGCGAGGCGAACGCATCGCCGACCGCGGCACCCTGGCCGAGCCCTCCGGCCGCCTCCTCGAAAGGAACAACTGACGTGTCCGCCATACCCAGCTTCACCGGTGACGCCAGCCCCTACGGAGGCGGCGACCCGTACGCGGACTACCGCACCGCGGACTTCCCCTTCACCCAGTACGCCGACCTCGCCGACCGCCGCCTCGGCGCCGGCGTCATCGCCGCCAACGACGAATTCTTCGCCGAGCGCGAGAACATGCTCAAGCCGCAGGCCGCCGAGTTCGACCCGGAGCACTTCGGACACAAGGGCAAGATCATGGACGGCTGGGAGACCCGCCGCCGCCGCGGCGTCTCCGCCCAGCAGCCGCACCCCACCGACGACGACCACGACTGGGCGCTCGTACGCCTCGGCGCCCCCGGCGTCATCCGCGGCATCGTCATCGACACCGCCCACTTCCGCGGCAACTACCCGCAAGCCGTCTCCGTCGAAGCCACCTCCGTCGCCGGCTCACCCTCCCCCGACGACCTCCTCGCCGACGACGTGAAGTGGACGACCCTCGTCCCGCGCACCGCCATCGGCGGCCACGCCGCCAACGGCTTCGCCGTCGACATCGAACAACGCTTCACCCACCTCCGCGTCAACCAGCACCCCGACGGCGGCATCGCCCGCCTGCGCGTCCACGGCGAAGTCGCCCCCGACCCCGCCTGGCTCCGCGTCCTCGGCACCTTCGACCTCGCCGCCCTCGAAAACGGCGGCCAGGTCGAGGACGCCTCCGACCGCTTCTACTCCCCGGCCACCAACACCATCCAGCCCGGCCGCTCCCACAAGATGGACGACGGCTGGGAAACCCGCCGCCGCCGCGACAAGGGCAACGACTGGATCCGCTACCAGCTCGTCGCCGAATCCGAGATCCGCGCCATCGAGATCGACACCGCCTACCTCAAGGGCAACAGCGCCGGCTGGGCCGCCCTCTCCGTCGCCGCCGACGGCTCCGACGACTGGACCGAAATCCTTCCCAGGACCCGCCTCCAGCCCGACACCAACCACCGCTACGTCCTCGACACCCCCGCGGTCGGCTCCCGCGTCCGCATCGACATCTACCCCGACGGCGGCATCTCCCGCCTCCGCCTCTTCGGCTCCCTCACCGAAGCGGGCTCGGCGCGCCTGACGGCCCGCCACCAGGAACTGGGCGGGTAACGACACCCCGCCCGGCACGCGAGGGCGCACCGGCCCGACAGCACCGGTGCGCCCTCGCGTCTTTTCTTTGTTTTTGAGGCTCGGTTCCCCTCCGGGCGCTGAGAGCCGGGCTCACAGACCCGTACGTGCTCGCCCCCTCGTTCCTCGGGGGCTCTGCGCGTTCGGGTCTGTTCCCCCGGCGCGCCCTTCGGATCACTCGCCTGTCGGGGCTGTTCCCCCGGCGCACCCTTCGGGTCACTCGCCTGTCGGGGGCCGCTTCCGCCGGTCCCGGCGTTCGGGGTCACTCGCCGTCCGGGGCGCTCCCTCTGGGCGCTCGGACGTGGGTGTCACGCCGCGTGGCCGCCGTCCACCGCGAACTCCGCGCCCGACACGTACGCCGCGTCCGGGCCCGCCAGGAACGCCACCATCGCGGCGACCTCGTCCGGCGTGCCGAAGCGGCCCAGCGCCGTCCCCGCCGCCTGGGGCTCCGCGTACGGGCCGGCCGCCGGGTTCATGTCGGTGTCGACCGGGCCAGGGTGGACGATGTTGGCCGTGATGCCATGGCCGCCCAGCTCCCGCGCGAGGCCCTTGGTCAGCCCGATCAGCGCCGACTTGCTCAACGCGTAGAGCGTCGCCCCGGGCCCGGGAACCCGCGCGGCGACACACGAGCCGATCGTCACGATCCGCCCGCCCCGCCCCATCCGTGCCGCCGCCGCCTGCGAGGCGAGGAAGACCGCCCGCACATTCACCGCGAGCACCCGGTCCACGTCGGCCAACGACAGCGACGCCAGCGGCCCCAGCACCCCCACCCCCGCGTTGTTGACCAGGACGTCCAGCCGCCCGAGCGCGTCCGCCGCCCACTCCACCGCGCCCGCCGCGTCCCCCGCGTCGGCCGCGTCGGCCCGCACCGGGAAGGCCTTGCGCCCCGCCGCCTCGATCGCCTCGGCGACCTCCCGCGCCCGCTCCTCTCCCCGTACGTACGTGAACGCCACGTCCGCCCCCTCCCGCGCCAGCCGCACAGCCGTCGCCGCGCCGATCCCCCGGCTGCCGCCCGTCACCAGAACCGCCCTGCCGTCCATCGTGGACATCCCGAACCTCCGTCGATGCGTACTCATGTCATGACTGGTTGCGGGTTCAATGAAAGTCGGGTGGGGCTCCGGGCACCGGCGGGAAACGGACACCGATGAGATCCGCCGGGCGGTGGAGTCGGAGTGAGTGGGACACGATGGACCGGGGGACACCCGGCCGACACCGAAGGGCACCCGCCATGGCCACGCTCAGCCTCACCCAGTTCCTCTCCCTCGACGGCGTCTACCAGGCCCCGGGCGGCCCGGACGAGGACCGCAGCGACGGCTTCGGTCAGGGCGGCTGGTCCGTGCCGTACGGAGACGAGGACTTCGGCCGCTTCATGGACGGGGTCTTCCGGCGGCCCAGCGCCTTCCTCCTCGGCCGGCGGACGTACGAGATCTTCGCCGGCCACTGGCCGCGGCAGACGGACCCCGCCAACCCGGTCGCCTCGAAGCTCAACGCCCTCCCGAAGTACGTCGCGTCGAGAACCCTCGAAAAGGCCGACTGGGCCGGGACCACCGTCCTCGGCGGCGACGTGATCGCGGAGGTCACCGCGCTGAAGGAGGGCACCGACGGCGAGGTGCAGATGCACGGCAGCGGAGGCCTCGCCCGGACCCTGCTCGCCCACGACCTGATCGACACACTCCACCTGCTCGTCTTCCCCGTCGTCCTCGGCGAGGGCCGCCGCCTCTTCGCCGACGGCGCCAGGCCCACCGCGTTCCGGCACGTCGAAGGCAGCACCACCGGCTCCGGCATCGCCATCCACACCTACGAACTGGCGGGCCGCCCGGAGTACGGGAGCTACGCCTGAGCGGCCGCGGACGGGCACGTCCAGGAAAGGTGTAGCCGCCACGCGCCGCTCCGGGTACGGTGATCGTCCCCGTGCGAGC
Organism: Streptomyces sp. NPDC048353; assembly: GCF_055587165.1. NCBI lineage: Bacteria > Bacillati > Actinomycetota > Actinomycetes > Kitasatosporales > Streptomycetaceae > Streptomyces > Streptomyces sp. NPDC048353. The sequence goes on along the minus strand of NZ_JBVJGU010000003.1, from coordinate 718,965 downwards.
CGCCGAAGTCTCCACCCCGGACCACGCGTTGAAGCAGGCCCGCCCATGACCGCCACGTCGCCGACCGCCACCCCCCTGCCCCTGCGCGCCCCCCGCCCGGCCTGGCTCACCGACCTTCCGGTGCTCCTCGTCGCCGTCGTCTGGGGCGCCAGCTACCTCGCGGCCAAGGGCATCACCACCACCCACACGGTCGTCGCGGTCCTCGTCCTGCGCTTCGCCGTCGTCCTGCCCGCCCTCGTCGTCGCCGGATGGCGGGGGCTGCGCGCGCTCGGCGCCGCCCAATGGCGCGGCGCCGGGATGCTCGGCCTGGTCCTCAGCGGGATCTTCCTCCTGGAGACCTACGGCGTCGTCCACACCTCCGCCACCAACGCGGGCCTGATCATCAGCCTCACCATGATCCTCACCCCGCTCGCCGAGGCCGCCGTCACCCGCACCCGCCCGCCCCGCGCCTTCCTCCTCGCCGCCGCGCTCTCGGTGACCGGCGTCGTCCTGCTCACCCAGGGCGGCGGATTCACCACCCCGTCCCTCGGCGATCTGCTGATGCTGCTCGCCGCCGTCGCCCGTACCGTCCACGTCCTGGCCATGTCCCGGATCAAGGCGGTCCGCGGCGCCGACTCGCTCTCCCTCACCACCGTCCAACTCGGCGCCGCCGTCGCCGTCTTCGCCCTGCTGGCCGCCGCGCCCGGCACCGGTGCATCGCCCTGGTCCGTGGCGCTGGACTTCGGCCCCCGGGAGTGGGCCGGGCTGCTCTTCCTCTCCGTCTTCTGCACGCTCTTCGCGTTCTTCGTCCAGATGTGGGCCGTCCGCCGCACCTCCCCCTCCCGGGTCAGCCTGCTCCTCGGCACCGAACCGCTCTGGGCCGCCGCCGCCGGCATCGCGCTCGCCGGCGACCGCCCCGGAGCCCTCGGCATCGCGGGCGCCGTCCTCGTCCTCGCCGGCACGACCTGGGGCCGCCGGACCGCGGACGAAGGCACCCGCTAGGGGGCCCGGGCCCTACGCCTTCCGCACCCGGTCCGAGACGATCAGGATCACCAGGCCGAGCACCGCTATCACGATGTTCGCGAACAGCTCGCGGCCCTGGAGGAACCAGACGTTCTCCGTCAGGAAACGGGTCAGACCCATCAGACGGAACCAGCCGTCCGTCAGCTCACGGATCACGCCGCAGACGCCGAACACCAGGGTGAGGAAGCCGACGACTTCCAGGAATCGCTTCATGGCACCAGCATGATCCTTCCGGCCTCGCGCCCGCGTCCACCCCCCGGACATCCCCCGTCGACGGAAGTCTTGCGTCCCGCGACTTTGGTAGCCGAGGCCCCTTCCTACCCACTCCCGGGGCCCTCACCTGCGTACGTTGGTGGGTATGACTCGGACGGACCGCCACGCCTGGCTGCTGCCCTCGGCGATGGCCGACCCCCCGGCGGACAGCCCCCCGGGCCGTCGGCCCCGCCGCACCGTGCGCGACTGGTTCGTCGACACCCTCCTCTTCCTCCTCGCCGCCTTCGTCGGACTCATCGCCGCCGACTCCACCGAGCAGCTCACCAGCGAGATCGTCGCCTTCGCCGACCAGATCGTCGGCGCCGCCGCCTGCTGCGCCCTCTGGCTCCGCCGCCGCTGGCCCGCCGGAGTCGCCGTCGTCCTCACCGTGATCAGTACGGTCGCGCCCGTCGCCGGCGGAGCCGCCCTCGCCGCCCTCTTCGGCGTCGCCGTCCGCCGCCCCTTCCGCGAGACCGCGCTCATCGGCGGACTCGCCGTCGCCTCCTCCACCGCCCAGGTCTTCCTGCGGCCCGACCCCAGCCTCCACCCCGCCGCGGCCGTCGTGATCGGCATCGTCATGACGCTCCTGGTGACCGCCTGGGGCATGCTCGTCCGCTCCCAGCGGCAGCTCCTCGTGGCACTGCGCGAACGCGCCCGGCGCGCCGAGGCCGAGGCGGAACTCCGCGCCGAACAGGCCCAGCGCCTGGCCCGCGAGGCCATCGCCCGCGAGATGCACGACGTCCTCGCCCACCGGCTCACCCTGCTCAGCGTGCACGCCGGAGCGCTGGAGTTCCGGCCGGACGCCCCGCCCGAGCAGGTCGCCCGCGCCGCCGGCGTCATCCGGGACAGCGCCCACGAAGCCCTCCAGGACCTGCGCGAGATCATCGGCGTCCTGCGCGCACCTGGCGAGGACGGCGGCGGCGACCGGCCCCAGCCCACCCTCGACACCCTCGACGAACTGGTCGCCGAATGCCGCGCGGCCGGCATGAAGGTCGCCCTCGACCTCGCCCTGGACGGCGCCGACGGCCCCCGCGCCGTCCCCGCCGCCACCGGACGCACCGTCTACCGCATCGCCCAGGAGGGTCTCACCAACGCCCGCAAGCACGCCCCCGGCGCCGATGTCGACATCACCGTGCGCGGCCGCCCCGGCGACGGCCTCACCGTCCACATCCGCAACGCGGCCCCCACCGGCCCCGTCCCGCACGTCCCCGGATCGGGCCAGGGACTCATCGGACTCACCGAGCGCACCACCCTCGCCGGCGGACGGATGGACCACGGCCCCGCCCCCGACGGCGGCTTCGCCCTGCACGCCTGGCTACCGTGGCCCGCATGACCATCCGGCTGCTCATCGTCGACGACGACCCCCTGGTCCGCGCGGGCCTCACCCTCATGCTCGGCGGCGCGGAGGACATCGAGATCGTCGGCGAGGGCGCCGACGGCCGCGACGTCCCCGAACTCGTCGCCCGGCTCGCCCCCGACGTCGTCCTCATGGACATCCGGATGCCCCACGTCGACGGCCTCACCGCCACCGAACGGCTCCGCGCCCGCCCCGGAGCCCCCGAGGTCGTCGTCCTCACCACCTTCCACGCCGACGAACACGTGGTCCGCGCCCTGCGGGCCGGAGCGGCCGGCTTCGTCCTCAAGGACACCCCGCCCGGCGAGATCGTGGCCTCCGTCCGCCGGGTGGCCGCCGGCGACCCCGTCCTGTCCCCGGCCGTCACCCGCCAGCTGATGACCCATGTCGCAGAACAGCAGCCCCGGACCCGCCGCGCGCACGCCACCGCCCGCCTCGCCGAACTCGCCCAGCGGGAACGGGAGGTCGCCGTCGGCGTCGGCCGCGGCCACTCCAACGCCGAGATCGCCGCCGCCCTCTACATGAGCGTGCCGACCGTCAAGACCCACGTCTCCCGCGTCCTCGCCAAACTCGGCCTCAACAACCGCACCCAGATCGCCCTCCTCGTCCACGACGCCGGCCTCCTGGAGGACGACGGGACCCCGTGAGACGCCCGGGCCCGCCCGCCCGCCGACGTGCCGGGACCGTCCCGACCGCCCGGGAACCCCGCGTCCCGCCCGGCTACGCTGGACCGATGTCGGACATCGATCTGGGGGAGTACGGCCCGGACTTCACCGTGAATCCCCACCCGTACTACGCGAAGATGCGCGAAGCCGGCCCCGTCCACCGGATCCGCACCACGGACGGCAGCCGTCTGTGGCTGGTCGTCGGCCACGAGGCGGCCCGCGCCGCCCTCGCCGACCCGCGGCTCTCCAAGTCACCGTCCGTCGTCGGCATGACCATGCTGGACGAGCGGGTCATCGGCCCCAACCTCCTCGTCCTCGACCCGCCCGACCACACCCGGCTGCGCAGACTGGTCGCCGGGCAGTTCACCGCCCGGCGGGTGGAGAGCCTGCGGCCCCGCGTCGAGCGGCTCACGGGCGAACTCGCCGACGCGATGGCACCGGCCGGACACGCCGACCTGATCGACTCCTTCGCCTTCCCGCTGCCCATCACCGTCATCTGCGAACTGCTCGGCATCCCCGCCGCCGACCGCGACACCTTCCGCGCCTGGTCCAACGAGATCGTCGCCCCGACCGGCGCCGGGCCCGAGGCCGAGGCGATCGAGGGGCTCGCCGCCTACCTCGACTCGCTCATCGAGGACAAGCGCGCCGCCGGCCCCTCCGACGACCTGCTCTCCGACCTGATCACCGCCCGCGCCGAGGACGGCGACCGGCTCTCCCTCGCGGAACTGCGCGCCCTCGCCTACCTCCTGCTCATCGCCGGCCACGAGACGACCGTCAACCTCATCTCCAACGCCGTCCGGGCCCTGCTCACCCACCCCGCCGCCCTCGCTGCCGCGCGCGCCGACCCCGGTCTCCTCGACGGCGTCGTGGAGGAGACCCTCCGCTGGGAGGGGCCGGTGGAGAACGCGACCTTCCGCTTCACCCGGGAACCGGTACGGATCGGGGAGACGGTCATCCCCGCGTACGAACCGGTCCTGGTCTCGCTGGCCTCGGGCGACCGGGACCCGGCGCGCTACCCCGACGCCGACCGCTTCGACCCGCACCGCGACCCCCGGGGCCACCTCGCCTTCGGCCACGGCATCCACTACTGCCTGGGCGCCCCGCTCGCCCGCCTGGAGGCGCGGACCGCGCTCGGCACGCTCCTGGAACGCTTCCCCCAGCTGGAACTCGACCCGGAGGGCGGGGCGCCGGAGTGGCTTCCCGGCCTCCTCATGCGAGGCGTGCGCCGCCTCCCCGTCCGATGGTGAGGCCATGACCGCACTCGATCTCGCACACGCCCGACGGGTCCTGGACGCCCAGCCGTTCAGCCGCCTCCTCGGCGCCCGGCTCACCGCCTTCGGCGACGGGTCCGCCGCCCTGGAGCTCGACCTCCGCGAGGAGCTGCGGCAGCAGAACGGCTTCGCGCACGGGGGAGTGCTCTCGTACGCCGCCGACAACGCCCTCACCTTCGCCGCCGGCACCGCTCTCGGTGGCGCGGTCCTGACCGCCGGCTTCTCCATCCAGTACGTCCGCCCGGCTCTCGGCGTCACCCTGATCGCCCGCGCCGAGGTGGTCCACGCGGGCAAGCGCCAGGCGGTGGTCCGGTGCGACCTGCTGACCGTGTCCGAGGACGGGTCCGAAGCCCTCTGCGCGGTCGCCCAGGGTTCGGTGCTCGCCGCCGACGGCTGACCCCCGGGGCCGTGAAGACAGCCGCGGCGCGAGCACCGACCGGCTGACCGACCGGCCGGGGGAGCCCGCAAGGCCCCCACGCGCGATCCCCGTCAGGCCCCGGTCAGGCCTCCGGCCCGGCCCCGTCCGCGGGGATCTCCGCCAGGGCGACCGGCCGGCGCTCGCGCCGTGACCGCTCGCACGCCTCGGCGATCCGCAGCGCCCGCAGGGCCTCCCGGCCGTCGCAGGGGTTGGGCGCCGTGCCGCGGACCAGGCGTACGAACGCGTCCAGTTCGGCCTCGTACGCCGGGGCGAACCGCTCCAGGAAACCGGACCAGGGCTTCTCGGGGGGCGGCGGGCCGTGAGGCTCGACGGAGGAGAGCGGGGTCCGGTCGTCCAGGCCGACCACGATCTGGTCCCGGTCGCCCGCCAGTTCCATCCGTACGTCGTACCCGGCGCCGTTGCACCGCGTCGCCGTCGCCGTCGCCAGCGTGCCGTCGTCCAGCGTGAGCACCGCCGCCGCCGTGTCCACGTCCCCCGCCGCGCCGAACATCGCGGGACCGGCGTCCGAGCCGGTCGCGTACACCTCCACGACCTCCCGCCCGGTCACCCACCGCAGGATGTCGAAGTCGTGCACCAGGCAGTCGCGGAACAGCCCGCCCGACAGCGGCAGATACGCGGCGGGCGGCGGCGCCGGGTCGGAGGTGGCCGCCCGGACCGTGTGCAGCCGCCCGAGCCGGCCCGCGCGCACCGCCTCGCGGGCCGCGCGGTAGCCGGCGTCGAAGCGGCGCATGAAACCGAGCTGCAGCTCCGTGCCGGCGCTCTCCACCGCCCGCAGCGCGCGGAGGGTGCCCGGCACGTCGAGGGCGATCGGCTTCTCGCAGAACGCCGGGAGCCCGGCCCGCGCGGCGCGCGCGATCAGCTCGGCGTGCGCGGCGGTGGCGCTGGAGATGACCACCGCGTCCAGCGGACGGCCGAGCAGGGCCTCCACGGTCGGCTCGGCCCCGGCCCCGACCGCCCCCGCCACGGCCGCCGCCCGGCCCGGGTCGGCGTCCGCGACGACCAGCGATTCGATCTCCGGGTGACGGGCCAGCACGCCCGCGTGAAAGGCCCCGATACGGCCCGTTCCGATCAGTCCGATGCGCATGGCCCCAAGGTGCTGCCGGCACGACCCCCTGTCAAGGATTTGTCAGGACAATCGGACGTCACCACTTCCTGTCATCTTTTCCTCCGACTACGCTCGCCCCCGTGGCCAAGCAGTCCCCGCCCCCGCCGAGGTCCGTCGCCTCCCTCCCGCACCTCTCCGTCGACCGCACCAGCCCGGTCCCGCTGTACTACCAGCTCGCCCGGCAGCTGGAGGCGGCCGTCGAGAGCGGCGACCTGACGCCCGGCACCCTCCTCGGCAACGAGATCGACCTCGCCACCCGCCTCGGCCTGTCCCGGCCGACCGTGCGCCAGGCCATCCAGACCCTGGTCGACAAGGGCCTTCTGGTCCGCCGCCGGGGCGTCGGCACCCAGGTCGTGCACAGCCAGGTCCGGCGCCCGCTGGAGCTGAGCAGCCTCTACGACGACCTGGAGTCGGCCGGCCAGCGCCCCGCCACCCTCGTCCTGGTCAACCGCGTCGAGCCGGCCACCGCCCGGGTCGCCGCCGCGCTCGGCGTGCCGGAGGGCAGCGACGTCCGCTGCCTGGAACGGCTCCGCGCCGCCCACGGCGAGCCGATAGCCCGGCTGCGCAACCACCTGCCCGCCGGACTGCTCGACTTCGACACCGAACGACTGGAGGCCACCGGCCTCTACCGCCTGATGCGCGGCGCCGGTATCACTCTGCACAGCGCCCGCCAGACGGTGGGCGCCCGCGCGGCGACCCCCGCCGAGGCGGAGCTGCTCACCGAGGAGGAGGGCGCGCCGCTCCTGACGATGGAGCGCACCACGTTCGACGACACCGGCCGCGCCGTCGAGTTCGGGTCCCACGTCTACCGGGCCTCGCGGTACTCCTTCGAGTTCCAGCTGCTGGTCCGGCCCTGACCGACAACCCCGGTGACGGCCGGGCGCACCCCCATGACCGATACTGCAATGCACGCAGAAGGACATAAAGGAGGGCACGGCCTCGTGACCAGGGTTCGGACAGGAGGGGTACGCGCGGCCATCGGCGCCGTGCTCGCGGTGACGCTCACCGCCGCACTCGCCGGCTGCAGCAGTACGGGGGGCAAGCGGGCCGAGGACGCCCGCAAGGCCGCCGCCGCCCAGGGCAGGGCCGCCGTCGACACACCGAGGTGGACCTTCGCCATGGTCACCCACTCGGGCGACGGGGACACCTTCTGGGACATCGTCCAGAACGGCGCCAAGCAGGCCGCCGTCAAGGACAACATCAACTTCCTGTACGCCCACAGCGACGAGGCCCAGCAGCAGGCGCAGCTGATCGACTCGTACATCGCGAAGGGCGTCGACGGGCTCATCGTCACCCTCGCCAAGCCGGACGCGATGAAGACGGCGGTCGCCAAGGCGGTGAAGGCCGGCATCCCGGTCATCACCGTCAACTCCGGATCGGAGCAGTCCAAGGCCTTCGGCGCCCTCACCCACATCGGCCAGGACGAGGCCGTCGCCGGCGAGGCGGTCGGCGAGGAACTCGACAAGCGGGGGCGCAAGAAGGCCCTGTGCGTCCTGCACGAGCAGGGCAACGTCGGCCACGAGCAGCGCTGCGGCGGAGCGAAGAAGACCTTCGGCGGCGACCTGCAGAACCTCTACGTCGACGGCACCAACATGCCCGACGTGCAGGCGTCCATCGAGGCCAAGCTCCAGGCTGACCCCTCCATCGACGCGGTCGTCACCCTCGGCGCGCCCTTCGCCGACGCCGCCGTCCAGGCGAAGAAGACCGCCGGCAGCGACGCGGAGATCGACACCTTCGACCTCAACGCCAAGGTCGCCACCGCCCTCGGCGCCGGGACGCTCGGCTTCGCCGTCGACCAGCAGCCCTACCTCCAGGGGTACGAGGCCGTCGACCTGCTCTGGCTGTACAAGTACAACGCCGACGTCCTCGGCGGCGGCAAGCCGGTCCTCACCGGCCCGCAGATCATCACCAAGGACGACGCCACCGCGCTCAAGGAGTACACCGAGCGGGGCACCCGATGAGCACCACCAGCCCGTCCGGCCTCGACCACGTCGACGAACGGCTGCTGCGCACCTCACCGCTGCGCAAACTGCTCGCCCGGCCCGAACTCGGCTCGGTCGTCGGCGCGGCCGCCGTCTTCCTGTTCTTCGCGATCGTCGCCGACAGCTTCCTGCGCGCCTCCAGCCTCGGCACGGTCCTCTACGCCGCCTCCACCATCGGCATCATGGCGGTGCCCGTCGCCCTGCTGATGATCGGCGGGGAGTTCGACCTGTCGGCCGGCGTGATGGTGACCAGCTCCGCGCTGATCTCCTCGATGTTCAGCTACCAGATGACGGCGAACGTCTGGGTCGGCGTCGGCGTCTCCCTGCTCGTCACCCTCGCCATCGGCGTCTTCAACGGCTTCATGCTGACCCGCACGAAACTGCCCAGCTTCATCATCACGCTCGGCACGTTCCTGATGCTGACCGGTCTCAACCTCGGTCTCACCAAGCTGATCAGCGGCACCGTCTCCACCAAGTCGATCGCCGACATGGAGGGCTTCCCCTCCGCCAGGAAGCTCTTCGCCTCCCAGCTGACCGTCGGCGGCGTCGAGCTGAAGGTCACCATCCTGTGGTGGCTCGTCCTGGTGGCCCTGGCCACCTGGATCCTGCTGCGCACCCGCTTCGGCAACTGGATCTTCGCCGTCGGCGGCGGCGCCGACGCGGCCCGCGCGGTCGGCGTCCCGGTCTTCAAGACCAAGATCGGCCTCTACATGGGCGTGGCCTTCTGCGCCTGGGTCTCCGGCCAGCACCTGCTCTTCTCCTTCGACGTCGTCCAGTCGGGCGAGGGCGTCGGCAACGAGCTGATCTACATCATCGCGGCGGTGATCGGCGGCTGCCTGATCACCGGCGGCTACGGCTCCGCCATCGGCTCGGCGGTCGGGGCGTTCATCTTCGGCATGACCAGCAAGGGCATCGTCTACGCCGAGTGGAACCCGGACTGGTTCAAGTTCTTCCTGGGAGCGATGCTCCTCCTGGCGACCCTGCTGAACGCCTGGATCCGCAAGCGCGTGGAGGCGACCAAGTGACCACGACCCCTCCGCCGGCCCCGTCGCCCGCGCCCTCCGCCGCGCCGGATCCGGCGCCGCTGGTCGAGCTGGACGACGTCAGCAAGTACTACGGCAACATCCGGGCCCTCGAAGGCGTCTCGCTGGAGGTCCACCCGGGCGAGATCACCTGCGTCCTCGGCGACAACGGCGCCGGCAAGTCCACCCTCATCAAGATCATCGCGGGGCTCCACCGGCACGACGCCGGCACCTTCCGCATCGAGGGCGAGGAGGTCTCCCTGGCCAACCCGCGCGAGGCGCTGGACCGGGGGATCGCCACCGTCTACCAGGACCTCGCCGTCGTCCCCCTGATGCCGGTCTGGCGCAACTTCTTCCTCGGCTCCGAGCCCACCAAGGGCGCCGGACCGTTCAAGCGCCTGGACGTCGAGCGGATGCGCCGGACCACCCGCGCCGAGCTGCTGCGCATGGGCATCGACCTGCGCGACGTCGACCAGCCCATTGGCACCCTCTCCGGCGGCGAGCGCCAGTGCGTGGCCATCGCCCGGGCGGTCCACTTCGGGGCCAAGGTCCTCGTCCTCGACGAGCCGACCGCCGCGCTCGGCGTGAAGCAGTCCGGAGTGGTCCTGAAATATGTGGCCGCCGCCCGTGACCAAGGCCTCGGCGTGGTGCTCATCACCCACAACCCCCACCACGCCTACCTCGTCGGCGACCGGTTCATCCTGCTCAAGCGCGGTCTCATGTCGGGCAGCCACACCAAGACCGGCGCCGGCGCCGTCACCTTGGACGAGCTGACCCGCCAGATGGCCGGCGGCAGCGAGCTGGAGGACCTCCGCCACGAACTGGAGCGCCCCTCCGCCACGTGACGGCGCCCCGACACCCCACCTGGCAGAATCGAGCCGATGAGTACCTACCGCGACCTCACCCAGCGCGGCTCCGCCCGGGGCACCGTGCTGCGGACCGTCGGCACCCGCGAACGGCGCTCCCACCTGACCGCCCCGAAGGTGCCCACCGTCGGCATCGACATCGGCGGTACGAAGGTCATGGCCGGTGTCGTCGACGCGGACGGCACCATCCTGGAGCAGCTCCGCACCGAGACGCCCGACAAGTCCAAGAGCCCCAAGGTCGTCGAGGACACCATCGTCGAGCTGGTCCTGGACCTCTCCGACCGGCACGACGTGCACGCCGTCGGCATCGGCGCGGCCGGCTGGGTCGACGCCGAGCGGGCCACGGTGCTCTTCGCCCCGCACCTGGCCTGGCGCAACGAACCGCTGCGCGACGCGCTCGAGTCCCGGCTCGCCGTCCCCGTCATGGTGGACAACGACGCCAACACCGCGGCCTGGGCCGAGTGGCGCTTCGGCGCCGGACGCGGCGAGGACCACCTCGTCATGATCACGCTCGGCACCGGCATCGGCGGGGCGATCCTGGAGGAGGGCCGGGTCAAGCGCGGGAAGTACGGCGTCGCCGGCGAGTTCGGCCACATGCAGGTCGTCCCCGGCGGCCACCGCTGCCCCTGCGGCAACCGCGGCTGCTGGGAGCAGTACAGCTCCGGGAACGCCCTGGTCCGCGAGGCCCGTGAGCTGGCCGCCGCCGACTCGCCGGTCGCGTACAACATCATCGACCGGGTCCAGGGCAACGTCCCCGAGATCACCGGCCCGCTCATCACCGAGCTGGCCCGCGAGGGCGACGCCATGTGCGTGGAGCTGCTCCAGGACATCGGCCAGTGGCTCGGCGTCGGCATCGCCAACCTCGCCGCGGCCCTCGACCCCTCCTGCTTCGTCATCGGCGGCGGCGTCAGCGCCGCCGACGACCTCCTCATCGGCCCCGCCCGGGACGCCTTCCGACGGCATCTGACCGGCCGCGGCTACCGCCCCGAGGCCCGTATCGCCAAGGCCCAGCTCGGCCCCGAGGCCGGCATGGTCGGCGCCGCCGACCTCGCCCGGCTCGTCGCCCGCCGCTTCCGCCGCGCCAACCGCCGCCGGGTCGAACGCCACGAACGCTACGAGCGCTACGCCCAGGCACTGCTCAACGGCACCGCCGGACGCGCCTCCCGCACCACCCAGGACCCGCCCTCATGACCGTCCCCTCCCCGTCCGCCTCCCCCGAGCAGCGGACGAAGCTGCCCGAGGACCGGCGCCACATGATCCGCCGCCGCTGGCTGACGGCGATCATCATCGTCCTCCTCGTCGGCATCCCGGCCGGCTATCTGCTGATCTCCGCGGGCCAGAGCCGCGACAGCGGGCGGGACAAGGAGCGCGAGTCCTCGGCCGCGGGCCTCCAGGACAACTGGCCCTCCCAGATGAAGCGCCGGATCTTCGAGGTCCCCATCCCGGCCGGCAGCACCGACGTCGCCTACTACGAGACGAGCAACTGGCGCACCAGCCGCCTGTACGTCCGGTTCACGACCAGCGCCGGCAAGCTGGACACCTTCCTCGACCGGCTCGGCACCAGCCGCTCCGGCCTCACCGCCGGCGAGGTCACCATCGGCGAGCGCGACGCCTCGATCGTCGGCTGGGACTTCCCGCGCGACCGCGACTGGTCGGGCACCAGCATCACCCGCGACAAGCCGAGACCGGGCCAGGACCTCACCGTCGACCTCACCGACCCGGCGGCCCCGACCGTCTACGTCGTCTCCACCACCACGCCCTGACCGGTGTCCCCCACCCCCGGGACGACACCCCGGAGCCGGTCCGCTCCGGCCGGAGCGCCCTCGTCGGCACACCGCCCCCGGAGCGTGCTCATCGCCCCCCGCCACGGGCCGACCACGGGATGTGAGAGCGTGCAGGGCGTGAGTGAGACACCGACGAACACCCTGCAATACCGCGTCGACGGGCCGGACCAGGCCCCGGTCCTGGTCCTCGGCCCCTCGCTGGGAACGACCATGCACATGTGGGACCGGCAGATACCGGAGCTGACCCGGCAGTGGCGGGTCGTCCGCTTCGACCTGCCCGGGCACGGCGGCGCCCCCGCCCGGCCCTTCACCACCGTCGCCGAGCTGGGCGACCGGCTCCTGGCCACCCTCGACGAGCTGGGCGTCCAGCGCTTCGGGTACGCGGGCTGCTCCATCGGCGGCGCGGTCGGACTCGACCTCGCCCTGCGGGCACCCCACCGGGTCGCCTCCCTGGCCCTGATCGCCGCCTCGCCCCGGTTCGGCAGCGCCGACGAGTTCCGCCAGCGCGGGGTCGTCGTCCGGACCCACGGCCTCGAACCCATGGCGCGCACCGCCCCCGAGCAGTGGTTCACCCCGGGCTTCGCCGCCGGCCAGCCGGCGATCGTCGAGTGGGCCGTCCAGATGGTGCGCACGACCGACCCCGGCTGCTACGTCGGCGCCTGCGAGGCCCTCGCCCTCTTCGACGTCCGCGACGCCCTGGGCCGGATCGGCGTCCCCGCCCTGGTCCTGGTCGGCTCCGACGACCAGGTCACCGGCCCCGCCGAGGCCCGCACCCTGGTCGCCGGGATAGCCGACGCCCGGCTCGCCGTCGTCCCCGGCGCCTCCCACCTCGCCCCGGTCGAACAGCCCGGAGCCGTCACCGACCTCCTCACCGGCCACTTCGCGGGGATCGTCCACGACACCCAGAGCGCCCTGCCCGCCCCGCCGATGCCGCCCGTCTCCGCCCCGGTCGCCCCCGTCGCCGAGATCGCCCCGACGGCGGCCGTCCCCGAGGGAACGGGTTCCGTGCGGCCCGACCCGTACGACGAAGGCCTCAAGCTGCGCCGCGAGGTCCTCGGCGACGCCCATGTGGACCAGGTGCTCGACGACGGGTTCGGCGCCGACTTCCAGGCCCTGGTCACCCGCTACGCCTGGGGCGAGGTGTGGAACCGCGAGGGCCTGGACCGCCGCACCCGCAGCTGCGTCACCCTCACCGCCCTGATCGCCGGCGGCCACCTCGACGCCCTCGCCGACCACACCCGGGCCGCCCTGCGCAGCGGACTCTCCCCGGCGGAGATCCGGGAGGTCCTGCTGCAGACGGCGGTCTACTGCGGGATGCCCGCCGCCGACAGCGCCCTGCGCGTGGTGCGGCGGGTGATCGAGGAGGAGACCACCCCGTAGGGTGGGCCGTTCCATGCCGTCGTGAGGGGGACCCCGTGAAGCTGACGAAGAAGTCGCACGCCTGCATCCGCCTGGAGAAGGCGGGGCGGTCCCTCGTCGTCGACCCCGGCGGGTTCAGCGAGGAGGACGCCGCACTCGGCGCCGACGCCGTCCTCGTCACCCACGAACACCCCGACCACTTCGACGAGGGACGGCTGCGGGCCGGTCTCGAGGCCAACCCGGCGGCCGAGATCTGGACGCTGCGGAGCGTGGCCGAGCAGCTCTCGGCCGCGTTCCCCGGCCGGGTCCACACCGTCGGCGACGGCGACACGTTCACCGCCGCCGGCTTCGAGGTGCAGGTCCACGGCGAGCTGCACGCCGTGATCCACCCGGACATCCCCCGGGTCACCAACATCGGCTTCCTGGTCGACGACGCGGTCTTCCACCCCGGCGACGCCCTGACCCTGCCCGGCCGGCCCGTCGACACCCTGATGCTGCCGGTGATGGCCCCCTGGAACAAGATCTCCGAGGTCATCGACTACGTCCGCGAGATCAGACCGCGCCGGGCCTACGACATCCACGACGCCCTGCTCACCGACCTCGCCCGGCCGATCTACGACCGCCAGATCGGCGCACTCGGCGGCACGGACCACGGCCGGCTGGCCCCCGGCGACTCCACCGAGCTGTGACCGCGCCGCGGCCGCGGACGCGGTGACTGTCACACCCCGCCGTTAGGCTTGCGGCCATGCGCATCGCCACGTGGAACGTCAATTCGATCACCGCCCGGCTGCCCCGCCTCCTGGCCTGGCTGGAGAGCAGCGGCACGGACGTGCTCTGCCTCCAGGAGACCAAGTGCACCGCCGAGCAGTTCCCCACCGACGAGCTGCGCGAGCTGGGATACGCCTCCGTCGTCCACGCCACCGGGCGGTGGAACGGCGTCGCCCTGCTCTCCAAGGTGGGCCTTGACGACGTCGTCATGGGCCTGCCCGGCGCGCCCGACTACGAGACCGCGCAGGAGCCCCGCGCGATCTCCGCGACCTGCGGCCCGGTGCGCGTCTGGTCGGTGTACGTCCCCAACGGCCGCGAGGTCGCCCACGAGCACTACGCCTACAAGCTGCGCTGGCTGGAGGCGCTCCAGGCCGCCGTCGCCGAGGACGCGGCGGGCGGGCGCCCCTTCGCCGTCCTCGGTGACTACAACATCGCCCCGACCGACGACGACGTCTGGGACATCTCCCTCTTCGAGGGCGCCACGCACGTCACCGCCCCCGAGCGGGCGGCGCTCGCCGGTCTGCGCGAGACCGGGCTGACCGACATCGTCCCGCGCCCCCTCAAGTACGACCACCCCTACACGTACTGGGACTACCGCCAGCTCTCCTTCCCGAAGAACAAGGGCATGCGGATCGACCTCGTGTACGGCAACAAGCCGTTCGCCGACGCCGTGAAGGACAGCTACGTCGACCGCGAGGAGCGCAAGGGCAAGGGCGCGTCCGACCACGCCCCGGTCGTCGTCGACCTGGACATCTGACCCCCCGGCGCACGCCGGTCCGCGCGCCGGTGGTTCGCCGCGCGCCCCGGCGCCCGGACGATCTCCGCGCGCCGGGTGGTGCCGGGTGAGGGTCCGGTGCGACGCTGGACGGATGTACATCCCGTTCCTGGACAACTGGCGCAAGCGGCGCGAAGCCGAGAGCACCCCGCTGGCCGCGGCCTTCGACCGTGACCCGGAGGGGATGGGGGAGCTGCTCGCCGAGTGCGAGCTGCTGCGCGCCAGGGCCCAGGAGGCCGGGATCGCCCTGGACGACACCCCGCGCTCGCTCGGGGCGATCGACCAGCTCACCCCGCGCTGGCGCGACGATCCGGAGGAGCTGCCCTGGCTGGGCAATGACGCCGGCCTCTATCTGGGCACGGTGATCGTGCGCACGGTGCCCGGCGCGAGCTGGCAGCTGTGGCCCGGCGGGCAGCCGATCGTCCGGCTGGCCTCCGGCCGGGAGATCAACGTGGTCGAGGCCGGACTCGACTGGGCCGTGAGCGGATCGCCCGAACTCTCCCAGGTGTACGCGGAAGCCGCCGAGTACTGACTGTTTTCCTCACCTTCGGCAGTAAATACGGCTTATCCCCGTTTCATGCGTGTCGGTCGGCACGTCCCTTTTCGTGCTGAATAGTTTGCGCTGACCTCGACACCGCTGAGAAATGGGGCAGGGCAGCGTATGGCCGTCGTCGATCCGTTGATCGAGCTGCGTGACGTCAACAAGCACTTCGGCACCTTGCACGTCCTGCAGGGCATCAACCTCACCGTCGGGCGCGGGGAGGTGGTGGTGGTCATCGGACCGTCCGGATCGGGCAAGTCGACCCTCTGCCGGGCGATGAACCGGCTGGAGTCGGTCGAGTCGGGCGAGATCCTGGTCGACGGACGCCCCCTCCCCGAGGAGGGCAGAGCGCTCGCCCGGCTCCGGGCCGAAGTCGGCATGGTCTTCCAGTCGTTCAACCTCTTCGCCCACAAGACCGTCCTCGCCAACGTCTCGCTGGCCCAGATCAAGGTCCGCGGGCGCAAGCGCGAGGAGGCCGACCGGCGCTCACGCGAACTCCTCGACCGGGTCGGCCTCGCCGACCACGCGGACAAGTTCCCCGCCCAGCTCTCCGGCGGCCAGCAGCAGCGCGTGGCCATCGCCCGCGCACTCGCCATGGACCCCAAGGCGCTCCTCTTCGACGAGCCGACGTCCGCCCTCGACCCCGAGATGATCAACGAGGTCCTTGAGGTCATGCGACAGCTCGCCCGCGAGGGCATGACCATGGTCGTCGTCACCCACGAGATGGGCTTCGCCCGCTCCGCCGCCCACCGCGTCGTGTTCATGGCCGACGGCCGGGTCGTCGAGGACCGCACGCCCGAGGACTTCTTCACCGCCCCGCGCAGCGAGCGCGCCAAGGACTTCCTGTCCAAGATCCTCAAGCACTGACCGGGGAGGGACGCCATGCACCGTACGAAACGAACCCTCGCCGCCCTCGTGCTGCTGCTCGCCGCCGCCGTGACGGCCGCCTGCGGCAGGGAGGGCAGCCCACCGGTCAAGGGACCGCAGCCCGACGCCCTGCCCGTCTACCAAATCCGGACCGACTTCCGGCTGCCCTCCTCCCCGACGTGGGAGAAGGCGAAGCGGCGCGGCCACCTGGTCGTCGGCGTCAAGGAGGACCAGCCCTACATGGGGGAGAGGGACCCCGCCACCGGGACGTTCTCCGGCTTCGACATCGAGATCGCCAAGATGATGTCGGCCTCCCTCGGCTTCGACCCCGCCACCCTCGCGTACCGCACCATCGCCTCCGCCAACCGCGAGACCGCCCTGCAGAACGGCCAGATCGACTACTACGTCGGCACCTACACGATCAACGCCAACCGCAAGAAGCTCGTCGGCTTCGCCGGCCCGTACTACATGGCGGGCCAGTCCCTGCTCGTCCGTACCGACGAGAACGACATCCACGGCCCCCAGGACCTCGACGGCAAACGGGTCTGCTCGGCCGCCGGTTCCACCCCGTACCAGCGGATCGAGAAGGACTACCCCAAGGCCGACCTCGTCGCCTACGACACCTACTCCGTCTGCGTCGACAACCTGCTCACCTTCCAGGTCGACGCCGTCACCACCGACGACACCATCCTGATGGGCTACGCCGCCAAGGCCCCCGACGAACTCAAGGTCGTCGGCAAGCCGTTCTCCCAGGAGCCGTACGGCATCGGCGTCCCGCACGACGACAACGCCCTGCGCTTCGCCCTCGACGACGCCCTCGCCGCGCACGAGAAGAACGGCGACTGGAAGAAGGCGTACGACGCGACCCTCGGCCTGTCCGGGGTGCCCGCCCCCGCGCCGCCCGCCATCGACCGCTACCCGGCGAACTGAGGAGGAGAACGGCGACATGGACGTCCTGACACAGAACTTCTCCCTCTACGGCGACGGCTTCCTCGGCACCGTCGAACTCACCGTCTACGCCTCGGCCCTGGCCCTCGTCCTCGGCTTCCTGATGGCCTCCTTCCGGGTCGCCCCGGTCGGCTCCTTCCGCGTCTTCGGAGCCGTCTGGGTGACCGTCCTGCGCAACACCCCGCTCACCCTGCTCTTCTTCGCCGTGATGCTGGGCCTGCCCCGCTTCGGACTCGTGCTCCCCTTCGAGCTGTTCGCGGTCCTCGCCCTCGGCTGCTACACCTCGGCCTTCATCTGCGAGGTGCTGCGCTCGGGCATCAACACCGTGCCGCGCGGCCAGGGCGAGGCGGCCCGCAGCCTCGGCATGACCTTCGGGCAGACCCTGAGCACCGTCGTCCTGCCCCAGGCGTTCCGCTCGGTCATCCCGCCCATCGGCTCCACGCTCATCGCGCTGGCCAAGAACTCGGCCATCGCCGGAGCCTTCAGCGTCACCGAACTCCTGGGCACCTACAAGACGTTGAGCGAACTCGGCTACAACATCATCTGGACCTTCGTCTGGATCGCCGTCGGCTATCTGATCATCACCCTCACCATCAGCGCGATCTTCAACATCATGGAGAAGCGCTGGGGAGTCGCCCGATGAGCCAGTCCACCGCCCTCTACGACATCCCGGGCCCGCTCACCCGGCGGCGCCACCGGCTCTACGGCGTCCTCTCGACCGTGGTGATCCTCGCCCTGATCGGCTGGATCCTCTCCCTCCTCTTCGACACCGGGCAGTTCACCGAGACCAAGTGGGCACCGTTCACCTACGAGGGCATCCAGGAGCTGCTGCTTCGCGGCCTCGGCAACACCCTCAAGGCCTTCGCCTACGCCTCGGTGCTCTCCCTGGCGCTCGGCGGGATCCTGGCCGCCGGCCGGCTCTCCGAGCACCGGATCCTGCGCTGGGTCTCGACGCTGTTCGTCGAGTTCTTCCGCGCGATGCCCGTCCTGGTGATGATCTTCTTCATCTTCGTCGCGCTCAAGGTCCAGCCGCTGCCCGCGCTCGTCGCCGGACTGACCCTCTACAACGGCTCGGTGCTCGCCGAGGTGTTCCGCACCGGCGTCGACTCGGTCGACCGCGGGCAGCGGGAGGCGGCGTACGCGCTCGGCATGCGCAAGACGCAGGTGATGACCTACGTCCTGGTCCCGCAGGCCCTCCGCGCCATGCTGCCGACCATCATCAGCCAGCTGGTGGTGGCGCTGAAGGACACCTCGCTCGGATTCCTCATCACCTACGAGGAATTCCTGCACGCCGGCAAGCTGATCGCGTCGAACCTCGACTACGACCTGCCGTTCATCCCCGTCGTGATGGTCATCTCGCCGATCTACATCGGCATGTGCGTGCTGCTCTCGTGGTTCGCCACCTGGGTGGCGAGGAGGGAGCGCCGCGACCCCAAGACCAAGGCCGTGGAGCTCCCTCCCCCCGACCGGGGGACGCTGCTGCCGGGCGGGGGGCCTCCCACCGGCGCGTGAGGCGCCACCGGGGACACCGCGGCCGCACGGCGGCTCGCGAGGGGGCCGTACCCGTCCGGCAGCAGCCGGTGATCACTCCTCCCGCAGCGGAACCGACACGTACGACGGGTCGGTCGACGGCGAGGAGAAGGTCAGCTGCGCGCCGGTCGGGTTGTGCTCGATGTAGAGCGGGTCGACCGTGTCCACGACCACGGCGAGACGGTGACCGGCCGGCACGTCGTAGGCCGTGGAGAACAGCTCCAGGTCGACGGTGAACGGCCGGCCGGGCGTCTGTCCGTGGAAGGTGTACGGGGCGTTGCTGACCAGCTTGCCGAGGCCGAGCGGGCCCACGTCGTAGAGGTACGCGACGAGGGTGCCGCTCTCCTTGGTAGAGGTGACCGTGGTGTGCAGCCTGGCCGTGCCGCGCACCTTCCGGGCGGTGTCGTACCGCTCGGACTGCCAGACGCCGGCGAAGGCGCGGGGGAGCAGCGGGATGGAGGCGACGGGCGGGGTGTGGAGGAACTGGTCCAGGAGGTTGGAGAGGAGGACCACTCCGCCGTTGGCGCCGGAGTCGACGTTGGCCCATATCTTCCGGGAGCCGCCGAGCGCGATCCTGGCCTCGTCGGCGCCGACCGACTTCCAGTCGGGGTAGCCCTCGTAGCCGCCGGAGGAGCGGGGCTTGAGCTGGACGGGCTGCTCGCGGTCGATGCCGTTGTCGGCGCCCTTGAGATGGCGGTCGAACCAGCGGTGGGCGTTGGTCCAGGTGTCGTTGGGCAGTCCCAGCAGACCCGTCGCCTCGGCGGTGGCGTGGTCGCCGGGACGGAACTCCAGGCGCTTGGGGCCCTGGAGCTTCTCGTAGAAGGAGGCGTACTGGTTGGGCGGGAAGATGGTGTCGCCCCAGGCGTTCCCGAGCATGATCGCGGCGCCGTTGGCGTTGATCCGGTCCAGGTAGGTGGCGGCCGAGCGCTTCTTGCCCCAGGCGATCATCCCCTCTTCCTTGGTGAGGTCGGAGGAGAGGAAGTCGTCGAGGATGGAACGGAGTTCCGGCCCGGGGCGGCCGGTGAGGAAGCCGGCGCCGCCGAGCAGGCCGGCGGCCTGGCGGTGCTGGGTGCGACCGCTGTAGATCGACTCGATGAGGTCGGCCCAGCCGCTCAGTGCGGCGACGGCCTTGACGCGCTTGTCGTGCGCGGAGGTGAGCAGGCTGATCCCGGCGCCGTACGAGACGCCCGCCATGCCGACCTTGGCGGGGTCGGCGGGGGTGTGGGCGAGCGCCCAGTCGATGACCTTGGTGGCGTCGGCGACGTCCTTGGGGCCCGCGGTCTCGATCTCGCCGCCGGACTGCCAGAAGCCGCGGGAGTTGTAACTCACCACGACGTAACCGGAGTCGGCGAGCTTCTTCGCCTGGGCGAGGTACTCGATCTGGGGCATCGCCCAGCTGGTGGGGAGCACGATGACGGGGTAGCGGGCGGAGCCGTCGGCTCCGGCCGGGGTGACGACGTTGGCCTTGAGGACGGTGCCGCCGTCGCCGGCGATGTCCACGAAGCGGATGCCGGTCTCCGAGGCATGGGCGGCGGGCGCGAGCCCGAACGCCGTCCCCGCCACGAGAGCGGCCGAGACGGCGAGGGCCAGGGGTATGCGCACGGGTCACTCCTCACTGGGGTGTCACTGATGGGGGGCAGTGAAAGTGACCCGACGGTAACCGCGGAGACTTACTCGGGGTAACTGGTCGGTGAGTTACGTGCGGGTAACGATTATTGGACGAGCTGTCAGTTGAGTGCGCTCTTGGAACGCCACTCCGCCCAGGACAGATTCCACTCGCCGTAGCCGTTGTTCAGGGCCTGGGTCCCCTTGGCGTCGGAGCCGGTGATCTCGAAGGGGTCCCCGACCCGCACCGCGTCGTACACGGACCGCGCGTCCGCGTCGCTCATGCCGATGCAGCCCGAGCTCCTGTTGGCGCTGCCGAAGTAGGAGGCGTTCCAGGGCGCCGCGTGCGCGTACATCCCGGACCAGGTCAGCCGCATGGAGAAGTCGACCATCTTGTCGTAGGCGTCACCGAGTCCGACGGTCTCGGAGCGCATGTTGATGGTGCCCTCCTTCGACATGAGCACCGTCTTCCCCCGCCAGGACGCCTTGTCGCCACCGGGCGTACCGGCCGACATGGGCACGTCCTTCACCACCGCGCCGTCCCGCAGCAGGGTCAGCCGGTGACGGTCGAGGTCGACCTTGACGACCTGCCGCGCGCCGATGCCGAAGGTGGTGGTGTAGTCGCGGACGAACCAGCCGCCGGCGCCCGAGTCGACGCCGTTCAGCCGGGCGTCCAGCGTGACCTTGGTGCCCGGCTTCCAGTACTCCTTCGGCCGCCAGTCCACCCTGTCCTTGCCGGACCAGTCGCGCATCCAGCCCCAGGAGCCCTCGGTGCGGTTCGAGGTGGTGACGCGCAGGTGCCTCTCCACCTCCGCCTTGTTCTTCACCGGGTGGTCGAAGACGATCGACAGCGGCTGGCCGATGCCGACGGTGGTGTTCTTGCCGGGCGCCAGTGTCAGCTTGTTGACCTTCTCGGGCGGGGCGGTGGTGAAGGCGGCGGTGGCGCTGCCGCCGCCCGTGTCCTTCGCCTGGATCGCGTAGGCCGTCCCCGGGGCGGCCTTCCGCGAGGAGGTCCAGCTCCGGCCGTCGGCCGCGACCGTGCCGTCGAGCCGCGCACCCCGCGAGTCGGTCACCTCGACCCGGGCCAGCCTCCCCTCGGCGAGGCGCACCACGACCGGCTCGCCCGCGTTCGCGCGCTGACCGGTGAGGTTCACCGAGATCCGCGTCGCCGGCTTGGCCGGCTTGCCGTCGTCGGCCGCCGTCGTCCCGCCGGAACACGCGGTGAGGGCGGCCAGGGCGAGCGCCCCGGCGGCGGCGGTGAGCAGGGGACGCGGGCGTATGCGGTTCACGTGGGACGACCTCCGGTGTGGATCTCTTTCCCGGGGAGAGAGGGCCACGGGGCCGGAAGGGTTGCGACAATCCGATCTTTTTCCCCGATGTCGGATGTGAGACGGGACACGGCCCCACCGGCCCGCCCGGCTGAGCGCACGGGCTCTGCCCGGACACGACCTAGGCGCAGCGGCGGCCGATCGAGGCCAGCAGGCGGCGCATGCCGACGGCGTGCCCGCCCGTACCGACCACCAGCAGCCGGTAGAGAGCGCCCGACGGGCCGGGGAAGGAGGCCCGGCTCTCCGCGCGCAGTCGCGTCCGGCCCGGGCCCGCGGGGTCGAGACGGAAGGTCAGGGCGTACACCGAGAACCGGTGGCGCCCTTCGAGCGCCAGCTCGCGGTCGGGGTCCGCGCGGACCACCCGGAAGCCCGGCAGCGTGGAGCCCGCGACGAGCGGGCGCGGTCCGGACGCCGTGGGGTCGGCGCATCCCACGAGCCGGGCGTAGCGTGCCCCTCCGGGTCGGGAGAAGGTTCCGTCGACCGCGGCGAGCAGCTCGCGCCAGACGGTCTCGGCCTCCGCGGGGACGACGGTCGCGTGCTCGTCAAGGTATGGCAGCGGGGTGAACTCCATCCGACCGTCCCCCCTTTCGTGGTCGTCGGCGCCCGCGACGCGGTCTCACGGCCAGTATCCGCCCGCGTCACCGCCCATGGAGCACCGGCCCCGGCCGGTCTCGTACTCGATCGGGTCCGCACCCCGGCCGTCCGTGCCAAGCTGGTCCCGTGGAGAGTCCGAGCGACGTACCCGGCGTGCCCGATGTCTTCGACCCCCGCCGCTACGCCCGAGGCCTGCCGCACGCGGCCTTCCGGACCCTGCGCGACCGGCATCCGGTCGCCTGGCAGGAGGAGTACGCCGTGCTCGGCTGGCCCCCCGGTCCCGGGTTCTGGGCCGTCACCCGCCACGCGGACGTCGTCCGGGTGCTCAAGGACGCCGCCACCTTCTCCTCGTCCCTCGGCGCCACGCAGATCCGTGACCCCGACCCCGCCGACCTGCCGTTCATCCGGCGCATGATGCTCAATCAGGACCCGGCGCCGGATCCCCACGCGCGTGCGGACGCCGGCGACCGTCATGACCACGGCAGGCTCCGACGGCTCGTCAGCCGGGCCTTCACCCCCCGACGGATCGAGCGCTTCGCGGCCACCGCCCGCGAGCGGGCCCGGACGCTGCTCGCCGCCGCGGCGGAGGCGGGGCCCGAGGTGGATCTCGTCCGCGCGGTCACCGACGACTACGCCTTGCTCAATCTGACCGACCTCCTCGGCGTCCCCGCGCCCGACCGGGGCCTCCTGCTCGCCTGGACCGAGCGGGTCATCGCCTACCAGGACCCCGACGAGCCGCCCGTCCTCGACCCCGAGGGCCGGCCCGTCAACCCGCGCTCCCCGGCCATGCTGGCCGAGATGTTCGCGTACGCCCGGGAGCTGGCCGCGTACAAGCGGCTCCACCCCGCCGACGACGTGATGACCGCGCTGGCGACGGGCGAACTCCGGGACGCGGAGCTGGAGATGTTCTTCTTCCTGCTGACCGTCGCCGGCAACGACACCGTGCGCTCCGCCGCCCCCGGGGGACTGCTCGCCCTCGCCGAACACCCCGGCGAGCGACGCCGGCTGTGGGACGGGGAGGTGTCCGTGGACAGCGCCGTGGAGGAGCTCCTGCGCGTCCACCCGCCGGTGCTCTCCTTCCGGCGCACCGCCGCCCGCGCCACCGAACTGGCCGGTCGGACCATCGCCGCGGGGGAGAAGGTCGTCGTCTTCCACGCCTCCGCCAACCATGACGAACGGGTCTTCCCCGACCCCCTGCGGCTCGACCTCGCCCGGCGCCCCAACCCCCACGTCTCCTTCGGGGACGGCCCGCACGTCTGTCTGGGCGCCCACTTCGCCCGGCTTCAGCTGCGCGTCCTCCACGAGGAGGTGCGGGAGGCGGCGGCGCGGGGCGCCTTCACCCGCCTCGCCCCGGCCGGCCCGCCCCGCCGGCTGGTCTCCAACTTCGTCAACGGCATCAAGTCGCTGCCGCTTCGGGTGCGGTAGCCGTCCGCGCCGCCCGGGTCACGTCGGCGACCAGCTCCACCACGTCGGGTCCGTACGCCTCGGAGTTGACCACCTTCAGCAGGAGCACGAAGGGACCGGAGCCGTAGCTGCGGGCCAGCTTCTCGTGGTGCCGCGCGAGATAGCGGGTCGCCGCCTGGTTGGTGACGGCGAACTGTCCGCAGAAGAGGAAGACCGGCCGGCCGCCCTCGCCGCCCGTGAGCCTCGCGAGGAGGACGTACTCCCGCTCGCCCTGCACCCCGCGGTACACCTCGCCCCCGACCGTGATCATGCCCCGGTCGGGGACCGGATCCGACTCCACGTTCATCGTCAGACCGGGCAGCAGGGAGGACAAATGGGCCGCCATCCGCCGGTTGGAGTACGGTCCGCCGACGCAGAACTCCGTACGGTCGCCGAGGCCCTGGCGCGCCATGTCGTGCTGGACGATGTGGGCTTTCGCCCCGCAGTCCTTTATCAGCGCGGAGAGCTCCAGGAGCGCGGAGACGTCGACGTTGTGCACCGCGGCGTCGCTGCCCGCCTTGCGGTTCATCACCAGGACGCACTCGGAGCCGCTGGGGAGCCCGAAGAACGCCTGCTTGCGCCGGAGCCCGCGGCGCCACGCGTAGGTGCGGGTCAGCCAGCCCAGCGACGCGCTGACTCCGGTCGCGAGCACGCCGAGGACGACATTGCGCAGGTCTTCATTCATGGGCGCGCATGCTAGCGGGGGCGCCGCGGCGCGTCCGAGGCGGTCCTGACGATGCGGCCGCCCGGAAGTTACGCTGCGCGGACGGCTGTTGACTGGAGGTAGGGATGCGTCGTTCCGTGGCCCGCAACGGGTCGGTTCTCGTCGTCGCCACGACCGTGCTGCTGGCGGTGGGGGCGGCGGCCCCGCCGACCGGGGCGGTGACCGCTCCGGCGGCCGTGACCCGGTCCGGCCCCCCGGCCCCCGCCCCCGCGAAGGTACCGGTCGCCGTCGGGTACGGCGGAGCCGTCGCCAGCGTCGACCCGGACGCCTCCGCCGCCGGGATCGAGGTGCTCCGCGACGGCGGCAACGCCGTCGACGCGGCCGTCGCCGTGGCCGCGGCCCTCGGCGTCACCGAGCCCTACTCCGCCGGCATCGGAGGCGGCGGCTACCTCGTCCACTACGACGCCGCGAGCCGCACGGTGCGCACGGTCGACGGCCGCGAGACCGCGCCGCTCTCGGCCGACGCGCGCCTCTTCGTCGAGGACGGCGAACCCCTCCCCTTCGAGGAGGCCATGACCAGCGGCCTGAGCGTCGGGACCCCCGGCACCCCGGCGACCTGGCGGACCGCCCTCGACGCCTGGGGCACCAAGCCGCTGCGCCGCCTTCTCGCCCCCGCCACGCGGCTGGCCCGCGACGGCTTCACCGTCGACCCGACCTTCCGCGCGCAGACGGCCGCGAACGAGGCCCGCTTCCGCGACTTCCCCGCCTCCTCGAAGCTCTTCCTGCCGGGCGGCGCCCTCCCCGTCGTCGGCTCCACCTTCAAGAACCCGGACCTCGCCCGTACGTACGAGAAGCTCGGCCGGGAAGGCGTCGGCGCGCTCTACCGCGGCCCGCTGGCCCGGGACATCGTCGACACCGTGCGCAAGCCGCCGGTACGGCCGGGCGCGACGCGGGTGGTCCGCGCCGGGGACCTGACGGAGCGCGACCTCAAGGTGTACGAGACCGAACGGCGCCGGCCCACGAAGATCTCGTACCGCGGACTCGACGTGTACGGCATGGCGCCCTCCTCGTCCGGCGGCACCAGCGTCGGCGAGGCGCTCAACATCCTGGAGCGGACCGATCTCTCGGCCGCCTCCGAGGCCGCGTACCTGCACCGCTTCATCGAGGCGAGCCGGATCGCGTTCGCCGACCGGGGCCGTTGGGTCGGCGACCCCGCCTTCGAGGACGTGCCCGTCCGCGGCCTGCTCTCGCAGCGGTTCGCGGACTCGCGCGCCTGCCTGATCCGCGACGACGCCGTCCTGACCAGCCCGCTCGCGCCGGGGGACCCGCGCCACCCCGCCGACTGCGCGCGGGGCGGGACGGCGGCGCCGACGACGTACGAGGGCGAGAACACGACGCACCTCACGGTGGCCGACCGGTGGGGGAACGTCGTCGCCTACACCCTCACGATCGAGTCGACCGGCGGCAGCGGGATCACCGTGCCGGGGCGCGGCTTCCTGCTCAACAACGAACTGACCGACTTCTCCTTCGTCCCGGCGAACCCGGCGGTCCACGACCCGAACCTGCCCGGCCCCGGCAAGCGCCCCCGCTCGTCGATGGCCCCGACCATCGTGCTCGACCGGCACGGCCGGCCGGTCCTCGCCCTGGGCTCGCCGGGCGGGGCGACGATCATCACCACCGTGCTGCAGACCCTGACGGGCGTCGTCGACCGGGGACTGCCCCTCGTCGACGCCATCGCCGCGCCCCGGGCCAGCCAGCGGAACCAGACGACGACGGAGCTCGAACCGGGTCTCTGGAACAGCAAGCTGCGCGGCGAACTGGAGGCGATCGGTCACGCCTTCCGGCAGAACCCGGAGATCGGGGCGGCGACCGGCGTCCAGCGGCTGCCGGACGGTCGCTGGGTGGCGGCGGCGGAGACAACCCGCAGGGGCGGAGGCTCGGCGATGGTCGTACGGCCCCGGGGCTGAACCGGGGCCGTTCGAACGGAGTGCCGGAGGTGCCGGGTCAGGAGGGACGGGCGCCGGACCCGGTCGAGCGAGGCGCCGGGTCCGGGTGGTCCCTCGTGGTCGACGACCCGGCCGGTCTCGCGCTTCGCCTGCGGGGACGCCTCCGTCGTGAGCCCATGGTGCCAATTACTCTACCGGTATTAGAATGGGTGGATGGTACGTACCCCCTTGACTCCCGAAGAGCGCGAGCGCGGCGAGCGCCTCGGCCTGCTGCTGCGCGAAGCACGCGGCGACAGGTCCATGGCCGAGATCGCCACGGCCGCCGGCCTCTCCGCCGAGACGCTCCGCAAGATCGAGACCGGACGGGCCCCGACCCCCGCCTTCTTCACCGTCGCGGCCCTCGCCGGCGTCCTCGGCCTCTCCCTGGACGAGGTCGTCACGCGCTGCGCGCTCGTCCCGGTCTGACCCCCGAGCCGGTCCGATTCCTCGGGCGCCCGGAGCCGTGGGGGAGCGGCCCGGGGGCCCTGTGGGGCCTCCGGCCCGGTGGCATAGCCTCGGCCGCATGATGCCCGAGGAGCTGCGACGCGGCCGCTATGTCAGCCTGACCACCTTCCGCAGGAACGGCACCGGCGTGGCGACGCCCGTCTGGTACGCGGTGGAGGGCGACGAGCTGTACGCATGGACCCGTACGGACTCCTGGAAGGTCAAGCGGCTGCGCAACGACCCCCGGGTCACGGTCGCCGTCTGCGACGTGCGCGGGAACGTCGCCCCTGATGCGACCGCGACAGCGGGCACCGCCCGCCTGCTGACCGGCGAGGAGCTGCGCCGGGTGCGCAAGCTGCTGGCCCGGAAGTACACCTGGCAGTTCTGGTTCGTGGACTGGCCCGCCATGGTCGCCCGCCTTGGGAAGCGCCCGCACACCGGCATCGCCGTGACGTTCCCCACCGGCGCGTCCTCTCCTGAAAACCGTCCGTAGCCGCCCCGTAACACGACTGCGGTCGAATGCCCGCGGACCGGAATGTTCCAGTCGAGGGCACGGGCGGTGCGGCGGTATGACGGTGTATCAACTTCCGGCGGAGGTCGGCGCTTTCGCGCGCTGCCTCCGAGAGCTCGCGGGCCGTCTGGATCCGGGCGCGGGCTGGTACGGCGTCTTCGTGAGCCGGGACCCGGAGGGGCTGCGGGCCTGCTTCGACGGCACGGAGATCATGCCCTGGGACCTCGTCGAATCCCTCCTCCAGGACCTGGGGGAGGCGCCCTCCGGACCGACGGCCGCGCGGGTCGGTGCCCGCTACGCCGCGGCGGCCGTGGCCCACGACCGCCGGCCCGGCGGCGCCGAGGCCCTGCGGGAACGACGGGAGCTGAGGGAGCGGGAACGGCGGCACGCCGAGAACCGGGCGCGCGAACTGGGTGCCCTGCTCGACGCCGCCCCGGACTCCCCGGACGCGCCCCGGCTCCGGAACGACCTGGCCTGGGCACGGGACGACCGGCGCCGCGCCACGGCCCGCATCGCCGCGCTGACGGCCCGCCTGCACCGCCTGACCGGCACCCACGACGGCACGGGCGCCGCGGAACCGGGTGGCGGCGGTACGGGAATCGGGGCCACCGCCGCCGAACCGGGCGGCGGTGCGGGACCCGGCGCGGACGCCGTGGACCACGGTGGCGGTCCGGGACCCGACGCGCGCGCCGCGACCGCCAAGCGGCGCCCGCGCGGCGCCCGCTACGCCTGGATGGGCGCGACGGAGGAAGCCCCCCAGGCCGTCGCCGTACCTCAGGCCGTCGCCGTGCCCCCGACCGCCGGGGACCACGCGGCCGCACCGCGCGGCGCCCGGTTCGCCGCGGCCGAGGCCGCCCCCGACCCCCGGCCGCGCCCCCTTCTCCCCGCCGCCGACCTCGCCGCGGCCGAGCGCGCCGCCGGAAACGCGGTGTACGCGCTGGGCCGGCTGCGGGCCCAGGGCCGCAGCGGTGAGGCGCACGCCCTGCTCTGCGAGGCACTGGCCGGTCCGCCCGGTTGGCTGCCCCCGCTCGCCGCGGAACTGCACCGCGCGGGACTCGGCGCCGACTGGACCACCCTGCTCTGGGAGGCGGCCACGCTGCCGCCCGGCCGGCTCGCCGCCGTCGCCGGGGCGCTCGCGGACGCCGGCCGCGACGACGACTGCGATCAGCTCCTCCGCCAGGGCGTGAGCCGTCCCGTCGAGGAGCTGGCCGGCGCCTGCGCCGCCCTGCGCGCCGAGGAGCACCACCCCGAGGCCCGTGCCCTGCTCACCGCCTTCGTCCGGGTGCGCACCCCCGAGGACGCGGCCCGGCTCGCCGCCGTCGACCCGTACACCCTCGTCCCCCAACTCCTCGACGCCGCCGGGACGCTCTCCCCGGCCCACGTCCGGGCCCTGTCCCACGCGCTTCGGGTCGCCGGCCTCGCCGGCGCCTGAAGGCCGGGCGAGCCGCCCTCGCGCCGGTCACATCGGTCACACCGGAACAGGCCCGGACGTGTCGGTGCGTGTCCGACGTGGACCACTCGGGTATGAAACATGATCGACTCCTTTGCTTCGCGGCGGCGGTCTTGCTCCGGGGTGTGACGGGGCTTACGTTCTCCATCTACGCACCGCGTCTACGTGCGTAGAGGCTCTCTGACGCCGTGCCGAAGGAGCAGCTCATGACCGCTGTCGTACGCGCCGCACTCGTCCAGGCGACCTGGACCGGCGACACCGAATCCATGATCGCCAAGCATGAGGAGCACGCCCGCGAGGCGGCCCGGCAGGGCGCCAAGGTCATCGGGTTCCAGGAGGTCTTCAACGCCCCCTACTTCTGCCAGGTGCAGGAGCCCGAGCACTACCGCTGGGCCGAGCCGGTCCCCGACGGGCCGACCGTGCTGCGGATGCGCGAGCTCGCCCGCGAGACCGGCATGGTGATCGTCGTCCCCGTCTTCGAGATCGAGGACTCCGGCTTCTACTACAACACCGCCGCCGTGATCGACGCGGACGGCTCCTACCTCGGCAAGTACCGCAAGCACCACATCCCCCAGGTCAAGGGCTTCTGGGAGAAGTACTACTTCCGCCCCGGGAACATCGGCTGGCCGGTCTTCGACACCGCCGTCGGCAAGGTCGGCGTCTACATCTGCTACGACCGGCACTTCCCGGAGGGTTGGCGGCAACTGGGACTCAACGGCGCCCAGTTGGTGTACAACCCGTCCGCCACCCACCGCGGTCTCTCCTCGCACCTCTGGCAGCTGGAGCAGCCCGCGGCCGCCGTCGCCAACGAGTACTTCATCGCCGCGATCAACCGCGTCGGCCAGGAGGAGTACGGCGACAACGACTTCTACGGCACCAGCTACTTCGTCGACCCGCGCGGCCGGTTCGTCGGCGACCTCGCATCCGACAAGATCGAGGAACTCGTCGTCCGCGACCTCGACTTCGGACTGATCGAGGAGGTCCGGCAGCAGTGGGCCTTCTACCGCGACCGGCGCCCCGACGCCTACGACGGGCTGGTGAGCCCGTGAGCGCCCTCCACGACCGGCACAAGGCCGTCATCCCCGACTGGGTCGCCCTCTACTACCGGGACCCGCTCGAGATCACCCACGGCGAGGGCCGCCACGTCTGGGACGCCGAGGGCCGCAGGTACCTCGACTTCTTCGGCGGCATCCTCACCACCATGACCGCCCACGCCCTGCCCGAGGTCACCAAGGCCGTCGCGGAACAGGCCGGCCGGATCATCCACTCCTCCACGCTCTACCTCAACCGCCCGATGGTGGAGCTCGCCGAACGGATCGCCGCCCTCTCCGGCATCCCCGACGCGCGCGTCTTCTTCACCACCTCCGGCACCGAGGCCAACGACACGGCGCTGCTCCTGGCCACCACCCACCGCCGGTCGAACCAGATCCTGGCCATGCGCAACAGCTACCACGGCCGGTCCTTCTCCACCATCGGCATCACCGGCAACCGCTCCTGGTCGCCCACCGCCCTCTCGCCGCTCCAGACCCTGTACGTCCACGGCGGCGTCCGCACCCGCGGTCCGTACGCCGCGCTCAGCGACGACCGCTTCATCGAGGCGTGCGTCGCCGACCTCGAGGACCTCCTCGGCCACACCCGGGACGTCGCCGCGCTGATCGCCGAGCCGATCCAGGGCGTCGGGGGCTTCACCTCCCCGCCCGACGGGCTCTACGCCGCCTTCCGCCGGGTCCTCGACCGGCACGGCATCCTCTGGATCTCCGACGAGGTGCAGACCGGCTGGGGCCGCACCGGCGACCACTTCTGGGGCTGGCAGGCCCACGACCAGGCCGGACCGCCCGACATCCTCACCTTCGCCAAGGGCATCGGCAACGGCATGTCCGTCGGCGGGGTCGTGGCCCGCGCCGAGGTCATGAACTGCCTGGACGCCAACTCCATCTCCACCTTCGGCGGTTCGCCGGTGACGATGGCCGCCGGCCTCGCCAACCTCGGCCACCTCCTGGAGCACGACCTCCAGGGCAACGCCCGCCGCGTCGGCGGACTGCTCCTGGAGCGGCTGCGGGCCGTCGGCGCCGGAGTGGAGGCGGTACGCGAGGTCCGCGGCCGCGGCCTGATGATCGGCATCGAACTGACCGTACCGGGCACCGACGAGCCGCACCCCGAGGCGGCCGCCGCCGTCCTGGAGGCCGCGCGCGAGAACGGGCTGCTCATCGGCAAGGGAGGCGGTCACAGCACCAGCTCCCTGCGCGTCGCCCCACCGCTCTCGCTCACCGTCGCCGAGGCCGAGGAAGGGGCCGCGATCCTCGAAGCGGCGCTCCGCGCCCTCTAGCCCCACCCCCCGGGCCGCGCCGCCGGCCCCGTCGGCCCGGGGGAGCCCGCCCCCCAAGCCCTCACACCCCAGCGCACCCACCCGGTTCCTGTCAGGGGGAGACCCGTGAGCACCCGTACCCTCATCCGCGGCGGTCTGGTCGTCACCGCCGCCGACGAGCTGCACGCCGACGTCCTGATCGAGGACGGCCGCATCGCCGCCCTCGCCACCCACGGCTCCGACGCGGCCGCCCGCTGGACCGCCGACCGGACCATCGACGCCACCGACCGCTACGTCATCCCCGGCGGCGTCGACGCGCACACCCACATGGAGCTGCCCTTCGGCGGCACCGCCGCCTCCGACACCTTCGAGACCGGCACCCGCGCCGCCGCCTGGGGCGGCACCACCACCATCGTCGACTTCGCCGTCCAGAGCGTCGGCCACAGCCTGCGCGAAGGACTCGACACCTGGTACGCCAAGGCCGACGGCGTCTGCGCCGTCGACTACGCCTTCCACATGATCCTCTCCGACGTCAACGAGCACACGCTCAAGGAGATGGACAAGCTGGTCGAGGAGGGCGTCACCTCCTTCAAGCTCTTCATGGCGTACCCCGGCGTGTTCTACAGCGACGACGGCCGGATCCTGCGCGCCATGCAGCGCTCGGCGGGCAACGGCGGCCTGATCATGATGCACGCGGAGAACGGCATCGCGATCGACGTCCTCGTCGAACAGGCCCTGGCCCGCGGCGAGACCGACCCCCGCTACCACGGGGAGGTGCGCCGGGTGCTCCTGGAGGCCGAGGCGACCCACCGGGCCATCCAGCTCGCCCGGGTCGCCGGGGCGCCCCTCTACGTCGTGCACGTCTCCGCCGACGAGGCGGTGCGGGAGCTTGCCGCCGCCCGGGACATGGGGCTGCCGGTCTTCGGCGAGACCTGCCCCCAGTACCTCTTCCTCTCCACCGACAACCTCGCCGAGCCCGGCTTCGAAGGCGCGAAGTACGTCTGCTCCACGCCCCTGCGGCCCCGGGAACACCAGGAAGCGCTCTGGCGCGGGCTGCGGACCAACGACCTCCAGGTCGTCTCCACCGACCACTGCCCCTTCTGCTTCGCCGGTCAGAAGGAGCTCGGCCGCGGGGACTTCTCCAAGATCCCCAACGGTCTGCCCGGCGTCGAGAACCGGATGGACCTGCTCCACCAGGCCGTCGTCGACGGCCGCATCAGCCGCCGCCGCTGGATCGAGATCGCCTGCGCGACCCCGGCCCGCATGTTCGGCCTCTATCCGCAGAAGGGCACCCTCGCCCCCGGCGCCGACGCCGACGTCGTCATCTACGACCCGCACGTCCGGCAGACCCTCTCGGCGGAGACCCACCACATGAACGTCGACTACTCCGCGTACGAGGGGAAGACCGTCACCGGCCAGGTCGAGACCGTCCTCTCGCGCGGCGAGGTCGTCATCGACAAGCGGGAGTTCACCGGCCGGGCCGGACACGGCTGCTTCATCCCCCGCTCCACCTGTCAGTACCTGAACTAGGAGAAGCAGACGTGGACTTCGGACTCGTCCTGCAGACCGACCCGCCCGCGTCGGCGGTCGTCGGCCTGATGCGCCGGGCGGAACGCAACGGCTTCCGCTACGGCTGGACCTTCGACTCCGCCGTGCTCTGGCAGGAGCCCTTCGTCATCTACAGCCGCATCCTGGAGCACACCACCAGACTGACCGTCGGCCCGATGGTCACCAACCCGGGGACGCGGACCTGGGAGGTCACCGCCTCCACCTTCGCCACCCTCAACGAGATGTACGGCAACCGGACCGTCTGCGGCATCGGCCGCGGCGACTCGGCGATGCGGGTCGCCGGCCGCAAGCCCAACACCCTGGCCCGGCTCGGCGAGGCCATCGGCGTCATCCGCGACCTCGCCGAGGGCCGCGAGGCCGAGGTCGACGGCAGCACGATCCGCATCCCCTGGGTGAAGGACGGCCGGCTCCCGGTCTGGATGGCCGCCTACGGCCCGAAGGCGCTGGCCCTCGCCGGGCAGAAGGCCGACGGCTTCATCCTCCAGCTCGCCGACCCCTTCCTCACCGAGTGGATGGTCAAGGCCGTCCGGCAGGCCGCCACCGAGGCCGGCCGCGACCCCGACGCGCTCACCATCTGCGTCGCCGCGCCCGCCTACGTGACGGCCGACGACTCCCCGGAGGCCCTTGCGCACGCGCGCGAGCAGTGCCGCTGGTTCGGCGGCATGGTCGGCAACCACGTCGCCGACCTGGTCGCCAGG
The DNA here is from genome assembly GCF_055587165.1 of Streptomyces sp. NPDC048353. Taxonomy (NCBI): domain Bacteria; kingdom Bacillati; phylum Actinomycetota; class Actinomycetes; order Kitasatosporales; family Streptomycetaceae; genus Streptomyces; species Streptomyces sp. NPDC048353. Next base: position 685,839 of record NZ_JBVJGU010000003.1, on the reverse strand, counting down.
TACGGCGAGCACTCGGGGATGGTGCCGGAGGAGCTGACCGCGTACATCAAGAACCGGCACGGCTACGACTACAGCCACCACGGCCGGGCCGACAACCCCGACACCGCCTTCGTCCCCGACGAGATCGTCGACCGCTTCTGCCTCCTCGGCCCGGCCGAGGAGCACGTCAGGAAACTGCGCAGGCTGCGGGAGCTGGGCGTCGACCAGTTCGCCGTCTACGCCATGCACGACGCCAAGGAGGCCACCATCGACACCTACGGCTCCGACATCATCCCGGCGCTCGCCGACTGACCCCCGTGCCCGCACTCGCGCGGAGTGAGGGCAGCCGCCTCCCGTGACCGGGCCTCGCCCCGTGGCGGGAGGCGACTCCGGGCCACCGGGCCACCACGTGAACGGATGTACGGGGGCGGTCCCCGGTCGCCACCCCGACCACGGGGGGCCCGGGCCGGGCCGAGGAATCGTGCCTCCGAAGCCGCTTGGACCTTTACCTTCCGCTCGCCCGTCCCCTAGCCTGAAGTGGCGCCGATCACATCGGCGATCACCTGCATGTCGTGGTTCCCCATGGAAAAAGCGAAGGATAGGCGGTTGCCGATGGCCGGCACCCAGGACAAGGCCCGCGAATCCGGGACCGAGTCCTCCGAGTACACCCAGCGGCTGGCACGTCTGGAGCAATCGGGACTCAAGAGGTTCCTCCCCACCCAGGCGCCCTACAGATGGAATCTGCGCCGCCTCAAGCTCGGCCGCGTCCTCGACGTCGGGTGCGGCCTCGGCCGCAACCTGCTCAACTGCGGACCGGACAGCGTCGGCGTCGACCACAACGCCCACTCCGTCACCACCTGCCGCGAGCGCGGGCTGAACGCCTACACCCCCGAAGAGCTGGCCAAGGCCGAGGACTGCGGTCCCGGATCCTTCGACAGCCTGCTCTGCGCCCATGTCCTGGAGCACATGGAAGAGGGCATGGCGGTCGACGTCCTCGCGCAGTACCTCCCGCTGGTGAAGCCCGGCGGATCGGTCGTATTGATCACCCCACAGGAATCCGGCTACAAGACGGACGCCACGCACGTGCGCTTCGTCGGCTTCGAGGAACTGCGGCGCCACGCGGAGAAGGCGGGGCTCGACGTCGCCCGGACCTACTCCTTCCCCTTCCCGCGGCCGGTCGGAAAGGTCTTCCCGTACAACGAGTTCGTCCTCGTCGGGACCCTCGCCACCCCCTGAACGCGCCCCACGGACCCGTTGCGACGACGCCCCCACCGGGCGCGCGCGGCGGGTCCGTTCGCGTCCCCGCCGCAGCCGCGCGGGTCCGGTGCCGCGTCCGGCGCCTATTCTTGGTCGTGCCGGTCGCCGGACGGCGGCCGGTGGCCGACGAAGGAGTCCGAACGTGCCGTCGATGCTCGATGCCGTCGTCGTGGGGGCGGGCCCCAACGGACTGACCGCCGCGGTGGAGCTGGCCCGTCGCGGGTACTCCGTCGCCCTGTTCGAGGCCGCGTCCACGGTCGGCGGCGGCGCCAGGACCGAGGAGCTGACCCTGCCGGGCTTCCGGCACGACCCCTGCTCCGCCGTACACCCGCTCGGCGTCACCTCACCCGTCTTCAGGACGATGCCCCTGGACCGCTACGGCCTGGAGTGGCTGCACCCCCGGCTCCCCATGGCCCACCCGCGGGACGACGGCACGGCCGCCGTCCTCTCCCGGTCCGTGGGGGAAACCGCCGCCTCCTTCGGGCCGCGCGACGCCGGGACCTACCGACGGCTGGTCGCGCCCTACCTCAGCCGATGGGACACGCTGGCACGGGACTTCATGTCCCTGCCGCTGACGGCGCTGCCCCGCGACCCCCTCACGCTCGCCCGCTTCGGCCTCGACGGACTGCCCCCCTCCACCTGGCTGCTGCGCCGCTTCCAGGACGACAAGGCGCGCGCCCTGTTCGCCGGGCTCGTCGCCCATGTCATCGCCCCCCTCAACGGCTTCGCCACCACGGCGATCGGCCTCGTCTTCGCGCTGGCGGCGCACGCGGGCGGCTGGCCGCTGCCCCGGGGCGGCTCGCAGTCGATCTCGGACGCCCTCGCCGCGTACCTGAAGGACCTGGGCGGCGCCGTCCACACCGACTTCCACGTCAAGCGGCTCGACGACCTGCCGCCGGCCCGCGCGTACGTCTTCGACACCTCGCCCACCGCCCTCGCCCGGATCGCGGGCTTCGGCGGCCACTACGACCGCTACCGCTACGGCGCCGGCGTCTTCAAGATCGACTACGCCCTGGACGGACCCGTGCCCTGGACGGCCGAGGAGGCACGCCACGCCGGCACCGTCCAGATCGGCCCCTCCACCGCCGAGATCGGCACCGCGCTCCACCAGGCGTCCTCCGGGACGGCGCCCGACACGCCCTTCCTCATCACCGCCCAGCCCAGCCTCGTCGACCCCTCCCGCGCCCCCGAGGGGCGGCACGTCTTCTGGGCGTACGGCCATGTGCCCAACGGCTGGGACGGCGATCTCACCGACGCGATCGAGCGCCAGATCGAGCGCTTCGCGCCCGGCTTCCGCGACCGTGTCCTGGCCCGCGCCACCGCCGGACCGCCCGAGCTCGCCGCCCGCAACCCCAACTACGTGGGCGGCGACATCGCCTGCGGCGCGGCCCGCGGTCTCCAGCTCCTGCTGCGCCCCAAACTGTCCCTCTTCCCGTACCGCACCCCGCACCCCGCCGTCTTCCTCTGCTCCTCGGCGACCCCGCCGGGCCCGGGCGTCCACGGCATGTCCGGCCACAACGCGGCCAAGGCGGTGTGGCGCCGCCTGCGTGCGTCCGGCCGCTGACCGGGGCGCCGTCCGCGTATACGTACGCGGGGGGCGTCCCGGAAATCGGGCGGCGGAAGCGCCCGCCCTCGGGCGAGGATGACCCCATGACCCGTACGACGCCTCCCGGCATCACCCTCGTCCTCGGCGACATCACCGCCCAGCACGCCGACGCGATCGTCAACGCGGCGAACTCCTCCCTGCTGGGAGGCGGCGGGGTCGACGGCGCCATCCACCGCAAGGGCGGCCCCGACATCCTGGCGGAGTGCCGTGCGCTCCGCGCCGGGCACCACGGCCGCGGCCTGCCCACCGGCCAGGCCGTCGCCACCACCGCCGGCCGGCTCGACGCCCGCTGGGTCGTCCACACCGTCGGCCCGGTCTGGTCCCGCGACGAGGACCGTTCCGCACTGCTCGCCTCCTGCTACCGCGCCTCCCTCCGGGTCGCGGACGAGCTCGGCGCCCGCACCGTCGCCTTCCCCGCCGTCTCGACCGGCGTCTACGGCTGGCCTCTGGACGACGGCGCCCGCATCGCCGTCGAGACCGTCCGGGCGACGGCGACGGCGGTGGTCGCGGAGGTCCGCTTCGTCCTCTACGACGAGACGGCGTACGAGGCCTTCGCACGCCACCTGCGCTGACCGGCGCACGTGCGCGGGCGGATCCCGGCTGCCGAACGGACCACTCGCAGAGCCCCGCAACGGCGGCTCGGATAGGGTGACTGCGTAGGAATGACACCCCCCGGGGTTAGGTCGATGCGTTGGACACTGATCAGTCGCGGAGCGGGAAGCCGGGGCGGCCGCCGGCGGCCATCGGATACGCGGGTGTGCTGCGCGAAGTGCTGCCGATCGCCCTGTGGAGAGAGGACGCCGACGGCCGCGTCGTCGAATGGTCCCTCGCCGCCCAGGACCTCCTCGGTTACCGCCCCGACGAACTGCTCGGCCGCCCCGCCACCCCCGTCCTGGTCCCCGAGGCCAACCAGGAACTCGCCGACGACCTGACGCGCCGCGTCCACTCCGGCGAGACCGTCGTGGGCACCCTCCCCGTGCGCCACCGCGACGGCCACGACGTCACCATGGAGATGTGGATCGTCCCCGAGGTCGACCCGCGGGGGCGGCCCGGCGCCATGCTGATCGCGGTCGAGACCTCCGAGGTCCTGCGGATGCGGGACTCGCTCGCCGCCCTGCAGAGCCTCTTCACCCAGTCGCCCATCGGCCTCGCCACCCTCGGCCCCGACCTGCGCTTCCTGCGCGTCAACGACGCCCTGGCCCGGATGAACGGCGTCACCGCCGCCGCGCACCTCGGCAGACGGCTCACCGAAGTGGTGCCCGGCGTCAACGCCGCCGCCCTGGAGGCGACCATGCGCCAGGTGCTGGACCGCGGCGAGGCCGTCGTCGACGTCCGCCGCACCGGCCGCACGCCCGCCGACCCCGACCACGACCGCACCTGGTCCTGCTCGTACGCCCCCCTCCTCGACGGCTCCGGGCGGCGCCTCGGCCTGATCGCCTCCCTCATCGACATCACCGACGGCCAGCGCGCCCTCGTCGAAGCGGAACGCGCGCGCTCCCGCTTCGCACTCCTCGCCGAGGCCGGCGCCCGCATCGGCACCACCCTCGACCTGGGCCGGACCGCCGAGGAGATCGTCCGGGTCCTGGTGCCCCGGTTCGCCGACTCGGCCGACGTCCAGATGCTGGAGGCCGTCCTCGCGGCCGACGAGACCGCCGCCGCGGCCGGCTCCTCCGCCCAGGGCCTGCTGCGCCGGATCGCCGCCGTCTTCCCCGACCCGACCGCCCCCACCGCCCGGCTCACCGTCGGACAGACCTTCCAGATCCCGCTCGGCACGGTCTACGAACGGGTCGTCGCCGAAGGCCGTCCGATGAACCTCTACCACTCCGACCTCCCCGCCCTCTTTCCCGACCCCCGCTCCGCGGCCCTGCGCTCCTACTTCGAAGGCAACATCGGCTCGGCCCGCCTCGTCCCGCTGGTCGCCCGCGGCAAGGTGCTCGGCGCCGTCACCGTCACCCGGGTGTACGGCCGCGAGCCGTTCGACGAGCAGGACTGCGTCCTCGTCGACGAACTGGTCGCCCGCGCGGCCCTCAACATCGACAACGCGCGGATGTACACCACCCAGCGGGAAGCCGCCCTCACCCTGCAGCGGAGCCTGACCAACAGCTCGCTGCCCAAGGTCGAGGGGCTGGAACTGACGGGCCGCTACCTCCCCGCGAGCGACCACGACGTCGGCGGCGACTGGTTCGACGTCATCGCCCTCCCCGAGGGCCGCACCGCCCTCGTCATCGGCGACGTCATGGGGCACGGCATCCACGCGGCCGCCGTCATGGGCCAGCTCCGCACCGTCGTCCGCACCCTCGCCCGGCACGGCGTCCCGCCCACGGAGCTGCTCCGCTCCCTCGACGCCGCCGTCGCCGACCTGGGCGAGGACGAGATGGCGACCTGCGTCTACGCCGTCCACGACCCGGCAACGAGCAGCGTCGTCATCGCCCGCGCGGGCCATCCGCCACCGGCCGTGGCGACGGCCGACGGGGCGATCACCTTCCTGGAGGGCCCGCCCGGCACACCGCTCGGCACCGGCGTCCAGGACTTCCGCACCGACGAGGTGCGGCTGCCCCCGGGCAGCCTGCTGGTGCTCTACACCGACGGGCTCATCGAGGCCCGCGACCGCGACCTCGACCAGGGCATGGACGAGCTCGCCCGGGCTCTGTTCGACCTCGAACGCCCGCTCACCCAGCTCTGCGACGGCATCCTCGAACGGCTGCTGCCCTGCGCCCCGACCGACGACGTCGCCGTGCTCCTCGCCCGTACGCCACTGGGCTGACCGGGGGCTCACCAGGCCAGGCGCTCCAGCGCGTCCAGGTCCGGCACGCCCATCGCCGCCGCCTCCGCCGCGGGCGCCGTGGTCAGCGTCAGCTCCGCCCAGATCACCTTGCCGCGCTCGGTGTACCGGGTGCCCCACCGCTCGGCGAACTGCGCCACGAGGAACAGGCCCCGGCCGCCCTCGTCCGTGGTCGTCGCGTACCGCAGATGCGGAGAGGTGCTGCTCCCGTCGGCGATCTCGCAGATCAGGCGGCGGTCGCGCAGCAGCCGTACCTTGATCGGTTCCGCGCCGTACCGGATGGCGTTGGTGATCAGCTCGCTCAGGATCAGTTCGGCGGTGAAGGCGACGTCCCCCAGCTCCCAGGCGGCGATCTGGGCCGAGGCCGCGTTGCGCACCCCCGAGACGGCGGCCGGGTCGGCCGGCACGTCCCATTCGGCGATGCGGTCGGCGGGCAGCCGGCGGGTGTCCGCCACGAGGAGCGCGATGTCGTCGTCCGGAGCGGGGACGAGCAGCGCCGTCAGGACGTCCGCGCAGGCCTGCTCCGGGCTGCGGCCGGGCCTGGCCAGGGCGGAGCGGAGCAGGCCGAGGCCGGTGTCGAAGTCCCGGTCGCGGTTCTCCAGGAGGCCGTCGGTGAACAGCACCAGACGGCTGCCCTCCGGCAGGGACAGCTCGGTCGACACGAACGGCATCCCGCCCACGCCCAGCGGCAGGCCCGCGGGCAGTTCGGGGAACTCCACCCGCCCGTCGGCGTGCACCAGCGCCGGGCCGGGATGCCCGGCGCCCGCCATGGCGCAGCGGCCGCTGACGGGGTCGTAGATCACGTACAGACAGGTCGCGCCCGTGATCGGATCGCGCTCGGAGCCGACCGGCCCCTGCTCGTCCTCCTCCTGGCCGTTGCCGTTCCCCGTCTCCGGCCGGTCGATCCGGTCGATCAGCTCGTCGAGATGGCCGAGGAGTTCGTCGGGCGGCAGGTCCAGGGTGGAGAAGTTGTGCACCGCCGTGCGCAGCCGGCCCATCGTGGCGGCCGCGTGCAGACCGTGCCCGACGACGTCCCCGACGACCAGCGCCACCCGCGCGCCGGGCAGCGGGATCACGTCGAACCAGTCGCCGCCGACCCCCGCCTTCGCCGGCAGATAGCGGTGCGCCACGTCGACGGCGGACAGCTCCGGCAGCACGCGGGGGAGGAGGCTCCGCTGGAGGGTGACCGCCATCGCGTGCTCACGGGTGAAGCGGCGGGCGTTGTCGATGGAGACGGCGGCCCGTGCGGTCAGCTCCTCGGCGAACGACAGGTCGTCCTCGCCGAACGGCTCCGCCGTCTCCGCGCGCCAGAAGTTGGCCATGCCGAGGACGACTCCCCGGGCCTGCAGCGGCACCGCCACCAGCGAGTGCAGGCCGTAGTCGAGTGCGGCGGCGGCCCCCTCCGGGTCCTGCGCCCGCCAGCCGTCGGCCGCGCCCAGCTCCTCCACCAGGACCGCGTGTCCGCGGTCGAGCGCCGTCGCCATGGGCGTGGTCGGCACGACGCAGCGGATCGGATCGCCCACCGGCTGGAGCGGATGGTCGTCCCTGATGCCGGTGAGCGCCGCCCGGCGCATCTCCGTGTACGCCCCCGAGGGCTCCTCGCCGCGCAGCACCGGCTCCAGCAGCTCGACGGTGACGTAGTCGGCGAACCGCGGCACCGCGACCTCCGACAGCTCCTCCGCCGTGCGCTCCACGTCCAGGGTGCTGCCGATCCGCACCCCGGCGTCGTACAACAGCTGGAGCCGCCCCCGCGCCACCTCCGCCCGGCCGGAGAGCGCGGCGAGTTCGGTGGAGTCCCGGAGCGTCATCACGGTGCCGGTGGGGCGTCCGCGGTACGGCTCGGTGGGCCGTACGTTCACGGCCAGCAGGCGGTCGCCCGCCAGGTGCACCTCGTCCGTCACCGCCCGGCCGGAGGCGAGGAGAGCGGCGGTGGCCGGGTCCAGGCCGAGTTCGGTGACGTGCCGCTGCTCGGCGTCGGGCGGGAGGTCGAGGAGCCGGCGGCCCTCGTCGTTGGCGAGCAGCAGCCGGCGGTCGGCGTCGATGATGAGCACGCCCTCACGGACGGCGTGCAGGACCGCCTCGTGGTGTTCGTTGATCCGGGTCATCTCGACCGGGCCGAGGCCGTGCGTCTGGCGGCGCAGCCGCCTGCTGACCAGCGCGGCGCCGCCCACCGCGAGCAGCAGCGCCCCGGCGGCGGTGCCGAGCAGCAGCGGCAGCTGCCCCTCCACGACGTTCGACACGGCGTCGATCTCGATGCCGGTGCCGACCAGGCCGACGATGTCGCCGTCCTCCGTCCGCACCGGGACGATCGCCCGGACGGCGTCGGTCGGCTCGCCGGTGAAGATCTCGGTGAACGACTCGCCGCCCCGGGCCCGCGCGATGTCGCCGGTGGCGCGCTGCCCGATCAACTCGGGCCGGGCGTCGGTGTAGCGGATGCCGTCCGGGGTCATCACGGCGAGGAAGTCCAGACCCCCGGCCACCCGGGCCTCCTCGGCCGCCGTCTGGAGCTCGGCCGTAGGGTCGGGCGCCCGCAGCGCGTCCACCAGGCCGGGCGCGTGGGCGAAGGCCTCCGCGGCGGCGAGGGAACGGTTCCGCGCCTCGCGCTCGCTGTCGTAACGGGTCTGGAAGACCAGGGCGAGCGCGCCGACCGTCACCAGCAGGACCACGATGACCGCCTGCAGGGCAAACACCTGTCCGGCGACACTGCGCGTCCACAGCCCCCGTGGTCGGCCGAGACGTCCGGTCATGGGGTTCTTCTCGTGGATGTGGCTGTCATCACGGACTCGGCTGTCACCCGTCCACTTCCTCGGCTCGCCGCCGCCGCACACTTTCCTTCCTCCCATGCTGCCCCCGCCGGGCCCGGAAATCGAGGCGGCACCGGCCAGACGAGGTCGATGTCGTTTTCTCGCCAGCCGGGGACGGCCGCCGTCCACGATCCTGGACCCATGCACACCGACACCGAGCGCTGTGTGCGGGCCGTCCGGTCGAAGGACGCCCGCTTCGACGGCGTCTTCTTCACCGCGGTCCTCACCACACGGATCTACTGCCGTCCCAGCTGCCCGGTCGTGCCGCCCAAGGCGGAGAACATGGTCTTCCACCCCAGCGCCGCCTCCTGCCAGCGCGCCGGATTCCGGGCCTGCAAGCGCTGCCGGCCGGACACCAGCCCCGGTTCCCCGGAGTGGAACGTCCGCGCCGACGCCGTCGCCCGCGCCATGCGCCTCATCCAGGACGGCGTCGTGGACCGCGAGGGCGTCCCGGGACTCGCCGCCCGGCTCGGCTACTCCACCCGCCAGATCGAACGCCAGCTCCTCGCCGAACTGGGCGCGGGCCCCCTGGCCCTGGCCCGCGCCCAGCGGGCCCAGACGGCCCGCCTGCTGATCGAGACCACCGCGATGCCCATGGCGGAGATCGCCTTCGCCGCCGGATTCGCCTCGATCCGCACCTTCAACGACACCGTCCGCGAGGTCTTCGCGCTCGCCCCCGGAGAGCTGCGGGCCCGCGTCGGCGGCCCCCGCCCGGGGGGCTCCCGTGTCTCCGCCGGCGCCCCGGCGACGCCGGGTGTCCTCGCGCTTCGCCTGCCGTACCGCGCCCCGCTGAACCCCTCCAACCTCTTCGGCCATCTCGCCGCGACCGCCGTGCCCGGGGTGGAGGAGTGGCGGGACGGCGCCTACCGCCGGACGCTCGCCCTGCCGCACGGCCACGGCATCGTGGCTCTGGCCCCGCGACCCGACCACATCGCCTGCCGGCTCTCCCTCACCGACCCGCGCGACCTCACCCACGCCATCAGCCGCTGCCGCTGGATGCTCGACCTCGACGCCGACCCGGTCGCGGTCGACGAGCAACTGAGCCGCGACCCGCAGCTCGCGCCGCTCGTCGAGCGGGCGCCCGGACGGCGGGTGCCGCGCACCGTCGACGCCGCCGAGTTCGCGGTACGGGCCGTGCTCGGCCAGCAGGTCTCCACCGCGGCGGCCCGCACTCACGCCGCCCGCCTGGTCACCGCGCACGGCGTCCCCGTCGAGGACCCCGAGGGCGGCCTCACCCACCTCTTCCCGACCCCCGCCGCGCTCGTCGGCCTCGACCCCGAGACGCTCGCACTGCCCCGCAGCCGCCGCCACACCCTCCTCACCCTCGTCGAGGCGCTCGCCGACGGCTCCCTGGAGCTGGGCCCGGCCTGCGACTGGGAGGAGGCCCGCGCCCGGCTGCAGGCCCTGCCCGGCTTCGGGCCCTGGACCACCGAGGTCATCGCCATGCGCGCCCTCGGCGACCCGGACGCCTTCCTCCCCGGCGACCTGGGCGTCCGCCGCGCCGCCCACCACCTCGGGCTGCCGTCCACCCCGGCCGCGCTGACCGCCCGCGCCGCCGACTGGCGGCCCTGGCGCGCGTACGCCGTGCAGTACCTCTGGGCCACCGACAGCCACCCCGTCAACCACCTCCCCGCCTAAGGAAGCAGCCCCCGCCATGCCCACCGTCCAGCACCTGGTCGTGGACAGCCCGTACGACGCGCTGACCCTGGTCGCCGTCGACGGCGTCCTCAGCCGCATCCACATGACCGACCAGCGCCACCGCCCGCCGGAGGAGACCTTCGGCGCGCCCGACCCCCGCCCCTTCGGCGAGGCGGTCCGCCAGCTCGACGCCTACTTCGCCGGCGAACTGACCGCGTTCGACCTGCCGTTGAAGCTGATCGGCACCCCGTTCCAGCTTCGGGTGTGGGAGCAGCTGTGCCTGATCCCGTACGGCGAGACCCGGACGTACGGCGAACTGGCCGAGGCCCTCGGCAACCCCGGCGCCTCCCGGGCGGTGGGCCTGGCCAACGGCAAGAACCCGCTCTCCATCGTCGTCCCCTGCCACCGCGTGATCGGCGCGAGCGGTTCCCTGACGGGGTACGGCGGCGGCCTCGGCCGCAAACAGCGGCTGCTCGCCTTCGAGTCCGGCCGGTCCGACACCCTTTTCTGACGCGGACCGGCCCCCGGAGACGCCCCGGGCGGGCGCGTCAAAGCAGTCGGTCCAGGAGCGCCGGGAGCGCGGTGCCGATCGGCTCGCGTACGACCTCGTCGGCGATCTCGTCGTACGGCGTGGGCTGGGCGTTCACGACGACCAGCCGCGCCCCGTGTTCCGCGGCGATCCCCACCAGGGAGGCGGCGGGATGGACCTGGAGGCTCGTGCCGACCGCGAGGAAGACCTTCGTGGCCTTGGCGATCGACATCGCCGTGCCGAGGACGACCGGGTCGAGCCGCTGGCCGAAGAGCACGGTCGCCGACTTGAGGATGCCCCCGCAGTCCCGGCACGCCGGATCGTCCTCGCCCGCCCGCACCCGTTCCAGCGTCTCGTCCATGGGGGACCGGACATGGCACCGGGTACACACCACGGCCCGCGCGGAGCCGTGGAGTTCGAGGACCTTGCGCTCCGACACCCCGGCGAGCTGGTGGAGCCCGTCCACGTTCTGCGTGAGCACCCGGACCGGGTTCCCGCGCTTCTCGAACGCGGCGATGGCCCGATGGGCCACATTCGGCTCGGCACGCCCCACCGGCCCGTCCAGACGCATCCGCCACGCCCGCCGCCGGATCGCCGGATCGGCCATGTAGTACGCGTACGTCACGACCTTCTCGGCCTCCGGGTCGCGCGTCCACTCCCCGTCGGGCCCTCGGTAGTCGGGGATGCCGGAATCCGTGGAGATTCCGGCGCCGGTGAGTATCGCGACCATGGTCATGACCGGAGCGTAGGACCCGGCTCACGGGCGACGCCACGGATTTCCGGCCTCCTCGGCCGCCCGTCCCGGCGGCCTCGGCCCGTCGGCGCAGGGCGCACGAACGGGCCTGTCGCCCCCCGTTTGATCGATCGTCGAGGATCCCGCGCCCCGCTATGGGTGCGAATATCGCCTTATCGGGGGGTGGCACGGCCTCTTCCGCTCCGGATAGGGTCGGCCTCGGCGCGACTGCCTGTTCGAAAGCAAGGGATGCAAGGTGACGGACGGAGCAGTAACCGAGGTCGCACAGGGACGAGCACGCGTGCTCGTCGCGGCCGACAAGTTCAAGGGTTCGCTCACGGCCGTACAGGTCGCGGAGCGGGTCACGGCTGGGCTGCGGCGGGTCGTCCCCGAGCTGGAGGTGGAGACGCTGCCCGTCGCGGACGGCGGCGACGGCACGGTCGCGGCCGCGGTGGCGGCCGGTTTCGAGCGCCGTGAGGTGCGGGTGACCGGGCCCCTCGGCGAGCCGGTGACGGCGGCGTTCGCGCTGCGCGGGACGACGGCGGTCGTGGAGATGGCGGAGGCTTCCGGCCTCCAGCTGCTCCCGCCCGGTGTCTTCGCGCCGCTGACCTCGACCACGTACGGCTCCGGCGAGCTGCTGCGCGCCGCCCTCGACGCGGGCGCCACGAGCATCGTCTTCGGCGTCGGCGGCAGCGCCACCACGGACGGCGGCGCGGGCATGCTCGCCGCGCTGGGCGCGGTCTTCCTGGACGCGGCCGGCGAGCCGGTCGCCCCCGGCGGCGGGCCGCTGCGCGAGCTGGCCTCGGCCGACCTCTCCGGTCTCGACCCGCGCTTCGCCTCCGTCGACCTGGTCCTCGCCAGCGACGTGGACAACCCGCTGACCGGCCCGAAGGGCGCTCCGGCGGTCTACGGCCCGCAGAAGGGGGCGTCCCCCGAGGACGTCGAGACCCTGGACGCGGCCCTCGCCCACTTTGTCACCGTCCTGGAGAAGGCCATCGGTCCCAAGGCCTCGGAGTGCGCCGTCGCCCCGGGCGCGGGCGGCGCCGGCGGCATCGGCTACGGCGCGCTGGTCGGCCTGGACGCGAGCTTCCGGCCCGGCATCGAGCTGATGCTGGACGTCCTCGGCTTCGCCCCGGCCCTGGAGCGGGCCACCCTCGTCATCACCGGCGAGGGCTCCCTGGACGAGCAGACCCTCCACGGCAAGGCCCCCGCGGGCGTCGCGTCCGCGGCCCGCGCGGCGGGCAAGGAGGTCGTCGCGGTCTGCGGCCGCCTCGCCCTCGCCCCGGAGACGCTCGGCACGGCCGGCATCCGCCGCGCCTACCCGCTCACGGACCTGGAGCCGGACACGGAGAAGTGCATCGCCGAGGCGGGCCCCCTCCTGGAGCAGGTCGCGGCGAACATCGCACGCGACTTCCTGGCCTGAGGCGCCGAGGCCCGGCGTCGCGGGCGGGTCGGGCTGACGGCCGGCGGGCCGGTCCGACGGGACCGGCCCGCCGGCCCGGGGCCGGCCTTCCCGTCACGTGCCGGTCTCTCCGTCACGGTCCCGCCCGGCGGTCACGGTCCCGTGGCCACGGGCGGGGGCATGCCACCCCCGCTCGGCGCCCCCGCCCGGTTCGTCCGGGGCGCCGCCGCACACCCCGCTCCGGCGCCACCCGCGCCGCCGGGCCGGAGCGCCGCCCGGCCTGAGCACCGCCGGGCCTGAGCACCGCCCGGCCTGCGTGCCCGACGCCGAGGACCTCCGCCCAGATCGCGCGCAGGGTCTCCTCGACGGATCCCTCCGCGCTCTCGCCGTCCGAGACCGCGTCGGCGGCCCGCCCGGTCTGCGTGCCCGCGCCCCGCCGGGCCTGCGTGCCCGCACCCCGCCGGGCCTCAGCGCCCGTACCCCGCCCGGCCTGTGCCCGCACGGCGCCCGGCCCGAGCGCCCGCCCCCGCCCGCACTCCTCCCGCGCCGCCGCCGTCCCCCTCACCCCGCCGCCGTCAGGCGGAACGCGTCCAGGGCGAGCGTCATCTCCGTCAGGTCCCTCGGTCGCGACAGCGACCGTGACGTCAGCTGCTCCAGGCGCCGCAGCCGGTTGAAGACCGTGTTCCGGTGGCAGTACAACCGCCCCGCCGCCCGCCCCGCCGAACCCTCGCAGTCGAGCCACACGTCCAGCGTCTCCAGCAGGATCGCCCGGTCCGCCGGATCCAGTTCCAGGAGACCGCCCAGCACGCCCGTGATCAGCAGCCCCGCCATCTCCGGCTGCCCGACCACCAGCGCGGCCGCCATCCGCCGGTCCAGCCGGACGATCTCGTGGGACTCCGGCGGGCAGGTGCGCAGTGCCAGTTCCGCGAGCCGGCGGGCCCGGCCCAGCTCCGCGAGGCCCGAGACCACCGGACTGATCCCGCCGGGGCCCGGGCAGCGACCGGTCAGCAGCTCGGACAGCGCGTCCAGACCCGTGCCCTCCGTCAGCGACACCACCCCGATCTCACAGTCCGCCCGCATCCGCCACAGGAACCGCACCCCCGCGCCCTGCACCCGCCGGTGGAACGGCTCCGGCACCTCCCGCCGGTCGTAGCGCAGCACCACCACCGCGTACCGCCCGTGCTCCGGCAGATCCAGGCCCGCCGCCGCCCGCGAGACCACCTCAGGCGTCCGCTGGCCCTGCAACAGCGCGTCGAGCAGCGCCTGCAGCTGCTCGTCCGTACGCCGCCGCAGCTCCAGCTCCGTCGCCCGATAGGCCTCCGACGCCGTGTCCGCCTGCGCGTCCACCGCGTGCCACACCATCGTCGCCGACTGCATCAGCGCCGTCAGCTGCGCCGGATCCGCCGCCGCGCCCTCGATCAGCGCCTCCCAGACCAGATGCCCGGCCGACCGGTACGAGTGCACCACCAGCTCCAGCGGCATCCCCTGTTCCGCCCGCAGCCGGCCCATCTCGTCCGCGTGCTCCAGATCCCGCCGGGGCGAGTCGCGGGGCGCCGAGATCATCTCGATCCCGATCCGCATCGCCTCGTGGGCCTCCTGCCAGTGCTGGTCGTGCGGCACGATCCGGCCGTACGCCGGTTCGTACGCGTGCAGCTCTCTCAGATGCTCGTCCACCAGCTCCGGCAGCCGTGCCAGGAGCGCCGCGCACGCCTGTGCGAGCAGCTTCCAGTCGTCGCCGGTCCGCGGTCTGCGCCGTCCCATGCCCGGAGGATGCCATCCTTCCGCCGTATCCCACAGGCCCCTGACACGCACTGTTGTGCCCGTGCACAACCCGCCGCCGCGCCCGCTGGTCACCGGCAGCGTTTCCGCCGCCGGACGTGGACGGGCGGCCCCCGCGGTGCTGGGGTGAGCGCCACTGAACAGGCCACGGAATCCGAACAGGCCCCGGGAACGGGGCAGGCCGACGCAACGGACAGGCCACGGAGACCGGGCAGGCCACGGAAGGGGAGCCATGGGGGGTACCGCACTCGCGCTCGAGATAGCGGACCTGTCGGCGGGATACGGACCCGTACGCGCACTGCGAAGGGTGTCGCTCGACGTACCGGAAGGCGCCGTCGTCACCGTCCTCGGCGGCAACGGCGCCGGGAAGTCCACGCTGCTGCGCGCCGTCTCGCGCACACTGTCGTTCCACGGCGGCGCCGTCGTCTCCGGCACCGTCCGCTTCGGCGGCCGGGAGCTCGGCGGGCTCGCGCCCGACCGGGTCGTCGCCGCCGGCGTCTCCCAGGTGCCGGAGGGACGCCAGGTCTTCGCCCGGATGACCGTCGAGGACAACCTCCGCGCCGGAGCGCTGGGCGCCCGCGGCGACCGGGCCGCGAAGGCCTCGGCTCTCGCCCGGGTCCACGAACTCTTCCCGGTCCTCGCCGAGCGCGCGGGGCAGCGCGCCGGGCTGCTGTCCGGCGGCGAACAGCAGATGCTCGCCGTCGGCCGCGCCCTGATGGCCTCGCCGAGGCTGCTCCTCCTCGACGAGCCCTCGCTCGGCCTCGCGCCGCTGATGGCGGCCCGGATCGCCGACACCATCCGCGAGATCAACGCCCAGGGCACGGCCGTCCTGCTCGTCGAACAGAACGCCGCGCTCGCGCTGCGCCTCGCCTCCCGGGCGTACGTCCTGGAGGTCGGCGAGGTCACCCTCTCCGGCCCGGCCGACGAACTCGCCGCCTCCGACGAGGTACGCCGCCGCTATCTGGGCGTCGTCGACGAGGACGCCGCCGCCGACGCGGCCGGCGCCACCGCCGCCCATCCGGTGCTCTCCCGCTGGGAGGAGGCCCGATGAGCGACGACGCCACCACCCCGCCGGCCGCTCCGCAGGGCGTCGGCACACCCGTCCCCGCCCTGGAGGTACGGGACGTCACCGTCAGGTTCGCCGGACTCACCGCCCTGGACTCCGTCGGGTTCACCGTGCGCCCCGGCACCGTCCACGCGGTCATCGGCCCCAACGGCGCCGGCAAGTCGACCTGCTTCAACGTGCTCTCCGGGGTCTACCGGGCCACCTCCGGCTCCGTCCGCTTCGGGGACCGGGAGCTCACCGGCCTGCCCCCGCACCGGATCGCGGACCTCGGGGTCGCCCGGATCTTCCAGAACCTCGCCCTCCCGCCCCGGGCCACCGTCGAGGACAGCCTGATGCTGGGCCGCCACCGGCTCACCCGCACCGGCTTCGTCGCCGCCGGGCTCCGGCTCCCCTCCGCCTCCCGCGAGGACGCCCGGCACCGGGCCCGGGTACGCGAGATCGCCGCCTTCGTCGGCCTGGAGCAGCAGCTGGCGCAGCCCGCCGGGTCCCTCCCGTACGGACAGCAGAAGCTCGCCGAACTCGCCCGGGCGCTCTGCATGGAGCCCAAGCTGCTGCTCCTCGACGAGCCCGTCGCCGGGATGACCGCCGACGAACGCCGCCGTACCGCCGCCGTCATCGCCGGTGTGCGCGACAGCCTCGGGATCTCCATCGTCCTCGTCGAACACGACATGGGAGTGGTGATGCGGCTCGCCGACGCCGTCACCGTCCTCGACTTCGGCCGTCGCATCGCCGACGGCACCCCCGGCGACGTACAGAACGACCCGGCGGTCGTCCGCGCCTATCTCGGAGAGGAGACCGCCGAGTGACCACCTTCGCCGAACTCCTGCTCAACGGCGTCTCGTTGGGCTCGATCTACGCCCTCATCGCCCTCGGCTTCGTGGTGATCTTCCGCGCCACCGAGGTCGTCAACTTCGCCCACGCCTCGCTCCTGCTCGCCGGCGGCTACGTCACCGCCGTCCTCCACGAACTCCTCGGATTCTGGCCGGCGCTGCTCGTCGGCATCGCCGGCGCCGCCCTGGTCGGCGCGGCCGTCGAGTTCCTGGTCATGCGCCGCTACCGAGGCTCCGACCACAGCGTCCTCGCCATCGTCACCATCGGCGTCGACATCCTGCTCGCCACCGAACTCACCCGCCGCATCGGCACCGACATCCTCGCGCTCGGCGACCCCTGGGGCGACTCCGTCGTCACCCTCGGCCCGGTCACGATCGCCCAGACCCGGATCGCGGCCTTCCTCGCCGCCGCGCTGCTCATCACCGCGTTCCTGCTGGCCTTCCGCCACACCTCCTGGGGCGTCGCCATGCGCGCCGCCGCCGAGAACCAGGAGACCGCCGCGCTCATGGGCATCCGGCTCGGCCGGGTCTCGCTCGGCGCCTGGGCGGTGGCCGGCGGGCTCGCCGCCGTCGCCGCTCTCTTCCTCACCGTCTTCCCCACCCCCGGCCTGGAGCGCTCCACCTCCCTCGCCGCGCTGAAGGCCTTCCCGGCCGCGATCCTCGGCGGCCTCGACTCCACCACCGGCGCCCTCGTCGGCGGACTCCTCGTCGGCATCACCGAGTCCCTCGCCACCGGCTACCAGGGCGACCTGACCTTCCTCGGCCGGGGCATCGGCGACCTCGCGCCGTATCTGGTGATGGTCGCCGTCCTGCTCATCCGCCCGGCCGGTCTCTTCGGCACGAAGGAGCTGGCCCGTGTCTGACGCGCTGCCCCGCCGCGGGTTCGCCGCCGTCGCCCGCCCCCGGGTCTACGGCTGGGCCGTCGCCGGCCTCGTCCTCGCCGCCTTCCCGTTCTACCTGGACCGCTTCTGGCTCCAGGCCGGCCTGTTCGCCATGGCCGCCGCCATCGGAGCCATCGGCATCAACCTGCTGACCGGCGCCACCGGCCAGCTCTCCATGGGCCACTCCTTCTTCCTCGCCGTCGGCGCGTACGGCTACTGCGCCTTCGCCGGCGACGGCACGGACGGACTGGCCGGCCTCGGCCTGCCGGGCTGGCTCGCCGCCGTCCTCGCCGTCGCGCTCGCGGGCCTGGCCGGCGGGGTGTTCTCGCCGATCGCCGGGCGCCTGCGGGGCGCGTACCTCGGCATCGCCACCCTCGCGCTGATCTTCATCGGCCAGCACGTCCTCTTCAACGCCCACGACCTCACCGGCGGCTTCAACGGCCGGGCCGTGCCACCGCTCAGCCTCTTCGGCCTCACCTTCGACGACAGCGAACTCCTCATCGCCCAGGTGCCGTTCGGCGCCGCCGAGAAGCTCTGGTACCTCGGTCTGGTCCTGCTCCTCGCGGGCGCCCTCTTCGCCCGGGGTGTCCTGCGCGGCCGCCCCGGCCGCGCCATGAACGCCATCCGGGACCACCGGATCGCGGCGGGCGTCATGGGCATCCCCGTGGCCCGCTACCGCGCCGCCGTCTTCGTGCTCTCCTCGATGTACGCGGGCCTGGCCGGCGTCCTCCTCGCGCTGGTCTTCCAGCGCACCGTGCCGGAGTACTTCGGCATGATGCTCTCCCTCGAATACCTGGCCATGATCGTCATCGGCGGTCTCGGCTCGGTCGCCGGAGCGGTGGTCGGAGGCGTCTTCGTCTCCCTGCTGCCGCAGCTCCTCAACCGGTACAGCGACGCGCTTCCCCTGGTCTCCGCCCCCGGGACGGGCGGGATCGCACCGGGGGAGGCCTCGCGCTATCTCTACGGCGCCGCCGTCGTCGCGGTGGTGCTCTTCCTGCCCGGCGGCCTGGTCCGGCTGGCCGCACGGCGCACCACACACCCCTCACGCACCAAGCAACCCTCAAGCACCACGCGATCCTCAGGGGAGGACAGATGAACCACCGACGACAGGCTGTGCGGGGCCTGACCGCCGCACTCGCCGTCCTGGTCACGC
Source organism: Streptomyces sp. NPDC048353 (assembly GCF_055587165.1). Classification (NCBI taxonomy): domain Bacteria; kingdom Bacillati; phylum Actinomycetota; class Actinomycetes; order Kitasatosporales; family Streptomycetaceae; genus Streptomyces; species Streptomyces sp. NPDC048353. The sequence goes on along the minus strand of NZ_JBVJGU010000003.1, from coordinate 667,400 downwards.
TCACGGCCGCCGGATGCAGCTCCAAGGCGAAGAGCGGTGACGACCAGGGCACCGGCGCGGGCGGGGTGAAGGCCGGCAAGGGCGTCACCGACAAGACCATCGCCATCGGCGCGCTCACCGACATGACCGGGGTGTACGCCACCCTCGGCAAGAGCGTCACCCAGGCCCAGCAGCTGTACGTCAAGCAGACCAACGCGGCCGGCGGGATCTGCGGCCGGCAGCTGGAGCTGACGGTCCGCGACCACGGCTACGACCCCCAGAAGGCGCTGTCGGCCTACACCGAGCTGGAACCGAAGGTGGTCGGCTACGCCCAGTTCATCGGCTCCCCGTTCGTCGCCGCCGTCAAGCAGCGCATCGACGGCCAGGACAAGGGGGTCGTCCTGCCGCAGGCCTGGTCGGCCTCGCTGCTCGGCTCCCCGTACATCCGGGTCCTCGGCGCCACCTACGACGTGGAGACGATCAACGCGGTCGACTTCCTGGTCAAGGAGAAGGGCCTGAAGGCGGGCGACAAGCTCGGCCACGTCTACTTCGAGGGCGACTACGGCGAGAACGCCCTGGCCGGCTCGAAGTACGCCGCCGAGAAGGCCGGTCTCACGGTGGTGGAGCAGAAGATCAAGCCCACCGACAACGACATGTCGGCGCAGGTGGCGGCGTTGCGGAAGGAGGGGGTCAAGGCCATCGTCATCAGCGCGGGCCCGCGCCAGGCCGCCTCCCTGGTGGGCGTCGCGGCCGCCGTGAAGCTGCTGGTGCCGATCGTCGGCAACAACTCGGCGTTCGCCCCGCAGCTGCTCGGCACCCAGGCCGGACCGGCGCTGGAGAAGATGTACTGGTTCGCCTCCCCGAGCCTGCCGATCGGCGCGGACACCCCGGCCGCCAAGAAGCTCGTCGCCGACTACAAGACGGCCTACCCGAGCGACACCCTCGACAACGGCATCGTGGCCGGCTGGACCGCGGCCACCGTCTTCGGCGAGGCCCTGAAGAAGGCCTGCGCCGACAAGGACCTCACCCGCGAGGGCGTCGACAAGGCCCTCCTGACCCTGAACGCCCACGACGCCGGCTTCGGCATGACGCACGACTTCAGCGACCCGAAGGCACCCTCGTCACGCGAGTCCGTGATCATCCAGCCGGACAAGACCGTCCCCGGAGGCATGCGCACGGTCCGCGAGCCCTTCGTCTCCGAGGCGGCGCGGAGCTTCACCCCGAAGACGGGCTGACGGGCCCCACGGGGGCTCTCCGGGGCGGGCGGGGCGGGTGGACGAGCATCCGGCCCCGCCCCGCCCCCCCACGACGCACTCTCCAGCGGCTCCGACCGCCTCGCGGCACCGGAGACGAGAAAGGGCCCGGACGCATCAGCGTCCGGGCCCTTTCTCTCTGTCCGTACTTCCGCTACGGCAGCTGGGCCGCGCGAGCCTCCCGGCTCTCGCGGCGGTTGCCGCGGAAGGTGTTCACCCGACGGGCCGTCGCGAAGAGGGGGATCACGGCGCCCATCACGACCTGCAGCGCGCAGCCGGTCTGGAGCAGGAACTGTCCGCCCGGGGCGTCGAACGCCCAGGCCGCCAGCATGCCCATGGCACCGACGATCCAGGCGAGCATCGCCACCGCGAGGACACCCCGCGGCTTGGGGTACTCGACCCGGCTCACCATCAGCCACGCCACTCCGATGATCGCGAGCAGCGTCGGGATGAACGGCAGCTCCAGCAGCACGATCGAGACGACCGTCAGCGCGCCGAAGGGGCTCGGCATGCCCTGGAACATGCCGTCCTTCATCGTCACGCAGGAGAATCTCGCCAGCCGGAGCACCACCGCGAGCAGCACCACGATCGCGGCCACCGCCGAGACCTTCTGCTGCGCGTCGTCCGCGACCATTCCGTACACCAGCACGAAGTAGGCCGGGGCCAGACCGAAGCTGATCAGGTCCGAGAGGTTGTCCAGCTCGGCGCCCATCGGCGACGAGCGGAGCTTGCGCGCCACGATGCCGTCGAAGAGGTCGAAGATCGCCGCGGCCAGCATGAGGATCACGGCGGTGGCGGCGCTGTTGCGCGCCATGCCGTTCTCGGCGCTGCCCGTGAGGTGCGGGATGAGGATGCCGGTGGTGGTGAAGTACACCGCCATGAAACCGCACGTGGCGTTACCGAGCGTGAGGGCGTCCGCTATGGACAGCCTCATCGACAGCGGCATCTCCTCGGCGTCTTCGGCACCGTCCGCCTCGGCGTCGGCGACCCAGTCGCCGGCATGTGTGTCGGGATCAATCACGGTCAATGCGAGTCACCCCCGCGGTCGTGGTCTGACCGACCTCGACAGCGACGTCGACACCTTCCGGAAGGTAGATGTCAACGCGCGACCCGAAACGGATCAGACCGATGCGCTCGCCCTGCTCGACCTTCGTCCCCTGCGGGATGTACGGCACGATGCGGCGGGCCACGGCCCCCGCGATCTGCACCATCTCGATGTCGCCCAGCTCGGTGTCGAAGTGCCAGACAACGCGCTCGTTGTTCTCGCTCTCCTTGTTGAACGCCGGGACGAACCCGCCGGGGATGTGCTCCACGGACGTCACCGTGCCGGCCAGCGGCGCGCGGTTGACGTGGACGTTCAGCGGGCTCATGAAGATGGCGACCCGGGTCCGCCCGTCCTTCCACGGCATGATGCTCTGCACCACACCGTCGGCGGGGGAGATGACCCGGCCCTGAGCGATCTCGCGCTCGGGGTCGCGGAAGAACCACAGCATGCCCGCCGCCAGAGCGGTGGTGGGCACGGCGACAGCGGCCCAGCGCCCGGACCGGCGGGCCCGGGTGAGGCTGAGCGCCGCGGTGGCGACGGTCGGCAGAAGCCACGGCGATGCTCCGCGCGCGAGGCGTACGCCAGCGAGGCTGTCGCGAGGTGCAGAGGTTTGGCTGTGGGGCATGAATGACCTTCGTAGCGGATGATGCCGCACGGGCAAGGGGGACGGCGGCTTTCCGGCGATGCTATCGGTTGCGGGGCGCAACTGGGCAAGCCAGAAGCCGAGTCGGTCGGCCGGAAACCCTCGGCAAACGCTGACAGGGTGTGATCTTCTTCGCGGCCGAACCGACTCAAAAGCGACATCAACCCTGGAAGCGGTACTCCTCGAGCAACCGGCGACCGATGATCATTTTCTGGATCTCGGCGGTACCTTCACCGATGAGCAGCATCGGAGCCTCGCGGTAGAGGCGCTCGATCTCGTACTCCTTGGAGAACCCGTATCCACCATGGATACGGAAGGCGTCCTCGACGACTTCCTTGCAGTACTCGGAGGCGAGGTACTTCGCCATCCCTGCTTCGAGGTCGTTTCGCTCCCCGGAGTCCTTTTTGCGCGCTGCGTTCACCATCATCGCATGAGCGGCTTCCACCTTGGTAGCCATTTCGGCCAGCTTGAACTGGATCGCCTGGTGCTGGGCGATCTGCTTGCCGAAAGTGTGACGCTGCTGGGCATAGGAGACACCCAGCTCGAACGCACGCTGAGCGACACCGCAGCCACGGGCGGCGACATTCACCCGGCCGACTTCGACACCGTCCATCATTTGGTAAAACCCTCGGCCGGTGGTCCCGCCGAGGACCCGATTGGCCGGAATGCGCAGTCCGTCCATGATGAGCTCGGTGGTGTCGACCCCCTTGTAACCCATCTTGTCGATCTTCCCGGGGATGGTGAGGCCCGGGCGGACCTCTCCGAAGCCGGGCTCCTTCTCGACGAGGAAGGTGGTCATCGACTTGTGCGGGGCGGTGCCCTCGGGGTGTCCTTCGTCACTTCGGACGAGAACGGCGACCAGCGTTGACGTTCCGCCGTTCGTCAGCCACATCTTCTGGCCGTTCAGGACGTACTCGTCGCCGTCCTTGACCGCCTTGGACGTGATCGCCGACACGTCCGAGCCGAGGGCCGGCTCCGACATCGAGAACGCGCCGCGCGTCTCGCCGGCCGCCATGCGCGGAAGGAAGTGGTCCTTCTGCTCCTGGGTGCCGTGCTGCTTGAGCATGTACGCGACGATGAAGTGGGTGTTGATGATGCCGGAGACCGACATCCAGCCACGGGCGATCTCCTCCACGCAGAGCGCGTAGGTGAGGAGCGACTCGCCCAGGCCCCCGTACTCCTCGGGGATCATCAGACCGAAGACGCCGAGCTCCTTGAGCCCGTCGACGATCTCCTGGGGGTACTCGTCACGGTGCTCCAGCTCCGTGGCGACCGGGATGATCTCCTTGTCGACGAAGTCCCGGACGGTGGAGAGGATCTCCTGCTGCACATCGGTCAGACCGTGGGTCTGGGCGAGTCGCGCCATGACTACTTCCCCTGTTCCTTGAGCTGGGGGCGGCCGGGCTGCTCGCCGCCGCGCTCCTTGATGTACGTCTCCGTGGGGACCATCACCTTGCGGCGGAACACGCACACCAGGGTGCCGTCCTGCTTGTAGCCCTTGGTCTCGACGTAGACGATGCCCCGGTCGTTCTTCGACTTCGAGGGGGTCTTGTCGAGGACAGTGGTCTCGCCGTAGAGGGTGTCGCCGTGGAAGGTCGGCGCGACGTGGCGCAGCGACTCGATCTCCAGGTTGGCGATCGCCTTGCCCGAGACGTCCGGCACGGACATGCCGAGCAGCAGCGAGTAGATGTAGTTGCCGACGACGACGTTCTTCCCGAAGTCCGTCGTGTTCTCCGCGTAGTTCACGTCCATGTGCAGCGGATGGTGGTTCATCGTCAGCAGACAGAAGAGATGGTCGTCGTACTCGGTGACCGTCTTTCCGGGCCAGTGCTTGTAGACGGCGCCGACTTCGAACTCTTCGTAGGTACGGCCGAACTGCATCGGACTCAGGCCTCCGGGATCTCGAACTTGGTGGTGCGCTCCATGCCCGCGGCGCGGCCCTTGCCCGAGATGACCAGGGCCATCTTGCGGCTGGCCTCGTCGATCATCTCGTCGCCGAGCATCGCCGAGCCCTTCTTGCCGCCCGCCTCGGAGGTGTAGTAGTCGTACGCGTCGAGGATCAGTTCGGCGTGGTCGAAGTCCTCCTGCGAGGGCGAGAAGATCTCGTTCGCCGCGGCGACCTGGTCCGGGTGGAGCACCCACTTGCCGTCGAAGCCGAGGGCGGCGGCGCGGCGGGCGACCGCCTTGTAGCCCTCCTGGTTGCGGATCTGCAGGTAGGGGCCGTCGATCGCCTGGAGGTTGTTGGCGCGGGCCGCCATCAGGATCCTCATCAGGATGTAGTGGTAGGCGTCGGCGTCGTAGCCGGGCGGCTGCTCGCCGACCACCAGGGACTTCATGTTGATGGAGGCCATGAAGTCGGCCGGGCCGAAGATGATCGTCTCCACGCGCGGCGAGGCCTGCGCGATGGCGTTGACGTTGTTGAGGCCCTGCGCGTTCTCGATCTGCGCCTCGATGCCGATCTTGCCGACCTCGAAGCCCATGGTCTTCTCGATCTGCGTGAGCAGCAGGTCGAGGGCGGCGATCTGCTGGGCGTCCTGGACCTTCGGCAGCATGATGCAGTCGAGGTTCTGGCCGGCGCCCTCGACGACCGTGACGACGTCCCGGTAGGTCCAGTGGGTCGTCCAGTCGTTGACCCGCACGACCCGCGTCTTGCCCGTCCAGTCACCCTCGTTCAGGAACTTCACGATGGTGTGCCGCGCCTCGGGCTTGGCGAGCGGCGCGCAGGCGTCCTCCAGGTCGAGGAAGACCTGGTCGGCGGCGAGCCCCTGGGCCTTCTCCAGGAAGCGCGGGTTGGAGCCGGGGACCGCCAGGCACGAGCGACGCGGGCGGAGTCGGTTCACGGGGCTGGTCATGCGGGGACCTCCAGGGGGTCGAGCTTGTTCGCTTTCCGGATCTCGTCGACGATACGGCCGATGATCTCGGTGATTCCGAAGTCCTTCGGTGTGAAGACGGCGGCCACGCCCGCCCGCTTCAGATCCGCGGCATCGGCGTTCGGGATGATGCCGCCGACGATGACCGGGATGTCGTGCGCCCCCGCCTCCCGGAGGCGGTCCAGCACGTCCGGTACCAGCTCGGCGTGCGAGCCGGAGAGGATCGACAGGCCGACGCAGTGCACGTCCTCCGCGAGGGCCGCGTCGACGATCTGCTCGGGCGTCAGCCGGATCCCCTGGTAGACCACCTCGAAACCGGCGTCACGCGCGCGTACGGCGATCTGCTCGGCGCCGTTGGAGTGACCGTCCAGGCCCGGCTTGCCCACCAGGAGCCGCAGCCGGCCGGAGCCGAGCTCCGAGGCCGTCCGCGCGACCTTCTCCCGTACCACGGCCAGCGGCGTGCCCTCCTCGGCCGTCACCGCCACCGGGGCGGAGGAGACGCCCGTGGGGGCGCGGAACTCGCCGAAGACGTCCCGCAGCGCCCAGGACCACTCGCCGGTGGTGACGCCCGCGCGGGCGCACTCCAGGGTGGCCTCGAAGAGGTTCCCGTCCCCGGCGGCGATCGCCTTGAGCGAGGCCAGCGCCTCCTGGGCGCGGGCCTCCTCGCGGTTGTCCCGCCACTCGTGGAGCTTCGCCACCACCCGGGCCTCGTTGGCCGGGTCGACCGTCATGATCGCCGTGTCGAGGTCGGCGGTGAGCGGGTTCTCCTCCGTGGACTGGAAGATGTTGACGCCGACGATCTTCTCGTCGCCGGCCTCGATCCGGGCCCGCCGCTCGGCGTGCGAGGAGACCAGCTGCGACTTGAGGTAGCCGGACTCCACGGCGGCCATCGCGCCGCCCATCTCCTGGATCCGGTCGATCTCGGCCAGGCACTCCTCCACGAGGGAGCCGACCTTGGCCTCGATGACGTGCGACCCGGCGAAGATGTCCTCGTACTCCAGCAGGTCCGACTCGTGCGCGAGGACCTGCTGGATGCGCAGCGACCACTGCTGGTCCCACGGCCGGGGCAGGCCCAGCGCCTCGTTCCAGGCGGGCAGCTGGACGGCACGCGCGCGTGCGTCCTTGGAGAGGGTCACGGCCAGCATCTCGAGCACGATCCGCTGGACGTTGTTCTCCGGCTGCGCCTCGGTCAGCCCGAGGGAGTTGACCTGCACGCCGTAGCGGAACCGGCGCTGCTTGGCGTCCTCGATGCCGTACCGCTCGCGCGTGACCTTGTCCCAGATACGGCCGAAGGCGCGCATCTTGCACATCTCCTCGACGAAACGGACGCCCGCGTTCACGAAGAAGGAGATACGGGCGACCACCTCGCCCCTGCGCTCCTCGGGGACCTGCCCGGAGGCGAAGACCGCGTCGAGCACCGCGATCGCGGTGGACATCGCGTACGAGATCTCCTGGACCGGAGTGGCCCCCGCCTCCTGCAGGTGGTAGCTGCAGATGTTGATCGGGTTCCACTTCGGGATGTGGTTCACCGTGTAGGTGATCATGTCCGTCGTCAGCCGCAGCGACGGGCCGGGCGGGAAGACGTGCGTCCCGCGCGACAGGTACTCCTTCACGATGTCGTTCTGGGTGGTGCCCTGGAGCCGGGCGACGTCCGCGCCCTGCTCCTCGGCCACCACCTGGTAGAGCGCCAGCAGCCACATGGCGGTGGCGTTGATGGTCATCGAGGTGTTCATCTGCTCCAGGGGGATGTCCTGGAACAGCCGCCGCATGTCACCGAGGTGCGAGACCGGGACCCCGACCCGTCCGACCTCGCCGCGGGCGAGGATGTGGTCGGGGTCGTAGCCGGTCTGCGTCGGCAGGTCGAAGGCGACCGAGAGGCCGGTCTGCCCCTTCGCCAGGTTGCGCCGGTACAGCTCGTTGGACGCCTCGGCGGTCGAGTGACCGGCGTACGTCCGCATCAGCCACGGACGGTCCTTCTGGCGCTCAGTCATCTTTGGTCCCGGGCTCAGACGTTACGGAAGCGGTTGATGGCGTCGATGTGCTTGGCCCGCAGCTCCTGGTCGCGCACGCCCATGCCCTCCTCGGGGGCGAGGCAGAGCACGCCGACCTTGCCCTGGTGGACGTTGCGGTGCACGTCGTGGGCGGCCTGGCCGGTGTCCTCCAGGGAGTACACCTTGGACAGGGTCGGGTGGATCTTGCCCTTGGCGATCAGGCGGTTGGCCTCCCACGCCTCGCGGTAGTTGGCGAAGTGCGAGCCGATGATCCGCTTCAGGGACATCCAGAGGTAGCGGTTGTCGTACTCGTGCATGTACCCCGAGGTGGAGGCGCAGGTGGTGATGGTGCCGCCCTTACGGGTGACGTACACCGAGGCGCCGAAGGTCTCGCGGCCCGGGTGCTCGAAGACGATGTCGATGTCCTCGCCGCCGGTCAGCTCGCGGATGCGCTTGCCGAAGCGCTTCCACTCCTTGGGGTCCTGGGTGTGCTCGTCCTTCCAGAACTTGTAGCCCTCGGCGTTGCGGTCGATGATCGCCTCGGCGCCCATCGAACGGCAGATGTCCGCCTTCTGGTCGCTGGAGACGACACAGATCGGGTTGGCGCCGCCGGCCAGCGCGAACTGGGTGGCGTACGAACCGAGGCCGCCGCTCGCGCCCCAGATCAGGACGTTGTCGCCCTGCTTCATGCCGGCGCCGTTGCGGGAGACCAGCTGGCGGTAGGCGGTGGAGTTCACCAGGCCCGGCGCCGCCGCCTCCTCCCAGCTGAGGTGGTCCGGCTTGGGCATCAGCTGGTTCGACTTCACGAGGGCGATCTCCGCCAGCCCGCCGAAGTTGGTCTCGAAGCCCCAGATGCGCTGCTCCGGGTCGAGCATCGTGTCGTTGTGGCCGTCCGAGGACTCCAGCTCGACGGAGAGGCAGTGCGCGACGACCTCGTCGCCGGGCTTCCACGAGTTCACACCGGGGCCGGTGCGCAGGACGACGCCCGCGAGGTCGGAGCCGATGATGTGGTACGGCAGGTCGTGGCGCTTGCTGAGGTCGCTGAGCCGGCCGTAGCGCTCCAGGAAGCCGAAGGTGGACACCGGCTCGAAGATCGAGGTCCAGACCGAGTTGTAGTTCACGGAGCTGGCCATGACGGCGACCAGGGCCTCGCCCGGGCCGAGCTCGGGCAGCGCCACGTCGTCCACGTGGAGCGACTTGCGCGGGTCCTTCTCGCGGCTGGGAAGGCCGGAGAACATCTCGGCCTCGTCCTTGTGCACGGTCACCGCGCGGTAGGACTCGGGGAGCTTGATGTTGGCGAAGTCGGCGGACGTGGACTCCGACGACTGGATCGCGTCCAGGATTTCCTTCACGGGTGTGCCTCCGGCGGTGCGGCGTCCGAGGGGACGCTGAGGGATGCGTCTGGGGTTCTGCTGTGGAGGTGTGCCGTCGGTTCGGCGGGTGGTGCGTGGCTGCGCCGGGTGGGCGCGGAGGGTGCCTGTGACGCAGGCGTCCGGGCGCACAATCACGATCGCTTGTGGGGACAGCCGGCGCACGAGGAGACCTCTGCGCGCCGGCCGCCCGGACAACATCAACGTATGGCACCGCGTGTCACCTGACAAGGCACTGCGTGCCAACAATTTCACTCAGATGCAATCCGCCGGTCACACATGAGCGATGATCGATCGAAGGGCGGTGCAAAACGGACGAAGGCCGCCCCTCGTGGGGACGGCCTTCGCCTGGAAACTCGCCGGTCTCTTCCGGAAGCCGCCGGTCAGTCGCGGGTGAGCGCCTGCTGGATGGTCCGCATGACCTCGTCGAGCGGAGCGTCGGTACGCGCCACGGCCACGACCACCCCGCCCTCGGCGGAGACGGTCGCCGCCGCCTGCGGAGCGGCCGCCCTGGGGGCCGCGGGAGCGGACTGCGGGGCCGACGGCGCCTGCGCCGGGCGGCCGGCGCCTATGCCCGAGCCGAAGGTCTCCCGCACGATCGCGAAGGCGTGGTCCAGCTGCGCCTCCACGTCCCCCTGGCCGCCGGCCCGCAGCCAGCGGCGCAGGACGTGGTTGTGGGCGGTGACCACCGCCGACGCGGCCACCTCGGCCAGCAGCGGGTCGTCATTGCCGTCGTGGTGGTCGCGCTCGTCGAAGTGGCCGAGGAGATAGCGGGTGAACAGCCGCTCGTAGCGGGCCACCGAGGCGATCTCGCGCTCCCGCAGGGTGGGTACCTCGCGGGTCAGCCGGTAGCGCTCCACGGAGACCGCCGGGGACCCCGCGTACATCTTCATGACTTCCTTGATGCCCCGGCAGACGGTGTCCAGCGGGTGCTCGTGCGGCGGCGCGGCGTTCAGCACCGCCTCCGCCCGCACCAGGGTGTCGTCGTGGTCCGGGAAGATCGCCTCTTCCTTGGAGCGGAAGTGGCGGAAGAAGGTACGCCGCGCGACCCCCGCCGCGGCGGCGATCTCGTCGACCGTGGTGGCCTCGTACCCCTTGGTCGCGAACAGTTCCATGGCCGCCGTCGCCAGCTCACGGCGCATCTTGAGCCGCTGAGCGGCCGCGCGGGTGCCCGCCGCACTCTCCTGGGAGTCGGACGGGGACGTGGCACGGGGTGACTTAGCGGCCTTGGACATGTCCTGAACGTACTGCATCAGCGCGGGCGTGTGCCCAGGTGGGGGAGGGTCGCCGGGGTCGCCGGGGGAGCCCGAGGGGCTCAGCAACCCTCCCCAGCCCGCGTACGGATCAGCGTCGGGCATATTCGCGGAAGCCGCGCCCCGTCTTGCGGCCGAGGCAGCCGGCGGCCACCAGGTGCTCCAGGAGCGGTGCCGGGGCCAGGCCCGGGTCGCGGAACTCGCGGTGCAGCACCCGCTCGATCGCGAGCGAGACGTCCAGTCCGACGACGTCCAGCAGCTCGAACGGTCCCATCGGGTAGCCGCCGCCCAGCTTCATGGCGGCGTCGATGTCGTCCAGGGTGGCGTAGTGCTCCTGGACCATCTTGATCGCGTTGTTCAGGTACGGGAAGAGCAGCGCGTTCACGATGAAGCCGGCCCGGTCGCCGCAGTCCACCGGATGCTTGCGGATCTTCGCCGTGACCTCGCGGACCGTGGCGTGGACGTCGTCGGCGGTCAGCACCGTCCGGACGATCTCGACCAGCTTCATCGCCGGGGCCGGGTTGAAGAAGTGCATCCCGATGACGTCCTGCGGCCGCGAGGTGGCGCGGGCGCACGCGACGACGGGCAGCGAGGAGGTCGTGGTGGCGAGCACCGCGCCCGGCTTGCAGATCTTGTCCAGCGTGGCGAAGAGCTGCTGCTTGATCTCCAGGTCCTCGGCGACCGCCTCGACCGCCAGATCGACCTCGGCGAAGGCGTCGAGCGAGCCGGCCGGGGTGATCCGGGCCAGCGTCTCGTCCCGGGCCTCGCCGCTCATCCGGCCCTTGTCGACCGAACGGGTGAGGGACTTGGTGATCCGGGCCTTGGCCGTGTCCGCCTTCTCCTGCGAGCGGGCGGCCAGGACCACGTCGTAACCGGCCTTGGCGAAGACCTCGGCGATGCCCGAGGCCATCGTCCCGGAGCCGGCGACGCCGACGGAGCGGACCGGGCGGGTCGTCCGGCCGGCCGTGCCCCCGTCCTCCAGCGGCGTCAGCGCGTCACGGACCACGGTGGCCGAGCCGGGCGCGTCGTACGTGTAGAACCCGCGGCCCGACTTGCGGCCGGTCAGCCCCGCCTCGCTGAGCTGGCGGAGGATCGGCGCCGGGGCGTGCAGCCGGTCGCGCGACTCGCTGTACATCGCCTCCAGGACGGTACGGGCGGTGTCGATGCCGATCAGGTCGAGCAGCGCCAGCGGACCCATCGGCAGGCCGCAGCCCAGCCGCATGGCGGCGTCGATGTCCTCGCGGGAGGCGTACTTGGCCTCGTACATCGCCGCGGCCTGGTTGAGGTAGCCGAAGAGCAGGCCGTCGGCGACGAAGCCGGGGCGGTCGCCGACCGCGACGGGCTCCTTGCCGAGGGCGAGGGCGAGATCGGTGACGGCCTGGACCGCCGGCGGGGCGGTGAGGACCGAGGAGACGACCTCCACCAGCTTCATCGCCTGGACCGGGGTGAAGAAGTGCAGCCCGAGCACCCGCTCGGGGTGGGCGGAGTCGGCGGCGAGACGCGTCACGGAGAGCGCGTTGGTGCCGGTGGCGATGATCGCGTCGGGCCGGACGATGGAGTCCAGCGCCCGGAAGACCTCCTGCTTGGCCTCGTACGACTCGGGCACGACCTCGATCACGAGATCGGCGTCGGCCGCCGCCTGGAGGTCGGAGAAGGTACGGAACCGGGCGAGGACGTCACGGCGCTCCTCCTCGGTGATCCGCTCACGGGCCACCGCGCGGGCGGTGGAGGACTCCAGGGCGGCGACGGCCCGCGCGGCGGCGACGTCGCTGATGTCGATGCCGATGACCTCACGGCCGGCCCGGGCGAGGACGTCGGCGATGCCGGTACCCATGGTGCCGAGACCGACGACGGCGATGGTGGAGAGAGGGGTGTCCATCAGGGGACTCCAGGGAGAGAAGAGTGACGACTGAGGGCGGCAATGCGGGCGCGCACAGAACGCGCGGGAAAAGGCGACGGGCTCTGTCCCGGAGCCACGTCGAAAACTGCCGAACCGACAAACTCGTACTCACCACGGCTGCGTCACCAGGCCGTTGCGAGCGAAGCGGGGGGTGACCCGCTCACCTGAGGTTAACCGGCGGGTAACGAGCGCGCCAGTCCCGGGAAGTTCGGAAAATGTGATCTGGATCGCGGATACGCTGAACGCCATGGATATCGCCCGTGATCCCGAATTCTGCTCGATGATCGATCGATTGCGGAACGAGATCCACGGCGACTCCGCCGCATTCGAAAAACTCGTCTCCGCCGAAGACGAAAGCCTCTTCGCGGACGTCCTCACCGCGCCGGGGCAGCCCCTGTGGGCCCGCGAGATCGCCGCCTTCCGGCTCGGCCTCGCCGGCGACCCGCGCGCCTTCGAAGCGCTCGTCCTCCTGCTCAACCACCGGGACCCGGAACGCTGTGTCTCCGCCGCGTACGCGCTGACCCGGCTCGGCGACCCGCGCACGGCGCGGGCGGCCGCCGCCCTCGCCACCAACGAACTGCGCGCCGCCTACGCCCTGCTGCCGGTCCGTCTGCTCACCGATCTGCGCGCCCCCGAATCCGTACCGGCCCTGATCACCGTCCTCGAACGACGGCTGGCCGCCGGCGATCCGTACTGGCGCATCGGGCTCGCCTGCGTCGAGGGCCTGGGCGCGCTCGGCGACGACCGCGCCCGCCCCGCCCTCACGGCGGCCCTGCCCCACCCCCGGCTGGCCCCGGCGGCCCGCTCCGCGCTCACCCGACTCGACGGCTAGCGAGAGCGGGCGAACCGGTTCCGGCGGGCGGGCGGCCTCAGCCCGCGTGGCCGAGGAGGCCGTGCAGGGTCGCCCCGGCCGCCCGGTCCCCGGCGGAGCCGCGGCCCCGGGGGGCCTTCGCGGGCTCGGGCTCCGGCAGCGTCGCGCAGACCGCGTCCGCCTCCGCGCCCTCGGCGCCGCGCGGCACGCGCCCGGTGGCGAGGTACGCCTCCAGGTGGCCGTCCACGCAGTCGTTCCCGGCCAGCGACACGCCGTGGTTGCCGCCGCCCTCCTCGACCACCAGGCTGGAGCCGCGGACCATCCGGTGCAGCGCCACGGCCCCTTCGTAGGGGGTGGCCGCGTCGTCCGACGCCTGGAGGACGAGCACCGGCGGCACCGCCTCGTTCGTGACGTCCGGCGGCGTGAGCGACTCCACCGGCCAGAACGCGCAGGGAGCGTTGTACCAGGCGTTGTTCCAGGTGGAGAAGGGCGCCTTCGCGTGCACGTCCCAGTTGTCCTTGCGCCAGACGCTCCAGTCGCGCGGCCACGCCGCGTCCCGGCACTGCACGCTCGTGTAGACCGAGTAGCCGTTGTCGTCCGCGGCGTCGGCCGCCGCGATGCTCGTGTACGTCCGGGCCAGCGGGGCCGCGTCCTTCCTGGTGACGTACGCGGAGAACGCCTCGGCCAGCCTCGGCCAGTAGCCGTTGTAGTACCCGCCGGGCAGGAAGGTGTCCTCCAGCTCGCCCGGGCCGACCTTCCCGCCCGCGGGGGCCGTCCGCAGCTCGTCGCGCATCCGGTACCAGGCGGCCTCCACCGCCGCCGGGTCCGAGCCCAGCCCGTACGTCGCGTCCCGGCGGGCCACCCAGGCCATGAAGTCCTTGTGCCGGCTGTCGAAGGCGTAGTCCTGCGCGAGGTTGTCCTCGTACCAGACGCCCTGCGGGTTGACCACGGAGTCCAGGACGAAGCGCCGCACCCGCTCCGGATGGAGCCGGGCGTAGACCGCCCCGAGGTACGTCCCGTAGGAGTAGCCGAGGTAGTTGAGCCGCTCCGCGCCGAGGGCGGCCCGCAGGACGTCCAGGTCGCGGGCCGTGCTGACGGTGTCGATGTACGGCAGCACGTCGCCGTACTTCTTCCCGCAGGCCGCAGCGAAGGACCGCGCCCGCTCGACGCCCGCCGCCTCGCCCTCGGCTCCGCCCGGTACGGAGTCGTGCCGCACGGGAGCGAAGTGGCCCGGCCGGCAGTCCAGGGCGGGCTCGCTCCTGCCCACCCCGCGCGGGTCGAAGCCGATCACGTCGTACTCCGCCGCCACCTTCGCGGGCAGCGCGGCGGCGACGTACCCGGCGAGGGCCCGGCCGCTGCCGCCGGGCCCGCCCGGATTGACGACCAGCGGCCCCTGCGACTGCTTCGCGGTGTGCGGGACCCGGGTCAGCGCGAGCGTGATCGTCCGGCCCCCGGGGGCGTCGTGGTCCAGCGGCACCTTCAGCGTGGAGCACTGGAGCCGGGGGTAGGCGGCGGTGGCGCAGCCGGTCCAGACGACGGGCGCCAGGGGACGGGCGGTCGGTTCGGGCCGGGGCTCGGCGGACGCGGGCAGGACGGTGACCGTCCCGGCGACCAGTGCCCCAGTGGCGATCAGCATCCCTGCGCGTGAGTTCATAGGGCGTCCGTGCCCGGAACCCGGTGCGGAAGGACCTGTTCCGCCGAGAGCTCACCCGATCAGAGGAGGGTGAGCTGTGTCGGCTCCGCGAGCGCCGGCTCTTCGGGTACGGAGATCCGCCGCGCGGCGCCACGGCGGGCCGGGCCGATCCCGAACTCGTCGGCCAGCTCGTGGACCTGACGGGTGATCCGGCGCTGGTACCAGGTCGGCGCGTAGGCCCCGTCCGCGTACATCCGCTCGTACCGTCCCACCAGGCCCGGGTGGTGCTGCCGCAGCCACGCGAAGAACCACTCGCGCGCTCCGGGGCGCAGATGCAGGACGAGCGGGGTCACGGAGGTGGCGCCGGCGTCGGCGAGGGCGCGGACGGTCTCGCGGAGCTGCTCCGGGCGGTCCCCGAGGAACGGGATCACCGGCGCCATCAGGACCCCGCAGCCGATGCCGTGCTCGCCGAGCGTCCGCACGACCTCCAGCCGCCGCAGGGGCGAGGGCGTGCCGGGTTCGACCGTGCGCCACAGCTCCTCGTCGGTGAAGCCGACCGAGACGGAGATGCCGACGTCGGTCACCTCGGCGGCCTGCGTCAGGAGGTCGAGGTCGCGCAGGATCAGGGTGCCCTTGGTCAGGATCGAGAAGGGGTTGGCGTGGTCGCGCAGCGCCGCGAGGATGCCGGGCATCAGGCGGTAGCGGCCCTCGGCGCGCTGGTAGCAGTCGACGTTGGTGCCCATCGCGATGTGCGCGCCCTGCCAGCGCCGGGAGGAGAGCTGGCGGCGCAGCAGCTCGGGGGCGTTGGTCTTCACCACGATCTGGGAGTCGAAGCCGAGGCCGGTGTCGAGGTCCAGATAGGAGTGGGTCTTGCGGGCGAAGCAGTAGACGCACGCGTGCGTGCAGCCGCGGTACGGGTTCACCGTCCATTCGAACGGCATCCGGGAGGCGCCCGGCACCCGGTTCAGGATCGAGCGGGCCCGCACCTCGTGGAAGGTGATCCCGCGGAACTCGGGGGTGTCGAACGTACGGGTGGTGACCGCGTCCGCGCCGAAGAGCGCCGCCTCGGCCGCGGTGGCGGGGTCGTCGCCCAGATTGTCCCAGCGCATGGCCGCCTCCTCGTTCGTCGATGTCCAGCCCTCCGGCCACAATAGAACATATGTTCCCTTGATCGCCGCAACCCGGATTTGGGAGCCCCGGGCCCAGGTGGTTGGCTGGTGCCCCACCCTGAGGAACCGAGTGCTGGAGGAAGTGCAATGGCGCAGGTCGAGGCCACCACGGAGCGGATCATCGCGGCGGACGCGGAGACGGTGTTCGACGCTCTGGCCGACTACAACGGCACGCGCGCGAAGGTGCTGCCCGAGCACTTCAGTGAGTACGAGGTCCGGGAGGGCGGCGACGGCGAGGGCACCCTCGTCCACTGGAAGCTCCAGGCGACCAGCAAGCGGATCCGGGACTGCCTCCTGGAGGTCACCGAGCCCACCGACGGTCAGCTCGTCGAGAAGGACCGCAACTCCTCCATGGTCACCACCTGGACCGTCACCCCGGCCGGCGAGGGCAGCTCCAAGACGGTCGTCACCACCGTCTGGAATGGCGCGGGCGGCATCGGCGGCTTCTTCGAGAAGACCTTCGCCCCCAAGGGGCTGGCCCGTATCCACGACGCCGTTCTGGCCAACCTGGCCGCCGCCGTGGAGAAGTAACGCTCCGGCGGTCACCGATTCGAGTGGTCTCCCCGCGCCCCCGTACGAGCGCCCCGCGCGCCCAGGGGGCGCGGGCGCATGCGTAAACGCGCTGATGAGCGCCCCAAGTGCCACCCGGCGCAGGGCCGTTCGCGCCCCGTGCCGCCACGGCGACTCCGTACCGCCCGACTTGCTCCCCCTTCGCGCGCAATGCGAAGAATGGCGCGGCGCTGACGCCGTGACGAGGGGAGCAGCACGTGGGTGCGATCACACTGGCGAAGGACGACGTGCCGCTCGTCGCGGGCGACCCTCCCTCCGGCCACCGACCGCCCCCCGGCCCCGACGCGGCCCTCGACCCCCGCCGGGTCCGGCTCGTCTTCTGCGGACTCATGCTCGCGCTGCTGCTCGCCGCGCTGGAGCAGATGATCGTCGCCACCGCCCTGCCGAAGATCGTCGGCGAACTCCAGGGCCTGGACCGGATGTCCTGGGCGATCACCGCCTATCTCCTGACCGCCACCATCGGCCTCCCCGTCTACGGCAAGCTCGGCGACCTCTTCGGCCGCAAGGGCGTCTTCCTCTTCGCGATCGTCGTCTTCGTCATCGGCTCGGCCCTCGCCGGCTGGTCACGGACCATGGACGAGCTCATCGCCTTCCGGGCCGTCCAGGGCATCGGCGCGGGCGGACTCATGATCGGCGTCCAGGCGATCATCGCCGACATCGTCCCGGCCCGGGACCGCGGCCGCTACATGGGACTCGTCGGCGCCGCCTTCGGCCTCGCCTCCGTCGCCGGGCCCCTGCTCGGCGGCTTCTTCACCGACCACGTCTCCTGGCGCTGGTGCTTCTACTTCAACGTCCCCTTCGGCCTCGTCACCCTCGCCGTCGTCGCCGTCGTCCTCAAACTGCCCAAGCCGCGGACCCGCGGGAAGCTCGACGTCCTCGGTACGCTGCTGCTCGCCGCCGCCTCCACCTGCCTGGTGCTGCTCACCAGCTGGGGCGGGACCGAATACGCGTGGGGCTCCCGGGTCATCGTCGGTCTCGGCTGCGGCGCCGCCGCGACGACCCTGCTCTTCCTGGCCGTCGAACACCGCGCCTCCGAACCCCTCATCCCGCTGCGGCTGTTCCGCGACTCCGTCTTCACCCTCACCAGCCTCGTCGGCGCCGTCGTCGGCATCGCCCTCTTCGGCGCCGCCAGCTATCTGCCGACCTTCCTGCAGATGGTCGAGGGCGCCACCGCCACCGAGTCCGGCCTCCTCATGCTGCCGTTGATGGGCGGCATCGTCATCGCCTCCATCGTGTCCGGCCAGCTCATCAGCCGCACCGGCCACTACCGGATCTACCCGGTCCTCGGCGGCGCCGTCTCCGCCGTCGGCATGTGGCTGCTCTCCCGGATGGAGACCGACACCCCACGCCTGCACCACAGCGTCTGGCAGGCAGTCCTCGGCATCGGCATCGGCCTGGTCATGCCGGTCCTCATCCTGGCCGTGCAGAACTCCGTGCGCCCCTCCGACCTCGGCACCGCCACCAGCGCCCACAACTACTTCCGGCAGATCGGCGGCAGCGTCGGCGCCGCCGTCTTCGGCACCCTCTTCGCCTCCCGGCTCGACGACGCCCTCGCCGACTCCCTCCCGCGTACGGCCGGGACGGCGCTGCCCGCCGCCGAATCGATCACCCCGCAGACGGTGCACGCCCTGCCGCCCGCCCTGCGCGACGCCTACATCCAGGCGTACGCGGACGCGATGCCGCGCATCTTCCTCTACCTCGTGCCGGTCCTCGTGCTCGGCCTCGTCCTCGCCTTCTTCCTCAAGGAGAAACCGCTGGTGTCCCACCACACCCCCGCCCCCGAGGCCCCCACCGCCGTCCCCCGGGCCAGGGACGCCGCCGCCCACCCCGCCCCCCAGACCGCCGGGCTCCCCGTCTGCGGCACCGTCCAGCACCACGACGGCAGCCGCGTCCCCCGCGCCGCGCTGACCCTGATCGACGTCCAGGGGCGGCAGATCGGCCGCGGCGGCAGCGGCGAGGACGGCCGCTACGCCCTCAGCGTCCCGGGCCCCGGCGCGTACGTCCTGATCGCCGCCGCCGGCGGACACCAGCCGCAGGCCGTCTCCGTCACCGTCGGCGAACGGCCCGTCGAACTCGACGTCGTCCTCGGCGGAGCGGGCCGGCTGGCCGGAACGGTCCTCACCGCCGACGGCTCGCCGGTACGCGACGCGGCCGTCACCCTCACCGACGTGCGCGGGGAGGTCGTCGCCTCCACCCGCAGCGGACGCGAGGGCGGCTACGTGATCACGGAACTGGTCGCCGGGGAGTACACCCTCGCCGCCAGCGCCCCCGCCTTCCGCCCCGCCGCCCTCCCGGTGAGCGTCCAGTCCTCCCGCGAGACCCGCCAGGACATCGAGCTCGCGGGCGGCGCGGTGCTGCGCGGCACGGTCCGCGCGGGCGGCGGGCGCGCCGTCGAGGACGCCCGCGTCACCCTCCTCGACGCGGCGGGGAACGTCGTCGACACCCTGACCACCGGCCCGGACGGCACCTTCCGCTTCGTGGACCTCTCCTCCGGCGAGTACACCGTCATCGCCGCCGGATATCCGCCGGTCGCCACCGTCCTCCACCTCGCGGGCGGGGGCCGCACCGAACGCGATCTGCAGCTCGGCCACGAGGACTGACGACGGGTCCGCGACCGCTCCGCCGACACTTGTCCACAGGGGTGGTCGCGCCGCCGGTCGCCGCGTACGGTTTCCAGGCATGAAGATCCTGATCAGCGCCGACATGGAAGGCGCCACCGGTGTCACCTGGCCCGCCGACGTGCTGCCGGGCACCCCGCAGTGGGAGCGGTGCCGGTCCATGTTCACCTCGGACGTGAACGCGGCGGTGCTCGGCTTCTTCGACGGCGGCGCCGACGAGGTCCTCGTCAACGAAGCGCACTGGTCGATGCGGAACCTCCTCCTCGAACGGCTCGACGAGCGGGCCGAGATGCTCACCGGCCGCCACAAATCCCTCTCCATGGTGGAGGGCGTCCAGCACGGCGACGTCGACGGCATCGCCTTCGTCGGCTACCACACCGGCGCCGGCGCCGAGGGAGTCCTCGCCCACACATATCTCGCCAACTCCATCACCGGCGTCTGGCTGAACGGCGAGCGGGCGAGCGAGGGCCTGCTGAACGCCCATGTGGTGCAGGAGTACGGCGTGCCGGTGGTCCTCGTCACCGGCGACGACCTGACCTGCGAGGACGCCCTGGGATACGCCCCGGAGGCGCCCAAGGTCGCGGTCAAGGACCACGTCTCGCGGTACGCCGCGGTGTGCCGGACCCCGAGCCGCACGGCCGCCGAGATCCGCGCGGCGGCGAAGGCCGCGACCGCCCTCGCCGTGCGGTACGAGCCGGTGCGCGGCGGCCCGTTCACGGTGGAGCTGGAGTTCGACGCCGAACACCTCGCGGCCGCCGCCACGGTCGTGCCCGGCGTGGCCCGGAGCGGCGAGCGCCGCGTCGCCTACACCAGCGGGACGATGTACGAAGGCATTCGCACGTTCAAGGCGGTCACGACCATCGTCTCGGCCGCGGTGGAGGAGCAGTATGGCTGAGCCGACCCAGCAGCCCGACGCCGAGGCGCTCGACGAGGTGGTGGCCTTCACCTCCGAGCTGATCCGCATCGACACGACCAACCGGGGCGGCGGCGACTGCCGCGAGCGGCCCGCCGCCGAGTACGTCGCCGAACGCCTCGCCGGCGCCGGCCTCGACCCCGTCCTCCTGGAGCGGACCACCGGCCGCACCAACGTGGTGGCCAGGATCGAGGGCACCGACCCGTCCGCCGACGCGCTGCTCGTCCACGGCCACCTCGACGTGGTCCCCGCCGAGCCCGCCGACTGGGCCGTCCACCCCTTCTCCGGCGAGCTCCGCGACGGCGTGGTCTGGGGCCGCGGGGCGGTCGACATGAAGAACATGGACGCGATGGTCCTCGCCGTCGTCCGCTCCTGGGCCCGCCAGGGCATCCGTCCGCGCCGCGACATCGTCCTCGCCTACACCGCGGACGAGGAGGACAGCGCCGTGGACGGCTCCGGCTTCCTCGCCGAGCGGCACGCCTCCCTCTTCGACGGCTGCACCGAAGGCATCAGCGAATCGGGGGCGTTCAGCTTCCATCCGCAGCCCGGCATGACGCTCTATCCCATCGCGGCCGGCGAACGCGGCACTGCCTGGGTCAGGCTCACCGCCCGGGGCAGGGCCGGCCACGGCTCGAAGGTGAACGCCGCCAACGCCGTGACCCGGCTCGCCGCCGCCGTCGCCCGCGTCGGCGCCCACACCTGGCCGGTCCGCCTCACCCCCACCGTCCGGGCGGCCCTGCGCGAACTGGCCGCGCTGTACGGCATCGAGACCGACGTCACCGCCGACGACCTCGACATCGACGCGCTCTTGGAGAAGCTCGGCCCCGCCGCCGCGCTCGTCGCGCCGACCGTCCGCAACAGCGCCAACCCGACCATGCTCCACGCCGGGTACAAGGTGAACGTCATCCCCGGCCAGGCCGTCGCCTACGTCGACGGGCGGGTGCTGCCGGGCGGCGAGGAGGAGTTCACCGAGACGATGGACCGGCTCACGGGGCCGGACGTCGACTGGGAGTTCCACCACCGCGAGATCCCCCTGGAGGCGCCGGTCGACTCGCCGACCTTCGCCAAGCTGCGGGCCGCCGTGGAACGCTTCGACCCGGCCGGACACGTCCTCCCCTTCTCCATGTCCGGCGGCACCGACGCCAAGCAGTTCGCCCGCCTCGGCATCACCGGCTACGGCTTCTCACCACTGAAGCTCCCCCCGGAGCTCGACTACGGCGCGCTGTTCCACGGCGTCGACGAGCGCGTCCCCGTCGACGCGCTGCACTTCGGCGTCCGCGTACTCGACCACTATCTGAAGACGGCGTAGGGGAGTTCGACATGGTACCGACCGGCCCCTACGGCAGCTGGCCCTCACCCATCGACGCCGCCCTCGCGGCCTCGCACGACGGACGCCCCGAATACCTCGGCGCCGTCGGCGACGAGCTGTGGTGGACGGCGCCACGCCCCACCGAAGGAGGCCGGCGCGCCCTGGTGCGCCGCCGGGCCGACGGCGCCGAGGAACAGGTCCTGCCCGCGCCGTGGAACGTCCGCAGCCGGGTCCACGAGTACGGCGGACAACCCTGGGCCGGACAGGCCCGCGAGACCGGCGGCCCGCTGATCGTCTTCAGCCACTTCCCCGACCAGCGGCTGTACGCGTACGAACCGGACGGCGCCGGCGACGCGGCCGTGCCCCGGCCGCTCACCCCCCTCTCGGCCACCGGCGGGGGACTGCGCTGGGCCGACCCGGTCGTCCACCCCGACCGGGCCGAGGTGTGGTGCGTCCTGGAGGAGTTCACCGGGCCCGCGCCCACCGACGTGCGCCGGGTCGTCGCCGCCGTCCCCCTGGACGGATCGGCGGCAGAGGACCGCGCGGCGGTACGCGAACTCTCCGACGGCCACCACCGGTTCGTCACCGGCCCCCGGCTCTCCCCGGACGGCCGGCAGGCCGCCTGGATCGCCTGGGACCACCCCCGCATGCCCTGGGACGGCACGGAGGCGATGCTCGCCGACATCACGGCCGACGGCGTCTTCGCGGACCCCCGGCGCGTCGCGGGCGGACCCGCCGAGTCGGTCCCGCAGGTCGGCTGGACCCCCGACGGGCAGCTGCTGTACCTCAGCGACCGCAGCGGCTGGTGGAACCTCTACCGCGCCGGAGTGGACGGGGAGCCGGTCGCCCTGTGCCCCCGCGCCGAGGAGTTCGGCGGACCGCTCTGGAAGATCGGCCTCGGCTGGTTCAACCCCCTGGCGAACGGCCTCGTCGCGGTCATCCACGGCAAGGGCGCCACCGCCCTCGGGATACTCGACCCGGAGAGCGGCGAGCTGGTCGACGCGGCCGGCCCCTGGACCGAGTGGGCCCCCACCCTCGCCGCGCACGGCAGCCGCGTCGCCGGCGTCGCCGCGAGCCCCCGCAGCGCCTACGAGATCGTGGAGCTGGACACCTGCACGGGCCGGGCCCGGGTCGTCGGCTCGGCCCACGACGACCCGGTCGACCCCGCGTACTACCCCGAACCCCAGATCCGGACCTTCGCCGGACCGGACAACCGCGAGATCCACGCCCACGTCTACCCTCCGCACAGCCCCGACCGGATCGCCCCCGGCGACGAACTGCCGCCCTACGTGGTGTGGGCGCACGGCGGGCCGACGGCGCACGCCCCCCTCGTCCTCGACCTGGAGATCGCCTACTTCACCTCGCGGGGCATCGGCGTCGCCGAGGTCAACTACGGCGGCTCGACCGGCTACGGCCGGGAGTACCGCGAGCGGCTCCGGGAACAGTGGGGCGTCGTCGACGTCGAGGACTGCGCCGCCGTCGCCGAGGCGCTCGCCTCGGAGGGCACCGCCGACCCGGCGCGGCTCGCGATCCGCGGCGGCAGCGCGGGCGGCTGGACCACCGCCGCCTCGCTGGTCGGCAACGACGTCTACGCCTGCGGCACGATCATCTACCCCATCCTCGACCTGCTCGGCTGGGCCACCGACGAGACCCACGACTTTGAATCCCGCTATCTGGAGTCGCTGATCGGGCCGCTCGCCGAGGTGCCCGCCCGCTACAAGGAACGCTCACCGCTGGGCCATGTCGACCGGATCTCCGCGCCGTTCCTGCTGCTCCAGGGCCTCGACGACGTGATCTGCCCGCCCGCGCAGAGCGAGAGATTCCTGGCGGCGATGGCCGGACGGGGCATCCCGCACGCGTACCTCGCCTTCGAGGGGGAGGGGCACGGCTTCCGGCGCGCCGAGACGGTGGTCCGCGCCCTGGAGGCCGAACTGTCGCTGTATGCCCAGACCTTCGGCATCGAACGGCCCGACGTGCCCCGACTGGAGCTGCGGGGGTGAGGGCGGACCGGACGGCGGCGGGCCCGGCGGGTACGGGCGGCCCGACGGGTGCGGGCGGCGCGGCGAGGGCGGGTGGCTCGGCGGGCGTGGGTGGCGCGGGGGGTTCGGTGCGGGTGCTCGTGCGTCCCGCGCGGTTGAGGCCCGGGGCCCGGGTCGCGGTCGTGGCGCCCAGCGGACCCGTCCCCGAGGAGCGCCTCGCGGCCGGCCTCGACATCCTGCGCGGCTGGGACCTGGACCCGGTCGTCGCCCCCCATGTCCTCGAGACCCACCCCGCGTTGGACTACCTCGCGGGTGCGGACGCGGCCCGCGCCCGCGACCTCCAGGAGGCCTGGTGCGATCCCGGGATCTCGGCGGTGATCTGCGCGCGGGGCGGCTACGGCACCCAGCGGATGGTGGACCTGCTCGACTGGACCGCGATCCGGGCGGCGGGCCCCAAGGTCTTCGTCGGCTACAGCGACCTCACCGCCCTGCACGAGGCCTTCGCCGTGCGCGCCGGGCTGGCCACCCTGCACGGTCCGATGGTCGCGGCGGCGACCTTCCTCAACGACCTCCGCACCCAGGAGTCCCTGCGGGCCACCCTGTTCGCACCCGAATCGGTGCGGACCCTCGGGCTGGAGACCGCGCGGGCGCTCGTCCCCGGCCGGGCCCACGGCGTCACCCTCGGCGGCTGCGTCAGCCTGCTCGCCGCCGACCTCGCCACCCCGCACGCGCGGCCCTCGGCCCGGGGCGGCCTCCTGCTTCTGGAGGACGTGGGGGAGGAGCCGTACCGTCTGGACCGCGTCCTCACCCAGCTCCTGCGCTCCGGCTGGCTGGACGGCGTGGGGGCCGTCGGGCTCGGGTCGTGGGCGGAGTGCGGCCCCTACGAAGCGGTGCGCGCGGTGCTGGCCGACCGCCTCGGCGGGCTCGGCGTGCCGGTGGTGGAGGAGATGGGCTTCGGCCACGGCGAGACGGCGCTGACGATTCCGTTCGGGGTGCCGGGGGTGCTGGACGCCGAGACGGGCACGCTCACACTCGACGTACCCGCGCTGACCTGAGGCCCGGCCGTCTGCTCCCCGGACCACGTGCCCGCGCCGGTCTGAGTCCCGGCTGTCCCCAGGGCCACGCCTGCGCTGGCCTGGCCCGGTCTGCCTGGCGGCCTCTGGCGCCCCGTGTCACGGGGCGCCGGGGTCGGCCGGAGCCGGGCCGCCGCCGGCCGTTGGAGCGACCCGACGGCGCGGGCGAACGGCGGCGGGAGCGGTCAGCACAGGGCGGCGTAGCCCGGGCGCACGACCTCGTCGATCAGCCGCTGCCGCTCGGGGAGCGGCAGGAAGGCGGCGTCGAGCGCGGCGACCGTGAACTCCTCGAAGACCTCGGGGCCGTACCCGAAGGCGTCCGCCATGTGCTGGAACTCCTCGCTCATGGTGGTGCCGGAGACCAGACGGTTGTCGGTGTTGAGGGTGATGCGGAAGCCGAGCCGGCGCAGCTCGTCGATCGGGTGCGAGGCGTAGTCCTTCGCCGCGCCCGTCTGCAGGTTGGAGGTCGGGCAGACCTCCAGGGCGATGCGGTTGTCGCGGACGTAGGAGGCGAGGTGGCCCAGGGTGCCGTCCTCGGCGATGTCGTCCGTGATCCGCACGCCGTGCCCGATCCGCTCGCTGCCGCAGACCTGCACGGCCTCGTGGATCGACTCGGCGCCGACGGCCTCGCCCGCGTGGATCGTGAAGTGGCAGTTGTGCCGCTTCAGATGCTGGAAGGCGGGAAGGTGGCGGGCCGGCGGGTTGCCGATCTCGCCACCGGCGATGTCGAAGCCGGCCACGCCGTTCTCGCGGTGCGCGACGGTGAGCCGCGCGATCTCCAGCGAACGGTCGGTGTGCCGCATGCCAGTGAGCAGGGCCCGGACGGTGATCCGGCCGCCCGCGCGGCGCTCGCCCTCACGGAAGCCGTCGTTCACCGCCTCGACGACCTCGTCCAGGGTGAGCCCGCCCTCCAGGTGCTGCTCGGGGGCGTAGCGGACCTCGGCGTACACGACACCGTCCGCCGCAAGGTCCTCGGCGCACTCGGCCGCGATCCGCTCCAGGGCGGGGCGGGTCTGCATCACCGCGCAGGTGTGGGCGAAGGTCTCCAGGTACCGCTCCAGCGAACCGGAGTCGGCGGCGTCCCGGAACCAGACCGCGAGCGCCGCGGGGTCCTCGGTCGGCAGGGAGGTGTAGCCGCACTCGCGCGCCAGCTCGACGATCGTCGCGGGGCGCAGCCCGCCGTCGAGGTGGTCGTGGAGAACGGCCTTCGGGGCGCGCCGGATCCACTCGGAGACGGCGGGTACGGCGGGGGCGGCGAGGTTGTCAGACAAGTGCATGGCGCGGAAGTGTACGCGACGGTGGGCCCCCGCCGCTGTGACGGCGGTGACAGGGGGCGGGCAGGCGGTCGGTAAGGGCGGCCCGGCGCCGCGGCCGAGCGGACCGGCCGCCCCCGCTCGGCAGGGCGCGGAACGCCGCGCGTGGCCGTATCGGAGGGGCTGGGGCTCGCGGAATCGAGCGCTCCGGGGCTCAGTTCGACTGCAGGACGGGCAGCGCCGGCGCCCCCGTCGGAAGCATGTGCTTGGCTGCCAGGACCGGGGTCTCACCGACCCGTACCACCTGGGTGACCAGTACCGCCGGGGTGTCGGCCGGGCGCCCGAGCTGGTCCCCGCGTCGCTGTCCGACCAGGGTCGCGGTGACGCTGCTGTGTGCCCCGAGCGAGACCCCGCGGGAGGAGGTCGCGAGCACCGCCAGCATGGAGACGCGGCCCGGCGCCGGTTCGGTGCGCAGGGCGCGGGCGAAGTCCGGGTGCGCCCGATCCAGGACGTCGTCGGCGGCCGCCCACTCCTGGCTGAGCGCGGCCGCCGTACCCTCTCCGACCAGCAGGGACTCCCAGAACCTCAGCTCGGAACGGGCCGGGGCGAGCAGGTGCTGGGTGGTGAAGTCGGTGGGTTCCTCGACCGCCCGCAGCAGGGCCCGTACCCGCAGCGGCGAGCCCGTGCCGATCAGCTCCTCCAGTGGCTGGATGTGCTCGAAACCGCGCCGCGGCGGGTGGTCGGCGACGGTCCGGCCGACCCCGCGCCGCACCGAGAGCAAGCCGTCCTCCTGGAGCAGCAGCAGCGCCTCCCGCAGCGCCGGCCGGCTCACCCCCAGTTCGCCCGCGAGCTTGGGCTCGGAGGGGAGGGTCGAACCCGGGGGATAGGTGCCGTCGTGGATGGCGTCCGCGATCCGTTCGTAGAGCACCACGACCGGTCGCCGCCGCTGTCCGCTGACTGCCACTGCCCCTCCTCGGCTCACTTGTCGGCAAGTCAACGGTATTCGGATTCACAGGTCAAAGGGTCTTGACGTGTGACGCGCGTAGAGTCCAGCCTGTCTTCGCGCTACTTGTCAGACAAGCTCGGTGGGTGGCGTGCGCAACGACGTGACATCCATGGCAAAGGGGCCGATATGTCAGCCAAATCCGACCTCACGGGCCGCGGCCCCATGCTGGTGGCGATGGTCCTCGCCGTCCTCGGCTACCAGATCAACGCCACCATGCTCAGCCCCGCACTGCCGGATGTCATCGAGCGTCTCGGCACCACCACGGCCGCCGCCGGTCTCTCGCAGACCCTCTTCTTCCTGATGGCGGCCATCGGCCAGGTCACCCTCGCCCGCCTCAGCGACAAGCGCGGCCGCAAGCCGATGATGATCGTGTGCGCCGTGGTGCTGATCGTCGGCAACCTGCTCTGCGTCTTCGCGCCGAACATCGAGGTCTTCATCGCGGGCCGCATCCTGCAGGGCATCTCGGCCGCGATGTTCACCCTCGCCTTCCTCACGCTCAACCAGCTGCTCAGTCCCGCGGGCTTCGGCAAGGCGGCGGGCGTCATCACCGCCGTCAACGGCGGCCTCGCGGGCGTCGACGCCATCGCCGGCGGCCAGATCGCCGACACCATCGGCTTCCGCGGCATCTTCGTCTGCTCCACCCTGATCGCCGTGGCGGGTCTGCTCGGTGTACGGAAGTACGTCCCCGACGTCCCTGCCACCTCCCCCGAGGGCCGTTTCGACTCGCGGGGCATCGCCGCCCTCGCGCTCGGTCTCACCGGCATCCTCGTCGGCCTCGCCCAGGGCGCCGCCTGGGGCTGGACCTCCCCGCTCACCCTCGGCTTCCTGCTGGGCGGCCTCGCCTCGCTCGCCTTCTTCGTCGTCTCGCAGAAGAGCGCGGCCGACCCCGTCATCGACATCGAGGTCCTGGCCTCGCGTCGCGCCTGGCCGCTGCTCCTCACCACGATCTGCACCCTCGGCGGCGCGTTCGGGGCCATCGCGCTCACCATCCCGCTGTTCTCGCAGGACGTCCGCGTCGGCCTCGGCCTCTCCGCCGTCACCGCCGCCGTCCTCTTCCTGACGCCGATCCAGCTCATCGGTGTCATCTCCGCCCCGCTGACCGGCCGCCTCGGCCCGAAGATCGGCTGGCGCACCATCGTCGTCACCGGCGCGATCGCCAACTTCGCGATCTTCCTCTTCGCCACCTTCTTCCTGCACAACGAGTGGATCCTGGTCGCCTCGCTGGCCGCGCTGGGCGTCACCTACGGCGGGTTCATGCTCACCGGCCTCAACGGCCTCGCCGTCACCACCGCCCCAAAGGACAAGCCGGGCTCGCTCTCCGGCCTCAACGGCGCCTGCTTCGGCATCGGGGCCTCGCTCGGCATCGCCCTCGCCTCCGCCATGATCACGGCGGGCAGCGACGCCGGGGGCGTCACCGAGGCGGGCTACCAGCACGCGATGTACGCGGCGCTCGCGCTGCTCGGCCTGGGGGTCGTCACGGCTCTGCTCATCCAGCGGCCGGACCCGGCGGACGCGTCCGAGGACGAGCCCCAGCTGGTCCTCGCCCACCACTGACTGGGCGCGGCGACCCCGCTCGTACCCCGCGGTGGGGCCGGGCGGGGCGGCCGAGCTCCTGCCGCGGCCCCGTCGGGGCCCCGTCGGGCGGGCCGGTGCCGCCGAACACCGCCCGCGTACGCCGCGCGCATCTGCCACCCGCACCCGCCGTCTTCGTCCGCTGTCCCCGTCCGCCGAGTGCCCCGCTCCGGGTGTGGCGTTAGCATGATCGGATGAGCGACGACCCCGGCCGGTACCTCACGGCGGGCCCCCGCGTCGGCCTGCGGGCCTACGCGCTCGACGACGCGGCCGAGTTCACCGCCCATGTCCGCGCCGGCCGCGCGCTGCACCGCCCCTGGCTCTTCCCGCCGGACAGCCCGGCGGCGTACGCGACCTACGCGCGGGCGATCCTGGCGGATTCCGCTCGGGAGGGCTTCCTCGTCTGCGAGCGGGCGGAGGGCGGTCGCCTCGCCGGCTTCGTCAACATCAACAACATCGTCCGCGGAGCGTTCCTCAGCGGGACCCTCGGCTACGGCGCCTTCGCGCACGCCGCGGGCCGCGGGGTGATGTCCGAGGCGCTCGGGCTCCTGCTCCCGTACGCCTTCGGGCCGCTGGGGCTGCACCGGCTGGAGGCCAACATCCAGCCGGGCAACGCCCCCTCGCGCGCCCTGGTCCGCCGCGCCGGGTTCCGTCTCGAGGGCTTCTCGCCCGCGATGCTCTTCATCGACGGCGACTGGCGCGACCACGAACGCTGGGCGATCACCGCACCGCGGACCGGCCCCGCCGATCGCCCCGCACCCCCTGCCGGCTCCTCAGGGCCGGCCGCTCACCGCTTGTAGTTGATCTTCATGGTGTCCATGTCCGTCACGGACGACTTCAGCTCTCCGTGGCCGCGGCCGGATTCCCTGAGCGCGGTCTCCACCCGGTCCTCGGCGATCACCGCCGCCATCTCCTCGCCGTCCTCCGCGTCGGAGACGACGATCAGCCGGTACGAGAAGTGCTTCAGCGCCCTGTCATAGGCGAGCGAGCCCTCGGGCGTGAAGCGCATCCCCGTCAGACCGTGCTCGTCGACCTCGGCGAGGAGCCTGGCCCGGCTCTCCTCCGACAGGCCGTCGAACGTGCCGCGCACGATCACGCGGTAGGTGTGCTGGGGCCGGCTGCTCATGTCGCTCCGTAGGTACGTCGTCGTCGGAGAAGCAGAGTACGGCGGAGAGGCCGAGACGCATACGGAATATTTCGGGGCCCTCGACGCCCCGTCCGACCTCGGTTCGCCACCTCCGTACGGGCTGCTGCCCGCCGAACTGGACACACCGCGCGGTGCGTTGGTCCGCTCCGAGTGGTGCGTCGACTCGGCGTCACGATCTGCTACGAACCGATCTCGGCCCTGATCTCGGCCCTGATCTCGACCCCGACGGCTTCGCCGGGGTGCTCCTCGCCGACCTGGTCGTCTCCGCGCTCACCGGCCCGCCGGCTACGCGTCGGCGGCCGGGCGCCGGTCGACGTATTCGAAGACCGAGCCGTCCGGGTGGATGGCGACGAGATTGCGGCCGACGGGCGTGGGCACCGGCCCGGCGACGATCTTCGCGCCGGCCGCCGTCAGCGCGGTGAAGGCGGCGTCCACATCCTCGACGGAGAGGGTCGCCGCCACCTTCCGCAGCACCTCCAGCTCCGACTCCGGGCCGCTCATCAGCAGGAAGCAGCCGACCGCCGCCACCGACACCCCGCCCCGCTCGAAGCGCAGGGCCGGGCTTCCGGTGAGCCGCTCGTAGAAGTCCACCGCCGGGTCGAGGTCGTCGACGCAGACACGCAACGTGGATCCCAGGATCTCCATGGTGGAGAGCCTAGTTGGCGACCGGCGACGTGTGCCGCGATCTCACTGATCAAGCACGCGGCCGGCTGCCGTTCAGTCGGCGGGCAGGCCGAACCAGCGCAGGAGGACGGGGCGTGCGTCGTCGGGGGCGTCCTCGGGGTCGCGGGCATAGCGCGCGAGCAGGGCCAGATAGTCGTCGTGGAACGAGTCCAGCTCACCCCGCGTGAGGTGGATGAGACTGCGTGAACCCCGCATCCAGCCCTCGGACTCGGCCTGCCCGGCGGTGAACTGCCGGGCAAGCTCGATGTCCTCCTCCATCCGCATGCGGTCCAGCTCGGCCGACATGGCGCGCTCGGCCACCGTCAGCTCACCCTGCGGCGGTCTGCGGATGTCGAGGCCCCGCACCCCGCGCCACCAGCGCTCACGCCCTCCGGAGCGCTCGGGGATGTCCTCGATGAGGCCACTGCGCTCCAGCATGCGCAGGTGGTAGCTGAGCGTCCCGGTGTTCTCCCCGAGGGCGGCGGCGAGCGTGGTCGAAGTGGCCGGGCCCGCCGCGCTGAGGTGGCGCAGGATGCGCAGGCGCAGGGGGTGCGACAGGGCTTTGAGTACCTCGGGGGTGTCGACCGTGCGGTGCGCCGCGGCGTCCGCTGTCCGCTCTTCCGTCATGGCGGCAGTCTAACCGGATGGCAGCAATTTCTCTGCAGAGCTTCCTCTGCAGAGAAATCTCTGCAATGCTCTGTGTATGACGCTGAACCGAGAGACCCTGAACCGCACACTCCGCCGCTTCGCAAGTGCCGCTGCGGCGGCGCTGCTTGCCGGACTCGCCCTGGGTGCCGCACCCGCGCAGGGAGCTGAAGGGGTCGCGGAGCTGCCCGAGTTCGACTTCTCCGCGTGTCCGACCGTCGACGAGCTGCCCGCGGGCGCGGACCCCGGGACCTGGCGCTGCGAGGTCATGCACGCCACGGGCCGTCTGCGCATGGGTGCCATCGACGAACCGCTCACCGAACCCATGAAGATCACCTTCGCGGAGGGCCGTGTGGGCGGTGAATTTCGCCAGGTCTTCGGGAAGATGACAGCCGCGCCGATCCGGGTGGGAGGCACCCCGCTGACCCTGACTCCGCGGTACGGCGGCTACTCGGACTTCCTGTCCGACGACACCCGGCGCGGCGAGTTCGACATTACGTTCGCGATAGGCGTGGCGCACGGGCTGCCGGCCCCGCTGTCGTCTCGCTGTTCGGTGGGCAGCGCGGAGAACGCTGTCCACCTCGTGCTCAAGGACACCGATCCGACCCGGGTGATATCGAAGGATCCCCTGGTCGCCGCGTTCGGTGCCCAGGACGCGGAGTTCGCCGCCCCGGGCACGAGTGGCTGCGGCCCCCTCCGCCGCGTCCTCGACCGGGCCCTGGGCCTGCCGTCCGCGGCGGGAGCGAACGCCTTCGACATGGATGTCACCGTAGCCATCCGGCCTTATGGGGAGACCGGTTCGGGCGCGTGATCGAGGGCGGCCGCCGCGCTGCCGACGGCCTTGGTGACCTCGATCCTGATCCGGACCGTCACGGCGGGCGGGCGGGCGGGCGGGCGGGCGGGCGGATCGGGCAGCGGGCAGCGGGCGTTGGGCGTCGCCGCGCGGTGGTGGCAATCCGCAACGTTGCGGAGTCACGTCCTTCCGTCGCGGTGGCACAGTCGCATCCCGAGGGGGCCGGACGGCCGCCCCGTGCCGAGAGGAGCCACCGTGCCCACCGCTACGCACAGCAGATTCGGCCTGGCCTTGCTGGCCACCGGCGCCGTGGTCGCCGGCACGCTCGCCCTCGCGCCGCCGGCCGGCGCCGCCGGCGGCTCGTGCTCCGGGGCGGGACCGACGACGCCGTGGGGAAAGCCGACGGTCTACTGCGACACCTATGTCACCGCCAGCGTGCACCAGGGCGACACCCCCTTCGAGGGCGACTCGCGTGAGGTCGGCATCCTGTACGCGGGCCGCAACTGGTTCGTGTGCCAGAGCAAGGGCCGGGACAATCCGGTGATCCAAGGCGCCCAGAACAACTGGTGGCTCACGACCCTGGCCGATGTCGTCACGCGTCCCGGCGCCTCCGGCTGGGGCTCGTTCCCCGCCACCGCCGTGGTCCAGGGCGACGCGTGGCAGCCCGTACCCGGCGTCCCGCTCTGCTGACCGCCGCTCCGTCACCCCTCCGTGCCGAGGTCGGTGGGCGGGTCAGGCACCCTCCGTGCCGAGGGCAGTGGAGCCGGTCAGGGGACCCGGCACAGGATCTCGCCGTGCGGCACCAGGAACCACGCGTCCTCCCGGCGCCCCCACTCCCGCCACGCCTCCGCGATCGCGGTGAGACCGGCCGGCGTGGTGTGGCCGCCGTCCACCGCGAGTCGCGCGTAGACGGACTCGGTCGTGCGGTCCGCCCACAGCCCGCTCCACCAGGCACGCTCCTCCGGCGTGGCGAAGCACCACGTGGCTCCGGTCGTGGTGATGTCGGTGAAGCCGGCCCGCCGGGCCCAGGAGAACAGCCGCCGCCCGGCGTCCGGTTCGCCGCCGTTGCCCCGGGCGA
This sequence comes from Streptomyces sp. NPDC048353, assembly GCF_055587165.1. Lineage (NCBI taxonomy): Bacteria > Bacillati > Actinomycetota > Actinomycetes > Kitasatosporales > Streptomycetaceae > Streptomyces > Streptomyces sp. NPDC048353. The sequence continues at coordinate 634,864 of NZ_JBVJGU010000003.1, read as the reverse complement.
CCCGGTGATACAGCTCCAGCCACTGCGCCAGGGCGGGCGGTTCCGGGTACCACGCGAAGGCGCCGTAGTCGCTGTCGCGCGCCGCCACCACCCCGCCCGGCCGGCACACCCGCCGCATCTCGCGCAGGGCCCGCACCGGGTCGCCCACGTGTTGCAGCACCTGGTGGGCGTGGACGACGTCGAAGGAGTCGTCGGGGAACTCCAGGGCGTGGACGTCCGCCACCGCGAACCGTACGTTCGTCAGACCGCGCGCGGCCGCCGTCGCGCGCGCCGTGTCCAGGACGTCCCCGGCGGCGTCCACCGCGGTCACCCGGCCCGGGGCCACCAGCGCCGCCAGGTCGGCCGTGATCGTGCCCGGACCGCACCCCACGTCCAGGACGTCCAGGCCCGGACGCAGTTCGGGCAGCAGATAAGCCGCGGAGTTGGCGGCGGTACGCCAGCTGTGCGAGCGCAGCACCGACTCGTGATGGCCGTGGGTGTAGACGGCCGTCTCCCGTGGAGTGCCCGGTGGCGCTTGTCCCGGCGCCTCCCGCGAGGTGTCGCCCTCGGCTGCTGCCGGGGCCTGCGCTCGGGCCCTCGCCTCGCCCCCTCTCGAACCCTCGCTCGGCGTTTCCGACGGTGGCAGCGGGCTGAGCGTCATGACCGGACTCCTTTGTAGAGGTCTGCTGAGGTCTGGGGAGGACTGCCGAGGGGCGTGACGGCCACAGTACGCCGGTCGGTCGCATGTTGAGATAGGGATCTTGCTATATGGACAGCGGTGGAGTGAGCCCCGGGTTACGCCCGCCCTTCCTGGGCACCCGCGTGAGGAGCACCGCTGACCGTGCCCGCGCCACGCAGCCGTGGAGGAAGATCCGCCATGAACGCATCGTTGTCCGCGCTCGCCCAGCAGCTCCGTGTCGACGCGGTGCGAGCCGCCGACGCGGCCGGTTCGGGGCACCCCACCTCCTCGATGTCCGCCGCGGACATCGGCGCGGTGCTCCTCGCCCGGCATCTGCGCTACGACTTCGCCCGCCCCGACCACCCGGGCAACGACCGGCTCGTCCTGTCGAAGGGCCACGCCTCCCCGCTGCTGTACGCCATGTACCGGGCGGCCGGGGCCGTCGACGACGACGAACTGCTCACCTTCCGCCACCGCGGCAGCCGCCTCGAAGGCCACCCGACGCCCCGGCTGCCCTGGGTCGACGTCGCCACCGGCTCCCTCGGCCAGGGCCTGCCCGTCGGGGTCGGCATGGCGCTCGCCGGAATGTTCCTCGACCGGGTGCCGTACCGGGTGTGGGTGGTCTGCGGGGACAGCGAGATGGCCGAAGGGTCGATCTGGGAGGCCGTCGAGCACGCCGCGTACTCCGGGCTCGACAACCTCACCCTGATCGTCGACGTCAACCGGCTCGGGCAGCGCGGCCCCACCCGCCACCAACGCGACCTCGGCGCCTACGCCGCCCGCCTGGAGGCCTTCGGCTGGAACACGCTCTCGATCGACGGCCACGACCTCGACGCCGTCGACGCCGCGCTGCGCGAGGCCCGCGCCGGTGCCGGTCGGCCCACCGCGATCCTCGCGGCCACCCGCAAGGGCAGGGGCGTCGCCGCCGTCGAGGACCGCGAGGGCAAACACGGCAAGCCCCTCCCGGACGCCGAGGCCGCCATCGCCGAGCTGGGCGGCCGCACCGACCTGCGGGTCACGCCGCCCGAACCGCCCGCCGCCCAGGTGGCCCGTCCCGCACGCGACCGCACGCCGGATCTGCCGCGTTACGACAAGGGCGGCGACGAGGTGGCCACCCGTAACGCCTACGGCGAGGCTCTCGCCGCGCTCGGCTCGGTCCGCGAGGACGTCGTCGCGTTCGACGGCGAGGTCGGCGACTCGACCCGTACCGAGTTCTTCGCCAAGGCGCATCCCGAGCGGCACTTCGAGTGCTACATCGCCGAGCAGCAGCTCGTCGCGGCCGCCGTCGGAGTCCAGACGTGCGGCTACGTCCCGTACGCCACGACCTTCGCCGCCTTCCTCACCCGCGCCCACGACTTCATCCGGATGGCGGCCGTCAGCCGCGCCGGAATCAATCTCGTCGGCTCCCACGCGGGCGTCGCCATCGGCGAGGACGGACCCAGCCAGATGGGCCTGGAGGACCTGGCGATGATGCGGTCGGTGCACGGCAGCACCGTCCTGTACCCGTGCGACGCCAACCAGACGGCGAAGCTCGTCGCGGGGATGGCCGACCTGGACGGGGTCCGCTATCTGCGCACCTCCCGGGGCAAGACGCCCGTCCTCTACGACCCGGACGAGGAGTTCCCGGTGGGCGGCAGCAAAGTGCTGCGCAGCCATGGCGAGGACGACCGGGCCACCATCGTGGCCGCCGGGGTCACCGTGCACGAGGCGCTGCGCGCCGCCGACCGGCTGGAGGAGCGGGGCGTGCCCGTCCGCGTCATCGACCTCTACTCCGTCAAGCCGGTGGACAAGGCCACCCTCGACCAGGCGGCCGGCACGACCGGCTGCGTCCTGACGGTCGAGGACCACCGGCCGGAGGGCGGTATCGGCGACGCGGTCGCCGAGGCCTTCTCCAACGGCCACGGCGACATGCCCCGCCTGGCGCGCCTCGCCGTCCGCTCGATGCCGACTTCGGCGACTCCGGAGGAGCAGCTCCACGACGCGGGTATCGACGCGGACGCGATCGTCTCGGCGGTCGAGCTGATGGTGGAACGGGTCCTGGTGCGCTGACCTGCGGGGGCGGGGGCATCGCGCGAGAGCCCTCTGCCCCCCCGCTACACGACCACCGGCCACCGTTCACCAGACACCGATCACCGGCCACCGTTCACCAGACACCGATCACCGGCCGGCGTTCACCCGTTCACCCATCGCCCCGGACGGCGGCCGGCCCGCCCCCCGGCAGCCCTCCTCCCCGCCCCGGGGCAGTACTCCCCGCCGGTCCCGCCGGCCCCGGAGCGCCCACCCGACCGGCCCCCGCGCCGTCCCCCGAGGCGGGCGTTGAAGCGGCGGGGTGCCGTGAATCTTCGTATAAAGGGCAGTGGCGCCCTGGGTGTGCCGAACGAGGCTCGGGAGGTGCGGGACATGCGGCAGACGGCTCCGGAGGGCCGAGGCCCGGTGCGCTACGGACCCCCCGTTCCGGAACCCGGGCTGCCGGTCCTCCCCGGCCTGGCCTCCCTCCTCGCCGGGGCGGCCGCCCGCACCGCCGTCGAACCGCCCGGCGGCGGCCCCGTCCTGCGCGAGGCCGCGAGCGGTTACTGGTGGCGGCGCGGCCTGCGCACCCACCCCGAGGACGTCGTCGCCGCCCCCGGCGCCCAGTCCCTGCTGTTCGCCCTGATCGCCGCACACGGCGGCGACGTCCTGATGCCCCGCCCCTGCCCGGCCTGGTGGACCCCCCAAGCCCGCCTCCTCGGCCGCCCGGCCTACCACGTGCCGACCCCCGCCGAGTGCGGCGGCGTCCCCGACCCGTACGCCCTCCTGGAGACCGTCCGGCGGGTGCGCGCGGAGGGCGGCCACCCCCGGCTGCTCCTGCTCTCCGTCGCCGACGACCCCACCGGCACCGTCGCACCGCCCGAACTGGTCAGCGAGACCTGCGAAGCGGCCGTCGGCGAGGGGCTGCACATCATCAGTGACGAGACCTGGCGGGACACCCTGCACAGCCCCCGGGACACCGTCCTGGTCAGCCCCGCCGAGATGTGCCCCGAAGACGCCACCGTCCTCTACGACCTGGCGGCAGCGCTCACCCCGGCCGCCTGGCCCTGCGCCGTCGCCCGGTTCCCGCCCGCCGCCCCCTCCCGTACGGACCGCTACGCCGACCCCCGGGCCCGTACCCTCGACGTCCTCACCGCGCTCGGCGCCGTCGTCGCAGGACCCGTCGCGCCCGTGGCGGCCCACGCGCTCGACGAACCCGAGGACGTGACCGTACGGGCCGGGCGGACCGCCGCCCTCCACGCGCGCGTGACCGCCGCCGCGCACCGGGCCGTCCTCGCCGTCGGCGCGCTCGCCCTGCCCCCGCGGGCCGGCCGCCACCTCTACGCCGACCTCGGGCCGCTGCGCGCCGGGCTCGCCGCCCGGGGCGTCACCGACTCCCTGGAGCTGGAGAACCACCTCACCGAGCGGCTCGGCACCCCGGTCCCCGGAGGGCACCGCTTCGGCGACGAACTCGGTTCGCTGCGGGCCAGGTTCGACACCGGGGTCCTCCTCGGCGAGACCGAGGAACAGCGGATGGAGGCGTTCGCCTCCGCCACGCCCGAGGAATCGCCGCACGTCGCCGGTGCGTTGCGTTCCTTCGCGGCCGTCCTGGAGGAACTGCGGTGAGCCCGGGGACACTCCGGCCCCGCCCCGGGCCCCGACATCCCCGACGAGCCGCCGAGAACGGAGCCCGCAGATGACGGAACAGACGGCACAGCCGGCCCAGGCCCCGCGTACCGACGGCGCACGCACCGCCCCTCCCGTCCTCCAGCCCCTCGGCCGGATCCGGGACGACTGGCCGCGCTCCTTCGCGGACCGCCTCACCGCGCCCCTCCCCGGCGTCCGCGCCATGGCCCGTCTCGCCCGCGAGGGCGCCATCCGCCCCGGCGCCGACGGGCTCCGCGACATCCCGCTGCTGCCGTACGAACCCGGCCCGCTGCCCGCCATCGCACCGGGGACCGTCGCCCTGAGCTGGGCCGGGCACGCCAGCTGGATCGTCGGCATCGGCGGCCTCACCGTCCTCACCGACCCCGTCTGGTCCCGCCGGATCCTCGGCACACCGGCCCGCATCACCCCCGTCGGCGTGCGCTGGGAGGACCTGCCGCCCGTCGACGCGGTGGTCATCAGCCACAATCACTTCGACCACCTCGACGCCCCCACGCTCAAACGGCTGCCCAGGGACACCCCGGTCTTCGTACCCGCCGGACTCGGCCGCTGGTTCACCCGCCGGCGTTTCACCCGCGTCACCGAACTCGACTGGTGGGAGGCGGCCGAACTCGACGGCGTCCGCTTCGAGTTCGTCCCGGCCCACCACTGGTCCAAGCGCACGCTTCTCGACACCTGCCGCTCCCTCTGGGGCGGCTGGGTCCTGGCCGACCGGTCGGGGCGCCGGGTCTACTTCGCCGGGGACACCGGCTACGGCCACTGGTTCGCCGAGATCGGCCGCCGCCACCCCGGCATCGACCTCGCGCTGCTCCCCATCGGCGCCTACGCGCCCCGCTGGTGGCTCAGTGACGTCCACACCGACCCCGAGGAGGCCGTCCGCGCCTTCCAGGACCTCGGGGCACGGCGGATGGTGCCGATGCACTGGGCGACCTTCGTGCTGTCCTCCGAGCCCGTCATGGAACCCCTCACCCGGGTCCGCGCGGCATGGGAGCGGGCCGGGCTGCCCCGGGAGAACCTCTGGGACCTCCCGGTGGGCGCCTCCCGCCTCCTCGCCACCCCGTGACGACGGGCCGGGCACGGCTCTCCGACCACCCCGGCCCCAGGGGCCCCAGGCCCCTCAGGCCCCCAGCCCCTACGACCCCAGGCCCCCTCAGGTTCCCTCGGCCCCCTCAGGCTTCCTTCGCGCCGCTCCGGCGCGTGCCCCGCGCCCGCTTCCACAGCGCGGGAGCGCCGCTGACCAGCACCGTGAGGACCACCGCCGCGAGCACGCCCTGCCACGGCTCCGGGAACAGCGAGCCGCCGAGTATCCCGATCAGCTGGTACGTCGCCGTCCACGCCAGGCAGGCCGGCAGGTCCCCGCGGGCGAACCGGCGCAGCGGCATGGCCGCCAGCAGGCACGCCAGCATGACCGGGATCCGCCCCGCGGGCACCAGCCGCGAGAGCACCAGCACCGACACCCGGTGCGTCTCCAGACGCTCCCGCGCGTGGTCCAGCAGCTCCGGCGCCGCCCGCTCGCGCAGCGCCTCCAGCCACCGCGACCCGTTCTTCGAGCCGACCCCGCGCCTGCCCAGCCAGTACAGGGCCACATCGCCCAGGAGCGCGGCGGAGGACGCCACGAGGAAGACGAAGAGCAGCGCCCACGGCGCCGTCTGGTGGAAGGCGACCACCGCCGCCGTGCTGACGATCGCCCCCGTCGGCACCACCGGCACCAGCGCGCCCAGGGACACCAGCAGGAAGAGCGTGGGATAGCCGACGGCCTGCTGCGCCGACTCGGGCGGCAGCTCCCGTACCACCTCCCACAGTCGGTCGATCACCGGGCGACCTCCGGCCGCACCCGTTCGCCGTGGCCGAGCCGGTGCACCGTCACCTTCGGCGCGAGCCGGCGCGCGTGGCGGACGAACTCGTCGCCGGGCGCGTGGAACTCGTGCGGCCGTACCGCGTCCATCCCGATCGGCCAGTACGTGCCGTAGTGCACCGGCACCGCCGCGGCCGGCGAGAGCGCGGCCAGCGCCTGCGCCGCCCGGCCCGCGTCCAGATGGCCGTGCCCGAGGTGCGGGCCCCAGCCGCCGACCGGGAGCAGCGCCACGTCCACCGGCCCGACCGCCTCCGCCATCCCGTCGAAGAGGCCCGTGTCCCCGGCGAAGTACGTCCGCGCCTCACCCTCCAGGACGTACCCGAGGGCGGGGGAGCGGTGCGGCCCCACGGGCAGCCGCCGGCCGTCGTGCAGCGCCGGTACGGCCCGTACGGTCACGGCGCCCACGGCCAGCTCGTCGCCGGGCTCCACTTCGCACAGCCGCAGCCCGCGGGCGGCCAGCCTCCGCAGCCCCGGGACCGCGCCGGGGGCGCCACGCGGCACGATCAGCCGGGTACCCGGCGCGACGCGGGCGAGGGAGGGGAGATGGAGATGGTCGGCGTGCAGATGGGAGACGAGGACCGCATCGGCGACCGCCGCCTCGGGCGGCGGAGCGGCACCGCGCCGGCGCCGCAGGTGCGCGAGACGGCGCGCGAAGAGCGGGTCGGTGAGCAGCCGTACCCCGGAGTCCTCGACCGTGCAGGTGGCATGACCCCACCAGGTGACCTCCACCGGTACGCCCGCCCCTCTCCTCGTCGACGACCTCGCCACCACCGGGGTCCGCCCGGCGCACCTCCGGTGCGCTTCGGTACGACCCCGCCGCGGGCGCGGGCACCCGGCGTGCCCGCACTTCCGCATGCCCTCGGTACGGCCTCGGTACTCCGCGCTCCTGTGACGAGGGTAGATCTCCCGCGCGGACGACGCGGGGCGTCCGCGATGGGAGGCGGGGGGCCAGCCGTCGGTCGGCGACGCGAGGGGAGCCGCGGCGAGCACCCGGGGGACCACCGGACACGCGGCGCCGTGTCCGCGCCGCGGAGGCGTCCCGGCCGTCACCGAGGACGGCCGGCGCGCCTGCCACACCTGCGGATACTCCTCCCCGCCCTGACACCCGAACGCCCCCGGGAACCGCCGCGTGCGCCCTCCTCGCGGACCCGTGTTCGGAGTAGGGTCGGCCCCATGGACGACGTTCGGGTGGCGGCGATCGCCAGCCTCACCCCGCTCGAGGAACTCGACAGCGACCCCTTTCTGGTCGACACGCGCAGCCAGCACGCGATGTGCGACCGCTGGGCCCGCGACAAGGGCTACGTCGTCGCGAGGCAGTTGCTCTTCTACGCGATCCGCCCCGACCACGCCGCGCTCTGGGCGGACGTGGACGACGACGAGGTCGACCTCTTCGTCGCCCCCAACGACCGCGTGCTCGCCCGGGCGTTGACGGACGTGCACGGCTTCTACGCGGAGTGCGAGCGCCGGGGCGTCCGGCTGGAGACCGCGGGCCTCGACGAGCCGACGTACGACGCGCCCGCCAAAGCGGACGTCCACCGCCGGCTCTCCATGCCCACCGCGGGATACGACGGCTGCTAGAACGTGTTGCGAACGTCCCGTCTGGCCCGCAGGCAGACGGCGCTCCTCTGCGGACACGGTCTCGACCGAAGGCCGTGCGGGCCGCTTACTCGTCGTCGCCCTGACGGTCGTCGTCGCGGGCGGGACGCGCCGCCCTCCGGTCCAAGCGGTGTTTGGCCGCGGCGAGGGCGGTGGCAAGCGTGCAGGCCGCCGTCGCGGCCCCCGCGAGACTGCCCGCGAGCTGGATGAGGGAGATCCACTGGCTCATGATCTTTTTCCTGTCCATGAGGGAGGGGTGGGCCGGCCGGCACCGGTGACGGAACGAATCCTGCGCTTCGGCCGCGCCACCACGGCGTGATGTGCTGTCCTGTATGCGACAGGGGAGACGGACAGGGGCCTGACCAGCGGTTCAGCGACGTCGGCGGACGGCGTCGCGTGACACTCGGTGGACACCTCGGGGGACGGGCGGGGGGCGTCGTTGGCGACGGGGGAGCCGACCGACCAGAGCGTGTGGCCGGAGACCGGACCTGTGAGGAACCTGCTCGTGTTCCTCGACAGGCTCCGTGAGGAGAACGGTCGGGAGGGGCTGCGCGGCATCGCCGTACGGATGCACCTCCGCTCGCCCACCGCGGTCGGCGACATGCTCCGCGGCGTGCGCCTGCCGGCCGACCGGACACAACTGATCAGCTTGGTAAGGGCCCTGGGCGGCGGCTCGGTCGACGAGGAAAAGGGCGCGGAACTCTACCAGAAGGCGCGCACCGCGCGGGCTCGCCCCGCCCGCCCGGCTGCCTCCCTCTATACGGAGTACGTGCGCCAGATCGCCCCCGCCGAACTCCTCGACCGGACCGCGGAACTCGCCGAGCTGGCCGCCTTCGCCTCCGGAGGCCCGACCGAGAGCGCCTACCTGTGGTGGCAGGCCCCCGCGTGGGCCGGCAAGTCCGCTCTGATGTCGTGGTTCGCGCTGCACCCACCGCAGCGGGTCGACGTCGTCTCGTTCTTCGTGACCGCTCGGTTCGCCGTCCACAACGACCGGTGGGCGTTCATGGAAGCCGTCTCGGACCAACTCGCCGCCGTGAGCGGGAGCCGGGTGCCCCTCCCGTCCCGGGAGTTCCGCGAGGCGCACCTGACCAGACTTCTGGCCGCCACCGCCGAGTCCTGCCTGCGGCACGGCCGTCGGCTCGTCCTCCTCGTGGACGGCCTGGACGAGGACCAGGGCGTGTCCGGTGGCCCCGGGACGTACAGCATCGCCGCCCTGCTGCCCGCACGCCTGCCGAAGGGCCTGCGGGTCGTGGTCGCGGGCCGGCCGCATCCGCCGATCCCGCACGACGTGCCCGACGGCCACCCCCTGCGCCAGGGCGGCGTGGTCCGCCCCCTGCCGCCCTCCCGCCACGCACAGGTGGTCCGCACCACCGCCGAGCGCGACCTCAAGCGCCTGCTCCACGGCGACCCGGCGGGCCAGGACCTCCTGGGTTTGGTCACGGCGGCCGGCGGTGGACTCGCCCGTGACGACCTCGCAGAACTCACCGGACTCCCCGGCTACGAGGTCGAGGACCGGCTGCACGCGGTGACGGGCCGGGCCTTCACCGCTCACCCGGGCCTGTGGCAGCGTCCGGAAGGCTCCGACCTCTACGCGCTCGCCCATGAGGAACTCCAGGTCATGGCCAAGGCCGCCTTCGGCGCGGCCGGCCTCCTGCGCCACCGCCGACGCCTGCACGCATGGGCCGCGTCCTACCGCCGGCGCGACTGGCCCGAGGAGACACCCGAGTACCTGCTCACCGGCTACCCCCGGATGCTGCGGGCGGCGGCCGGCGAGACCGCCACCGGCGCGGCCGAGGCGGCAGCCGAGATGCTCCTCTGCGCCGCCGACCCGCTCCGCCACGACCGGATGCTCGACGTCTCCGGCGGAGACGCCGCCGCGTTCGCCGAGATTGCCACGGCCCAGGACTTCCTCCTCGGACAGGCTCGTCCGGACCTCACCTCGCTCCTGCGGCTGTCCGTCCACCGCAACGAACTGGCCGAGCGCAACACCGCGATGCCCCACGGTCTGCCGGCGGCCTGGGCGGTGCTCGGGCAGCCCCGTCGGGCCGAGGCGATCGCCGGCTCCGCATCCGACGGATTCGCCCAGACCCGAAGCCTCCTCTCCCTGGTGGAAGGCCTCGCCGAGGCCGGTGACCGGACCGGCGCGGAAGAGATCGCGCGTGGCTTTGCCCGCCCCGGGGACCGCGACCAGGCAACGGCCGCCATGGCCCGGGGGACCGCCCGGGCCGGCGACCTCGAGCAGGCCGAACGCATGGCCGCCGGCATCCACCACGCCCAGCACCGGGCCACCGCCCTCGCCGCGGTGGCCAAGTCGGCGGCGGCTGCCGGAGACCGGGAACGGGCGGTCACCCTGGCCGGCTCCGTCGAGGTCGCAGCCGGCTGCATCGAGGACGGCTACGGGCGCGTTCTCGGGTGGTGCGAACTGGCGGAGGCGCGCGCCTCCACCGGTGACGGGCCCCGGGCCCTGGCGGCCACCGCGGCAGCCGAAGAGGCCGCCCGGGCCCTGCCCTCAGAAGCCGCCTGGCACCACGCCTACGCCCGGTTGGTACGCAGCGCCGCCGCGACCGGCGACCTCGACCGGGCGCGCCGCCTCACCGCATCGTTCAGCATCTGGAAGTACCGGCGCGAGGACATGCTGGTCGGCCTCGCCCAAGGCCTGGCCCACGGCGGGGAGTTCGGCGCCGCGCAGAAGGTCGTCGACCTCATCACCCCACCCGCCCCGAACGGTACGGACCCTTCCGACGCAGAGCCGGAAGAAGTCAGAGCCCTGGGCGAGGCGTTCCGGTGGACGCAGGTGGCCGATGCGACCCGGGAACTCGCCGTCGCCCTCGCCGCGGCCGGCCATCACGACCGCGCCGTAGGCCTCGCTCGTGGCCTCTCCTCGCCCGCGGCCCGCGCCGACGTGCTGGCCCTCCTCGCCCGCGAACTCGCGTTCGTCGACCAGGCGAAAGCGACGGCTCTGGCGAGAGAGGCCGAGAACGCGGCCAGGGGCGACGCGGCTCCCGGAGGTCGGGACGGAAGCATGGCCGCCATGGCGCAAGGGCTCGCCCGGGCAGGTGATCACGAGGCCGCCGAAACCCTGGCTCTCGGTGTCACCGACGGGTACAGACGGCTCGCCGCCCTCGCGGTGGTGGCCCGCGAGCGCGGAGCCGCCGGAGAACACGAGGGAGGCATCGCCCTCGCTCGCATGGCGGTCAGCCGGGCCGGCGACATCACCTCGCCCCACTACCAAGGGCTTGCCCTCACCGCTCTCGCGGAGGTCCTGACCGACGCGGGCGACCTCACCAGCGCCGAGCTGGCCGTGCGACAGATCGACGATGACGAACGACGAGTCATGGCACTGGTCGCGTTGGCGGAAGCCGTCCTTCCGCCGCGCGGGACGACCGGAAGCCCCGAGCGAGCGGCCCCCCGTGCCGCCGCACTCGCCGAGGACGCCGAACACCTGGCCCACCGGATCGAGGGAGGGCAGCAACGATGCAGGGCGCTGACCGCGCTGGTGGGCCTGGCGGCCGACCGGGGTGACCTCGCCCACGCCAAGGACCTGGCCCGACGGACGGAGCGTCTCGCCCGCACGATCGAGGACGATCCGGCGGACCAGCAGCGCGCCCGTCGCGCACGCGCCCTGGTGTCCCTCGGATCGGTCCTGGCCGCGCACGGCCTGCCGGACTGGGCTCGCAGGCTGGCCGGAGCAGCCGAGGAGCTTGCCCAGGAGATCCGCTTCGTGCTGGTCATGGCCCTGGAGCTGTCCTGTGCGGCCGACCTGTACACACGCCTGGGCGCCCACGACCGCGCGGACGCGGCCATCGCGGCGATTCCGGACCTCAAGGAGCGCGCCAAGGCGTGTGCCCATGCCATCGGCTCCGCGGCGGGCGGGGCCGACCTCGCCGCCCAGGACCGGCCGGGGAGGAGAAGCGCGCCCCATCCGCCGGACCGAGTGGCGGAACTCGCCACCGCGGCGGAGGCGCTGATCCACCGGATCCAGGCACCGCACGCACGCGTGGAGGCCCTGACCGATCTCGCGCTGGCCTTGGCGCGGGCCGGTGCGGCGGACCGGGCCGCCGCACGGGTCGCCGACGCGGAGCCACTCGTCCGCTTCCTCGACCAGGAGTTGGCGCAGGTGATCACGCTGGCGAGCCTCTCCGATGCCGCTCTCTCCCCGCAGCGGGAGCGCCTGATCGCCCGGGCCCTCGCCGTCGGCCCGTGGGAGAACGTCCTGGACCGCCTGGCGGCCGTCGCGCCGGACGCCGTCCGGGTGGTGGCGGCCGAGCTGTTCTCCGGACCGTAGCGGCCCGCGAGGAACGCGCCGCACCTGCTCCGTGGTCCCGCGGGCCGTGCTGCGCCCACGCCTGGGAGCCGCCCCGCCGATACGGCCCCGGGGCCCGGGAGGCGGTGTGCCAGGCTGGGGGCAGGAACAGGTGAAAGGTGAACCAAGCGTGGGTGACGGGCGATGGCGCAGTGCCGACCGCTGGCGGAAGGCGGGCAGTGCCCTGGGGCGGGTGATCGTGGTCTGGGCCGTGTCGACCCTCACCCTGCTGGCCCTGGCCGGGCTGCTGCCCGACTTCGAGCTCCAGTCGTCCCAGGACGGCGACAGCATCACCCGGACCGCGCTCACCGCCGGCTGGGCCGCGGGCGCGTTCGGGCTGCTCGGCGCGCTCGTGTGGCCGCTGATCGTACGCGCGCTGCTGCTCGTACCGGCCCTCCTCCTCGGGCTGTTGGTCTTCTTCCTCAACGGCTCGCTGCTCCTCCTCGCCCTCTGGCTGATACCCGACGGGCGCGGCACGGCCGAGCCGGAGACCGCCGTCGTGGTCGCCGCGGTGATGTCCGCCGTCGCCTCGGCCACCTCCACCGCGCTCGCCGTCGGCGACGACGACGCCTACCGCCGCCGCCTCTACCGCCTCGCCGCCCGCCGACGCCCCCGGGCGGTCGTCTCGCCCGGCGGATCCGGCGCCCCCGAGGCGTCCCACGGCACCGTCTTCCTGCAACTCGACGGCGTCGGCCATCGAGTGCTGCGCGACGCCGTCGCCGCCGGGCTGATGCCGACCGTCGCCGGCTGGCTCGACACCACCCACCGGCTCACCCCGTGGCGCACCGACTGGTCCAGCCAGACTGGGGCCAGTCAGCTCGGCATCCTGCACGGCTCCAACGAGGACGTGCCCGCCTTCCGCTGGTACGAGAAGGACACCGGCCGGCTGATGGTCAGCAACCGGCCGGCGAGCGCCGTCGAACTCCAGCGCCGCGCCATCGAGCGCACCGGTGACGGCGGGCTGCTGACCGTCGACGGGGCCTCCCGGGGGAACCTGTTCAGCGGGGGCGCCGAGCAGCTCGCGCTCGTCCTGTCGATGGCCGCCCGCCGGGGCCGCCGCAACCGCTCCCGCGCCGGCTACTTCGCGTACTTCGCCGACCCCGCCAACGCCGTCCGCACCGCCGGTTCGTTCGTCGCCGAGGCCGCCCGCGAAGTGGTCCAGTCGACCCGGGCGCGGCTGCGCAAGGAGTCCCCGCGGGTCTCGCGCGGCGGCGCCTACCCCGTCATCCGGGCCTTCGCCACGGTCGTCGAGCGGGACGTGGTGGTCGCCGCCGTGATCGGGGACGTCCTGGCGGGCCGGACGGCCGTCTACGCCGATCTCGTCGCCTACGACGAGGTGGCGCACCACTCCGGTCCGCACGGCAGGGACGCCGACCGGGTCCTCGCGCGGCTCGACCGCTCGATCGCCCTGATAGCGGAGGTCGCCGCGCACGCGCCCCGGCCGTACCGGATCGTGCTCCTCTCCGACCACGGCCAGAGCCCGGGGGAGACCTTCGAGGGCGCGTACGGACTCACCCTCAAGGACCTCGTACGCGCCGGGTGCGGGCTGCCCGTCCCGCGCAAGGTGCGGCGCACGCCCAGCGGCTCGGAGGCCAGGGACGCGGCGCGGGACGCGCTGCGCAGCGCGCTGCACCGGCCGGCCGACGGGGAGGACGGCGACGCCGCCGAGGGGTCGGGCCGGCCGGCCGGCCCGCTGGTCCTGGCCTCCGGCAATCTGGGGCTGATCTCCTTCCCCGGCGTCCCGCACCGCATGACCCGGGAGGAGATAGACCGCCGCCACCCCGCGCTCCTGCAGACCCTCGCCGACCATCCCGGCATCGGCTTCCTGCTGGTGGCGAGCGACGAGCACGGGTCCGTGGTGCTCGGCCCGGACGGCGCGGAGGTGCCGGTCGCGGAGCTCGCCGACGACGGGCCGCTCGCGGTCTTCGGGCCGGGCGCGGCGGACGCGGTGCGGCGGACGGACGGCTTCCCGCACGTCGCCGACATCATGGTCAACTCGATGTACGACCCCGAGACCGGCCGGGTGCACGCCTTCGAGGAACAGATCGGCTCGCACGGCGGCCTCGGAGGGGAGCAGGCGCGTCCGTTCCTCATGTCGCCGCTGGACCTCACGGCGCCGCCGGCCGGCCTGGCGGGAGCCGAGCAGGTGCACCGCGTGCTGCGGGGGTGGCTGAGGGAGTGCGCGGGACCGCAGGTGCCGCTCCCGCAGGTGACGCCCGCGCGGGCGTCGCAGGAGATTTCACGGCCCGACATCGATTCGGAATCACTTCTTCCGGTTGACGGGGCGGCGGGGCAGGACAAAACCAGCTGATTTGGACGGGTGTTCGGCGTGTCCGACCATGGTCGGGTTTGTACGACGGAAGGCGCACCACCCCTCATGAGCACGGCCCCGACTCCCCAGGCCACCGCCCCCGCCCGCCAGGACGGCACGCCGGGCAGACCGCAGGGCACCCCCGCCCCGCTCGACACGGAGCCCGGCGGCCCGCGGGACAGCGGGCAGGACGGCAAGCACGCCCGGCGGTTCGGGCTGCCGGTCGCGACGGCCCTGGTCATGGGCAACATCATCGGCGGCGGGATCTTCCTGCTGCCGGCCTCCGTCGCCCCCTACGGCACGATCAGCCTGGTCGCCTTCGCCGTCCTCACCCTCGGCGCGATCGCCCTCGCCCTCGTCTTCGGCCGCCTCGCCCGGCGCCACCCGCGCACCGGCGGCCCGTACGTCTACGCCCGCGAGGCGTTCGGCGATTTCGCCGGCTTCCTGGCCGCGTGGTCGTACTGGATCACGGCCTGGGTCTCCAACGCCGCCCTCGCCGTCGCCGCCGTCGGCTACCTCGATGTCCTGATCCCCCTCCACGGCTCCACGCCCGCGACCCTCGCGGCCGCGCTCACCCTCCAGTGGCTGCCCGCCCTCGCCAACCTCGCCGGCACCCGGTACGTCGGCGCCGTCCAGCTCGTGGCGACCGTGCTGAAGTTCGTACCCCTCCTCCTCGTCGCCGTCGGCGGACTGTTCTTCTTCGACGGCGACAACCTCGGGCCCTTCCTCGCCGAGGGCGACAGCGCCGCTGGCGCGCTCTCCGCCTCCGCCGCGATCCTGCTCTTCAGCTACCTCGGCGTCGAGTCGGCCGCCGTCAGCGCCGGCGAGGTCCACGACGCGCGGCGCAACGTCGGCCGCGCCACCGTCCTCGGCACGCTCGGCGCCGCCGCGATCTACCTCCTCGGCACGCTCGCCGTCTTCGGCACCGTCGCCCACGACCGGCTCGTCGACTCCACGGCACCGTTCTCCGACGCCGTGAACGCGATGTTCGGCGGCTCCTGGGGCGGGACGGCGATCGCCTGCATGGCGCTGGTCTCCATGGTCGGCGCGCTCAACGGCTGGACGCTGCTCAGCGCCCAGACCCCGTACGCCGCCGCCCGTGACGGGCTCTTCCCGCAGGCCTTCGCCCGCAAGCGGCGCGGGGTCCCCACGGTGGGGGTCGCCGTGACCGTCGTCCTCGCCTCCCTGCTCACCGTCTACAACTACACGGTCGGCACCGAAGGCGTCTTCAAGACCCTGGTCCTCGTCACCACCTTCACGGCCACCGTCCCCTACCTCCTCTCCAGCGCCGCCCAGATCTACTTCCTGGTCTCCGGCCGGCCGGAGCGCGTCGACCGCGGCCGCCTGGTCCGCGACACCGTCCTCGCCGGGGCGGCCTTCGCCTTCTCGATGTGGCTGGTCGCGGGATCCGGCTACGCGGCCGTCTATCAGGGGGTGCTGTTCCTCTTCGCCGGAGTCCTCGTCTACGCGTGGATGGCGGCCCGCAGGAACCGCGCGGCCGCCTGACGTCGACGTTCCCCGCGCCGCCGCCTGACGCCGATGTCCCCCGCGCCGCCGCCTGACGCCGATGTCCCCCGCACCGCCGCCTGACGCCGATGTCCCCCGCACCGGCGCCTGGCGCCGATGTCTCCCGCGGCCGGGATAGCGGTGTGCTGCCCGGTCGCGCCCGCCACGCCCCCGGTCCGGTGAATTCCGGCGTCCCCGCGTAGGCCGCCCGGGCGTATCACGGCCGGGGGAGGGAGAAGCCAGGGCGAACCGGGGCAGTTTGGATCTCCATGAGGTCCCTGTCCGCGCCACCCACCGCTCCCGACGCCCCGGCGGCCGGGACCGGCACGGCCGGGCAGCGGCGGCGGATCGGCCGGCGAGCGCGCCGGCGCGCCGTACTGGTTGCCGTCCTCCTCGTCCTGGCCGCTCTCTTCGGGGCCGGTTGCGGGGCGGCCGGTCCCGCCGCCGTCGAGACCAGGTCCGCCGCGTCCACCACGCCCGACCCGGTCGGGGAAGCGCACGACACGGCCGAGTCCGAGAACGCCGCTCCCGGCCGGGACCGGTCCCGGCGGAGGGCCGCCGCCCGGGGCGGACGGTTCTCGCGCACGGCCCCGACCGCCCCGCGCGCCGGGGCCGACGCGCCGCTGCGACGACCCGTTGCGCGCTCCGGCGCCCCGCGGTGCCGGGTGATGCGCTGCTGAGAGGCCCGTACCCCTCACCAGCCCCTCACCCCCGCACCGCAAGGAGCTTCGCCATGCCCATCGACCACTTCGCCGTGCTCAACGCCCTGCTGCGCGCGGAGGCCTCCCGCGACGAACGCCCCGTCCACGCCACCGCGCCGGAACCGGAACCCGCCCCGTCCCGGGAGGCCCCGGCCGCCGGCGTCCGCGCCCCCGCCCGGGAGGAGCACGCCGCCCGCTGAGCGAGATCGGCACCCGCGCCCGGTCAGTCGGCCGGCGGGTCGGCCTGCCGCGCGGTCGAGGGCTCGACGCCCGTCGACCGGCCCGGCGGCCCGCTCGCCGACCTGCCCCCGCCGCCCCCACGGGGCCCGTACGCGACCGGTCTCCTGGGGTTTGGCAGACTCGACACCATGATGATCAGAGACGCCGTGGCGGAGGACTGGCCGAGCATCTGGCCGTTCTGGCACGCGATCGTGTCCGCGGGGGAGACGTACGCCTGGGACCGCGACACCGGCGAGGACGCGGCCCGGGAGCTGTGGATGGCGCCGGGGAGCCGGGTGTTCGTGGTCGAGGAGGCCGGCGAGGTGCTCGCCTCCGCCTACGTCCGCCGCAACTACGGCGGCCCGGCGGCCCGTGTCGCCAACGCCGGGTTCATGGTGGCGCCGCGCGCGGCGGGCCGGGGCGTGGGCCGCCGCCTCGCCGAACACGTCCTGGCGGCGGCGAAGGAGGACGGCTACACGGCGATGGTGTTCAACGCGGTCGTGGAGACCAACCCCGCCCTCGGGCTCTGGCGCTCCCTCGGCTTCACCGTCGTGGGCACGGTGCCGGGAGCGTTCCTGCACCCCGTGCACGGTCCGGTGGGCCTCCACATCATGCACCGGGAGCTGTGACCCGCCGCGCCCGGACGGCGGCCACCGCGCCTGCCACTGGCGTCCCCCGTCAAACGCCGGCAGCGCCCGGGGCGGGAGTGGTCGACGGACGGCGGGCGTGTAGTGCGACGAGCAGCGACAGCGCGCAGGCGAGCAGCACCAGCGCCACGAGCGCCGGGACCAGGCCGACCAGCGGGCCCGCCACCAGACAGCACAGCCCTCCCACGGCCAGGGCCGTCGGCCGCCGGCCGGTGGAGCGCAGGACGATCGCGGCCGCGCCCAGCAGGAACACCCCGACGCCGCCCGTCGGCGACCAGGCCACCACCCCGTGGAGCGGCTCCGCGAGACCGTAGTGCCCCGTGTCGGCGACCTGGTGGACGACCTTCTTCATGCCGAGGGCGCAGAGCACCACGCCCGCGACCAGCGGCAGGTGGAGGAAGGTGTACACGTCCCGGGCGAAGCGGGTGCGGGCGTCGCCGCAGAGGCCCGCGAGCCGGTGCTCGGCCGCCTCGCCGAGCTGTCGGACGTACAGCCGCCACAGCGCCGCCGAGAGCAGCAGCCCGGCGGCCGCCGCGCCGAGGACGGCCGCGGTGAGCCGGAAACCGGACATCCCCATGCCCATCGCCACGATCGACTCGCCCAGCGCGATGATCACGATCAGGCTGTGGCGCTCGGCGAAATGGCCCAGGGAGCCGACCCGCCAGCCGGACGAGCCGGTCACGTAGATCCCGCCGGTCGACGGCCACCGCGCCCAGCCACAGCAGCAGCCGCACGTTGCCGTCGTACGCGCTGCCGATCAGCAGCAGCACCAGCGGCGGCAGCACGGAGGCCAGCGCGGTGCGCCGCAGCGTCGCGCGCAGGGGCGCGTCGTCCGGGTCGGAGAGCCGAAATGCGCTTGTGCGGTACGGACGTTGGGCTCCCGTCCGCCCCTCGGGCCACCCACCCCGGGCTTCCCGGGGCCCGTTTGGCAGACTTCCGCTGTCCCGGCGGGGAAACGCCGGATGGACAGCGAGGAGCACCGGCGTTGAGCGTCAGCATCGAAGGACGGATAGACCTCGCGGGGCCGGTGGGTAAACTGCTCCACCGGCGCCCGCTGAAGAACGGCACGGTCATGCAGTCGTTCGGCGTCGACCCCGTGTCGGGCGACATCTTCGTCGCCCAGCTGATGGGCGGCGGCACCCGGCTGCCGGACGAGTCCGCGCCGCTCTCCTATGCCGACCGCAACCTGCACGGTGACCTCTGCGTCACCCGCCTCGACCCCGCGGGGGCCGTCACCGGGCACATGTATCTGCGCGGCTTCGGCCACGGCGTCGCCCTCGGCGTGGAAAACCGGGCCGGGGTGGTCCGCCTCTGGACCGAGACCGCGTCCAAGCCGAACGGCAAGAACGAGGGCTTCGGCACCGCCGTCACCAGCTTCGACTTCCGATCCGGCACGGTCCTCGACCACGGCTCCCCGCTCCACACCCCGCCCTACCGGCCCGCGCCCGGCGCCGAGTTCGTCACCTGCACGATCGACCGCGGCGCCGCCGAACTCGTCGTCCGCTTCCACCACGACGGCGCCGGCTACTTCGAGCGCCACGACCTGGAGAAGGCACGGGCCGGTGTGTGGGAGCCGCTCCAGCGCATCCCCCACCCCGACCAGAAGGGCTGGTTCCAGGGATACACGTCCCACGCGGGCGTGCTGTACCTGCTCTCGGGCATGCCCATCAGCCCCGACCACCCCGACAACCCGCCGCCGGGGAACGTCCATCTGACCGCCGTCGACTGGGCTACCGGCGCCATCCTCGACCAGCGGCTGTGCGTCGCCGCGCCCGGCCTGCCGTTCCGCGAGCCCGAGGGGATGGCCGTCGTGGTACGCGACGGGGTGCCGCACCTCTGCTTCGGCTTCGCCGGCGAGCTGACCGGCCCGCGCACCTGCACCCTCATGTTCCTGTCCGGCGCGCCGGAGACCGACGGCGTGAAGGTGCTGACGGACTGGCGGCCCCTCGCCCTGGCGGCGGGGGTCACCGCCGACCGGTACGCCCCCGAGGGCCGGCTGATCGCCCTCGGCGGGACGACGACCCTCCAGCTCAGGGGCGGCGTGAAAGGCGCCTTCGCGGCCGACGGGATCATCGCCACGCTGCCCGACGCGCTGACGCCGACCCTGACCGTCCGGGCCAACGTCCCCCGCAACAACATCGCCGGCGTGTGCGTGGCCCGCGTCGAGGCGAGCAGCGACCGGCAGTTGCGGATCTACGGCGGACGCGACACCCACGTCATCACCTGGGCGCAGCTGGACAGCTTCAGCGCCATCTGGAGCTGACGGCCCGGCGCGCGAGCCGAGCCACCCGCCCCCGCCCTTCCCCGACACCCGTCAAGGAGACGCCCCCCCCATGCCCCAGAACCGCCGCGGCATCCTCGGTGCCGCCCTCGCCCTGCCCGCCGCCCTCACCGTCGGCAGCCTGGCCGCCGCCTCCCCGGCCGCCGCCGCCCCCGCGGGCGTCGAGGCCGGCGAGTGGACCGACCTCGTCCTCGAACCCGGCATCACCCCGCAGGCCGGGGCCACCCCGCAGGTCCGCATCCTCACCCTCGCAGGAACGGCCTACCTCCAGGCGCGCGGCCTGATCTCCTGCAACCTCACCGCGGACGCCCGCATCGCCACCCTCCCGGCCGGCCTCACCCCGAGCTGGTACGCCCGCGCCACCGCGCCGCGCAACAACCACCAGGGCGTCAACGCCTGCCGCTTCGAGGTCAACCCGTCCGGCGCGGTCAGCGTCTACGGCGCCACCGCCACCAGCCCGATCACCTGGGTCCAGCTCGACTCGGTGCAGACCGTCTGGCGTTAGCCGTATCGACCCGCGGCACCCGGCCGCGGGGCCCCGCATTACCTGGGACGTCATCGACCCCGGCCGTGCGCGGCGGCATCGTGGTGGCCACCGGGACTCGGGCGGCGCACTCCGTCCGAGCTCCGGGCCCACCATCGGCCCGAACTCCCCACGGAGCGTGATCCGCCATGTCCCAGGCCCTGCTCACCGGTCTCTCCCGCACCAACCGCCCCCAGTCCATGGTGCGCCGCTTCCTCGCCCTCGACGCCGCCGTCACCGGCGGCAACGGGCTCGCCTACCTCGCCGCCTCCGGACCGCTGGGGGAGCTGCTCGGCGTCGGCTCAGGGCTGCTGCTCGAACTCGGCCTGCTGCTCACCGTGTTCGCCGCCGGGGTCGCCTGGCTCGCGACCCGCCCGCGTCCCGCCGCCCTCGGCGTGCGGCTCGTCGTAGACGTCAACGCCCTGTGGGCCGTCCTCAGCCTCGTCGCCCTCGTCGCCTGGCTGGAGCCCACCACCGCCGGCCTGGTGTGGATCCCGGCGCAGGCGGCCGTCGTCGCCGCCTTCGCCGTCCTCCAGTGGTCGGCCCTGCGGGCTACGGAGTAGAACCCGACGACCGCAGGTACGCGACCGTCGCCGGGTCGGCCGGGAGGAGCGTCTCGATGGCCAGCTCGGCGACCGTCACGTCCATCGGCGTGTTGAACGTCGAGATCGACGACACGAACGACAGCACCCGCCCGTCGTGCTCGATCCGCAGGGGCAGCGCGACATACGGGTACGGCTCCGGATCCTCCCGGCCCGGACCGTCCTCCCCCTCGGCCGCGGCCTCCGGCACGGGATACGCGGCTACTTCCTCGTACAGCGCCCGCAGCGCCGCCGAGCGGGCCAGGCCGATCTGCCGCTCCATCTGGTGCAGCAGGTGCGCCCGCCACTCACGGAGATTGCGGATCCGCGGAGCGAGCCCCTCCGGGTGCAGCGTCACCCGCATCACGTTCACCGGCGGGGTCAGCAGGTGCTCCGGCAGCCCGGCCAGGAGCCGCCCGATCGCCTCGTTGGCCGCCACCACGGTGTACGAGCCGTCCACGACGAGCGCCGGATACGGGTCGTAGCCGGAGAGGAGTTGCTCGATCCCCTTCCGCAAGGTCTCCATGCGCGGGGCGTCGAGCGCCGTCTCCGTGTACCGGGGGGCGTAACCCGCCGCCAGCAGGAGCGCGTTGCGCTCCCGTACCGGCACGTCCAGGTGCTCGGCGAGACGCAGGACCATCTCCTCGCTCGGCCGGGACCGGCCCGTCTCGACGAACGAGATGTGCCGGGCCGAGGAATCGGCCCGTATCGCCAGCTCCAGCTGGCTCAGCCGACGCTGCTCGCGCCACCCCCTCAGGAGCGGCCCTACGCCCGGACCCGTCACGAGAGTTGTCATGGCCCGACGGTATCCCAGGTGTCGGCCCGGGTATCGAGTCTCCGGGACCGTATCGTCACGGTCAGCAACCCCGACCGGAGGGAGTACGGACATGCCCACAGAGCCGCTGTCGCAGAAGGAGATCGAGGACCGCCTGCGCGAGCTTCCCGGCTGGACGCTCGCGGACGACCGGATCACGCGTACGTACCGTCTGGGCGACCACTTCGCCGCCACCGCGCTCGTCGTCCACGTGGCGCAGATCCAACAGGAGCTCGACCACCACTCCGACCTGACGCTCGGCTACGACACTGTCGCCGTCTCCGTGCACACCCACTCGGCCGGCGGCACGATCACCGAGAAGGACTTCGCCCTGGCGGAGCGTGTGGAGGCGGTGGCCCCGGCCCACGGGGCGCACTGACCCGGCCGCCGGCCCCCACGCCCCGCCGGGGCCCACCGCCCGCGCGGCCGGACTAAGCGCAGCATGCTGCCGGCGGGGCCGCGACACCCCCTAGGCTCTGTCGTCAGATGTCACGCCCACATGAGGAGTGAGGCGAGGGTAACGGCGGCTTCGTAGGAATCAGCGGTCTTTTCGTACCTCGTAGCGATGCCTCGCCACTGCTTGAGACAGTTGAAGCACCGTTCCACGACATTGCGCTGTTTGTAAGCCTCGCGGTCGAAGGCCGTTGGGCGACCTCCATGGTTGCCACGCCGGGCCCGGTTTCGAACCTGGTCGGCCCGCTCGGGGATCGTGTGCGGGATGCCGGCGGCGGAGCCAGGTGCGGATCGCCTTCGAACTGTAGCCCTGGTCGCCCAGGACGTGATCTGGCCGGATGCGGGGCCGTCCCGGTCCGATCCGGGGCACTCTGATCGCTTCCATCACGGTGGTGAACCGGGTGCAGTCGTTGGTGTTTGCCGCCCGTGACGACAAAGGCGAGGGGACGGCCCCGGCCGTCACATGCCAGGTGGATCTTGCTGGTCAGTCCACCTCTGGACCGGCCGAGCGCCGGGGTTGCGGAGCCCTCTTTTCGGGCTCCGGCGGCGTGCTGGTGGGCACGCACGACGGTCGAGTCAACCGAGACGAGCCATTCGACATCGCCGGCCGCATCGGCTTTCGCCTGGGCAGCCCGGAGCATCCGGTCGAACATCCCATCCATCGCCCACCTACGGAAGCGGGTATGGAGCGTGGCCCATGGACCGTATCGCTCGGGCACATCCCGCCAGGCGACGCCGGTGCGGAACTTCCACACGATCCCGTTCAGGACACGGCGGTCGTCCAGCCCGCTTCCGTCCCCGCAGCGATACAGGCAGCAACGGCCGCGCGAACTCCCACTCGGCATCCGACTCGTGGCGGTGCGTCATACCACCATGATCCAGCAGGAAAGATCATCTGAAGGCACCGCCTAGAAAGGGGGGTCCGCGGAATACCCGTCCTCCCGCAGGGGAACGGATGCGGTCTTCGCCCTGGCGGCACGCTGCTCGGCGACGGCGGGGTGGGCGGCGACCGCTTCGGCCGCTCGCCCTTGCTTGACGAGGACCTCGAACAGGTCCTCACGTGCTTTGACGGTACCCAGATCCCGCAGTTCCGCCTCGGCTTGCGCGAGGTGGCCGGCGGTACTGAGCAGGTCGGCTCTGACGAGGCGGGGATCGTTGAACGGGTCCGGGTGGGCCTCGACCACAGCGATCGCTTCCTCAGCGCGACCGAGACTGGCGAGGGCGAAGGCCCTCCATGAGTAGCGAAATTCCTCGTGGCCATGGTGGGGAACGGTCAGGGGGTGGTCCAGAAGGTAGAGCAGCTCTTCGGGACGGTCGAACAGCGGGTGGACGAGTGGGGCCAGGAGGTTGGAGCAGTCGTACCAACTGAAGCCGGGTTCGGCCACGGCGATTGCGTCGTCCAACCGGCCGTCCTGCAACAGGGTCCCGGAGAGCCAGGCCCGATACCCGACCCAGTCGTCAGCGGCGATAGCCTCCCGCATCACCGTCTCGGCCTCGTCGGCCCGGCCGCAGTCGCGGAGGGCACCGGCGAAGATGTCAAGGACGGTGTGGGCGTGCTCTCCGGTGGCCAGCTCACGCAGGGCGTCCAGCCGGTGGTGGCGTGACAGCAGTTCGGCGTAGGCGGTCAGGGTGTTCTGGGTGCCATAGCGTTGCACGGCGATGTCCGTGCCGAGGACGCGGATCGCCTCGTCGGCGCGGTTCATACGTTCCAGCATCCGAGTCTGGAGTACCAGGACTCCTTCGTCGATGGAAGCCCAACGGCTCTTCTCAAGGGCCTGCCGCGCAGTCTCGGCGTGCGGGGCGATCAACTCCAGCACCCGCTCGTCTCGGCCCTGGCCCTCGGTGATCTCCACCAGCACCGACCGAATCCACCACCCCCCAAGATGCGGCACGAGCAGATCGACGGCCTCGTCAACACGCCCTGCCCTGACGAGCAGCTCGGCAAAGTCCCGGCACACATACTCCGAGGTACGCCCCTCCTCGCCAGGACGGACCAGATCCAGGGCCTCGCCCGTCCGGCCCGCCCGCAGCAGAACGTTCGCGTTCGCCCAGAGGGACGGCCGCCACCCGAGAGCCACAAACGGCTCCATCATCTCGATGGCCCGACCGAACGCGCCCCTCAGACACAGCTCCTGCGCCGCGCGCTCCGCGCAGAACCACTCAGCGCGCTCTTCCGCTGCCTGAATCACCAGGTCCAGGTGACCGCGCTCCAGCAGGAGATCCACTTTTCGGGGAGGCAGGCCACCGTAGTTGTCGACCTGCCATGAAAGATCATCTATGTTCACGGTTGAAAGCGTAGAAGGAGTCACTGACAGGTGCCCGGTCGCCTGAATGGGCTGCCGGCGAGGTAGCGGCCTCCGTGTACCGCTCTCGGGCTGATGCATGGCTTTGGCGACAGAACTTAGGAGCGTGGCGGCGTTGTGGCCTCGCCGTTTCTGACCGGGCGCGTGTGGATCTTCGCGAAGCAGGCCGGGATCGCGCTGCCCTCGTCGTGGCCGCGGGCCCGGTAGGCGCTCGGGGTCTCGCCGACCAGCTCGGTGAAGCGTGTGCTGAACGAGCCCAGGGACGTACACCCGACCGCGAAGCACACCTCCGTGACCGTCAGGTCGCCCCGCCGCAGCAGGGCTTTCGCCCGCTCGATCCGGCGGGTCATGAGATAGCTGTACGGCGTCTCCCCGAAGGCGGCCCGGAAGCTGCGGGAGAAGTGGCCCGGCGACATGAGCGCGACACGCGCCAGCGCCGGCACGTCGAGGGGATCCGCGTACGCGCGGTCCATCAGGTCGCGGGCCCGGCGCAGCCGGACGAGGTCCTCCAGGGTCACCCGACCACGATCCCACACGGCCGAGCCGCGCGGGGCGTGCCCGCGCGCCCCGGTCCGCCCGCCCCGGTCCGCCCGCTTCGGGAAGGGGCGGCCCGGGCGGCCCGGGCGACCCGGGGATCAGCGGGACGACGGGCCCCGGCCCCGAACGCCCCGGTCGCGAAGGCCCCAGCCCCGAACGCCCCGGTCGCGCTGGCTGTGACCTCGCGGGGCTCGCGGCCCAGGAAGCGCCTGACCCCGTCCGTCGCGGAGGCGCTGGGTCCCTCGGCCGGAGCCCCCGACGGCCCGGCGGTGAGTTTGCCGGAACGGCAAGGCATGTGGCGTTTCCGGCCCGCCCGTCGCAGCCTGGGCCCATGAGTCCTCACGAGCCCGAGCACGGGCACCCGAACCCGCACCCGCACCCGCACGGCGGGCAGCCCCGCCAGGGCGCCGGCCACGGCCACCACGAGGTGGGCCACGCCGTCGACTGGGCCGAGATGGCCGTGCTCCTGGAGCGCCAGGCGGAGATCGAGAGCCCCCTCTACGCGGAGGCGGCCGCCTGGCTCGGCACCCTCCTCCCCGGCGACGGCGTCCGCCGGATCCTGGACATCGGCAGCGGCCCCGGCGTCCTGACCGCGCTGCTCGCGGAGGCCTTTCCCGCCGCGGAGACCGTCGCCGTCGACGGCACCCCGGAGCTGCTGGAGCGGGCCCGGGACCGCGCCGAGGCCCGCGGTCTCGGCGGACGGCTCACCACCCTGCACGCCGAACTCCCCGCGGCCATCGGCGGACTGGGCGACGCCGACCTCCTCTGGGCCGCCAACACCCTCCACCACATGGGCGATCAGCGGGCCGCGCTGGCGGCCTTCGCCGAACGCCTGCGGCCCGGCGGCCTCCTGGTCCTCGTCGAGGGCGGCCTGCCCGCCCGCCACCTGCCGTGGAACCAGGGCATCGGCCGCCCCGGCCTGGAGGCCCGGCTCGACGCGCTGCACGCGGAGTGGTTCGG
Organism: Streptomyces sp. NPDC048353; assembly: GCF_055587165.1. NCBI lineage: Bacteria > Bacillati > Actinomycetota > Actinomycetes > Kitasatosporales > Streptomycetaceae > Streptomyces > Streptomyces sp. NPDC048353. The sequence goes on along the minus strand of NZ_JBVJGU010000003.1, from coordinate 608,944 downwards.
CGAGATGCGGTCGGCGCTGCCCGGCGCCAGGGACGAGGTCGACGACTGGCCCGCGCTGCTCTCCGCCGCCGGGCTCACCCCGGCCGGCACGCGCACCTTCCTGGCCGACAGCCCCGCCCCCGTCGCCCCGGTCGTAAGGGAGCAGGCCGTCGCCCACTTCGAGCGCCTGCGCGTCACCTGCGAGGGCTCGGCCGCGGAGGACGACCTCAAGGCCCTGGACCGGCTCCTCGACCCGTCCGAGCCGCTCTCGCTGCACCGCCGCACGGACCTGTTCCGGCTCGCGGCCCGTACCGTCCACGCCGCCCGGAAGGGGTGACCGCCGCCGTCCGGGGCGGGCTCGGCGCGCGGGCTCAGGACACCGGCTCCAGCCGCCACCACTGGGAGGGGGAGTCGGTGTCCTCCCACTGCCGGACGTTCCCGCCGTCGTCCATCGAGCCGTCCTCGACCTCCAGGAGCAGCCCGCTGACGAAGCTCACCAGCGCGACCGTGCCCGGCGTCTGGAGGTCCTGCTCGATGATCCACTCCTGGGCGCCGAAGTTGTTCGCCTTCCACAGCTGGACGTTGGCGCCGTTCTCGGTCGAGGCGTTCGCCACGTCGAGCCGCTTGCCGCCGGCCGCGTTGACCAGGTGATGGAGGCCGCCGCCGTTCGGGACCGGCGTGATGTGCCAGTGCTGGCCGGGTGTGCCGTTCTCCTTGCCCTGCTGGACGTTGGCGCCGCTGCGGCTCGACCCTCCGTACACCTCCAGCAGCAGCCCGCTGGCCACGTTCCTCACCCGGTAGAGACCCTCCTCGACCGGTGCGGGCGATCCGCTCACTCTCTACCCCTTGCTCGACGTGGTCAGGTGGAAGGTGCGCCGGTAGGTCGCGGGGGAGACCCCCACCGCACTGCGCATGTGCTGCCGAAGGGAGTTGCCGCTGCCGAACCCCGCCCGGTCCGCGATGTGGTCCACCGACAGATCGCTGGTCTCCAGCAACTGCTTGGCCAGCTCCAGGCGTTGGGCGGTGAGCCACTGCCCGGGCGTGGTCCCCGCCTCGTCGCGGAAGCGGCGCGTGAAGGTCCGTACGCTCATCCGCGCGTGCCCCGCCAGCTCGTTCAGGGTCAGCGGCCGGTCGAGCCGCTCCAGGGCCCAGGCGCGGGTGGGCGCGGTGGTGGCGGCCGTCGGCTCGGGGACCGGACGCTCGATGTACTGCGCCTGGCCGCCGTCCCGCCACGGCGGGACGACGCAGCGGCGGGCGACGAGATTGGCCATCGCGCTGCCGTGGTCCTTGCGGACCAGGTGCAGACAGAGGTCGACCCCGGCCGCGACCCCCGCCGACGTCAGGATGTCCCCGTCGTCCACGAACAGCACGTCCTCGTCGAGCAGCACGTCCGGGAAGAGGGACCGGAAGTGCGCGGCCTCCCACCAGTGGGTGGTGGCACGGCGCCCGTCGAGCAGGCCGACCGACGCCAGGGCGTACGCACCCGTGCAGATGGAGACGATCCGGGTGCCGGGGCGCACCCGCCCCAGGGTCTCCGCCAGCCGGTCACGGAGCGAGCCGTCCTCGGCGAGCGCGCGCAGTTCGTAGGTGGGCGGCACGACGAGGGTGTCGGCCAGCGCCAGCTCCTCCGGCCCGTGCTCGGGGACGATCGAGAAGCCGTCCGAGGTGCGGACCGGCGCGCCGTCGAGGGAGCAGACGCGCACGTCGTAGAGGGACGAGCCGTCCACGGCGGCCGGGGCGCCGAGGATCCGGGCGGGAATGCCCAGCTCGAACGGGATCACACCGTCCAGGGCGAGCACCGCCACCCGGTGGGGCGGCGGCAGGGAGGGGTCGCGGTGCTCGGGTGGCGACGGCCGACAGGTGGTCATGGCCAGATTCTGTCACATCATGGCCTTCTGGCCAGTACTGGGCGGCGGGAATCTCGCCGACGCTGGAGGCTCACCACGCGACACCGCACCGGACACCGCACAGGAGAGCCCTTCATGAACGCCGCCCCCGCCGCCGCCCCCACCACGATGCGCGCCGTCACCGCCACCGAATGGGGCGGCCCCGAGGTCCTCACCGAGACCCGCGTCGCCCGCCCCGAGCCCGGCCCCACCGAGATCCTGGTCCGGGTCCACGCGGCCGGCCTCAACCCGATCGACTGGAAGTCCCGCGCCACCGGCGGCTTCGGCATGTGGGACGAGACCCCCGTCCTCGGCTACGACGTCTCCGGCGTCGTGGAGGCCGTCGGCCTCGGTGTCACGCTCTACGCCCCCGGCGACGAGGTCTTCGGCATGCCGGAGTTCCCGCGGCAGGCCGGCGGGTACGCCGAGTACGTCACCGCCCCGGCCCGTCACTTCGCCCGCAAGCCCGCCTCCCTCTCGCACGTCGAGGCCGCGGCGCTCCCGCTCGCCGGCCTCACCGCCTGGCAGGCCCTCGTGGAGACGGCCGCGCTGCGTCCCGGCCAGCGGGTCCTCGTCCACGCGGCGGCGGGCGGCGTCGGCCACCTCGCCATCCAGATCGCCAAGGCCCGCGGGGCGTACGTCCTCGGCACGGCGAGCGCGGCCAAGCACGAGTTCCTGCGCTCGCTCGGCGTCGACGAGCCCGTCGACTACACGACGACCGACTTCGCCGAGACCGTACGGGACGTGGACGTCGTCCTCGACTGCTTCGGCGGCGACTACGGCACCCGCTCGCTTCCGGTGCTCCGCGACGGCGGCACGCTGGTGACCCTGCCGTCCCCGGACGCCGTCCCGGCGCCCGAGCGGGGCATCCGCACCGGCTTCACCCTCGTCGAGCCGGACTACGCCGGGCTCCTCGGCCTCGCCGAACTGGTCGAGTCGGGACGGCTGCGGCCCGAGGTCGACACGGTCCTCCCCCTGGCGGAGGCGGCGAAGGCGCACGAGCTGGGCGAGTCGGGCCGCACCCGCGGCAAGATCGTCCTCACCGTCGCCTGACCACCGCGAACGACCGCCCTACCGCCGCACACGACCGCCCTCCGGCCGGGGATGCATCCTCCGGCCGGAGGGCGGTCGCGCGGCGCCGCGGACGCGGTGCCGAAGGGTCGTGCGGATCTCGCCGGGGTCTGATCGACAGGAACCCCTGGGGCTCAGGCGCCGGCGTTGAACTCGGCCGGGTCCGGGCCGAGGCGGCGGCTCTCGTCGAGGACGGCGATCGCGCCCATGTCCTCGTCGTCCAGCTCGAAGCCGAAGACGTCGATGTTCTCCCGGATGCGGTCCGGGGTCACCGACTTCGGGATGACCACGTTGCCCGTCTGGAGGTGCCAGCGCAGCACCACCTGGGCGGGGGTGCGGCCGTGCTTCTGGGCGATCGCGACGATCGCCGGAACCTCCAGGAGCCCCTTGCCCTGCCCCAGCGGCGACCACGCCTCGGTCGCGATGCCGTGGTCGGCGTGCGCCTTGCGGGACTCCTGCTGCTGCAGGTGGGGGTGGAGTTCGATCTGGTTGACGGCCGGGACGATCGACGTCTCGCCGATCAGCCGCTCCAGGTGCTCGGGGAGGAAGTTCGACACCCCGATGGCCTTGGCGCGGCCGTCGGCGTGGATCTTCTCGAACGCCCGGTACGTGTCGACGTACGCGTCCTTGGCCGGCACCGGCCAGTGGATCAGGTACAGGTCGACGTAGTCCAGGCCCAGCCGGTCGAGCGAGGCGTCGAAGGCGCGCAGGGTCGAGTCGTACCCCTGCTCGGTGTTCCACAGCTTCGTCGTGACGAAGAGCTCGTCGCGCGGGATCCCCGAGCCGGTGACGGCCCGGCCCGTGCCCGTCTCGTTCTCGTAGATCGCGGCCGTGTCGATGGAGCGGTAGCCGGCCTCCAGGGCCGTGGTCACCGCCTGCGCCGCCTCGTCGTCCGGCACCTGCCAGACGCCGAAGCCGAGCTGCGGCATCCGCACGCCGTTGTTCAGGGTGAGGGAAGGGACCTTGTTGTCCGTGCTCACGAGGGGTCGATCCTAACGTCGTCGGGTGGTACTCCCAGGGTCAACGATCGGGCGGCGGATCGCATTCCGCCGTGCCGCTCGCCCCGTCCTTCCGGATACCACCGCTCGCGCCGAGATACGCCTCCCGGACGACGGGATCGGCTACGCCCGGCGGACCCTCCGGGCCCGGGGCGGCCCGGTGCCGGTCAGCCGTACAGCGCCTCGACCTCCGTCGCGTACACCTTCTCGATCGCCTTCCGCTTCAGCTTCAGCGACGGGGTGAGCAGGCCGTGCTCCTCGCTGAAGGGGTGGGCCAGGATCCGGAACGTCCGTACCGACTCCGGCTGCGAGACGAGGGTGTTGGCCGAGACCACCGCCCGCCGGATCTCCGCCTCCAGGCTCGGGTCCCGCACCAGATCGGCCGCGGGCAGCGGCATCCGCCCCTGCATCGCCAGCCAGTGCTCCACCGCCTCCTGGTCCAGGGTCACCAGCGCGGCGATGTAGGGTCGGTCGTTGCCCACGACGATGCACTGGGCGATCAGCGGATGCGACCGGATCCGCTCCTCCAGACCGGCCGGCGACACGCTCTTGCCGTTGGAGGTCACCAGGATCTCCTTCTTCCGCCCGGTGATCGTCAGATAGCCCTCCTCGTCGAGCATGCCCAGGTCCCCGGTGGCCAGCCAGCCGTTGTCGAGCACGGCGGCGGTGGCGCGCGGGTCGTTGAGGTACCCCGAGAAGACCTGCCCCCCGTGCAGCCACACCTCACCGTCCTCGGCGATGTGCACGGTCGTCCCCGGGACCGGCTGCCCGACCGTCCCGTACTTCACGCGCTCGGGCGGGTTCGCCGTGGCCGCCGCCGAGGACTCCGTCAGGCCGTACCCCTCGAAGACCGTCACTCCCGCGCCCTCGAAGAACAGCCCGAGCCGCCGGTCCATCCCCGACCCGCCCGACATCGCGTGCCGGACCCGCCCGCCCATGGCCTCGCGGACCTTCCCGTACACGACCTTCTCGAAGAACTGGTGCTGCACCCGCAGCGCCGCCGAGGGCCCGGGTCCGAGCCCGAACGCCCGGTGCTCCATCGCCTCGGCGTACTTGACCGCCACCTCCACGGCCTTGTCGAAGGGGCCCGCCTTCCCGTCGGCCTCCGCCTTGCGGCGGGCCGCGTGGAAGACCTTCTCGAAGACGTACGGCACGGCCAGGATGAACGTCGGCCGGAACGCGGCCAGATCGGGCAGCAGCTCCGAGGCCGTGAGGGCCGGCTGGTGGCCCAGCTTCACTCCGCTGCGGACCGCCGCCACCTCCACCATCCGACCGAAGACGTGGGCGAGCGGCAGGAAGAGCAGCGTCGAGGCCTCGTCGCCCGGCTTCGAGTGGAACACCGGCTCCCAGCGGCCCACCAGCATGTCCGTCTCGAACATGAAGTTGGAGTGCGTGATCACGCACCCCTTGGGGCGGCCCGTCGTGCCGGAGGTGTAGATGATCGTGGCGACCGAGTCGGGGGTCACCGCCCGCCGGTGCCGGTGGACGACGTCCTCGTCGATCCCGGCGCCCGCCTCCATCAGTTCGGCGACCGCGCCACGGCCCGCGTCCAGCTGCCACAGCCGCTGCATCCGGGGGAGCCGGTCGATGACCGAGCCGATGGTCATCGCGTGGTCCTCGTGCTCCACCACGCACGCCGTCACCTCGGCGTCGTGCAGCATCCAGTAGACCTGCTCCGCCGAGGAGGTGGGGTAGATCGGCACCGACTGCACGCCGAGCGTCCAGAGCGCGAAGTCGAAGAGCGTCCATTCGTAACGGGTCCTGGCCATGATCGCGACCCGGTCACCGAACCGCACGCCGTGCGCGATGAGCCCCTTGGCGAGGGCCAGCACCTCGTCGCGGAACTGCGCGGAGGTCACCTCCCGCCACACGCCCCCGGCGTCCTTGCGGCCGAGCACGACCCGGTCCGGCGCCTCCAGGGCGTGGTCGAACACGGCGTCCGCCAGACCGCCGACCTGAGGCGCCGCCTCGACGGGCGGCACGGTGAACTCGCGCAAAGACCTGCTCCTCGACCGCTCGTTGTCGCGCTCCGTACGGCGCGGGTGACGGTACCCCACGGGCCTGCCCGGCGGGAGGGCCTTCACGAAGTCGGGACATTGTGCATACGCACAGGTCAGCGCGGGGAGGAAGGACAAGTGGCGGAGCGGCGCCGGTCGTTACTGACTCGCCGGTAAGCAGCCGGGGAGCGAATCTCCACGGAATCTGTACCGGCCGATCACCGCCGCGCTCCCGACGCGGGCGCGCGGCCGATCACCACCCCGCTCCCGACACGCGGGCGCGCGGCCCGGCCTCCGGCGCGGGCTCGCGGCCGGTCGCCCGCCCCGGCCCTCAGTGCGGGCGGTGCAGCCGGTCGCCGCCCGCGAGGATCGCCGTGGCCAGGGCGTCCGCCGCCCGCTGGGTCGCCCCGCCCCGCCGCCCCTTGCGCAGGACGAAGTCGACCTCGCCCAGCTCCGGCAGCCCGGCCCGCGCGGGCACCCGGCTCAGCCCCGGCGGCACCAGGCCCCGCGTGTGCGCCATCACCCCGAGCCCGGCCCGCGCCGCCGCGATGTTGCCGCTCAGGCTCGAACTCGTGCACGCGATCCGCCACGCCCGCCCCTGCGCCTCCAGGGCCTCCAGCGCCCGCGCCCGGGTGATCCCCGGCGGCGGGAAGACGATCAACGGAACCGGCCGGTCCGGGTCCAGGCGCAGCTGGGGCGAGCCGATCCAGATCAGCGCGTCCTGCCACACCAGCTCGCCGCCGGTCTCGTCCGCGCGCCGCTTGGCGAGGATCAGATCGAGCCGTCCTGCCTCCAGCCGGGCGTTCAGGGTTCCCGACAGCTCGACCGTCAGCTCCAGGTCCACCTCGGGGTGCTCGCTCCGGAACGACTGGAGGATCTCCGGCAGCCGGGTCACCACGAAGTCCTCAGAGGCCCCGAAGCGCAACCGCCCGCGCAGCCGCGTCCCGGTGAAGAACGCCGACGCCCGCTCGTGCGCCTGCAGGATCGTCCGGGCGAAGCCGAGCATCGCCTCGCCGTCCTCCGTCAGCTCCACGCTGTGCGTGTCCCGGGTGAACAGCGGACGCCCGGTCGCCTCCTCGAGGCGTCGCACGTGCTGGCTGACGGTCGACTGCCGCAGCCCGAGCCGCCGCGCGGCCTGCGTGAAGCTCAGCGTCTGGGCGACCGCGAGGAAGGTGCGCAGCTGCGCGGGGTCGTACACGCGACGAGGCTATCGCGCGGCGGCGCGGCTATCGCGGAACGTGATGACAGTCAGAGCGCTGTACGGGATTCCCGATCAAAGGGGGAGGGGTCAGGATGGCAGGGCACGCACCGCGTCCGAGAGCAGTGGAGCCCATGAGCCGTCGTACGACCCTTCTGCCGTCCCGGCCGCCGATCGACCCGTACGTCCTGGCGCTGCTCGGTACGGTCGGTCTCGCGGTCCTGCTCCCGGCCTCCGGCACGGCGGCCGTCCTCGCGAACGGCGCGTCCACGGCGGCGATCGCCCTCCTCTTCTTCCTCTACGGCGCCCGGCTCTCCACCGGCGAGGCCCTCGAAGGACTCCGGCACTGGCGGCTCCACGTCACCGTCCTGGCCTGCACCTTCGTCGCCTTCCCGCTCCTCGGCCTGGCCGCCCGTGGCCTGGTGCCGACGGTGCTCCCGCCCGAGCTGTACAGCGGGTTCCTCTTCCTCTGCCTGGTCCCCTCCACCATCCAGTCCTCGATCGCCTTCACCTCGATCGCGCGCGGGAACGTGCCGGCCGCGATCTGCGCGGGCTCCTTCTCCTCGCTGGCCGGCATCGTGCTGACCCCGCTGCTCGCCGCCGCGCTGCTGGGCGGCACCACGGGCGGTCTCTCGGCCGACTCGCTCCTGAAGATCGTCTTCCAGCTGCTCGTCCCGTTCCTGGCCGGGCGGCTGCTGCGCCCCTGGGTCGGCGGCTTCCTGGTCCGGCACAAGAAGGGCCTCGGCCACGTCGACCGGGGCTCGATCCTCCTCGTCGTCTACACCGCCTTCAGCCTGGGCATGGTCGCCGGCATCTGGCACCAGGTCACCCCGGCGCGGCTCGGGCTGCTGCTCGCCGTGGAGGCCGTGCTGCTCGCGGTGATGCTCGCGGTCAGTTGGTACGGCGCGAAGCGGCTCGGTTTCGGGCGCGAGGACCGGATCGCGATCCAGTTCGCCGGCTCGAAGAAGAGCCTGGCGGCCGGACTGCCGATGGCGGGCGTGCTGTTCGGCGCCCACGCCTCGCTCGCGGTGCTGCCGCTGATGCTCTTCCACCAGATGCAGCTGATGGTCTGCGCCGTGATCGCCAAGCGCCGCTCCCGCGACCCCGAGCCGGAGCCCGCCCACGGCCCGGACCCTCGTACGGTCACAGCCTCCCGGGCTGTTCCCCGGCGTGGCGAGATCACATCCACACCCCGCCCGTGAAGATCAACGGGACGGTTACGGTGCTCCCATGCCCGCACTCGATCCCGGCCGCACCGCACTCGTTCTCGTCGACCTGATGGAACGCATCGTCGCGCTGCCCCTCGCCCCCCGTCCCGGAACGGACGTCGTCGCCGCCGCGACCCGGCTCGCCACGACCTTCCGCGCCGCCGGCGCCCCCGCCGTCCACATCAGGGTGGAACGGCCGAACATCGACACCCAGCCGCCCGGCAGCGACCTCGTCCCCGCGCCCGTCCACGACGGCGACCGCGTGGTCGTGAAGCGCACGATCGGCGGGTTCCACGGGACCGGGCTCCACGAGCTCCTGGCCGCGCGTTCCGTCACCACGCTGGTCTTCGGCGGCATCGCCACCAACCTCGGCGTCGAGTCGACCGCCCGCGCCGCCTGCGACCTCGGCTACGACGTCGTCTTCGCCGAGGACGTCATGACCGCCTTCACGGCGGAGGAGCACCGCGCCTCCGTCACCCTCGACTTCCCCCGCCTCGGCACGGTCGCCCCGGCCGCGGACATCACCCTGGACGGACCCGCGTGAACCGGGTCCCGATACGTTACGGCGCCCGCCCCTGCTCCCTGGTCGTCTGCCGGGGCTGCTGCTGCGGCGACGCCCGCAAGCACCCCGGCACCGACCACGCCGGCCAGCTCGCCCGGCTGCGCGAGGCCGCCGCGGCCTCCGGCGGCCGGCTGATCGTCCGTACCAGCGACTGTCTGGGCCCGTGCGCACAGGCCAACGTGGTCGTGGTCCAGCCCTCCGCCGAGGGCCGCCGCCGGGGCGGCCGGGCCGCCTGGATCGGCTGGACCGCCGACGACGACTGCCTCGACGACATCCTCGCCTGGACGGCGGCGGGCGGCCCCGGAGTCGCCGACCCTCCGGCCACCCTCACCCTCCAGATGATCGAGCCCCCGAAGAACTGACGCCCGGAAGGGACGGGTCCGGGGGCGCGGGGCGGCACGAGGGGGTGCGCCGACCGCCGGGCCGCCGCTCCCTCGGGTCGCCGGGTCTTTGCGCCCGGGGCCGCCGGGTCGCCGTTCCGCCGGTGCGGCCACGGGACCCCCGCGGCGGCCCCGCTCTGCCCCGGTCAGCCCCGGGGGGCTTCGGCCCCGAGGGCTATCCGGTGCTCACCCGCGTACACGTTCATGTCCGGGCCGCGCAGGAAGCCGACCAGCGTCAGCCCCGTCTCGGCCGCCAGGTCCACGGCCAGCGAGGACGGTGCCGAGACCGCCGCGAGGACCGGGATCCCCGCCATCACCGCCTTCTGCGCCAGCTCGAACGAGGCCCGGCCCGACACCAGCAGCACGGCCCGGTCCAGCGGCAGCCGGTCCTCCCGCAGCGCGCGGCCGATCAGCTTGTCGACCGCGTTGTGGCGCCCCACGTCCTCCCGTACGTCCAGCAGCTCCCCGTCCTCGGTGAAGAGCGCCGCCGCGTGCAGACCGCCGGTCCGGTCGAAGACCCGCTGCGCGGCCCGCAGCCGGTCGGGGAGGCCGGCGAGCAGCTCGGGCGTGATCCGGACCGGGGGAGCGTCGGCGATCGGGTAGCGGGTGGTGGTCCGCACGGCGTCCAGGCTGGCCTTGCCGCACAGCCCGCACGACGACGTGGTGTACACGTTCCGCTCCAGGGTGATGTCCGGGAGGGTGACACCGGGAGCCAGCCGCACGTCCACCACGTTGTACGTGTTGCCGCCGTCCTCCGTGGCTCCCGCGCAGTACACGATGTTCCGTACGTCGGAGGCGGCGCCGAGCACCCCCTCGCTCACGAGGAACCCGGCCGCCAGGGCGAAGTCGTCTCCCGGGGTGCGCATGGTGACGGCGAGCGGCTTGCCGTCGAGACGGATCTCCAGCGGCTCCTCGGCCACCAGCGTGTCGGGGCGCGTGGTCACGGCCCCCGCGCGGATCCGGATGACGCGCCGTCGCTCGGTGACCCGTCCCATGGTGGCCCCACCCATTCTGTGCGTGATCGGAGAACCGCACCGGCCCTCGCCGCGGAGGTAGCCGCCGGCCGCCGGGTCGTCGCGCGACGAGGTGGTGACCTCGACGGTCTCATTGTCCTGCACGCCGCACCGTGAGGTCGCGGCCCGCCCGGACGGCGGTCTCACGGGGCAGAAGCCGCCCCGTCCGTCCCTCCTCGCCCCACCGGCCCCGACCGGCCCCGTTGTCACGGTCTCCCAACAGGTACGGGCGATTATTGGTGGTTTACGTGTCCTGTTACCCATCAGTCGCTGGCAAGACTGGGTGGTTCCTGCTTGCACCACGCACCACGCACCACTCGAACCCAAGGGGGTCCCGGGCATGACGGGCACTCGAATCGCCGCGCTCGGGCACTACCAGCCCGCCAAGGTACTGACCAACGACGACCTGGCCGCGCTGGTCGACACCAGCGACGCCTGGATCAGCAGCCGGGTCGGCATCAGGACCCGCCACATCGCCGGCCCCGAGGAACCGGTGGACGAGCTGGCCGCCCACGCCGCCGGCAAGGCCCTGGCCGCCGCCGGGCTGGGCCCCGCCGACATCGACCTGGTCCTCGTCGCCACCTCCACGGCGATCGACCGGTCGCCCAACACCGCCGCCCGGGTGGCCGCCCGGCTCGGCATGGGGTCGCCCGCCACCATGGACCTCAACGTCGTGTGCGCCGGCTTCACCCACGCGCTCGCCACCGCCGACCACGCCCTGCGGGCGGGGGCGGCCCGCCGGGCGCTGGTCATCGGCGCCGACAAGATGACCGAGGTCGCGGACTGGACCGACCGCACCACCTGCGTCCTCGTCGGCGACGGCGCCGGGGCGGCCGTGGTCGAGGCCACGGACGACGGCCAGGAGCCGGGCATCGGACCGGTGCTCTGGGGCTCGGTCCCCGAGATGGGGAACGCCGTCCGGATCGAGGGCACCCCGCCCCGCTTCGCCCAGGAGGGCCAGTCCGTCTACCGCTGGGCGACCCAGCGGCTGCCCGCGCTCGCCCGCGAGGTCTGCGAGCGGTCGGGCATCACGCCCGAGGACCTCGCCGGGGTGGTCCTCCACCAGGCCAATCTGCGGATCATCGAGCCGCTCGCCGCCAAGATCGGCGCCGTCAACGCGGTCGTCGCCCGCGATGTCGTCGACTCCGGCAACACCTCGGCCGCCTCCATCCCGCTCGCCCTCGCCAAGCTGGTCGAGCGCGGTGAGCTGCCCTCCGGCTCGCGCGCCCTGCTCTTCGGCTTCGGCGGGAACCTCTCGTACGCCGGGCAGATCGTCCGCGTCCCGTAGGGGGTGTGGCCGGCCGGTGTGGCAACCGGCGGAGTCCCGCTCCCGTTCGGCGGAGCCCGGTGGCGGGGTGCCGGGGGCGCATCTAGCTTCGATCGGGGTGAGGGTCGTCCCGCGCCGCACACGGAATCCGTCCGTAGGCGCCCCTCGCGTGACCGGGAGGCCGCCGTGCGCGCCGTACATGTCGCTTCCGCCGCCCTGCTCGTGACGCTGGCCGTCCCGCTCGGCGCGGTCGCGGCCCTCGCCGACGAGGGCACCGGGAACGACATCACGTCCTTCGCCTTCGCCGTCACGCCCTCGAGCGTGGCGCCGGGCGGCACCGTCACCCTCACCTCCGAGGGGTGCGAGGTCCCGTTCGTGACCGCCGAGTCCGGTGTCTTCGACACCGTCACGCTGGACGAGGGCCGCACGGGCACCGCCACCGTCGACGCGGAGGCCAAGGTCGGTGCGGCGTACGACGTCACCTTCGACTGCGAGGGCGAACGGGGGACGACCTCCCTGACCATCGCAGCTCCGGCCGGCGGCCCCACGACCGGCGGGCACACGGCCGGCGGGCCGACGCCGGACACCTCGGCCCCGGACGCCCCGACGCCTGACGCCCCGGCCCAGGACGATCCGGCCCTCGACGTTCAGGCCCCCGAGGCGCCGACGGCCGGAGGGCACGTCCCCGCCGGTCAGGCGACCGGCGGTCACCCCACGCAGGGCGGATCCACCGGCGGCCAGGTCGCCGGAGCCCATCCCTCAGGCTCCACCGGATCCCACCCCGCCGGCACCGCCGCGGACCACGGGGTCCGGGCCGGCTTCGGCGGCGCCGACGGCCGGCTCGACACCGCCGAGGTGGTCGCCGGCGGCGTGCTGATCGCGGGCGCCCTCGGCGGAGCCGCCTGGCTGACGCTCCGCCGCCGCCGCGCCGACGGACCCGCCTGAGCGGGGACGTCGGGACCCCGAAACGGCCCCTCCGCCCGGGGTGACGAGGCCCGCGGCGGAGGGGCGCCCCCTCCGCCGGTCCCGGAGCGGAGACCACCCGAGAAGTCAGAGCCGGAACACGGACACGGAAGAAGGGAAAAGAGCGGTCGTGCGGGGAATCAGCGGTCCGGCGCCGGGGGCGGGCCCGGGCACGCGCGGCGCCTGGGGCGTCGTGGTCGTCGTCCTGCTCGTCGGCGTCCATCTCGTACGGGCGGGCACGGCGGAGTACCGCGCCGGCGGCCCGCCCCGGCCCCTCCCCGCCGCGGCCCCCGGCCACGTCGCGGCAGCCACCCCCGTACGGGCCCCGGCGCCCCTGCCCGCCTCGCCCCCCGAGCGGCTGCGTGTCCCCGCCGCCCGCATCGACGCGCCCGTCACGGACGTCGGCCTGGACGCCGGGCGGTGGATCGCGACCCCGCCGGCGTACGAGAAGAACCTCGTCGGCTGGTTCACCGGCTCCGTCACCCCGGGTGCACAGGGCACCGCCGTCCTCGTCGGCCATGTCGACACCCCCGACGGCAAGGCCGTCTTCTTCGAACTCGGCTCGCTCACCCGGGAGCGCAGGATCGAGATCACCCGCGTGGACGGCAGGACCGCCGTCTTCTCCGTGTACGGCGTCGAGACCGTCCCGAAGGAGAACTTCCCGGCCGCCCGGATCTACCGCGCCACCGGACACCCCGAGCTGCGCCTGATCACCTGCGGCGGGAGCTTCTCCCCGGAGAAGGGGTACGACGGCAACGTCGTCGTCTCGGCCCGTCTGGTCGCCGTGCGCTGATCCGCACCGGGAACCCCGCTCGGCGGCAGACCGAAGCCCCAAGACTCCTTTGTCCTCAGTCAGGAAAAAGTCGCACCGGTTGCTGCGCAACTTCTTCCCACTCCAGGACGCCGCTGCTACGTTCCCCTCGAAAGCGCGACGGACAGCGCCGCGTACGGCGCGACGCACGCCGACGGTTCCGACTCGGGAGGGGCGCGTGAGACGCATGACGGCACGACCCGCCAACGCGCACCAGGCGCGACTGCTCCGGCTGTTGCGCGACGGAGGCCCCCACTCCCGCGCCCAGTTGGGCGACCGGGTCGACCTCTCCCGTTCCAAGCTCGCCGTCGAGGTGGACCGGCTCCTCGACACCGGCCTCGTCGTCGCCGACGGCCTCGCCGCCTCACGCGGCGGACGCCGTTCGCACAACATCCGGCTCGCCCCCGGACTGCGCTTCCTCGGCATCGACATCGGCGCGACCTCGATCGACGTGGCCGTCACCAACGCCGAGTTGGAGGTCCTCGGGCACCTCAACCACCCGATGGACGTCCGCGAGGGCCCCGTCGCCGTCTTCGAGCAGGCCCTGGCGATGGCGGCGAAACTCCGCGCCTCGGGGCTTGCCGAGGGCTTCGACGGCGCCGGCATCGGCGTCCCCGGCCCCGTCCGCTTCCCCGAGGGCGTTCCGGTCGCGCCGCCGATCATGCCCGGCTGGGACGGTTTCCCCGTCCGGGAGGCGCTCAGCCAGGAACTCGGCTGCCCCGTCATGGTCGACAACGACGTGAATCTGATGGCGATGGGGGAGCAGCACGCGGGCGTCGCCCGGTCGGTCGCCGACTTCCTCTGCGTCAAGATCGGGACGGGCATCGGCTGCGGCATCGTCGTCGGCGGCCAGGTCCACCGCGGTACGACGGGCAGCGCGGGCGACATCGGGCACATCCAGGTCGAACCGGACGGCCGCCCGTGCGCGTGCGGCAACAAGGGCTGCCTGGAAGCGCACTTCAGCGGTGCCGCCCTCGCCCGCGACGCCGAGGAGGCGGCGCGCGCGGGCAGGTCGGAGGAGCTCTCCGTCCGCCTGGCGGCCGCCGGCCGGCTCACCGCCGTGGACGTCGCCGCGGCGGCCGCGGCCGGAGACGCCACCGCGCTCGACCTCATCCGGGCGGGCGGCGACCGGGTGGGTCAGGTCATCGCCGGACTCGTCAGCTTCTTCAACCCCGGTCTGGTGGTGATCGGGGGCGGGGTCACCGGCATCGGTCACACCCTCCTCGCCAGCATCCGCACCCAGGTCTACCGCCGGTCCCTGCCCCTGGCCACCGGCAACCTCCCCATCGTGCTGGGCGAGCTGGGTCCCGCCGCCGGAGTGACCGGCGCGGCCCGCCTCATCAGCGACCACCTCTTCTCCCCGGCGTAGAACCGCCACCGGCGCCGCACCTGCCCGCCGCACCTGCCCGCCGCACCTCGTCACCTCACGTACCTCGTCACCTCGCGTACCTCGTCACCTCAGCCACCCCCGTACCTCCCGCCCGCACCCCGTCACCTCCCACCCGCTCAGGCGCAACCCGCGTCCGCCGAGGGGAACTTCGTCATGGCACCGCACCCGCCCTCACCGCCCCCGCCTCCACCACCGCTGCTCACCATGTCCGGCATCACCAAGTCCTTCCCCGGCGTCCGGGCCCTGGACGGCGTCGACCTGGAGGTCGCCGCCGGAGAGGTCCACTGCCTCCTCGGCCAGAACGGCGCGGGCAAGTCCACCCTCATCAAGGTCCTCGCCGGCGCCCACCAGCCCGACGGCGGACGGATTACCTGGTGCGGCGAACCCGTCCACCTCCGTTCTCCGGCCGCCGCCATGCGCCTGGGCATCGCCACCATCTACCAGGAGCTCGACCTGGTCGAAGGGCTCTCCGTCGCCGAGAACGTCCACCTCGGCCACGAACCCACCACCGCCGGCTTCGTCGTCCGCGCCCGCGTCGCCCGTGCCACCGCCGCCGCGCTGCTGCGGCGGCTCGGCCACCCGGAGATCGACCCGGCCCGGCTCGTCGGCGAACTCTCCGCCGCCCAGCGGCAGATCGTCTCCATGGCCCGCGCGCTCTCCCACGACGTCCGGCTCATCGTGATGGACGAGCCGTCGGCCGCCCTCGACCCCGACGAGGTCGAGAACCTTTTCCGTATCGTCGCCGACCTCACCACCGAGGGCGTCGCCGTCGTCTACATCTCCCACCGCCTGGAGGAGATCCGCCGCATCGGCGACCGCGTCACCGTCCTCAAGGACGGCCGGGCCGTGGCCGGCGGTCTGCCCGCCGGATCCACCCCCACCCGGGAGGTCGTGGCGCTGATGACCGGCCGGAACGTCGAGTACGTCTTCCCCGCCCGACCGGCCGGGCCGGCGGCCGGCGCACCCGTCCTCCAGGTCCGGGGCCTCGCCCGCGCCGGCGAGTTCGCGCCCCTCGACCTCGACCTGCGGCCGGGCGAGATCGTGGGCCTCGCCGGACTCGTCGGCTCCGGCCGCTCCGAGATCCTGGAGACGATCTACGGCGCCCGCCGGCCCACCGCCGGCCGGGTCCTCGTCGACGGCCGTCCGCTGCGCCCGGGCAGCGTGCGCGCCGCCGTCCGCGCAGGGCTCGGCCTCGCCCCGGAGGAACGCAAGGCGCAGGGCCTGCTCCTGCTGGAGTCCGTCACCCGCAACGTCTCCGTCTCCTCGCTCGCCCGCTTCTCGCGCGCCGGCTGGATCGACCGCGCCGCCGAACGCTCCGCCGCCCGCACCGCCACCCGCGAGCTCTCCCTCAGGCCCGACAACCCCGACGCCCCGGTCCGCACCCTCTCCGGCGGAAACCAGCAGAAGGCCGTCCTGGCCCGATGGCTGCTGCGCGGCTGCCGGGTCCTGCTGCTCGACGAACCCACCCGGGGCGTCGACGTCGGAGCCCGCGCCGAGCTGTACGCCGTCATCCGCCGGCTCGCCGACGACGGTCTCGCCGTCCTTCTCGTGTCGAGCGAGGTGCCGGAGGTGCTCGGCCTCGCCGACCGGGTCCTCGTCCTGCGGGAGGGCCGGGTCGTCCACACGGCGCCCGCCGGTGACCTCGACGAACACCGCGTACTCGACCTCGTGATGGAAGGGAGCCCGACGGCATGACGCTGTCCACCGCCAAGACGCCCGTGCCCGCGCAGGAGGGCGCCGGCCGCGGGCCCGGCCTCCGGGCCGATGTCCGCACCCTCTCCCTGCTCGGGGTCCTCGCCGTACTGATCGCGGTCGGCGGCCTCACCAGGCCCGACGAGTTCCTCGCCACCTCCAACCTCCAACTCGTCCTCACCCAGGCCTCGGTGATCGGCGTCGTCACGGTCGGCATGACCTTCGTCATCACCAGCGGCGGCATCGACCTCTCGGTGGGCGCCATCGTCGCCCTCGCCTCCGTCTGGGCGACCACGCTCGCCACCCAGGAGTACGGTTTCGCCGGCATCCTCTTCACCGCCGTCGTCGTCGGCACCGGCTGCGGCCTGGTGAACGGTCTCCTCATCGCCTACGGCCGCCTGGTGCCGTTCATCGCCACGCTGGCGATGCTCGCCTCCGCCCGCGGCCTCGCCCTGCAGATCACCGACGGCCGCACCCAGATCGTCACCGTCGACTCCGTCCTCGACCTCGGCATCCCCGACGCCTACGTCCTCGGCGTCCCGCCGCTGGTCCTCGTCTTCGCCGCGGTCACGGCCGCCGGGTGGCTGCTCCTCAACCGCACCACCTTCGGACGCCGCACGGTCGCCGTCGGGGGCAACGCCGAGGCCGCCCGCCTCGCCGGCATCGACGTCCGCCGCCAGCGGCTCTACCTCTACCTGCTCTCCGGGCTGTGCTGCGGCATCGCCGCCTTCCTTCTGATCGTCCTGTCCGGCTCGGGCCAGAACACCAACGGCAACCTCTACGAACTCGACGCCATCGCCGCCGCGATCATCGGCGGCACCCTGCTCACCGGCGGGCGCGGCACCATCGTCGGCTCCGTCCTCGGCGTCCTCGTCTTCACGACGATCACCAACATCTTCGCGCTCAACAATCTCCAGAGCGACGTCCAGCAGATCGCCAAGGGCGCGATCATCGTCGCCGCCGTCCTGGTCCAGCACCGCACCCTGCGCCACGGCGAGCCCTGACCCACCGCCCCGGCCTCCCCGCCGCTGCCCCCGAACCCCGAACCCCGAACCCGAACCCCGTAACGCCCTCACCCCCGAAGGGATCCCTCGCCATGCCAGAAACCAGCCGCAGAGGACTGCTGTTCGGCACCGCCGCCGTCTCCGCCGGCGCCCTGCTCACCGCCTGCACCAGCAACGAGCCCAAGAGCCAGGCAACGGCCGCGAGCAACGCCCCCGCCGCCGACGACAAGCCCGGCACCCCCGTCACGATCGGCTTCGCCGGTCCCCAGGCCGACCACGGCTGGCTCAACGCCATCAACCAGAACGCCAAGAACCGGGCGAAGACGTACGCCGACGTCACCCTGGAGATCACCGAAGGCTCCAACGACACCGCCGCCCAGATCGGCCAGATCCAGACCCTGATCAACAAGAAGGTCGACGTCCTGGTCATCCTCCCCGCCGACGGCAAGGCGCTCACCCAGGTCGGCCTCCAGGCCATGAAGGCCGGCATCCCCGTCGTCAACCTGGACCGGGTCTTCGCCTCCCCGCAGGCGTACCGCTGCTGGATCGGCGGCGACAACTACGGCATGGGCCTCAACGCCGGCCGCTACATCGGTGAGAAGCTCAAGGGCAAGCCGGACGCCACCGTCATCGAACTGGCCGGCATGGACAGCCTGGAGCTGACCCGGCAGCGCACCCAGGGCTTCGACGACGCCCTCAAGAACTACCCCAACATCCGCAAGGTGGCGCGTCAGGCCGCCGACTTCACCGTCGAGTCCGGGCAGGCCAAGATGGCCCAGCTCCTCCAGGCACAGAGCTCCTTCGACGCGCTCTGGAACCACGACGACGACCAGGGCGTGGGCGCGCTGCGCGCCATCGCCCAGGCCGGCCGCAAGGACTTCCTCATGGTCGGCGGCGCCGGCGCCAAGTCCGCCATGGACGCCATCAAGGCCGACGACAGCGTCCTCAAGGCGACCGTCCTCTACCCGCCGACCATGGCCGCCTCCGCCATCGACCTGGCCCGCGCCCTCGGCCAGAAGAAGGGCGTCGGAGGCCTGTCGGAGCTGGAGATCCCCGCCTCCCTCACCCTCTACTCCGCCGTCGTCACCAAGGACAACGTCGACGAGTACCTGCCCACCGGCTTCAACTGACCGGGCCCGCGCCGCACACCGACACCGCGCGCCGCACACCGCACGCCGTGCGGCGCAACACGAGACGGAGGAACCGTATGGAACAGCCGGAGAACGGGGCCGCGCCGCCGCCCCTCGGCGTCGGGATGGTCGGGTACGCCTTCATGGGAGCCGCCCACTCGCAGGGCTGGCGCACCGCGGGCCGCGCCTTCGACCTGCCGCTGCGCCCCGTCCTCGCCGCCGTCGCCGGCCGTGACGCGGCGGCCGTCCGGGCCGCCGCCGACCGGCACGGCTGGGCGGCGGCCGAGACCGACTGGCGGGCCCTCGTCGCCCGCGACGACGTGCAGCTCGTGGACGTGTGCACCCCGGGCGACAGCCACGCGGAGATCGCCGTCGCCGCCCTGGAGGCGGGCAAGCACGTCCTGTGCGAGAAGCCGCTCGCCAACTCGGTCGCCGAGGCCGAGGCCATGGTGGCCGCCGCCGACGCGGCGGCCACCCGCGGCCAGGTCGCCATGGTCGGCTTCAACTACCGCCGGGTGCCCGCCCTGTCGTACGCCCGCCGGCTGATCGCGGACGGCAGGCTCGGCGCGCTGCGGCACGTACGGGTCACCTATCTCCAGGACTGGCTGGTCGACCCCGCCTTCCCGCTGACCTGGCGCCTGGAGCGGGAGCACGCGGGCTCGGGGGCGCTGGGGGACCTCGGGGCGCACGCCGTCGACCTCGCGCAGTACCTGGCGGGGGAGCCGCTGGTCGGGGTGTCGGCGCTCACCGAGACCTTCGTCCGGGAACGCCCCCTGCCCGCCGCGGCGGCGGCCGGTATGTCCCGGGGCCCCGGCGCCGGCGCGTACGGCGCGGTGACGGTGGACGACGCGGCGCTGTTCACCGGGCGGCTCGCCTCCGGAGCGCTCGCCTCCTTCGAGGCGACCCGGGTGGCGGCGGGCCGGAAGAACGCCCTGCGCCTGGAGATCAACGGGGAGAAGGGATCCCTCGCCTTCGACCTGGAGCGGCTCAACGAACTGTCCTTCCACGACCACACCGAGCCGGCCGGCACCGCCGGCTTCCGCCGCATCCTCGTGACCGAGCCCGGCCACCCGTACCTGGAGGGCTGGTGGCCGCCCGGACACGTACTCGGCTACGAACACACCTTCGTCCACCAGGCCCGCGACCTGGTCCTCGCCATCGCCTCCGGCGCCTCCCCGGCCCCGTCCTTCGCCGACGGGCTCCAGGTCCAGCGGGTCCTGGCCGCCGTGGAGGAGAGCGCGGGCAAGAACGCCGTCTACACCCCCGTACCGACGTAAAGGAGGCCGTGCCGTGCCCCGTCCCTTCACCCTCTTCACCGGCCAGTGGGCCGATCTGCCCCTGGAGGAGGTCTGCCGGCTCGCCCGCGACTTCGGCTACGACGGCCTCGAACTCGCCTGCTGGGGCGACCACTTCGAGGTCGACAAGGCGCTCGCCGACCCGTCGTACGTCAAGGGGCGGCGCGCGCTCCTGGAGAAGTACGGGCTGACGTGCTGGGCCGTCTCGAACCATCTGGTCGGCCAGGCCGTCTGCGACCACCCGATCGACGAACGGCACCAGGCGATCGTCCCCGCCCGGATCTGGGGGGACGGCGAACCGGAAGGGGTACGGCGCCGGGCCGCCCGCGAACTCGCCGACACCGCGCGGGCCGCGGCGGCCCTGGGCGTCGACACCGTCGTCGGCTTCACCGGCTCGTCGATCTGGCACCTGGTCGCGATGTTCCCCCCGGTCCCGGAACGGATGATCGAGCGCGGCTTCGAGGACTTCGCGGACCGCTGGAACCCCATCCTGGACGTCTTCGACGCCGAGGGCGTCCGCTTCGCGCACGAGGTCCACCCCAGCGAGATCGCGTACGACTACTGGACCACCCAGCGCGCCCTGGAGGCGGTCGACCGCCGTCCGGCGTTCGGCCTGAACTTCGACCCGAGCCATTTCGTCTGGCAGGACCTGGACCCGGTCGGGTTCCTCTGGGACTTCCGCGACCGGATCTACCACGTCGACTGCAAGGAGGCCCGGCGCCGGCTCGACGGCCGCAACGGCCGGCTCGGCTCGCACCTGCCCTGGGGCGATCCACGGCGCGGCTGGGACTTCGTTTCCGCCGGGCACGGCGACGTGCCGTGGGAGGACGTCTTCCGCATGCTCCGCTCGATCGGCTACGCCGGTCCGATCTCGGTGGAGTGGGAGGACGCCGGCATGGACCGGCTGACCGGCGCCCCCGAGGCCCTCTCGGTCCTCAGGCGATACGACTTCGATCCCCCGTCCGCCTCCTTCGACGCGGCCTTCGGCGGCGAGCACTGACTCCGGTGTCCGCGAGGGCGCTACGCCGCGTACGTGCCCCGTGACGGCTCGTACAAGCACCGCCCCACCCGCCGCCCGTGGGGGGGCCTGCGGGCCCCCGCACGTCACTGACCACGGGAAATGCCGGTGAAACGCACCCCGAACCCCTGGTAGAGTTATCCATGTCGCCGCGGGGAACACCCCGGAGCGACAGACACCTGGTCCGGGTGGCGGAATGGCAGACGCGCTAGCTTGAGGTGCTAGTGCCCTTTATCGGGCGTGGGGGTTCAAGTCCCCCCTCGGACACCACACGAAAGTGCCGGTTGAGATCACTCTCGACCGGCACTTTTCGTTGCCCGGAAGACTCCGTGCTTCCACGACCTACGCCCGACGTGCCACCACCAGGCGGCAGTGCGGGCTCCCGTCCGGCCGGCGGCCCAGGGACTCCATCGGCAGCAGGTCCACCGAGAAGCCCGTCCGCTCCAGGTTCGCGCGGACGTCCGCCAGGCGGAACGTGCGGTAGTACATGACGAACGGCGGCCGCCGCACCGCGTTGCGCACCCGCATCACCCCGTCGAAGCCGAGCAGCGTCCAGTACGGCAGCGAGCCGACGCGCGGCGGGGCCGGCAGCGGGAAGGCGAACGTGCCGCCCGGCCGGAGAACCGCGTGGACCTGGGCGAAGAGCGGCCGCTGCTCGCGGGGGAGGAAGTGACCGAAGGCGCCGAAGCTGACCGCCAGGTCGAAGGCCCCGGCGAACGGCAGCGCCAGCGCGTTCGCGCGCACCAGGGCCGCCTCCGGATGGGCGCGGCGGGCCTCGGCCAGCATCCCCGCGCTGAAGTCGACCCCGGTGATCCCTTTCGCGCACACCGACCCGAGGACGGAGAGGCCGGCGCCCGTGCCGCAGCACACGTCGAGGCCGGTCCCGAAGGGGCCCAGGGGTCGGAGCGTGTCGCTCACCGCGGCCAGCAGCCGGTCCGAGGTGCGGAACGGAGTCTCGTCGAAGGACGTCGCCAGCAGGTCGTAGCCGCGCTCCACCGAGGAGAGCGCCTGCACCATCAGCTCACGGGCTGTCGGGCCCTGGGGGGAGAACATGTGCCGACACTACGCCGTCGGCCGGCCCGCCCGGCGGCGGCCAGGAGGGCGCGGTGCCCGTCAGCTGGCAGGCGAGCAGATAGAGGGGGATCGGCGGGGTGTACGGCGAGGTGCCGTCGGGATGGTGGATCAGCCGCGGACCGCGGTCGGGGATCTCGGCGCCCGGGGCGTAACAGGCCGGCATCGGCCACCGGAGATCCAGGTCGGAACCGGCCGGCACGAGCCACCACCACCAGTCGGTGTCCGCGTACACACAGCCCTTCGCGGGCAGCCGGGAGAGCACCCGGAAGCCGTAGCGGGCCGGGACGCCCACGGCGTCGCAGCCCAGCGTCGTACGCAGCTGCGGGGGAACCACCAACCGGGTCGAACCGGCGTCCGGGGCGCGGCGGGCTCGCGGCGTCAGCAGCGTCGCCATCGACCTCAGCACGGCTGCCCCGTGCCGTGGGCCAGCTCCGCCCAGACGATTCTGGCCGTCCCGTGCCCGGTGCTGTCCGCGCCCCACGCGTTGCACAGGGCGTCCACCAGGACGAGCCCCCGGCCGCGCTCCTCCTCGCCGCAGTCGCGTATCCGCGGATCGGCGGCCCCGCCCTCGTCCCGTACCGCTATGCGCAACCGCGCCTCGCCCTCGCGCAGTTCGCAGACGACCCGGCTGCTCGCGGTGTGCACGACGGCGTTGGTGACCAGCTCGGAGACGATGAGCGTGACCGTGTCGCGTATCTCCGGATCGCAGCCCCAGAGGATGAGGCGCTCTTCCGCCAGTCTGCGGGCGCGTGCCACGGCCACGGTGCGGGCAGGAAGCTCGAAGGCGAAACGGCGGATGTCGTGCGAGCCCGAGGAGCCCAGGGGAGGGGTGGCCGTGTGCGAGGTGTCCGTGCGAGGGGTGTCGGTCCGTGGGCGCTGGGTCGTGACGCGGGGGCGCAGAAGGCCTGAGGGGAGCGCGTTACCAGAAGCCACGACCGGTTCCTCACAACAGTGGGTAAGCAGTGCCGTACGTCGCCCCCACCGCGGCGGCGCGCGGCAGCAGCGCGTACTGGTTCACCGGAACACTCTGCTCCCGAAGCGAACACTTGGCAAGTGGCACTCTGAAAATTGCAGAGTGCTGTGTTCTCTCTGGCCGTCTTCATGGCACACTCGGTCCCAACAGCGCGTCGGGGAGGTCTGAGAGTGAGCGAGCCGCGGTCCGCCCCCACGGTGGGACAGGTCGTTCTCGGCAAGCGACTGCAGGACCTGCGCGAGCGGGCCGGCCTGAAGCGGGAAGAGGCGGCCAAGGTCCTCCGGGTCGCCCCGGCCACCATCCGGCGGATGGAGACCGCGGAAGTCGCGCTGAAGATCCCGTACGTCCAGCTGCTGCTGAAGGCGTACGGCATCACGGAATCCGAGGCGGAGGGATTCATCGCCCTCGCCGAGGAGGCCAATCTCCCCGGCTGGTGGCAGCGGTTCCACGACGTGCTGCCCGGCTGGTTCTCCATGTACGTCAGCCTGGAAGGGGCCGCGAGCCTCATCCGGGCCTATGAACCACAGTTCATTCCCGGTCTGCTCCAGACCGAGTCGTACGCCCGTGCCATTCTGCGCAGCGGGGCGGTGGGCGGCAGCAATGCCGAGGACATCGAACGTCACGTGGCCCTGAGGATGGAGCGGCAGTCCCTGTTGACCAGGGACGACGCCCCGACGTTCTGGGTCATCATGGACGAGACGGTGCTCCGCCGACCGGTCGGCGACGGGCCCCAGGTGATGCGCGACCAGCTCGACCGGCTGCTCGAAGCGTCCGAGCTGCCGAACGTCACCCTGCAGATCGCGGAGTTCGCGTCCGGCCACCACCCCGGCACCTACGGACCGTTCGTCCTCTTCCGCTTCGCCATGCCCGAACTCCCGGACATGGTCTACAGCGAGTACCTGACCGGCGCGGTCTATCTCGACGCGCGCCCGGAGGTGGCTTCCCATCTCGAGGTCATGGACCGCATGGCGGCCCAGGCCGCGACTGCACAACGTACGAAGGAGATCCTCCGGGATCTCCGCGAGGAGCTGTGAATGGATCGCATATACAACGGCATGCCCGCCGCGGATCTCGGTGCCGAGGGATGGCACAAGCCGTGGAGCGGCGGGAACGGGGGCAACTGCGTGGAAGCCATGAAGCTGGCCGACGGCAGAGTCGCCGTGCGACAGTCCGCAGACCCTGAGGGACCCGCGCTCATCTACACGCACGGAGAGATCGCCGCCTTCATTCAGGGGGCGAAATCAGGTCAAGCCGACTTTCTGTTGACCTGACCCCTTCCATCACACCCCTACCGTCGCGTAACTCTTGCTCCACTGACCACAGTTCCTCTCCGCCGACCAGGAGCGCCGATGACCCAGGACCCCGCAGCCGTACGGATCGACACGAGCAAGCCGCATCCGGCGCGGATGTACGACTGGTTCCTGGGCGGCAAGGACAACTACCCGGTCGACGAGGAGATGGCCCGCCAGCTCCTCACCGTCGACGCCCGCGGCCGGGACATGGCCCGGGTCAACCGGGCCTTCATGCACCGCGCCATCCGCTGGCTCGGCGCCGAAGGCGTCCGCCAGTACCTGGACATCGGGACCGGCATCCCGACCGAGCCCAACCTGCACCAGATCGCCCAGGAGGTCGCGCCGGAGTCGCGGATCGTCTACTGCGACAACGACCCGATCGTCCTCGCCCACGCGGCCGCGCTGCTGCGCTCGACGCCCGAAGGGGCCACCGAGTACATCCAGGCGGACGCCCGGGAGCCCGAGGTCATCCTCGAAAGGGCCGGAAAGGTCCTCGATTTCGACCAGCCCATCGCCCTGTCGATGCTGGCCCTGCTGCACTTCGTCGGGGACGAGGACGGCGCCTACGACCTCGTCGGCAAGATCGTCGAGAAGCTGGCCCCGGGCAGCTATCTCGTCCTCTCCCATGTCACCGGCGACTTCGACCCCGAGGGCGCGGCGAGAGCCGTCGGGATGTACAAGGCGCGGGGGCTGACCCTGCGGCCGCGCTCGCGCGACGAACTGGCCGCGTTCTTCGACGGGATGGAGCTGGTCGAGCCCGGTGTCTCCCTGACCGCCGCATGGCACCCGGAGCTGGGCGAGCCGGTCCCCGTGCTCGGGGACGACCCGATCCCGGGCTGGGCCGGCGTCGCCCGCAAGCTCTGACCGTACGCCGGGCCGAAGCCCGCGGGCCGTAACGGCCCGCGGGCTTCGGCGTCCCCGGCAGAGGCGGTTCCGGCCGGCGGCGCCGTCAGCCCTGTCCGCCGCCCGGCTTCACCAGGGTGACGAGGAACGTCCGCGCCGGTGCGATGTTCCCCGCCGCGTCGATCGTGCGGTACTCCACCCTGTGCGTGCCGTAGTCGGGCGTCGCGTCGTCCCACGGCACCGCCCGGCTCCGGCCGAGCTTGCCGTAGACGAGACCGTCGACGACGGTACCGCCGGGTGAGAAGCGGAACGGCCCGTCGGCGTCCGTCGGCCAGCCGTAGTACGTGTACCAGCCGTCGCCGTCCACCCGGAACTGGCTGACCACCGCGCCCTGCCGGTCGTCCCGGGCGGACAGCCCCATCGTGAACTCCCCGTCGTAGACGTGCTCCACCGGCCGGCCGGGGCGACGCACCGTGCGCAGCGGGGGCGAGAGCGCGTACGACGCGGTGGCGGGACGGGCGTCCACCGTCCACCGCAACGCGGCGGGCGTGCCGGGGATGCGGGCCGTCAGCGTGTGCGTCCCGGGGGAGAGCCGCAGCGCTCCCAGGTCGAGATCGCGGTCGTTGCCCGGGGTGGCGACGGGCCGCCCGTCGAGGGCCCATCGCACGGCGGGGGCGTAGTGCGCCGGACGGGTCGTGTCGGCGTGGACCACCGACCGCGCCCCGACCGGGGAGGCCGTCGGGGTATGTCCGGTGAACGCGGGGTTCGTGGTGTCCCGGGGCGTGGTGAGCGCGGTGTCCACGGTCCAGCCGACGCTCCGGGTCAGGGCGGCCGACGCCCGGATCGCGGGGTCGCGGACGAACGGGGTCGGGTCGCTCACCGTCGCCGTCAGCGCGTGCGTCCCCGGAGCCAGGCGGAGCGCGCGCAGGTCCAGCGAGCGGGCGCCGCCGGTGCGCAGGGGCCGCCCGTCCAGCCGCCACACCACGTCGAGGGCGCCGCCCACCGGGTGCAGGGTCTCCACCCACACCGTCCGGTCGTCCCCGAGCGGCGCGGTGTTCGGCGTGTGGTCCTGGAGCAGGTTCACCTTCGCCGAGATCGCCTGGACCATCACCTCCCGCTCCACCTGGTCGAAGGCGTAGCCGAGCGTCTTCATCAGGGAGTGCCTGCTCGGCCGGCCGACGCCCTGGGTGGTGTAGAGGCCGCCTTCGTACCGGCCGACGGTCCCGCCGGACTCGCTTTCCTCGCCCAGCCAACGCCACCACTTGGCGCGCTTCTCCCGCATCTCCCGCTCGGTCAGCAGGGTGTGGTGCGCCGAGGCGGGCTCCGGACCGGAGTAAGCGCCGCCGGGGACGCCCCGGGCGTAGTAGTCGTACTCGTCCTGGAGTCCGCCGAGCGAATGGCCGATCTCGTGCGGTGTGATGAGGGAGGAGAGGGCGTTGCCGCCCGACGCGGTGGCGTAGCTGCCGCCCGCGCCGCCGTAGGTGTCGCTGTTCGCGAGCGCCACGATCTGCCGGTTGGCGGCGCTGGTGCCGGGGACGAGATCGGCGAGCGCGGCGGCCCGGCCGCTGTCGACCGTCAGGAGCCGCTGGACGCTCTCCGGGTCGCAGCCGCCCCAGAAGCCCATGTTCAGCGGGGTGTCCCGGGCCGGTGCGTCGAGGCCCGGGTCGCAGTCGACGCCCGACTCGGGCGAAGGGAGCTCCACCGCCCAGACGTTGACGTACGAACGGTAGGAGGCGAAGGGTTCGATGCTCCACAGGACGCTCAGGTGCTTATCGACGTCCGCCCGGAACTCGCCCTTCTCCTCCGCCGTGTAGCCGTCGCCCATGACCACCAGGTTGAACCGCTTGGCGGCCGGACCGGTGCTCTGGACGGGGACGACGGTGGCCCCCGCCGTGACGGAGTGCGCGGCGGAACCGAGGGCGGGGGAGCCGGGGCGCGGGGCGGGGGCCGGTTCGGCGACGGCCGGTCCCGCCGCCACCAGCGCGGTGGTCAGCAGACCGGCCGCTCCGAGGACGGCCGCCGCCCTGCGCAGACGTGTGCCAGGAAAGGTCATGGGGCGCGAGCGTATGCCGTGCCCCCGGGGGCGTAAAGACGTTCGTCGGCCGTACGGATCAGCGCCGGAGGTAGGCGAGTCCGGCGTGCTCGGCGGTGTATCCGTCGACCAGCCGACGCGCCACGGACACCGAGTCGACCAGCGGATGCAGCGCGAACGCCTTGACCGCGGTTCCCCTCGACCCGCTCTCCGCCGCGGCGAGCACCTCGCGTTCGACCGCCTTGACCGCCGTCACCAGGCCCACCGCGTGGTACGGCAGCGGGGAGACGGAGACCGGATGGGCGCCGGCCGCGTCCACGAAGCAGGGGACCTCGACGACGGCGTCCGCGTCCAGCACCGACAGGGTCGTGCGGTTGCGGACGTTGAGGATCAGCGTGGCCCGTTCGTTGCGGGCGATGGCCCGCATCAGGGCCAACGCCACCTTCTCGTAGCCTCCCGACTCCAGATCGTCCTCGTCGCGCTCGCCGACGCCCGCCGCCTCCCGGTTGGCCGCCATGTAGGTCGCCTCGCGGTCGGCGAGGGTACGCCGCCAGGTCGCCAGGGCGGGCGTGTCCGGCTTGCCCATCTCCTCGTAGAAACCGGCCTGCTGCTCGCGGAGGTACGCGCCGCGGGTCCGCTCCGTCTGCCGGTAGGCGCGGACCGCCTCGCGGTTGAAGTAGTAGTAGTGCAGGTACTCGTTGGGGATCGCGCCCAGCGTGCGCAGCCACTCCGGGCCGAACAGCCGGCCCTCCTCGAAGGAGCCGAGGGCCTCTTCGTCGGCGAGCAGCCGGGGCAGGACGTCGTGCCCGCCGACGCGCAGGCCGCGCAGCCAGCCGAGGTGGTTCAGGCCGACGTAGTCGATCCAGGCCTCGTCCGGGTCGGCGCCGAGGACGCGGGCCACCCGGCGGCCGAGGCCCACGGGGGAGTCGCAGATGCCGATCACCCGGTCGCCGAGGATCCGGGACATCGCCTCGGTGACCAGCCCGGCCGGGTTGGTGAAGTTGATGACCCAGGCTTCGGGGGCCAGTTCGGCGACGCGCCGCGCGATGTGCGAGGCGACCGGTACGGTCCGCAGCCCGTACGCGATCCCGCCCGCGCCGACCGTCTCCTGGCCGAGGACCCCCTCGGCGAGCGCGATCCGCTCGTCGGCGGCCCGCCCCTCCAGGCCGCCGACCCGGATCGCCGAGAAGACGAAGTCGGCCCCGCGCAGCGCCTCGTCGAGATCGGTGGTCGCGGTGACCTCGGGGGCGTCCGGCACCCCGGCCCCCTGCTCGGCGAGGACCCGGGCGACGGCCGAGAGCCGGCCGGCGTCGAGGTCGTACAGCGTCACACGGTCGACCCGGCCCTCCGCGTGGTCCCCGAGCAGGGCGCCGTACACGAGCGGCACCCGGAATCCGCCGCCTCCGAGAATCGTCAGTTTCATGGTCGTACGCTACTCGGATGCATGTACTGAGCAGCAGGATTCTGCTTCGTCCGGCCGATCCCGAGCCGTCCCGTCGCTTCTACGGCGAGACGCTCGGGCTTGCGGTGTACCGCGAGTTCGGCACCGGCCCCGAGCGGGGGACGGTCTATTTCCTCGGCGGCGGGTTCCTGGAGGTGTCCGGCCGGGTCGCCGCCGCACCGACGGAGCCGCCCGAGCTGCGGCTCTGGATGCAGGTCGCCGATGTGCGCGCGGTCCGCGAGGAGCTGCGGGGCAAGGACGTGGAGGTGGTGCGGGAGCCGGTGACCGAACCCTGGGGCCTGGTCGAGATGTGGCTCGCGGACCCCGACGGGGTCCGGATCGCCGTCGTGGAGGTGCCCGAGGAGCATCCGCTGCGCTACCGGCCCTGAGGCGGGGCGCACGGAGCTCGCGGCTCCCCGGGCCGGGCGGGATCAGCCCACGTCGAGGGCGTTGCGCAGGCCCAGTCGGTAGCGCAGCCGGTCGTGGCGCTTGAGACCTTCCAGCTCCGGGGCCCGGAAGAGCGGCTTCACCGCGCACCGTGCGGCGGGGGAGTGCGTACGGTCCAGCAGGGCGTTGACGGCCTGGCGGGCCGAGGCGTTCGCCCCCTCCATCGTGGCCAGGTCGATGTCCACGGCCACGTAGTCGCCGGCCAGATAGAAGTTCGGGACCGCCGTCGCCGCCCGCGGGCGGTTGTGGAAGGTGCCGACCGGGTGGATCAGGAGCTGGTCCTCGTTGGTCGGGTTCGGGGTGCCGAGGCCGTCGACGCCGGGGTCGAGGAACCAGGAGTGCAGGGCGCCGTCCTTCAGGACCGTACGGCCGGTGTCGTTGAAGGCGGCCTTCAGCTGCGCCCACACCTCCCGGGCGACCTCGGCGCGGGTGCACTGCTTGGCGGTCCTGCCGTAGAGGATGCCCGGCCGGTCCCACTCCGAGATGTCCACCGAGAGGCAGTCGACGACGGCCCCGTCGCCGTAGTCGGCCGGGAAGTGCCGGGACGGCCAGTGGCCGGCCTGCTGGATCGAGGTCAGGGACCAGGGCGAGTCGATGAGGTTGGCGTGGCCGGCGAGCAGCGGGGCGCGTTCGGTCAGATAGAACTGGATGCCCGTCATCCAGTCGGTCTCCAGCCGGTCGCACCGCGCCAGCTGCGGGTCCGCGGCGCGCAGGGCGGCGCCCCAGGTCCGCCGGGCGTGTTCCACCGGCATCGCGGAGATGTAGTGGTCGGCGGTCACCTGACGGCGGGCCCCCTGCGGGTCCTCGATCACCGCGGCGGAGATCCGCCCGGCCCCGGCGTCGTACGCCATCTCCCGTACGGTCCAGCCGACGCGGAACTCCACGCCGAGCGAGGTCAGATGGGCGACCCACGGGTCGATCCAGGCCTCGTTCGTGGGCAGGTTCAGGATCCGGTCGAGGGGTCCGTCGGCGCCGCGTCCCAGGGCGTTGAAGGCGAAGGCCTCCAGGAGGGTGGCGACCGTGCGGGTGCTGGCCTCCTCGGCCTTGGTCGCCACGATGTTGCGGGTCAGTCCGACGGCCAGGATGCGCTGGTAGTCGTAGCTCATCCGTTCGGCGCGCAGGAACTCCCACCAGGGGGT
Source organism: Streptomyces sp. NPDC048353 (assembly GCF_055587165.1). Classification (NCBI taxonomy): domain Bacteria; kingdom Bacillati; phylum Actinomycetota; class Actinomycetes; order Kitasatosporales; family Streptomycetaceae; genus Streptomyces; species Streptomyces sp. NPDC048353. The sequence continues at coordinate 578,841 of NZ_JBVJGU010000003.1, read as the reverse complement.
CCGTTCCCACGCCTGGTCGCGGCGCTCGTCGCAGCTGGTGAGGAAGACGAGGAAGCGGTTGACGAAGTACGCCGCCTCGTGGAGCGGGATGGAACTCGCGGTCTCCAGGAGCGCGGTGAGCGCGCGGCGGATCTCGTCGAGGGTCAGCTCGGCCGGCCGGTGGCCGGGCCAGGGGAGGGGGATGCGCAGGTCCTCGCGGCCGGTGCGGGCGAAGGCCATCTCGGCGGGGGCGACGAGGTTGTCCCAGACGCCGTGGGGGTTGCCGGGGAAGGGGATGCGCCGCATCGTGTCCGGCAGGTTGTGGTAGATGCCCGGGATGAAGCGGAAGCCGTGTTCGGCGGGGAGCGGCCGCCGGCCGCCGCGCGCGCTGTCGGGGACGTCCATGGAGCGGGCCTTGCCGCCCAGCGCCCGGCGTTCGTAGACGGTGACGCGGAAGCCGCGCTCGGCCAGTTCGTGGGCGGCGGTGAGGCCCGCGACCCCGCCGCCGAGGACGGCGACGGAGGCCGGTGCCCGCGTGCCCGACCGGGTCGCCGCTGTCTGCGCCCGCGCCTCGGCGGCCGGTACGGCGCCGAGCGCGACCCCGCCGGTGACGGCGGCCGCCCCCGCGACGAAGGTCCGACGTGAACGTGACCCACGCTCCATGCCCCAACCCCTTTACCGGTGGTAACCCTGATGTCCGGCGCAGGAGCATACGGGCGCCCGTCGGCCCCCGGAAGCATCGCGCGGGCCCGCCCGTACACATGGCGCGATCCCGCCCCTCCCGTCCCGGGACACAATGGGCGCATGTCCCGACGCGCCACCCGCCCGAAGAAGTCCACCCCGGCCGCACCGTCCGTCACCCCGGACGCGCCCTGCCCCTGCGGGCTCGCCGCCGCGTACGGAGCGTGCTGCGGCCGCTTCCACTCCGCGGGTAAGACCATGACCCCGGCGGCCCCCACGGCCGAACTCCTCATGCGCTCCCGCTACTGCGCCTTCGTCGTCCGCGACGAGGCGTACCTGCTGCGCACCTGGGCGCCGGAGACCCGCCCCGCCGCCGTGGACTTCGATCCGTCCCTGCGCTGGACGGGCCTGGAGATCCGCGCGACGTCCGACGGCACGGCGTTCCACCAGCGGGGCACGGTGACCTTCCTCGCCCACTACACCCAGGCCGGCGCCCCGGGCTCCCTCCACGAGCGCAGCCGCTTCACCCGCCACGAGGGGGCGTGGGTGTACGTCGACGGAGACTTCCTCGACGAGGAGTGACCCTCGCGGGCCCGTTCAGCCGGTCGTGACGTCCGCCGGGGTGCGGCGGCCCGGGGGGAAGCCGTTCGCGAGATCCTCCGCCACCAGCTTCTTGGCGATCGCGTCCGTCGCCGCCCGCAGTTCCGGTCCGCTCGGGCGGCCGCGTTCCTGTTCGATCCGGGCGGTCAGCCAGTCCGACCAGGCGTGGGTGATCACGTCGGCCTCGCGCCGGCCCGCCGGGGTGTGCGAGAGCAGCGTGCCGTCCCGCGTGAGGAACCCTTCGTCCACCATCCGGTCGAAGACCGGGAGCAGTACCTCCGGAGGCAGCCGGCGCCCCGCCGAGATCAGGCCGAGGCTCGCGTGCCCGACCATCCGCGTGAAGAGCTCGACCTGCATCACCGCCCACGCCCCCGCCGGGTCGAGCCGGGTGTCGGAGCCGGCGACGACCCGCCGGGCGGTGTCCAGGTCGGTCTTGCGCATGATCCGGCCGACGGAGAGCTCCAGCAGCTTCGCCGAGTCGCCCGAGGTGGTCGGGGAGGCGAAGCCCTCGCCCATGTCGGGGGCCGAGGCCCGGGCCGTGTCCCGCAGCTTCACCTGCTTGAGGAAGAGCGACACGACGAAGCCGACGGCGGCGACCGGCACCGTCCACAGGAAGACCGTGTGGAGGGTGTCCGCGTACGCCTGGACGATCGGCGCCGCCACCTCGTCCGGCAGCCCGTGCAGCCCGGCCGGGCTCTGGGCGGCCCCGGTGACGACGGACGGGTCCGGTGCGCCGGGGACCGCTGCCGCGGCGCCGGTCCCCTCCGCCAGGTTGGGCCGCAGCGCGTTGGCGTAGATCGTCCCGAAGACGGCCGTGCCGAAGGCGCTGCCGAGCGTACGGAAGAAGGTGACGCCCGAGGTGGCGGTGCCGAGGTCGGCGTACTCCACGGTGTTCTGCACCGCGATCGTCAGCACCTGCATGCACAGACCGATGCCGACCCCCAGCACGAACATGAACAGCGACTCCCACCACGTGCCGGTGTCCGTGCCCATCAGGGAGAGCAGGAACAGGCCGAGACCCATCACCGCGCAGCCCAGGATCGGGAAGATCCGGTAATGGCCGGTCTTGCTCACCACGTTGCCGCTGAAGATCGAGGCGATGAGCAGACCGACGACCATGGGGAGGGTCCGGATGCCGGAGACGGTGGCGGAGTCCCCGTCGACGTACTGGAGGTACGTCGGGAGGAAGGTCATCGCGCCGAGCATGGCGAAGCCGACGACGAAGCTCAGCACCGAGCAGACGGTGAAGACCGGGTTGGCGAACAGCCGCATGGGCAGCATCGGTTCCGCAGCCCGGGTCTCCACCCGGCAGAAGAGCGCCAGCGCGACCAGACCGCCGGCGAAGAGCCCGATGATCACGGGGGAGCCCCAGGCGTACTCGTTGCCACCCCAACTCGTCGCCAGGATCAGGGCGCTGGAGCCGACGGCGACCAGCGCGATGCCGGCGTAGTCGATGACCGGGCGGCTGGCCGAGCGTACGGAGGGGATGGTGCGGGCGGCGGCGATGACGACGAGGATCGCGATCGGCACGTTGACGTAGAACGCCCAGCGCCAGGTCAGGTGGTCGGTGAAGAGACCGCCGAGCAGGGGGCCGATGACGGTGGAGACGCCGAAGACCGCCCCGATCGCGCCCTGGTACTTGCCGCGTTCGCGCAACGGGATCACATCGGCGATCAGCGCCATCGAGGTGACCATCAGACCGCCGGCGCCGATGCCCTGCAGACCGCGCCAGGCGATCAGCAGCGTCATGTTGGTGGCAAGTCCGCAGAGGAACGAACCGGTGATGAAGACGATCGCGGAGATCTGGAAGATCAGCTTGCGGCCGAAGAGATCGCCGAACTTCCCGACCAGGACGGTCGCCACCGTCTCGGCCAGCAGGTACGCGGTGACCACCCACGACATGTGGGCCGCGCCGCCCAGGTCCGAGACGATCGTCGGCAGGGCGGTGCCGACGATCGTCTGGTCCAGGGCGGCCAGGAGCACGCCGAGCATGATCGTGCCGAAGACGATGTTGCGACGGCGTCCGTCGAGCACGGGGGGCCCGGTGGCCGGGGGCGCGGGCGCGGCTTCGCTGCGGGTGGTCACTCTGGCAGCCTCACACCGGCCGCCGGGCCACGCATGCGGGGGACCGCCGAACCGGTACGGGCCCCGGCGGTCGTACCGGCGGTCGCTACGGCTCTCGCGTCCGGTGGAGCCCCGGACGCGCACCGGGCCGCGCCCGACGGCGCGGGGACGTCACATCGGGCCCACCGGGAGCAGCGGGTGGTGCTTGGCCAGGATCTTGTTGGCGCGGGCCAGTGTCGACAGGGCGTGCTCGCGGTCCGCCCGGTCCTCCGCGCAGAGCGGCCCGCGGAACCGGTACACCTCGCGCGCCGCGCTGTCGGCGTCGACCTCCGCCTGCAGGACGTGCAGCGGCAGGCAGGAACCGATCATCGCGGCCACACGGTCGGGGATCGGGACGGGAACGAGGCGCGAGGGCGAGGTGATCACTGGTCAGTCCTTGTGGGTCCGGTGCGGAGGTGGGGTCTCCCTACATACGTACCGGATGAGGATGAGGGTCCGTCGACGGGGATGTCTCCGGCGGGCAACGGTCCGCGAGTCGCTCGGCGCGGTGGGCGGGCCGGGTCCCGGCGGGCGCGCCGGAGGGGCGGACGGGTGGCGCGGGACGTTCTCGCAGGTGCGTGACGCGCGGGGCGATCTTCGGGCCGGGCCGGCGCCCCCGGCCGCCCGGGCGTTCGTCGAACAGCGAGACGGGATTCCGCATCCGGCGGCAGTTCGATCAAGGGGGAATGTGAAGCATCTCACCTTGCTTTCCCGCCGCTTGACGGGTCGCCAGACCGCCGATCCGTGCGCCCCGCGCCCCCGCCCCGCACCCCCCTGCGCCCCTTCCGCACCCCCTGACGCCTCCGCCTACGCCTCCGTCTACGCCTGCGCCTACGTCTCCGACGCCGACAGCACCTCGGACAGGTCGTACGACACGGGCTCCTCCAGCTGGGCGTACCCGCAGGACTCCGGCGTACGGTCCGGGCGCCACCGCTTGAACTGCGCGGTGTGGCGGAACCGGTCGCCCTCCATGTGGTCGTAACCGACCTCGCAGACCCGTTCCGGCCGCAGCGCCACCCAGGACAGGTCCTTCTTGCCCGACCAGCGGCTCGGCGCCCCCGGCAGCCGCGCGCCCTCGTGGGCGGACTCCTCGGTCCACATCGCCCAGGGGTGCCCGGTGGGCGGGTCCATCCGCAGCGGCTCCAGCTCCTCGACCAGCTCCGCCCGCCGCCTGGCCGTGAACGCCGCGCAGACGCCGACGTGCTGGAGGGTGCCGGCGTCGTCGTACAGGCCGAGCAGGAGCGAGCCGACGATCGGCCCGCTCTTGTGGAAGCGGTATCCCGCGACCACGGCGTCGGCCGTCCGCTCGTGCTTGATCTTGTACATCAGCCGCTCGTCCGGCCGGTACGGCACGTTCAGCGGTTTGGCGATCACGCCGTCCAGGCCCGCCCCCTCGTACTGCTCGAACCAGCGCGCCGCCACCTCCGGGTCCGTCGTCGCGGGCGCCAGGTGGACCGGTGCGTCCACCCCGCGCAGGATCTCCTCCAGGGCGGCCCGGCGCGCCGTCAAGGGCGCGTCGAGCAGGGACTCGTCGCCGAGGGCGAGCAGGTCGAAGGCGATGAACCGCGAGGGCGTCCTCTCGGCCAGCATCCGGACCCGCGAGTCCGCGGGGTGGATCCGTTCGCTGAGCCGGTCGAAGTCGAGGCGGCCGCCGTGCTCGATCACGATCTCGCCGTCGACCACGCACCGCCGCGGCAGCCGGGCGGCCAGCGCCTCGGCCAGCTCCGGGAAGTACCGGGTCAGCGGTTTGCCCGTACGGCTGCCGATGACCAGCTCGGGACCGTCGCGGTGCACGATGGCGCGGAAGCCGTCCCACTTCGCCTCGTACTGCATCCCCGGCGGAATCTTCTTCACCGACTTGGCCAGCATCGGTTTCACGGGCGGCATCACCGGCAGATCCATGGGTCGATTGTCCGGTATGCGGGGATTGTCGGCGAGCCCTACGCTGACACGCATGGCAGGCAAGGCGGCAGCGGTGGAACTGGAAGTCGGCGAGCGGACCGTACGCGTGTCCAATCCGGGCAAGGTGTATTTTCCCGAGCGCGGCTACACCAAGCTCGACATGGTCACCTACTACCTGACCGTCGGTGAGGGCATCACCCGCGCCCTGCGCAACCGGCCCACGACCCTGGAGCGCTACCCCGACGGGGTGACCGGCGAGTCGTTCTTCCAGAAGCGCGCCCCGAAGTACCTCCCGGAGTGGATCCCGACCGCGCACATCACCTTCCCCAGCGGCCGTTCCGCCGACGAGATGTGCCCCACCGAGCCCGCCGCCGTCATCTGGGCCGCCAACCTCGGCGCGGTCACCTTCCACCCCTGGCCGGTCCGGCGCGACGACACCGAGCACCCCGACGAGCTGCGCATCGACCTCGACCCGCAGCCGGGCACGGACTACGCCGACGCCGTGCGCGCCGCCCACGAACTGCGCACCGTCCTCGACGAGGCCGGGCTGCGCGGCTGGCCCAAGACGTCCGGCGGCCGCGGCCTGCACGTCTTCGTGCCGATCGAACCCCGGTGGACCTTCACCCAGGTCCGCCGGGCCGCGATCGCCTGCGGGCGGGAGCTGGAACGCCGCATGCCGGAGCGCGTCACGACCAAGTGGTGGAAGGAGGAGCGCGGCGAGAAGATCTTCGTCGACTACAACCAGACCGCCCGCGACCGCACCATCGCCTCCGCCTACTCGGTACGTCCCCGGCCGCACGCACCGGTCTCCGCGCCGCTGCGCTGGGAGGAGGTCGACGACGCCGTTCCGGAGGACTTCGACATCAAGACGATGCCGGTCCGGTACGCCGAGGCCGGCGACGTCCACGCGGACATGGACGACCACCGGTTCGGCCTGGAGACCCTCCTCGACCTCGCCCGCCGCGACGAGGCCGACCACGGACTGGGAGACCTGCCCTACCCGCCGGAGTACCCCAAGATGCCGGGCGAGCCGAAGCGGGTGCAGCCCAGCCGGGCCAGGAAGGCGGCGGACTGAGGGCCGCGCCTCGCGCCCCGGGGTGGCACGGTCGTCCGGAGGCCGTCATGACGCCGCCCCGGCCCGGGCGGGCGCGAGGCCCGCCCGGACCGGGGCGTTCCATCCCGGCCAGGAGGAGGGGTCCCGGCGGGGACGATCGGCCCGGCCCGTCGGATCAGTCGATCGACCAGCGCTGCAGCTCCGCGCCGGTGTCCTCCCGCAGGGTCACCTGGGCGCCGTCGGTGGCGGAGGCGGCGGTGAGCACCAGACCGTTCGCGGCCGAGGCGATGGTGTGGTCGCCGTCGTCGAGCTCGGTGACCTTCCAGCCCTGACCGGGCGCGTCCGAGCACGGCCGCTGGACGAGGGCGGCGCCCGCGGTACCTGCCCCGGCGTCCGCGCACATCCCGGACGTCTTGTTCGTCAGGGTGTAGACGCCGTCAGACCGAGGGGCGAACGTCCAGGTCTGGTTACCGCCGCGGTTCGGCGCCCAGAGGACCATGGCCGTCCCGGAGCCGGTGGAGCCGCCCGGGTTGTCCAGGGCCTTGCCTCCGGTCTCGACGCTGTGCGCGCCCTCCACGGTCGTGCCCTTGCCCGGCCAGGGGACGCCCGGAGCCTGGTAGAAGCCGATGCCGGCCGCGGTCCAGCGGGGTCCGTGCGCCGCCAGGCGCTGGCGGAAGCCGTTCCAGTCGCGGGCGGACTGCTGCGTCCAGCCGACCTCGGCGAGGGCGGGAAGGCGGGGGAAGCTCATGAAGTCGGTGTACTCGGAGGGCTGGGGCCAGCGGGTGGCCGGGGTCGGCAGCGCGCTGCTCCCCTCGTAGGCGCGGTCGGCCCACAGGGCGGCCTCGACGCCGGCGATCTGCCCGGCCGGGACGACCGAGCCGGTGCCGTCCATCTTGGCGGTGGCCGTGGTCGGGTCCCACTCGTAGGACCGCCGCACCGGCACGTAGCCGGACCAGCTCAGCCCGTAGGGGGTGGTCACGTCGTACTTCATGTCCAGGTACGCGTGGTCGGAGGGCGACATCACGAACCTGGCGCCCTGGGCGACTCCGTTGCGGACGAAGCGGATGCTCTCGGTCTCGTCCGCCGTGCCGACGCTCTCCCGGTCGTCCTCCTCGCCCCAGTACTGCATGAGGCTGCCGGCGGGGATCGTGGCCTGGCCGAGCTGGTGCCAGCCCATCACGGTCTTCCCTCGCCCGGTGGTCGCCGAGGTGGCCGCCTTGACGTAGGCGGCGTACTGCTCCGGGGTGGCCTGCGGGGTCTCGTCGCCGCCGAGGTGGACGTAGGGGCCGGGGGTGAGCTTGGCCACCGCCCTGACGACGGTGTTCACGAAGCGGCGCATGTTGGTTGTGTGCTTGGGGTCCTCGAGGCAGTAGAGGCTGATGCCGACGTCGAAGCCGGAGTAGGGCGGCTTCGCCTTGTCGTCGCAATTCAGTCCGGGCACCGAGGCGAGCGCCGCCTGGGTGTGGCCGGGGCCGTCGATCTCGGGGACCACGGTCATGAAGCGGGACGTGGCGTAGGAGACGATCTCCTTGTAGTCCTTCGCCGAGTGACCAGCCCTTGCCGCCGGTGTGGCCGCTCTGCGTGCTGGCCCCGATCTTCGTCAGCTCGGGGATCTCGTCGATGGCGATGCGCCAGCCCTGGTCGTCCGTCAGGTGCAGATGCAGCGTGTTGATCTTGTACGCGGCCGCCTGGTCGATGAAGCGCTTGACCTGGTCGACGGGGTAGAAACGGCGGGCGGTGTCCAGCATCGCCCCGCGGTACGCGTAACGGGGCGCGTCGGAGATCCGTGCGGGGGCGACGGTCCAGGGACCGGCCTGCCGGGTGCGCGACTCCACCTTGGCGGGGAAGAGCTGGCGCAGCGTCTGCACGCCGCGGAACAGGCCCTCCGCGCCCTGGGCCCGCACGACGACGCTGTTCTTGTCCGACGTCAGGGTGTATCCCTCGGCGCCCAGCTTCTTGGGGCCGTTCGGGTCGAGGACGACGGACTGCCGCGCCGCCCGGGGCGCCGTGACGACCGGCAGGGAGTGGCCGGTGGCCGGGGCGAGCTGCTGGGAGAGGTACCTGCCGACGCCCACCGCCGCCGGGTTCTTCGACAGGACGGTGATGCGGGTCGCGGGGGTGAGCGTGAACCCCTTGCCTTCCACCGCCTCCTGGGAGACCGGCTGCGGCACGAGGGCGTAGGGGGCGGCGGTGGGCTCGGGGGGAGCGACCGCCGCCTGCGAGGCCGTCGCCGGCAGCAGCGGCAGGGAGAGGGCGGCGGTGGCGAGTGCGGCGAGACATCTGCCGCGTCGGTTCGACCAGCGCATGATTGACTCCTTCGGACGGAAGGGCACGGGGCCGCCCCGGGGGAGGGCGGCCAAGAGGGCGCGATGCGCGCCGGGCGACGGTGGGGCGTGGTCCCGTCCGCCGGATGCCGGACCGTCAGGGGTCCGTCCGGCGTCCCGCGGGGACGCGTACCGGCCGTCGATGTCCCGGCGTGCCGTGAGCCCTGCGTGAGAGGTACTCATCGGGGCACAGCGCGGGAGCATGGGTTGTGCTTACAGTTGCTTCAACCTTGTGCGTTGTGCGCAACTTCAGTCAAAAGGTGTCAGGGGGTGAGGAGGGCGTCAAGCCCTTGGAGGGCAGAACTTCCGTCTCTTTGACCCGTCATGTCCCAAGACGCGTCACGGGCCATGTCCCGGGCCATGAACGCCGCGCCCACACAGGCCGCCAGGTCGCCGTACCGCGCGAGCCGGAGATCCGGCCCGGCGGGTGACGAGAGTCGGTCCCCGAGAGCCGCCCGCAGCGAGGCGAGGCCCCCCGCCCCCGCCGTGGCCTGCTCGCCGGCGAGCACGACCCGCTCCGGGGCATGGCGGCCGACCGCGGTCGCCAGGGCGCCGGCCAGGGCGTCCAGGGCGTCCGTACAGACCGCCCGGGCGTCCGGATCCCCGGCCTCGGCGCGGTGGTAGACCTCGCGGGCGGTGATTCCGCGCCATCCGGTCCGCCGTCCGTACCGTCGTGTGACGGCGGTGGTGGAGGCGATGGTCTCCAGGCATCCGTGGCGACCGCAGTGGCAGGCTTCGCCGCCCTCCGGACGCACCACGAGGTGGCCGAACTCCGCCGTTCCGCGAGGTCCGGCGGGGACGGCCCGGCCGTCGACGAAGGCCGCCGCGGCGATGCCGTCGCCCACCGAGACGTAGAGGAAGGACCGGCAGTCGGCGCCGGCTCCCGCGCGGGCCTCGGCGAGCCCTCCCGCCACCGCCTCGTGGCCGACGGCGACGGGCAGGTCCAGGTGCTCGGCCGTCCAGTCCCCGATCGGGACGCCCCGCCAACCCAGCGCGGTGGCGCGGACCGCCCGCCCCGTCGCGGCGTCGACGGTGCCGGGAAGGGCCACCCCCACGGCCGTGGGACGGCAGCGCTCGGCGAGGGCGGCGGCGCAGGCGAGGACGCTGTCCACGACGGCGTCCGGCCCGCGCTGGGGCCGGGTGAACCAGCGTTCCCGGTGGCGCGGTTCCCCGTCGGGCCCCAGCGCGCATCCCTGGATGAAGGCGCCGCCCACCTGGAGGGCGATCACGGTCTCGCGGTCGGGCCGTCGGCGTCGTCGCGCCGGCGGCCGCGGGCGGGTCGCCTCCGCCGACGGCACCCGCTCCCCGCGTACGGTCGTGTTCACGGGTGGCTACTTGACGGAGCCGGCGGTGAGGCCGGAGACGACCTTCCGCTCGATGAGCGCGAACAGGATGACGACGGGCACGATGGCGATGACCGAACCGGCGAACAGGTAGTTCCACTGGACGGTGTAGTTGCCGATGAAGCTGTTGATGCCGACCGTCAGCGGCTGGTTCTCCGGCATGGTGGAGAGCGTCAGCCCCATGACGAACTCGTTCCACGCCGCGATGAAGGTGAAGATCATCGCGGTGACGACCCCCGGCATGGCGAGCGGCAGGGTGATCCGCAGCAGCGCGCCTCCCCGTCCCAGCCCGTCGATCATGGCCGACTCCTCCAGGGCCTCCGGGATGGAGGCGAAGTAGGCGGTGAGGATCCAGATCGCGAAGGCCAGGTTGAAGGCCGCGTTGCAGAGGATCAGCGTCCAGACGGAGTTGAGCATGTCCAGCTGGTAGAACTCGCGGTACAGGCCGACGAGCAGCGAGGTCGGCTGGAACATCTGGGTGATGAGCACCAGCAGCAGGAAGAGCTTGCGCCCCCGGAACCTCATGCGCGCGGTGTAGTACGCGGCGGGGATGGCGACCAGCAGCACCAGCAGGGTGGACCCGGCGGCGACGAGCAGGGTGACCCGCAGGTTGTCCCCGAGGTGGGACTCCCGCCAGACGTCGACGAAGTTGGCCCACTGGAAGTCGTTCGGCAGGTAGGTGGCGTCGCGGAGTTCGTGCGCCGGCCGCAGCGCGGTGATCACCATCTCCGCGTACGGCATCAGGAAGAGGGCCGCGAGCAGCCAGGCGACGGCGGTGATCAGCAGGGTCCGCGGGTTCAGGGCGCGGGGGGCCCGGGACACGGCGGGCCGCGGGCCGCCCGTGCCGGAGCGGGCGGGCGGGACCTTCCGGGGGGTCTTCGCGGGGTCGAGGGTGTGCTGGGCCATCAGTTCTCCTCCTGGTTCCAGCGGCTGGCCTTGAGGAAGACGACGACCATGACCACGACGAGGGCGAAGTTCACGACGGACATCGCCGCGGACTGTCCGATGTCGGAGTTCTTGAGCTGGTACATGAACACGGTGGTGGTGGCGGTGTCGCTGTCCGGGCCGCCGCGGGTCATGCTCCAGATGATGGGGAACGAGTTGAAGACGTTGATCAGGTTGATGACGACGCCGACGAGGAACGCGGGCCGCAGCAGGGGCAGGGTGATCCGCAGGTACGTCTGCCAGGTGTTGGTGCCGTCCACCCGGGCGGCTTCGTAGACCTCCGCGGGGATGGTCTGCAAGCCCGCGAGCAGGGTGTACGTCGTGAACGGGAGGGAGACGAAGACGGCGACGAACATCATCCAGGGCCAGGCCGTGGAGGGATCCCCCAGCCAGTCCTTGGGGCCGTCGACGATCCCGAGGTCGGTCATCAGCGTGTTGAGGACGCCGGCGGTCTGGTTGAGCATCCATTTGAAGCCGATGGCGGTCATCACGACCGAGGCGGCCCAGGGCGCGATGAGCGCCCAGCGGGTGAGGCGGCGGCCCGGGAACCTCTGGTTGAAGAGCTGGGCCAGGGCCAGGGAGATCACCATGGTGGCGGTGACCACGACCAGGGTCCACACCACGGTCGACAGGACGACCGAGGGCAGGGCCGGCTCCTCGAACAGCTGCGTGTACTTGTCGAAGCCGGCCGAGCCGCGGACGAACCCGCTGCTGCTGATCTTCAGGAACGAGGTGCGGACCATCTCGTAGACCGGCCAGAGCACGACCAGGACGATGAGCAGGACGGCCGGACCGATCCAGGGCAGGGGCCCCAGCCGGGCCAGGCCGCCCCGGCCCTTGCGGCCGGAGCCGTCGGTGGATGAAGTGCTGGACACGAAGGTGCCTTCCGTGACGGTGCGGTGCGCGGGCCTACTGGTCGGAGACCGTCTTCTGTGCCTTCTTCTGGAGCTCGCCCAGGACCTTGGCTGGTTCGTTCACCGCCGTGCCGCCGCTCTTCTTGATCTCCGCCGAGACGGCGTCCCACGAGGTGTCGCCCAGCGGGTAGAAGACCGCGTTCGGCAGCAGGGCGAAGAAGGGCTCGAGGTCCTTGTGCCTGCCGTTGCCGGTCATCTCCTGGAGCGTGTCCTTGGTGACGGGCATCAGGTTGTACATCTCGTCGAACTTCAGCGTGTTCTCCTTGGAGTACGCGAAGTCGAGGAACTGCCGGACCTCTTCCTTGTGGCCGTTGTCCTTGAAGGCCATCATCCAGTCGGCGACGCCGAGGGTGGAGGTCAGCGCCCCGGTCCTGCCGGGGATGGGCGCGACGCCGTAGTCGACCTTGCCGTCCTTGGACATCTGGATCAGGGACGGGTGGCCGTTGAGCATCGCGGTCTTGCCGGCGGCGAAGTCGGCGAAGGCGGTCTTGCGGTCCGTCGTCGCGGGGTTGGCGTAAGTGAGCCCGGGTGCGACCAGGTTCGACTTCAGCCAGCCGAACGCCTCGACGTTGGCCTTGCTGTCCAGCGTGTAGGCGCCCTTGGCGTCGGTGAACCCCCCGCCGTTTCCGAGCTCCCAGATCAGCGACTCGCCCTGGGCCTCCTCGGGGCCGAGCGGCAGCGCGTACGGGGTGACGCCGGGGACCTTGGCCTTGATCTTCTGCGCGGCGGCCTTGAGGTCGTCCCAGCTCTTCGGGGCCTCGGTGACGCCGGCCTTGGCGAAGACCGTCTTGTTGTAGAAGAAGGCCCTCGCCGAGGAGACGAACGGTATGCCGTACTGCGTGCCGTCGACCTCGCCGGCCTTGGCGAAGCTGTCGATCAGATTGGCGCGCGTCTTCTCCGACAGCACCTCGTCGGCCCGGTAGAGCAGGTCGTCGGCGACCTTGTCGGCGTAGCCGCCGGTCTGGAGGACGTCCGGGACGTTGCCGCTCTGGATCATCGTCTTGACCTGGGAGTCGATGTCGTTCCAGTTGATCACCTGGACGTCGACCTTGATCTTCGGATGGGCGGCGGTGAAGCGCTGCGCGACGTCCTTCCAGTAGGCCGTCGAGCTGTTCGAGGCCTTGTCGCCGTAGTCGGCCGCCACCAGCTTCAGGGTGACCTCCCCGTTCTCCGACGCGCCGCCGCCGCCGCTGCCGCAGGCGGTGAGGGCGAGGGCGCCGAGTACGCCCGTACAGGCCGCCGTGATCAACCGCTTGTTCATGGTCAGTACCGCCTTGTCTGCTGGCCGGTCGAGACGACACGGCCGTGTGGCCGGGAACTGCAGCAGATCCGGAGCTTGCTCATACCTGGCGCTTTCGCGCAGGATTCGCTCATTAACGAGCATCTGCTGTGGGTGCAGTAAACACGAAGCAAGCGGTGTCGGACTAGGCTTGTTACGCAAAAGATGCTTCTGGCCCGATGTCGGCAGCGCGGCGGGAGCGGGGGAGTGCGCGGTGCGTGCTCGGGCCCGCGCGACGAGGGGGCCGGGCGGGCGCGAGGGCGCGGGGTCCGTGACCCCGTACGGACGGATACGGACGCATACGGAAGAGGGCGCCCCCGGCCGGGGGCGCCCTCTTCAGGTGCGGGATGTGCGAAGTGCGTCAGACGCTGATGACCTCGATGCCCGCGTCGGTGAGCCGCGCCGCCATGTCGGGGGCGAGGCCGGAGTCGGTGACGAGCACGTCGATCCGGTCGAGACCGCAGATCCTGGCGAAGGCGCGCTTGCCCATCTTGGACGAGTCCGTCGCGAGGACCACCTTCCGGGCGCGCTCCGCCAGGAGCCGGCTGATGCCGGCCTCGTCCTCGTGGTGCGTCATCACGCCGAGCTGCGGGTCCACACCGTCGACGCCGAGGACGGCGACGTCCAGCACCACCTGGTTCAGGACCCCCTGGGTCAGCGGGCCCACCAGCTCGTAGGTCTGGGGCCGTGCGACGCCGCCGGTCACCACGATCTTGAACTGCGGGCGGACGGCCAGCTCGCTCGCGATGTTCAGCGCGTTCGTGACGACGGTGTACCTCGGCCCGGAGCCGCTCTCCCCGCGCTCCGCCGCCTCTCCGCCCGCCCGGAGGGTGAGGGCCCGCGCCACCTCCGTGGTGGTGGTGCCGCCGTTGAGCCCGACGACGTCCCCCGGGGTCAGCAGATCCGCCACGGCGCTCGCGATGCGCTGCTTCTCGGAGACCTGCCGCGAGGACTTGTACCGCAGCGGAAGCTCGTACGAGACCCCGTGCGCGATGGCCCCGCCCCGCGTGCGGACGAGCAGCTGCTGCTCGGCGAGTTCGTCGAGGTCCCGCCGAATGGTCGCGGGGGAGACGGACATCGTGGCGGCCGCGCCCTCCACCTCCAGCTTGCCGTCGACCGCGAGCAGCTCCAGCAGCTTGCTCCACCGCTCCTGCTTGGACATCCGCCGCTTCCCCTCCGTGCCCTGGAACTCCGATGCGCGCGCCGAGGGTCGATGCAGGCCTGCCCGGCCGGCGGCCGGGCCCTCGGGAGACGTGCGCGGAGCTGATCGTAACGCCGCGGAACGCACAGGGTGCACCAGGGGCGATTCCCGTACGGCGTCGGCCTCGGGCCCCCGAACCCTGGACGGGAGGGGGGTTGACGGCTGATACTCCCTCCACGAGAAGTGATGGAAGTCGCTCGCTAAGTGCAGTTATCACGCATTTTCGATCACATGGATGGTTCGATACCCATGGACAGAGGCAGCTCGCCGGCCCTGGCCGGACACCTCTCGCCCCCCGACGCCCGGCGCGAGGCCGACCGAGGGCCCCGCCGATCCCGCGGCCCGCGCCGCTCCCACCGCCCCGCGGTGTCCGTCGCCCCCGCGGACCCCCTCGCGCCCGGGACCGGCCATGTCCGGTGAGGCCCCCGCGCAGGGGTGCGTCCTCGGGCTCGACGTCGGCGGCACCGGAATGAAGGGGGCGGTCCTTGACCACGGCATGCGGCCGGTGGAGACGGTCCACCGGCGCACCCCCCGCGCCGACGGACCGCTCGCCGTGGTCGACGCCATCACCGACACCCTGTTCACCCTGAACGCGCTGGCCGCCGAGCGGGCCCTGCCGGTGCACCACGCGGGCGTGGTGGTGCCGGGCATCGTCGACGACGAGCGGCGAAGGGCCGTGTGGTCGGCGAACATCGGATGGCGTGACCTCCCCCTCGCCGCCCTCCTGGAGGAACGCACCGGGCTGCGCGTCACGTTGGGCCACGACGTGCGCGCGGGCGGCATGGCCGAACGCGCCCTCGGCGCCGCCCGGGGCGCACGGAACGTGCTCTTCGTCGCCATCGGCACCGGTATCGCCGCCGCCCTCGTCTGCGAGGGCACCCCGGTCCACTCCGGCGGCTACGCCGGCGAACTCGGCCATGTCGTCGTCGAACCCGGGGGCAGGCCCTGCCCGTGCGGCAGCGCAGGCTGCCTGGAGACCGTGGCGTCCGCCACCGCCGTCGCCGCCTCGTACACGGCGCGCACCGGACTGGTGGTGACCGGCGCCGCAGATGTCGCAGCCCTGGCCGAACAGGGCGACCCCATGGCGCGCGCGGTCTGGCAGCGGGCGGCCGACGGGCTGGCGGACGCGCTGGCGACCGCCACGGCTCTGCTGGCACCGGAGTCGATCGTGCTCGGCGGCGGTCTCGCCGAAGCGGGCCCCCTGCTGCTCGACCCCGTGCGGGCCGGTCTTGAGCAACGGCTCACCTTCCAGCGCCCACCCGTCCTCGTCCGGGCCGAGCTGGGGGACCGGGCCGGCTGCCTCGGCGCGGGCCTCGCCGCCTGGTGCGCGGCCGGGCACGCGCCCACCCCTCAGCGGACAGGAGTCCCCGCGCCGTGATCCTCACCGTCACCCTCAACACCGCCCTCGACATCACCTGGGGCGTCGACAGCCTGCGGCCCCGCACCTCCCACCGGGTCGACACCGCGTACGAACGAGCCGGCGGCAAGGGGGTGAACGTCGCCCGCGTCCTCACCGCCCTCGGCCACCGGCCGGTCGCGACCGGGCTCGTCGGCGGGCCCACCGGCCGTCTGATCCGCGAGGAGCTGCGTGCCGCGGGCGTCCGGCAGGCGTTCCTCGACGTGGCCGGCGACTCCCGGCGGACCCTCGCCGTCGTCGCGCGCGACGACGGCGACGCCACCGTCTTCAACGGGCGGGGCCCGTACGTGGGCCCCGCCGAGTGGGAGCTGTTCTGCCGGCACTACGACCTGTTGCTCGCCGCGGACGTACGGGTGGCGGTGCTGAGCGGCAGCCTCCCCCCGGGCCTGCCGGCGGACGCGTACGGGCGGCTGATCCGCACGGCCGCGGCGGCCGGGGTGGCCACGGTGCTCGATACCAGCGGCCCCGCCCTCGTCACGGCGCTGGGGGCCGGGCCCGACGTGATCAAGCCCAACGCCGACGAGCTGACGGCGGCGACGGGGTGCGACGACCTCCCGGCGGCCGCCGCGGCCCTGCGGGCCCTGGGCGCCCGGACGGTCGTCGCGTCGGCCGGCGCCGACGGTCTGCACGCGATCACCCCCGAGGGGACGTGGCGGGCGGCGCCCCCGGAGCGGTTGTCGGGCAATCCGACGGGCGCCGGCGACGCCTGCGTGGCCGCGATCGCGGCCGGCCTGGCGGCCGGCGCCGGGTGGCCGGACATCCTGCGCCAGGCGGTGGCCCTGTCGGCCGCCGCGGTCCCCTGCCCGGTCGCCGGTGACATCGACACCGCCGTCCACGAGCGGTTCCTGAGGGAAGCCACCGTCGAGGAAAGGGTCGAGGAGACGCACGCGGCCGACGCCGTGTAGCCGTCCTCTTCCCACCCGCGCCTTCCAAATTGTGCTCGCACATGCTTATTAGTGCCTACTTTCGCGCAACAATTGACACTGACGATGTTTGTGGCGCAGCATGCTGAGGAATCCGCCCTTCACCGCCCCTTCGAGCGCAAGGACTTCGCGTGACCACCTACAAGACCTCCCGCACCTCCGTCGAGATCGCCTCCCAGCCCGAGACCTGGACGCAAGCGGCCCGCTCCGCCGGCTCGTTCAACGCCGTCCTGCCCCGCCGCGGCGAGCGCGTCGCCGTCGTCGGATGCGGCACCTCCTGGTTCATCGCCCACGCCTACGCGCAGTTGCGCGAGAGCGGCGGACACGGGGAGACCGACGCGTTCGCGGCCTCCGAGTTCCCGGCCGGCCGCCGCTACGACCGGATCCTGGCCCTCACCCGCTCCGGCACCACCACCGAGGTCCTGGACCTGCTGGCGAAGGTCAAGGGCACCGTCGCGACCTCCGCCATCACCGCGGACCCGGCGACGCCCGTCATGACGGCCGCCGACGCCGTCGCCGTCCTCGACTTCGCCGACGAGGAGTCGGTCGTGCAGACGCGGTTCGCGACCACCGCCCTGGTCCTGCTCCGCGCGCACCTGGAGGCCGAGAACGCGCTGCCGGCCGGGGTGCGCACGGTGGCCCGGGCCATCGAGGACGCGCGGCTCGCCCTGGACCTGCCGCTCGGCGACGCGGTCACCGGCGCCGAGCAGTTCACCTTCCTCGGGACGGGGTGGACCTACGGGCTCGCCCTGGAGGCCGGCCTCAAGATGCGCGAGGCCGCCGGGGCCTGGACCGAGGCGTACCCGGCCATGGAGTACCGCCACGGCCCGATCAGCATCACCGGCCCCGGCCGCGTCGCCTGGCTGTTCGGCCCCGCGCCGGACGGACTCGCCGACGACATCGCACGGGTCGGCGGCCACCTGGTCTCCCTCTCGGTGGACGGGCCCCGGTCCCTCGACCCCCTCGCCGACCTGATCGTCGCCCAGCGCCTCGCCGTCCACCTCGCCGAGGCGCGCGGCTACGACCCCGACCGGCCCCGCAACCTCACCCGTTCCGTGATCCTCGGCACCGAATCCGTGTGACCCCGCCCGCCCGCCCGGCACCGGTGGCCGACGCCGGTGCACCACCACCGCCTTGGGGAGACCCCGCATGCCACTGACGTCCACCGACGACATCGTCGGCCCCGCACACGCCACCCGCGGCGGGGTCGGCGCGTTCAACGTCGTCCAGATCGAACACGCCGAGGCGATCGTCGCCGGAGCGGAGCGGGCGGGGCTGCCCGTCATCCTCCAGATCAGCGAGAACACCGCCCGCTACCACGGCTCGCTCGCCCCCATCGGGCTCGCCTCCCTCGCCCTCGCCCGGGCGGCCGCCGTGCCCGTGGCGGTCCACCTCGACCACGCCGAGTCCCCGGAGCTGGTCACCGAGGCCGTCGCACTCGGCTTCACCTCCGTCATGTTCGACGCGTCGAAGCTCTCCTACGAGGACAACGTCGCCGCCACCCGGGCCGTCACCGAGCGATGCCACCGGGCCGACGTCTGGGTCGAGGCCGAGCTGGGCGAGGTCGGCGGCAAGGACGGGGCGCACGCCCCCGGCGTCCGCACCGACCCCGACGAGGCCCGCGCGTTCGCCGCGGCGACGGCCGTCGACGCCCTGGCGGTCGCCGTCGGCAGCTCGCACGCCATGCTCAGCCGGGACGCCGTCCTCGACTACGCCCTCATCGCCCGGCTGCGGAGCGCGCTCGACGTGCCCCTGGTGCTGCACGGCTCCTCGGGCGTCGACGACACGGGTCTCACCGAGGCCGTCGCGGCGGGCATGACCAAGGTCAACATCTCGACCCACCTCAACAAGATCTTCACCCGTACCGCCCGCGAACACCTCCAGGCGTCCCCCGGGGTCGCCGACCCGCGCCGGTACCTCGGCCCGGCGCGGGACGCGGTGGCGGCGGAGGTGGCCAGGCTGCTGACGGTCCTCGCGGGGCCCCGGACCGCCGCCGCGCCCCCCGCGGCCCGGTCGGCCGGCTCCGGCACCTCGCCCGAAGCCCGCGCCGTCACGGGGGCGTAGACCCGAGGGGGCGCGCACCCAGGGGCCCGGCCGACCTCCTCCGGCAGACCGCGACCGGGCCCGGCGCGCCGCATTGAGCGAACGTTGATGGGCTGTTTACGGCCACCGGGCAGCGTGGCCTCCATGCAGACCGACACCACCGTACGGACCGCCCCCGACGCCCCCGACATGACCTGGCTGGAGAACGCCCTGTGCGCCCAGGCGGGACCCGAGTTCTTCTTCCCGGCCCCCGGCTCCTCCACGCGGGAGGCGAAGCAGCTCTGCGGGGCGTGCGAGGGGCGGGTGGCGTGCCTGGAGTACGCCCTGGAGAACGACGAGCGGTTCGGCGTCTGGGGCGGGCTCTCCGAGAAGGAGCGGTTCCGGCTGCGGCGCGGCCGGGGCTGACCGGCGGGGGAGCCGTCGTCCGCGCTGGTGAGCGAGCCGATATCGGGATGCCGTGGCACCATGATCCGCACTACGATCACGCAGCCATGGAGCCCCATCACACGCGTGTCACGGACGAGGAGCTGGCCGCTTTCGGCCGCACGATCGGCAGACTGCGGAGCCTGCCCCTCGGAGATCCCGCCCGGATGCGCGGCGAGGAGATCGCCGCGACCTTCGCCCGCGAGAGCCGCAACAAGCGCCGCAAGGCCCGCAGGGCCGAGCGGTCCGCCGCCGACGCCGCGCTGAGCGCGCGCACCGCGACCGGCGCGCTCGACCGGCGGGAGGACGCCCCCCTGGCGGCCGCCGCCGACGGCTCACCCGGGGTCTTCCTCCGGACCCGCCACTGCTACGTCTGCAAGGCGGGCTACCGTCAGGCCGACCCCTTCTACCACCGGCTCTGCCCGCCCTGCGCCGCCGACAACACCGCCCGCCGCGCGCTCTCCGCCGACCTCACGGGCCGCCGCGCGCTGCTCACCGGCGGCCGGGTGAAGATAGGTTTCCACCTGGCCCTGATGATGCTGCGCGACGGCGCCGAACTGCTCGTCACCAGCCGTTTCCCGCACGACACCCTGCGCCGCTTCCGGGCCGCCGAGGGCAGCGAGGGGTGGCTGGACCGGCTCACCGTCGTCGCGATCGACCTGCGCGACCCCCGCCAGGTCCTGGGCCTGTGCGAGCGGCTGCTCGCCGACGGCCGGCCGCTCGACATCCTCGTCAACAACGCCGCCCAGACGATACGCAGGCCCCCGGAGTCGTACGCCCTGCTCGCCGCCGGGGAGCGGAAGGCGCTGCCACCGGGGGTCATCCCCGCTCCGGGGTACGAGTCCGCCGACCGCGTACCGGTCCTGGCCGGCCTGGAGCCGGACGAGGCCGGGCTGCTGCCGGACCCGTCCCCCGCGAACTCCTGGTCCGTGCGGCTCGGCGACCTCGACGCCGCCGAACTGCTGGAGACCCAGCTCGTCAACGCCGTCGCCCCGACTCTGCTCTGCGACCGGCTGCTGCCCCTGCTCCTGGCGTCGCCCCGGCCGCGCCGGTACATCGTGAACGTGTCGGCCGTCGAGGGGCGCTTCGCCGTACGCAACAAGACGGGCGGCCACCCCCACACCAACATGGCGAAGGCCGCCCTCAACATGCTCACCCGGACCAGTGCCGCCGAACTCGCCGAGCGGGGCGTGCACATGTGCAGCGTGGACACGGGCTGGATCACGGACGAGAACCCGGCGCCCCGCAAGACGCGGATCGCCGCCGCGGGCACCCGCACGCCGCTGGACGTCGTGGACGGCGCGGCGCGGATCTACGACCCGATCGTGCGCGGCGAGGCGGGCGAGCCGCTCTCGGGGGTCTTCCTCAAGGACTACGCCGTGGCGGAGTGGTGACCGGGCCGGCGGGCCCCGGCTCCCGCGGACACCGCTGACCACCGCGCCGAACCGGCGCGGTGGTCAGGGACGGCCGCCGCGCGGACGGGCGCCGGACCCTGGGGTCCGGCGCGCCGCGCGGGTCCGGTGGTCACTCGGCGGCGCGGGCCGCCATGCGGGCCTTGCGGGCGGCGAGCTTCTCGTCGAACTTGCTCGCCTCGCTGTCCAGGCCGTTCATGTAGAGCCCCAGCTCCTCCTGGGCCTTCAGGCCCTCCGGGCCGAGGCCGTCGATCTGCAGGACCTTGAGGAAGCGGAGCACCGGCTGCAGCACGTCGTCGTGGTGGATGCGCATGTTGTAGATCTCGCCGATCGCCATCTGCGCGGCCGCCCGCTCGAAGCCCGGCATGCCGTGTCCGGGCATCCGGAAGTTCACGACGACGTCCCGCACGGCCTGCATGGTCAGGTCGGGGGCGAGCTCGAAGGCCGCGCCCAGGAGGTTGCGGTAGAAGACCATGTGCAGGTTCTCGTCGGTGGCGATCCGGGCCAGCATCCGGTCGCAGACCGGGTCGCCGGACTGGTGACCGGTGTTGCGGTGCGAGATGCGGGTGGCCAGCTCCTGGAAGGCGACGTACGCGACCGAGTGCAGCATCGAGTGGCGGTTGTCCGACTCGAAGCCCTCGCTCATGTGCGCCATCCGGAACTGCTCCAGCTTGTCCGGGTCCACGGCGCGGGAGGCCAGCAGATAGTCGCGCATCACGATGCCGTGACGGCCCTCCTCGGCGGTCCAGCGGTGCACCCAGGTGCCCCAGGCGCCGTCGCGGCCGAAGAGGCTGGCGATCTCGTGGTGGTAGCTGGGCAGGTTGTCCTCGGTCAGCAGGTTCACCACGAGGGCGATCTTGCCGATGTCGGTGACCTTGGACTGGGACGGGTCCCAGGCCTCGGCGTCCTCGAAGAAACCGGGGAAGTTCCGAGCGTCGGACCACGGGACGTACTCGTGCGGCATCCAGTCCTTGGTGACCTTGAGGTGCCGGTTGAGCTCCTTCTCCACGACCTCTTCCAGCGCGTACAGCAAACGGGCGTCCGTCCACCCCGTCGAGCTGTCGAGGTGGGGAGAGGTGAGCGTCACGGGTGACTCCTGGGGACGGGGAAAAGGGGACGAAATACCTACGCATTCGTAGGTTACGAAACCGTAGGTTAAGGCTCCGTAAGGCGGTCGGCCAAGCCCGTCTCGGCGATGTCCGGTTACGTTCCGTTATGTGTGCAGCTACCGGCCGGTCGCCGGAGAGGCAGGTCACGCCGGTTCGGCCGCGCCCCGCCGGTGTGATCCCGGCTACACAGCGCAGGCGAGGACTCCTCCCCGGGAGCCCCCGCCCGCGCCCTCGCCGGCCTCCGCTTCACTCCCGCGTGAGGTGCGCCTCCCGCTCCTCCGGGTCCTCAGCCGGAGCCGGCTCGGGCTCCGCGTGCAGGAGGCCGTCCCGGACGGCCTCGGCCGTCGTCGGGCGGAGCTCGCCGTCGAGGAGGAGCCAGCGCGTGATGCCGATCGACTCCAGGAACGCCACGTCGTGGCTCGCCACGATCAGCGCGCCCTCGTACGCCTCCAGCGCCGCCGTGAGCTTGCGGACGCTCGCCATGTCGAGGTTGTTCGTCGGCTCGTCCAGCATCAGCAGCTGCGGCGCCGGCTCGGCGAGCAGCAGCGCCGCCAGCGTCGCGCGGAACCGCTCCCCGCCGGAGAGCGTGCCCGCCGGCTGCTCCGCCCGCGCCCCCTTGAAGAGGAACCGCGCGAGCCGCGCCCGGATCGTGTTCGCCGTCGCCGTCGGCGCGAACCGGGCGACGTTGTCCACCACGCTCAGCTCGTCGTCCAGGACGTCGAGCCGCTGGGGCAGGAAGCGCAGCGGCACGTGGGCCACCGCCTCGCCGCCGACCGGCGGGATCTCCCCGGCGACGGTCCGCAGCAGCGTCGTCTTGCCGGAGCCGTTCCGGCCGACCAACGCGATCCGTTCGGGTCCGCGCAGATCGAACACGCCCCGGATCCGCGCGCCGTGGCGCAGCTCCAGGCCGGTCAGGGTGAGCACCTCCCGGCCCGGGTGGACCGTCGTGCGCGGCAGCTCGATCCGGATCTCGTCGTCGTCCCGTACCGCCTCCACCGCCGCGTCGAGGCGTTCCCGCGCCGCGTCGAGCCGCTCGGAGTGCAGGGCGCGGTGCTTGCCGGCCGCGACCTGGGCCTCGCTCTTGCGGTTGTTCGCCACGATCTTCGGGACGACCTTGTTCTGCGCGCTCTTCTGCGCGTACCGCTTGCGCCGGGCCAACTTCAGGTGTGCGTCAGATAGTTCACGCTTCTGCCGCTGTACGTCGGCCTCGGCGACGCGCACCATCCGTTCGGCCGCCTCCTGTTCGGCCGCGAGGGCCCGCTCGTACGCGGAGTACGCGCCGCCGTACCAGGCCACCTCCCCGTCGCGAAGATCGGCGATCTGGTCCACCCGCTCCAGGAGTTCACGGTCGTGGCTGACCACGACCAGGACCCCGGACCAGGCCTCCACGGCGGCGTACAGCCGCCGCCGCGCGTGCAGGTCGAGGTTGTTGGTCGGCTCGTCGAGCAGCAGGACGTCGGGCCGGGCCAGCAGCAGCGCTGCCAGCCTGAGCAGCACGGACTCGCCCCCCGACACCTCGCCGATGGTCCGGTCGAGGCCGATGTGCCCCAGGCCGAGCTGATCGAGAGCGGCGAGGGCGCGCTCCTCGACGTCCCAGTCGTCGCCGACCGCCGCGAAGTGCTCCTCGGCCGGGTCGCCGGCCTCGATGGCGTGGAGCGCCGCACGGGTCCGGTCGATGCCGAGGGCCTGGTCGACGCGGAGGGTCGTGTCGAGCACGAGGTTCTGCGGGAGGTAGCCGACCTCGCCGACCGTCCTGACCGTGCCCTCGGTGGGGGTCAGTTCGCCGGCGACGAGCTTCAGGAGGGTGGACTTCCCGGAACCGTTCAGACCGATCAGACCGGTCCTGCCGGGTCCGACCACCAGCCGGAAGTCGTCGAGGACCTCGGTGCCGTCCGGCCACGAGAAGGAGAGGGAAGAGCAGGTGATGAAGGTGGGATGGGTCGCCATGGGGGCCTCCCGGTTGCATGAGCGTGGGCTGGGGCAACGGGTGAGACACCGGGGAGCGCGCGCCGAAGGCAGGCTCGTACGCCGAGGTCGAGGACGGCACACGCGGCACGGTGAGGCGCGCGCGGCACGGTGTCTCGAACTCAGACGAGCAACGGCCTTCTCCGATCGGGCGACGACACGAACAGGTCAGGACGGTACGCCGGTCGAAAACGGGGGGCAAACGATTTACGCGGGCGGTCGCCCCGCAGCCGCCCTACCCCTCCAGTAGCTCCATCAGGTCACGGTCCCAGTCCAGGTACTGGTGCTCGCGCCCCGGGGGCACCAGGTGCCGGGCGCGCTCCAGGAAGTGGCGCAGCTCCGAGGTGCGGATGTGGAGGACGGCGACGCCCTCCGGAGCGTGGAACTCCACGACGGTGCGGTCGTAGCCGTACGGACGCACGCGGACGTCCCCGACCCCGGCCGGCCCCTCGACGCCCTCGGCCAGCAGCTCGCGCGCGAACGCCCACGACACCTCGACGCCTTCCAGCGTCGCGGGCGGCGGGAACGCCATGCTGACCGCGTAGGGGTCCTCGCGGTCGTAGCGCAGTGTGGCGGGGACGGTCTCCATCCGGGGAGCGGATGCGACCAGACGGGCCTCGACGGCCTGCTCGATGACGGTGGACAAGGCCAGCTCCTGTCGCGCGGCTTCGGTTCCTGACGTCTCCCTGAGAAGCAAGGGAAGTCTCCCTGACACTGGGAAAGACGAACGATCGGGCCGGAACGTGCACCGGGGGGTCACGTGAGCTGTGTCACCGCTCCGGGACGGCCGGGGTCGCGGCCCGGGGCCCGTGTCCGACGGGCCGGTGGCCGGGAGGCGCCCTGGACGGGGTCTGCGGGGTGGGCTAGCTTCCGGCGCCATGACGTCCATGGGGAAGACGAGACGAACGATGTCGGTGGGGCTGACCGGGGTGGCGCTGGCCCTCACCCTGGCGGTCCCGGCGCGGGCCGGGGAGACCCCCACGGCCCCACCGGCCCCGGGGGCCGCGAGCGCCCCCGGCGGCTGGCAGCTCACGCCGACCGGTACGGACGCCCGGTTCCGGGGGCTCGCGGCGGTGGACCGCCGGACGGCCTGGGCCGCGGGCTCGAAAGGCACGGTGCTGCGGACCACCGACGGCGGCCGGAGCTGGCGCGCGGTGTCCCCGCCCGGCGCAGGGGAGCTGGAGTTCCGCGACGTGGAGGCGTTCGACGCCCGGCGCGCGGTGGTGCTGGCCATCGGCGAGGGGGAGGCCTCACGGGTCTTCCGTACCGAGGACGGCGGCGCCACTTGGACCGAGTCCTTCCGGAACACCGATCCGCGGGCCTTCTACGACTGCATGACCTTCTTCGACCGTCGCCACGGCCTGGCGATGAGCGACCCCGTCGACGGGAAGTACCGCATCCTGTCCACCCGCGACGGCGGCCGCTCCTGGACGGTGCTCCCCGACCGGGGCATGCCCGCGGCGCTGCCGGGGGAGGCGGGGTTCGCGGCGAGCGGCCAGTGCCTGGTCTCGTCCGGCCCCAGGGACGTGTGGCTGGCGACGGGCGGCGGGGCCACGGCGCGGGTGCTGCACTCCGCCGACCGTGGTCTGACCTGGACCGTCGCCGAGTCGACCGTCCCGGCGGGCGATCCGGCGCGGGGCGTCTTCGGGCTCGCCTTCCGCGACCGTACGCACGGGATCGCGGTCGGCGGGGACTACCGCACGGGCCAGCCCTCACCACGGGCTGCGGCGGTGACCGGCGACGCCGGACGCACCTGGCGGCCCTCCGCGACGCCCCCGCCCGCCTACCGCTCGGGCGTCGCCTGGCTGCCCTCCGCCGGACGGCCCGGGCACGGCGGGCAGGCCGCGCTCGCCGTCGGCCCGACCGGCACGGACCTGACGACCGACGGCGGCAGGACCTGGCGGACGGTGGACACCGGCTCCTTCGACACCGTCGACTGCACACGGGACGGCGCGTGCTGGGCGTCGGGGGAGAAGGGCAGGATCGCCCGCCTCGGCCGACCGGACACGCCCTAGGACGGCAACTGCTCCCGATACGGAGCGAGTTCGGGCGCCGTCTTCGTCGCGTAGAACTCCGTGATCCGGTACGCGCACACGCCCTCGACGGTGAAGGGGTCGGCCGCGGCGATCTTCTCGATCCGCTCGCGGTCGACCCCGGCGGCGAGGATGATCCCGCCGTCACGCGGGTTCTTGCGGCCGGAGGCGATGAACACCCCGGCCGCGTACTGCGCGTCGAGCCAGGCGATGTGCGCGTCGAGCAGCGGGTCGACCCGCTCGACGGGGGCGGTGTAGGTCAATTCCAGAACGAACATGGCCGCAGGTTACCCGGGGGCGGGAGCGCACCGGAGACGTGTTCGCCTGTCGGGCCGAGGGCGTGTTTCGGATGGAGCGTCGTCCGCCCGCAGGCCAGAGGGGACTTTCGAAACCGGCTCCAGGGGCCCCGTAGGGTGGCCGTCATCATGACGATCATCGACATTCCCGCGGGCTGGCCCGCCGACGAGGCCACCGCCCGGGCCGTCCAGCGCGAGCTGCGCGGGCGGCTCGTGCTCGACGAGCCCGGCCCGGCGGCCGGCACCGGGCACGTCACGGGACTCGACGTGGCGTACGACGACGAGCGCGACCTCGTCGCCGCGGCCGCCGTCGTCCTCGACGCCCGGACGCTCGACGTCGTGGAGGAGGCCACGGCCGTCGGCCGGGTCTCCTTCCCCTACGTCCCGGGGCTGCTGGCGTTCCGGGAGATCCCGACCGTCCTCGCCGCGCTGGGCTCCCTCACCGCCGCCCCCGGTCTGCTCGTCTGCGACGGCTACGGCCTCGCCCACCCCCGCCGCTTCGGCCTCGCCAGCCACCTCGGGGTCCTGACGGGACTGCCGTCGATCGGCGTCGCCAAGAACCCCTTCGTCTTCACCCACGACCGGCCCGGCCCCGCCCGCGGCGACGCCAGCCCGCTCCTCGCCGACGGCGAGGAGGTCGGCCGCGCCCTGCGCACCCAGGCGGACGTCAAACCGGTGTACGTCTCCGTCGGGCACCGCGTCTCCCTGGAGACCGCCTGCGCCCACACGCTCCACCTCGCCCCCCGCTTCCGCATCCCCGAGACCACCCGGCGGGCCGACGCGCTCTGCCGCCGCGCCCTGAAGGCGGCGCTCGGCGCGGAGGCCTGACCGTGCCGGCCGTCGGGGCCGTACCCACGACGATCTGAGTACGCGTACGGATGCGAGTCGTGATCACGGTCGGCAGAGTGGGGCTCATGACGTCCCCCGCCCCGCACTCCTCCGCGCTCCCCACCCGGCTCCTCGCCGTCGCCGGGCTCGTCGCCCTGGCATGGGTCTGCGCCATGGTCTACACCGTCGCCGTCTGGGTGTCGGCGTGATCGGCAGGCTCCAGTGCGTCGTCCTGGACTGCACCGACCCCCCGGAGCTGGCCCGCTTCTACCAGCTGCTGCTCGGCGGCGAGGTCGACCGGCCCGATCCCCGGTGGGCCTGCGACGACGGCTGGGCCACCCTGCACGACGCCGCCGGCTCTCCCGTCCTCGCCTTCCAGGGCGTGGCCGACCACCGGCCGCCCGTCTGGGGCGCGCCCGAGCAGCAGTTCCACCTCGACATCGAGGTCGACGACCTGCAGGCCGCGCACGACGCGGTCCTCGCGCTGGGCGCCTGGCGGCTGGACGACGGCGGTGACGACCGGGGGTGGCGCATATACGCCGACCCGGCCGGTCACCCCTTCTGCCTCGTACGCCACTGAGCCCGACCGGTCTCGTACGCCACTGAGCCCTGCCGCCGACGCGAGCGGCGGCGGGTCGTCCTCGGCGGCGTTCTCAGCCCTCGTACGCCACCCGGAAGCGGATCCCCGCCGCCCGCAGCCGGTCGATCAGCGCGTCGCCCATCGCGACCGCCGTCGTGACCTGGCCGGAGGTCTTCGGCAGGTCGTCGAAGGCCAGGCAGAGCGCCGACTCGGCCAGCATCTTCGCCGTCTCGTCGTATCCCGGGTCGCCGCCCGAGACCTCCGTGAACACCCGCCGTCCGCCGCCCTCGCCGACGAACCGCACGGAGAACCAGCTCCGGGCGCGCCGCTCCGCGCTCGGCCCCTGGCCCGGCTGGTAACGCTCCATCAGCCAGCGCCGTACGGGCGCCAGTTGGGCGGCCGCCACGCCGGTGCCGACCGCGGCCGCGCCGCCCAGTGCCATGGGGAGGGTCCGGACCGAGGCGTAGTGGCGGTAGCGGAAGTCCGGACCGTACCGCTCCAGCGCCGCCGCCGAGCGGGCCACGACCTGCGCGTCCAGGGTCGGCAGCGGCAGCGCCCAGGTGCCGGTCTCCCGGCTGAACCGCGGTCCTGCCAGCGGCGCCCGGGCCCGTCGTCCCACCAACCGCGGTTCGTGCAGCCGCCGTTCGTGCGCCGCGCGCAGCATCTCGCGGCCGCGCCCCATCGCCGTGAGCGCCGAGGCGAAGGTCCCGCCCGAGAAGACGGCGCCCGCCCGGACGAAGCCGTCGACCCGCAGCGGTACGTCCCGGGGGAGCCGTTGGACGGTGAAGTACGCGCCGAGGTCGTGCGGTACGGAGTCGAAACCGCACGCGTGCACGATCCGGGCCCCGGTCTCCCGGGCCCGCGCGTCGTGCCGGACGTACATCAGGTCGACGAACTCCGCCTCGCCGGTGAGGTCCACACAGTCCGTGCCGGCCTCCGCGCAGGCGGCCACCAGGTTCTCGCCGTACCAGACGTAGGGGCCGACGGTGGTCGCCACCACCCGGGTGGACGCGGCGAGTTCGCGCATCGCGTCCGGGTCGGCCGAGTCGGCCACGATCAGCGGCAGCTCCGCGCACCGCGGCCAGCGGGCCGCCAGTCGGTCCCGCAGCGCCTTCAGTCTGGCGCGCCCGCGCCCGGCCAGTGCCCACCGGCACCCGGCCGGGGCGTGCTCCGCCAGATACTCCGCGGTGAGCTCGCCCACGAACCCGGTCGCCCCGAAGAGAACCAGGTCGTGGGCCCGTGCCGCCGCGTCCCGCTCCGTGCCGGCCTCTGTCTCCATCCAGCCCCTCCGCCGTCGCCCGCGCCGTCGTCCGGGCGCGTGTCGTCGGCGGAGCCTAGCGGAACTCCGCCCCCACGCAATTTCCAAGCGCTTGCTCGGCCCGGGGTCTTGTGCGACGTGGAACACGTTCCTAGCATCTCCGGTGTTACATCATTGGTGTCACACATAGCTGGGGGCTTGATGGCAGGGACGCGGAACGCCCGGAACGGCCCGCTCTCCGGGGTGCGCGTGGTCGAGCTGGCCGGCATCGGGCCCGGCCCCTTCGCGGCCATGCTCCTGGCCGACCTCGGCGCCGACGTCGTCCGCGTCGACCGGCCCGGCGGCCCGGGGCTCGGCATCGACCCCGCGTACGACCTCACCAACCGCAACAAACGCTCCGTCCTCGTCGACCTCAAGGCCCCGGACGGGCCCCCGGCCGTCCTCGACCTCGTCGAGAAGGCCGACATCCTCGTCGAGGGGTACCGCCCCGGCGTCGCCGAGCGCCTCGGCGTCGGCCCCGACGCCTGCCTCGCCCGCAACCCCCGGCTGGTCTACGGCCGGATGACCGGCTGGGGCCAGGACGGGCCGCTCGCCGCCGCCGCCGGGCACGACATCGCGTACATCGCCCTCACCGGCACGCTCCACATGATCGGCCCCGACCCGGACGGCCCGCCCACCGTGCCCGCCAACCTCGTCGGCGACTACGCCGGCGGCTCCCTCTACCTCGTCGTCGGCGTCCTCGCCGCCCTCCAGCACGCCCGCGCCCACGGCGAGGGCCAGGTCGTCGACGCGGCCATCGTCGACGGCGCCGCCCACCTCGCCACCATGATCCACGGCATGCTGGCGGCCGGCGGCTGGCAGGACCGCCGGGGCGTCAACCTCCTCGACGGCGGCTGCCCCTTCTACGGCACCTACGAGACCGCCGACGGCGGCCACATGGCGGTCGGCGCCCTGGAGCAGCGGTTCTACGACGAGTTCGTACGCCTCCTCGGCATCGAGGACACCGCCCCCGCCCGGCAGGACCCGGGCCGCTGGGCCGAGCTGCGCACCGCCGTCGCCGACCGCTTCCGCACCCGTACGAGAGACGAGTGGACCGCCGTCTTCGCCGGGACCGATGCCTGTGTGGCGCCGGTCCTCTCGCTGCGCGAGGCCCCCGCACACCCGCACCTCGCCGCCCGCTCCACCTTCGTCGAGCACGGCGGCCTGACCCAGCCGGCGCCCGCACCCCGCTTCTCCGCCACCCCCGGCGCCGTCCGCACCGGACCCGCCCTGCCCGGCGCCGACACCCACGAGGTCGCCCGCGACTGGGACGTCCCCTCCCTCACCGCCAAGGAGCCGCAGGCATGAAGCGCCAGCTCTACACCGCCGACCACGAGTCCTTCCGCGAGACCGTCCGCACCTTCCTCGCCAAGGAGGTCCTGCCCCACTACGAGCAGTGGGAGAAGGACGGCATCGTGGCCCGCGAGGCCTGGCGCGCCGCCGGACGCCAGGGGCTGCTCGGCCTCGCCGTCGACGAGGAGTACGGCGGCGGCGGCAACGCCGACTTCCGCTACAGCGCGGTCCTCGCCGAGGAGTTCACCCGCGCCGGCGCCCCCGGGTTCGCCCTCGGCCTGCACAACGACATCATCGGCCCGTACCTCACCTCGCTCGCCACCGAGGAACAGAAGCGGCGCTGGCTGCCCGGCTTCTGCTCCGGCGAGCTGATCACCGCCATCGCGATGACCGAGCCGGGTGCGGGATCCGACCTCCAGGCCATCCGGACCACCGCCGAGGACCGGGGCGACCACTGGGTCCTCAACGGCTCCAAGACCTTCATCTCCAACGGCATCCTCGCCGACCTGGTGATCGTCGTCGCGCGCACGACCCCCGAAGGCGGCGCCCACGGGCTCTCGCTCCTCGTGGTCGAACGCGGGATGGCGGGCTTCGAACGCGGCCGGAACCTCGACAAGATCGGCCAGAAGTCCCAGGACACGGCGGAGCTCTTCTTCCACGACGTCCGCGTCCCCAAGGAGAACCTCCTCGGCGAGCTCAACGGCGCCTTCGTGCACCTCATGACCAACCTCGCTCAGGAGCGGATGGCCATCGCCGTCGCCGGCATCGCCGCCGCCGAACACCTCCTGGAGATCACCACGCGGTACGTCAAGGAGCGCGAGGCGTTCGGCCGGCCGCTGGCCCGGCTCCAGCACATCCGTTTCGAGATCGCGGAGATGGCCACCGAGTGCGCCGTCACCCGTACGTTCCTCGACCGGTGCATCGTCGATCACTCGAACGGGGAACTCGACGCCGTCCACGCCTCGATGGCGAAGTGGTGGGCCACCGAGCTGCAGAAGAGGGTCGCCGACCGCTGTCTGCAACTGCACGGGGGGTACGGCTACATGGCCGAATTCCCGGTCGCCAGGGCGTTCACCGACGGCCGCATCCAGACCATCTACGGCGGCACGACCGAGATCATGAAGGAGATCATCGGCCGTTCCCTGCTCGGCTGACCCCCACCCGCGCCCGGGGCCCCGGCCGGGACCCCTCCGCTGTCCACCCTCCTGAAAGGCTTCTCGTGAGCACCGAAGCGTACGTGTACGACGCGATCCGCACCCCGCGCGGCCGCGGCAAGGCCAACGGCGCCCTGCACGGCACCAAGCCCATCGACCTGGTCGTCGGCCTGATCCACGAGCTCCGCGGCCGCTTCCCGGGCCTCGACCCGGCCGCGATCGACGACATCGTCCTCGGCGTCGTCGGCCCGGTCGGCGACCAGGGCTCCGACATCGCCCGTATCGCCGCCATCGCCGCGGGGCTCCCCGACACCGTCGCCGGCGTCCAGGAGAACCGCTTCTGTGCCTCCGGCCTGGAAGCCGTCAACATGGCGGCGATGAAGGTCCGTTCGGGCTGGGAGGACCTGGTCCTCGCCGGCGGCGTCGAGTCCATGTCCCGCGTCCCGATGGCCTCGGACGGCGGCGCCTGGTTCGCCGACCCGATGACGAACTACGAGACGAACTTCGTCCCGCAGGGCATCGGCGCCGACCTCATCGCCACCATCGAGGGCTTCTCCCGCCGCGACGTCGACGAGTACGCCGCCCTCTCCCAGGAGCGCGCCGCGACCGCCTGGAAGGACGGCCGCTTCGACCGCTCCGTCGTCCCGGTCAAGGACCGCAACGGCCTCGTCGTCCTCGACCACGACGAGCACATGCGCCCCGGCACGACCGCCGACTCGCTCGCCTCCCTCAAGCCCTCGTTCGCCGCCATCGGCGACATGGGCGGCTTCGACGCCGTCGCCCTGCAGAAGTACCACTGGGTCGAGAAGATCGACCACGTCCACCACGCGGGCAACTCCTCCGGCATCGTCGACGGAGCCTCCCTCGTCGCGATCGGCTCCCGGGAGGTCGGTGAGCGGTACGGAATCACCCCGCGCGCCCGGATCGTCGCCGCGGCCGTCTCCGGCTCCGAGCCCACCATCATGCTCACCGGACCCGCGCCCGCCACCCGCAAGGCGCTCGCCAAGGCCGGTCTGACGATGGACGACATCGACCTGGTCGAGATCAACGAGGCCTTCGCCGGCGTCGTCCTCCGCTTCGTCAAGGACATGGACATCAGCCTCGACAAGGTCAACGTCAACGGCGGCGCCATCGCGCTCGGTCACCCGCTGGGTGCCACCGGCGCGATGATCCTCGGCACCCTCGTCGACGAGCTGGAGCGCCAGGACAAGCGCTACGGCCTGGCCACGCTCTGCGTCGGCGGCGGCATGGGCATCGCCACGATCGTCGAGCGCGTCTGACCGTCCGTTCCCTTCCCACTTTCGGAGACACTCCAATGAACGAGAGCACCACCATCCGCTGGGAGCAGGACGAGTCCGGCGTCGTCACCCTCGTCCTCGACGACCCGAACCAGTCGGCGAACACCATGAACCAGGCGTTCAAGGACTCCATCGCCGCGATCGCCGACCGGGCCGAGGCCGAGCGCGACTCCATCCGCGGCATCGTCTACACCTCCGCCAAGAAGACCTTCTTCGCCGGCGGCGACCTCAAGGACATGATGAAGGTCGGGCCCGAACAGGCCCAGCAGGTCTTCGACACCGGCATGGCCATCAAGCGCGCCCTGCGCCGCATCGAGACCCTCGGCAAGCCGGTCGTCGCCGCCATCAACGGCGCGGCCCTCGGCGGCGGCTACGAGATCGCCCTCTCCGCCCACCACCGCATCGCCCTCGACGCGCCCGGCTCCAAGATCGGCCTGCCCGAGGTCACCCTCGGCCTCCTCCCCGCGGGCGGCGGCGTCACCCGTACCGTACGGCTGATGGGCATCGCCGACGCCCTGCTGAAGGTGCTCCTGCAGGGCACGCAGTACTCGCCGGCACGTGCCCTGGAGAACGGCCTCGTCCACGAGCTGGCCGCCACCCCCGAGGAGATGCTGGCCAAGGCCCGCGCCTTCATCGACACGCACCCCGAGTCCCAGCAGCCCTGGGACGTCAAGGGCTACAAGATCCCCGGCGGCACGCCCTCGAACCCGCGCTTCGCCGCCAACCTGCCGGCCTTCCCCGCCAACCTGCGCAAGCAGCTGAACGGCGCCCCCTACCCGGCCCCGCGCAACATCCTCGCCTGCGCCGTCGAGGGCTCCCAGGTCGACTTCGAGACCGCCCAGACCATCGAGGCCCGGTACTTCACCGAGCTGGTCACCGGCCGGACCGCGAAGAACATGATCCAGGCGTTTTTCTTCGACCTCCAGGCCGTCAACTCCGGCGCCAACCGCCCCCAGGGCGTCGAGCCCCGCCCCGTCCGCAGGGTCGCCGTCCTCGGCGCCGGCATGATGGGCGCCGGCATCGCGTACTCCTGCGCCCGCGCGGGCATCGACGTCGTCCTCAAGGACGTGTCCGCGGAAGCCGCCGGGCGCGGCAAGGAGTACTCCGAGAAGCTCTGCGCCAAGGCCGTCTCCCGGGGCCGTACGACCCAGGCGAAGGCGGACGAGCTGCTCGCCCGCATCACGCCGACCGCGGACGCGGCCGACCTGGCCGGCTGCGACGCCGTGATCGAGGCCGTCTTCGAGGACACCGCGCTCAAGCACAAGGTCTTCGAGGAGATCCAGGACGTCGTCGAGCCGGACGCGCTGCTGTGCTCCAACACCTCGACGCTGCCGATCACCGTGCTCGCCGAAGGCGTCTCCCGCCCGGAGGACTTCATCGGCCTGCACTTCTTCTCGCCCGTCGACAAGATGCCGCTGGTCGAGATCATCAAGGGCGAGCGCACCGGCGACGAGGCCCTGGCCCGCGCCTTCGACCTCGTCCGGCAGATCAACAAGACCCCGATCGTCGTCAACGACTCGCGCGGCTTCTTCACCTCGCGGGTCATCGGCCAGTTCATCAACGAGGGCGTGGCGATGGTCGGCGAGGGCGCCGACCCGGCCTCCGTCGAGCAGGCGGCGGCCCAGGCCGGCTACCCGGCGAAGGTCCTCTCCCTCATGGACGAGCTGACCCTCACCCTGCCCCGCAAGATCCGCGAGGAGACCCGGCGCGCGGTCGAGGAGGCCGGCGGCACCTGGGCCGGGCACCCCTCGGACGCGGTGATCGACCGGATGGTCGACGAGTTCGGCCGCACCGGCCGCAGCGGCGGCGCGGGCTTCTACGCGTACGACGAGGACGGCAAGCGGGCCGGGCTGTGGCCGGGGCTGCGGGAGCACTTCACGCGCGCCGACGTGACCCTCCCCTTCGAGGACATGAAGGAGCGGATGCTCTTCTCCGAGGCGCTGGACTCCGTGCGCTGCCTGGAGGAGAACGTCCTCACCTCGGTCGCCGACGCCAACATCGGCTCCGTCATGGGCATCGGCTTCCCCGCGTGGACCGGTGGCGTCCTGCAGTACATCAACGGCTACGAGGGCGGGCTCGCCGGCTTCGTGGCACGCGCGCGTGAACTGGCCGAGCGCTACGGTGACCGCTTCCTGCCGCCGGCGTTGCTGGTGGAGAAGGCGGAGCGGGGCGAGGTCTTCACCGACGCGTGACGGCGGGGACCGCCCCCGGCCGGCTCACGGGTCCCGTGGCGCCGGCCGGGGGCGGTCCCGCCGCGCGGGCCGCGGTCAGTCCCGCTTCGCCTGACCGAACGCGGCCCGCAACTCCTCGCGCAGCGACCGCTGGAAAGCCGTGACGAGGGCCTGGACCACCATCGGCTGCATGTGCGCCGACAGCGACTTCATCGCCGCCAGATGGTCCGGGTCCGACGCGCGCTCGCGGTACGGGTTCCACACCTCG
Source organism: Streptomyces sp. NPDC048353 (assembly GCF_055587165.1). Lineage (NCBI taxonomy): Bacteria > Bacillati > Actinomycetota > Actinomycetes > Kitasatosporales > Streptomycetaceae > Streptomyces > Streptomyces sp. NPDC048353. The sequence goes on along the minus strand of NZ_JBVJGU010000003.1, from coordinate 544,006 downwards.
TCCTGGAACAGCCGGGACAGCTCCTGCGCCGCCGCCCGCGCGTGCTCCAGCAGGACGGCGCGGGAGGCCAGGATCGTCTCGTGCGCGATCGGCACGTCCAGCAGCTCGACACCGAGCCGCAGCAGCGTGCCGTCGAGACGGAACACCTCCGGGTCGGACCCCTGGTCGAGGACGCCCATCGCCGCGAGGCGCGCGACGTCCTGGTCGGTCAGCGCCCGCCCGGCCCGCCGCTCCAGCTCGCGCCGGGTGATCTCCTCGGCCGACTCGGGCGCCCAGGAGGCCACCAGCGCGCGGTGGATCGCCAGGTCCTGGGCGCTCAGCTCGGGCGGCAGCTGCTCCAGGTACCGCTCGATGGCGGCCAGCGTCATGCCCTGGCGCTGGAGCTCCTCGATCAGGGCCAGCCGCGACAGGTGCTCGGGGCCGTAGTGCCCGACCCGCCGGGGTCCGATCACCGGCGGCGGCAGCAGCCCCTTGGTGCCGTAGAAGCGCACCGTGCGCACGGTCACCCCCGCCCGCGCGGCCAGCTCGTCGACGGTGTACGTCGGCCCCTGCCCCTCCTGCCGCGCCCCGCTCTCGGTGGCCATCGCAGGCGCCTCGCTTCCCGTCCCCGTACCGTGCCGTCCCCGTTGGTGCAACAGTATTGCTGTCTCACCGGCGTTGTAAAAGGTGCGGGACGTCCCGGCCGTCCGCGGGGTCAGCGGGAGGCGGGGACGCGGCCGGTCACCACCACCGCGCCGTCGGGGGTGCGCCGCGCGAGGTCGCCGGTCCGGAGGTAGCCGTCAGGGGTGAAGGAGCGGACGTTCTCCTCGGGCGCCCGGTAGTAGCCGCGTGGGGTGTACGGGCCGCGGGCGAGGAGCTCGCCGACCTCGCCCGCGGGCACGTCCCGGCCGGCGCCGTCGACGATGCGGAGTTGGTCGTCGGGCGAGAGCGGGCGGGCCCCCGGGGCGGCGTCCTCGTCCGGTCCCACCGGCCGGCCCAGGAGGAACGGTCCCTCGGCCTTCGCGAGGACGTGCTGGATCCGGCAGCCCGGTGCGGCGCCGCCGATCCGTTCGGCGTCCGCCCGGTGCGGGGGCGCGCCCCCGAGCTGCACGAGGCGCAGGGTGCTCACGTCGGCCCGGGCCGTGGGGAGCGCGTCGAGCCACGGCCGGGCGACGTCGGGGCCCATCGACGCGACGGTGACCCGTTCCCGCTCGACGGCCGTCAGGCAGGCGGCGGGGTCGGGGTCCTCGACCAGGACGACGGTGCCGCCGACGGAGAGGGTGCCGACGATGCCGGGGCAGCCGAGGGCGAGCGGCGACTCGGCGGGCAGCGCGGACAGGTACACGTCGTCCTCGGTGAGCGCCACCCGCTCGGCGGCGGCCCGCGCCTGGTAGGCGTAGTCGTTGTGGGTGCGCGGAACGAGCCGGGGTGACGCGGGTGTGTCGGCGGAGAGCAGGAAGAACGCCACCTGGTCGGCGCTCTGCGGGAGGGCGGGCTCGGGGGCGGCGTCGATGGAGTCGAGCGGGGCGTACTGACAGCCCGACGGATCGGTCGTCAGGCCGCCGTACGGGGACGCGGTGCCGGGAGCCTCGTAGGTGAACACCCGCCGCAGGAACGGCCATCGGGCCGCGATGTCCGCCGTCATCGCGGTGTGGTCGAAGCCCGGGTACGCCGCGGGGCCGACGTGGCCGACGGCCTGGGTGAGCCGCACGAGGCCGGCCACCTCGGGGGTGCGGTACGCGAGCGGGCAGAGGACGGGGACCGCGCCCGCGCGCATCAGCGCGAAGACCGTGACGACGAACTCGGGGACGCTCGGCAGCTGGACGAGGACCCGCTGCCCGGGCCGGATGCCCCGCAGCCGGAACCCGGCGGCCCTGCGGTCCACCCGCCGGTTCAAAGCCGCGTAGGTGAGACGGATGTCGCCCTGGACGAGCGCGGTCCGGGGCCCGTACGCGAGGGCCCAGCCGCGCAGCAGGTTGTCCAGCGTGTTGCCCCGCCAGAGCCCGGCCGACCAGTAGCGGTCGACGAACTCCTCGGGCCAGGGTGTGCAGCCGTCGAGCATGGAGACGCTTCGCTTTCTGTCCCGGTGGCAGAGACCCGCGCCGACGACGGCGCGTGGCTTGTGATCCAATCCCGCGCCGCCCCCGCGGGCAATGCGCTGTCCCGACCATGCCCACCGCGCCCCCTCGGCGAAAGATCCAACCCCCGCCGCTGACCTGCCCCGACACCACCCCGAACCGCCCCACCGCGGCGCGGGACAGGACCCCCGACAAAACCCGGAAGCGCCCCACCCCCTCGCCGGGGCAGGATGCCGTTCCGTGAACCCTCTCCTGTCCGGCCTGGCCGCCAACCCGGCGCTCCCGCCCGATCTGGTCGACCGATTGATCGCGGTCGCTGACGAGGACCTCGCGGCGGACCTGGCGGCCCGCCCGGACCTCACCCGCGCGCAGGCGGTCGCGTTGGTCTCGCGCCACGAGGAGAGTGCCTGGTACCTCGCGCGGGGCAAGTTGACCGCCGCCGACATCGATCCGGCGCGGCTGCCACTGGCCGCTCTCGCCCTGCTCGGCCAAGGGGCCGGGCCTCCGGAGTGGGCGCGCCTGTTCGCCCCCGACCCGGCGGTCGAGCGCCGCGAACGGCTGGCCGCCTGCCCCGGTCTCCCGGCCGATGTGGTGGAGACGCTCGCCGCGGACGCGGACGCACGGGTCGTCGAGGAGCTCGCGCTGTGGACCACGCCGGAGACCGCCGCCGGACTGGCCGCGCATCCGTACGCGGAGGTGCGCCGCGCGGTGGCGGTCAACGAGGCGACGCCGCCGGCGGTGCTGGCGGCGCTGCTCACCGGCGACGGCCTCCCGCCCGCCGAGCGGTGCCGGGTCTGCGACCGGGAGGAGACGCCGTTCGTCCACGACCCGCACTGCCCCCGGCCGGACTGCGATCTGCCGCCGGACGCCTCCTGCGACGGCTCCCACCGGTCCGCCCTCCACGCCGTACGGGAGGCGGCGCTGCGCAACCCCGCCACACCCGCCGAGGCCGTCGTCGCCTTCACCGACGACCCGTCCCCGCTGCGCCGGTCGGCGCTCGCCGCCCGCTCGGACCTGCCCGCCGAGGTGTACGCACGGCTCGCCGAGGACGCCTCGCCCCTGGTGCGGGCCGACCTCGCCGGAAACCCGGCGATCGCCCCCGCCGTCATGCGCGTCCTCGCCTCGGACCGCGCCGAGGAGGTGCGGCGAGCCGTCGCCCACCACCCCCGGGTGCCTCTCGACACCCTCGCCTCCCTCGCCGGCGGCACCAGGATCGGCGCCGGTCTGCCGCCCCGGATCGCGGCGGCTTCGCCCGCCGAGGTGGGGCGGCTCGCCGCGTCACCGGACCCGGCCGTCCGGATGCTCGTCGCCCGACGGCGCGACCTCCCGGCTGCCGTCCGCGACGCGCTCGCCACCGACCCCGACGCGAAGGTGGTCGCCTCCCTCGCCCCGCACCCCGGCCTCTCCGAGGCGCGACTGCGCGCCATGGCCGACCGGCACGGAGGCCGGGTCGCCGCCGCGGTCGCGTCCAACCCGGACGCGCCCCCGGCGCTCCTCGAGGACCTGGCCCGGCACCGACCGACGCCCCGCAAAGCCCTCCACGCGATCGCCGGACACCGCCACGCCCCCGCGTCGGCGCTTCTTGCCTGCCTCGAAGACGCCAAGGCCCGACCGCTCGCGGCAGGCCATCCTTCCCTCCCGCCCCGGACGCTCGTGGAGCTGCTCACCGACCCGGACGAGCGGGTGGCCGAAGCGGCGGCCGCCAACCCGTCGCTCCCGGCGGTCGTGAGGGAGGGGCTCGTGCCTTAGGGGTGCGCGGGTCACGGTCGCCCCCGCCGTGGGGTGGGGCGTGTACATGACGCTAGAGTCACGTGCTTGTTCGAACAGAGGTGTGAGGGCAGGGGAGGGGCATGTACGCCGAACTCAGAGACACGGCCACCGAATTGGCCGGCGTCCTGTGGCGGGAGCACACCGTGTACCGGGAACGGGGCGGTGGGGTCGTCATCCGGGGGGAGCACGTCGGGCGGTGGATCAGCCTGGCGCCGACCGGGGGGAAGGACCAGGCGCGGGTGCGCGCCGGGCGGCTTCTCGACGGGGGGACCACAGCGCCCGCGCGGTCCGAGGTCGTCGTCGACCTCTCGCTCGGGACGAGCGAGCTGGCCGCGGTCTGCCGGCGGCTGCTCGCCGACGTCGCGGCCGCCGATGACCGGCCGGCCGCCGCCGGCCGCGGGCGGGCGGCGCGCCCCCCGAAGCCCGGCCGTGAGCGCCGGGAGCGTCCGAGGCGCCACACCGGCGTGGGTTCCTGGCTGGTGCTGATCTGCGTGGTGGGTGTCGTGGGCCTGTGGGCCTACAGCGTGTTCGGCGCCGCCGGCTCCTGACGGCCACGTCCCCCGGCGGACCGGGCGGGGAGGTCAGTCCTCCGTGACCGGCGGTCCGACCACGGTGGTGCGGCCCTCGCGGAAGAAGCGCCGGTGCCGCACGCGGACCAGCAGCATCACCACCGCGCCCAGCACGATCGAACCGATCCCCAGCAGGAAGACGCCGCCGACGCCGCCGGCCGAGGTGGAGCCGTAGTCGGGGTCCGTCATGTCGTACGCGCCCCGCGCGAAGGCCGCCAGCATCATCAGGCCGCCCGCCAGTGGCATGACCCCCATGACCAGCAGGTTCCGCGCGGAGCGCCGCAGCTCCGCGCGGAAGTACCACACACAGGCGAAGCCCGTCACGCCGTAGTAGAACGCGATCAGCAGGCCGATCGACAGCACCGCGTCCCCCAGGAAGTCGGGGGAGACGAGCGTGAGCAGGACGAGGACGGCGGCGGTCGCGCAGCCGATGTACACCGTCCCGTACGCGGGTGTGAGGAAGCGCGGATGGGTGCGGCCGAAGGCCGCCGGCAGGGCGCCGTGCGCGGCCATCGACAGCGTGATCCGGGGCATGGCGCCGACCCCGGTCAGCAGCGCCCCCACGGCCGAGACGGCGATGGCGAGCGTGACGACCTTCCCCAGGGCGTCGCCGAGGACCGCCGGAGCGAGCCCGGTGAGGGCGTCGGCCGCCGTCTCCTCGTTGCCGAGCCCGAGCCCCGTGTCGCCCGTCCCCGCGAAGGAGAGCGCCGCGCAGGCCGTGAAGACGTAGGTGACGAGGAGGATCAGGGTCGACGCCACCGCCGCCCGGCCGGGTGTGCGCCCGCTGTCGACCGTCTCCTCGTTGAACGTGATCAGCGCGTCCCAGCCCCAGTAGATGAACAGACTCAGCAGCACCGACTCGGCGAAGGGCCCCCAGCCCCCGAACCCGAAGGGGTTCAGCCAGTCCGCCGAAGGGGTCGTCACACCGGCCCCGGCGAAGGCGGCCACCCCGAAGACGAGCAGCGCGAGGAGCTGCAGCCCGATCATCGCGTACTGCAGGTGGGCGGCGAGCTGGATGCCCCGGTACGCCACCAGCGTGGTCACGGCCAGCAGGACGACGGCGAGCGCCGTGACGGCGAAGGTGTCGTCGGCCGCCGCGTCGAGACCGACGAGGGCGAACAGCGCGGTCGCGCCGACCTGCGCCAGCGTCGTCATCACCAGGACGGTGGCGATCAGGACCGCCCAGCCGCCCGCCAGCCAGCCGGCGGCCGGACCGAAGACGCGGGTCGTCCACACGAACGTGGCGCCGCAGTCCGGCATCCGGCGGTTCAGCTCCCGGAACGCGAACGCGGTGAGGAGGATCGGCACGAAGCCGAGGACCAGCGCGGCCGGCGCGAGGTCGCCGACCGCGAGGACCACCAGGCCGAGCGTCACGGCGATGCTGTATGCCGGGGCGACGGAGGCGAGGCCCAGCGAGATGGTCGCGAGCAGCCCCACGGAGTCGCCCCGCAGCCCCTTGTCGGTGAGGTGCGGGGCGGCGGGCGGAGATGGGTCGGTGGTCATGGCGGCCTCCCGGGAGGGAGACTACGACCGGAAGGCCGTGCTCGCCGGGCCGACGCGCCCGCCGACGTGATCACCCCGGCGAGCGAGCGGGTCAGCCCGCCGCGTACCCCGTCACCGGATAGTGATCACTGAGGTTGGTGTAGGTGTACCGGGTGCCCCAGCTGGAGACCGTCCACGGCGCGCTCCGCTCCAGCACCACGTCGTTCGTCCAGCCCGCGGGCCGGGCGTGGCCCGCGCGGTGCAGGACGTAGTCGAGGTCCTCGCGGGGGTCGACCGGGTAGCGCTCGGAGGCGATCGAGTTCAGCTCGGTGTCGAAGGAGTACGGGTGTCCCGTGCGGGCCTGGGCGCCCGTGACGCCCAGGTCGGCCAGCATGGTGCCGTACTCCGCCGTGTGCGAGTCGACGTTGAGGTCGCCGGCCACCACGACCTGCTCGCCCGCGGGGATGTTCTTGGCGTCGAGGAAGGCGTCCATCGCCTTGAACTGGCGGCTGCGCATCTGCGCCGCCTCTCCGGCGGAGCATCCCGGGTCGGTGGACTGGGCATGGGTGCCCACGACATGGACCCTGCTGCCGTTCACGTCGAGGACGGTGTAGACGAAGCCCTTGTTCGAGTACCAGTCGGAGCCGCAGGCGTCCTTGTAGACGTACTGCTCCTTGCGGACGATCGGCCACTTGCTGAGGATGGTCACCCCGCCGTCCTCCGGGGTGGTGGCGGAGTACGCGCCGCCGGTGGCGTCCCAGCCGCTCTTGGAGCGCCCCATCACGGGGGTCTGGTGCGGGTACTGCCCGGCCGCGTTCGCCTTGAGGGCGTCGGAGGAGGCGTTGTCGAACGCCTCCTGGAGGACGACCACGTCGTTGCCCTGGAAGAAGGAGGCGGCGGGTATGGCCTTGGCCCGGTGGTCCTGTCCCCAGTTCGGGTAAAGGGTCTTGGAGAACAGGAACGCGTTGTAGGAGAGCACCTTGAGCCGGGGGGTCTCGGCGGCCGAGGCCGCGGAGGCGGTCGTCGCCAGCGTGGCGGCGGCGAGCGCGCCGGAGAGGGCCACGCCGAGGGCGCGACGCTGGAGCGGGACAAGCGGCACTGGAACTCCCGTAAGGTAGTGGGGGGTTGGACCGGCGCCGCACATCAAATCAGCCGTGGTTACCTTCCGGTAGCCGTTGGGTGCCGGGAATGTTGCGCGGGCCGCACCAGTGCGCCAACTCTCGCGCGGTCGAACCGATTCGCACGAAAAGTCGTTTTTGCGACCAGGTAAGATGCGCGCATGACCCTCGCGCAGAATTCGACGATCTTCAACATGGACCTCGGTCCGCTCAACCCCGTCACGGCGGAGCTCATCCTCGGCGTCGTGCTGTTCGCCCTGACCTTCCTCATCCTGGCGAAGGGCATCCTGCCGAAGATCAACCGCACCCTCGCCGAGCGCGAGGACGCGATCGGCGGCGGCACCGAGCGCGCCGACGACCTGCGCGCCGAGGCCGCCGGGATCCGTGAGCAGTACGAGGCGGAGCTGGCCGAGGCCCGCCACGAGGCCGCCCGCATCCGCTCCCGCGCCACCGAGGAGGGCGCGGCCGCCATCGCCGCCGCCCGCGCCGAGGGCGTCGCCGAGCGGGACGCGATCCTCGCCGCCGGTGCCGAGCGCATCGCCGCCGAGCGGGCCGCCGCCGAGCGCGAGCTCACCGCCGACGTCGACGCCTGGGCCCACGCCCTCGCCGGTCGCATCGTCGGCGAGCCGGTCGGCGCCGACCGCGCCTGACCCGCACCGCACCACGTGTACGGGGCCGTGCCCCGGGCCCACGCCCGGGACACGGCCCCGACCCATATCCGCCCTTTGCCTGGTACGCCCCGGAAGCGCAGGCTGAGAGGGTGAGGAGAGAGAACGGCGTGACCGCACCGCAGGACCCCGCGAGCCCCGGCGAGACGACCGCCCTCCCCGCCGGGCCGCCACCAGCGGAGACGGCCGCACCCTCGCCCGCCGCCCCCGCGCAGACGCCCGCCCCGGCCGAAACCGCCGCACCCTCGCCCGCGCCGCCGCCCGTCGGCGGAGTGCTGTGGAGCGTCGCCGGAGACGTCCGCGCGCTGCTGATGCTGCCCGCCGCCCTCACCATGCAGGTCGCCCACCCCGCCGTCGGCGCCGGAGTCGACGAGCACTCCGTCTTCCGCACCGACCCCTGGGGCCGCGGCGAGCGCTCACTGCGCTCCGTCATGCTGTGGGTGTACGGCGGCGAGGCCGCGGCCGAGGAAGGACGCCGGCTGCGGCGGCTCCACCGCACCATCCAGGGCACCGACGCCCACGGCCGCCGCTACCACGCGCTCACCCCCGCCCACTACGCCTGGGTCCACGCCACCGGCTTCCCCGTCTACCGGTACGGGCTGCGCTACCTCCACCGCCCGCTCACCCCGGACCAGGAGCGCCGGCTCTACGCGGAGTGGCTCCAGGTCGGCCGGATCCTCGGCATCCACGACCGGGACATGCCCCGGACGATCGAGGAGTTCTGGCCGTACTACCGCGCCGTGCTCCGCGACGAGCTGGAAGCCACCGTCGTCGTCCGCGAGCTCGTCGACCCGGACCAGCCGGTGCCGCCGCCCGACCGCGGGCCGCTGCCGCTCCGGCTCCTGTTGCGGCTGCTGTGGCCGCTGATCCTGCCCCGGTTCGCCCGCTTCCGGTACTTCGTCACCGTCGGGCTCATGCCCCCGGACGCCCGCGAGGCCATCGGGCTGACCTGGAGCGACCGCCAGGAGAAGCGGCTGCGCCGCTTCGCCCTGGTCGTCCGCACCCTCGTCCCCCTCCTCCCCGAGCGGCTGCGCTATCTGCCCATGGCGCGCGAGGCCCGCCGCCGCGCCCGGCTCAGCGGAGCAGCCCGCCGCGCGCGATGACCTGCGCGTACCAGCGTGCGCTGTCCTTCGGGGTACGGCGCTGGCTCGCGAAGTCGACGTACACGATCCCGAACCGCTTGCCGTAGCCGTACGCCCACTCGAAGTTGTCCAGCAGCGACCAGAGGAAATAGCCGCGCACGTCCGCCCCGTCGGCGATCGCCCGGTGCGTCGCCGCGAGGTGCGCGTCCAGGTAGGCGACCCGCTCGGGGTCGTGGACCGCGCCCTCCGGGTCGGCGTAGTCGTCGTAGGCGGCGCCGTTCTCGGTGATCAGCAGGGGCACCCCCGGCAGCTCGTCGCGCAGCCGCACCAGCAGGTCGTACAGCCCGTCCGCGTCCACCGGCCAGTCCATCGCCGTCCGCGGCCCCGGCGCCGGCAGGAACCGCACCCGCTCGGCGGCGCCGGGCCACGGCGAAGGCGTCTCCGACGTGCCCGCCGCGACCACGGACGGGGAGTAGTAGTTGACCCCGAGCGAGTCGATCGGCGTCGAGATCGTCTCCAGATCGCCGTCCCGGACGAAGGACCAGTCCGTGAGGTGTGCCGTGTCGGCCACCAGATCGTCCGGGAGCCGGCCGTGGAAGACCGGATCGAGGAAGAGGCGGTTGCCGACCGCGTCGATCCGCCGGGCGGCGTCCCGGTCCTCCGGCGCATCCGAGAGCGCCCTGACGGCGTGCAGATTGAGCGTCAGCGACACCTCGGACGAGGCGGGAAGCGCCCCGCGCAGCACCCGCGCGGCCAGGCCGTGCGCGAGGTTGAGGTGGTGGGCGGCGCGCAGGGCGTCCGCCTCGTCGGTACGACCGGGGGCGTGGACCCCGGAGCCGTACCCCAGGAAGGCCGCGCACCAGGGCTCGTTGAGGGTCGTCCAGGTGGAGACCCGGTCGCCGAGCGCCTCGGCGGCGAGGGAGGCGTACTCCGCGAACCGCTCGGCGGTCGCGCGCTCCGGCCAGCCCCCGGCGTCCTCCAGCTCCTGGGGGAGGTCCCAGTGGTACAGCGTGGCCACGGGCCGGATCCCCGCGTCGAGCAGCTCGTCGGCCAGCGCGCGGTAGAAGTCCAGGCCCTTCTGCGCGGCCGGCCCGCGGCCGGTCGGCTGGACCCGGGGCCAGGAGAGGGAGAAGCGGTAGTCGGTGAGCCCCACCTCCTTCATCAGGGCGACGTCCTCGCGCACCCGGTGGTAGTGGTCGGCGGCGATGTCACCGGTGTCGCCGTTGCGCACCTTGCCCGGAATCCGGCTGAAGGTGTCCCAGATCGACGGCGTACGGCCGTCCTCGGCCGCCGCACCCTCGATCTGGTAGGCGGCGGTGGCCGAGCCCCAGCGGAAGCCGGCAGGGAAGAGAGCGTTCATGGGTGAGGAACTCCCGTGACGAGGAAGAGGCGAAAGGAGTGAGAAGCGGCGAGAAGGAGGGGGAGGCGGGGCGCCGACCGCGGCCGGTGGCGGCCGGCCGGTCAGCCCTTGACCGCGCCCTGCATGATGCCGCCGACGATCTGCCGGCCCAGCAGGCCGAAGACGAGCAGCACGGGCAGCGTGCCCAGCAGCGTCCCCGCCATGATCACCGACTGGTCGTGCACGTACCCGCCGCCCAACTGACGCAGCGCGACCTGCACGGTCGGGTTCTGCGAGGAGAGGGCGACGATCGGCCAGAAGAAGTCGTTCCAGGCGGCCATGAAGGTGAGCAGCCCGAGGACGGCCATCCCCGGTTGGGCGATCGGCACCACGATCGACCAGAAGATCCGGGCGGAGGAGGCGCCGTCGACCCGGGCCGCCTCGATCAGCTCGTCCGGCAAGGACTGCACCAGGTACTGGCGCATGAAGAAGACCCCGAAGGCGGAGACGAGTCCGGGCAGGATCACCGACTGGAGCTGGTTCACCCAGCCCAGTTCGGCGATGACCATGAAGAGCGGGATCACGCCGAGCTGGGGCGGGATCATCATCGTGCCGACGGTGAGCGCCAGCAGCGCGCCCCGGCCGCGGAAGCGCAGTTTGGCGAAGGCGAACCCGGCGAGCGTGCAGCAGAGCACGGTGCCGACGGTGATCGACCCGGAGACGACGAGGGAGTTGAGGAGCGCCGTGCCGATGTCGGCCTCCTCCATCACCGCCCCGAAGTTGTGGAAGAGGTTCGACCCCGGCAGCAGGGTCGGCGGGACCTGCGCCAGATCGGCGTTGGAGCGGCTGGCGGCCACGATGGTCCAGTAGAACGGGAACGCGGAGACGAGCACGGCGAGGATCAGGATCGCGTAGGTGATCCTGCCGCCGTGCCCCGTGCGGGCGGTGCGCGCGGTCATGCCCGGCCCTCCTCTCGACGTGAACGGCGGCGGGCGATCAGGGCGTTGACCCCGACCAGGAGCAGGATGAGGAGGAACATCAGCCAGGCGATCGCGGCCGCGCGGCCCAGATGGAAGAAGCCCCAGCCCTGTTCGTACAGATAGAGCCCGAGGGTCTGGTACTGGTGCGAGATGCCGCCCGAGATCGATCCCTCGAAGAGCAGCGGCTCGCCGAAGAGCTGGGTGGCGCCGATGGTGGAGACGACGGTGGTGAAGACGATCGTGGGCCGCAGACCGGGCAGGGTGACATGGACGAACTGCCGCCAGCGGGACGCCCCGTCCATCTCCGCCGCCTCGTACAGCTCCGACGGGATCGACTGCATGCCCGCGAGGTAGATCAGCGCGTTGTAGCCGGTCCAGCGCCAGACGACGATCGACGAGACGGCGATCTGCGAAGCGAGCGTGCCGTTCTGCCAGTCGACCGGGCCGAACCCCACCAGCGACAGGACGTAGTTGACCAGCCCGAAGTCCCGGCCGAAGAGCTGGGCGAAGACGAGGGTGGCGGCGGCGACGGAGGTCGCGTACGGCAGGAGCATGGCGGTACGGAAGAAGGTCCGGCCGCGCAGCTTGTAGTTGAGCAGGTGAGCCAGGCCGAGCGCCATCGCCAGCTGCGGCACGGTGGACAGGACCCCGATGGTGAACGTGTTGCGCAGCGCGGTCCAGAAGAACTCGTCGGTGAGCAGCGCGGTGTAGTTGCCGAAGCCGCGCCACTCCATGTCCCCGGGGGTCTGCAGCTCGACCCGGTAGAGGGAGACGAAGGCGGTGTAGAGCAGCGGGAAGAGCCCGAAGGCCGCGAACAGGGTGAAGAACGGGGCGAGATAGGCGTACGGGACGAGGGTGGCCCACCGGCTGCGGCGGGTGCCGCCGGTGGACCGGGCCGACGGCGGCGGGACGGGGGCCGTCGTCGGCCCGGAGGCGGTGAGGGTCACGGTGCGGCCCTTCGGTCGGTCGGGGGAGGCGAGCGAGGCAGGGGGATGGGGGAGACGGGGAGGGGGCGGAGCCGGGCGGGGGCAGAGGCGGGGGCGGCCCCCTCGCCCCGGCCCCACCCGGGGCTCGGCTCAGCCGGTGGCGTTGCCGGGGGTCCGGCTCAGCCGGTGGCGTTCTCCACGCCCTTGCGCGCGTTCGACCACGCCTTCTCCGGGGACGTGCCCTTGCGCTCCACCTCGCTCAGCGCGTTGGTGATCTGGTCGGCGACGTTCTTGTCGTGGACCCCGAGGACCTGGACGGGCGCCGCCTTCGCCGCGTCGCCGAAGATCGTGCCGATCGGGGCGCCGGAGAAGTACGGGTCCGTCGCCGACGCGACCTGCGCGATCGCGCCGGTCGAGGAGGGGAAGTTGCCCTGCTTCCTGAAGAGCGCCGCCTGCTGGGCCGGAGCGGTCAGCCACTGGATCAGCTCGTACGCCTCCTTCTTGTGCTTCGCCGCGCGCGGCACGGAGAGGTAGGAGCCGCCCCAGTTCCCGGCGCCGCCGGGCAGCTTGGCGATGTCCCACTTGCCCTTGCCGGCGTCACCGGCCTGGCCCTTGATGTAGCCGAGCATCCAGGCGGGGCACGGGAGCGTGGCGAAGGAGCCCGCGGAGAACGCCTGGTTCCACTGCGGCGACCACTGGTCGAGCTTGGCGCTCAGACCGGCCTTCGCCGCCTGCGTCGACGTCTCCCAGGCGTGCTTCACGGCCGGGTTGTCGGCGTAGATCAGCTTGCCCGAGGCGTCGTAGTAACGCTCCTTCTCCTGGCCGACCATGACGGTGTAGAGGCTGCCGACGCTGTCCAGCCACGCGCTCTTGCCCGGGGCCTTGGCCTGGTACTGCCTGCCGAGCTCCAGGTACCCCTCCCAGGTGGACCACTTGCGCGCCAGCTCGGTGCGGTCGGTCGGCAGCCCGGCCTGCCGGAAGAGGTCGGTGCGGTAGCACATCGCCTCGGGGCCGACGTCCGTGCCGAGACCGAGGACCTTGCCGTCCTTCGTCATCGCGCCGGCCCAGGTGGCGGGAGCGAACTCGCCCTCGAGCTTGGCGGCGCCGTACCGGGTCAGGTCCTCGAACTTGTCCGCCTGCTGCTGGGTGACGGAGGCGATCCGGCCGACCTCGATGCCCTGGACGTCGGCGAGCCCGCCCCCGCCGGCCAGCCGGGTCTGCAGCGACTTCCAGTAGTCCTGCTCGTCCTCCGTGTCGGTCTGCTTGATCGTGACGTTCGGGTGGAGCTTCTCGTACGCGGCGTACAGCCCGGCCTCCTTGTAGCCGAACGAGCCGAAGAGGTCGACGGTGATCGTGACCTTCCCGCCCGCGCTGTCGGAGGCGCCGTCGGATCCCCCGGATCCACAGGCGGCGAGGAGGGCCCCGGCGAGGGCGACCGCGCCGAGTCGGACGGCGGTTCTCCTGGCGGCTCGGGCAGTGGGCATGGAAGCCTCCCTTGGCTTCGAAAGTCCGTCGAGAGCGCTCGGCAGAAGCCGTGGGCCGGGTTTTGAGAGCGCTCTCAAGAATGCGTCTGGAGCGTGCCTCCCCGGCGATGCTCCCGTCAAGAGCCGAACGCGAAACAGTTCCCGGAGACGGGCCCCCGAAGGGGGCCGGGGCGGAGGCGCGCGGAGGATCAGGCGACGGCGCGGAGAGGGCGGGCAGAGGGGCGTACGCGGTCGGGCGACGGCGCGCGGGCGGTTCAGGCGGCCGGGTCCCGGGGGGCTCAGGCGGAGGCGCGCAGGACCAGTTCCGTCGGGGTGATCACGGACTCGGCACCCTCGCCGTCCAGGGTGCGCATCAGCAGCCGTACCATCAACCGCCCCATGCCCTCGATGTCCTGATGGACCGTCGACAGCGGCGGGTCGGTCGCCTCCGCGACCTGCCGCATGTCGTCGAAGCCGACGAGGGCGACGTCCTCCGGCACCCTGCGGCCCTGCTCGCGCAGGACCCGCAGCGCCCCGGACGCCATGAGGTCGTTCGCCGCGAAGACGGCGTCCAGGTCGGGCCGCCGCCGCAGGAGCGCGGCCATCGCCCGGGCCCCGCTCTCCTCGGTGAACGCCCCCTCCTCCACCAGCGCGGGGTCGGCGTCGGGCAGCTCGTCGCGGTAGCCGTCGAGCCGGTCGAGCGCGGAGGTCTGGTCGCCCGGGCCCGTGATGTGCGCGATGGTCCGGCGGCCGAGCGTACGGCGGAGATGGCGGACGGCCGCCCGTGCGCCGCCGCGGTTGTCGCAGTCGACGTAGGGGACCGCGGGCTCGTCCGCGGGCCCCGTCCAGCCCGGCCGTCCACCGAAGACCGTCGGGACCTGCACGCGCCGGACGATCGAGGGCAGTTCGTCGTCGTTGTGCAGCGAGAAGGCGAGCGCACCGTCGACGTGGCCGCCGCCGAGGTAGCGGGCGATCCGCTCGTGGTCGCCGGGCCCCTCCACCCAGAGGAGCACCAGTTGGGCGTCGTGCGCGGTCAGCTCGCGGCTGATGCCCCGTACCTGCTGCTCGAAGAAGGGATCGGAGAAGATCCGGAACTCCGGCTCGGCGATGATCACGGCGACGGCGCCGTTGCGCCGGGTCACCAGGGTCCTGGCCGCGTGGTTGGGGATGTAGCCCAGCTCCTCCACGGCCTTGCGCACCTTCTCCACGAGGATCTCGCGGACGCCCGCCCCGCCGTTGACGACCCGCGACACCGTCGCCCGGGAGACTCCGGCGCGCGCGGCGACGGCTTCCAGGGTGGGGCGCGCCCCGGACGTCGGCTCGCTCAAGGCTGGCTCCTCACGGACGGGACCACGGGGGCCGGCGGCGGACGGGAGCGGCCGGCGGTGGACGGGGGACGACGGTGCTGACAGGGAAGAGGTTAACGGGTGGCCGACATCCGGGGGCGGGACGTGAAAGCGCTCTCACCTGCCGTCACCGGCTCACGAGGCCCCTGTCGCCGTCGCGGCCGGCGCCCGGCGGCGGCAGCCCCCTGCCGCGGTCCGTTGCCCGGCGGCGGTCGTCAGCCGCGCCGCAGGACGTCGACGCTCGGCAGCGAGCGGTGGCGGTGGTGCGCCTCGGCGATCCCCGCGAGCGCGGGGCGGTCCAGGGCGCGGTAGGCGAGGGCCAGCAACTCGGCCGCGTACGCCTCCCGCTCGGGCTCGCCGTACGACGCCCAGTGCAGATCCCGGCCGAGCGCCAGCGCCTCGGCCGGATCGCCGGCGGCGGCCCGTCGCAGGGCCTCCTCGCGGGCCTTCCGGAGCGCGGCCGGGTCGTCGAACAGCTCCTCCACGAAGGTGCCGAAACGGTACGCGTCGGCAGCGCCGTGCGGCGGTCGGTCCAGCGCCGTCGCCCCGGTCACCAGGGCGCCCGCCCCGTCCAGGGTGGTGACCCGGTCGGCGTCGACCGCCCCGTGGCCGTACTCGTACGTCTGCGCGTAGGCGAGGCCCGTCTCCGTGCGCTCCGCCGTCTCGAAGCCGAGGAGCAGACCGCGCAGCGCGCCGAGGTCGGCGAGCCGGGCCGTCTCCGCCTCCTCGCCGTCGGCCGCATACGCGGCGAGATCGCGCTGCGCCGCCTCGACGCGGCCCCGCAGCGCTTCCAGCGGGGTGCGGTGACGGCGCTCGACGTCGTCGCCGTCGTTGGTCCAGTACGAGGCCACGCCCGCGCACGTGCGCCCGTCGTCGGACCAGAGGCCGAAGTGCAGCCCGTCGGAACCGCCGTGCAGGAAGGTCAGGAACTCCGGCGGATCGCGGTAGTAGCGGCCGTGCACCCGGATGTCGAGCCCGTCGCGGGGCAGGGCGTCGGGGTCGGCGAAGAGGTCCGTCACGCCGCAGGGCGCGACGCCCAGGTCGCGCAGCGCCCGGCGCTCCACCGGCCCGAGAGCGGCGAGGAAGTCCAGGAAGCGGAGGAAGGAGGCGGGCGGTTCGAGCCCCCACTCGGCGCCGATCCGCCGCACGACGGCGTCCCGCACCGCCGGATCGCCGTACCGCTCCCCGTCCGTCACCACGTCCCCCACCCCGCCCGTCTCCCTCGTCCGTCCACGCGTCCGGCCGCGCACCTGGTCATGCCGTCGGTGAGCGTATCCGGAGCACGGACGCGCCCCTTCCCGCCCCGGGGGGAGGGCGGGAAGGGGCGCGACGCCGTACCGGCGCACACGGCGACCGGCGCGTACGGCGAGCGCGGTGGGCGCGGCGACCTGCGTGCGGACCGGTCAGCGTGCGGATCGGGTCGGCGTGCGGAGCGTCACCGTGCCGACAGATCACCGTGCCGACGGATCACCGTGCGGACGGATCACCGTGCACGGATCCGCCGCCCGGGTCGGGTCAGTGTGCGTCCCGAGCGCCGTGCTCGTGCACGGTGTTCGTCTGCGCGATCTTCTTCCACGACCGGGGCTGCACGGGCTTGGCCCGTCCCGGGAGCGCGGCCGGAGCGTCGGCGCCGGCGGACGAACGGGCCGCCGACCGGCCCGGCGCCGCCGCGCCGCCCGCTTCCGTCCCCGCCGCGGTCGGCGCGGCCGGCTTCACCGGCTGGTAGAGCCAGGTGTCGAAGAGCCCCGCGAGCGGCTTGCCCGAGATCCGCTCGGCGTACTTCACGAAGTCGGCGACCCTGGCGTTGCCGTAGGCGAACTCCGTCGGCCAGCCCTTCAGAATGGCGAAGAAGTCCTCGTCGCCGATCTCGTTGCGCAGTGCCTGGAGGGCCAGGGCGCCCCGGTCGTAGACGGCGACGTGGAACTGGTCGTCCGGGCCCGGGTCGCCCGGCTTCACGGTCCAGAACGGGTCGTCGGCCGCGCGGGTGGAGTAGACGTAGTCCGCCAGCTCCTGCGCGGTGCCCTCGCCCTCCTTCTCCGACCACAGCCACTGGCTGTAGCGGGCGAAGCCCTCGTTGACCCAGATGTCCTTCCAGCGGTCGACGGAGACGCTGTCGCCGTACCACTGGTGCGCCAGCTCGTGCACGACCACGGAGACGTTCGCGCCGTTGGCGAACTGGCGCGGGCTGTAGAACGGCCGGGTCTGCGTCTCCAGCGCGTACCCGCTGGTCACGTTGGGGACGTACCCGCCGAGCGCGTTGAAGGGGTACGGTCCGAAGACCTCCTCCAGCCACTCCGCGACCTCGGTCGTACGCTCGATGCTCGCGCGGGCGGCGCCCGCGTTGTCGCCGAGGTCCCTGCTGTACGCGTTGAGGACCGGCAGCCCGTTCGCCGTCTTGTCGGTCGTGATGTCGAACTTCCCGACCGCGAGGGTGGCCAGATAGGTCGCCTGGGGCTTGTTCGAGCGCCAGTTGTAGCGGGTCCAGCCGAGGCGCGACGACTGCGACTGCAGCACGCCGTTGCTGATGGCCTGGGTGCCGTCCGGGACGGACACGGAGACGTCGAAGGTGGCCTTGTCCAGCGGGTGGTCGTTGGACGGGAACCACCAGGCCGCCGAGTCCGGCTCCTGCGCGGCGACGCCCCCGTCGGGGGTGCGGTGCCAGGCGGTCCAGCCGCCGATCTTTACCTCGGAGGGCTTGCCGGCGTAGCGCACCACGACGGAGACGGTCCGGTTCTTCTCCAGTGGGGCGGCCGGGGTGATCTCCAGCTCCTGCTCGCCGGAGGTGGTGAAGCGGGCCTTCTTGCCGTTCACCCGGACCTCGCTGACCTTCAGTCCGAGGTCGAGGTTGAAGCGGGAGAGGTTCTGCTTCGTGGTGGCGAGGATCGTCGCCGTCCCCTCCAGCAGGTCGGTGGCGGGCTGGTAGGTCAGCCGCAGGTCGTAGTGGGAGACGTCGTAACCGCCGTTCCCACTGGCCGGGTAGTAGGGATCGCCGATGCCCGGGGCGCCCGGAACGAAGTCGGCGGCCGATGCCGGGATCGCCAGCAGGAGGGAGGCCGCGAGAGCGCTCGGAACGATGATTCTGCGGTGCACAGGAGCTCCAAGTCGGGAGACGTCAGAGAAGTAAGACGTGCGGGTAGCCGTCGGTCCTTATCGACACTATTCAGGCCCCTCGACGGTCGTCATGTCCATGGGCACTCCTGTCACACGATCGCCATTCGGCCGACATGAAGCATCCGCACCGCCCGGCTCCCGACGGCACTCTTTTGCTCGGGAGTTGACGACGGTACGTTCCGCCTCATGCCGATACGTGTGCGGACAACCCGCGGAGCCCGTCTGTCGTGCAGAACCCTGGTGCTGGCCGCCACGGCGGCCCTGACCACCGCGCTCCTCACCCCGACCGGAGCCCAAGCGGTCCCGTCCCCTGCGGGGACGCAAGCGGCCAAGGACCCGACCGGAACCCGAACGGCCCTCGCCCCCACCGGCGTCCGCGCTCCGGCCGCGACGGCCGCCCCCTCCCGGGCGCCGCTACGGGAGTCGGCGCCGGTGTACTCCTACCCCGACGCCGTCCGGGAGTCCGTCTGGGTGGACACCGGCCTCGACGGCGACGGGGACGGCCGCTCCGACCGGGTCGCCGTCGACATCGTCCGGCCCCGGGAACCCGCCGCCGCCGGCCGGAAGATCCCGGTCATCATGGACGCCAGCCCCTATTACGCCTGCTGCGGCCGGGGCAACGAAGGCCAGAAGAAGACCTACGACGCCGACGGCGACCCCGTCCTGTTCCCGCTCTTCTACGACAACTACTTCGTGCCGCGCGGCTACGCCTTCGTCGCCGTCGACCTCGCCGGCACCAGCCGTTCCGACGGCTGCGACGACGTCGGAGGCCCGTCCGACGTCCGGTCGGCCAAGGCCGTCGTCGACTGGTTGAACGGCCGGGCCCGCGGCTACACCACCCGCAGCGGCGCCACCCGCGCCCGGGCCACCACCTGGTCCACCGGCCGGGTGGGCATGATCGGCAAGAGCTGGGACGGCACCGTGGCCAACGGAGTCGCCGCCACCGGCGTCGAAGGGCTGGAGACCATCGTCCCGATCGGCGCGATCTCGTCCTGGTACGACTACTTCCACTCCCAGGGCGCCCCGCTCTACGACGCCAACCCCAGCTGGCTCTCCGACTACGTCAACAGCCCTGAGGCGCGCGAGCGTTGCGGGGCCGTCCAGGAACGCATCACGGCCGCCACCCCCTACAGCGGCGACTGGACCCGGGCCTGGAGCGAGCGCGACCACGTCGCCGACGCCGGAAAGGTGAAGGCGAGCGTCTTCGTCGTGCACGGGCAGCAGGACCTGAACGTCCGCGCCGGGCAGTTCGGCCGCTGGTGGGAGGCCCTCGCCGCCCGGGGCGTCGAACGCAAGATCTGGCTTTCGCAGACCGGGCACGTCGATCCCTTCGACTTCCGCCGCGCCGACTGGGTCCGCACCCTGCACCGCTGGTTCGACCACTACCTCCTCGGTTACGCGAACGGCATCGACCGTGAGCCGATGGCGGACATCGAACGGGCCCCGGACCGCTGGTCCACCGACCGCGTCTGGCCGCCGCGAGGCACCGAGCCCACCACCCTGCGCCCGGCCGAGGGATCGGCGCCCGGCGTCGGCCGCCTCGGAAGGACCCCGGCCGCGCCCGGCGCCGTCGCGCGGTTCACCGACGACCCGAGCCTCGGGGAGAACGACTGGGCCGCGCGGATCGACACCCCCACCCCCGCCAAGGCCGGGTTCGTCACCCGCCCGCTCAGCCGTGACCTGCGGCTCGCCGGCTCCTCGAAGGTGACGGTCACGGCGACGCCGACGACCGCGACGGCGCATCTGACGGCCGTCCTCGTGGACATCGGCCCGGACACCATCCGTGACTACGGGTCAGCCGGCGAGGGCATCACCACCCTGCCCTACCGGAGCTGCTGGGGCGCGAGTACCCCCGGCGACAGCGCCTGCTTCAAGGAGACCGAGGCCCGTACGGCCGACGTCGGTCACACCGTCGTCAGCCGGGGCTGGGCGGACCTCGGGACCTGGGCCGACCCGCGCAAGGGCCGGCCGCTGACCCCCGGGAAGGCGTACACGATCACGATCGACCTGGCGGCGACCGACCATGTCGTCCCGGCCGGCCACCGGCTCGCCCTGATCGTCGGCGGCACCGACAAGGGCCTCCTCGACCCTCCGTCGACCAGGCCCACGATCACCCTCGACCTGGGCCGTACCTCGGCGCGGCTGCCGCTGGTCGGCGGCGCACCCGCCTTCGCCCGGGCCACGTCCGGACCCTGGACCGCCGTCCCGGCCCCGACCGTACGGGCGCCGCACGGCCTGACCGTCCCGGAGCGCTCCGGCCACCCGATCCCGGGAGGCCCGCGATGACCCGTCCTCCCTCCCGACGGTCCGCGCGCGGTGCCGGCCGGCGTCCGTTCGCGCTCGCGATCGGCGTCGCCGCCCTCGTCCTTCCGCTCGTCACCGTCCCCGCCGAGGCCGCCGGGAGCACGCCGCCCGCGCCGCTCCCGCGGACCGGCTTCGAGACGAGCCAGGGCGCCCGCTGGACCACGCAGGCCGAGGAACGGGCCTTCCTGGCGGCGGTGGACCGCGGCAGCGACCGCGTGTCCGTCCGTTCCATCGGGACCACGCAGCAGGGCCGCCCGATCCGCCTGGCGACACTCGGCGCGAGCGGGCCCGGCGGCCCGCACCCCGCGGGAGAGGAGGGGGACGCGGACGCGGACGACGGCTCCCGGGCGCGCGCCACCGTGCTCCTCGTCTGCAGCCAGCACGGTGACGAGCCGTCGGGTCGGGAGGCCTGTCTGAGCACCGTCCGCGACCTGGCCTACGCGCGGGACGCGAAGACCCTCCGCTTCCTGTCCCGTACCACCGTCCTGGTCGTCCCGACCGCCAACCCCGACGGGCGGGAGGCCGACACCCGGGGCAACGCCGACGGCGTCGACGTCAACCGCGACCACCTCGCCCTCACCACCGCCGAGGGGCGCGCGCTCGCGGCCGTGATCAGGGACCGGCGCCCGGAGGTGATCCACGACCTGCACGAGTACAGCGGCACCTCGCCGTACTACGACAAGGACCTGCTGGCGCTCTGGCCCCGTAACCCCAACACCGCCGCCTTGGTCCACGACGAGGCGCACACCCTCTCGGAGTCCTACGTCCGGCCGGCCGCCGGCGCGGCGGGCTTCGGCAGCGGGATCTACGGCATCTGGACCGACCCGCTGACCGGGCGGCCGATCAAGCAGGTCGCGGGGGACGGACAGGAGCGCATCCTGCGCAACACCGCCGGCGTCAAGCACGCCGTCGGGCTGCTCGTCGAGACCAGGGTCGAGGCGCTGAGCGCGGCGGAGAAGGACGACCACGCCCGCAACCAGCGGCGCAGGGTGACCACGCAACTCACCGCCCTCAAGGGCGCCTTCGCCTTCGTCGAGGAGCGGCGCGGACCGCTCCTCGCGGCCACGGCGGCGGCCCGGCGCGCGGGCTTCGCCGACCGCGGTCCGGTCCTGCTCGGCGGCGCAGACAACGACCCGCCGACACCGGCGGAGACCCTCGTCGACCCGCCCTGCGGCTACCGCCTCGACGGACGGCGGTACGCCGAGGTCGGCGACGAGCTGGCCCTGCACGGGATCACGGTCCGGCGGAGCGGTGACGGCTGGTTCGTCCCGCTGCGGCAGTCGCGGCGCGCGCTCGTCCCGCTCCTGCTGGACGGCCGCGCGACCTACCGGCTGACCGACGGACAGCCCGTGAAGGTCTGTTGATCCGCCGACTTCCGTCCGACCTGTGGTACTGCGTTACGGAGACAGTGTGTTTGCCCCGTCATGGTGCGAAAGGTGTCATCTGTGTCGCAGGAAGACCCGCCCCCGGGCGGACGTGGAGAAGACGCCGACCGGGCGCGCCGGGAAGGCCCGGGAGGCCGGGACGGACGGGAGGGCCGGCAGGCCCGCCGCAGGGGCCGTAAGGGCGGGGCGGAGGGCGAAGGCCCGGCGCACCGGGTGGCCCGGGGCGTCAAGGGGGTGAAGGGGGGCCGGGAATGGCTGCCGGTGACGGCGGACCTCCCCGGCCATCCCGAGCGCCACCTCCGCGCCCGTACGGACTGGATCGTGTTCGGGGTCACGGCCGTTCTCACCGTGGCGTTCGTCGTCTGGGGGGCCACGGCCACCGACAGTCTGCAGAGCGTCTCCAGCAGCCTCCTCGACGGGCTGATCCGCGACGGCGGCTGGGCGTTCATGCTGGCGGCCTCCGGCTTCGTGGTCTTCGCGCTGTGGCTGGCGATCAGCCGCTACGGCCGGATCACCCTCGGGCAGGAGAGCGAGGGCCCGGAGTTCCGGACCGTCTCGTGGGTCGCCATGATGTTCAGCGCCGGCATGGGCATCGGCCTGATGTTCTACGGCGTCAGCGAGCCGCTCGCCCACTACACCACCCCGCCGCCCGGGACCCATCCCGTCGACCCGGAGGAGCGGATGGGGATCTCGATGGCCACCACGCTCTTCCACTGGACGCTGCACCCCTGGGCGATCTACGCCGTGGTGGGGCTCGCCATCGCGTACTCCACCTTCCGGCGCGGCCGGCGCCAGACCATCAGCGCCGTCTTCGTGCCGCTGATGGGGGAGCGGCGGGCGTACGGCGGTCCCGGCCGGGTCATCGACATCCTGGCGATCTTCGCGACGCTCTTCGGCTCGGCCGCCTCGCTCGGCCTCGGCGCGCTCCAGATCGGCAGCGGCTTCGAGGAGCTGGGCTGGATGGAGAAGACCGGGACCGGGCTGCTGGTCGGCATCATCGCCGTCCTCACCCTGGCCTTCGTCCTCTCCGCCGTCTCCGGCGTGGAGAAGGGCATCCAGTGGCTCTCCAACACCAACATGGTGCTCGCGCTGGTGCTCGCCGTCTTCGTCTTCATCGCCGGCCCCACCATCATCGTGCTCGACCTGCTGCCCACCTCCCTCGCCGCCTACATCGGCGACCTGCCGCAGCTGGCCGGCCGGACCGAGGCGACCAGCGGCGACGACATCCACGCCTGGCTCGGCAGCTGGACGGTCTTCTACTGGGCATGGTGGATCTCCTGGACGCCGTTCGTCGGCATGTTCATCGCGCGGATCAGCCGGGGCCGGACGATCCGGCAGTTCGTCGGCGGCGTCATCCTCGTGCCCAGCGCCGTCAGCCTGGTCTGGTTCGCGATCTTCGGCGGCACGGCGATGAAGCTCGACGAGGAGCGGCGGCTGCCCGAGGAGAGCACGCCCGAGGGTCAGCTCTTCGGCCTGCTGCAGGAGTTCCCCCTCACCGGGACGACGAGCCTGCTCGTGATGATCCTCGTCGGCATCTTCTTCGTCTCCGGCGCGGACGCGGCCTCGATCGTCATGGGCACGCTCTCCCAACGCGGGGCCTTCGAACCGACCCGTCCCGTGGTCGTCTTCTGGGGCGTGGTGACCGGCGCGGTCGCCGCGATCATGCTCCTCATCGGCGACGGCCAGGGCGACGCGCTCGCGGGGCTGCAGAACCTCACGATCCTGGTCGCGGCGCCGTTCGTGCTCGTCATGCTCGGGATGTGCCTGGCCATGATGAGGGACCTGCGCGAGGACCCGCTGATCGTCCGGAACGAGGTCGGCGCGGAGGCCGTCGAATCCGCGGTGATCGCGGGCCACGAGCAGTACGACGGCGACTTCGAACTGCGCATCGGGCCGGGCCCCGGGGAACCGGATGAGCGTCCTTGATCATCCTGCGTTAGGGTTACCGACTGGTAATGATCATCCTCTGAACGGGTCCCCACGGCCCGGAAGTTGGAGACCCCCCATGAAGTACGCGAAGCCGATACGCCGCACCATGATCGCGCTCACCACGACGGCGCTGCTGGCCGGTGGCCTGCTGCTCGGCCAGACGGCGGCCGCCCCGGACGCCTCGGCGGCCGGTGGCGGCAAGATCGTCTGCGAGATCGACAAGATGCGTCAGCAGTCGCACTCCCTGCGCGCGAAGGCGGCCAAGCTCCAGAAGCTCGGTGCCACGGCCGAGGCCCGCAAGGCCCGTGCCCAGGCCGACGCCCTCGACCGCCGCGTCCAGGCCTGCGTCGACGCGGACGACAACGCGGGCAAGCCCTTCAACTGACGCCCGACCCCCGGCCGCGGCCCCGCCCCCTCTCAGGTGCGGGGCCGCACCCATGCGCGCGCCCACGCACGCGCCCACGCCCGCACCGGGCCGCGGCCTCGGCAGGTCCGGCGGGACACCCCTTAGGATTCGTCTCCTGATGACTGCCACTCTCGTCGCCAAGGACCTCGCCGCCGGCCACGGCGAACGCTCCCTCTTCGCCGGCCTCGACCTCGTCGTCGCCCCCGGCGACGTCATCGGCCTCGTCGGTGTCAACGGCGCCGGCAAGTCGACCCTGCTCCGGTTGCTCGCCGGCCTCGACACCCCCGAGGACGGGGAGCTGAAGCTCTCCCCGCCCACCGCCACCGTCGGCCACCTCCCGCAGGAGCCGGAGCGCCGCGAGGGCGAGACGGTACGGGAGTTCCTCGCCCGCCGCACCGGGGTCGCCGCCGCCCAGACCGCCATGGACGAGGCCGCCCAGGGCCTGGTCGACGGGGCGCCCGGAGCCGACGACGCGTACGCCGAGAGCCTGGAGCGCTGGCTCGGCCTCGGCGGAGCCGACCTCGACGAACGCGCCGAGGAGGTCGCCGACTCGCTCGGCCTCACCGTCGGCCTCGACCAGCCGATGACCTCCCTCTCCGGCGGCCAGGCCGCCCGCGCCGGACTCGCCTCCCTGCTCCTCTCCCGCTACGACGTCTTCCTCCTGGACGAGCCGACCAACGACCTCGACCTCGACGGCCTGGAGCGTCTGGAGGCCTTCGTCCAGGGGCTGCGCGCCGGAACGGTCGTCATCAGCCACGACCGCGAGTTCCTCACCCGCACCGTCACCAAGGTCCTGGAGCTGGACCTCGCCCAGCAGCAGATCACGCTGTACGGCGGCGGTTACGAGGCGTACCTGGAGGAGCGGGACACCGCCCGGCGGCACGCCCGCGAGGACTTCGAGGAGTACGCCGGCCGGAAGGCCGCCCTGGAGGCGCGCGGCCACATGCAGCGCTCCTGGATGGACAAGGGCGTCAAGAACGCCCGGCGCAAGGCCACCGACGGCGACAAGCTGGGGCGCAACGCCCGGAGCGAGGCCAGCGAGAAGCAGGCCGCGAAGGCCCGGCAGACCCAGCGCATGATCGAGCGGCTCGACGTCGTCGACGAGCCCCGCAAGGAGTGGGAACTGCGGATGGAGATCGCCGCCGCTCCGCGCTCCGGCTCGGTCGTGGCGACGCTGCGCGAGGCGGAGGTGCGGCGGGGCGACTTCCGGTTCGGGCCCGCCACCCTCCAGATCGACTGGGCGGACCGGGTCGCCATCACCGGCGCCAACGGCGCGGGCAAGTCGACCCTGCTCGCCGCGCTCCTCGGCCGCCTGCCGCTCGACTCCGGGGACGCCGTCCTCGGGTCGGGCGTCGTCGTCGGCGAGGTCGACCAGGCGCGCAAGCTGTTCCACGGCTCGGAGTCCCTGCTCGACGCCTTCTGCGCGGCCGTCCCGGAGACGGAGCCCGCCGAGGTGCGGACGCTGCTGGCGAAGTTCGGCCTCAAGGTCGAGCACGTCCTGCGCCCCGCGACCACGCTCTCCCCGGGGGAGCGCACCCGCGCCGCCCTCGCCCTCCTCCAGGGCCGCGGGGTGAACCTGCTGGTCCTCGACGAGCCGACGAACCACCTCGACCTCGTGGCCATCGAGCAGCTGGAGTCCGCGCTCGACAGCTACACCGGCACCCTGCTCCTGGTCACCCACGACCGCCGGATGCTGGACGCCGTCCGCACGACCCGCCGCATCGAGGTCGCGGCGGGCAAGGTGACCGAACTCTGACGACCGCCCGCGTCGGGCGCGCGCCCGACGGGGCCACGCCCTGCGCGGTGCCGCGCGGAGGCGTGAACTGTACGCGTACGGACCCGCGCGGGACACCGCGGTGAGCGCCGACGGCGACACCGCGAAGACCGTCGCCGCCCCCTGGGGGCGGCGCATTCCAGGAGAGACCATGACCGACCTGCTGACCCGGCTCACCGAGATGCTGGACGACCTCGACGCCGACGTCGACGAGACCATCGACCTGGCCGACGAGATCGCCGCCTCGGGCGACGCGGCGATGCTGCCCCGGCTCCAGGCGGAACTGGACCGGGCCCTCGTCGAGCGCAACGCCTACGCCCGCGAACTCCTCGGCGGCGTCCTCGCCGCGATCGGCGGCCCGGACGCCCTGCCGGCGCTGCTGCGGGCCTCCGCCGTGGACCTCGGCGACGACCAGGACTCCCTGGCGGCGGAGATCGTCGACCTGGTCCAGGCCGACCCGACCCGCTCCCGCGCCCTCCTCGAGCCCCTGACGCGGGACGACGACCTGACGGTGGCCAACCGCGCGGAATGGGCCCTCCGCTTCCTCCCGAACGCCTAGGGGCAGGGGGCGGGCCGCCGGCGGGCCTTCGCGCGGTACGAGCGGTGCCGGCGGGAAACCGGGCCCGGTCGCACGACCGGGCCCGGAATACGTCAGCGGCCGCGCCGCTTGCCCCCGCCGCCCTCGTTGAGGAGGCCCGCCTTGCGCAGGGCGTCCGCCATCGCGCTGTTCGACGGCGCCGGGGTGGCGGCCTTCGAGCGGCCACGGTCGCCGCCACCGCCACCGCCACCGCCACCGCCACCGCCTCCGGCGCCGCGGCGCTGCTGGGGCGGCCGCCCCCGCTCCTTCTTCGGTGCGGCACCACCCGCCGCGTCCGCCGAGGCCTCGTCGTCCAGCCGCAGCGTCAGCGAGATCCGCTTGCGCGGGATGTCCACCTCCATGACCTTCACCCGGACCACGTCCCCCGGCTTCACGACGTCCCGCGGGTCCTTCACGAAGGTCTTCGACATCGCCGACACGTGCACCAGACCGTCCTGGTGCACACCGATGTCCACGAACGCGCCGAACGCCGCCACGTTCGTGACCACACCCTCCAGGACCATGCCCGCCACCAGGTCGCCGATCTTCTCGACGCCCTCCTTGAAGGTGGCGGTCCTGAACGCCGGCCGCGGGTCCCGGCCCGGCTTCTCCAGCTCGCGCAGGATGTCGGTCACCGTCGGCAGACCGAACGTCTCGTCCACGAAGTCGTCCGCCCGCAAGGAACGCAGCGCCCCCGTGTTGCCGATCAGCGAGGCCACCTCGCCGCCCGTCGTCTTCACCATCCGCCGCACCACCGGGTACGCCTCCGGGTGCACCGACGACGCGTCCAGCGGATCGTCGCCGCCCCGGATGCGCAGGAAGCCCGCGCACTGCTCGTACGCCTTCGGGCCGAGCCGCGCCACGTCCTTGAGCGCCCTGCGCGACCGGAAGGGGCCGTTGGCGTCGCGGTGCGCCACGATGTTCTCGGCGAGCCCGGCGCCGATGCCCGAGACCCGGGAGAGCAGCGGCGCCGACGCGGTGTTGACGTCGACGCCGACGCCGTTCACACAGTCCTCGACCACCGCGTCCAGCGAGCGGGAGAGCTTCACCTCGGACAGGTCGTGCTGGTACTGCCCGACGCCGATCGACTTCGGGTCGATCTTCACCAGTTCGGCCAGCGGGTCCTGGAGCCGCCGCGCGATCGAGACCGCGCCGCGCAGGGACACGTCCAGACCGGGAAGCTCCTGCGAGGCGAACGCGGACGCGGAGTACACCGAGGCGCCCGCCTCCGACACCATCACCTTGGTGAGGTTCAACTCCGGGTGCCGGGCGATGAGATCGGCGGCGAGCCGGTCCGTCTCGCGCGAGGCCGTGCCGTTGCCGATGGCGACCAGCTCGACCCCGTGCGCCTCGGCGAGCCGCGCCAGCTTCGCCAGCGACTCGTCCCACTTGTTGGCCGGGACGTGCGGATGGACGGTGTCGGTGGCCACGACCTTGCCGGTCGCGTCGACGACGGCGACCTTGACGCCCGTACGGAAACCGGGGTCGAGGCCCAGCGTCGCCCGCGTCCCGGCCGGGGCGGCGAGCAGCAGGTCCCGCAGGTTCGTGGCGAAGACCCGTACCGCCTCGTCCTCCGCCGCCGTCCGCAGCCGCAGCCGCAGGTCGATCCCCAGGTGCACCAGGATCCGGGTGCGCCAGGCCCACCGGACCGTGTCCAGCAGCCACTTGTCGCCCGGCCGGCCCCGGTCGGCCACACCGAAGCGCGCGGCGACCGTCCCCTCGTACGAGGACGGGCCGGGGGTCTCCGACGGCTCCTCCGGCTCCAGCTCCAGGGCGAGGACGTCCTCCTTCTCGCCGCGCAGCATGGCGAGGATCCGGTGCGAGGGGAGGGCGGTGAACGGCTCGGCGAAGTCGAAGTAGTCGGCGAACTTGGCGCCCGCCTCCTCCTTGCCCTCCCGGACCCTGGCGGCCAGCCGGCCCCGTCCCCACATCCGCTCGCGCAGCTCGCCGATCAGGTCGGCGTCCTCGGAGAACTTCTCGGTCAGGATCGCGCGGGCACCGTCCAGGGCGGCGGCCGCGTCGGCGACGCCCTTGCCGCCGTCCACGAAGGCCGCGGCGGCGGCCGCCGGGTCCACCGACGGGTCGGCGAGCAGCCCGTCGGCCAGCGGCTCCAGACCCGCCTCGCGGGCGATCTGCGCCTTGGTGCGCCGCTTGGGCTTGAAGGGCAGGTAGATGTCCTCCAGACGGGCCTTGGTCTCGGCCGCCCTGATCCGCGCCTCCACCTCCGCCGACAGCTTGCCCTGCTCCCGCACGGAGTCGAGGACGGCGGTCCGCCGGTCCTCCAGCTCCCGCAGATAGCGCAGCCGCTCCTCGAGCGTGCGCAGCTGCGCGTCGTCGAGCGTCTCCGTCGCTTCCTTGCGGTAGCGCGCGATGAACGGCACGGTCGAGCCGCCGTCGAGCAGCTCGACGGCCGCCCTCACCTGTCGCTCGCGTACGCCGAGTTCCTCGGCGATCCTGCTTTCGATGGACGTCGTCACGGTGTCCCGACTCGCCTTCTCGTGCCTCAAGCTTGCGCTTGCATTCTGCCGCTTCACCGCGCCCGACGCCGCACGCCCCCCATCCCGCGCGCGGCGAGGCCCCGGCGATCGCGCACGCCGGGAGGCCGCGCGCACGCGCCCCGGCGGCGCCGGTCCCCAGTGGCATCGACGGGTGCCTCCTCGCCGGCATTCGTGCGGGCGCCCGCCGGGACCGGACCCGGCCGCCGCCCGCCGGGACCAGCCCCGCCGTGCCGCAGAGATCAGCCCCGCCGGGCCTGCGGGGCAGAACGGGAGTCCGGTATCTGCCCGCGCCCGTCCACCGGACCGGGCCTCCCCGCGCCCACCCGGCCGGGATCAGCCCTTGCCGGTCAGGTCGGGCGGGAACGCGCCCGCCGCGGCCGCCGTGAAGAGGAAGGTGCGGGCCAGCTCCGTCAGCCGCTCCACGCCGGGCGCGCCCAGGTGCTCGTACGGGGCCGAGTCGAGGCGGTCGGTGTGGTCCTCCAGCTCCGCGCGCAGGGCCGTGCCCGCGGCGGTCAGGTCGCCCTCGGCGTCCAGCAGGCCGCGGTCGCGCAGGCGCTCCACCGCCGCGTCCCAGTCGGCCTTCCGCCAGCCGCGCGAGCCGAGCACCCAGCGCGGGGCCATGCCCTTGCCGGTCGCGGTGTGGCTGACCAGCGCCTCCAGCGGGTCGAGGCCGAGGGTGAGCAGCGCGGCCAGGTGGCCGTCGCCCCGGTACTCCCGCAGGAGCGTCGCGGCGTGCCAGTACCGCAGGTGCGGCTCCTCGGGGACGGGCAGGTCGGCGTTGCCCGCGTAGAGCGGCCGGGCGTGCCGGGTACAGGCCTCCGTGGCCCGCAGCGCCAGCTCGGCGGCCTCCGCCATCTCCGGCGACGCGACCGTCTCCTCGCCGAGCAGCCGGCGCAGGGTGGCGTCCGCCACCCGGAGCCGGGCGTCGAGGACGGTGGCGGGGTCGGCGATCTCCCAGACGGCGGGGAGATGCCGGGCGAGCAGCTCGTGGTTGTAGTTGTAGAAGGTCGCGGCGACCGCCCCCGGCCCGACGGCCCCCAGCACGGCGCTGCGCGCGGCGAGCCGCATCGCGCTCTGGTCGTCGAAGCCGAGGCCCTTGAACTCCACGTCCAGGTCGGGCGAGAAGTAGAGGGTGGAGTGCAGCGGGTTGAGCGCGTTGTGACAGCGGCGGCCGGCGCGCGGCGGCAGTGAGGTCGTCATGAACCGAACGTTACCGACTGGTCGGTACGACGGGAACCGCCGGACCCCGGCCGCCGCCGCTTGCGGGGAACTTGAGGTCCCGGCCCCACCGTCTGCGGTGGAACCGCCGGGTCCCGGCGGCCGGCCGCATGCGGGACCGCCGGGCCCCAGCCTGCGGCCGCATGCGGGAACCGCCGGACCGCGGCGAGCCCGCCGCCTGCGGGAACGGGGGGTCCCGGCCCGGCCGTCTGCGGTGGAACCGCCGGGTCCCGGCCGCCGGCCGCATGCGGGACCGCCGGGCCCCAGCCTGCGGCCGCATGCGGGAACCGCCGGACCGTGGCGAGCCCGCCGCCTGCGGGAACGGGGGGTCCCGGCCCGTCTGTCTGCGGTGGAACCGCCGGGTCTCGGCCCTGCCGCCTGCGGGGAACGGGGGGTCCCGGCCCTGCCGCCCGCGCGGACCGCGACCAACCGGCCGCCTGCGGGAACTGCCGGCCCTCGGCCGCCTGCCGCCCGAGCGGCCCGCGGCGAGCCTGCCGCATGCGGGACCGCCGGACCGTGGCGAGCCCCCGCCTGCAGGGAACGGAGGCCCCCGGCCCTGACGCCTGCGGGAACCGCCGGGCCCCAGCCTGCGGCTGCCTGAGGGAACCGCCGGACCGTGGCGAGCCCGCGCCTGCAGGGAACGGAGGCCCCCGGCCCCGCCGCCCGCGCGGACCGCCGGGCCGCGGCGAGCCGGCCGCCTGCGGAACCGCCGGGCCCCGCCCGCCCGCCGCCCGCCACCCCCGCCGCCCGATGGCAGGAAAGGTGGGTTCTTCGTCATTGCGGCCATCCCGCGCCGCCCGAAGGATGGAGGCATGACGAAGCGACCCGTGCTCGTCGTCCTCTTCGACGACGTGCAGAGCCTGGATGTCACCGGACCGGTGGAGGTCTTCGCCGGCGCCGGCCGCTGCCGGGGAGCCGACGGCTCGTACCCGATCCGTACGGCTTCGCTCGACGGCGGCCCGGTCCGCACCCAGAGCGGCCTGCGGATCCTCCCGGACTCCACGCTCGCCGAGGCCGTCGCGGCCGGCCCGCCGCACACCCTCCTCGTCCCCGGGGGCGAGGGCACGCGCGGGCCCGACCCGCGGCTGGTCGACTGGCTGCGGGAGAACGCCCCGCGGGCCGAGCGTCTCGTCTCCGTCTGCACGGGCGCCCTGCTCCTCGCCGACGCCGGCCTGCTCGACGGACACCGGGCCACCACCCACTGGGCCTACTGCGACCACCTCGCCCGCTGCCACCCCGCGGTCGACGTCGATCCGGACCCCATCTTCGTCCGCGACGGCCGGCTCTCCACCTCGGCCGGAGTCACCGCGGGCATCGATCTCGCGCTGGCCCTGGTCGAGGAGGACCTGGGCCGGGACGCGGCCCTCACCGTCGCCCGCCACCTGGTCGTCTTCCTCCGCCGGCCCGGCAACCAGGCCCAGTTCAGCGCCCAGCTCGCGGCCCAGACCGCCCGCCGGGAACCGCTCCGCGACCTCCAGCACTGGATCAGCGAGCACCCCGACGGCGACCTCTCGGTCGAGGCGCTGGCCGCCCGCGCGCGGCTCTCGCCCCGCCACTTCGCCCGCGCCTTCCAGGCGGAGACCGGCACCACCCCCGGCCGGTACGTCGACCGCGTCCGGCTCGAACACGCCCGCAGGCTCCTGGAGGAGTCCACCCACGGCGTCCAGGAGGTCGCCAGGGCCGCCGGCTACGGCACCTCCGAGGCCATGCGCCGGGCCTTCGTCAAAGCGCTCGGCACGGCCCCGGCCGACTACCGCCGCCGCTTCCACGCACCCGTTCACCCCACCGGCCGATAGGAACCCCATGCAGATCGCCGTCCTCCTCTACGACCGCTTCACCAGCCTCGACGCCGTCGGACCCTACGAACTCCTCGCCCGGCTCCCCGGAGCCGAGACCGTCTTCGTCGCCAAGGAGACCGGCCCGGTCAGGGGGGACCAGGGCAGCATCGCCGTCGTCGCCGACAAGACCCTCGCCGAGGTGCCGCACCCGGACATCGTCCTCGTCCCCGGCGGCCCCGGCTCGCGCGAGGCCATGCACGACCCGGAGATCCTCGCCTGGCTCCGTACCGCCGACGCGACCAGCACCTGGACCACCTCGGTCTGCACCGGCTCCCTCATCCTCGGCGGCGCCGGCCTGCTGGTCGGCCGCCGGGCCACCACCCACTGGCTCGCCCTCGACGACCTGACGCCGCTGGGCGCCGAGGCCACCGGCGAGCGCGTCGTCTTCGACGGCAAGTACGTCACCGCCGCCGGCGTCTCCTCCGGCATCGACATGGCACTGCACCTGCTCGGCCGGATCGCGGGCGACGAGGCCGCCCAGACGGTCCAGCTGCTCACCGAGTACGACCCCCAGCCGCCCTACGACGCGGGCTCGCCGGACAAGGCCCCGGCCGCGATCGTCGCCCGCTGGCGCGGCCAGGCGGGGAAGGTCCTCGCCCAGGAAGGCTGAACCCCGGCCCGCCCGGACCCAGGACCTTTCGTCCGGACCAGGCGGGACTTTCGGGACAGGGCCTACGCCCCGTACGTGAACCGGGGCACGCGGCGCTCCAGGAAGGCGGCGACCCCCTCCGCGGTGTCGCCGCTGCCGCGCGCCTGCTCCGCCCAGTACGCGTCCCGGTCCGTGCGGCCGTCCGCGAACTCCTTCGCCGCGGCCTGGGTCAGCAGCGAGCGCGCGACCAGCACCCCGGTGAACGCGGCCACCCGCTTCTCCAGGTCCCCCGACGGCAGCACCTCGTCCACGAACCCGGTGCGCAGTGCCCGCTCCGTGTCGATCAACTCCCCGGAGAACAGGAGGTACTTGGCGGCCGACGGTCCCACCAGCGCGGTCAGGCGCCGGGTCGAGGAGGAGGGGTAGACGATGCCGAGCTTGGACGGCGTGATCCCGAAGAGCGCGCCCTCCTCCGCGAACCGCAGATCACAGGCGGCCGCGAGCTGGCTCCCGCCGCCCACGCAGTAGCCGCGCACGGCCGCGAGCGTCGGCTTGGGGAAGGCGGCCAGCGCCTCCTCCGCCCGTACCGCCAGCGACTGCTGCTCGTCGCCCGGCTCACGCAACGTCGAGATGTCCGCGCCGGCGCAGAAGGTCCCGCCCTCGCCGGTGAGGACGAGCGCGCGGACCGCCGGGTCGGCGGCGAGCGGGGCGAGCAGCCCGGGCAGGCTCCGCCACATCCCGGCCGTCATCGCGTTGCGCTTGGCCGGGTTCGAGACGACGACGGTGGCGACCCCGTCGGCGACGGAGGTCTTCAGGTGCGGCTCGGTGGGCTCCATGCGGCGGATGCTATCCGGGCACCCCGACCGTACGATCAAGAAGGGGGTGCGAGAGGCCGGTCCGACGAGGAGGCGCGCATGCCCCGGGAACCCCACGACGCGGTACGGGAGAGCAAGCGGCTCAACCGCAGCTTCGGCTGGCTCGTCCTGCTCGGCGTCCTGCTCGTCCTCGGCGGGATCGTCGGGCTGATCTACACCGGCGTCGCCACGCTCACCTCGATGCTGCTGTTCGGCTGGCTGCTGCTCATCGGCGGCTTCGTGGGGCTGCTGCACGCGATCGAGTCGCGCGGCACGAACTACTTCTGGCTCGCGGTGGTGGTCGCCGCCCTGAACCTGGCGGCGGGCGTTGTCGTCATCCGGCATCCGGAGGGCTCCGCCGAGGCGCTGACGATGTTCGCGGCGCTGCTCTTCCTCACCGGCGGCGTCTTCCGGCTGGTGGGCAGTGTGGTGGTCCGCGGACCCCAGTTCGGCTGGACGCTGCTGCAGGGCGCGTTCGGGCTGCTGCTCGGACTGCTCGTCCTCCTCGACTGGCCCGACAGCAGCCGCTATGTTCTCGGCTGCTTCTTCTCGCTGGCCCTGCTCTTCGACGGTCTCGGCCTGATCGCCATCGGCGTCGGCGGCCGGCGGATCGTCAGCATGGTCGCCCCTCCGGAGGAGCCGATTCCGAACCCGTCAGCGACAGATCAGGACCAGTCGAACAACTGACGTTGGCATACTCAGCCGATCAGAAGGCGGCCGATAAGTGTCGACTTCTGGTCAGTAGGCCGGTGTGGACCGCCGGGTTATCAAACTCGACCTCGTGGCGACAATCGAGCACGAGGGTGGAAGCCGGACGATGGGAAGCCGCGGGAGCGTGCCCGCCCGGCCGCCGTCCTACGAAGGGGTCTGGCGCTTCACCGCTCCCGCGGTGGACGTCTCCGTCCCGCAGGCCAGGCACGCGGTCCGCGATCTGCTGAACCGTCAGGGCGTGCCGGCCCACGAGGACACCGTCCAAGGACTACTGCTGATCGTCTCGGAGCTGGTCACCAACGCGGTGAAGCACGCGGCGCTGCTCTCCCCCGAAGTGGCCGTCGAAGTGGCCATCGGCGCGGAATGGATCCGGGTGTCCGTCGAGGACAACCACCCCTACCGCCCCAAAGCCCTGGAAGCCGACTACGGCCAGACCGGCGGACGCGGACTGCTCCTGGTGCGCGAGACCGCACTGGAAGCCGGCGGAGCCTGCGACGTCGAACACACCGCCGGCGGCGGCAAGATCATCTGGGCCGCGCTGCCCCTCACCCCCGGAACACCCGCCCCCGCCCCCGGCGGCCCGGCCGCCGCCACCGCGGCGCCCGGCCCCCTCCCCGGAATCCCGGCGCCCGGCCCCCTCCCCGGAATCCCGGCGCCCGGGACAGCCCGGGAAGGGGAAGGCCCTCCCGGCGCCGGGCACATCGTGCCGTACGGAATCACCAGCCGCCGGCCGGACCCGTCAGCTCCTTGACCGCCGGACGCGCCGCGTCGAGCACCGTCATGAACCAGGCGGAGAACGGCGCGGTCGCATGGCGCTCGGCCAGCTCGGCCGCCGTCACGAACGCGGTCTCCTCGACCTCCTCCGGATCCGGCCGCACATAGCTCTGCACCATGCCGACGAAGAGATGGTTGTACTCCTGCTCCACCAGGCCCGACGCCGGGTCCGGGTGGTTGTAGCGGACCGTGCCCGCCTCCGCGAGCAGCGACGGCGAGACACCCAGCTCCTCGAACGTGCGCCGCGCGGCGGCCGCGAACGGCGCCTCGCCCGGATACGGATGGCCGCAGCAGGTGTTCGACCAGACACCGGGGGAGTGGTACTTGCCCAACGCGCGACGCTGCAGCAGCAGACGGCCCGCCTCGTCGAACAGGAACACCGAGAACGCCCGGTGCAGCCGGCCCGGCGCCTGGTGTGCGGAGAGCTTCTCGGCCGTCCCGATCGTGTTGCCGTCCTCGTCGACCAGCTCCAGCATGATCGACGCCTGGACGCCGTTCGGCGAGATTCCGTTCGGCGAGCTGTGTGCCGCGGTGGCTGGTGTGGTCGCCATACCCGTCCTTCTTCGCTTCGGTCTCGGCCCGGTGAGGGCACCTCAGTCTGCCGTACAAAAGCGGCTTGTCCGTACTTCGGCGGCCGGACATGGCCGGGCCCACCACACCGGAGTACACCCGGTGTGGTGGGCCCGCCCGACCCCTCAGACGCCGAAAGCCGCCGGATAGTGGATCGTGCCCATGGGCACGGGCCCGGAACCGTCCAGGACCAGCGCCATCATCGCCTCGTCGGGGACCTCGAAACCTGGCTTGATCCCGTACTGCGAAGCCCGTGCGAATCCGAACCGGGGGTAGTACTCCGGATGGCCGAGCACCAGCACGAGCCGCTCGCCGCGCAGCCGCGCCGCGTCGAGCACCGCCCGGACGACGGCCTGCCCGGCGCCGGAACGCTGATGGGCCGGGGCCACGGCGACCGGCGCCAGAGCCGTCGCCGGAACGTCACCCACCCGACAGCGGGTGATCAGCGCGTAGGCCGCGACCGTGCCGTCCGGCGCCTCCGCGACGTACGAAAGCCCCGGCAGCCAGGCGCTCCCGTCCTCGCGCAGGGCGTCCACCAGCGCGGCCTCGTCGCCGCCCGCGAACGCCGCCGTGTTGATCCCCCGTACGACCGGAACGTCGGCCGGGGTCTCCTCCCGGGTGCGCCAGCGGGGATCGGTGGGACGCAGGACGTAGCCGGTGTAGCCGAACTCGGCGCCGTGGTCGCGGCGCATCGCGATCTCCTCACGGGTGACGGCGAGCGCCTCGGCCATACCCGGCGCGGCCGGGTCCGCCGCGTCGGCCCGAGCGGCGAGCGGGCCGTAGTACTCGTCCCAGTCGCTCTCGGGCTGCCGGATGGTCCCGAGGACGTGGTAGCCGGCCTCGACCGAGGCCGCGGTGTTCTCGGCGCCGCCACGGAGCCGGTAGTGCCGGTCCCAGAAGGCGCGGGCCTCCGGGGAGGGGTCGTCGGCCGTCCACTCGCACTCGGTGAGCACGAGCGTGCCCCCGGGCGCGAGGAGCCGGCGCCAGCCGGCCAGGGCGGTGTCGAACCCGATCGAGTACGCCGAGCTCTCGGCCCAGACCAGGTCGAAGGAGCCGTCCGGGAGAGGAAGCTCACCCATGTCGGCGTGCAGGGTACGGACGGACGCGCCGAGCCCGCGGGCCTCGGCGGCCTCCCGCAGTTCCCGCAGGAACGGCTCGTGCAGATCGACCGCCGTCACCTCGGCGCCCGCCTCGGCGGCGAGGAACAGAGCGGAGCGGCCGGGGCCGCACCCCAGGTCGAGCACGCGCGGACGCGCGGGAAGCGGCCCGGCGAGGTCGAGCAGACGACGGGTGGTGGTGTCGGAGCCGGGACCCTGGCGCGGAAGACCGCGGTGCAGGGCGAAGAAGGCCTCGTACAGAGCGTGGGTGTTGTCGGACAACGTGGGAAACCCTTGTGAGAGAGGGCCCCGGCCGACGACATGACGTACCGGTCGGCGTCACGGCCCGGACGGCGGTGACGCGGCGGACCGGGAGA
The DNA here is from genome assembly GCF_055587165.1 of Streptomyces sp. NPDC048353. NCBI lineage: Bacteria > Bacillati > Actinomycetota > Actinomycetes > Kitasatosporales > Streptomycetaceae > Streptomyces > Streptomyces sp. NPDC048353. Next base: position 507,194 of record NZ_JBVJGU010000003.1, on the reverse strand, counting down.
TCAGATCAGCCGGAGACCCGGGAGCTGAAGCAGGACCGGGCGCTGCCGCACGGGGCAGCCTCCATCGCGACGGTCATCAACCTCAGCTCCTCTCACCTACGGGTTCGTGCGCCGAGATTAACAGGGGCGGGGCCCCCGGGTCACAGACAGAGCCCGGCCTCGTGGGCGGCGTGGCCCGCGGGCTCCAGCTGGAAGGTGCAGTGCTCCACGTCGAAGTGCGAGCCCAGGCACCCCTGGAGGTCGTGGAGCATCTTCTCGTGCCCCACCGAGTCCAGGGCGCCCTGGTCGACCACCACATGGGCGGAGAGGACCGGCATCCCGGACGTGATCGTCCAGGCGTGCAGGTCGTGCACGTCCTCGACGCCGGGCAGCGCCAGTATGTGCGCCCGTACCTCCGCCATGTCGACGCCCTTGGGGGCCGACTCCAGCAGCACGTCCAGGGTCTCGCGCAGCAGCTTGACCGTGCGCGGCACGATCATCAGGCCGATCGCGATCGAGGCGATCGGGTCGGCGTACTGCCAGCCCGTGGCGAGGATGACACCCGCCGCGACGATGACCGTCACCGAACCGAGGGCGTCCGCCAGGACCTCGAGATACGCGCCGCGGACGTTGAGGCTCTCCTTCTGGCCGCGGACCAGCAGGGAGAGGGAGACCATGTTCGCGACCAGACCGATCAGCGCGAACGCGATCGCGAGTCCCCCCTTGGTCTCGGCCGGTTCGATGAACCGCTGGATCGCCTCGTACAGCACGTAGCCGCCCACGCCGAGGAGCAGCAGGCAGTTGGCCAGGGCGGCGAGGATCTCGGCCCGCGCGAAGCCGAAGGTGCGGTGGTCGGTGGGCGGCCGGTTGGCGAAGTGGATCGCGAGCAGCGCCATGGCGAGGCCGACGGCGTCCGTCGCCATGTGGGCGGCGTCGGCGATCAGCGCGAGAGAGTCGGCGAGGATGCCGCCGACGATCTCGATCACCATCACGGAGAGGGTGATCGCGAGCGCGATGCGTAGCCGCCCCTGGTAGGCGGCAGCCGCCGTGCCCGTGGGCGGCGGCCCTCCGTGGCTGTGCCCGTGGTCGTGTCCAGCCCCCATGACAAGGCCTCCCGGTCGTGTCGTTCCCTGTGCCCCGCACGCAAGTGAACTACGGGAGGGGGGTACCTGCAACACGGCACTGAACACCGTTGTCATATGCCCTGACCTGCGGTGATGGCCCCTGGTCAGAGGCCCGTGGCGATCACGGCGGCGCCGGGGGTAAGCGGCCGTCCCAGGGGGTGCCTCGCGCGGTTTGTGGGCGGGGGTGCCGATCGATCATGATGATCTCCGCAGCACGCGGCGCGCTCGCACCGATGCGAGGGGGCCCGGGGGAGTCCTCCCCGCGAAGCCTCGGTGAACTCGCGCTTTCGTTCATCCGATAGCCTCGGCCGACGTGCCGCCGCCCTTCGACGGGCCGCACCACCGTGCCCCGGGCCGTGTGCCGGGGGCCCCCGCCGGCCCGTCCGCCAGCTCCAAGGAGTGAGTTCGTCTGTCGACCGCCATCCTCACCGGTCCGCCGGTACCCGGATCGTCGCTCGACGGCGATCTGCGGTCACTCGGCTTCGACGTCAGGGTCGCCTCCGGCCCGCACGAGACGGGCGCGCTGCTCGCCGCCGTGCCGGCGGCCGAGCGGGTCGCCGTGGTCGACCCGCGGTTCGTCGGACACCTCCACGCGTTGCGGCTGGCCCTCACCGACCCCCGCTTCCCCGCCGCGGCGGCCCCCGGCGCCCTCACCGCGCGGCCGGAGGCCCGGACCGCCCTGACCCGCGCGCTGACCGCCCTGCCGCCGGCCGGCACCACACCCGCGCCGGCCGACGCGACCCGGACCGAGGCGCCCGACGCCTCCGACGCGGCCGGGACCGCCACGGCGACCGCACCCGACGGCACCGCGACCGCCGCCGACACCGCCCTCGTGACGGCTCCCGCCGCGACGGGCAGCCTGCCCGACACGCTCGCCGACGCCCTCGACGCCGAGGGCGTGGCCGTGCACCGGCCCGAGCTCGGCTCGCTCGTCGCCTCCGTACCGGCCGACGCCGAGGCCCGCCACGCCGCCCGCGCCGCCGTCGCGGCCGTCGACGACGAGGCCGTACGCCTGCGCTCCGCGGTCAAGGCCCACGACGGCTTCTTCACCACGTTCTTCATCAGCCCGTACTCCCGTTACATCGCCCGCTGGTGCGCCCGGCGCGGGCTGACCCCCAACCAGGTCACCACCGCCTCGCTCCTCACCGCCCTCCTCGCGGCCGGCTGCGCCGCCGCGGGCGAGCGCGGCGGCTACATCGAGGCCGGCGTCCTGCTCCTCGTCTCCTTCGTCCTGGACTGCACCGACGGGCAGCTCGCCCGCTACTCCCTGCAGTACTCGACGATGGGCGCCTGGCTCGACGCCACCTTCGACCGCGCCAAGGAGTACGCCTTCTACGCCGGCCTCGCCCTCGGCGCCGCCCGCGACGGCGACGACGTGTGGGCCCTGGCGCTCGGCGCGATGGTCCTGATGACCTGCCGCCACGTCGTCGACTTCTCCTTCAACGAGGCCAACCACGACGCCCAGGCCAACACCAGCCCCACCGCCGCCCTCTCCGACCGGCTCAACGGCGTCGGCTGGACCGTCTGGGCCCGGCGCATGATCATCCTGCCGATCGGCGAGCGCTGGGCGATGATCGCGGTCCTCACCGCCGTCACCAGCCCCCGGATCGTCTTCTACGCCCTGCTGATCGGCTGCGCGTTCGGCGCCTGCTACACCACGGCGGGCCGGCTCCTGCGCTCGGTCACCCGCAAGGCGCGCCGTACCGACCGGGCCGCCCAGGCCCTCGCCGACCTCGCCGACTCGGGCCCGCTCGCCGAGCTGGTCGCCCGGGCCGGCCGCCGCCCCGCGCTGCGCCCGCTGTTCCGTGCCCCGGTGCTGTGGGCCGCGGCCGGGACGGCGCTCCTGCTCGCCGTCGCCCTCGCGGAGCCCTTCGGCTCCCCCCTCACGGCCGTCGCCGCGCTGCTCTACGCCCTCCTGGCCGGCGGCGCGGTCGTCCGCCCCCTCAAGGGCGCCCTCGACTGGCTCCTCCCCCCGTTCTTCCGCGCCGCCGAGTACACCACCGTGCTCGTGCTGGCCGCCAAGGCCGACGCCCCGGGGGCCCTGCCCGCCGCATTCGGGCTGGTCGCGGCGGTCGCCTACCATCACTACGACACGGTGTACCGCATTCGCGGCGGCACCGGCGCGCCGCCCGCCTGGCTGGTGCGCACCATCGGCGGTCACGAGGGCCGCACGCTCCTGGTGACCCTGCTCGCCGCGCTGCTCGCGAGCCGTGGCGACGACTTCACCCTGGCGCTCACCGCCCTCGCGGTCGCCGTGGCGCTCGTGGTGCTCGTGGAGTCCATCCGCTTCTGGGTGTCCTCCGGAGCACCTGCCGTACACGACGAAGGAGAAACAGCATGATTGGCCTCGTACTGGCAGCCGGTGCCGGACGGCGTCTGCGCCCCTACACCGACACGCTCCCGAAGGCCCTCGTGCCCGTCGACGGTGAGACGACCGTCCTCGACCTCACGCTGAAGAACTTCGCGGAGGTCGGCCTCACCGAGGTCGCCGTCGTCGTCGGCTACCGCAAGGAGGCCGTGTACGACCGCAAGGCGGAGCTGGAGGCGAAGTACGGCGTCAGCCTCACCCTCATCGACAACGACAAGGCCGAGGAGTGGAACAACGCCTACTCCCTGTGGTGCGCGCGTGAGGTCCTGAAGAAGGGCGTCATCCTCGCCAACGGCGACACCGTGCACCCGGTCTCCGTCGAGAAGACCCTGCTCGCCGCCCGCGGCGAGGGCCGGAAGATCATCCTCGCCCTCGACACGGTGAAGAGCCTCGCCGACGAGGAGATGAAGGTCATCACCGCCGACGGCAAGGGCGTCCAGCGCATCACCAAGCTGATGGACCCGGCCACCGCCACCGGTGAGTACATCGGTGTCACCCTCATCGAGCCCGAGGCCGCCGAGGAGCTCGCCGACGCCCTGAAGACCACCTTCGAGCGCGACCCCGACCTCTACTACGAGGACGGCTACCAGGAGCTCGTCAACCGCGGCTTCACCGTCGACGTGGCGCCCATCGGCGACGTGAAGTGGGTGGAGATCGACAACCACGACGACCTGGCGAAGGGCCGTGACATCGCGTGCCAGTACTGACCCGGCTCATCCCGTCGCCGGTCGTCGTCGACATCCGCCGAGGAGCGCTGGACGACCTGTCCGCGCTCCTCGCGGACCAGCGGATCTCCAGCAACGGCAAGATCGCCGTCGCCATCAGCAGCGGCTCGGGCGTCAAGCTGCGTGACCGCTTCGCCCCCGAGCTGCCGGGCGCCGACTGGTACCCCGTCGACGGCGGCACCATCGACGCGGCGGTCAAGCTCGCCGACGCGATGCGCGGCAAGCGGTACGACGCCGTCGTCGCGCTCGGCGGCGGCAAGATCATCGACGTGACGAAGTACGCGGCGGCCCGTGTCGGCCTGCCGCTGGTGGCCATCGCCACGAACCTGTCGCACGACGGCATCTGCTCGCCGGTGTCCACCCTGGACAACGACAACGGCCGCGGCTCCTACGGCGTCCCGACCCCGATCGCGCTCGTGATCGACCTGGACGTGATCCGGGACGCCCCGGTGCGCTTCGTCCGTTCGGGCATCGGCGACGCGATCTCCAACCTCTCCGCCATCGCGGACTGGGAGCTCTCCCACCGCGAGACGGGGGAGCCGGTCGACGGCCTCGCCGCGGCCATGGCCCGCAGCGCGGGCGAGGCGGTCCTGCGCCACCCCGGTGGCGTCGGCGACGACGACTTCCTGGTCACCCTCTCCGAGGGCCTGGTGATGTCCGGGATCGCCATGTCGATCAGCGGCGACACGCGCCCCTCGTCGGGCGCCTGCCACGAGATCAGCCACGCCTTCGACCTGCTCTTCCCGACCCGCGCGGCCAGCCACGGCGAGCAGTGCGGCCTCGGCGCGGCCTTCGCGATGCACCTGCGCGGCGCGTCCGAGGCGTCCGAGCTGATGGTCGACACCCTGCGCCGGCACGGGCTGCCCGTACTCCCGGAGGAGATCGGGTTCAGCGTGGACGAGTTCGTCCGCGCCGTGGAGTTCGCCCCGCAGACCCGTCCGGGCCGCTTCACCATCCTCGAGCACCTCGACCTGTCCACAGACGAGATCAGGGACGCGTACGCCGACTATGCCAAGACCATCCGTAGCTGAGCTCCGCCCGGTCGTCCACCCGGCGGGAGTGAAGGACCGGCGCAGCGGGGAGCACTGGGCCGGCCGCCTGTACATGCGGGAGATCTCGCTGCGGGTGGACCGCTACCTCGTGAACACCCGGGTCACGCCCAACCAGCTGACCTACCTGATGACCGTCTTCGGTGTCCTCGCGGCCCCGGCGCTCCTCGTGCCCGGGATCTGGGGCGCCGTCCTCGGCGTGCTGATGGTCCAGATGTACCTCCTGCTCGACTGCGTCGACGGTGAGATCGCCCGCTGGAAGAAGCAGTTCTCGCTCGGTGGCGTGTACCTGGACCGGGTCGGCGCCTATCTGTGCGACGCCGCGGTCCTCGTCGGCTTCGGCCTGCGCGCGGCCGACCTGTGGGGCCCCGGACGCATCGACTGGCTGTGGGCCTTCCTCGGCACGCTCGCCGCGCTCGGCGCCATCCTGATCAAGGCCGAGACCGACCTGGTCGGCGTCGCCCGGCACCAGGGCGGGCTGCCCCCGGTCAAGGAGGCGGCGTCCGAGCCGCGCTCCTCCGGCATGGCGCTGGCCCGCAAGGCCGCCGCCGCGCTCAAGTTCCACCGGCTGATCCTCGGCATCGAGGCGTCGCTGCTGATCCTGGCCCTGGCCGTGGTGGACGCGGCTCGCGGCGACCTGTTCTTCTCGCGGCTCGGCGTCGCGGTCCTCGCGGGCATCGCGCTGGTCCAGACGCTGCTGCACCTGGTGTCGATCCTGGCGTCGAGCCGGCTGAAGTGAGGACAAGCGTGAGTACGCCGATGAAGCTGGGCGCCGTCATCATCACCATGGGCAACCGGCCCGACGACCTGCGCGCGCTCCTCGACTCGGTCGCCAAGCAGGACGGCGCCCCGGTCGAGATCGTCGTGGTCGGCAACGGCGCCCCGGTCACCGGGGTGCCGGACGGCGTCCGCACCATCGACCTGCCCGAGAACCTGGGCATCCCCGGCGGCCGTAACGTCGGCATCGAGGCCTTCGGCCCCGGCGGTACCGACGTGGACGCCCTGCTCTTCCTGGACGACGACGGACTGCTCGTCGGCACCGACACCGCCGAGCTGGTCCGCCAGGCCTTCACCGCCGATCCGCGGCTGGGTATCATCAGCTTCCGGATCGCGGACCCGGAGACCGGCCTGACCCAGCGCCGGCACGTCCCGCGCCTGCGGGCCTCCGACCCGATGCGCTCCTCGCGCGTGACCACCTTCCTCGGCGGCGCCAACGCCGTCCGTACGAAGGTGTTCGCCGAGGTCGGCGGCCTGCCGGACGACTTCTTCTACGCCCACGAGGAGACGGACCTCGCCTGGCGGGCCCTCGACGCCGACTGGATGATCGACTACCGTTCCGACATGGTGCTGCTCCACCCCACCACGCCGCCGTCACGGCACGCGACCTACCACTTCAACGTGGCGCGCAACCGCGTGTGGCTGGCCCGCCGCAACCTCCCCGCGCCCCTGGTCCCGGTCTACCTCGGCGTGTGGCTGCTGCTCACCCTGGCGCGACGGCCCTCCGTCCCCGCCCTCAAGGCATGGTTCGGCGGATTCCGGGAAGGCTGGACGACTTCCTGCGGTCCCCGCCGTCCCATGAGGTGGCGTACGGTGTGGCGGCTGACCCGACTGGGACGCCCGCCCGTCGTCTGACATCGTGGTACCCGACTTGCCGCGCATCTTGAATACGAAAGTTTCGACTTGTGAGTGACACAACCCACGACGGTGGGGTCGCGACGAGCGCCCCGCCGTCCGCCGACGACGGCCTGAGTCCGGCCGCGCTGGCCGCGAAGCACGGTCTGTCGGTCAGCGGCGCCCGGCCGGGGCTCATCCAGTACATCCGGCAGCTGTGGGGCCGGCGCCACTTCATCCTGGCCTTCTCCCAGGCGAAGCTCACGGCCCAGTACAGCCAGGCGAAGCTCGGCCAGCTGTGGCAGGTGGTCACCCCCCTGCTCAACGCGCTGGTCTACTTCCTGATCTTCGGGCTCATCCTCAACGCGGACCGGGGCATGTCGCGGGAGGTGTACATCCCGTTCCTCGTGACCGGCGTCTTCGTGTTCACCTTCACGCAGAACTCCGTGATGGCCGGTGTGCGCGCGATCTCCGGGAACCTCGGCCTGGTGCGGGCGCTGCACTTCCCCCGCGCCACCCTGCCGATCTCCTTCGCGCTCCAGCAGCTCCAGCAGCTGCTGTTCTCGATGATCGTGCTCATCGCCATCGCGGTCGCCTTCGGCAGCTACCCCGCCGTCAGCTGGCTGCTGATGCTCCCGGCGCTGCTGCTGCAGTTCGTCTTCAACGCCGGCCTGGCCATGATCGTGGCGCGGATGGGTGCCAAGACCCCGGACCTGGCGCAGCTCATGCCGTTCATCATGCGGACCTGGATGTACGCGTCCGGCGTGATGTTCTCCATCCCCGTGATGCTCGCCGAACAGCCGACCTGGATCGCCGACCTGCTGCAGTACAACCCGGCGGCCCTCCACATGGACCTGATCCGGTTCGCGCTGATCGACGGCTACGGCGCCTCCAACCTGCCCCCGCACGTCTGGATCGCCACCCTGATCTGGACCGTGGTGGTGGGCCTGGGCGGCTTCGTCTACTTCTGGAAGGCCGAGGAGAGGTACGGCCGTGGCTGACCACGACAGCGACCAGGGACGCATTCCCACCGTCATCGCGGACGAGGTCCACATCGTCTACCGCGTCAACGCCGGAGCCGGCGGCAAGGGCAGCGCCACCGCGGCGCTGAGCCGGATCCTCGGCCGCGGCAAGGGGGAGGCCGCCCGCGGCGTCCGCCGGGTGCACGCCGTCCGGGGGGTGTCCTTCACCGCCTACCGCGGCGAGGCCATCGGCCTGATCGGCTCCAACGGCTCGGGCAAGTCGACGCTGCTGCGCGCCATCGCCGGCCTGCTCCCGACGGAGAGCGGCAAGGTGTACACCGACGGGCAGCCCTCGCTCCTCGGTGTCAACGCGGCGTTGATGAGCGACCTCACCGGCGAGCGGAACGTCATCCTCGGCGGGCTCGCCATGGGCATGAGCAAGGAGGAGATCCGCGACCGGTACCAGGGGATCGTCGACTTCTCCGGCATCAACGAGAAGGGCGACTTCATCAGCCTGCCGATGCGGACGTACTCCTCCGGCATGGGCGCCCGGCTCCGCTTCGCGATCGCGGCCGCCAAGAACCACGACGTCCTCATGATCGACGAGGCGCTGGCGACCGGCGACCGGAAGTTCCAGATCCGTTCCGAGGAGCGCATCCGCGAGCTCCGCAAGGAGGCCGGCACGGTCTTCCTGGTCAGTCACAGCAACAAGTCGATCAGGGACACCTGCGACCGGGTGCTGTGGCTGGAGAAGGGCGAGCTGCTCATGGACGGGCCCACGGAAGAGGTCCTGAAGGCGTACGAGCGCGAGACCGGGAAGTAGCCCGCGACCGTGTGCGAAGGGGCCTCGCCGGCGACGACCGGCGGGGCCCCTTCGCCGTATCCGGCGGCCGTGCCCCGCGACCTTCCGGGCTTCGGGTGATCGCGTTGCGCACCGTCCCGGCCGCCCGTGCGTCGCGCTGCGTCACCTGGAATGTTCATGCGGTCAACATCGGGCAGGATGAGCCCATGGCAGCCTTCTCGGGGGGAAAGTCCTACCACCACGGTGATCTTCGCAACGCCCTGATCTCCGCGGCCGTCGACCTCGCCACCGAAGGTGGCCCCGAGCGGGTCGTCCTGCGCGAGACCGCCCGCCGGGTCGGCGTGTCGCCCACCGCCGCCTACCGTCACTTCGACGGCCGGGGCGAGCTGCTGCGGGCCGTCACGGTCCACGCCCAGCGGGCGCTCGCCGACTCCATGGAGCGCGCCGCCGCCCGCGCCCCGGGCGCCGACGACCCCACCCTCGCCGCCGAGCTGCGGCTCGCCGCCCTCGGCCGCGGCTATGTCGGCTTCGCGCTCGACCACCCCGGCCTCTACCGCGCCGCGTTCTGCACCCCCCGCTCCTCCTGCGCGGACGGCTGGGCCCCCACCGGACAGACGTCCGAGCCCGAGCCCGAGATCCGGGCGTTCACCCTGCTGACGGACGCGCTGGAGGCCCTGGCCCGGACCCGCGGGCTCCCCGACCGGGTCCGCCCCGCCACCGAGATGGCCGCGTGGTCCGCCGTACACGGACTGTCACTCCTGCTGCTCGACGGGCCGCTGCGGCGGCTGCCGGCGCCTCGCCGTCAGGCCGTGGTCGAGTCCACCCTCGCCATGGTCGTCTCCGGAACCCGCGCCGACTGAACGTCAACGGAACGTGAACTTCCCCGCTAGCGGGCGATGTTGACGCGCCCGCGGATGTTCTCCCCGTGTGCCCGACACCCCTGCGTGGTGACGGGCGTTGTACAACGTAAGCTGTACCGGTGCTGATTCGTGGCAAGTGGGGCGATACCCCCTAGGCATCCCGGCCGTCAGGCGGCGTTCCCTCCGGGGAGGCCCGGTGGCGTGTCCGAAATAGGATGGATTGGATCGGCAGTGTAGAACAGGAGATGTGACGGCCATGACGCGAAATCTCCAGCTCCCCGAGAGTGTCGCCGTCCCCGCGTCGGGCAGCGCTCAGTGACGGGATCCCGGCAGGCGCGCCCCGACGCCACCTCGCGCTCCACGCTCGACAAGGCCACGGAAGAGAACTTCCCCGTGGCCCCCTTCTTCCTGCCCCGCGCCTGGCGCGAGGACCTCATGGCCGTGTACGGCTACGCCCGCCTCGTCGACGACATCGGCGACGGCGACCTCGCCCCCGGCGGCGCCGACGCCCGCCGCCTCGGCGTCGCCCCCGAGCGGGCCGAGGACCGGCTCGCGATGCTGGACGCCCTCCAGGCCGACCTCACCCGGGTGTTCGACCCCGCCGACGGCGGGCCCCGCCACCCCCTGCTCAGGGCGCTGCTGCCGACCGTCCGGCGCCGCGCCCTCACCCCCGAGCCCTTCCTCGGACTGATCGAGGCCAACCGCCAGGACCAGCTCGTACGCCGCTACGAGACGTACGACGACCTCGCCGCCTACTGCGCCCTCTCCGCGAACCCCGTCGGACGTCTCGTCCTCGCCCTCACCGGCACCGCGACCCCCGAACGGATCCGCCGCTCCGACGCCGTCTGCACCGCCCTGCAGATCGTCGAGCACCTCCAGGACGTCGCCGAGGACCTCGGCCGCGACCGGATCTACCTCCCCGCCGAGGACATGAAACGTTTCCTTGTCACCGAGGACGACCTGGCCCGGCCCACCGGCAGCGCCTCGGTGCGCGCCCTCCTCGCCTTCGAGGCCGAGCGCGCCCGCGCGCTGCTCGACGACGGCGCCCCGCTGGTCGCGAGCGTGCACGGCAGGCTGCGCCTCCTCCTCGCCGGGTTCACCGCCGGCGGGCACGCCGCGCTCGACGCGATCGCCGCCGCCGGCTTCGACGTCCTGCCGGGGCCCCCGAAGGCCACCAAACCGAGTCTGATCCGCCACACGGGAGCGGTCCTGCTCCGCGCGCGGAGAGAGGGGTGAGCCGGACCGTGGAGGAACAGACGGAGACATCCCCACCGGTACAGGCCGCGTACAGCTACTGCGAGGCCGTCACCGGACAGCAGGCCCGTAACTTCGCCTACGGGATCCGGCTGCTGCCGACCGAGAAGCGCCAGGCCATGTCGGCCCTGTACGCCTTCTCCCGGCGCGTCGACGACATCGGCGACGGCGCCCTCGCCGGCGAGGTCAAGCGGGAACGCCTGGAGGCCACCCGCGCGCTGCTGGAGAGGATCCGCGCGGGAGCGGTCGACGACGACGACACCGACCCCGTCGCGGTCGCCCTCGCCGACGCCTCCCGCCGCTTCCCCATCCCGCTCGGCGGCCTCGACGAACTCATCGACGGCGTCCTGATGGACGTCGACGGCGAGACCTACGAGACCTGGGACGACCTCAAGGTCTACTGCCGGTGCGTCGCCGGCGCGATCGGACGGCTCTCGCTCGGCGTCTTCGGCGCCCAGCCCGGCGCGCACGGCGCCGAACGCGCCCCCGAGTACGCCGACACGCTGGGCCTCGCCCTCCAGCTCACCAACATCCTCCGGGACGTGCGGGAGGACGCGGGCAACGGCCGCCTCTACCTGCCCGCCGACGACCTCGCCAAGTTCGGCTGCGGCGACGGCTTCCACAGCGACACCCCGCCGGCCGGGTCCGACTTCACCGGCCTCGTCCACTACGAGGTCCGGCGCGCCCGGGCCCTCTTCGCCGAGGGCTACCGACTGCTGCCCATGCTCGACCGGCGCAGCGGCGCCTGCGTCGCCGCCATGGCCGGCATCTACCGACGGCTGCTCGACCGGATCGAACGCGACCCCGGAGCCGTCCTTCGCGGCCGCGTCTCACTCCCCGGCCACGAGAAGGCGTACGTCGCCGTCCGCGGCCTCTCCGGCCTCGACACCCGCCACATCTCCCGGCACACCGTCAGGAGGCGCGGCTGATGGCGTCGCGCACCACCCCGGGCCGGGCAACCCCGGACCACGCCGTCGCGTCCCTGCCCGTGAGGGCCCTGGGCCGTGTCCGGAAAGTAGCGCGGTCTGCCCGCAGGGCAGGGCCCGCGGCGTCTGGTGCGTGCGCTCGCAAGGCGGAGGGTCGCCCTCGTACGGGGCGTACTCGGGTGATCCCGCCAACGCAGCGTGGGGGCACCTCCCGTGCCCGAAGGGCTACGGGGGAGCGTGCCAGGCGGCGCGGCCAGGCGGGACTTTTCGGACACGACCTCAGGGGGAAGCCATGACCCACGACACCGCGCGCCCCGGCGGACAGCCGCACGCCGTCGTGGTCGGGGGCGGCCTCGCCGGGATCACCACCGCACTGCGGCTCGCCGAGGCGGGCGTGCGCGTCACCCTGCTCGAAGGCCGTCCACGCCTCGGCGGACTCGCCTTCTCCTTCCAGCGCGGCGACCTCACCGTCGACAACGGCCAGCACGTCTACCTGCGCTGCTGCACCGCCTACCGCTGGTTCCTCGACCGCGTCGACGGCGCCCGCCTCGCACCCCTCCAGGACCGGCTCGACGTCCCCGTCCTCGACGTCGCCCACCCCCGCGGCCCGCGCCTCGGACGGCTGCGCCGCACCGCGCTGCCCGTCCCGCTGCACCTGGCGAAGAGCCTCGCCACCTACCCCCACCTCTCGCTCGCCGAACGCGCCGGCGTCGGACGCGCCGCCCTCGCCCTCCAGCGGCTCGACCCCGCCGACCCGGCCCTGGACGGCATCGACTTCGCCACCTGGCTCGGCCGGCACGGCCAGAGCCCCCGCGCCATCGAGGCGCTGTGGGACCTGGTCGGCGTCGCCACCCTCAACGCCACCGCGCCCCACGCCTCCATGGGCCTGGCCGCCATGGTCTTCAAGACCGGCCTCCTCTCCGAGCCCGGCGCCGCCGACATCGGCTGGGCGCACGTTCCGCTCGGCGAGCTCCACGACACTCGCGCCCGCAAGGCCCTCGACTCCCTCGGCGTCCGCACCGCCCTGCGCACCAAGGCCGAGCGGATCACCCGTACGGCCGAAGGCGGCTGGAGCGTCGACGTGGCCGGCGAGACGATCGAGGCGGACGCCGTCGTCCTCGCCGTACCGCAGCGCGAGACCCGTGCACTCCTGCCCGACGGCGCTCTCGACGACCCCGACCGGCTCCTCGACATCGGCACCGCCCCCATCCTCAACCTGCACGTCGTCTACGACCGCAAGGTGCTCCGGCAGCCGTTCTTCACCGCCCTCGGCTCCCCGGTCCAGTGGGTCTTCGACCGCACCGAGTCCTCCGGCCTGCTGAGGGGCGGGCTCGACGGGGCCCCGGGCGGTCAGTACCTCGCCGTCTCCCAGTCCGCCGCCCAGGACGACATCGACGAACCCGTCTCCGTCCTGCGCGAGCGCTACCTCCCGGAGCTGGAGCGACTGCTCCCCGCCGCCCGCACCGCCCGGGTCAGGGACTTCTTCGTCACCAGGGAGAGGACGGCGACCTTCGCCCCCACCCCGGGCGTCGGCCGGCTCCGCCCCGGCGCCCGCACCCACGCCCCCGGCCTCTACCTGGCCGGCACGTGGACCGCCACCGGCTGGCCCGCGACCATGGAGGGCGCCGTCCGCAGCGGTTTCAGCGCCGCGGACGCCGCGCTCCGCGCCCTCGGCCGCCGCCATGAACATCCGCTGCAGGAGGCGGTATGAGTGTGAGTACTGGAACAAGAGGAGAGACCGTGCCGACTGTGCCCCCGGTGAAACCGGCCGTCGACACCGCGGACGTGACCGCCCTGCTGGAGCGGGGGCGGACCCTGTCCACCCCCGTGCTGCGGGCGGCCGTCGACCGGCTCGCACCGCCCATGGACACCGTGGCCGCCTACCACTTCGGCTGGATCGACGCGCGGGGCAACCCCGCCGACGGGGACGGCGGCAAGGCCGTCCGCCCGGCGCTCGCCCTGCTCTCGGCCGAGGCCGCCGGAGCCCCCGCCGAGGTGGGCGTCCCCGGCGCCGTCGCCGTCGAGCTCGTCCACAACTTCTCGCTGCTGCACGACGACCTGATGGACGGCGACGAACAGCGCCGCCACCGCGACACCGTCTGGAAGGTCCACGGCCCCGCCCAGGCCATCCTCGTCGGGGACGCCCTCTTCGCGCTCGCCAACGAGATCCTGCTCGAGATCGGCACCGTCGAGGCCGGGCGGGCCACCCGCCGCCTCACCACGGCCAGCCGCAAGCTCATCGACGGGCAGGCCCAGGACATCTCCTACGAGCACCGCGAGCGGGTCACCGTCGAGGAGTGCCTGGAGATGGAGGGCAACAAGACGGGCGCGCTCCTCGCCTGCGCCGTCTCCATCGGCGCGGTCCTCGGCGGCGCCGACGACCGCACGGCGGACAAGCTGGAGGAGTACGGCTACCACCTCGGCCTCGCCTTCCAGGCCGTCGACGACCTCCTCGGCATCTGGGGCGACCCGGAGTCCACCGGGAAGCAGACCTGGAGCGACCTGCGCCAGCGCAAGAAGTCCCTCCCGGTCGTCGCCGCCCTCGCCGCCGGCGGCGAGGCCTCCGAGCGGCTCGGCGAACTGCTCGCCGCCGACGCCAAGTCCAACGAGTTCGAGTCCTTCTCCGAGGAGGAGTTCGCCACCCGCGCCGCCCTCATCGAGGAGGCCGGCGGCCGCGACTGGACCTCCCAGGAGGCCCGCCGCCAGCACGCCATCGCCATCGACGCCCTGCACGGGGTCGACATGCCCGAGCGGGTCCGGGCGCAGCTCACCGCGCTCGCCGACTTCGTCGTCGTACGGAAGAGATGATCACCATCACCCTGATATGAGTTCGCAGTCGCCGGCCGGTGCCATCCGGCGCCGGCCGACGGCAGACCCGAAGCAGCGGAAGTACACCTACTGCACGAAGGGGACGCCATGACAGCGACGACCGACGGAAGCGCCGGGGCCGTGGGCCCCCTGGCGGCCGCGGCCAGCGAAGTATCCGACACCACCGCCGTGACGGCCGGCCTCCAGGAGGCGGCCGTCCGGACCGCGGAGCCCGTGACGGCCGGCCGGGACCGGCTCGCCAAGCCCACGGGCGGACAGGACCGGCTCACCGTCCGGACCGCGGACCCCGGCCAGGACCGGCTCACCGTCCGGACCACCGAGCCGGCGCCCGGCCCGGACCCGCTCACCGTCGGGGCCGCCGAGCCCCCGGAGGGCGGCGGCCTCGACCGGCTCGCCGCCCGGGCCGCGGAGCGCTCCATCGCCCATCTCCTCGGCCGCCAGGACGCCGAAGGCTGGTGGAAGGGTGACCTGGAGACCAACGTCACCATGGACGCCGAGGACCTCCTCCTGCGCCAGTTCCTCGGCATCCAGGACGAGGAGACGACCCGGGCCGCCGGCCTCTTCATCCGGGGCGAGCAGCGCGAGGACGGCGCCTGGGCCACCTTCCACGGCGGGCCCGGCGAACTCTCCGCCACCGTCGAGGCGTACGTCGCGCTGAGGCTCGCGGGGGACCTGCCCGACGATCCGCACATGGCGCGCGCCGCCGCCTGGGTCCGGGAGCGGGGCGGGATCGCCGCGGCCAGGGTCTTCACCCGGATCTGGCTCGCGCTCTTCGGCTGGTGGCGCTGGGAGGACCTGCCCGAGCTGCCTCCCGAGCTGATCTTCCTGCCGAAGTGGTTCCCGCTCAACATTTACGACTTCGGCTGCTG
The DNA here is from genome assembly GCF_055587165.1 of Streptomyces sp. NPDC048353. Taxonomy (NCBI): domain Bacteria; kingdom Bacillati; phylum Actinomycetota; class Actinomycetes; order Kitasatosporales; family Streptomycetaceae; genus Streptomyces; species Streptomyces sp. NPDC048353. Next base: position 491,836 of record NZ_JBVJGU010000003.1, on the reverse strand, counting down.
GGCGCGGCAGACCATCGTGCCGCTCACCGTGGTCTCCGCCAAGCGCCCGGTCCGCCCGGCCCCCTTCCCGCTGGACGAGCTGCACGCCGACCCGGCCCGGCCGAACCCGTCCAGGCCCCTGGCGCCCGCGGCCAGTTGGGACGGCCTCTTCCAGCGGCTCGACAAGGCCCTGCACCTCTACCACCGGGTCGCTCCGCGCCGGCTGCGCAAGGCGGCGATGAACGCCGCCGCCCGCTGGATCGTCGAGCGCCAGGAGAACGACGGCTGCTGGGGAGGCATCCAGCCGCCCGCGGTCTACTCGGTGATCGCCCTCCACCTGCTCGGCTACGACCTCCAGCACCCGGTCATGCGCGCCGGTCTCGACTCCCTGGACCGGTTCGCGGTCCGGCGCGAGGACGGCGCGCGGATGATCGAGGCGTGCCAGTCGCCGGTCTGGGACACCTGCCTGGCGACCATCGCCCTCGCCGACGCGGGCGTGCCGGCGGACCACCCGGCCCTGGTCAGGGCCGCCGACTGGATGCTGGGCGAGGAGATCGTCAGGCCCGGCGACTGGGCGGTGCGCAGGCCCGGACTCCCGCCGGGCGGCTGGGCGTTCGAGTTCCACAACGACAACTACCCGGACATCGACGACACCGCCGAGGTCGTCCTCGCGCTGCGTCGGGTGCGGCACCCCGACCCCGCCCGGATCGAGTCCGCGATCGCCCGCGGCGTCCGCTGGAGCCTCGGCATGCAGTCCGGTAACGGCGCCTGGGCGGCGTTCGACGCCGACAACACCAGTGCCTTCCCCAACCGGCTGCCCTTCTGCGACTTCGGCGAGGTCATCGACCCGCCGTCGGCCGATGTCACCGCCCATGTGGTGGAGATGCTCGCCTACGAGGGCAAGGCCAGCCACCCCCGTACCCGTCGGGGGATCGAGTGGCTGCTCGCCGAACAGGAGCCGTTCGGGGGCTGGTTCGGCCGCTGGGGCGTCAACTACGTCTACGGCACCGGTTCGGTGGTCCCGGCCCTCGTCGCCGCCGGGATGCCCGCCTCCCATTCGGCGATCCGCCGGGCCGTCGCCTGGCTGGAGTCCGTACAGAACGAGGACGGCGGCTGGGGCGAGGACCTGCGCTCGTACAAGGAACGGGCCTGGATCGGCCAGGGCGCTTCCACCGCGTCGCAGACGGCCTGGGCGCTGCTGGCGCTCCTGGCCGCGGGCGAGCGCGCGTCCACGGCGGTGGAGCGGGGTGTCGCCTGGCTGGCCGAGACCCAGCGGCCGGACGGCTCCTGGGACGAGCCGTACTTCACCGGTACCGGCTTCCCGTGGGACTTCTCGATCAACTACCACCTCTACCGTCAGGTGTTCCCGCTCACCGCGCTCGGACGGTATGTGAACGGCGAGCCGGCCCCCTCCAGGGAGGGCTGATGGGCGAGGAGCCGCGGTCCGCGGGCTCCGTGCCGCCGCTGCTGATCGCCTGCGCCCTGGGCATCGAGCGGCTCGCCCTGCGCGGCGGCGGCCGGGGCGGCGCGCCGGGGCCCTTCGCCGTCGTCCGTACGGGCATGGGACCCGCGCAGGCCCGGCGGACCGTGTCCCGGGCGCTCGGAGAGGAGGCCTGGCGGGACGCCGCCGTCGTGGCCTCCGGATTCTGCGCGGGTCTCGCCGCCGGGATGCACCCGGGCGATCTGATCGTCGCCGAGGAGACCCGGGGACCGGACGGCACCACCCGCTGCACCGGGACGGAGCTGCTGGTCGAGGCGGTGAGCCGGGCGCTGCCCGGGCGGACGGTGCACACCGGCCCGCTGACCGGCTCCGACCACGTGGTGCGCGGCCCCGAGCGGTCCGAGCTGCGGGACACCGGGGCGATCGCGGTGGACATGGAGTCGGCCGCCACGCTCCGTACCGCTCTGGCCGCCGGACCCCGCCCGGTTGCGGCCGTACGGGTGGTCGTGGATGCTCCGGAGCACGAACTTGTCCGAATTGGCACGGTACGGGGAGGAATATCTGCTTTCCGGGTTCTTCGTGCCGTCCGCCCCGCATTCTTCGAATGGCACCGTTCTTTGCTGCTCCCCAGGAGGTGAACGAGTTATGGCCATGCCGCTCCGTCAGTCCATCCGCGTCGGGACCTATCTCTTCGAACAGAAGTTGCGCAAGCGCGAGAAGTTCCCTTTGATCGTCGAACTGGAGCCGCTGTACGCCTGCAACCTCAAGTGCGAGGGCTGCGGGAAGATCCAGCACCCGGCGGGAGTGCTCAAGCAGCGCATGCCGGTCGCCCAGGCGGTCGGCGCGGTCCTGGAGTCCGGGGCGCCCATGGTCTCCATCGCCGGCGGCGAACCGTTGATGCACCCTCAGATCCACGAGATCGTCCGACAGTTGGTGGCGAAGAGAAAGTACGTCTTCCTCTGCACCAACGCCATGCTGCTGCGCAAGAAGCTGGAGAACTTCACCCCCTCCCCGTACTTCGCCTTCGCCGTGCACATCGACGGGCTGCGTGAGCGGCACGACGAGTCCGTCGCCAAGGAAGGCGTCTTCGACGAGGCGGTGGCGGCGATCAAGGAGGCCAAGCGGCGCGGCTTCCGGGTCACCACCAACTCCACCTTCTTCAACACCGACACCCCGCAGACCATCATCGAGGTGCTCAACTACCTCAACGACGACCTCCGGGTCGACGAGATGATGATCTCGCCCGCGTACGCCTACGAGAAGGCGCCCGACCAGGAGCACTTCCTCGGCGTCGAACAGACCAGGGAGCTCTTCCGGAAGGCCTTCGCGGGCGGCAACCGGCGCCGCTGGCGCCTCAACCACTCGCCGCTCTTCCTGGACTTCCTGGAAGGCAAGGCCGATTTCCCCTGCACCGCGTGGGCGATCCCGAACTACTCCCTCTTCGGCTGGCAGCGACCCTGCTATCTGATGAGCGACGGATACGTGCCCACCTACCGCGAGCTGGTCGAGGACACCGACTGGGAGAAGTACGGCCGCGGCAAGGACCCGCGCTGCGCCAACTGCATGGCGCACTGCGGCTACGAACCCACCGCCGTCCTCGCCACCATGGGCTCGCTGAAGGAGTCCCTCCGGGCGGTCCGCGAGACCGTCTCCGGAAGCAACGGCTGATCCGAGGGGCGCGGGGAGCCCGCGACACCGTCGCGGGCCCCCGCCTCCGCGAGAAAGGGGGCCGCACATGACGATCCTGGAGAACATCCGGGGGCCGCACGACCTCCGGCCGCTCGACGGTCCGGAGCTGACCGCGCTGGCCGAGGAGATCCGGCGGTTCCTGATCCACTCGGTCGCCCGGACCGGCGGTCACCTGGGACCCAACCTGGGCGTGGTCGAGCTGACCCTCGCCCTCCACCGGGTCTTCGACTCGCCCGCCGACCGCATCCTCTGGGACACCGGGCACCAGAGCTACGTCCACAAACTCGTCACCGGCCGCCAGGACTTCTCGAAGCTGCGCGGCAAGGGCGGACTCTCCGGCTATCCCTCACGCGCCGAGTCCGAGCACGATGTCATCGAGAACTCGCACGCCTCCACCGTCCTCGGCTGGGCCGACGGCCTCGCCAAGGCCAACGAACGCCGGGGCAAGGACGACCACGTCGTCGCCGTCATCGGCGACGGCGCCCTGACCGGCGGTATGGCCTGGGAGGCGCTCAACAACATCGCCGCCGCCCGCGACCGGCCGCTGATCATCGTCGTCAACGACAACGAACGGTCCTACGCCCCGACCATCGGCGGCCTCGCCGACCATCTGGCGACCCTGCGGACCAGCGACGGCTACGAACGCTTCCTGGCCCGCGGCAAGGGCATCCTGGAGCGCACGCCCGTCGTGGGCAAGCCGCTCTACGGGTCGTTGCACGGCGCCAAGAAGGGCTTCAAGGACACCTTCGCGCCCCAGGGCCTCTTCGAGGACCTCGGCCTGAAGTACCTCGGCCCCGTCGACGGGCACGACATCGCCGCCGTCGAGTCCGCGCTGCGGCGCGCGAAGCGGTTCCACGGACCGGTGCTCGTGCACTGCCTCACCGAGAAGGGCCGCGGCTACCAGCCGGCCCTCCGGGACGAGGCCGACCGCTTCCACGCCGTCGGCGCCATGGACCCGCACACCTGCGCACCCCTCGCCCCGGCGGCCGGACCGTCCTGGACCGCCGTCTTCGGCGACGCCCTCGCCGAGATCGGCGCCGAGCGGCCCGACGTCGTCGCGATCACCGCCGCCATGCTCCAGCCCGTCGGCCTGAGCCGCTTCGCCGAGCGGTTCCCCGACCGGGTCTGGGACGTGGGCATCGCCGAGCAGCACGCCGCCGTGTCGGCGGCCGGCCTCGCCGCCGGCGGGCTCCACCCGGTCGTCGCCGTCTACGCCACCTTCCTCAACCGCGCCTTCGACCAACTCCTGATGGACGTCGCCCTGCACAAGTGCGGCGTCACCTTCGTCCTCGACCGGGCCGGTGTCACCGGCACCGACGGCGCCTCCCACAACGGCGTCTGGGACCTCTCCCTCCTCCAGGTCGTCCCCGGACTGCGGATCGCCGCCCCGCGCGACACCGACCGGCTGCGCGCCCAGCTGCGCGAGGCCGTCGACGTCCACGACGCGCCGACGCTGCTGCGCTTCCCCAAGGAGACGGCGGGCGAGCCGATCCCCGCCGTGGGCCGGATCGGCCGGATGGACGTGCTGCGCGACGAGCCCGATGCGGAGGTCCTGCTGGTCGCCGTCGGCGTGATGGCCGACACCTGCCTCCGTACCGCCGACCTGCTCGCCGACCGCGGAGTGCGCTGCACCGTCGTCGACCCCTGCTGGGTCACACCGGTCGACGCCCACCTCCCCCCGCTCGCCGCCCGGCACCGGCTCGTCGCCGTCGTGGAGGACAACAGCCGTACGGGAGGGGTCGGCGCCGCCGTCGGCCAGGCGCTGCGCGACGCGGACGTCGACGTGCCCCTGCGGTCCTTCGGGATCCCCGAACAGTTCCTCGCCCACGCCAGGAGGAGCGAGGTGCTCGCCGACCTCGGGCTCACCCCGGTGGAGATCGCCGGACGGATCAGCGCCGCCCTGGCACACAAGGAGAAGGCTCGATGAACGACGCCATGGGCCACGCGACGGACCGCCCCGAGGGCGCCTTCGATCTCCGGGCGCTGCTGGCCGCCCGCGGCGCCGAGCGGTACGAGCTGCACACCCGGCACCTCAACCACCAGCTGCCGCGCATGCTGCACACCCTCGGCTTCGACAAGGTGTACGAGCGGGCCGAGGGCGCCCACTTCTGGGACGCCGAGGGCGGCGACTACCTCGACATGCTGGCCGGCTTCGGCGTCATGGGCCTCGGCCGGCACCACCCCGTCGTCCGCAAGGCCCTCCACGACGTCCTCGACGCCTCGCTCGCCGACCTCACCCGCTTCGACTGCCAGCCCCTGCCCGGACTGCTGGCCGAACGGCTCCTCGCCCACAGCCCCCACTTGGACCGGGTCTTCTTCGGCAACAGCGGCACGGAGGCCGTGGAGACGGCGCTGAAGTTCGCGCGGTACGCCACCGGACGGCCGAGGATCCTCTACTGCTCGCACGCCTTCCACGGCCTGACCACCGGCTCCCTCTCCGTCAACGGCGAGAAGAGCTTCCGCGACGGCTTCGCCCCGCTCCTGCCCGACACCCCGATCGAGCTGGGCGACCTCGACGCGCTGGAGCGGGAGCTGCGCGCGGGGGACGTCGCCGCCTTCGTCGTGGAGCCCATCCAGGGCAAGGGCGTCCAGGAGGCCCCGCCCGGATTCCTGCGCGCGGCCCAGGAGCTGCTGCACCGGCACGGGGCGCTGCTCATCGCCGACGAGGTGCAGACCGGGCTCGGCAGGACCGGCGATTTCTACGCGTACCAGCACGAGGACGGGGTCGAGCCCGACCTGGTCTGCGTCGCCAAGGCGCTCTCCGGCGGGTACGTCCCCGTCGGGGCGACCCTGGGCAAGGACTGGATCTTCAAGAAGGTGTACTCCTCGATGGACCGGGTGCTCGTCCACTCGGCCAGTTTCGGGTCGAACGCGCAGGCCATGGCGGCAGGGCTGGCCGTGCTCTCGGTGATGGAGTCCGAGGGGACGGTGGCGCACGCGCGGCGGATGGGCGAGCTGCTGTCCTCGCGGCTGCGGGAGCTCGTCCCGCGCTACGAACTCCTGCACGAGATCCGCGGCCGGGGCCTGATGATCGGGATCCAGTTCGGGCGTCCCTCCTCGCTCGGGCTGCGCGGCCGGTGGACCATGCTGCAGGCCGCCCGCAAGGGACTCTTCGCCCAGATGGTGGTCGTCCCGCTGCTCCAGCGGCACCGCATCCTGACCCAGGTGTCGGGGGATCACATGGAAGTGATCAAACTGATTCCGCCGCTGGTGATCGACGAGACGGACGTGGAGCGGTTCATGACCGCCTTCACGGCGGTGATGGACGAGGCGCACGGGGGCGGCGGACTGATGTGGGACTTCGGCAAGACGCTGGTCAAGCAGGCCGTCGCACAGCGCTAGCGGCGGCCCGGCACGGCCCCGCACGGTCGGGCGCTGCTGGCCGGGGCGGATTTGCCCCTGAGGCAAGAAACTTGCCTCAGGGGAAAGACCCTGGCGCAATGGGGGCATGGAGCACCTCCCCGGGGAGCCGTCCCCGGACCCCCTCGCGCCGGACGGCCCGGACGAAGCCGGCGCGCTGCCCGACATGGCCCCCCAGCTGCGGGGGCTGCGCCGACGGCGCGGGCTCACCTTGGAAGTCGCGGCCCGGCGGGCCGGGCTCTCCCCGGCGCACCTCTCGCGCCTGGAGACCGGCCGGCGCCAGCCCTCGCTGCCGATGCTGCTCGCGCTGGCCCGTATCTACGGTACGACGGTCTCCGCGCTCCTCGGCGAGGTGCCCCCCGAGCGCGACCCGGTCATCCGCGCCGGCCGGTCCGAGCCGGTCGAGGCCGACGGCTGGATCTACCACCAGGCGGGCGGAGCCGGCCGCGCCCTGCAGGCGCTCCGCGTCCACGTGCCGTACGCCACCCGCTCCGACATCGTGCGCGTCCACCCCGGCGAGGAGTGGCTGCACGTGATCGACGGGCGGGTGCGGCTCTCCCTCGGCGGCGCCGTGCACGTCCTCGACCCGGGCGACAGCGCCCATTTCGACTCGCTCACGCCCCACCGCATCGGCGCCGCCACGCGCGGGGGCGCCGACCTGCTCTTCGTCCACACGCTGATGCAGAGCCCCGCGGCCGAGACCTGTCTCGGCGACACGACCGCCCGCCCGCGATGAGCCCCCGGAAGGGATCCGACATGTCCGACAAATCAACTGCGGTCACCGGCGAGGAGCGTGGGGGCGGCAAGTTCCCCAAGGGCCTGGTCCTGCGGCTCTTCGCCTATCTGGTGGCCGGGCACCTCTTCGCCGGCTTCCTCTACCTGCTGTTCCTGCTCGGCGGCCAGAACCAGTAGCGGACCAGGAGCGGGGCCGGGCCTCCGGGCCCGGCCCCGCTCGCTCGTCGCGCCGGTCCCGGCCGCTCAGACCTCGGTGGGCCCGGTCACCAGGCTCCGGCGCAGGCGCTCCCGTGTCTCCGGGGAGAGCCCGAGGCCCTGCGAGAGATACGCCTCGACCGTGCCCCAGGTCTGCTCCATCGTCTCGAAGGCCGCCCGGAGGTACTCCACCCGCGCGTCGAAGAGGGGGCTCAGCAGCTCCATCACCTCGGGCGCCATGGCGTCCGCCGAGGTGGAGCTGCGGCGGATCTTGTAGCGGCGGTGCGGGTCGTTCGACTTGACGTAGTCCGCCTCGATCGCCTCCCGCTCGACGCCCACCGCGAGCAGCGAGATCGCGATGGAGAGCCCCGCCCGGTCCTTCCCGGCGGCGCAGTGCATCAGCGCGGGAACGCTGTCGTCGGCCATCGCGTGCAGGACGCGGCTGTGCTCCGCCGTCCGCTCGACCACCATCTTCCGGTAGGAATCGGACATTCGGTCGGCCGCCTTGCCGTCGCCGAGCGCCTCGCGCAGCTGATCCAGTTCGCCGCCGCTGACCAGCTTCCAGAACTCCTTGCCGTCCGCCGGGTCGTTGAGCGGGATGTTCACGTTCCGCACGCCGGGCAGCTCGACGTCCGCGCCCTCCACCTTCCGGTCGGCCGCGTTGCGGAAGTCGAAGACGGTGTGCAGCCCCAGGCCGGCGAGGAAGGCCGCGTCGTCCTCGGTGGCATGGGCGAGGTGGCCGCTGCGGTAGAGGCGTCCGAACCGGACCGACCCGCCGTCCTCGGTCGGCAGGCCGCCCACGTCCCGGAAATTGCGGACCCCGGTCAGCTCGGGTTCGGTCGACGAGACCTGGGGCAGCTGCTGCGTCACGAGTGCTCCTGAAGGTTGGCGGACTTCGACGATACGAGATCGGTTCCAGGGGCAATCATTCCGGGTGGCGAGCCGGGCGCACACCCCTCGGACGGGAATGGGTGTTCTGTCCGAATTAGGGCCTTGGTGATAACGCGCCCTGATTGCAGGGGAGATGGGTTTCGACGCGTGAGCAGCGTCTCACAGGTGACGGACCGTGCCTGATCGTCTTCCGCAAACGCCCTGCGAGAAAAGGATGTCGAGAGTCCCGCATCCACGGAGGGTGACCGGAATTCCGGACGTAAATCGCTCCTCCGAATGGGCGGGGAAAAGAGCGGCTTGTTCACGCCGACCCCGCTCGTCTACGGTCACCGTCAATCCGGTCGGACCGCCGAATCCTGCCACCGTCCGGAATCCGCACCCACCCACGTACGGCAGGAGCGGGGGACCCAGGTAGTACGCCGATCCGGTCGATCCGGAACGGCTTGGGGTGAAGTCGCGAGCGATCGCGACCGGGCAACTCCAGCCCGAACCCGACAGCTCACCTCGTAGGCGACGGAGAGGAATTCGCCATGCCCGCGAAGGGTAAGCACCGCCGTCCCAAGGTCAACCCGATCACGCGCGGATTCGTCGCCGCCGGAACGGGCGGCGCCGTCGTCGCCCTGCCGCTCCTCGGCGCGACCGGAGCCCACGCCGCCGAGAAGTCCGCCCCGACCGTGACCCCCGAGCAGGCCGTCGCCGCCGTGGCCGCCGCTCCCGCGAAGGCGCCGGCCGCCCCCGCCGCCGCCAAGGCGAAGCCCACGACGTACTCCGTCGTGGCGGGCGACTACCTGTCCAAGATCGCCTCCGAGCACCACCTGGCCGGCGGCTGGAAGAAGCTCTACCAGGACAACCGCCAGGTCGTCGGCGAGAACCCCTCGCTGATCTTCCCCGGCATGAAGCTCAGCATCGGCGCGAAGTCGACGGCCGAGGCGCCCGCCCCGAAGGCCAAGGCCCCCAAGGCCGCGCCGAAGGCCGCCCCCAAGGCCGAGAAGTCCTCCGCCGACGCGTCCGAGACCCGCAGCTCCCGCAGCGCCGAGCGCACCGAGCCGGCGCCCGCCCAGGAGCAGCCCGCCCAGGCCGCGTCCTCCGGCTGGGTCGCCCCCGTCAGCGGCGGCATCTCCACCCAGTACCGCGCCTCGGGCTCCATGTGGTCCTCCGGCTACCACACCGGCGTCGACTTCATGGCCTCCTCCGGCACCTCCGTCAAGGCCGTCGGCGCGGGCACCGTCCACTCCGCCGGCTGGAGCGGTTCGTACGGCAACGAGGTCGTCATCCAGCACGCGGACGGCACCTACTCGCAGTACGCCCACCTCTCCTCCCTCTCCGTCTCCACCGGCCAGTCCGTCAGCGGCGGCGACGAGATCGGCCTGTCGGGCTCCACCGGCAACTCCAGCGGCCCGCACCTCCACTTCGAGATGCGCACCGGGCCGAGCTACGGCTCGGACATCGACCCGCTCGAGTACCTCCGCCAGAAGGGCGTCGGTATCTGACGCACCCCACCCGGAATCGCCTTCTCTCCGGGTGCGCACCGGGCCCGGCACCTTCGTGCCGGGCCCTTCGCGTATTCCGCCTTGGCGCAATCTTGACCGGTGGCATATCTCACCCTCCGTCAACCCCTCCTTACGGTCGCGTAGGTCACACCCGTAAAGGAAAGATGTGCTCCCGTGGCAGACGATTCGAGATCAAGAGACATGGACGTATTCGGGTCGTACGCGGCGATCGGAGACAGCTTCACCGAGGGCGTGGGAGACCCCGGCCCCGGCGGGAGCTTCCTCGGCTGGGCGGACCGTTTCGCGGTCCTCCTCGCCGACCGGCTGCCGGAGAACGACGCGTTCCGTTACGCCAATCTGGCCGTGCGCGGACGCCTCCTCGACCAGATCGTGGCGGAGCAGGTCCCGCGGGCGAAGCAGCTCGCCCCCGACCTGGTGACCTTCTGCGCGGGCGGCAACGACATCATCCGGCCCGGCAGCGACCCGGACGCCGTCGCCGAACGCTTCGAGCGCGCCGTCGCCGACCTCACCTCCGCCGTCGGCACGGTCATGGTGACCACCGGTTTCGACACCCGCGACGTACCCGTGCTGCGCCATCTGCGCGGCAAGATCGCCACCTACACCGCCCACGTCCGGTCCATCGCCGACCGCTACGGCTGCCCGGTCCTGGACCTGTGGTCGCTCAAGTCCGTCCAGGACAGGCGGGCTTGGGACGGTGACCGGCTGCACCTCTCGCCCGAGGGACACACCCGCGTCGCGCTCCGCGCCGCCCAGGTCCTCGGCATCGAGGTACCGGCCGACCCGGACCAGCCGTGGCCGCCCCTGCCCCCGCGCGGCGCGCTCGACCTGCGCCGCGACGACATCCTGTGGGCCAGGGAGTACCTCGTGCCGTGGATCGGCCGCCGGCTGCGGGGCGAGAGCTCGGGCGACCACGTGGCGGCCAAGCGGCCCGACCTCATGCCCCTCTAGGACCGCCCGGCGGCGCCGCCGGGATCCGCTCCAGGACCCCGCCCGCGAACACGTCGTACAGCGGCAGCGACTCCAGATGGACGTAGCCGATGTGGCAGTCGCAGACGGAGAGCGGGCAGGCGCGCGGGCGCAGGGCGGCGCGGTAGGAACCGTCGTAGAGACCGCCCAGCTCGGCCTTGACGAAGTGGCAGCGCCGGACCGTCCCGTCGCCGTCCACGGAGATCACCGACTCGCCGGTCCGGCAGGGGAGACCGGCCGAGCGGTGCGGACGGCGGCTGTACGGGAAGAGGGGGTCGAGCGCCGTCCAGGCGTCGGCCTCCTCGTCGGTGTAGGCGTACCCCTCGGCGGCGTTGATCCAGAGGTAGACCTCGGACGGCAGCTCCGCCCGCAGCCGCACGGCGTGCTCCCGGTGCTCCGGCAGTCCGACGACCCCCACGCTGAACCGCGTCCCCCGGGCCGCCAGCTCACCGCACTTGGCGAGGAACCGGTCGTAGGGCGTCTGGCCGGGGTGGTACGTGCACCAGAGCGCGAGGGTCCGGGGGTCGGCCTCCGCCAGCCAGTCGGTGCGGCAGCTCAGGTTGGTCTGGATCGCGACCCGCTCGACATGCGGCAGCCGGGACAGCTCGGTGAGCGTCCGCCGGTACCAGGAGCGGACCAGCCCCTCGCCCCACGGGGTGAACAGGATCCGCAGCCGGTCGCCGGTCTGCCCGGCCACCCAGGCGGAGAACCGTTCCAGCGCGGCCCGGTCCGCGCGGAGTTGCTCCCGGCTGTCGCGCCGCTTGGCGAAGGGGCAGTACGGACAGTCGTAGTCACAGGAGGCCAGCGGCCCCCGGTACAGGATCGTCAGGTCCACGCGGCCCTACTTCGGCTCGTAGGCGGCCATCGCCGCCCGCACGGCGGGGGAGAACAGCTCGGGTCCGATCCCGTCCGAGTGGGCGAGCCCCTCGGCGGAGAGCCGGAGCAGCCCGGCCGGCGCCTCCTCGTCCAGCCAGCCGAGCGCCTCGAACCGGCGCAGTTCGGCCGGGAAGTCGGCGACAGGGGAGGTGCCGAACCTGTCCTCGTACCCGCGGACGTCCATCCCCTCGGCCTGGAGCAGCGACTGGAGCAGATGGCGGCGGCGCGCCTCGCCCGCGTCGACCCACCGGCCCACCTGCGCCCGGCGGAATCCCTCCGGCCCGGTCTCCGTGTACGCGTCGATGAGGGAGCGGATCTCGCGCATGTCGACGGCGTAGTCGAAGGAGTAGTGCAGCGACGAGGTGTACGAGCGGGCTCCGCAGCCGAGCCCGATCATGCCGTCGGTCTGGCAGGCGTAGTCGTCCGCGCCCAGGGGCGGGGCGTCGGCCCGGCGGAACATCCGCATCGACACCTGCTCGTAGCCCGAGGCCAGCAGATGGTCCCGGCCGCGGCGGTAGAGGCGCAGCCGCAGACGGTCCCACTCGCGGTCGGCGTCGGCGGGGGAGAGCCGGCCGAGGCCGGTGAGCGGGCGGACGTAGAGCGGGTAGAGGTACAGCTCCTCCGGCCGCCAGGCGAGGGCCGCGTCGAGCGAGCGCAGCCAGGACTCCTCGGTCTGGCCGTCGATGCCGTAGATCAGGTCGATGTTGAGGACGGGGACGCCCACGTCACGGATGCGGCCGAGCGCCGCCTCCACGTCCTCCCGGCGCTGCGGGCGGACGGCGGCCCGCGCCTCGGCCTCGACGAAACTCTGCACCCCGATGCTGAGCCGGGTCGCCCCGCGCTCGGCGAGGACGGCGAGCCGGTCGGCGGTCGCGGTCGCGGGGGAGGTCTCGACGGAGAGGGGGACGGACCGCAGGTCGACGCCCATCCGCCGCTCGGAGATGTCGCAGAGCCGCTCCAGCTCGGGGGCGGTCAGGAACGTCGGCGTGCCGCCGCCGAAGGCGGCCGTGGCGAACCGGACGGGCCCGGCGTCACCGAGCGCCTCGCGCACGGCCGTCGCCTGCCGGTCGAGGGCGTCGAGATAGCGGGTGGTCAGCTCGCCGGGGGCGCCGATCCGGGTGAAGAGGTTGCAGAAGCCGCAGCGGACCTCGCAGAAGGGGATGTGGGCGTAGAGGGAGAGCGCGTCCTTCGGCTGGTCGGCCCACAGGTCGGCCAGGGACGGCGCCGGGTGGGGGAGCGGGCGGTACGCCGTCTTGTGCGGGTAGGCGTAGACGTAGCTCTGGTACGGACGCGGGGCCCCGGTCACGCGACCGCCTCCGGGCCGTCCAGGAGGAAGTGGGCGTACGGCACGGTCCAGACGACCTCGTGGCCGAGACGGTGACCGGTGAAGCCGTCCTCTCCGTACGCGGTGCCGTGGTCGGAGCAGACGATGGCGAAGCACGGGCGGCGGCTGCTCATGGCGGCGAGGAGCCGGCCGATGTGCCGGTCGACGTACTCCAGGGCCGCCGCGTGCGAGGCGAGGGTGTCCCCGGACTCCCGGGTCGCGCCGGGGAGATGGAACCAGTTGGGCTGGTGCAGCGCGGAGACGTTGACGAAGAGGAACAGGCGCTGCTCCGGCGGGAGATCCGCCACGACCTCCTCGGCCCGGGTCACCTGGGACGCGAAGGAGGTCGGGGAGGCGACCCCGAACTCGGGCTCCCAGTGGCTCTCCTGGAAGAGGTCCGGCAGCACGGAGCCGAGCGGTCCCTGCCGGTTGAAGAAGCCGACGCCGCCGACGCAGACGGTGCGGTAGCCCCTCCGGGCCAGGCCCGAGACGAAGTCGGGGGTGTCGTGGACGAAGGTGCCCTCGGCGGTGCTCTCGCTGCCCGCGAACCGCGCGGCGAAGAGCCGGGGGTGCGGGCCCTGGGTGTCCGGGGTCGGCAGGAAGCCGGCGAAGATCGCCTGGTGGGAGGCGTAGGTGAAGCTGCCGGGGGCGTGCCGGCGCTCCCAGCGGCCGCCGGGGAGGTGGCGGGCGAGGTTCGGGATGCGGCCGGCGGCGGCCAGTTCGGCGGCGACGTCGTAGCGCAGGGTGTCGAGCGTGACCAGGAGGAGGTCGTGGCTGCCGACGATCTCGTTCATGTCGGGCTCGGGCCGCTGTTTCACGGGGTGCTCGTTCCTGGGGTGCGCGGGGGTACGGGGGTGGCGGGGCCGGCGTCCGCGGCGGAGGCCGTCGGGGTGGGGGCAGGGGCTGGAGCGGCGGGGCCGGTGGCCGGGGCGGCCGGCGGGGTGGCGGCCGGGGCGGGGCTTCGGGTACGGAGGAGGGCGGCGACCTGGGCCGCGTAGGTGTCCAGGCCCTCGGCGCCGCTGCCCGGCAGGCCGGTGAGCCCGGGCAGCAGGTCGCCGAAGGCGTTGACCTCGCCGACGGCGAAGCGCCGCCAGTCGGAGGACGGCAGCAGGTCGACGCCCACGCACCGGGTGCCGGGGAAGGCGGCGGCCGCCCGCTCGGCCACGCCCAGCACGTCCTCCCACCGCCCACCGGCCGCGGCGACCGCGCCGCGCGCCGCCTCCAGATCGCCCCGGGCACCGCCCAGATGAAGGTTGGTCATGGGAGAACGGCTGGTGCGCACGACGGCGTGGCCGGCCCGCCCGTCGACCACCACCACCCGCAGATCGACGACGCGACCGGCCTGGGCCGCCTTCGGCAGCCAGCGCTCGATGTGCAGCCCGTCGGGAGCCAGCGCGTCCACGATCGCGGCGACCTCGCGCTCCGTCCGATAGCGGCGCACTCGCAGGGAGTTGAAGAGAGCGCCGTCCGGGCCGCGCTCCACGGACGTGGTCGCTTGGACCCGGCCGCCGGGTGCGGTCTCCACCGCCAGCACCCCGGAGGCCGAGGAACCGTGCGCGAGCTTCACGAACACCCGGCGCGCCCCGGCGGCCGCCGTCAGCGCCACGACGTCGTCCCAGCCACGCACGGGCGGCGCGTCCGGCCCCGAGGTCGGCGACGTGGGCACCGGCACCGAGGCCTCGCGGAGCACGCCGTGCCCGAGCCGCTTGTCGAACAGCACGGCCAGCTCGCCGGGATCGTCGACCAGGACCGCACCCGCGGACCGGACGTCGGCGGTCAGCGCCGACACGACCGCGATAAAGCGCGCGTACCACCGCCCGGTGCCCTCGACGCGGGTCGTGTCCGAGACGCCGCGCAGCAGCCGGTCGACCTCCGGGTCCTCGCCCGGCGAATCGAGACGGACCAGCTCGCCCGCCGTGAACCGCGCCCCGCCCCGCAGCACGTCGAGCCAGGGCACGACCCGTGCCGGAGGCAGCCCGGCGGCGGCCACCGCGTCCACGAAGAACCGGACGCGGCGGCCCGCCGGATTGCCGACGACGGCCAGACGGAGGGCGGCCTCCCCGGACCCCGCCCGGGACGGCACGCGCGCGGGGGCGGCCCCCCGCGCCCGCCCGGGGACGCCGCGCACGAGCGCTCGGGTCACTCGGCGACCGCGACGTACCGGTAGACCACGCCGCCGTTCTCGTCCGGCTGCTGCGCGTCGTCGACGTCGACCGTCACCCCGTGCGGGGTCAGCGCGTCAATGATCCGCTCGCGCATCTCCTTGGAGAGGTAGTGGTGGGAGAGGCCGAGGTAGGCCAGGTGCGTCAGCGGCCCCCCGGCGAGGAGGGCCGCCCCGCCCTCGTCGGTGAGCGTGCCCATCGACAGATCGAGCCGGTCGAGCCGGGCGACGACCGGGGCGTTCGCGACGGCGGCGGCGATCTCGTCCTGGATGTGGCTGTTGCGCAGCCCCAGATGGCGCAGGGAGGGGAACGCGGTCCCGGCGAGCAGCGGCTCCAGGTCCGCGACCGTGCTGTCGCCGCCGTACTCGTCCGAGCCGAGCCAGAGGTCGAGGTTCTCCAGTGCGGGCAGATCACTGCCCGCGATACCGCGCACCACCCCCGCGCCCAGACCGCCGGACTCCACCACGAGCGACCGCAGCCCGGCGTGGTGGATCGACGGGAAGGCGAGCCCCGAGCCTCCGCGCACCCCGAACTCCAGCAGCCGGGGATAGGCGGCGAGCAGCGGTGTCACGTCGCTCTGCTGGATCCAGGAGATCTCGCAGTCCTCGAAGGTCATGTCGCCGAGGAAGACCGCTTCGAGCGTGGTGAGCCGGTCGTTGGCCCCGATGAGCGCGGCGACGATCGGTGCCGACGAGTTCTCGTAGGCCTCGTCCCAGCCGCCGACCACCAGCGCGCGGACCCGGCCGGCGTCCACCGTGCGGAGGAAGTGGTCGAAGAGCGGCTCCCACGGCTCGTCGTCCGGCTCGCTGTACGTCGGCGCGGAGAGGCGCCACGCCACGGAGGCCGCGTCCGGCAGCGCGACCCGGGAGTCGGGGCCGGGGAAGTCGAAGACGGGCAGGCCGTGCAGCTCCCCCAAGGGGGTCGAAATGGTCATGACTACTCCCGGGCACCGGACGGCGTTGATCGGCTGTTGCGAGATTTCTACCAAGCGGCACTGACAGTGCGGTGCGCCGGGGGCGCTCCCCGTGCGGGAGGGGGCGCGCGGGCGACCAGGGCGTGTGCGCAGACCTGTGCGGGTGACGGGGCAGGAGTGGCGCCCGGGAGCGGGGGCCGGGGGGTGTTGGGATGTGCGCGCCGGGTCCTCCGGCCGCCGTTCCCGAAAGGACCGTCCGTGACGACCAGCCATCTCCGCACGCCCCACGCCCCTTTCGCCGCCCCCACCGCCGCCTCCGGCCCCGCCCGCCGGGCTCTGGGCCGCGCCCTGGTGGCGGGCACGGCCCTCGGCGGGCTCCTGCTCGCGGGCGCCGTCCCCGCGCTCGCCGCCGTCCCCACCGCACCCGCCGTGGCCGCCGCCCCGGCCGCCGCGCCCACGACCGTCACCGTGACCGGGACCGGCCGGGCCGCCGCCGCGCCCGACGTGGCGGTCCTCTCGGTGGGCGTGGAGGTCACCCGTAAGACCGCCAAGGAGGCGATGAGCGCGCAGCGCACCGCCGCCGAGGCGCTGCTCGCCGCACTCCGCAAGGAGGCGGTGACCGACCGGGACATCAGGACCGACAGCCTCTCCCTCTCCGCCGTCTACACCCAGACCGACGGCGGCGAGAACCGGGTCGCGGGCTACCAGGCCGGGCAGTCCTTCTCCGTCAAGGTCCGGGGCATCGACCGGGCGGGCCGGGTCATCGGCGCCGTCAACGACGCGACCGGCGACACGGGCCGGGTCAACAGCGTGGCGTTCGACGTCGCCGACCCCGGCGCCCTGCGCACCAAGGCCCGTGAGGCCGCCCACCGGGACGCCCACGACAAGGCGACCCAGCACGCCCGTCTCAGCGGCCACCGCCTCGGCCGCCTCGTCTCCCTCACCGAGGGCGAGGCCGCCCGCCCGATCTCGGGCGCGGTCCCGGCCATGCCGGCCGATGCCCCGGAGGTCCCGCTGGCCCCCGGCGAGATCGAGGAGCAGGTGACCGTGACGGCGGTTTACGAACTGCGCTGACGCGGGCGGCGGAGCCGCCCGCTCCTCCCGGCGGCGCCCGGGCCGCCCCCTCCGCGCGCCCGTGACGGGCGGCGGACGGCAGGAGCCCGGAGGGCAGGTCCATAGGCCGGCAGCCGCGTGCCGATCGCGCACGGCGGCCGAGGGGCGACACCGGACGGCCGTTGCTCCGAGGAGCGTCGGCGGAGGCGCCGCACGGCCGTGGACGCCCGTCGGCCGAGCCGGGGGAGCGGCGGCAGGAGCCTGGAGGGCCGGGCCCCCGCAGCGGCTACCGGCCGCCCCCGCCCGGTGTCCTCGCGGGGGCGTCGGGCAGGCCCAGCTCGCGGGCGAGGGCCGCGTCCGCCCACTCCAGCATGGCGGCGCGGGAGAGGGAGCCGGCGTAGGAGGTCATCTGGACCGCGAGGCCGTCCAGGAAGGCGGTCAGCCGCCAGGCCGCGCCGGCCGGGTCGGGGCAGGGGAACTCGCCGGCCGCCGCGCCCTCGGCGATCACCTCGGTAAGGGCCGCCTTCCACTGCTGGTCCAGGGCGGCCGCCACCTCGCGCAGGGCCGGGTCGCGCAGACTGGCCGACCAGCCCTCGATCCACAGCCGCCAGCCCTTGGCCTGGCCGGTCGGGGCGTACCAGCGGACCGCCGACCGCAGCCGGCGCAGAGCCGTGGTGCGGCGCCCCAGGAGCCGGCGCAGATGGACGAGGTCGCCCTCGGCGGCGTACGCGAAGGCCGCCGCGACGAGCTTCTCCTTCGTGGAGAAGTGGTAGAGCACGAGCGCGTTGCTCACCCCGAGGGCCGAGGCGACGTCCGCGATCCGCACGGCCGTCACACCCCGCGCCTCGATCTGCTCGACGGCGGCCCGCAGCAGGTCCTCCTGCCGCTCCGCCACGTTCAACCGCACTCTCGTCACGCCGTTCACCCTACACAGCACCTGACGCGGGCATGATCAGCAACGCGAGGGGTCTCCCGCTCCGGCGCACGCCCCCGTCAGTACCAGCCGTAGCGCTCGTCCAGCTCGCGCAGCCGCTCCTCCGCCAGCGCGTGTGCCGCCGCGCGCGGCGACGTCCCGTCCGCCTCCGCGCGGTCCAGCATCCGGCCCACCAGGGACCGCATCGCCCGCCGGGTGTGCGCGAACGCCTCCTCGGCGTCGGCGCCGATGTCGCCGAAGAGCGTCCACCACCACCAGGCGTTCGTGCCGGAGTTCACCACCACGTCCGGCAGCAGCACGACCCCGCGCGCCGCGAGGGCCTCCTCCGCCTCCGGAAGGACCGGCATGTTGGCCGCCTCCACCACCCAGCGGGCCCGGACGAGACGCTGGTTCCCCGCGTCGATCGCGTACGAGACGGCGGCCGGGACCAGGATGTCCACGTCCGCCGCCAGCCACGCCGCACCCGGCTCCTCCCGGTCCCCGGGCCGCAGGGCGGAACGGTCCACGACCCCGTGCCCGTCCCGCGCCGCGAGCAGCGCCTCCACGTCCAGACCCGCCGGGTTGGCGATCGTCCCGCGCGCGTCGGCGACGGCGACCACCGAGAGCCCGGCCCGGTCCAGGAAACGGGCGGTGGCGCCGCCCATCGTCCCGAAGCCCTGCACCGCGACCCGCGCTCCGGCGTACGGACGCGCCGCCCGGTCCAGCGCCGCCAGGGCGGCCTCGGCGACCCCGCAGCCGCCCACCAGCTCGCCGAGCCCGATCCCGTCCACGCTCCGTGCGAAGGCGTCGGCGAGCCGCCGGCGGGCCGCGGCCTCGTCCTCCAGGAGCGGGAAGACCGCCTGGACGGTGGAGACGAGTCCGGCCTCCGCGGCCGCCCGGTCGACCCGGTCCTGGGTCAGCCCCAGATCCTCGCCGGTGGTCCAGAGGCGCTCGACGTACGGACGCATCGCCCGCAGATAGCGCACCAGCACGCCGTACGCCTCGGGGGAGCGCGGGTCGCAGTCGATCCCGCCCTTGGCGCCCCCGAGCGGGACGTAGCGGCCGCGCGGGTCGTAGTGCAGGGCCTCCTTCAGGGTCATGCCACGGGCGAGCCCGGCCACCTCCTCGGCCGTGCACCCCTTCCGCATCCGCAGCCCACCGCTGGCCACCCCGCGCACCAGCCGGTCGACGACCAGATGGCCCCGGCTGCCCGTGACGTGGTCGGTCCAGGCGACGGACAGCAGGGGCGAGGTGTTCACGGACGTCTCCAGGGGGGCGGAAGGGGCGGTGGGGACGGGCGGGGACAGGCCCCCTTACTGAACGGCGGTTCAGTATCGCCCATGGTTCAGGCCGGGAGGACCGGGGGCCGCCCATAATGGAACGACCCCTACCCCCTCAGGAGGCTCCGTTGACCGGCACCGGTTCCGACCATCCGCTGCGGGCGCGGCTGCGCGCCCTGCGCCCGGCGGCCTTCGGCGCCGACCCGTCCGGCGCGCGCATGGAGCGCATCCGGCGCTCCCCGAACTTCGCGGACGGCGTCTTCCAGAACCCCGTGGCGGCACGCCACCGGCCCTCGGGCTCCACCCTCGAGTTCGCCAAGGTCTACTTCCGGAAGGAAGAGCGGGTCCTCCGGGCCCCCGCCGGCCCGATCCCCGTCCACCCCACCACCCTCGCCGACCTCGCCCGCCCGCCGGCCTCCGGGCTGCGGATCACCTGGGCCGGCCACTCCAGCGTCCTCACCGAGATCGACGGGCACCGGGTGCTCTTCGACCCGGTCTGGGGCGACCGCTGTTCGCCCTTCGCCTTCGCGGGGCCGAAGCGCCTGCACCCTGTGCCCTTCCCGGTCGCCGCGCTCGGCCCGGTCGACGCCGTCGTGATCTCCCACGACCACTACGACCACCTCGATCTGCCGACGATCAAGGCGCTGGCCTCGACCGACACCCTCTTCGTCGTGCCGCTGGGCGTCGGCGCGCACCTGGAGCGCTGGGGTGTGCGCGCCTCCCGTCTGCGCGAGCTGGACTGGAACGAGTCGACGGAGGTCGGCGAGCTGCGGCTCACCGCGACCCCCGCCCGCCACTTCTGCGGCCGCGGCCTGCGCAACCAGCAGCACACCCTCTGGGCCTCCTGGGTCGTCACCGGCCCCCGGCACCGGGTCTACCACAGCGGCGACACCGGCTACTTCCCCGGCTTCGAGGAGATCGGCGCCGCCCACGGCCCCTTCGACGTCACCATGATCCAGATCGGGGCGTACTCCGAGTACTGGCCGGACATCCACATGACCCCGGACGAGGGCATGCGCGCCCACCTCGACCTCCAGGGCGGCGCCCCGCACGGCGTGCTGCTGCCGATCCACTGGGGCACCTTCAACCTCGCCCCGCACCCCTGGCACGAGCCCGCCGAGCGCTCCCTCTACGCCGGCCACACCGCCGGCCAGACCGTCGCCACCCCCCGCCCGGGCGAGCCGTTCGAGCCCGCCTCGATACCGCCCGCGGAGCCGTGGTGGCGGGACGTCGCCCTGAAGCCCGCCGCCGGCTGGGCGGCCTGGCCGGCCGCCGCTGCGGCCACGGTCAAGGGCAAGCACCAGGAGAGCGACCTCGCCGGCGAGCGCTGAACCGGGCCGCCCCGGTCTCCCCGCGGCGGGGAGACCGGGGCGGCGCCCGGCGGTCCGTACGGCCGCGCGCCGCCCGGCGAGCGAGGTCTACCAGGGCAGGTCGCGGACCTGCTGGACGCAGAGGACCACGAAGAGCAGCCCGGCCGCGCCCAGCATCGCGTTGCTCAGCTTGCCGTTGCGCCATTCCGCCGGGGTGCGGTCGGAGTTCAGCAGCCACACCAGCGTCAGGGCCAGGAACGGCATGAAGACGGCGCCGATCACTCCGTACACCACGACGAGTCCGAACGGCTGGTCAAGAAAGAGCAGGCTGATCGGCGGGAAGGTGAGCCAGAGCAGGTACGCGCGGAACGGCGTGGACTTCTCGTGGGGCACCCCGGGGCGGGCCAGGGACGGGCGGTACTTCGTCACGAAGTCGGCGAACATCAGGCTCACCCCGTGCCACACGCCGATCAGCGAGGTGAAGGACGTGGCGAAGAACCCGATGAGGAAGAGCTTCGCGGTCGCCGCGCCGTAGCGCTCCTCCAGGACGCCGCTCAGGTCGAGCAGGCCCTTGTCGCCCTTGGCCAGGGCCACGCCCGAGGAGTGCAGCAGCTCCGCCCCGACGAAGAGCATGGCCACCACGAAGATGCCGGTGGTGAGGTAGGCGACGCGGTTGTCGAGACGCATCACCTTCATCCAGCTCGTGTTGTTCCAGCCCTTGGCGTTGACCCAGTAGCCGTAGGCGGCGAGCGTGATCGTGCCGCCCACGCCGCCGATGAGTCCGAGGGTGTAGAAGAGCGACCCGTCCGGCAGCGCGGGCACCAGACCGGCCACGGCGGAGTCGAGGCGGGGCGTGACCCTGATCGCGAGATAGACGGTGACCACGAACATCACGCCGACCAGGATCGTCATGAGCTTCTCGAACACGGCGTACTGGTTGAACCAGACGAACGCCAGTCCCACCAGGCCGCACAGCACGGCCCACACCTTGAGGTCCATCAGGTCGGGGAAGAGCGCCGCCAGCGGAAGCGCGCTGGAGGACATCGCCGCGGCGCCGTAGACGAAGCCCCAGACGACGACGTACCCCGCGAAGTAGACGCTGGTCCAGGAGCCGAGGCTGCGCCAGCCGTCGAAGAGGGTGCGGCCGGTGGCGAGGTGCCAGCGGCCCGCCGCCTCCGCGAGCGAGATCTTGACGAGGCAGCCGATCACCGCCGCCCACAGCAGGGTGTAGCCGAACTTGCCGCCCGCGATGAGGGTGGCGACGAGGTCGCCGGCGCCGACGCCGGTCGCCGCGACGACGATGCCCGGCCCGATGGACCGCCAACTCGCTCTGCGCGGCGCCTCCTTGCCGCTGCCCGTGGTCTCGGTCTGGGTGATGTCCGCCATGCGTGGCCGCCTTCCCGTTCGCCCCAGAGGTCGTCAGGTCACCAAAACGGGTCGACGGAGATCGCGCAAGAGGACCCGCCCGCGTCCGGAGTCCGAGAGTCCGCCCCCCGCCCCTGACGGCGCGCCCAGCGGATCGGGGCGTGGGGCCTCAGCGCCCCCGCGCCTCTCGGGCGTAGCGCCCCGGCGGGCTGCCCACGATCCGCTTGAAGTGGCGGGTGAAGTGCGACTGGTCGTAGAAACCGGTCGCCGCCGCGACCTCGGCCGGTGGCTGCCCGTCGAGCAGCAGGCGGCGGGCGCGGTCGACCCGGCGGGCCATGAGGTACTGGTGCGGCGCGATGCCGAAGGCGGCGCCGAACGCCCGTACCAGATGGGTGGGGTGGGCATGCACCACGGTCGCGGCCTCGTCCAGCGTCACGCCCCGGACCAGCCGCTCGTCCAGGAGCTCCCGCAGCCGGCGGGCCACCCCGCGGTCGTCCGCCGCCTGCGGGACGGCGAGGCGCGGCCGCAGATGACCGCGCAACCGTTCGCACACCAGCGCCAGCCTGCTCTCCGCCTCCAGCTCGTCGCCCGGGCCGGCCAGCGCTCCGTGCAGTTGCCCGACCCGGTGCCGCAGCAGGGGGTCGACCACGTCCGGACCGTCCACGGCGGGACCGACGAGGCTCTCGTCGAGCCGGGTCAGGTCCAGATAGAGCACCCGCTTGCGGAAGCCGTCCGCGGTGGCGGGCGAACCGTTGTGCGGTACGTGGGGCGGCAGCAGGGAGACCGTGTCGTCGGGGGTGCCACGCTCCCGGCGGCCCAGGTCGTACCGGACCGCGCCGTCGTCGACGACCAGCAGGGTCCAGGAGTCGTGGACGTGCATGGGGTAGGCGTGCTCGGTGAAGCGGGCGTGGAAGACCTCGACGACACCGGCCACCTCCGGGCGCCACGCACCGGCCACCTCCGGGCGCCACGCCGAGACCTGCTCCCGGTCCGCCATGCAAGGAATGTACAAGACGGGCCGGGGGGCCGGTCGGCAGCCTGGGAAGCATGACGACCGAGAACACGCCCGTACGCTTCGACACCAAGATCGCCGTCCTGCTGCGCCGCGACCTGGAGCCCTGGCAGCGGCTCAACGTGACGGCCTTCCTGGTCAGCGGCCTCGGCACGGAGCTCCCGGAGGTCATCGGCGAACCGTACGCCGACGCCGACGGCACGCCCTATCTGCCGATGTTCCGCCAGCCCGTCCTGGTCTTCGAGGGGACGAAGGAGGTGCTGACCGCCGCGCACGAGCGGGCCCTCTCCCGGGCGCTGCCCCGGGCGGTCTTCACCTCCGACCTCTTCACCACCGGCAACGACCGGGACAACCGCGCCGCGGTCCGCGCGGTGCCCAGGGCCGGGCTCGATCTGGTGGGACTCGCCGTGCACGGGCCGCGCAACGCCGTGGACAAGGTCCTCAAGGGCGCCCGCATGCACCCCTGAGGGCTGTCCCGCAACAGACCGTCAAGGGTGAACAGGGCTGTCGCAATCCGATGGTGCGACACGGGTCCGGCGCCGAGGATGGCCGGATGAACGAAGTGAAGCTGTCCGACGGGATCATCACGCTGTCCCCGCTGCGCCCGGACGACGGGGAGGCGCACCTCACGGGGGAGGACGAGTCGCTCGTTCGCTGGCTCAACGGCGGGCCCGGCACGCGCGAGGGCGTCGAGGCGTACATCCGGCACTGCCGGGAACAGTGGGAATCCGGTGGGCCGCTCCGCGCGTTCGGCATCCGGGTGGAAGCCGACGAGGTGCTCGCGGGGACGGTCGACCTGCGGTTCGCGGGAGAGGGTCTGGCTCCCGGCCAGGTGAATGTCGCCTACGGCCTCTATCCCTCCTGGAGGGGGCGCGGTCTGGCCACCCGCGCGGTGCTCTTGGCGTGCCGGTACGCGGCGCGCGAGGGCGGGGAGGCGGCAGTGATCCAGGTGGAGCCGGAGAATCCCGCGTCCGCCTCGGTCGCGCGGCGCGCAGGCTTCATCCCCGGCAAGCGGACGCGCGGCAAGGACGGCACACGGTTCGACTGGTACATCCGGGACCTGCGCGTCGCCGCCCGGTGACACGGGTGGTCACGGACCTCAGGGGAGGGGCCGGCCGGCCAGGGCGGACCGAGGCGCCCGGTCGTACGGACAGTCACCGGCGCGCCCCGGCCGCCGCACCCTCGGCGAACGCGTTTGCGAACGTCGCGGACGTGGTCGGACGGCCCCGTCCGGGGGTCCGCCGCGCGGTGTCCGGGGCCGCGCGCGCGAACGGGCCCGCCGGCCCACCGACGGATTCCGGTCAGGGCCGGATTCCGCGCGGGGCGGGGGCGTGCACCCGCCTCCGCCCTCTTCCGTTCCGCCCCGACGCGCCGTCGTCAGGTTTCGGCCGAGCGTTCTCGGCCTGGCGTGCGGAGGGTGATACCAGAGTGGGACTTTCTACGGGTGAGTTTGCCAACTGCGCGCCGCACATGAGCGGTTGACGACTACAGTGTGTGCTTGGTGATCATCGGTAGGCTCCACGCAACCACGTAGGACAGACCCCCCTCAGTACCTTTCGCTGTACGCCGATTCCTGGGCACGTACCAAGGACACTCATGTCTCAACTTCGCGCACCCGCCTCGCGGTCCGAACGCCGCGAGGGCGGGCGGCACGGCCGGTCAGGCGCCCGTCCCGCTCCCCCCGCGGGGGCTCCCACGCCCGCGCAGCGCTCCACGCAGCTGCCGACGGAAGCCCGCATACGCTCCCAACTCCTGCGCACCTCCGTGCTGCCCGCGGTCGCGGTGGCACTCGGCGGCGCGGCCGCCGTCCTCTTCACCATCCGCTCCACCGGCGCCGGCCCGACCCCCGGCCTCTGGGCAGCCCTCACGGGCGCCGCCGCCCTCACCATCGCCTCCGTCACCGCGGCCGCCTTAGGCGCCGACCGCGCGGCCAAGGCCGTCCTCGACCGCTGCAACGGCCTGCGCCGCTCCAGCGCCCGCGGACAGAGCGAGCTGCGCGCGATCGTGGAGCAGCTGCGCCGCGGCGAAGGCCCCCCGGCCCGCCCCGCCCTCCCCCCGGCCGCCGGCTCCGGCGACGAGTTCGACCTGCTGGGACAGGAGCTGAGCCGCTCGCACGAGGCCGCCGTCGCGGCCGTCGTCCAGGCCTCCCGGCTCTCCAGCAGCGTCGGCAACGAACAGAAGGTCGAGGTCTTCGTCAACCTCGCCCGGCGCCTTCAGTCCCTGGTGCACCGCGAGATCCAGCTCCTCGACGAGCTGGAGAACGAGGTCGAGGACCCCGAGCTGCTCAAGGGCCTCTTCCACGTCGACCACCTGGCCACCCGCATCCGCCGCCACGCCGAGAACCTCGCCGTGCTCGGCGGTGCCATCTCCCGCCGCCAGTGGTCCAACCCCGTCACCATGACCGAGGTGCTGCGCTCCTCCATCGCGGAGGTCGAGCAGTACCCGCGCGTGAAGCTCGTGCCGCCGATCGACGGTACGCTCCGGGGCCATGCCGTGGCCGACGTCATCCACCTCCTGGCCGAACTGGTCGAGAACGCGACCCTGTTCTCCGCGCCGCACACCACCGTGCTGCTGCGCGCGCAGTACGTCACCGCCGGCCTCGCCATCGAGGTCGAGGACCGCGGCCTCGGCATGCCGGTCACCGAGCAGAACAAGATGAACGCCCTGCTCGCCGACCCCGACCAGGTCAACGTGGCGCACCTCCTCCAGGACGGCCGCATCGGCCTCTTCGTCGTCTCGGCCCTCGCCCGGCGCCACGGCATCGCCGTACGCCTCCAGTCGAACATCTACGGCGGCGTCCAGGCCGTGCTCGTGCTGCCGCAGGGCCTGCTCGGCGCCGACCCCGAAGGCCTCGCCCCGAACGACCGTCAGGCCACGGGCGCCGCGGCGCAGGCCCAGGCCGCCGCTCAGGTCCAGCAGCAGCCGGTGCCCCAGGGCCCCCCGCCGGCCGTGGCCCCGGCGCACCCGGCCCCCGCCCCGGCGATGCGCCCCGCCCCCACCGGACCCGGCACGCCGCCGGCGCCCGTCCCCGTACCGGCGCAGGCACCCGCCCCCGTCCACGCCCCGCCGCCCCCCGCTCCCGTACGGGCGCCGGAGCGCGACACCGCGCACCGGCCGCAGGCGTACCCCGCGCCCGCCGCCGCACCGCACCACCCCGCGGCGCCCGGCGATCCCTACCCGGCCGAGCGACCCCGCACCGGTGGCACCCCTCTCCCCCCGCAGGCGCCCCTCGCGCACCCCGCCCCCCGCGCGGAGCCGCCGAGCCGGCCCCTCCTCCCCAAGCGGCGCGCCCAGGAGCACCTCGTCCCGCAGCTCCGGGACGAGCCGGTCGCCCGCAGGCAGGAGGAACACGCCCTGCACGACCCGGGTCTGATGGCCGCCTTCCAGCGCGGCATCGGACTCGCCGAATCCCAGCCCTCCCCCCAAGAACCGCTGCGTCCCGGCGACGCGCGCAAGGAGTAGATGCACCATGGCGAGCAATGCGCCGCACGGCCATTCCTCGGATCTCGACTGGCTGCTGAGCGGTCTGGTCCAGCGGGTTCCGTACACCCGCAACGCTGTACTGCTCTCCTCCGACGGGCTGGTGAAGTCCGTCCACGGCCTCGACACCGACGCCGCCGACCACATGGCGGCGCTCGCCTCCGGGCTCTACTCGCTCGGGCGCAGCGCCGGCGCCCGGTTCGGCGACGGGGGTGAGGTGCGGCAGGTGGTCGTCGAGCTCGACTCCACCCTGCTCTTCGTCTCCACGGCCGGTTCCGGCACCTGTCTGGCGGTGCTCGCCGGGCGCGAGGCGGACGCCGCCGTCCTCGGGTACGAAATGGCGATGCTGGTCAAGAGCGTACGGCCGTATCTGGTCACGCCCGCCCGACAAGCGGCGGGCGCGGCGGGCAGCGCGGGGCAGTGAGCGTGACGTCCCCGCAGGAGGGCCCCTGGCTCGACGACGCCGCGGGCCGGCTGATCCGGCCGTACACCGTGAGCGGCGGCCGGACCAAGCCCACCACCGCGCTGGACCTCCTCTCCATGGTGATGGCGACCGGCTCCTCCCCCCAGCCCCACATGGGCCCCGAGCACAACCTGGCCCTCGGCCTGTGCGACGGGCCCACCTCGGTGGCGGAGATCGCGGCGCACTTACGGCTCCCGGCGGTCGTCACCAAGGTCCTGATCTCCGATCTCGTGGACTGCGGGGCGCTCACCGCCCGAGCGCCCCGCTTCCACGCCAACCCCACCGACCGTTCCTTGCTGGAGGCAGTGCTCGATGGCCTACGACAACGGCTCTGAGCGCCACGAGAGTTTCGCGTCCGACCCGTTCCCGACCGCGCTGAAGATCCTCGTGGCGGGCGGCTTCGGCGTCGGCAAGACCACCTTCGTGGGCGCGGTCAGCGAGATCGAACCGCTGAGCACCGAGGAGTTGCTCACCCAGGTCAGCGCGGCCACCGACAGCCTGGAGGGCGTGGAGTCCAAGACGACCACCACGGTCGCGATGGACTTCGGACGGATCACCCTCGACGACCGCCACGTGCTGTACCTCTTCGGCACCCCGGGCCAGGAGCGCTTCTGGTTCATGTGGGACGAGCTCTCCGAAGGCGCGCTCGGGGCGGTCGTCCTCGCCGACACCCGCCGTCTGCAGGATTGTTTCTCCGCGGTCGACTTCTTCGAACGGCGCGGCATCGGATTCGTGATCGCCGTCAACGAGTTCGACGGCGCCTACCGCTACGAGCCGGACGAGGTGCGGGCCGCGCTCGACCTCAAGCCCGAGGTCCCGGTCGTCCTGTGCGACGCCCGGATCTCCAGCGCCGGCATCCGTACGCTGCTCACCCTCGTCCAGCATCTGCTCACCACCATCCCGGCCCCCGTGCCGAGCTACGGAGCACCGTCATGACCTACGACCCGACCGGGCACATGCTGCTGACCCCCGTCGACCGGGAGGCGCCCACGCGGGTGCGCCGCCTGCGCGAACTGGGACTGGGGGAGCGGCCCGAGCCGGCCTTCGACGAGTTCGCCCACCGGCTCGCGGAGGTGACCGGCGCGCCGTACTCGATGGTCAACTTCATCGACGAGAACCGGCAGTTCTTCGCCGGTCTGCACACCCCGGCAGGGACCCATTCGGGCAGCGACCTGGGCGCGGCCGCCGCCGGCGGGAACGTCGGCCGGTTCATGGCCCGCGACCACGGCTACTGCCCGCACGTGGTGGTGCGCCGCAAGGCCCTCGTCCTGGAGGACGTCTGCGACTACCCGCGCTTCGCGGGGAACCCGGTGGTGGACGAGATCGGCATCCGCTCCTACATGGGAGCGCCGCTGATCGACCGTACGGGCGTGGCGCTGGGCACGATCTGCGTGGTCGACACCGACGTACGGCCGTGGGGGCGGGCCGGTCTGGAGACCATCAAGACCCTGGCGGCCGAGCTGGTGGAACAGATCCACCGCCGCGAGGAGGGGCTGATCTGACCGGCCGAGCGACGCGCGACAGCGCCCCGGCACGGCAGGCGGCCGTGCCGGGGCGCTGTGGTGTGCGGAGGGCCTGACCGGCCGCGCCGGGGCACGGCCGCGGTGCCGTCAGGCGTGGGCGGGCTCCAGCCGGAGCAGCCCGGACAGCTTCTCCGACCAGCTGCCCTTGGCCGTCCCGAGGGCGACCTCCGCGAGGCGCAGCAGCTGGATGTCGGAGGTGCCGGCGGGCGCGAAGATGTGGTGCGCGTCGCGCAGATAGCGCTCGATCGGGCGGTCCGTGAAGAGCCCGGCCGCGGCGTGGATCTCCATCGCGTTGCGCGCGGAGTCGAGCGCCGACTCGACGTTCACCAGCTTGGCGTTCATCAGCTCGGCGTCGCAGGACTGCCCCCGGTCGAGCAGGTGCACGGCGTGGTACGCGAGGATCCGGGCGGTCATCACCCGGGACTGGATCTGGCCCAGTTTGAGCTTGACCGTGGGCAGCTCGTGCAGCGGCTTGCCGTAGCGGTGACGGTCCATGGTGAAGCGGGTGGTCTCGTCGAGGATCGCCTGGTGGATGCCGAGCGAGACGGCGGTGAGGTTGGCACGGCCGTAGAGCACGCTGGAGGAGTACGCCACGGACAGGCCGTCGCCCTCGTCGCCGAGCCGGTTGGAGGCCGGGACGCGGCAGTTCTCGAAGACCAGCTCGCCGAAGCTGAAGCCGTGCAGGCCCATGGCGGGCTGCTGGGGTCCCGTCCGGAAGCCCGGGCGATCGGATTCGACCAGGAAGGCCGTGAGCCCTTTCGAACCAGGGCCGGTCCTGACCACGACGCCGTGTAAATCGCCCACATGGCTATTGCCGACGAACACCTTGCTGCCGTTGAGGACGTAGTCGTCGCCGTCACGGACCGCGCTCGCGGTCATGCCGAGGACATGGCCGCCGGATTCCGGCTCGGTGACCGCGATGGTCGGCAGGCATTCACCGGCCGCGATGGCCGGAAGCCAGGTCTTGCGCTGGTCGTCGCTGCCGAAATGGACGATCTTGGCGGTGCCGAGCTGCGAGGCCTGGACCATAGCGCCCATGGCTCCGCTGACCCGGGAAAGCTCCTCGATAATGATCGTCTTGGCGAGATGTCCCGCGCCCATACCGCCGTATTCCTCGCCGATCGTCGCCCCCAGCCAGCCTTGCGCGGCGATCAGCCGGGAGAGTTCATGGTGAACCGAGCGGGACGCCTCCATGGCGGGTATTCGCGGCCGGACCTCACTCTCCGCGAAGTCCCGCACCTTTTCCCTGAGTCGATGATGGAGTCGGCTGCTGAAATAGCTGTCCATACGAGTCCTCCCCTGCGAAACGCCTGCTCGTTCGGATGTTCGAGCAGATGGTGCATCGGCAGTGGTCCCGTCCCGAACAGGCCGACCACTTCATGGTGTTGATCTTTCGGGAGCGGAGCAATATCGCCACGGAGTTTGTCTGAAAACGGAGTGGTTGACGTTTGAATGTGCCTGTGTTTCGTGTGGTCTTGGCCTGCTCGGTCCGGCCACCAGGTCATTCCCCGTGGGCATCTTTCTGCCACATGCCAACGGCACTCGATTCAGGGGTATATGACGAGAAGAGGCCCGAGCCCGTCTCACGCGCCCCCTCTTCACCATCGGAGTACTCCCCGGGCGCCCCCGGCGCGGCCGGATGACACCGGCGCCCCGGGCCCGGCGGGCGGTCGAACCCTCGGTGCCGGGTCCCGGCGCGGCGCACGGGTGTGCGGGGCGGCGCCGGGGCGCGTCACGGGGAGTGACGGGCGCGCACTCCGGCGCGTGCGCGCCGGGCGCGGCCGGAAAGGGGTTCGTGACCACCCGGAGAAGTGCGGTATTGTTCTCATGCACGTTCGGCCGGGGGAAACCCCAGGTCAGCGGGGCTCGGGACGTGGCGCAGCTTGGTAGCGCACTTGACTGGGGGTCAAGGGGTCGCAGGTTCAAATCCTGTCGTCCCGACTCGTAAGAGTCGCAGGTCAGAGGCCGTGTCGGAGAAATCCGGCACGGCCTCTGACGTGTGTGCGGGGCCGTCCGCGGAGTACCGGCCACCCATGATCACCCGTCCGCCGAGCTGCCCGGGCGGCCGTCCCGGAGGACGATAGAAGCTGTCGGGCCCGGAGCCAGGCCCACGGGCCCGGCCGGGTACTCCTCGGAGAAGGCCTCCGGCGGCCGGTGGACGGAGGGAGACCTGAGGTGGACGCGGACGCGGCTGGCACCTTCGGGGCGGCCACACCGTCCGAGCCGGGAGGCCTGCTGGACACCCTGGGCGTGGCGGCGGTGGTCCTCGACGCCGACGGCACCATCCGGCTCTGGAGCCCGCAGGCGCAGGAGCTCTTCGGCTGGAGCGCCGAGGAGGCGCTCGGCCGGTACGCGGGCCGGCTGCTCGTCCCCGAGGAGCACGCCGACTTCGTCCTCGACCTCTTCGAGCAGGTCATCGGGGGCGGACGGAACTGGGCCGGGGTCTTCCCCGTCCGGCACCGGGACGGGTCGACCCGGCTCGTCGAATTCCGCAACATGCGGCTCACCGACCGCGACGGCGCACGGTACGCCCTCGGGATCGCCGCCGACCACACCGTCGTCAGCGGCATCGAACGGAACCTCGCCCTCTCGGCCCAGCTCGTCGCCCAGTCCCCGACGGGAGTCGCGGTCGCCGACACCGATCTGCGGCTCGTCCTCGTCAACGCGGCACTCGAACGGATCACCGGCCGGCCGGCCGACGACTGCCTGGGCCGCCCGGCCGCCGAGCACCTGCCCTTCGAGGACCGCACCGACGTGGAAGCGGCGATGCGCCAGGTCCTCGAGAGCGGGAAACCGCTGCTCAGCCGGGCCGCCACCGAACGCGCCCCGGCCCCCGGAACGGGAGCCCGCGCCTGGCGGGTGTCGTACTTCCGGCTCGACGACTCCACCGGCCGGGTGATCGGCGTCGCCGTCACCATGATCGACGTCACCGAGCAGTACCGGGCCGACCAGCGCAGCGCCCAGGCCCGCCGGCGGCTGGCCCTGATCGCCGACGCCTCCACCCGGATCGGGACCACCCTCGACCTGGAACAGACCGCCCGCGAGCTCGCCGACACCGTCGTCCCCGACCTCGCCGACGTCGCCGCAGTCGACGTCCTGGACTCGGTCATCCAGGCCCGGAGCACCAACCGCGACGCCTCCGCCCCCGCCCATTTCCGGGCCCTCGCGGTCAAGACCGCCTACCCCACCAGCGCCGCCGACGCCGCCGACCCCGTCGGCGAGATCACCCGCTACGAGGCCGACCGCCTGGTCACCCGCTGCGTCGCCACCGGTCGGACCGTCCACCTCGCCCACGTCCGCCCCGAGGACCTGCCGCAGGTCGCCCGCGACGAGCCCGCCGCCGACCTCCTCGCCCACGCCGGCCTGCACTCCTACCTCGCCGTCCCGCTGATCGCCCGCGGCGAGGTCCTCGGCGCCCTGGACCTCAAGCGCGCCCGCAACCCCCAGCCCTTCACGGAGGACGACATCCTCCTCGCCGAGGAGCTCGCCGCGCGCGCCGCCGTCTGCATCGACAACGCCCGCTGGTACCAGACCCAGCTCCAGGCGGCCACCACCCTCCAGCGCCATCTCCTGCCGCGCACCCCGCCCGACGCGCCGGGCCTGAACGTGGCCTGCCGCTACCAGCCCGCCGGAGCCGCCGGCCACGCCGGCGGGGACTGGTTCGACATCATCCCCCTCGCCGACGGCACCACCGCCCTGGTCGTCGGCGACGTCATGGGCTCCGGCATCAAGGCCGCCGCCACCATGGGGCAGCTGCGCACCGCCACCCGCACCCTGGCCCGGCTCGGCCTCCAGCCCGCCGAGATCCTCCGCCACCTCGACCAGCTCACCGGCGAGCTGGAGGAGACCATCGCCACCTGCGTCTACGCCCTCTGCGCGCCGTACGCCGAGACCTGCCACATCGCCCTCGCCGGCCACCCCCCGCCCGCCCTGCTGCTGCCCGGCAAGGAGCCCGCGCTCCTCGAACTGCCCACCGGGGCGCCCCTGGGCGCCGCCGAGAACGTGGACTTCACGACGACCTCCGTCGCCCTGCCGCCCGGAGCCCGGCTCTTCCTCTACACCGACGGCCTGGTGGAGGCCCGCCGCCACGCCATCGACACCCGCATGCACGCCCTCCTCCGCCACATCACCGGTGCCCGGCTGCCCCTGGAGACCACCTGCGACCGCCTCCTCGCCGCCCTGCCCGACCCCGAGAGCCACGACGACATCGCCCTGCTCATCGCCGAGGCCGCCCCGGGGAACGGCGCCGAAGGCCCCTGAACGCGGAGGACCGCCGCACCCGGCCCCGTACGGCCCGCGGGACCGCGCCGGATCAGCCCTGCATCGCGATGTCGTCGAAGGACTCCAGGCGCCGCCAGCGGTCCTCCGGCGCCCGCATCGGCGGCATCAGATCGACGTCGGGCAGCGGCCCGAACTCCAGCTCCGTGATCTCCGCGACGTCCGAGACCGGCACCTGGTACGCCCGGAAAGGACCGAGCGGCGGGGGCGCGCCCGCCTTCGCCCCCGCGAGGGCCCGCTCCGCGTCCCGGCCCAGGTCCGGACTCTGATCGAGGACGTACGCCGTCGCCGCCAGCGCCCCGTCCTGCATGAACGCGACCACCTTCCAGAAGCGCAACGGCACCTGCACACCCCGGTAGGGCGGATCGGAGTCCTGCAGCACCGGCCCCGTCAGCACGCACAGCCGGCGGTCGAACGCGGCGACGTGATCCATCAGATACGTCTCCAGACCCTGCCACAGCCTCCTGCCCTGCACCAGCTCGTCGGCCGGGGAAGGGGCGTGGTGCGAGGCCCGGGGAACCGCGTTGGGGGAGAAGAACGTGTCCGTGTGCGCCTGGCCGGCCTCGGCGACCGTGCCCCACACCGGATCCTGCCGCCGCACCAGCTGGGCACGCTCCAGACCGTTGTTGCGGTACAGGTCGAACCCGGCCTGCCGCTCCTCCGGCAGCCGCGGGTCCAGCTCCCACAGGTCGTCGCGGGCCGCGTCCTCGATGAGCCGACGCCCCTCGATGCAGACCGCCGCCGAGGCGGCCAGCCGCCGGTCCGGGCGGAAGACCACCGTGAAGTGCGTGTACGGCAGGACCACCGTCTCGACCGACGTGCGGGCGGGCAGCGCCAGCGGCACGACCGGGCCGAGGAACGCCTCGTCGTAACCGGTCCGGTCGGCGAGCGCGTCACGGCGCGGGCCGCCCGCCCGCGGGGACGGCGGCTGGGGCTGCGAAAAGGACGGCGGGTCGGTCGGGTTCATACGGAGTACGTACCGCGCACGGCGGGCCGCGGTCGGCGCCGGGCCGCAGGCCACTCGTTCAGACGCCCCGGCGCCCTTCGCGCCCTCGCCGCCCCGCCGGATCGTCCCTCGCCGCCCCGCCGCCCCGCCGCCTCAGCCGCGGAGCGCGGTCGCGAGCTGGGCCCGGGAGCGGACGTCGAGCTTCTGGTAGATCCGCGTCAGCCGCGCCTCAACCGTCTTCACGCTGAGATAGAGCTTCGCGGCCGCCTCCTGGTTGCTGGCGCCCTGCCCCACCAGCCGGGCGAGCCGCAACTCCGCGTCCGTCAGCGAGGAGAGCGCCGGCAGGGTGTCCTCCCCGGCCTCCCCGACCCGGGTCTCGCTCGTCAGGGCCAGCCAGGGAGCGGCCCCGGCCCGCTCGAAGACCGCGGCCGCGGCCTGCAGCGCGCTCTGCGCCGCCGACCGGCGGCGGCGCCTGCGCTCCACCCTGGCCAGGGCGATCAACGCCCGGCCCCGCTCCAGCGGCAGCCCCGCCTCCCCGAACCGCTCGGCGGTACGGGTCAGCAGCTGCGCCGCCTCGTCCGTCTTCCCGGCCGCGGCGAGCGAGAGGGCGTACGCGCGGTCACAGCCGAGGAGGACCGTCGTACGGCCCAGGCGCTCCGCGACCGGACGCACCTCGTCCAGCAGTTCCACCGCCTCCCGCTGCGCGTCGTTGGCGAGCAGCGCCTCCGCCAGCTCCTCGTGCCAGCGGAGCATCGACGGGTCGACGTTCGCCTGGGCGCGCTCGTTGACCTGCACCCGGCGCAGCGTCTCCAGGGCCGAGGCGACGTCGCCGTTGACGAGCTGGACGCGGCCGAGCGCGTACAGACTGCGCGAGAGGAAGACCCGGTCCCCCTCCTCCTCCGACGCCTGGACGCTGCGCCGGGCGTAGCTCGCCGCCCGTCCGAAGCTGCCGCCGGCCGCCTCGGCGAGCGCCAGCGTGTACCAGGCGGGGCCGGGGGAGAGCCCGGCCTCCAACGTCAGCGCGAGGGACTGTCCGGCGTGCGCGAGGGCCGCCGGACAGGCCCCGATCCGGGACTCGATCGCCGCCAGGGTGGAGAACAGCTCGATGGTGTCCTCCACCGAACCGCGGCGCTGCACCAGCGGCAGCAGGGCGTTCAGCTGGTCGCGGGCGTCGCCGAGACGGTCGTCGAAGAGCGCATGACGGATCGTCAGGATCTGGGCGGCGTTGCGGATTCCGAGCGGGCGCTCGGCCGTCTCCAGACCACGCGCCTGCGCGAGGACCGACTCGGCGTCCGGTGAACCCAGCGCCCGCTCCATCCGCGCCTGGACGGTGAGGGCCTGGGCGGCCGTCCGGGGGTCGCCCATCGAGGCGGCCAGCGCGGCCGATTCGACGGCGGCGGCCCGTGAGCGCAGCGGATCGCCGTCCGCCAGCACGTATTTGACGGCCAGTCGGAGCTGGACCGCCGCCCGGAGCGCGGTGTCCCCCTCGGAGTCCTCCATGGCGTGCACGTACATCTCGTCGAGCCCGGTCAGGCCCTGGCCCGCGGTGTCGAGGACGGCGAGCCGGGCGCGGACCCGGTCGGAGGGCGCGGCGTCGCGGGCCAGCAGATCGGTGGCCGCCCGCATCGCGAGGTCCGCCCGGGCCGCGCGGGCGGCCTCCTCGGCCGCGTCCACGAGCCGCACGATGCGCTGCGGTCCGTGCTGGAGGGGCGTGGATCCGGCGGCGAGCAGGGCGAGTTCGGCGGCGAGGGCGCTGTTGCCCCGGCGGCGGGCGAGATCGGCCGCGGCGGCGACCTCGGCCGCGAGCGCCTCGTCGGGGATGTCGGTGGCGAGCGCCCGGTGGCGTACCGCCTCGACCGAGTCGTCCACGACCTTGGCGAGCGCCGCGTGTCCGGCGCTGCGCTCGGCCCAGCAGGCGTCGTGGACGAGGGTCGAGGGCAGCAGGCCGGCCGTGAAGGTGACCGTGCCGTCCTCGGCGAGGGAGACGAGATCGGCGCGCTCGGCGGCCGCGAGGTCCGCCTCCGCGTTCGGGCGGCCGGCCCGGCGGATCAGCGAGGCCGTGGGGCGCAGGGCGAGCGCGGCGAGCAGCAGGGTCTCGCGGACGGCGGGCGGCGCGGAGCCGAGCAGCTGCCGGGCCAGGTCACGGGCCCGGCCCGAGAGGGTGAGCGCCTCGGCGTGGTGGACGGGGGTGCGGGCGTCGGCCAGCGAGCGGCCCACGGCGAGGGCGAGGCGCGGATTGCCGCCGCTCGCCTTGTGGATCCGCCCCGCCATCCGGGAGGGGAGCCGGTGGTGGATGAGGAGTTCGGCGATCTCGTCGGCCTGCAGCGGCGGTACAAGCAGGATGTCGGCCTCGGACGGCACCCACAGGTCGGTGTCGTGCGCGTCCTGGGAACCGTACGCCTCCGGGGTCTCGACGGCGATGACCCGCAGCGCGGGCGGCGCGAGATGGAGGGCGAAGCGCAGCAGGTCGGCGCTGTCGGCGTCGATGTGCTGGACTCCGTCGACGACGAGCAGGGCGGGGCCGCGGGCGGTGAGCGCGCGCAGGATCTGGGCGATGCCGAGGCGCAGGGCGATCGGGTCCCAGCCGCCTTCGTGGAGCGGGGCCTCGCGGCAGAGCATGGCGACGGCGGTCCGCTGGGGCCCGGGGAGCCCGTCGAAGACGCCGGAGGCGGTGGTGCCGAGGCGGGTGTCCGGGGCGGGGGCGGCGACGGGGTGGGCGTCGGGGGACGGAGGGCATGTGCACGAGGGGCCGTGGCCGGCCGCGGGGGCTCCGGACCGTTCGGGACCGGTGGGGCGCGGTGCGTCCGGGCCGCCGGGGGAGGGCGTGTCGCCGCGGGTCTGTCCCGGTATCGCCGGCTGCCCGGTCAGGGATTCGGCGCGCGGCGCGAGGGTGAGCGGTCCGTCGTCCGGGGTGGCGTGGTCCGGCGCCGTCGGCGCGGTCCCGCCGGGCCGGATCACCGTCGCCGCGACGGAGGCGACGAGCGCGGCGGCCGTCGCACCGGGTATGTCACGGTCGGCGGGAAGGGTGGGGAGCCACAGGACGGTCTCGCCGCGGGCCTCGGCCCGGGCGGCCTCGGCGAGGGCGACCTCGGTCTTGCCGACCCCGGCCGGACCGGTCAGCAGGGCCCGGCCCCGTGTGTGCAGTACGCGTTCGAGACGGGCGAGAAGCTCCTCGCGGCCCACCGGCGCTGGGGGTCCCCCCACGCCCGCAGGGAGGTGCGGCGCTGTCGTCACGTTGTCCACCACCCTCCGGCGCTCGGGCCCGGCCCCGTGAGCCCCGTGGGGCAGAGAATACGGAGCGTACGGGCGCAGTCCAGGCCTCTTGTCCGGCATACGGACAGCGCGTGCCGGTCAACACGCCAGGACGCGCCCGTGGTGTAGACCACGAGCGCGTCGCTGACCAGCAATAATGCTGATGTGGGGGGTGGTTCAGGTGGGGTTAGAAGGTCAGACCCCAGGAGTCGATGTAGCCGGTGTCACCCGAGGCCACATCACGGACCTGAAGCTTCCAGGTCCCGTTGGCGACCTCGCTCGACGCGTCGACCGTGTACGTGGTCACCACGTTGTCGGCGCTGTCGGAGGAGGAGGACGCCTTGAGGTTGCGCACGGTGCCGTCGGGGGCGACCAGGTCGACGACCAGGTCCCCGCGCCACGTGTGCTTGATGTCCACGGCGACCTTGAGGGCCGCGGGGGCGTTGCCGGTGCGGCCGGTGACGGCGATCGAGGACGACACGGTGGTGTTGTCGGAGATCGTGACGTCGGTCGCGCTGGTGAAGGTGGTGCCGGACGGCGGCGTCGTGGCGGTGACCGCGTTGACCGTCTTGGTGGCGTCGGCGATGCCGGTTCCGCAGCCGCCGGTGCAGGTGCCGGGCAGCGGGCGGGCGTTGGTCTTGATCGCGGACTCGATCTCGACCGGGGTGAGGGTGCCCTTGGCCGACTTCAGCAGGGCGGCCAGGCCGGCGATGTGCGGCGCGGCCATCGAGGTGCCCTGGTAGGGCTCGTAGTTCTCGGCGCCCTGGGTCGTCCCGCCCGCGTTCAGCGTGGAGTAGATGCCGTTCTGGGGGGTGGTCACGGTGCCCGGGGTGTCGGTGCCGCGGCGGGTCTCGCCGCCGGGGGCCGCCACGTCCACGATGGAGCCGTAGTTCGAGTAGAACGAACGGTTGCCCTCGCGGCTGGTCGACGCCACGGTGATGACGTTCGAGCAGTTCGCCGGGGTGAAGCCGGAGGTGTTGGCGTTGCTGTTGCCCGCGGCGACGACGACGGTGGTACCGCGCGAGACGGCGCCGTTGATCGCGGTCTGGTAGACGCTCGGGCAGGTGGAGCTGGCCCCGCCGAGGCTCAGGTTGATCACCTTCGCCGGGGTGGGGTTGGCCGTGACGCCCGGCACGGTGCCGCCGGAGGCCCAGGTGATCGCGTCGGCGATGTCGGCCGAGGAACCGCCGCACTTGCCGAGCACACGCACGGGCTGGACCTTCGCGTTGTACGCGATGCCCGCGATGCCCTTGGTGTTGTTGGTGACCGCGCCGATGGTGCCGGCCACGTGGGTGCCGTGCCAGGAGGAGTCGCTGGCCTTTGAACCGAGGCCACACTCGTTGTCGGTGGCGTTCCAGTCGCCCTCGTCCTTGGCGTTCGCGTCACGGCCGTTGCCGTCGCGGGCGTCGGCCGAGGAGGAGATGAAGTCGTAGCCGGAGACGATGTTGGTCGCCAGGTCGGTGTGGGCGGCGTAGCCGGTGTCGATGACGGCCACGGTGACGCCCGAGCCGGTCGACTTGTCCCACGCGGACGGGACGTTCATGCCGCCGGTGGCCTCGAAGAGGTCCCACTGCTTGGCGTAGTCCGTGTCGTTCGGCGTGACCGCCATGGCGTAGGCCCGGATGTCGGGCTCGACGGAGGCGACCTGCGGGTCGGCGCGGAAGGCGTCCATGACCTCGGCCACGTCCTGCTTCGAGGCGCTGTCGCCCAGGTCCACCAGCGCGGCGCCGCCGGCCAGGCGGCGCTCGAAGGAGAGGCTCTCGCCGGTCTCGGCTCCCTTGGCGGCCGCGTCGCTCTTCGCGGCGGCGTTGGAACCGGCCTCGGCGGTCCTGGTCTTGTACGTGACGATGACCTTGTCGACGGGAGCGCTGGGAAGCGCGGTCATCGCCTGCGAAGCCGGGGCCGGCTTCGGGGTGGTGGCGGCCGGGGAGGCGGCGGACACCCCGGTGGTGGCGGCTGCGGCACCGAGGATCGCGGCACTCGCGACCACTACGGATATGACTCTCCGCGTGGAACTGTTCAAGGTGTTCCCTTTCAAGCACGACGTAGGTGCGGAGCAGTGGCGGCGGCGCGGGTACACCGGCGCGAAGTGGGGGTCGCGGTCCGTTGCACCCTGGGCTTGGGGGGCCCGTGCGCCGCCACCGGCGCGACGGCCCGGGTCAAGGCCGTCACCGGCGGACACGACCCACCTCACCTCATGCACCTGACAGGGCCTGAGCTCCTGTGGGGGGCGTGGTTCGGGGGATGGGATCTGCCGGTGCGGCAGACAGTAGGGAACCGGCAGATGAACCCGATACGGGGAAAACCCTTGTCACCCCTCGCAGGGGGGGAGGGGGGAGGGCGAGGGGCGGTGCTTGGGAGCCCCGTCCCGGGGGAATCACGGCGGGGTGAAGTCGACGGGGTACGGGCGGGGTTGGTATCGGGGACGGATGCCCGTCTGGTTACGGGGACTGGTCGTCCTCGCGGCCGGGTGGGGAGTCCTGCTCTGCGGTCAGCAGGTCGCCGAGGGGTACGGCGCGACGATGGAGTACCGCGACGCGCCGGTCTGCGCGAGCGGGGGCGGTGGGGGCAGTGGGTCCAGCGAGGCCGGTGGGGAGGCATGCGTGCGGCGCGAGGCGGGCACGGTTCTCGACCGCCGGACGGGGGAGCGCTGCACGTCCAACGGCACGAGCGGCGGCGGTGGGAGCGTCACGGCGGGCGGCATGACCATCGGTGGCGGGGGCGGCATGGCCACCGCGGGCGGCAGCACCGGCGGCACGGTGACGGGCGGGGTGACGGCCGGCGGCGGCACCGGCGGCACGACCTGCACGACGTACTACGACGTCGAGGTCGAGTGGCCCGGCCGCACCGCGTGGCTGGCGGTGGGATCGGAGACGTACGAGGAGGCCAAGGCGGGCGACCGCGCCGAGGTACGGCTCTGGAAGGGCGAGGTCGTGCGGCTGGAGGTGCGCGGTCACTCCCATGCCTACGCGCCCTCCTCGCAGAGCGGGGTGCTGCCCTGGCTGGCGCTCGGCTGCCTGATCCTCGCGGCGGGGGCGTGGGGCGCGGTGAGCGGGCGGCTCTCGGGCCTGTTCGCCTTCCCCAACTTCGGCTGGTTGTT
This sequence comes from Streptomyces sp. NPDC048353, assembly GCF_055587165.1. Taxonomy (NCBI): domain Bacteria; kingdom Bacillati; phylum Actinomycetota; class Actinomycetes; order Kitasatosporales; family Streptomycetaceae; genus Streptomyces; species Streptomyces sp. NPDC048353. Next base: position 451,819 of record NZ_JBVJGU010000003.1, on the reverse strand, counting down.
CGTGGCCGCCGGAGTCGGATGGCTCGGGTCCATGGCCCTGTTCGGCGGGAACCCGCTGGTCTGGGCCTTCGCGATCGTGTGGACGGGGTTCGCCGTCTTCTGGATCGTGGACGCCTGGCGGATGCGCTGGTGAGGGACGAGGTGCGGTGAGGTGTGGGGCGGGGGCCCGGACCGTTCGGTTCAGGCGGGTCAGCCCAGTTCGAGGGTGGTCACTCCGAAGATCCGCTCGTGGGCGACCGGCCTGATCGGCCCCGTGTACATCCGGGCCGTCTCGAACGTCGGCTCGAGACCCCGCTCCCGGGCGAGGCGCGCCGCCGCCGGGTTGGCCTCCGGCATGTCGATCGCGATCCGTCCGGCTCCCAAGCCCCGCGCCTCGGCGGCCAGCCCGTCCAGGAGGGCCGCGGCGTCACCGGCCGTGTCCGCGAACAGGGGCCCGATACGGGCCTCCTCCTGGGCCGCTCGCACGACCCCGTACCCCGCCACACGCCCGTCGGCGACCCGTACGAGGGCGCGGTGGCCGGGGGTGGTCAGCCAGGGTTCGAGGAAGCGCGGGCGGGAGGCGGGATGGCAGGAGTCGTCGTACGCGGCGACGGCGGCCGGGTCCACGTTCGCCGCCGGGACCACGTCCGGCGCCGGGGCTGCGGCGGGGACCTCGCCCACGTACCGGGCGGTGCGGTAGGCCGTCGAGAAGCCGGAGCGGCGGTAGTTGTCCTGCTGGGCGGGCACACCGTCGAGGCCCACCGTCCGGTCGCCGGCGTGGGCCAGCGCCGTCCGCCAGGTGACGAGCCCGTGGCCGAGACCGCGCCGATCGGGGCGGACGAGATAGAAGCCGAGGAAGGCGTACCGGTCGTCATAGTTGACGACCGAGATCGCCGAGACGGGCTCCCCGTCGATCCGTCCGAGAAAGAAGCCCTCGGGGTCCTGCGCGAAGAACGCCCGCGCGTCGGAGACCCCGGGGTTCCACCCCTCGTCGGCGGCCCAGGCGCGCACCACGGCCCAGTCGTCGAGCGTGGCGCGGGAGACCTGGAGCGGGCCGGGGGCGGGGGAGGTCATGGGCGTTCCTTCGGCTGCCTGGGTCCGGGGAGGGGCGGGGCGGGTGAGGCGGGTCCGCCTGGTGGGGCGGTAGGGGCGGTGGGGGCGGCTGGAGCGGGCCGAGCCTAGGGCCTTTCGACCCGGACCGCGTCCACGGCGATCGTTTCCGGCCGCCCGCGCGGCCGCTTACGCGGGCGGCTACGCCGGCCGTCGGGCGCGGGCCGCCGACCCTCGACATGCCGGCCACCGACCCGCCGGGCCCGGCTCACCCCACCAGTCGCAGCGCGGTCCCCGATACCCCCACTCGTACGGTCTGCCCCCACGTCAGTTCCAGGGCGTCCGACTCCATGCCGTCGCCGAAGACCACCAGGCGGTCGGACTCGACGGTGAGGCTGAGGGCGTCGCCGGGGCCCAGGACGCCCTCCACCCGTGTGGTGCCCGTCACCGGGGACGGCCAGGCCTCGCGGACGAACCAGGCGAGCCGGGGGTCGGTCGGCGCGGGCGGTGGCAGCGGGCTCGAGCGCTGCAGCAGCAGCGAACGGAGCCAGCCCGTGGCCCCCGTGCCGGTGCCCACCACGACGCCCGATGACGCCTGCGGCTCGGCGCCCGGCGCCCCCTGGGCACCCTCGACGGCCAGGGTGTAGCGGGCGGTCTGGTGTCCTGGCGGGCCGACGTAGATCTCGTTGAGGGCGAGGAGCCGCTGTGCGTCGTCGGTGACGGCCTCCACCATCGTCAGCTCCTCCGCGCGCGCCCGGCCGGCGGCCGGCAGCAGCACCGCCGCGTCCGCCGGCCGGTGGCGGACGAGAACGCCCGGATTGCGCCCGGGATCGGTGTCGATCCCGACGACCGGCTGACCGGTCAGGTACTTCGCCGCGTTGGCCACCAGACCGTCCTGCCCGACCACGACGACCACGTCCTCGGGACCGAACAGGAAACGGTCCAGATCGGCGCGCTCCACCCGCGCCTGCCGCCAGGCCGCCGGGACCGCGCCCGCGACCTCTGCCAGCGCCCGCCGGGCCCGCTCGTGCCGCTCCCGTACCTCCTCCACGCCGCGGCCGCGCCCGGCGAGGAAGAACGCGGCCTGCCCGTGCGTGCCGTGCCGGGCGAGCAACTCCTCGTACTCCGTGGTGCGGTGGACGAGCACGGCCCGGGGCGCGAGGCTCACGACGCGTCCCCGCCGCCCAGCTTCGCGAGCAGCCCGTTCAGCACGTCGGGGGAGACGGTGACGCTCTCGATCCGGGGCAGGTTCTCCGCCGCGCGGGTCGCCGCCAGCGCGTGCAGCGTGGCCGTGTCGGCCTCCCCGTGCACCCGCAGCCAGGCGGCCTGCGCCTGTGCGCGCGCCTCGCCGACCTCGCGCGCCGCCTCGGCCTCGGCCCGGGCGAGCCGCACCTTCCGTACGGCCTCGGCCTCCGCCCGTACGGCGTCGGCGGCGGCGCTCTCCTCCGCCTCGCGGCGCGCGTTGGTGCCGCGCTGGTCGACGAGCCGTTCCTCCTGGCGGGCCAGCTCGATCTTGCTGGCGAGCTCGTTCTCGGCGATGGCCCGCTCGCGCTCGACCGCGACGGCCCGGCGTTCGTAGGTGGCCCGGTCCGCCTCCTGCTGGATCCGCTCGCGGGCCGGGGTGCGCAGCGCCCGCTCGACCTCCGGCTCGGGCCGGACGGCCACCACCCGCACCGCCACGACCTCCAGACCGGTGTCCGGCAGCCGGGGTTCGGCGGAGAGCCCCTCCGCGATCCGGTCCCGTACGGCCGACACGCCGTCGACCAGCGCGGCGGCGAGCGGGGTGCGCGCCAGGACGTCGAGGGCGTGCTGCTGCGCGGTCTCGGTGAGGAGGGTGGCGATCTGCTCCAGCGGCGCGCCCCGCCAGGCCCCGGTGTCGGGGTCGATCGAGAAGTCGAGCCGGGCGGCCGCGGCCTCGGGATCGCTGACGCGGTACGTCACCGTGCACTGCACGCTCACGTCCTGGAAGTCGGCGGTCCTGGCATGGAATGCCATGGACAACTCCCGGTCGTTCACCGGCACTTCGGAGAGCGCGGCGGAGAGCGACCGGAACCAGAAGCTCAGCCCCGCGCCGTCGTGGACGAGGCGTCCGCGACGGTGGTGCCGAATGTGGGCGGTGGGTGCGGAGCGAAGGTGGCGCCATCCGGCGCGCTTGGTGATGTCAGCCACGGGATCCCCCTTGTCGTCATGTTGACGATAGGGGGTGTCGTGTTTCTCGTCAAGATGACGAAAGTGGAGGAGGGGGCGATGTTCGTTCCGCTGCCGAGATCGTCCGGCCCCCCTCGACGTCAGCCGGCGAGCGGCGCGGCGGCGGGCACCGGGCTCCCGTCCGTACGGCGAGGCGGAACGGGCCGCTCCTTGTCGGCGGGCGTCAGACCGGGCGGGGTGGCGAGCACGACCGAGAGCGCCGGGGCTACGGGGGCGAGGGTCGGGGTGGAGTCGGGGGCGCGGCGCGGCCTGGGGCCCGCGGAGTCCTTCCACGGCGGACGGCGGCCCGCGCGCACCGCGACCGGAGCCGCCAGGGGCGTGGCCTGGACCGGCACCGTATCCGGAGCTGCTTGCGGCGTGGCCGGAGCTGGCACTGTATCCGGAGTCACTTGCGGCGAGGCCGGAGCCTGCATCGCCGGGCCTTCGGCGCGGGCCGAGGTAGCCGCTCCCGGTGTCGTGTCCGCGCCCGTCGTCAGCAGCACCACGCCCCGCGCCGCGACCATGGAGGCGGTGGCCGCGATCAGCCACCCCCAGCCCCCGGCGCGAAACGTTTCGCCGAGCAGCGCCACGCCGATGACCGCGGCGGCGGCCGGATTGGCGAGGTTCACGACGGCCAGGGGTGCGGCGAGCCCGCCGCGGTAGGCGGTCTGGGAGAGCAGCAGGCCGCCCACGGCGAAGCCGGAGATGAGGACGGCGACCAGCGCTGTCTGCCACCAGGTCAGGGATCCGCCCGGCAGTTCGAGCGCCAGTGCGGCGGTCAGGGTCTGCGTCAGCGCGGAGGCGACACCCGAGGCGATTCCCGAGGCGGTGGCGTGCCCGAGTCCGCTGCCGCGGGCCGGGGTGACGGCGCCCCCGCTCCCGGGGTGTCCGCCGCGCGTTTTGCCGTGCCGCCGTCCCGACGCCAGCACGGCGATCACCGCGGCCGTCGCCGCGGACACGACCAGTGCCTCGCGCAGGCTCAGCGCCTCGCCGGGCGTGGCGGGGCCGGTGACCGACACGAGTCCGACGAGACCCGCGAGCGTCCAGAACGCGCCGCGCCACTCCGTCCGGGTCACCCGGCGCCGGGCCAGGTGCGCGCCCAGGGGTAGCGCGGCCACCAGCGTCAGCGCGCCGAGCGGCTGGACGAGCGTCAGGGGTCCGTAGTGGAGGGCGGCGACATGGGCGAGCGCCCCGGCGGCGTTGAGTCCGACCGCCCACCACCACTGGCCGCGCGCGAGCAGCGCGCGCAGGGAGCCGCCGCCGTTCCCGCCGGCGGGGGCGGGGGTCGCGGCGAGCTGGGCCTGGGCGACCGCCGCGAGGGCGTATCCGGCCGCGGAGACCAGGGAGAGGAGCACCGCGAGCACGGTGCCGTCGAGTCCGGTCATCTCAGGGCTCCTGCCGGACGGGGCGCGGCGGTACGCGCGGAGGGAAGGTGGGGTGTGGGCGGGACTTTCCGGACACGACCTAGGGGTACGGAGGGCTCCGTGGTGGCGGATCCGGGCGGGGTCGCGGACCGGGAGCCCGGGGCCCGTACGACGGCGAGCGCGAGGGCGAGGAGCACCGCGGCGGCCAGGGCGTCGAACCAGTAGTGGTTGGCCGTGCCGACGATCACCAGGAGGGTCAGCAGGGGGTGCAGCAACCACCACCAGCGCAGCCGGCCGCGGGTGGCGGCGATCAGGCCGATCGCCACCATCAGGGCCCAGCCGAAGTGGAGGGAGGGCATCGCGGCGAACTGGTTCGCCATCGAGTCCGTCCGCGGTGTCGCGCCGTACACCGAGGGGCCGTACACCTGCGCGGTGTCGACGAGTCCGGCGGCGGTCAGCATGCGGGGCGGGGCCAGCGGCATCAGCAGGTGCAGCGCGAGCGCGGCCGCGGTGAGGAGGGCGAGGACGCGCCGGGACCAGAGGTAGTGGCCGGGCCGACGCCAGTAGAGCCAGGCGAGAAAGGCGACCGTGGCCGGGAAGTGCACGGCCGCGTAGTACGTGTTGGCGGCGCGGACCAGCGCGTCGCCGTGGAGGAGCAGGGCCTGCACCGAGCCCTCGCCCGGCAGATGGACGGCCCGCTCGGCGTCCCACACGCGATCGGCGTTGCGGAAGGCCCGCGATTCGTGGCCGTTGGCGAACAGCCGGCCGCACTTGTAGACGAGGAACAGGGCGGTGACCAGCAGCAACTCGCGTACGAGGGGCGGCCGGACGGCTCCGGCCGTGCCCTCCGGGGCAGCCGGCGACCGGTCAAGGGCGGCCGTCGCGCGCCGGTTCTCCCGCCCGTGCCGAGCGCCTGGTTCCGGTGCGGGGGTAGGGGGCGACCCCGGTCCGGCAGGACGTGTCCCACGTATCCCGCGTATCCCGGCAGCCATGGCGCGGCCCCTTTTTTCCGTCAAATCGGCAGCAAACGGAGGAAGCCTAGATCCGATTTCATCGAGACGCAAACGTCTCGATACGTTTGCGTCTCGATTGTGCACCCCCTACTCTCGTATGTGCAGAGCGCTGTCCGGGAGAAGCGGGAGAAACCGATGTCCACGCAGGCCGCGACCGCCGCAGCCCGCCGCAGCAAGATCACCCCCGAGCGGGAGACGGAGCTGTACGAGGCGGTGATCGGCCTCCTCCGCGAGGGCGGCTACGACGCGGTGACCATGGAGGGTGTCGCCGCCCGCACGAAGTGCGGCAAGGCGACGCTCTACCGCCAGTGGGGCACCAAGCCGCGGCTCGTCACGGCCGCGCTCGCCAACCGTCGCTGCGCCTTCTTCACCGACATCGACACCGGCTCACTCGCCGGCGACCTGCGCGCGGCCGCACGGGCGGCCGGGTCCCGCCGCGACCGGGACGCCGAGCTGATGGAAGCGGTCAGCCAGGCGTACACCCGGCACCCGGACCTGCGCGAGGCGCTGCGCGACACCGTCATCGACCCCGAGGTCGCGGCGCTCGACGCGATGCTGCGGCGGGCGGTCGAGCGCGGCGAGATCGACGCCGACAACCCCGCCATCGGCTTCGTCGCGCCCAGCTTCCTCGGCCTGCTCCGCGTCGAGCAGCTCTTCGAGGAGCGCTTCGCGGACGAGGCGGCGCTCCGGGCGTTCGTGGACGCGGTCCTCCTCCCGGCGCTGCGCGTCGACGGCTGATCGGCCGCCTCCGACAGGTGGACCGCCGCCCCGTGCCGCACCCTGGGGCCATGGCCGCCACCACACCGGACATCCGCGTGCGCCGGGTCTACGACCCCGCAGAGCCCGACGACGGCGTACGGGTCCTCGTCGACCGCCTCTGGCCGCGCGGCCTCGCCAAGACCGACGCGCACATCGACGAATGGCCCAAGGCGCTGACCCCCTCCACCGAGCTGCGCCGCTGGTACCACGGCACCGAGGGAGCGTACGAGGAGTTCCGCGGACGGTACGAGCGGGAACTCGCCGAACCCGCGGCCGCCGAGGCCCTCGAACGGCTGCGCGGTCTCGCCGAGCGGGGCACGATCACCCTCCTCACCGCCGCCAAGGACCCGTCCGTGAGCCACACCGCCGTACTGGAGCGCCTGCTGGCCGCGCCGGACGGCTGACATCCACCACTTTCGGGCCATAGCCACGGGATCCGGGCGCCGGTCACCATGACCGGACCGCACCGAGTACCGCACCTGCTCCGCCCGGAGGCGCCGCGTTGGACCCGACACCGCACGAGCTGCTCGACGCGCTGCAACGCGACCCGTACCCCCTCTACGCCCGTGCGCGACGCACCGACGGCCTGACCTACGTCCCCGAACTGGACGCCTGGCTGGTCGCCCGCGACCGCGACGTCCGTGAGGTGCTGCTGCGGCCCGAGGACTTCTCCTCGGCCCAGGCCCTGCGCCCCGACGTCATGCCCTCGCCCGCCGCCTTCCGCGTCCTCGCGGGCGGCTTCGGCAGACGGCCGACCGTCGTCTCCACCGACGGCGCCGCCCACCGCCGCTACCGCGCTCCGCTCAACCGCGGCCTGTCCGCCGCCCGCGTCACCGCCCTCACCGCGTACGCCGCCGAGGTCGCCACCGGGCTCCTCGACTCCTTCGCCGCCGACGGGCACACCGAGCTGATGTCCACGTACGCCCGCGCCCTGCCCGGCGCCGTCATCGGCCGGCTCATCGGCCTGGACCCGCGGGACCTGCCGACGGCGGTGCGCGGCGGCCACCGCGCCGAGCAGCTCCTCTTCCGGCCGATGGAGGAACGCGAACAGATCGCCGCCGCGCGGGACGTGGTCGCCCTCCACCACCTCCTCGACCGCTACGCCCGCGACCGCCGCGCCCGGCCACGCGACGACCTCTGCTCGACGATGGTCGCGGCACTCGCTCCGGACGACGGCCCGGCCTCGGAGGGCCTCGCACCGGACGACGGCCCGGCCTCGGAGGGCCTGGCTCCGGACGACGGCCCGGCCTCGGAGGGCCTGGCTCCGGACGACGGCCCGGCCGCCGGGAGCCGCCCCCGCCCGCTCCCCGGCTCCCGCCCGCTCACCGAGGACCAGCGCGCCGAACTCGTCTCCAACCTGCAGAACCTCCTCATCGCCGGCCACCTCACCACCACCGCCCTGATCGGCACCGCGCTGCTCCACCTCCTGCGCCACCGCGAGCAGTGGGAGCTGCTCTGCGCGCGGCCCGACCTGATACCCGGGGCTGTGGAGGAAGCGGCCCGCTACGACACCGCCGTCCAGGGGTTCCGCCGGACCACCACCCGCCCGGTCGTGCTCTCCGGAACCGAACTTCCCGCGGGGGCGACCGTCTTCGTCGCCTACGGCTCCGCCAACCGCGACGAGACCCGCCATCCGGGCGCCGACACCTTCGACATCACCCGACCCGCGACTCCCACCCGCCACGTCAGCTTCGGCCACGGCGCCCACGGCTGCCCCGGCTCCCGGCTCGCCCGCACCCAACTCCGGCTCACCCTCGAACTCTTCACCCGCCGCCTGCCGGGCCTGCGCCTGGCCGAGGGCCAGGAGGTGGCGATGAGCCCGACCCTGATCCACCGCTCGCCCGAAACGCTCCACCTGACCTGGTGAACCCAACCCCGGCCGGCAGGGCGCTACCGCCGGCGCAGCCGCGGCGCCTCGGCGGCGGCGTCGACCACCGGACCGGCGCCGTCCCCACCGCCCCGATCGGTACGGTCGGCCAGTTCGCGCGCCCATCCGGCGAGGCCGTCCACATCGATGCCGTACGACCGTCCCTGCGCGCCCGGCCGAGGGCTCGTGACCCGGTCGGCGCCCCGGCGCAACAACCGGGCCCCGCCCCGCGCGTTGCCGCGCGCGGTGTGCGTGAGCCCGACCGCCAGCTGAGCGAGCCCCTGCCACAGATCCCGCTCCTCGGCGGGCCCGGTCTTCCAGGCGTCCTCGAAGACCTCGTGGGCGTGGAACGGCATCCCGGCGTCGAGCAGCCGCTGCGCCTCGGCGAGCGTCTCCGGGGGCGTGCGCGACAGCCCCTCCGGCTGCCGGGGCACCCCCTCCGCCCCGTACGGCAGGGGCCGCCCCAGCCCGTCCCGCGGCCGCGCACTGCGCGCCCGCCCTTCCTCGTCGCGGTCCCTCGGCGTCCGGCTCACCCCGCCATTGTCGCCCCCTCGCCCCACCCCGGCGGCCGCCACGCCCCCCACCTGCACCGTCGCTTCCCCACCCACCCGGCGCGACGCCGACCCCGTGCGCTCATCCGGCCCCCGGAGTGGGGTAAAGTCTCTCTCGCAACGCCCCACCGGGAACACCGGGAGGGGACGAGCACCGGGACGTGGCGCAGCTTGGTAGCGCACTTGACTGGGGGTCAAGGGGTCGCAGGTTCAAATCCTGTCGTCCCGACCACGCGGAAACGCAGGTCGGAGGCCGTTCTCTCATCCATGAGAGGGCGGCCTTTCGTGTGTCCGGGGGCCGTGGTGGTCGCCACCCGCTCTTCGTCGGGCGCCCCTTCGACCTCGTCTCCGTCGGCCGGCGTCGTCACGGGGGCGGTGAGTCCATTTCCGGGTAGAGGGGCCCGAAGGAAAGGACGGCCGGAATGGGCGAGTGGCTGATCGGGACGTGTTCATGGACGGACAAGGCGCTGGTGGCCAGCGGATGGTACCCACCCGGGCGGCGTGACCCGGAGGGGAGGCTGCGGCACTACGCCGAACGCTTCCCCGTCGTGGAGGTCGACGCCGGCTACTACGCGCTCCCCAGCGTGCGCAACAGTCTGCTCTGGAGCGAACGCACGCCCCCGAGCTTCCGGTTCGATGTCAAGGCGTTCTCCCTCCTCACCGGCCACCCGACCCGCACGAGCGCCCTGCCCGCCGACCTGCGAGGCCACGCCCTCGACGATCCGGAGCTGCTCGACGAGGTCTGGCATCGTTTCGGCGCCGCCCTGCGGCCCCTCCAAGAGTCCGGCCGGCTGGGCGCCGTACTGTTCCAGTTCCCGCCGTGGTTCGGTCCGGGCGCGCAGGCGGAGACCGTGCTCCATACCACCAGGAAACGGATGTACCAGTGGCCGATGGCCGTGGAGTTCCGCCATCCCGACTGGTGGCGCGAGGACCGGCGGGAGCGCACGGCCGCCCTGTTGAGGGACCTGGACGCCACCGCGGTGGCCGTCGACACGGTCCAAGGGCTGCCCGCCTCGATGCCCGCCGTCACACCCGTCACGTCCTCAACGCTCGCCATGGTCCGCTTCCACGGCCGTAGCGCCGCCTGGGGGACCGGAAGCAAGGAGGACCGCTTCCGCCATACCTACACGCGCGAGGAACTGGCCGCCTGGCTGCCGCGCCTGCGCCGTATGGCGGACCGGGCCGAGCAGCTGCACGTCCTGTTCAACAACTGCTGCGGTGACGCTGCGGTACGCGCCGCCGAGACGCTGAGCGATCTGCTGGAAGACTCCTGAAGCGGCCGTCCGGTGACCCCCGAACGGTGAGTGGGCGCTCACGCCCCAGCGGCCCGAAACGCGGGGGCCCTCAGGACGCGCTGCTCCACCCGGCGGTCCGGGAGTACGAGTCGAGCAGGTCCACCACGAAAACCAGGGTCGAGTGCGCCGGGATGAGCGGCGAGGGCGACTCCTTGCCGTAGCCGAGACGCGGAGGAACGACGATCTCGCGCCGACCGCCGACCCTCATCCCCCGCACGCCCCGGTCCATGCCCTTGATGACCCTGCCGCCGCCGAGGGCGAACTTGAACGGCTCGCCGCGGTCCCAGGAAGCGTCGAACTGCGTCCCGGACTCGAAGGCCACCCCCACGTAGTGCACCCGGACCACCATGCCCGGCGTCACCTCGGCCCCGTCCCCGACGACCAGGTCGCGGATGGTCAGCTCGGTGGGAGCGGCACCCTTCGGAACGTCGACCTCGGGCTTCGTCAGCTCACCCATCACAGCCTCATCACTCTCCGCCGGTGCCCCGCACGGACAAGCCGGACACGCGGACTCTCCCCGGCAGCCTATGCCGGTCTCGTGGCGGGAGCCGACCGGCCGCAGACGGCCGGTCGGCTGAACGCCACCCGCTGCCTCAGTGCGCCTGCAGCGGTTCCGCGGCGCGTTCTGCGGTGACGTCGGCGCCGGCCTCCGCCGTACCCGCCTCCTGAAGCTCGCGCTTGAGGATCTTGCCCGTGGCGTTGGTGGGCAGGGCATCGAAGAACTCCACCAGACGGGGGTACTTGTAGCCCGCCATCTCCTCCCTGCACCAGGCGATCAACTCCACCTCGGAGAGCGCCGCTCCCGGGGTGCGTACCACGCAGGCCTTGATCTCCTCACCATGGCGGGCGTCCGGCAGGCCGATCACGGCCGCCATGCTCACGGCGGGGTGTGTGAGCAGTACCTCCTCGACCTCGCGCGGGTACACGTTGAAGCCACCACGGATGATCATGTCCTTGGCGCGGTCGACGATGTAGAACCAGCCGTCGGCGTCGCGGCGGGCCAGGTCACCGGTGCGGAACCAGCCGTCGCGCATCACCTCGGCGGTCGCGTCGGGCCGGTTGAAGTAGCCCTTCATCACGTTGTGCCCGCGGACGACTATCTCCCCGATCGCGTCGGCGCCCTGGACCGGGGTCCCGTCCTCGCCGACAAGGTCCACCTCCACGCCCCAGACGGGGCGTCCGATGGAGCCGGGGCGCACCGGCTCTCCCCGTGGCGAGAAGGTGGCGGCGGGGTTGGTCTCCGAGAGGCCGTACCCCTCCAGGATCGTGACGCCGAACCGCTCGGCGAAGCGGCGGTGGATCTCCACCGGGAGTGCAGAGCCGCCCGAGCCCGCCATGCGCAGGTTCTTCGCGATCTGCGGCAGGTCCACGTCGTCGGCGTCCGATGCGAGCAGAGCCCAGAACATGGTGGGGACGCCCGCGAAGAAGGTGACCGCGTGGCGTTGCATGAGGGCGAGGGCAGCACGGGCATCGAAGCGTGGCAGCAGGACCAGCGTGGCTCCTGACGCGAGGCCGGCATTCATCTGCACGACCTGGCCGAAGGAGTGGAACAGCGGCAGCGCGATCAGGTGCACGTCGTGCTCCACCTCGCCGAACAGCTTGTGGCAGGTCAGCACATTGAGCATCACGTTGGAGTGGCTGAGCTCGGCGCCCTTGGGCCGGCCGGTGGTGCCGGACGTGTACAGGATGACCGCGGTGTCACCGGGCTCCGTGGTCACCGTCTCGAAGTCCCCGCGCTGACCGGCCAGCGCCGCGGTGAGGCTCTCGGCGCCCTCGATCGGGGAGTCGCCGGAGAGTGCGGCCGTCATGACGAAGAAGTGCTCGCAGTCCGGCGCCTCGCCGAAGCCGGACCAGCCCTCCTGCCCGAGCGGGAGTTCGGCGCTTCCCTCGAAGCAGAAGTAGGCCTTGGCCTGGGAGTCGGCCAAGTGGTAAGCGATCTCACGGCCCTTGAGCAGCACATTGAGCGGTACCACCACCGCGCCGGCCTTGAGGATGCCGTAGTAGACGATCGGGAACCACGGCAGGTTCGGGCAGGACAGGGCGACCTTGTCACCCGGCTCTATACCGCGCGAGCGGAGGAGGTCGGCCACGCGGTTGGCGGCCGTGTCCAGCTCCGCGTAGGTGAGCCGCTGGTCGCCCAGGACGATGGCGGTGCGGTCGGGTACGGCGCGGACGCTGTTCTCCAGTACGACGGCGAGGTTGAGATGGGGTCTCCGTAGGGTGTGTCGGTGCGAGCGGCAGGCGAGCGGGGTGTCAGCCCCGCAACGCGGACGCGAGGAGGGCGGGCAGCTTGGTGAGGCTCGGCGCGGCCGTGAAGCGGGTGAGGCGCCGCACCGTGGTCAGGGCGGTGCGATGGGTGACGAAGTACGGCGGGCGTGGTGACAGGGACGCGTCGCCCGTGATCAGGCCGCGCGGAGCGGGTGTGAAGGGCGCGCGCAGGACGGTCTTCTCGACGTCCTCGAGCATGAACGCGTTGTGCACGAAGCCGATGCCGCTGCCGATGTCCTGCCGTGTGTGGCCGGGGAAGGCGCCCCAGGGGGTGTAGCCGAGCAGGAAACCGACCCCTGACCAGCAGTTGACGCCCAGCGTGCCGTAGCGCAGCTCGGCGACGGCGGTACGCACCGCCTCCCGATGCTCCCTCTCCGTCCTCGGGTGGACGATCAGGGTGGCGCCGAGGGTGCCGGGCAGGGTGTCGTTGGCGAAGTCGACGGCCTGCCGCAGGAATGCGGCCGGGGACGCGCCGGGCAGGCGTACGACGCCCAGGGCGCTGCCGAAGACCTCGTCGAGAACGAGGAGGTCGTCGTGGTCCGTGATGTCGGGCACGAGCAGTCGGCAGCCGTCGCCGTGGGCCTCCGCCGTCGGGTGAGCCGCTCGTACGGAGGCGAGACGGTCGGCGGCGCCGGGGTAGTAGTCGGCGCGCGGGGGCAGTCGGCGCAGCACCTTCCGGATCTCGTCGAGCAGCCGCTCGGTGCCGTCCCAGTCACGTGGCAGGACCAGGATCTGGCTGGCGATGCAGTTGTGGCCCGAGTTGTTCATCTTGCTGGTGACGATGTGCTCGGCTTGGAAGCGGAAGTCGGCTTCGCTCCACGGGCCCGGCGACACGATGCAGGGGCTGACGCCGCCCAGTTCGCTGCTGAAGGGCTTGGCGATCAGCGGCAGGTCGTCCCGTCTGCGCCGCTCGGCGTCCTCGTCGGTGCCCCAGACGATGGCGTCGTGGGTGCGGTCGCTGCCCGTGACATGAATGGAGTCGACGCCTGCGTGGCGGGTGAGGTAGCCGCCCTCGGCCGCGCCGCCGTCGACGAAGCGCAGCCAGCCCCGTTCGACGAACTCGGCGAAGACGCGCTCGAAGTGGGGGCGCACGTAGGCGTTGACCGGGTTCATCTTGGCGATGACGACCTGGCCCTCGGCATAGAGCTTGTGCAGGATGTCCAGCGCGGTGATGGCGGCGACGTTGCCGGCGCCGAGCACCAGGGCGAGGCCAGGGTCTCCCTGCCTGCCCCGGTACTCTCCCGCGGCGCACGCCCGCGCCTGCTCCGCGGTGACGCCGGGGCGCAGCCACACCTGCGCCGTGAACCCGTTGAGCAGCAGAGCGTCCCAGCGGGTGGCGGGGAAGACGTCCACGCGCGTGCGGCCGTTCTCCTCGTGAACCGTCCTGCCGTCCAGCGGGTCCCCGCCGGCGGCGATCCGCCGCAGGACGTGCAGGAGCGCGGCGGTGTTCTGGGCCAGGGCCCAGGGCCCGCCGATCCAGTCCTCGGCCGCCCAGGGGGAGTCCGGTCCGTACCCCTTCGCCCGGGCGCCCGCACCGGCGATGTCGGACGCATTCGCGACGACGCGCGGCAGCAGCCGCTCCAGGAGGGCGATGCGTTCGGCGAGCGGGGTGGCGCACCAGGACGCGGCATGGGCACGTACGTCGGCCACGGTGCGGTCGAGCAGGGAGGTGTCGAGGGTGCTGCTGTTCAACGTCGTTCCTCGCGGTCGGTCGGGAGCGGGAAGGGCGAGGCCTGCTCCCGGCGCTGCGCGAGGAGCGGACACGCGCCCGTGGTCACGCGGTCAGCAGGCGGGCGTCGCGGTCCGGGTCGATCAGCGTGAGGGCGGCGACTCCGCTCAGCAGGAGAACGGCGCCGGTGATCAGGACGGCGTGCCGGTAGCCCCCCACGCCGTGGGTGTCCACGAGGTGCCCGATCAGCGTTGGGGCGATCAGACCGGCGGTGGTCACCACGGCGTTCATGATGCCGAGGGCGCCGCCGCGACGATCGGCCGGAGCCAGTTCCGTGACGGTGGTGACGGCGACGCTGCTCATCGCTCCGGCGAGCCCGAATCCGGTGATCAGGAGCAGGGCCGTCACGGCACCGGCCGGGGCCGAAGGCAGGGCGAGGCATGCCGCGGCACCGACGAGCAGCAGCACACCGCCGACCCTGCCGCGGGCCCATCGGCTCGCGGTCCCGCGACGCAGCAGCCACCCGGTCAGACCTGCCTGCCCGAGCACCACCACCCCGCCCAGCCCCCAGACCAGCATCAGCATCCGGGTGGACCCGGCGGAGGTGTAGCCGAGTGCGTCCTGAAGGTAGGAGGGGAGCCAGACGAGGGCGAAGGCGATGACCCAGTACGTGCCGAAGTAGGCGGCCGTCGCACCGATCCAGGTACGGGTCGCGAGGATGCGCCGGTACGGCGTCCTCGGCCGGGCCGCACCCGGCCCCACCGCTCTCTCCCCCTTCCCGTCGCCGGAGCCGCCCGTCGCCGTGGCGGCCGGCGCCGCCGCGTAGGGCCCCTCCCCGCCGAAGGGGATCCACAGCAGCGCCCACACGACACCGACCAGCGCCACCGCGGCAACGGCCGAGCGCCAGCCGTGGTGCTGGATCACCCATGTCAGGACGGGCGCGGCGACCAGGACCCCCAGGGTGGTGCCGAGGACGATCAGCGCCCCCGGCAGGTTGCGTCGGTGGTTGGGGAACCAGGACAGGGTGGCCTGCTGAGCGACGGGGAAGGCGGGCCCCTCGGCAGCACCGAGCAGAACACGTGAGGTGAGGAGCACCGCGAGCCCTCCGCCCACCGCCAGCGGCGCCTGGGAGACGGACCAGAGGACGGCCATGGCAAGGATCAGCCACTTGGGCCGGATGCGGTCCGCGAGCAGCCCCACGGCGGCACCGGAGATCGAGAACAGCAGGAAGAAGGCGCTGCTGGCGAGTCCGAAGGCCGACGCGGACAGACCGAGGTCCTGTCGGATCTCCTCCGCGGCCAGGCCGAGCACGGACTTGTCCGCGAAGTTGATCATCATGAAGACGACGAGCAGCGCGGTGACGACCCAGGCGCGGGATCTCGTCCTGCCCGGCGCCTTCCGGGGGCTTGCCGGCACAGCGGGTGCGACATCGATGTCGGTCACAAGGGCTCCGCGGAGACTGGAGGGGGAGGGGGAGGGGCCGGGAGTTGGTTCAGGAGAGCGGGACGCCGGCGATGGCGACGCGTTCCATGACGCGGCGCTGCGGGAAGTAGTCGTTGATCGCGTAGTGCTGGGTGGCGATGTTGTCCCAGACCGCGACCGAGCCGGGCTGCCAGCGGAAGCGAACCTGGTACTCGGGGATGCGGGCCTGGAGGACGAGTTCGTCGAGCAGTTCGCGGCTCTCCGCGTCCGACAGCCCGACGATCCGGGTGGTGAAGGGCTCGTTGACGTACAGCAGCTTGCGACCGGTCCGCGGGTGGCTCACGACGACGGGGTGCTCGACGGCGGGCAGATTCTCCCGGTGCGCCGCGATCTGACGGTCGGTCATCAGCGCGCCCCAGCTCGGCACCCAGTCGTGCACGGCGGTGAGCCCGTCGACGCGGGCCTTCATGGGTTCGGTGAGGTTGTCGTAGGCGGCCGCCATGTCCGCCCACATGGTGTCGCCGCCGGCGGACGGCACCTCGACGGCGCGCAGTACGGAGCCGAGTGCCGGCGCGGCCATGAACGAGTGGTCGCTGTGCCAGATGTTCTCGGTGCCGACGGCCATGGCGTCCTTGGCCAGCCGGGAGACCCCGACGGAGTCGCCTTTGGGGAAGAAGGGGTTGGGTTCCGGCTCACCCCACAAGCCGGAGAACGCCAGTTGGCTCTTCGGGTCGAAGGCGTGCTGGTCGCGGAAGAAGAGCACCTTCCACTCCAGCAGGGCCTGCCGGATCTCCTCCGCGAGCTCCTCGCCGATCGCGAGCGAGAGGTCGACGCCCTCGATCTCGGCGCCGATGTGCGGGGTGAGCGGGCAGATGTCCAGGATCCGGTAGTCGGGCTGGGGCGCGTTCGGGGCGATGCGGTCGAGCGCGCGCTTCCCGTAGTGCATCAACGGCTTGTCGAGGGCGGGGGCGGGCGTGCTGCTGTCCATGAGGCCTCCGTGGCGAGGGCTAAAATCGTTACCCGGAGTATCGTTATTGCGGCGTGGTGAGGCAAGGGGTCTGACGCGCGCAATGTGGAGCCCGGGATCGCCGCCGCCGCGGAGGCGTCAGCGGACCGGGCCGACGGCCCTGGCGACGAGATCCACGAGGCTGTCCACGAAGCGAGCGTCGGGCATCTCCTGCTCGCCGATCAGCCGGAAGATCAACGGTGCGGCCACCAACGTGGCGGCGGCCCGGACATCGGTCTCCGGGGCCACGTCGCCGCGGATGATCCCGCGTTCGAGGATGCGCCTCGTCTCGCTCGTGATCCGCTCGGTGTACTCCGCGTACTGGCCTCGTACCGCGCCGGTCTCGGCCGCCGCCCCGATGAGGCCCGCGATCAGCCGGTCCGTACCGGGCAGCCGGTAGGCCTCCAGGCGAGCGGTGAGGACGAAGCGGAGTTCCGCGCGGAAGTCGTCCAGGTCGGGCACCGACAGAATGCCGATGCGGGTCTCCGCGGCTGCGATGATCAGATCCTGTTTGGTGGGCCACCGCCGGTAGATGGCGGGTTTGCTCACGCCGGCCCGTGCCGCGACGGCGTCCATCGTGACCGCCCCGATCCCCTGCTCGTGGACCATGTCCACGACCGCTGTGAGGACGGCTCCGGTGACCCGTTCCTCTCGCGGTCGACCCGGCCCTCGTCCTGCCCCGTCCGGCTGCGCATCCACCATGTCCAGAGCCTACGGCCGTCGACCCCGGCCGTCGGAGACCGGGGTCCGGGGCCGTTTCGGGGGACGACACGCCTGTCGGCACGGACGGGCCGCCGAACCTCACGTCTCGGTACGGTGCCTTTGCGCCCGAAATCGCGAGGTTCACCGCTGACAAACATCCGCCATGGCGAGGACTTGCCGTCATGAGCCCTTCACGACGGCGTTCACCGGTCGATAGACCCATGGCATGTACTTGCCCCCTCATGCTTCCGTCTTCCGGCGCGGGCGCCGGCAGCTGATCGCGGTCGCCACCGCCGTGCCCCTCGTGGCGTCGGGACTCGCGGCCCTGCACACGCCCGCACAAGCCGCTCCGATCAAACCCACCGTCACCGCCAAGCCCTCGGCGACCCACAAAGTCACCCTGGTCACCGGCGACGTCGTCACGGTCACCACGATGGCCGACGGCAAGCAGACGGCCGACGTCGACCGGCCGGACAGCGCCGTCGGCGGCGTGAAAGTGCAGCAGATCAAGGGCGACTTGTTCGTCGTCCCGGACGAGGCGGCGCCGCTGCTGGGCTCGGAGAAGCTGGACCGGCGGCTGTTCAACGTCACCGACCTGATCGAGATGGGCTACGACGACGCGAAGTCGGCCTCGGTGCCGCTGATCGCGACGTACACCCAGCCGAAGTCCCGCGCGGCCGCCCCGCCGACGGCCCCCCGGGGCAGCAGGCTGACCCGCGACCTCAAGGGCATCCGCGCCGCGGCGCTCAGCACCGAGAAGGGGCAGGCCCGCACCTTCTGGACCACCGTGGCGCCGCGAAACGGCGCGACGCTCGGCGCGGGTCTGGCGAAGCTGTGGCTCGACGGCCGGGTGAAGGCCGGCCTGAAGGAGAGCGTGCCGCTGATCGGCGCCCCCGAGGCCTGGTCGGCCGGCTACGACGGCAAGGGCGTCAAGGTCGCGGTGCTCGACACCGGCATCGACGTCAACCACCCCGACTTCGCCGGCCTGATCGACGGTACGGCCAGCTTCGTGCCGGGCGAGGCCGTCACCGACGTCAACGGGCACGGCTCGCACGTGGCCGGGACGATCGTGGGTTCGGGCTCGGCCTCCGGGGGCGACAACAAGGGCGTCGCCCCCGGAGCCGACCTGTTCGTCGGCAAGGTGCTCGGCGGCGCGGAGGGCTACGGCCAGGACTCGTGGGTCATGGCCGGCATGCAGTGGGCCGCCGAATCCGGCGCGGACGTCGTCAACATGAGCCTCGGCGACTCGTACCCGACGGACGGCAGCGACCCGATGTCGCAGACGGTCGACGCGCTGTCCGCGCAGTACGGCACACTGTTCGTCATAGCCGCCGGCAACGCGGGCCCGGAGAGCATCTCCTCCCCGGGTGCGGCCGCCTCGGCGCTGACCGTGGCCGCCACGGACAAGGACGACCGGCTCGCCTCCTTCTCCAGTACCGGCCCGCTCGCCTACTCCGGCGCCATGAAGCCGGACATCTCGGCGCCCGGCGTGGCCATCACCGCCGCTCGCTCGCAGGAGATGACCGACGGTGGTGAGGGTCTCTACCGCACCATCAGCGGCACATCGATGGCCACTCCGCACGTGGCCGGCGCTGCGGCGATCCTGGCACAGCGGCACCCGGACTGGACCGGCGCGCAGCTCAAGGAACACCTGATGAGCACCGCGAAGGGCCTGGCCGACGGGTACTCGCCGTACGAGGTCGGCACCGGTCGTCTCGACGTGGCCGCCGCCGTGCGCACCCCGGTCCGCGCCACCGGATCGCTCTTCTTCGGCAACTACACATGGCCGCACCAGCCGAGCGACGTCCCCGTCACCAAGGAGACGACCTTCACCAACACGGGTTCCGCCGACGTCACGCTCGACCTGGCGTTGAACGACGCCGACGGCCCGTTCACGTTGGGCGCCGCCAGGGTGACCGTCCCGGCGGGCGGAACCGCCGCCGTCCCGGTGACCGGTGATCCGCAGACCGCATCGGTCGGCCGGCACGTCGGCTACGTGATCGCCACCGACGCGGCCACGGGGCAGCCGGTGACCCGCACATCGGTCGCGCTCCTCAAGGAGGAGGAGCGCTACGACCTGAACATCAAGCTGATCGGCCGCGACGGAAAGCCCGCCGCCGGGTCGGTCGCGATCAACCTGGCCGGTGACTTCTGGCCGTGGTCGGTCCACGTCGACGGCTCGACCACCATGCGCATGGCCCCCGGCCTGTACACCGTCGCGGCGTACCTCGACGTGGCCGGCGAGAAGGCGGACCGGTCGGGTATGGCCGTGCTGCTCGACCCGGAGACCGTACTCAAGGGCGGCTCCGCGGATGTGGTGCTCGACGCGAGCAAGGCACGTCTGCTGCAGACCGAGGCGCCGCAGCGCACCGAGGACCGCCAGCGCAAGGTCGACTTCAACGTCCACTACGCGGGCCTCGACCCGTACATGGACTACCGCAGCGCGTACGTGCTGCCGCCGACGTACGACGACGTCTACGTCGCACCGACGGAGCCCATGAAGCAGGGCGACTTCATGCTGACCACCCGCTGGCGCAAGGGCGAGCCGCGACTCGGCCTGAGCACGCCGGACGGTCGGCTCCGCTTCGAGACGCTGGTGCAGGCAGGCAGCGCCCTGGACACAGCCACCGACAGGCTGAACGTCGTCTTCGCGGGCAGCGGCGCGGCGGCCGCCTACGACAAGGTCAAGGCCAAGGGCAAGGTCGTCGTCGTCGAGCGCAGTGACGAGGTCGCGCCTCAGGAGCGCACCGCGGCCGCGGCCGCGGCCGGTGCCACGGCACTGATCGTGGTCAACGACGGTGTCGGCGCCCTGATGGAGTACGTCGGCGAGTCGACCATCCCGGTCGCCACCGTGCACCGTGACGCGGGCAAGGCCCTCATCTCGATGGCCAAGGCCGGCGCGCCGAAGCTGACCGTCGAGCAGACCGCGCACACGCCGTTCGTCTACGACCTGACCCGGGACTACCCCGGCCGAGTGCCGGACCGGGCCCTGGTCTACAAGCCGGCCCAGGACGACCTCGCCCGGATCGACGCCCGCTACTACTCGGCCACGGAAGGCACGTCGGCGGAAGGATACCGATCCGACTTCACCCTCAGCCCGTCGTTCAACTTCCCCGAGCCCGAGTGGCACCCGGGCACCCGGACCGAGTGGGTGACCCCGGGCCAGGTCTGGAGGGAGTTCCACGCGCAGGGCATCGACGGGAGCCTGCCGTGGGTGATGGTGTCGGGCGACAACACGTACGCCAAGGGCAGCACCACCCGCCTGGACTGGTTCGCCCCGGCGACCCGGCCCGCCCAGGGCGAGTCCTTCGGCGTGTACAACTCCCGCTGGCAGAACTACATGACCTGGAACGTGCAGGCATGGGCCTCCGCCAGCGACAACATGCGCCTCGGCGGCTTCCTGCCGTGGGGCGAGACGCCGTCCCGTCTGCGGGTGTTCCAGGGCGACATGCTGATCCACGACAACCCGGTCGGCGGGGACATGCAGTGGGTCGCGGTACCGGCGGGCCGACTGCCCTACCGTGCCGTCCTCGACGTGGAGCGGCCCGGGGACGTCTTCCGGCTGTCGACACGCACCCACAGTGAGTGGACGTTCATGTCCGACACCGTCGACTCGGACTTCTTCGAGCCGTTCTCGGTGCTGAACCTGGACTACAAGCTGGAGACGGACCTCCACGGTGACGTCAAGGCCAACGCACACCAGCAGATCGCCCTCAAGCCGGTGTCGATGAACCTCGGCACCGTGCCGGGCACCGTCACCAAGGTGCAGCTGGACATCTCGTACGACGACGGCTCCACCTGGCAGAAGGTGAACCTGACCAAGGGCACCGATGGCTACTGGACAGGTCCGTTCAGGACGGCCAAGAAGCCCGGCGGCTTCGTCTCTCTCCGCGCGAGCGCCGAGACGGACAGCGGCTTCGGCGTCAAGAACGAGATCGTCCGGGCGTACGGCCTGCGATGAACCGCATTGCCGGGCCCCGGGGAGGCGACTCCCCGGGGCCCCTCCCCTCGCACCCGCTCCCAGCAGGGACTATTCAGGGGCTGCCGCCATGGCGCATACTCTCCCCGCTGTTGAAAGTGGAACGGAGTCGCTCGCCGATGCTGGATGTCCTGGGCCTCGAACCCGAGGAGGAGCACGTCTACCGGGGGCTCCTCGGACGGCCGAACTCCACCCCGGTGCTCCTGTCGGATCTTCTCGGCGTATCGCGAGCCGACATGGACAAGGCCTTGTCCCGCCTGGTCGGGTGGGGACTGGTGATCAGGTCGGCGGACGGGCTGTTCACCGCCGCGCCACCGGCCATGGCGCTCGGCGCTCTCATCAGCCAGCGCCGGGACGGGCTGCGCATGGCCGAGCATGCCCTGGCGACCTTCGCCGAGGAACACCGGGCGGCGATGGCCGGGAGCAGCATCGACGATCTGTTCGAGGTCGTCACGGGCGTCGACGCCATCCGCCACCGCTTCCTCCAGGTGCAGCAGGCAGCCCGCACGCAGGTCCGCTCCTTCATCACGGCACCGTTCGTCGCCTTGCCTCCCGACGAGAACACCGCCGAGCCCATGGCCCTCGACCGCGGAGTGCTCTTCCGGGCGGTACTGGACCGCGCCGTGCTGGCCGAGCCCGGCATCGTCCGCGATGCGATCGATTCCCTGCGCAACGGAGTGCAACTGCGTGTCGCCGACGACCTCCCGATGAAACTCGTGCTGGCCGACGCCGACCTCGGCCTCGTCCCCCTCGCGGTCACACCGGCGGGAGAGCACGGTGCCGTGCTGCTGCACCGCAGCGGCCTGCTGGACGCGCTGGACGCACTCTTCGAGACGGTATGGCGCACGGCCCACCCGCTGGAACTGTCGGGCACGGGAGACACATCCGAAGCTCTCGTCGAGGCCGGTCCGCAAGGCCCGACCGAGCTGGACCGCAGGATCCTCGCGCTGCTCCTGACCGGCCTGACGGATCTGACGGCCGCGACACAACTCGGTCTGTCACCGCGCACGCTGCACCGCCGCCTGCGCCACCTCATGGACATGGCCGGGGTCCGAACCCGGATGCAGCTCGGCGCCTACGCGGCGCGAAACGGTTGGGCGGAGGCACGGTGAACGCGCCGGACGGCGACGGTGTCGACCCCGGACGCCCTCACTGAGGCCCCCGTCCCCGGCGTCGCCGAGAAGCTCACCGTCGACACGGGGAGGCGCGCGGATACGTCCCCTCCGGCCGCCGCGCCGGCCCGCGTGGTTTCGGACAGACGGCCGGGCGATTCGCTGTGCGGCGAAACCGGGTCGGCCTCCGGTGCGTGGTGGGATACGTCAGCGATCACTGCGGAAGGGACCACCTTGCACACCAACGGACCGGGTCCGTCCCGGCGTACCGCCCTCGCGATCGGTGCGGGTACGGCGATGTCCACGGCCTTCGCGCTCGGTACGGGTCCGGCGCACGCCGCGAACCGGCCGACGCGCCCGGGGGTCCACGGGGACCAGGTGGCCGAGCGGCTGCGGGAGTTGGAGGCGGCGCACACCGCGCGGTTGGGCGTCTTCGCCCGCAACATGCGCACCGGGCGGACGGTGACGTACCGCGCGGACGAACGGTTCCCCATGGCCTCCGTGTTCAAGACGCTCGCCGCCGCGGCCGTCCTGCGCGACCTGGACCGCCATGGCGAGGTCCTGGGCCGGCGCGTCCACTACACCGCGGAATACGTCACGAAGTCCGGTCACTCGCCCATCACCGGGAAGACGGAGAACGTGACCGGAGGCATGACCGTCGGCGCACTCTGCGACGCCACCATCCGGTACAGCGACAACACCGCGGGCAATCTGCTGCTCCGCGAACTGGGCGGACCCACCGCCGTCACCCGCTTCTGCCGTTCGACCGGGGACGACGTCACCCGCCTCGACCGGTGGGAGCCCCGACTCAACTCCGCCGAACCGTGGCGCGTCACCGACACCACCACCCCCCGCGCGATCGGCGCCACCTACGCCCGGCTCGTCCTCGGCCGGGTGCTGAACCCCCGGGACCGCGCCCGCCTCACCGACTGGCTGCTCCGGAACACCACCAGCACCGAGAAGTTCCGCAAGGGCCTGCCCGCCGACTGGCTCCTCGCCGACAAGACCGGGGGCGCGCGCCACGGCGGCGCCAATGACGTGGGCATCGCCTGGTCGCCGGACGGCACCCCGTTCGCCCTGGCCGTCCTGACCACGCAGCCGGAGGAGGACGCCGAGGCCGACAACCCCCTGGTCGCCACGACGGCCGCCCTGCTCGCGGAGGTCCTCGTCTAGGTCGTGTCCGGAAAGTCCCGCCTGGCCCGCGACGCCTGGCACGAGCGCTCGCCGCGTTGTCGGGATCGCCCGAGTACGCCCGGTACGAGGGCGACCCTCCGCCTTGCGATCGCACGCACCAGACGCCGCGGGCCCTGCCCTGCGGGCAGACGGCGCTACTTTCCGGACACGACCTAGCTCCTTTCGTTCGGATCATGCCGGGCCGGCCCCGCCGGATGGCGGTTCCGGCTCCCGGTGGGGGAGCGGGCGGCGTGGTGGGCGCAGGCCCGTCGCCAGGCCGACGACGACGACCGCCAGCCCCAACCACACGGCCGGGCCCGGCACCCCGCCGCCCGCGACGGCCCCGGCGCCCGCCGCGGCGAGCGGCGCTATCCCGGTCAGCAGCCCGGCCCGGCCCGACCCCACGACGGCCACCGTCCGGTACCACAGCAGGAACGCCACCGCTGTCACCAGGACGGTGAGGTACGCGACGGCCGCCCACTGCTCCGCGCCGAGGGCCGCCACGTCGGCGGGCCGCTCGACGGACACGGCGAGCACCGCAAGCATCACCGCGCCCATCCACACCGCGTGTACGGAGACTCCCCACGGCCCGTGCCTGCGCAGCACCGGCACCGCGAGCAGGGTGAACCCGGCCTCGCAGCCCAGCGCGAGGCCCGCCCAGGCCACCCCGGCGGCGTCCGTCCGGCCCGTCCCCTCCACCAGCACCGCCCCGGCCACCACCACGGGCGCCGCCAGCAGCACGCGCCGACTGGGCCGCCGGCCCTCCAGGAAGGGCCCGATCACCCCGAGGAGGATCGGTACGGAGGCCACCGCGACGGCGATGACGGCCGGCTCGGCATGCGCGACCCCTCGTACGACGGCCACGTTGAACAGCACCAGCCCGGTCGCCGCGACCCCGGCCAGCCACAGCCACTCCCGGCCCCTCGGCCGCGACAGCGGCACGCCCGCCGCCCGGGCCAGGACGAGCAGCAGCAGCGCGGCGGCCGCGTACCGCACGGCCTGGACGGTGAACAGCGGGGCGTCGACGAGGGCGCGGGAGACGGTGACGCTTCCGCCGACCAGCGCCATCCCGACCATTCCGGGCGCCAGATCCCGGAAGGCGACGGAGGACGAACCCCCGACGGCCGTCCCGGACCGGCCGGCCGACGCGGGGATGGTCGCGGCCTTGGCCGCGGTGAGGGCTTCCCTGTGCTCCATGCCCCCACCCTCACGGCACAATGGTCCGATGAGCAGGTCCAAAGAGCGTGCGAACCAGGGGTCCAGAACCGGCTCGGACTTCCTCCAGCTCGACATCGGCCAGGCACCGCCCGGCGGCCGCACCGACTGGCTGGCGGACCGGCTGCGCGCGGCCATCGCCGACGGCACCCTCCCCGTCGGCAGCAGGCTCCCGGCCAGCCGGGTGCTCGCCGGTGAACTCCGCGTCTCCCGGGGGCTGGTCACCGAGGCCTACCAGCGCCTCGCGGAGACCGGCCAGGTGTCCGGCCGCGGCCGCGGCGGCACGGTCGTCGTCGCCGCGCCGCCGCGCGTGACGACGCCCCCGCCCGTCCCCGCGCGCGGCGGACTCGTCGACGCGCTGCGCGCCGTGCCCTGCCGGATCGACCTCTCGCCCGGCGTGCCCGACCTGACCGCCTTTCCCCGTACCGCCTGGCTCCAGGCCGAGCGCCGGGTGCTGGCAGGCCTCACGCCCGCGGACTTCGGCTACGGCAACCCGCAGGGCGCGCCCGCCCTGCGCACGGCGGTCGCCGGCTGGCTGGCCCGCAACCGGGGGATCCGCGCCGACCCCGACGAGGTGGTGATCGTCGCGGGCGTCGCCCAGGCCCTGGGGCTACTGGCCCAGGTCCTGCGGGACGACGGGGCGGCGCGCCGCATCGCGGTGGAGGACCCCGGCTCTCTCGGGGCCCGCCAACAGCTGGAGTACGGAGGGCTGGAGCCGGTCCCCGTACCGGTGGACGAGCACGGGCTGGACGTGGCCGCACTGCGGGCGAGCGGGGCCGGGGCCGTACTCCTCACCCCGGCCCACCAGTTCCCGACCGGGGTGGTGCTCGACGGCGAACGCCGCCGCGACCTGCTCGGCTGGGCCGCCGACGGGGGCCTAGTGATCGAGGACGACTACGACGCCGAGCACCGCTACGACCGGGCCCCCGTACCCGCGCTGCGCGCCCTGCTGCCGGAGGGCGTCTGCTACGCCGGGAGCGTGTCCAAGCTCCTGGCGCCTGCCCTGCGCCTCGGCTGGCTCCTGGTCCCGCCGCGCCTCGCCGAGGCCGTGACGGCCGCCAAGCGGTACGCCGACCTCGGGAACCCGGTCCTCGCCCAGCTGGTCCTCGCCCGCCTGATGGACTCCGGCGAACTCGAACGGCACCTGCGGTTCGTCCGGCGCCGCCACCGGCGCCGCCGCGACGTCATGCTCAGGGCGATCGCGGAGCGGCTGCCCGGGGCCCGGGTGCACGGGGCGGCCGCGGGACTGCATCTGATGGTCACCTTCGACGGGGCCGCGATCGAGGACACCGCCCTCGCCGCGGCGGCCCTGGACCTCGGAGTCAAGGCCCATCCGCTGTCCTGGCACCGCCTCGGCGCCGGTCCGCCGGGCCTGATCCTGGGCTACGCCGCGGGCTCGACGGGAGACATCGAGGAAGGCATCGCGGCGCTCGGCACGGCCCTGCGGAAAATTTCCGGTCGTGGGAAAGTTTCCGGTCGCGAGCGGCAACCTCGCCCGGGGTCGCGCGTCGTGCGGGGGTGAGGGGCGCGGATGCGTGCCCCTTTCCCGACCCGACCGTGGAGAAATACAGTGATGAACCTGAAGCGCGTCCCCCGCACCTTGCGCCGGGCGGCCGTCACCGCCGCCACGGCGGGGGCGGTCGTCGCCCTCGCCGGCCCGGCGGCAGCGGCGGCGGGCTCCGCCGCGTCCGCTCCCGCGCCGGCCCCCGCCTCCAGCGCGACGCCGAGCGCCGCACCGATGGCACCCTCGGACGCCGTGAGGCCGACCCCTTCCGTGAGCGCGCCCGCCGGTGCCGTGAAGCCGAGCCCGTCCGTCAGCGTGCCCGCCGGTAGTCGGCCCAGCGCGTCGCCGAGCCTCCCCGGCGAGGACACCGGCAGCGCGCCCAGCGCGGCCCCGAGCGCGGTCGGCAGCGACGCCCCGCGGCCCGCGGCCTCCCCCGCCGGCCCCGAACTCGCCCACACCGGCTCCTCCGCGACCACCGCCGCGCTGGGGGCCGGGGCCGCCGTTCTCGTCGCCGCCGGCGCCGGCACCCTGTACGCCGTGCGGCGCCGCGCCAACGGCTGAGGAATCCCGTGCTCCACCTCGCACCGCCCGTCGGCCCCCTCACGCCCGGTCACCCCCGGGCGTGGCGGGGCCTGTGGCCGTTCCTGCGCCGCGACCGTGCCACGCCCGCCGCGCAGCCGGCGCCATATCGGCCGGGCCGCCCCGTACACCCGTACGACACCCCGTACGTCTCCGGGTATGGACAGCGCCCGCACGAGCCCGGGCTCGACAGCCCCCTCCGCGCCGGCACGACCGCCGGTCCCGGCGACGGTCCGCCGACGGTCACGGCGCTGTACCACGCCCACCGGCTGCGGATGGTCCGCCTCGCGGTGCTCCTCGTCGACGACCTGGCGACCGCGGAGGACGTGGTCCAGGACGCCTTCACAGCGCTGTACCGCCGTCACGGCGAGCACATCACCGAGGTGGACAACGCCGTCGGCTACCTGCGTACCGCCGTGGTCAACACCTCGCGTTCGGTCCTGCGCCGGCGGCGGACCGCCCGCGCCTGGAGCCCGCCCGCACCGTCCGACGTACCGTCCGCGGAGGCGCACGTGGTCCTGGACGAGGCGCACCGCGAAGTGCTCGCCGCACTCGGCCGGCTGACGCCGCGCCGCCGCCAGGTGCTGGTGCTGCGGTACTGGGCGGAGCTCAGCGAGGCGGAGATCGCGAGCACCCTCGGGATCAGCCGCGGCGCGGTGAAGTCCAACGCGAGCAGGGCCCTGGACGCACTGGAACGGATCCTGGAGGGACGGGTATGACCTACGGCGAACCCCCGGCCGAACGCACCGTCGAGCGCACCGTCGAGCGCAGGCTGCGGGAAGCCCTGGACGCCCGCGCGGCGGCGGTCACGGTCCGCGAGCTGCGCCCCGCCGATCCGCCGGGGCCGCGGGTACGGAGGCTCGGGCTGCGCCGGGTGGGGCTCCCCCTCGCCGGGCTCGCCGCCGCGGCGGCGGCCGTGACGGGCTACCTCGTGCTCACCCCGGACCCGGCTCCGGTCCGCCCGGCGCCGCCCGCCGCCCCGCCCGAGATCGGCCGCCCGTCGCCGACGCCGTCGACGCCGGCCACGCCGACACCGTCGTCCTCGCCGTCCGTGAGTTCGCCGCCGCGCTCCACGCCGAGCCCCGGCCCGGACGGTCCGTCCGGGGGCTCGCCCGCCCCGTCGGGCGGCTCGGGCCCGTCGGCGACGCCCGGTCCACCGTCCCCGTCCGCGACCCCCTCGGCGACCCGGCCCACGCACCTCGACCCCGCCCCGCCCGCCAGGTCCTCAGGCCCGTCGGGCCTCTGACGGCACGTACGGAAGCGGCCCGAGAGGGGGGCGGTGGCCCGAACGGCCGGCCGCGGGCCGCCGCGTACGGGGGAGAGGGCGGCGAGCGCGGGCCGTTCGGTCGCGACCGGCCCGGGGCACCTCCTCGGCCGCACCGGCCGGGCGCCCGGTGAGCCGTCCGCCGGAACGGGATCGGTACATGCCCGGCGAAAACGCCACCCGCGCTGATCCGGGCCGCGTCGAATGTTGCATGCGCCTCATCTGTGGGTGCTGTTCAAGGGGAGCTTCCAGCGGCCAAGCTGAGCGCGCGCTTCCGGCTCTTCGCGGGCGCACTTCTTGTCGAGTTGACCACATGCCGTTGACGGCCAGAGCAGCGAACGGAGAACACCCGTGATTGTGGGAGTCCTCAAGGAAGCGCGGGCAGGTGAGAGTCGCGTTTCGGCCACGCCGGCCACCATCGAACAGATCCGCAATCTGGGATACGACGTGGTCGTCGACCCGGGCGCGGGCGTCGCCGCCGGCTTCCCCGATGGTGCCTATGAGACGGCCGGCGCGACCATCGGCGACGCCGCGGCCGCGGACGTGGTGCTCGGGGTCAACGCCCCGGCCCCGTCCCAATTGGACCGGGTCCGGCCGACGGCGACGGTGATCGCGCTGTTCTCGCCGGCCTTCGACCCGGCGATGGTCGAGGATCTGGGCCGGCGCCCCTTCACGGCCCTGTCGATGGACGCCGTGCCGCGCATCAGCCGGGCGCAGTCGATGGACGTGCTGTCGTCGATGGCGAACATCGCCGGCTACCGCGCCGTCATCGAGGCCGCGCACGAGTTCGGGCGGTTCTTCACCGGCCAGGTGACGGCGGCGGGGAAGGTCCCGCCGGCGAAGGTGCTCGTCGCGGGTGCCGGTGTCGCGGGTCTGGCGGCGATCGGCGCGGCCGGGTCGCTCGGCGCGATCGTCCGGGCGACGGACCCGCGGCCGGAGGTGGCCGACCAGGTCCGCTCCCTGGGGGGCGAGTACCTGTCGATCGAGTCCCCGGAGACCGAGGTCTCGACCACCGGCTACGCCAAGGAGATGGGCGACGACTACAAGGCGCGCGAGGCCGAGCTCTACGCCACGCAGTGCCGCGACGCCGACATCGTCATCACCACCGCGCTGATCCCGGGCCGCCCGGCGCCGACGCTGATCACCGCGGCGATGGTGGCGGCCATGAAGCCGGGTTCGGTGATCGTCGACATGGCGGCCGCCAACGGCGGCAACGTCGAGGGCACCGTGAAGGGCGAGAAGACCGTCACCGAGAACGGCGTGACGGTCATCGGCTACACCGACCTCGCGGGCCGGCTCCCGGCGCAGGCATCGCAGCTCTACGGCACCAACCTGGTGAACCTGCTGAAGCTGATGACGCCCGGGAAGGGCGCCCGGCTGGTCCTCGACTGGGACGACCCGGTGCAGCGCTCGATCACCGTGGTGCGCGAGGGCGAGTCGGCGTGGCCGCCCCCGCCGGTCCAGGTCTCCGCGGCCCCGGCGCCCGCCGCCGCGGCGGCCGCGGTGGAACCGGTGCCGAAGAAGGCGCCGATGACGGCGAAGCAGAAGTTCGGCGGCGTGGCGCTCGGCGCCCTGGCCCTGTTCCTCACCGCCGCCTTCGCCCCCGCGGCGATGCTGCCCCACGTGACGGTCTTCGTGCTCGCGATCGTGATCGGCTACTACGTCATCGGGCACGTCCACCACGCGCTGCACACCCCACTGATGTCGGTGACGAACGCGATCTCCGGGATCATCGTCGTCGGCGCGCTCCTGCAGATCGGGCGGACGAGCACGACGGTCACCGTGCTCTCGTTCGTCGCGATCCTCCTGGCCGGCATCAACGTCTTCGGCGGCTTCGCGGTGTCGCGTCGCATGCTCGCCATGTTCAACCGGAGCTGACATGACTGCGACCACCGCCGCCCAGGCGGCCTACCTCGTTGCCGCGCTGCTGTTCATCCTGGCGCTGGCAGGACTCTCCAAGCACGAATCGGCCCGGCTCGGCAACGCGTTCGGCATGCTCGGCATGGGTGTCGCGCTCGTCGCGACGGTCGTGCTCGCGGTGGACGGCGACGTCTCCACCGCCGGCCTCGGCCTGATGGCCGTCGCGATGCTGATCGGCGCGGTGATCGGCCTGCAGCGGGCCCGCGGCGTCGAGATGACCGGCATGCCCGAACTGATCGCCCTGCTGCACTCCTTCGTCGGTCTGGCCGCCGTGCTGGTGAGCTGGAACGGCTTCCTGAACGTCGAGAACGACCCGGACGGCCACGAGGCCGCGGCCCTGGACGCGCTCGGCACGCTGGGCATCCACCACGCCGAGGTGTTCATCGGCGTGTTCATCGGCGCGGTGACGTTCACCGGTTCCGTCGTCGCGTACCTGAAGCTCGCGGCGAAGATCGACTCCAAGCCGCTGGTGCTGCCCGGCAAGAACGCCCTGAACCTCGGCTCGCTGGGCCTGTTCGTCGCCCTGACGGTGTGGTTCGTGATCACACCGGAGCTGTGGCTGCTGATCGCCGTCACGACCCTGGCGCTGGCCCTCGGCTGGCACCTGGTGGCCTCGATCGGCGGCGGTGACATGCCGGTCGTGGTGTCGATGCTCAACAGCTACTCCGGCTGGGCCGCGGCCGCCTCGGGCTTCCTCCTCGGCAACGACCTGCTGATCGTCACCGGCGCGCTGGTCGGCTCCTCCGGCGCCTACCTCAGCTACATCATGTGCAAGGCGATGAACCGCTCCTTCGTGGCGGTCATCGCCGGCGGCTTCGGCATCGAGGCGCCGTCGGGCTCGGACGTCGACTACGGCGAGCACACGGAGATCACCGCCCAGAACGCGGCCGAACTGCTCGGCTCCGCCCGGTCCGTGGTCATCACGCCCGGGTACGGCATGGCCGTCGCACAGGCCCAGTACCCGGTCGCGGAGCTCACCTCGAAGCTGCGCGCCAAGGGCGTCGACGTACGGTTCGGCATCCACCCGGTCGCCGGCCGCCTGCCCGGCCACATGAACGTGCTCCTCGCCGAGGCCAAGGTGCCGTACGACATCGTCCTGGAGATGGACGAGATCAACGACGACTTCGCCAAGACCGACGTCGTCCTCGTGATCGGCGCCAACGACACCGTCAACCCCGCCGGAGCCGAGGACCCCGGCAGCCCGATCGCCGGCATGCCGGTGCTCACCGTCTGGGAGGCCGGGAAGGTCATCGTGTTCAAGCGCTCGATGGCCTCGGGGTACGCGGGCGTGCAGAACCCGCTGTTCTTCCGCGAGAACACCTCGATGCTCTTCGGCGACGCGAAGGCCCGGGTGGAGGACATCGTCGGCGCCCTCTGAGCCCGACGGACGGAAGCCCCCGGCACGGCGCGGACGAAGACACCCGCGCCGCGCCGGACCCGGGCACGGTCGAGCCAGGCGCCGGCCGCGGCGGATGCGGTCCGCAGGCCGGGGAAGAAGCCGCCGGGGCCGGTCAGCGGCTGAAGACCCGGACCCGCTGGATCGCGTTGTTGCCGAAACCGCCGCGGTTCCACGGGGGTTCGAGCGGCTGGGTGCGGCCCGAGGCGTCCGTGGCGCGGGCGGTCAGGACGTGGCGGCCTGGAGCGGCCGTCCACTCCGTATGCCAGGACTGCCAGGCACCCGGGTGCGCGTCCGGCGGCGCCAAGTCCGTCGGGGTCCACGTGCGGCCGTCGTCGGCGCTGAAGAGCACCTCGGTGACCGGGCCGTGGCCCGACCAGGCGCGGCCCTCCAGCCGGACCGGGCCGGCCCGCACGACGCGGGTACGGGACATGAAGTCCGGGAACCCCGGCGGGACGAGCAGGGCGCGCGGGGCGATCCGGTCGACCGGGACGCCGGGCTCCCCCGGGGCCTGGCGGTAGCGGTAGGCGACCGTCTGCTGGAAGCCGGTGAACGGGCGGTCGACCAGGGTGATGTCACGCAACCACTTCACGTGCGCCATGCCGTACCAGCCGGGGACGACCAGCCGCAGCGGGTACCCGTGCTGCGGCGAGAGCGGGGCGCCGTTCATGGCGTAGGCGAGCAGCACGTCCTCGGCCACCGGCAGCGCCAGAGCGCGCTGATAGTCCTGCTCGACACCCCTCTCGACACCGTGGTCGGCCCCCGTGAACACGGCCTCGACGGCGCCGGATCCCACCCCCGCCGCGTCGAGCACCGACCGCAGGGGCGTCCCCGTCCAGTCGGCGGTGCCCACCGCCTCGACCAGCCACGGCTGGCTGACCGGCCGCGGCGCGAGCCGCGCCCGGCCGTTGCCCGCGCACTCCATCGTGACCCGGCGGGTGACGGCCGGCAGCGCGCGGAGGGCCGCCAGGTCCAGGTCGAGGGGGGTGCGTACCGAGCCGCCGACGGACAGCCGCCACGCCTCGGCGTCCGCCTCCGGGATGTCGTAGTGCACCAGGACGTAGTGCAGCCCGGCCGGGGTGACGTCGTAGCGCAGCGCCTCCAGGGGCAGACCGTGGTTGCGGGCCGCCAGTGCCAGCTCGTCCGCGCCGATGCCCTCGCCGGCGTCCGCCACGCGGCCGGGGGCGCTGACGTACCGTAGCGACGACGGCTCCACCCCTCCATGGTCCCGCGCGGCGCCCCGCCCGGCACGTCAGGGCCGGAGCCCCGGCCGCCGGGGGTCACCGCCATGACCCTGGCGGCGAATGGAGGACGGCCGGGGCGTCGACGGGCGTGGGGCGGTCGGCGGTGCGAGGCTGGGGCGTACCGGATCTGCGGAAAGGCCAGTGCCATGATCACCACCGACTTCGTCCCCGGCTCCCCCTGCTGGCTCGACCTCGGCGCCCCCGACGTCGGAGCCGCCGCCGCCTTCTACGGCGCCGTGTTCGGATGGCAGTACGAGTCCATGGGCGACGGGGAGGACATGGAAGGCGGGATGTTCCGCAAGGACGGGAAGATCGTCGCCGGGCTCGGCAAGCTCACCGAGGAGGGTGCCCGCTCGGCCTGGATGATCTACTACAGCGTCGCCGACGCGGACGCCACGACCCAGGCGGTGGAACGGGCGGGCGGCACGGTCCGGGTCGCGCCGATGGACCTCGAGGAGTGGGGGCGGATGGCGCAGTACACCGACCCGCAGGGCGGACAGTTCGCCGTCTGGCAGCCGGGCCGGGACTCCGGCGTCGAGCTGGTGGACGAGCCGGGCTCGCTGTCCTGGACCGAGCTGTACACGACCGACGCCACGGCCGCCCGGGAGTTATACGGCGGCCTCTTCGGCTGGCGGTTCGGTGACATGGAGCTGCCCGGCGGCGGGGGCACGTACACCCTCATCACTCCGGCCGGGCTCCCCGACGAGCGCATGCACGGCGGTCTCATGGCCCTGTCCGCGGAGGACCTGCGGCTCACGAACGGGCGGGCGTACTGGCACCCCGTCTTCGCCGTCGCCGACTGCGATGCCACCGTCGCCAAGGTGACCGAGAACGGCGGCCGGGTGCAGATGGGGCCGGAGGACGCGCCGGGCGTCGGCCGGCTCGCGGTCTGTCTCGACCGGGCGGACGCCGACTTCGTGGTCCTCACCCCCTCGGCCGACTGAGCGGCGCCGGTACGGAGGCGGGGCCGGCCCGCCTCCCGGAGCGCACGGGCCTCGCCTCATCGAGGTGGGTCCGCCGCGTCCAGACGGTCGAGTGCCGCCGCCGTCAGGGCCGTGATCGCGGGCGGGAGCGCCGTGCGGACGTCCGGGGCGAACAGGGGGGAGTGGTTGGGCGGGAGCCGCCCGCCCGAGGCGGCCCACTGCCGGGGGCTCGCCGTGCCCACCATCCAGTAGACGAGCGGGACACCCGCCTCGCCGTGCAGCGCGCGGCCCCCGTCGCCGTACAGCGGGAAGTCCTCGGAGGCGAGCGACGGCGGCCAGGTCCCGACCCGTTCGGGGCCGTGGAGCGCGATGTGGGCCTCCCGCACCGCCCGGGTCGCGGCGGCGTCGCCCCACAGCGCGGGCGTACGGGAGACCGTCGTGATCTCCGGTTCGACCGGGCAGCCGGACGCGGCGCACTCCGCCCGCACGACGCGCTCCACCGCCGCGAGGAACCGGTCCAGGGAGGCGTCGGTGAGCGCCCGCAGGCCGATGCCCAGCTCCGCCGTGTCGGGGACCACGTTCACCGCCGTGCCCGCCCGCACCGTGCCGACCGTGAGCGTGACCTGTTCGGCGGGGGCCGTCTCCCGGGCGACGACCGTCTGCAGACGGGTGATCACGGACGCGGCCGTGACCACCGGGTCCACGGTGAGGTGCGGGGTGGCGGCGTGGCCGCCGCGGCCGTGCACGACGACGGCCAGGGCGGCGCTCGCCGCCGTGACCGGCGCGTGCGCCGTGCCGTGCGCGACCATCCCGGCGGGCAGCGGCGCCGCGTGCTGGGCGAGGACGACGTCCGGTCGGCCGAACCGCTCGTACAGCCCGTCGCCCAGCATCGCGCGCGCCCCCGACAGGGTCTCCTCCGCCGGCTGGCCGACGACGACGAGCGTGCCGCGCCAGTGCCCGCGGCCACCCGCCAGCAGCTCCGCCGCCCCCGCGGCCGCGGCCAGGTGGAGGTCGTGGCCGCAGGCGTGCATGGCGCCGTTCCCGCTCGCGTACGGCAGTCCCGTCCGCTCCTCCACGGGCAGGGCGTCCAGCTCGGCCCGCAGGTAGACGCGCGGGCCCGGGCCGTTGCGGAGGACGCCGACGACGCCGTGGCCGCCGACGCCCCGGGCGACCTCCAGGCCGACGGCGGCGAGCCGGTCCGCGAACCGGGCGGCCGTGCGGCTCTCCTCGCCGGAGACCTCCGGGTCGCGGTGGAGCTCCAGATAGAGCGTGAGGGCGGGGCGCAGCGCCTCCCCGGCCCTGGCCAGGACGGGATGGGCGGGCAGGGCGGGGGAGAGGGGATCGGGCCGGTCCACGGGGACTCCTGACGGGTCGTGGCATCCGCTGGCGCGGCGTGCCAGCGATATGTGTGCGGGAGACGTGCCGAACGGTGAGCGGCGCCCGGTGGAATGGACGCGTAGAGCCCGGACGGCCCCGGTCGCGGGGCCGCCGCCTTGAGGAGGCAGCATGAACAAGGACCTGAGCACCCTCGCCGACGAGATCCTCGAGCTCGAGGCCGAGACCTTCGAGATCTCCGACTACTCGGACGCCAGCGAGGTCGTGCTCGCCGGCTCCACGAGCACCAGCTCGACCTCGACCTGCAGCTCCACCACCAGCACCACCTCCTGCTCCGCCTGACGTCCGCCACAGGCACGGGACGCGCGCCCGGTATCCGTCTCCACGGCTGCCGGGCGCTTTCCTGTCACCGGAACCATGCTCTGCGGCGGCCGGAACCAGGGGCCCCGGCCGCCGGACCTGCGAGCGCTACGGGAACGGATGCGGCACCCTGCGGATCTCGGCGTCCGTCAGGTCCGTCGCCCGGTGCCCGCCGCGGCGCAGCGCCGTGCGCAGCCGCGGCATCAGGGGCGCCCGCTGCCGGTTCCAGCCGAAGTCGATCGGCAGCAGCCCGGGGACCAGGGTGGCGACCGTCCGCAGTCCCATGCGTTCCTGCTCGGGAGTGGTCTGGTCGACCACCACGACGTCGTGCCCGGTCGCGACGAGGGCGTCCGTCACGGCCCGTACGTCGTCGCGCAGATCACCGGTCCGCGGCCGGCCGGTCGCCTCCCACGCGCGGTACGTCTCCTCGAAGGGACGCACCACCGTCGGCTCCAGATAGCCACGGGCGTGCTCGGCCATCCGCGGCAGGCCGTACAGCTGCGCGTGGTCCTTGAGGTGGCGTACGCGGTGGAAGTCGTCGGCCATGGCCTCCAGTTCGCCGCGCCGCTCCCGGGTCTGCCGGGAGAGGTGCGGGATGTACGTCAGCACCTCCGACAGGGCGCCCTCGACCGCTCCGAGCGGATCCAGCGAGGCCGCCGCGGCGAACGACAGCGTGCCGGGGCCGCCGTCCCGGCGGACGGCCACCGCCGTGACCACGGGGACCGGCAGGTCGACGCGGTTGTCCAGGACGTGGACGTCGTAGCCCTGGAGCGCGGCCCGCTCGGCCATCGCCGCCGCCGCGCCGCCGCCGACGGCCGCCAGGTCGATCCGGGGGAGCCGGGCGTCGCCGTACCAGGCGTTGAGGAAGGCGTCCCGCTCGACGAGTTCGAGCAGCCCGCCGAGGACCGCCTCCTCCAGACAGCCGCCGATGGCGCAGCCGTTGGAGCATTCGAAGACGAAGTTGTCGGCCGCGAGCCCGGCGCTGTAGTACACGAGCCGCGAGGGGACCAGGACCGGCCGGTCGTCGCGCAGCGACCAGCCCCACTCCCAGGGGATGGCGCGGTCCGGGTCGAACGGGTCGACCAGCGGGTCGTCGCGGTAGGTGGCCGGGTCGTAGAAGCCGCAGACGGCAGGGTCGACGGCGTCGGCGCGCAGTGCGTTCCAGGATCCGGTGACCGGGGTGCGCCGGCCGCGCCGGTGGGTGCCGGCGTACCGCTCCAGCCCTTCCAGGAAGGCCAGCGTGCGGCTGGTGGAGAAGGCGTTCTCCTGGCCGCTCCAGGTCACGTCGTTGAGCCCGGCGTACCCGCGGACGAAGACGCTTCCGGCGACCGGCGCCGTCGTCGGCGAGGTGACGCCGAGCCAGGTGCCGCCGCCGAGCGCCCCGCAGACGGGGTTGGCGAGCGCCTCCTGCGGGAGGGGGTACGAGGACGCCGACCGCAGCCGGTACGCGCCGGGGTCGGGTTTCGGCCGGGAGGCGAGGGCCAGGGGCCGTGGCGCGGCCGGCTCCGGGGGCGGTGCGCAGTCGGGGCAGAGCGGGTCCGCGAGCAGGGGGTACGTGCGGATCCGCAGGGTCGCCGGATCGACGCGGGTGACCTGCGGCAGCGCCCGGTCGGCGGGGTGGGTGGCGGGCGGTTCGGCGCCGGGGCCGTCGAGCAGGGCCTGGCAGAGCGCGGCGACGGTGTCGTACACGTGGTCGGTGAGCAGCGGCCAGTCACCGGCCGGGGTGGGCGCCTCGGGGCCGCCGGTCTCCAGCGCGTCGCGCTCGCTGCGACTGCGCAGCCGCTGCCAGCGCAGGGCGAGGCAGCGCCCGCAGGCGGGCGCGGTGCCGTCGCCGCCCCAGGGGCCGACGATCACGGCCGAGGCGGTGAGGTGGACCCGGGCGTCGGCGCGGGCGCCGGCCCACGGGTCCGGGGCGCCAGGCCCGCCGCCCGGCGCGGCGGCGTCGGTGACGCCGACCGGGACGACCGGGACGTCGCGGCCGAGCCGGCGCGCGAGCGCCGAGCGGAGGCCGGCCCGCGCCGTCTCCATCGGTCCGTCCGCTGCGGCGCTCACGAGGACCTCGTCCAGCGGAACGTCCTGAGCGCGACCACCCCGAAGAGGAGGGCGAACACGAGCAGTCCGACGCAGCCCACGACGACGTCG
The DNA here is from genome assembly GCF_055587165.1 of Streptomyces sp. NPDC048353. Lineage (NCBI taxonomy): Bacteria > Bacillati > Actinomycetota > Actinomycetes > Kitasatosporales > Streptomycetaceae > Streptomyces > Streptomyces sp. NPDC048353. Next base: position 414,541 of record NZ_JBVJGU010000003.1, on the reverse strand, counting down.
GAGGAGTCTCCGCGGCCCGCGAGCGCGTGCGAGACCGCGTCGTTGAGGTAGCGCAACGGCATGACCAGCGACACCTTCTGGAGCCAGGAAGGCATCGAGTCCATGGGGAAGAACGACCCGGACAGGAACGCCATCGGCAGCATGAGGAAGTTGGCCACGGCCGCGACCGACTCGGGCGTGTCGGCGAGCGAGCCGATGATCACGCCGAGCAGCAGGAAGGTGGTGATGCCGAGGAGGAGCACCGGGACCAGCAGCGGCCAGCCGGAGGCCGGTTCGAGACCGAAGACCGGCAGCATGGCCACGCCCACGAACAGCAGCGACTGCACGGCCCCCACGCCCAGGGCGATGACGTACCGGGAGCCGATGACGGCGGAGAGCGGCGCCGGGGACATGCGGATCAGCCGCAGGAGGTCGTCGGAGCGCCACTGCATGAGCGTGAACGCGATGCCGAACACGGCGGCGTTCGCCACGCCCCATGACAGCACCCCGGACGCGGTGTACGAGAGGTAGGTCAGGCCGCTCTCCTCCACGGACCGGCCGCGGAAGATCAGCCCGAAGACGACCAGGAAGAGGAGCGGGAAGGCGAAGGTGAAGAAGAGGGTGGTCTTGTCCCGGACCTGGGCGCGGTAGCCCGCTCCGGTCAGTGCGGCGTAGGCGCTCATGGTCACGGCTCCGTGGTCTCGGCGTGCGCGCGGTCGGACCGGCCGGCCGCGGTGAGGCGGGAGGTCAGGTCGAGGTAGACGTCCTCGAGGGTGGCGGTACGGGTCTGTACGCCGTCGAGTCCGGCGAGCCGGTCGACGGCGGCGAGGACCCGGCCGGCCGTCCGGGTCTCCAGGACGAGGGAGCCGCCCTGGACGGTGACCCGGTCCACCCCGCTGATCCCCGCGGCCTGTTCCTCGTCCAGCCGGCCCAGCGGCAGCAGCAGCCGGCTGGGGGCCTGGGAGGCGCCCACCAGGTTGTGCGGGGAGTCGGTGACGGCGATCCGGCCGTCCACCAGGATCGCGATCCGGTCGCAGAGGGCCTCGGCCTCGTCGAGGTGGTGGGTGGTGTAGACGATGGTGCGGCCCCGCGCCTTCAGGGCGCGCAGCACCTCCCACAGGTCGCGGCGGGCCTGCGGGTCGAGGGCGGCGGTCGGCTCGTCGAGGAAGATCAGCTCGGGGCCGTGGACGAGGGCCGAGGCGATGGCCAGCCGCTGGCGCTGCCCGCCGGAGAGGTTCTCCACCTGCACGTCGCGCCGGTCGGTGAGGCCCACGGTCTCCAGGGTGGCGTCGACGGCCGCCCGGGGCGCGCCGAACAGCGCGGCGACCGTGCGCAGATGCTCGTGCGCGGTCTGCCGGACGAAGAACGCCGAGGACTGGGTCTGGACGCCGATCCTGGGCAGCAGCGCCGTGTCGCGGGGCCAGGGGGACGCGCCGAAGAGGGCGACCGTGCCCGTGTCGGCCCGGCGCAGCCCCTCCATGATCTCCACCAGGGTGGACTTGCCCGCTCCGTTGGGGCCCAGGAGCCCGAAGAACTCGCCGGGGTGGATCTCCAGGGAGACGTCGTCCACCGCCTGCCGGTCCCCGTACCGCTTGGAGACCCCCTGGACGAGGACGGCGGCGGGCGGGGAGGTGTCCGCGCGGGATGTGGTCGGCATGGCCTGTCCTTCACTCATGTGGTGCGTCGGTCCTTCGGTGGTCGGGGGCGGGCAGGTGCGGGGCGGCGGGCCGGGGCGGGTCATCCGAGCAGCAGCCGGAGGAGCACCGCGCAGACGCCGGCCAGGGCGAGCAGGACCAGCAGCGCCGCCCCGATCGCGTACGAGGTGTAGATCCGCCGGGCCCGTGCGGAGTAGGCGGCCCGGCCGCCGCCCCGGCGCGCCGCCAGGTACGTGCGCGTCTCCGGGGCGAGCCGGGCGGCGCCGAGGGCGTGGCCGAGCATGCGGTAGCCGTCGAGCGGCGGCAGCGGGACGAGGTTGCTGAGCCCCTGGACGCTCCCGAGCAGGAGCAGACCGGCGAGCAGCGGGCGTTCGGGGGCGCCGTCCGGAAGCACGGCCCACCAGACGCCGAACGGCAGCAGGAGCAGCATGTTGAGGTACGCGCCCGCGCCGGCGATCACCAGCTTGGCCCGCAGCCCGGGCAGGAACAGGTAGTTGTCGACCGTGCAGGAGAGGAGCGCGGCCGGGAACCGCCAGCGCAGCCCGATCTCGGCCACGTGCCCGCCGTAGTGCTGGGCGGCGACCCCGTGGGCCAGCTCGTGGACCGTGATGCTGAACCACAGGAACATCGCCACGGCCGCCAGGGCCACGGGCCGGCGGACCAGTTCGGCCGTACCGTCGAGCAGGGCGGAGGGGTGTGCGGCGAGGACCGCGATCAGCGCCAGGACCGCGGCGAGCAGGGGGAGTTGGACGGCGCGGTGGAGCAGGGGGCGTACCAGCCGGTGCAGCCGGGCGGTGGTCGCGTCGGCGTCGGCGACCAGCGGGCGGCTGCCGCGCCAGACCGTGTTGGCGGGCCGTGGCTCCGGCGCCGGGGGCGGCGGGTCGGGGGCGCCCGCGAGGAGGCCGCGGGCGCCGAGCAGGCCGAGGATCCGGTGCCAGTGCTCCTCGCCGAGCCGGCGGCCGAACCGGTCGGCGTAGGCGGGCGCGCAGTCGTCCAGGTTCCTGGTCCCGTCGAGCAGGGTGATGAGGAAGTGCTCCTTGACGCCGATCTCGAACGCGGCGCCCGTGACGGGATGCCGGACCAGGTGCACGGTGCGGGGGCCGCGCAGCAGCGGCGGACTGAGGAGGACGCCGGGACGCAGCGCGGGCCGGTACGCCCGCGCCGCCGCGGCCCCGCTCACGCCCCCGCCGCCTTCCCGGGGCCGCCGTCCCGGGCGGACGCCCCGTGCGGTTCACGGAGCACCTGGCCGAGCACGTAGGAGAGGTAGGCCTCGTCCCGGATCGTCACGTGCAGCCGGTTGTTGGTCATGTGCATGTACGGGGAGAGCAGTCGGGGCAGCACCGCCGGCACATGGGTCAGCTTCTCCGGCGGCGCCGCCCCGGCGGGCTCCGCGCGCTGCTGCCCGGTGTCCTCGCGGGCGGGCCCTTCCCCTACGGGAAAGAGGAGTTCGCCGCGGGTGGCCAGCTCCTCGACGCGTTCCCTCAGCAGCAGGCAGTGCTCCGCCCACCCCCGCAGGAACGACGGCAGCCGTCCCAGCTCGCGCTCCGCGACCGCGGCGCGGACGGCGGCGAACCGGCGGCCCAGCGCCGGCGCCATCTCCGCGTAGTTCCGCTCGTACTCCTTCGAGCCGATGAACCCGGTGCCGGGGAACGCGCGGTGCCAGAACGCGTAGTAGCCGTCCAGATAGTCGGCGAGCCGGTCCTCCTCCGGCAGGAAGCAGCTCGACATCACCATCATCAGCTGCGCGGAGGTGCCGAGCAGCACCGTGCGCAGGTGCAGGTTCATGGTGCGGAAGGCGTCGACGACCAGGTCGCTGGAGTGGCGGAAGTGCCACTCGGCCAGCTCGACCCCGGCGGGCCCGCCGTACTTCGCGTACTCGGGGGCGTACGGCTCCTCGCTGAAGGAGTTGTTCGGCCGCAGCCGCATCCCGCCGTCCTCGCCCATGTACCGCGTCCGGTCCGCACCGGGGAACTCGATGTCGAACAGGGCGTTGTAGAAGTCCTTGAGGAAACCGGAGTCGACCTCGTACAGGGCCGGGCGGGTACGGAGGAAGGCGGTCAGCGCCTCCTCGGCGCGGCGCTTCACCTCGGGGGCGGCGGACCGGCTCGACGGGCGCAGCCGCAGCCGCACGTGCGGCCCCTCCAGCCAGTAGTTGATGAAGAAGTGCCCGGCGAGGAGCCCGTCCTCGGTGAGCCGCGCCACCAGCGGCCGGACGCAGTCGACGAGCAGCGGCCGGGGGCTCGCGGCGTAGAAGACGTGCAGCGCGATCCAGTCGCCGGGCTCCGGGGCCGCGCCGTTCCCGCTCGCGGAGGCGGCGAGGGAGGTGGGCGGGGGAGAGGTCAGTTCCGGCATGGGGGGCCGTCCTCGGTGCGGGGGCGGAAGGTGAAGGTCTCCACGGCCAGTTCGGCCACGTGGTGGCCCTGCGCGGAGGTGACGTGCGACTCGTCCTCGGCGGGCAGCATCTCGCGCAGGATCACCGCGGCGCCCGGTTCGCGGTCCACCAGGGCGTCGAACGCCGTCAGCGACAGGGGGCTGTCGAAGTCCACGTACAGGGGCTTGGCGCCCGGGGCGCGGCGGCCGTCCCGGAGCACCGTCGCGAAGACCTGGCCGGGCAGGCCGTGCGCGCGCCGCCAGCGCCGCCACTCCAGGTACCACGACGCGTCGTCCGCGCCGGGGCGGCGGACCGGCAGCACGGCCGCGTCCGCCGTCCAGCTGCGACGGTCGACGACGATGTCGCCGTGGACCAGGCGTGGCCTGCGGGTCACCCCGTCGACGGCCGGGCCCGCGGGGACCCCGCCCCACAGGTCGGTCGGCGCCATCGTGCTGGGCGACAGGAGCAGCAGGGTGCGGGGGATCTCCGGCAGCGCCACCGGGACCAGATAGCCGAGGTAGACCGGGATCACCTCGCGGCCGAGCCCGCGCGAGCGCAGGACGAGCCGGTCGCGGGCCTCGTCGTGCTCCAGGTACAGGTCGTCCAGGTGGAGCCGGGCGTCCTCCGGGACGGCGGATGTCTCCCCGGGGCAGACGATCTGGTAGTCCGTCAGCCGGCCGTGCAGGTTCAGATTGCTGGTCACCGGGCCGCCGGTCAGCTCGGCGAACACCGCGCCGTGCGGCTGCCGTTGGCGCAGCTCGGCCCGCAGCCGCTCCGAGAGTCCGGCGTCCGGTGCGGCGGGTTCGGGTCCGGGCGCCCCGGGGGGCCCCTCTCCGGCCGCCGGTCCGTCGAAGAGATGGGTGAACCGGCTGAAGGGGAAGGCGAGTCCGCCGTACGAGCGGTTGAGGACGACGCGGGGGCGCGCCTCCGGGCCGGCCGGCAGGCCGATCTGGAGGTGGTGGCTCTGCGGTACGAAGTCGCCCAGCAGCGGCGCGAGTCGCGAGGAGACGGCGTGGAGCAGGTCGCCGGGGATCCGGATCTCGTCGTCCCCGCCGTGCCGCTCCCACAGCCCGCGCATCCCGTCGACGAAGGCGCGGCGGGCGTCGTCCAGGTCGCGCAGGGCGGACTGGCCGAGCCAGTTCTCCTCGGGGACGTACGCGCCGTCCGCGTCGAACGCCGTGCGCCGGGAGGTGAACGAGACGTACTGGTCGAAGAAGTCCTCGTGGAAGTCGTGCACGAGCCCGAGGAGGTCGTGGCAGCGTCCGCCCCGCCCGTAGCGGGCCAGGAAGAAGCCGTGCAGGGTGATCCGCTGCGGCAGGGTGAGGTCGAACAGCGGCAGCACGCCCTCGACCGCCCGCAGGGCCCGTCCGGTCGCCCCGCCGAGCGGACCCGTGCCGCACGACAGGTCGTCGCCCGCTCCCACGTCCTCGTACAACAGGGTCCGCGGGAGCGCCGGTTCGGCGGCGCCCAGCTCCCGCTGGACGTCGAGCAGCCGCTCGCGCAGGGTGCGCAGCAGGACGCGCCGCTCGGCGGCGCCGGCCGCCGGGTAGGCGGCCAGGCAGTCGGCCGGGCCGTCCAGCGCGTCGGCCACGGAGTCGGCCCAGGGAGCCCCCAGCTCGCGTAGCGCGCCCTGGAAGGAGCGCAGCGGGTCCGGGGTGTGGACATCGGTGCGCAGACCGGGGACCTGGACCATGCCGAGCTGGAGCAGCGCGGCCGCGTACCGCTCGCACTCGGCGGGTTCGGCACCGTGCTCCGCGCGCAGCCACGCCACGAGGTCACGATGGCGCAGCCCCTCCCGCGCGTGCGCGCCGAGGAACTCCAGCAGGCGCTCCAACGTGCCGCTGCTACGGAGGTAGAACAGCCGGTCCCGGACCGAGTCGAAGGTGACGGACGCGCTGTCGTCGCCCGCGGTGACCCACTGCCGGACGTAGCGGATCCGGTCCTCGTCCCGCCCCCAGCCGGGGGAGAGGACCACCGGCAGGTCCTGGCGGAGCACCGGATCGGCCATGATCAACTCCGCGAGCCGCCCGAGGGCGACCACGTTGAGCCGCACCCGGCCCCGCCACTCCTCCCCGAGCCGCACGACGGCACGGCGGAGACCGGTCGGGTCGCCGTGCCGCCCGCCCGCCCGCTCGTCGCCCCGCTGTTCCTCCCGTTCGCCGTCCTCCCCGCTCCCGTCCGGCCCATCGTCGAAGACGCCGGTGGCGACCGGGGTGAGGGTGCTGAAGGGGCTGGTCTTGCACGCCGTGCGGTACAGATACGTCAGCGCGGACCGTTCGACCTTCCGCAGCCGTTTCCCCGGCTCGGCGGCCGGATCGTCCAGATACGCGTCGAGCCGGCCGTCGAGCGTCGGCGAGGCGAGGAGCAGACCCTGCCGGAACCGTTCCTCGGCCAGCGTGGCGCGCAGCGCCTTCCGCGCCGCGCGCAGCTCCTCCGCGAGGAGCCCCGGCCCCTCGGCCAGCAGCTCCGCGTACCGCGCCCGGTCGCCCAGCCAGCCCGCGAGCCGCGCCCCGGCGGCCGGATCCAGGCCGGTCACCAGACGCAGGGCAAAGTCGGGTTCGGCCGGCAGCCGGTTGTTGAACACCTGCCGGCGCAGGCCGATCAGCGACCGCCGGGCGTCGTCGCCGACCGCGTCGGCGGCCTCGACCAGGCCGTGCAGCAGATCGCTCAGGGCGGCCCCGCCGTCGGTCAGCCGCTCCTCGTGGGCCAGGACCTCGTCGGCCCAGGCGCGGGTGCGGACACAGCGCAGCCCCTGCGCGGCCTCCACGGGCAGTCCGGCGGCCCGGAGCAGGAAGCGCCGGCCCACCTCCCACTCCGTGGCGACCGGGGAAACCGTCTCGGACGTCGTCAGTGTCATGCGGGCCCCTCAGGCGATCTCGTGACGGAAGTCGGCGGGCCGGGGACGTTCGTGGCCGAGCGGCATGATCAGCAGCGGGGCCTCCTGGGTGCCCTCTAGGCCCAGCTTCTCGACGAACGCGATGTTGTCGAAGCCCAGGGCCACGCCCGCCCCGAGGGAGAGGGCCGACGCCGCCAGGTAGAAGGTCTGCGCGACGGCGCCGGCCGTGCCGACGGCCAGGCGGTAGCCCCGGTCCCCGACCGCGTCGAGGACGGCCGTCGTCCGCACCGTCGGCACGAGCACGGCGCCCGCCTGCTCCAGGTTGTAGTTGGCGAGGAAGTAGGTGTCCTGCAGGAACGCGCCCTGCGGGCCGGCCTCGACGAGCGCCAGCTCGCCCCGGTCCGGGTCGTACACGTACGCCCCGGGCTCGACCCCGTCCACGTGGTTCACGAAGGCGTACATCCGGACCGGGCGCACCGTGCCGCCGGGGTCCGCGTCCCCGCCCAGCGAGGTCGCGGCGCAGGCCGCGAGGACCGCCGACAGATGCGCGGGGGCGACCGGACGGGCCGCGTCGAACCGCCCGAAACTGCTGCGCCGGTTCCGCAGCACCCGGCGCACCGGCACCTCGGGGAACTCCGGGGCGGGCAGGGGGACGCGCCTGCCGCCGGCGGGCACGGGCCGGGCGGCGGCCGCCGCGAGGGCCCCGGGGGCCGGCCGGTCCCGGGCGCCCTCCACCGTCGCCTCGTGCACGGCCCGTACCGTCGGGAACGCGAGGACGGTCCGGGAGCGCTCCAGGTCCCGGTGGAGCACCGTGGGGTCGGGACCCGCCGGCCGGGGGGACGGCTCCGGCGCGGGCGGCCGGCCGGTGGCGTTCTCCCACCGCAGCGGGACGACGGCGAAGACGGTCTCCTCCTCGCCCGCCGTGCCGAGCAGGCCGTTCAGCCGGGGCTCGTCGAACCACAGCACGGGCGCGACGCGCAGCCCGTGCGCGGCGGCCCAGATCCGCCAGGTCTGGACGAGGGTCCCCAGGTCGGTGCAGACCACGTGGTAGGCGAAGCTGTTGTACTTGAACGCGGTCTGCCAGTACTTCACGCCGAGGATCAGGTACTGGTCGGTCTCCAGCGCCTCGGCGGGCGCGTCCGGACCCAGGGCCTCGCGCACCCGGCCCGACACGTCACCGGTGAGCAGCCGCTGGACGGCGTGCCGTTGGACGTCGTAGTAGTGCACGCCCGGGGTGAGCGGGCCGGACGGGCCCGCCGCCCAGTGAACGGCGACGGGATAGAGGCCGCCGCCGCCCGCGGTGCCCCGGGACCAGTTGGCGTGGGTGTAGAAGGGCAGCCCGGACAGGTCGCTGTTGGCCTGGATGCCCAGCCGGCGGCCGGTCAGCCCGTACGAGTCCTTGAGCATGGCGGACAGCAGGGGAAGCGTGAAGCCGTCCGCCGCGCCCGCCGCGCCGGGTGTGAGCGAGGCGGTCGGCGAGGCCGGCGCGGGGAGACCGGGCGTGAGCGGGCCCGGCGGGAGAAGACCGCGGCCTGCGAGGGCGTCGGCCCGGTCCTCGCCGACCGGCAGGGCGCAGGCCGCCACCCCCGGGTAGAACTTCCCCCGTCGCGGGCCGTCGGGCCAGTCGGGGACGAAGTCGGCGGGTTCCATCGGGATGCGGCCGCGGTGCAGCACCGCGTCGGCGTACTCATGGGCGTACCCCATGGGGTCGACCCCCTTTCGGATGGGCGGACGGGCGGCCGCTAAGGGAACGGATGGGGTGCGGCGTTGAGGCCGGCGGCGCCGAGCACGTCCCGGGTCCGGGGCATGTGGCGGGCGCGCTGCCGGGACCAGCCGAAGTCGATGGGGACGAGCCCGGGCACCAGGACCTTCACCGTGTGCAGGCCGAGGGCCTGCTGTTCGGGCAGGGTCTGGTCCACGACGACCACGTCGAACCCGGCGCCGGTCACCGCGCCGACCGCCCGCAGCAGGTCGTCGCGCAGGTCGGGGGCGGCGGTCGCCCCGTCGGCGTCGGGCCAGGCCAGGTCGGCGACGGCCAGCGGCGGCTCCGGATCGGCCTGCCGCAGCAGGAAGTCGGCGTGCCGACCCATCTCCGGGACGCCGTAGACCAGCGGGTGGTCGTGAAGGGTGGTGAGCAGGTCGAAGTCGGCGGCCATGGCCCGCAGCCGGGCCTCGTCGCGCCGGGTCCGCCCCACGAGGTTGACGGAGTCGGTGGCGATCTCGCAGAGGGCCGAGTCCAGCGCCGACTCGGGGTCGAGCCCGGCACCGGCACCGAAGCACATCCGGCCCGTGCCGCCGTCGAACCGCTCCGCGCACGCGGTGACCACGGGCAGGGGCAGACCCATTCGGGTGTCGAAGAACCGGGCCCGGTAGCCGTACATCGCCAGCCGGTCCACCATGTGCCGGGTGCCCGCCCGCGCACTGGTCGATGGATCGATCTCCCGGAGCGGGACCCGCCCGTACCAGGCGAGCAAAAAGGCGTCCCGCTCGACGACCTCCATCAGCCCGAAGTGGACGGCCTCCTCCGGACTGCCCCCGGACGCACAGCCGTTGGAGCTCTCCTGTACGAACCGGTGCTCCAGACCCGGCGCGTGGTAGTACGCGAGGACCTCGGGCACCGCGCGCGGCACGGAGTCACGCAGCGACCAGCCCCACACCCAGGGGATCTCCCGGTCCGGGGCGAACGGCGTCACGCGCGGGTTCGCGCGGTGGAACTCCTCGGCGTACAGCCCCGTCTCGCGCGGGTCGACGGCGTCGGGGCCGAGGTCGTCGAGACGGGCCATGAGCCGGGTGGACTTGGCCCGCGGGCGCATACCGGCGGCGCGCTCCAGGCCTTCGAGGACCCCGATCCGCTGACTGCGGGCGTACGTGTCGGCGTGCCCGCCCCAGAACGTCTCCCGGAGGTACTCCCCGGACCGCGTCGAGAAGCAGCCGACGGTGGCGGACGTCGTGGTCGAGGCCACGTCGCAGACGATCGACGGTCCGATCGCGCCCCAGTGGGGATTGGCGAAGGCGTCCACCGGCAGCCGGTACGCCTCGATCGGACGCACCCGGAACGCGTCCGGCCGGTACTTCGGCGCCGCCCGCAGGGTGAAGGCGGCCCCCTCCGCGGTGTCCGGGGCGGGCGTGGCGCACGCGGGGCACTCCGGGTCGGGCACCAGCGGATGGCTGCGTACGGTCATCGCGTCCAGGTCGAGCAGATGGACCCGCGGGTACGGACCGTCCTCGGGGCCCGCCGCCGCGAGCCCGGCCACGAGGGCGGCCACGGCGCCGGCCGCGAAGGGGGTGTCGTACGGCCACTCGCCCACGGACCGCGTGCCGGTGCCGTCCCCAGGGCCGGTGGTCGCGGTTACGGGCCCGCTCCCGGCACGGCTGCCGGCGGCCCCGGGGCGGGCGCCGAGTTCGAGGCCCTCGCGCAGGGGCACGGAGCGCACGCCCTGCCAGCGTCGTTCGAGGCAGGTCGCGCACCCCGCCGCACGGCGGGCGTCGGGCCAGGGGCCGACCAGCACATGGCGGCCGTACAGCCGGACGGGAAGCCGTCCGTCCCTCGGGGAGGCCGAGGCGTACGCGTCCCGCACCCCGAGCGGGGCGACCGCCAGGTCCGGGACCGGGACGCCCGCGCCGGCCTCGTCGAGCGCTTGCCGCAGGGCTTCGGCGAACCGGAGGGCGGACCCGGCCCACGCGGTCGGCGCGGGCCCGGCCCCGAGGTCAGCGCGCATCGGCGCCCGCCCGGGTGAGCAGGACGCGCACGGTGTGGATGCCCGCGGTCGGCAGGTCGGCGGCGTGGGTGGGGACGGCGAGGGCGTCCCGGCCGGCGGCGGCGAGGCGTTCGAGGACCCGGGCCCACTCCACGGGCTCCCCGGGCGCGTCCGCCGGCGCGTCCCGGGTGACCGGCACCAGGGCCGGGTCCAGGTCCCGCAGCAGCGGATCGCCGGTGTCGGGACCGCCCGGGGCGGTGTGTTCCGCGGCGGCGGTGTCGGCGGTCGCGGAGGTGTCGGCGGTGAACTGCGCCTCGCCGAGGAGGTCCCGCAGGGCGTCCACCGCCGCGGCGGTGAGGTCCGGGGCGGCGCCCACGGCCCAGCGGCCGGGCCGGCCGCCCGGACCGCCGGCGGTCCGCGCCAGGACGACGGACACGCCGGACCGGGCCCGCTCGCCGAGGTCGAGCAGGTCGACGTCCAGACCGAGGTGGGCGGTCGAACGCAGCAGGAACGTCGTCTCCGGATCCTCGCCGAAGACCCGGGGGTCGATCACGGCCACGTCCCCCGCTCCCGCGACGGCCCGCCGCAGGGCGTCGTGGGCGAGCGCCGACAGCAGCCCCGCGGCAGCCGCCGCGGGCAGGTCGGGGCCCGCGCCCGCCCCGGCCCGGGTGGGTTCAAAGCGGCGGTCGGCGTTGTCCGCCCCGAAGGGACGCACGGCCCCCGAGGGCACCCGTACCGCTTCCTTGGTCACCAGGGAGACGGCGGCCGTCCAGGCGGTGGCCGCGCCGGAGCCGCCCGTGCCGGAGGCGACGGTGAGCGCGTCAGGGTCCACGGCCGGCAGGGCGGTGGCGGACGCGTCGGCGGGGGAGGCGGGGACGACGTGCTCGGCGTAGACCGTGGCGGCCGCGTCGAGCGCCCGCAGCCGCGCGCCCGCCGTGTGGTGGACGTCGAAGGCGGTGACGGTCCGCGCGCCCCGCGCCCCGAGCCCGACGACGACGGAGCCCACCTTCAGCGGGGTCTGCGTCAGCGGTTCGTCGGCGTAGGAGGTGAAGACACCGGCGTGCGGGTGGACCAGCGCCGAGCGGCGTTCGAGTTCGGCCAGCGGACCTTCGGCGGCGTCGTCGTCCGGGGCGGTCGCGACCGTCGGGAGGAACACCGGGCGCGCCGGCGCGGACGTCAGGTCGACCGGTTCGGGGAGCCCGGCGGGCGCGGGGTGGAACGGGCAGCGGGGATGCGGGAGGAGCGGCTCGGAGGCGACGTCGAAGGAGGCCGTGTCCTGCACCAGGATCCGGTCCCGGGTCTCGGCCGGCAGGGCGCCCGTGACCAGCCGGAACACCTCGTAGCCCAGGAGGTTGCCGAGCATGGCGGCGAGCGGACCGGCCGGAGGGGCGGCCGGGGCGCCGGTGCCGAGGGCCAGACCGCTCCACAGCTCGGCGGCCGCCGCGTCGGACGCGCCGCCGGGCGCGCCGAGCCGCAGCGCCGCACAGGACCAGCAGGTCGCCGACCCGGCCGTCATCACCGGACCGACGACGGCCCGGCGGCCGAACGTCCAGGCCGGGAGCAGCGAACGGCCCTCCGGGACACCGCCCTTGAGCAGGGCCAGCACCGCGCCCGGGGCGTCCGGGCCGGCGGCGGCCACGACCACGTCGTACCCGTCGTACGCCGGCCAGCCGCGCGGGGCGGCGGCCGTCCCCGGGGAGTCCGGGAGCAGGGACAGCTCCACCGGGCAGCCCTCCTCGGGGAGTTCGGCGGCCTCCCGGCGCACGACGGCGAACTCCTCCGCGGTGACGCCGCCCGCACCGGAGCCGTCCGCCAGGGCGGCTTCGACGCCGACCCCCGCGCAGCCGTTCCGTATGAGGGACAGCGCGCACCAGCGGGCCACCGGGCCGTCGCCGAGGACGGCCACCCGGGTGGCGCGGAAACGGGCGAAGCGGGAGTCGGCGTCGTCGACGTAGTGGTCGATGTAGGCGATCTGCCGCGCGAAGCGGGCGGCCGCGGCCGGATCCGTGGCGGGGGAGCCCGCCGGCTCCGCGGGCGCCGGAACGGGACGGGCGAAGCCGCGCGCGTAGAGCGCCTTCACGAGATCGGCCACCATGGTCTTCTGACGGTCCCCGAACCCCTGGCAGATCTCCTCGACCGATCTGCTGCCGTCGAGGTGGGGCACGAGGAGCGAGGCGAAGCGGTAGCCGGACGCGGAGGTCAGCTGGAATCCGCCCTCGGCGTTGTGGAAGATCACGCCGTGGGGCGTCCGGGTGAACAGGACGTCGCGACGGACGCGCGGCCGGGTTCCGGCCAACTCCTCGTACGAGCTTGTCGTCATGCGTGCGTCACACCTCTCGTTGAGGGGGCGAGATGGGCGGCCCGGGGGTGTCGGACCGTCGGGGTGGAGCGGGTGCGGTGCGGGGAAGGTCGCTCAGGACGCGGGCGGGGTCCTGCCGGTGCGGCGCCCCGGTGGCCGACCGGTGGGCCGTGAGCCGTCGCCGACCGGTCGGATGTGCGGGCTGGGGGTGCGTCCCGTCAGCGCAGGGCGGCGGGCCTGGGGCCGCCCGGGCGGGGGAGCTCCTCGTGCCGGGGCGGGCGTGGCGGCGGGGCGTGCCCGGTCGGAGGGGCGGCCGCGCGGGCGGCGTGCGCCCGCAGCAGGGCGTGCATCCGGAAGGAGCCGGACCGCCCCTCCTCCAGGAAGCCGGCGTCGAGGAGCAGTTCCATGACCTGCTCCGCCGTCTCCTCCGGTACGCCGAGGACGGCCGCGGCCCGTACGCCGGTGAGCGGGGCGTGGCCCGCCGCGCCGAGCCGCAGGTGCGCCTCGGCGAGGGCCGGCGGGAGCCGCCGCAACGCCTCCTCCAGCGTCAGGGGTACGGACATCCGGGGATCGTCGGCCAGGCTGAGCCGGGTCGGCGGGTCCCGGCGGAGCCAGCCGGCGTAGTCGGCCAGGGGCAGCCGGGGCCGGGTCAGCAGCCGCGCGGTGGCGATCCGCAGCGCGAGCGGATGGTGGCCGCAGACATCGGCGAGGAGCCGGGCGGCCGCCGGTTCGGCACCCACCCGCTCGCCGCCGAGGACGGCGGTGAGCAGGGCGTGCGACTCCTCCGGTTCGAGGGCGCCCAGCCGGTGCACGGTGCCGCCGTGGGTGGCGACCAGCGCGGCCAGCCCCATCCGGCTGGTGACGATCGCGGCGCCGGTCGTGTGGGCGGTCAGCAGGGGGCGTACCTGATCGGGGTGGACGACGTCGTCCAGGACGAGCAGGACACGGCCGGCGCCGGTGGCCGGCCCGGCCGGAAGGGCGCGGCGCAGCTCGCCGGCGGCCTCGGCCGGGGGGCGCGGCGAGCCGTCGTCCCGGGTCAGGGGCAGCAGCAGGCAGCCTCCGCCGTAGTGGGCGCCGACGAGATGGGCGACATGCAGGGCGAGGGCGGTCTTCCCGATGCCGGGAGCCCCCGAGAGCACCGCCACCGGAGCCCGTCCGACGGCCCCGCCTTCCGGCTCCCCGGCTGTCCCGTCGCCCGTCAACTGCCGTACCAGAGAATCCACTTCGTGTGTGCGGCCGGTGAACGACGGCACGGAGGGGAGCGGTGCGGCGAAGGCGGCGGGGGCCGGGCCCGGGGCGGCGGTGACGGCCTCGTGGACGCGGGCCGCCGCCGTACGGCCGTCCGGTCCACCGGTCTCCGACCGGCTGTGGTCGGGCGGCGCCTCGCCCGTCGGGGCGCCGGCCGGTCCGTCGGCGGCCGGCGCTCCGGCGGCCGGTGCTCCGGCGGAGGCGGACGCGGGGGCCGGGAGGGCGCCGGGTCGGAGGGGCGAGGCGGGGGCGCGGCCCACGTCCAGGGGCCCGAGGTCGTCGCCGCGCAGGATCGCCAGCTCCAGACGCTGGAGCGCGGCCCGGGGGTCGACGCCGAGTCCCTCCCGCAGGTACCGCTTGATCCGGCGGTACTCCGCAAGGGCCTCGGTCTGACGGCCCGTCCGGTACAGAGCCGTCATCAGCTGTTCGGCGAACCGCTCGTGCGCGGGGTATACGCGCGTAACCTCCCATAGATCGACCAGGATGTCGCGACATCGCCCGTGCTCCAGCTCGATGTCGCAGACCCGCTCCAGGGCGCGCAGCCGTTCCTCGGCGAGCCTCGGCACCTCGTCGCGGTGCAGCAGGTCGGAGGGGACGTTGGTGAGCAGCGGTCCCCGCCAGAGGGAGAGGGCGGCCCGCAGGGTGTACAGCTCGGACTCGGTGTCGGAGGCGCCGGCCCGGTCGACGAGCCGGCGGAAGTGGAGCAGGTCCAGGGTCTCGGCGTCGGCGTCGATGCGGTAGCCGCCGGCGACCGCCACCACCGGCCGGTCGCCGATCCCGTACTTGGCGAACAGCCGGCGCAGGCGCAGCACACAGCTCTGCAGCGCGGCCTTGGCCGTCGTCGGCTGCTCCTCGCCCCAGACGACCTCGCGCAGATGGTCGGTGGAGACGACGGATCCCGGGCGGATGAGCAGCGCGGCCAGCAGGGCGGTCGGTTTGGAGGAGGGGAGCACCACGACCTCCCGCCCGTCGGTGACGCTCAAGGGTCCCAGCAGTTGGAATCGCACGGTCAGTCGCCTTCCCCTGGTGGCGGTCGCGGCCCGGACCGGGCCGCCGACGGGTGGTCGTCCCGTCCTGGTGCCTGCGGACCTTGCGTGCGGCGCGTCGGCGCCTGTGGTCCTGGTGCCTACGGTCGGCCGTGGTCGTGCGGCCGGGGGCTGGGTGTCGGGGGCCGGGCGCGGAGAGTGGGCATGGCGAAACCACCGGGGAGGACAGAGGGGGAGGGGTGACGCGCTGGGCGAGCGAGGCCGGAAGGCGGCCTGGGCGGTCGAGAGGGGAGGTGTGGTGGAGGTGACCTGATGCGGCTCGTGGTCAGGAGGAAGGTACAGCGGGTGTGACGCACACCGCTTCGAGGGTGGGTCCTTCCGGCCACTTATGTGCGGAGCGGTCGGTTCCTCACGGGGTTTCACGGAGGGCGGGGGAGACGGCGAAGGCCAGAGGCGTGGCCGGATCCGACCGGCGAGGTCACGGCATCTCCTGTTCGGGTTCCGGACGCCTGTCGGTACCTGGGACCTTCCTCCCGAGAGGTCGCTTACCCGGCGTATCGCCATGGCCACGATGTCCATATTCCGACCACCGGACGGCCCTCAGCGGTGCGCGGGGCGCGGCGCGGGGGGTGCCGGGCGGGAACGCGGGTGACCGAAAGCGGCCACCGGAGCCGCGCGGGAGCGGCATCGAAGACGCGTGAACGTTGCCGAACTCCGGCAGTGAACGCCCGTGCGGTCCGATGGCACGATCCGGGGGACGGCGCGACCGCACCCCGGGGGCGCGTCCCGCGCCCGGGCCTCGCCGACCACGCGGCACGCCTTTGCTCCGTCGAACCACCGCCCCGACGCCGCCCGTTGGTCCGCATCCTTGACGGTACGAAAGGTGTGGGATGTTGGTCGTACGGTAGACTTCTTTACCAAGCCCTTACGCTCCAATGAGCGGAGTGGCGCTCATTTTTGCAGGGTCAGTGGGTCGTCCTTTCCGGACGGCCGGGGACAGGGGGGACATGACATGGGCCGAGACGTCCGCGCCCTGAGTCTGCCCGTCGCCTCACCGATCCGGCCCCCCGTCCGGGCGGCCCGCATCGACAACACCGCGCGCGACGGCGTGCCCGATACCGGCCGCGCCGCGCACCGCGTCTGACGACGCCGGGCCACGCACCGCGTGGGTGGCCCTCCTTACCCCCGGCTTCCGCCGCCCTTCCCGCCGAGGCGGGCACCGAACAGCGCGCACGGACCGCCCTCGCACGCACCGCCCTCGCACGCACCGCCCTCGCTCAGGGGCGGCCCACCCGCGCGCGCCCCCGCCCGACCCCGTCTCGCCCCGGCCGGGCCCGTACGTACGCCCGGCCCCCGCCGCACCGCCGGGCCCGCACGCCCGACCGCACCGCCGACCGCGCCGGGCGCCCGCCCCTGGCTGCCCGTATCCGAGAAGGCACTGACGCCGTCACCGAACCGACCGGAGGACCGACGCCCGTGCATCACACGACCGCCCTGCTCATCGAACTCGGAGCCATCATCCTCGCCTTGGGGCTGCTCGGCCGCCTCGCCGGGCGCGTGGGCTTCTCCCCCATACCCCTCTACCTCCTCGCCGGACTCGCCTTCGGCCACGGCGGCATCCTCCCGCTCCGCGCGAGCGAGGAGTTCGTCGCGACCGGTGCCGAGATCGGCGTCATCCTGCTGCTGCTCCTGCTCGGCCTGGAGTACAGCGCCTCCGAACTCGTCACCAACCTCAGGACCCAGTACCCCTCCGGGGCCGTCGACTTCGTCCTCAACGCCGCCCCCGGCGCCGCCGCCGCGCTGCTGCTGGGCTGGGGCCCCGTCGCCGCGGTCGCCCTCGCCGGCGTCACCTGGATCTCCTCCTCCGGGGTCATCGCCAAGGTCCTCGGCGATCTCGGACGCCTCGGCAACCGCGAGACCCCCGTCGTCCTCGGCGTCCTGGTCATCGAGGACCTCGCCATGGCCCTCTACCTGCCCATCCTCACCGCCCTGCTGGCCGGTGTGAGCCTGGCCGGCGGCGCGGTCACCCTGCTGATCTCCCTGGGCACCGTGGGGGCCGTCCTCTACGTGGCGCTGCGCCACGGCCGGCTGATCAGCCGCGCCGTCTCCTCCGACAACGCCGAGATGCTGCTGCTCGTCGTCCTCGGCCTCACCCTGCTCGTCGCCGGGATCGCCCAGGGGCTCCAGGTCTCCGCCGCGGTGGGCGCGTTCCTCGTCGGCATCGCCCTGTCCGGAGAGGTCGCGGAGGGCGCCGCCGGCCTGCTCACCCCGCTGCGCGACCTGTTCGCCGCCGTCTTCTTCGTCTTCTTCGGCCTGTCCACCGACCCCGCCGACATCCCGCCGGTCCTGCTCCCCGCCCTCGCGCTCGCCGTCGTCACCGCGCTCACCAAGATCGCCACCGGCTGGTACGCCGCCCGCCGGGCCGGCATCCACGGCCGGGGCCGCTGGCGGGCCGGCGGCACCCTCGTCGCCCGCGGCGAGTTCTCCATCGTCATCGCCGGCCTCGCCGTCGGCGTGGAGCCGCGGATCGGGCCGCTGGCCACCGCCTACGTCCTGCTCCTGGTCGTCATCGGCCCGCTCGCCGCCCGCTACACCGAGCCGCTGGCCGCCCTGCTCACCCGCCGCCCGCGACCCCCCGCCGCGTCCGCCGTTCCGCGCAGCGCTCGCGCCGAAGAGCCCGCCCGGACCGTCACCGCCGACGTCTGACCGTCGAACGCCGCCCACCAGGAGGGTACGTACCGTGCACGACACGCCCGCCGAGTTCCTCGACGGCTATCCGGAGATCCTGGCCGACGCATCCGCCACCGGCCGCCGCCTCACCCGCGACGAACTCGCCTCCCGCCGCACGCTCGGGGCCCGCGCCGCCGAACGGGGAATCGCCTGGCGGGTCCTGGTCCGCGAGCACCTCGCCGCCGGCCGCGCCTGCTGGCCGGCGGCGGCCGCGCCCGACGACGTCCTGACCGTGATCGAGCAGGCCGTCGACGCCTTCGCCGACGGGTACGACCACGCCCAGCGGCGCGTCATCCGTCAGGAGGAGGCGGCCCGGCGCGAGTTCATCGACGACCTGCTCCACGGGCGCGGCGATCCGGGGCATCTCGCGGCGCGCGCCGAACGGTTCGGGCTGCGCCTGTCCCGCGCCCACGCGGTCGCCGTCGCCGGGGGCCCCGCCGCGTACGACGAGACGGACCCCGTTCCCCGCCGGGTGGAGAGCGCGCTGTTCGCCCGCTTCGAGAACCGCCGCATCCTGTTCACCACCAAGGACGGACGGATGGTCTGCATCGCCCCCGGCGACCACGACGGAGTCCTCACGCACTTCGCCAAGCACGCCCACGCGGCCACCGACGGCGGGCAGGTCGCGATCGGCAGGCCGCGGCCGGGCGCCGTCGGCATCGGCCACAGCTACGAGGAGGCCCTCAACGCCCTCGACGTGGCCCAGCGGATGGGCTACGACCAGCCGGTTCTGCGCGCCGCGGACCTGCTGGTCTTCCCCGTCCTGGCGCGCGACCGGCAGGCCCTCGTCGACCTCGTGCGCAGCACCCTCAGCCCCCTGCAGCAGGCGCGCGGCGGGGCCGGGCCGCTGCTCGACACCCTCACCGTGTACTTCGCCACCGGCTGTGTGGCCGCGGAGGCGGCCCGCCGGCTCTCGTTGAGCGTGCGGGCGGTGACGTACCGGCTGGAACGCGTCCACACCCTCACCGGCACCGACCCCGTCGACCCCATGCACCGCTACACCCTGCAGACGGCGGTCATCGGCGCCCGCTTGCTCGACTGGCCCGACCGCCCCCTGTGACAGGGGCCGGTCGGGCCAGTCGGCCGTCCGGCGAAAGGGTGCCGGCCCGCCCGGGACCGTCCGGGCGGGCCGGTGTCTCCGGGGCCGCGCGTCAGGGGCGGCTGGTGAGGTAGCCGCCCATCGAGGTGAAGTACTCGGTCGCGGGCAGCTCCCGG
The DNA here is from genome assembly GCF_055587165.1 of Streptomyces sp. NPDC048353. Taxonomy (NCBI): domain Bacteria; kingdom Bacillati; phylum Actinomycetota; class Actinomycetes; order Kitasatosporales; family Streptomycetaceae; genus Streptomyces; species Streptomyces sp. NPDC048353. The sequence goes on along the minus strand of NZ_JBVJGU010000003.1, from coordinate 395,524 downwards.
CCGTCCTCGGTGCGCACCCGCGTGACGGCCAGGCCGTGGTTGCGGCCCGTGCGCGCGTCGGCGCCGGCGACGATCACGACGCCCTCGCCCTCGCGGTAGAAGATCCGGCCGGGCGTGCCGCCGTAGCGCCCCTCGGAGACGACGGCGGAGACGATCTCCAGCCGCTTGCCCTTGTGGAAGGCGAATGCGCTCGGGTACGGGGCGGACTGGGCGCGGACCAGGCGCTCCAGGACCTCGGCGGGCCACTCCCAGTTGATCCGGATGTCCTCTTCGGCGCGCTTGTGGAAGAAGCTGGCCTGGGAGCGGTCCTGCTTGGTGAACTCGGTCTTCCCGGAGGCGATCAGGTCCAGGGCGCCGACCGTCACCGGGGCGATGAGGTCGACCGTCTTGTGGAAGAGGTCGGTGGCGGTGTCGGTGGGACCCACCGCGACGGAGCGCTGGTCGACGATGTCGCCCGCGTCGAGCACCTCGTCCATCATGTGCGCCGTGACGCCGACTTCCTTCTCGCCGTTGATCATCGCCCAGATGATGGGGGAGAAGCCGGCGTACTTCGGCAGCAGCGAGTCGTGGATGTTCAGCGTGCCGTGCTTCGGCAGGGTGTAGATGCGCGGCGGGATCCACGTGCGCCAGTTGTTGGCGACGATGATGTCCGCGTCGACCTCCTTGAGCTGCTGGAACAGCTCCTCGTCGTCCGGCCGGTTGCGGATGATCACGGGGACGCCGTGCTCCTCGGCGAGATCTGCGACCGAGTCGCTCCAGATCTTCTCGTAGGCGTGCTCGCTCTTCGGGTGGGTCACGACCGTCACCACGTCGTGCTCGGAGTCCAGGAGCGCCTGCAGGGTGCGGTGGCCCCAGGTCTGATAACCGAACATGACGACCCGCATGGAGTTCCTCCTCAGAGAGCGAATGACCGCGACAAGTAAAGCAAGGCTTACCTAATGGTGCAACGCGTCCCGATTTATGGCCCAGTTGGCACGGGTGGTGCGCCTGTTGTCCGTTTTGCCCCGTCGACAGCGTGGCCAGATCAGGTTAGCTTTACCTAAGTTCCGCTCGGCAGCGCCCTCACCGGTGTGCCCGGGCTCCGCCGTTCCCCACGCCTGACAGCCACGCCTGGCAGGCGGCTGTCCCGCACGATGGGAGTGACATGTCTCAGGCTCTTCCTGACGACGCACCACTGATCCACGACCTCATAGGCATCGGCTTCGGGCCGTCCAACGTGGCCATGGCGATCGCGCTCAGTGAGCACAACGCACGCGTCGGAAGGCAAGAGGCGGTCACCGCTCACTTCTTCGAGCGGCAGCCCCGCTTCGGGTGGCACCGCGGCATGCTCATCGACGACGCCACCATGCAGGTCTCCTTCCTCAAGGACCTCGTGACGCTGCGGAACCCCACCAGCGAGTACAGCTTCCTCTGCTACCTGCAGAGCAAGGGCCGGCTCATCGACTTCGTCAACCACAAGAACCTCTTCCCGCTGCGCGTGGAGTTCCACGACTACTTCGAGTGGGCGGCGGCCAAGGTCGACGACATGGTCTCCTACGGCCACGAGGTCCTCTCGGTCGAGCCCGTCGTCCGTGACGGCGTGATCGAGTACCTCGACGTCACCGCCCGCTCCGGCTCCGAGACCGTGGTCCACCGGGCCCGCAACCTCGTCATCGGCACCGGCCTGCGGCCGCTGCTGCCGGAGGGCGTCGAGCGCGGCGACCGCGTCTGGCACAACTCCGAACTCCTCGCCAAGGTCGAGGGCCTGGAGGGCACCGACCCCTCCCGCTTCGTCGTCGTCGGCGCCGGTCAGAGCGCCGCCGAGAACGTCGCCTACCTGCACCGCCGCTTCCCCGAGGCGGAGGTCTGCGCCGTCTTCTCGCGCTACGGCTACAGCCCCGCCGACGACAGCGCCTTCGCCAACCGCATCTTCGACCCCGCCGCGGTCGACGAGTACTACGCCGCCCCGGACGCCATCAAGCGCAAGCTGATGGACTACCACGGCAACACCAACTACTCCGTGGTCGACATCGACCTCATCGACGACCTGTACCGCCAGGCGTACCAGGAGAAGGTCCTCGGCACCGAGCGGCTGCGCTTCATCAACGTCTCCCGCCTCACCGGTGTCGAGGAGTCCCCGGACAGCGTCCGCGCCACCGTCAAGTCCCTGGTGAGCGGCGAGGACAGCACGATCGACGCCGACATCGTGGTCTTCGCCACCGGCTACCAGCAGGCCGACGGCCTCGGCCTCCTCGGCGACGTCGCCGGCCGCTGCCACCGCGACGAGCAGGGCCGCGTCCGCGTCGAGCGCGACTACCGCATCTCGACCGACGCCGAACTGCGCTGCGGCATCTACCTCCAGGGCGGCACGGAGCACACCCACGGCATCACGTCGTCGCTGCTCTCCAACACCGCCATCAGGGTCGGCGAGATCCTGGACTCCATCCTCGACCGGGGTCTGACCGACTCCACCGAGGACGTCCGCCCGGTCGCCGACGGCATCGGCACCAGCCGCTAGAGGGTCTCCGGAGCGCCTCGCCCCCCGCGCGCGCTCTCCCGGCCCGCCGTCACCGCGGCACCCCGCGCGTGACGCCCGCCGCACAAGCCCCCCGTCCCCCCGTCCCCCCCCCCACACGCACACTGCCGCGCCCCACCGGGTGGCGCCGTCGCACCCGGCAGGCGCGGCCGCACAGTGAAACCCCCGTGAAAGGAACATCCGTGTCCACTGGTACACGCCCCGCGCTGACGCGGTTCGTCAGAAACGTCCCCCGCGTGGCCATCGCCGCCGTCGCCGCGCTCGCCCTGTCCGCCTGTGGGGGCGGTACGGAGAAGACCGAGTCGAAGCCGTCCGCCGACGCCGGCGCGAGCAAGTCGAGCGCCTTCCCGGTCACCGTCGACCACAAGTACGGCAGCACGACCATCGAGGCCGAGCCCAAGAAGGTCGTCACCCTCGGACTGTCCGACCAGGACGCCGTCCTCGCCCTCGGCATCAAGCCGGTCGGCTCCGTGGACTGGTTCAAGGAGAAGCCGTACGGCAACTGGCCGTGGGCGAAGGACAAGTGGGGCTCGACGCCGCCGCAGGTCGTCGGCGAGCGCGACGAGTACAACATCGAGAAGATCGCGGCCCTCAAGCCCGACCTGATCGTGGCCCAGTACTCGGGCATGAAGAAGGAGCAGTACGACACCCTGTCGAAGATCGCCAAGGTCGTCGCCCAGCCCAAGGAGCACCCGGACTACGCCGCCCCCTGGCAGGTCATGACCCGCCAGATCGGCAAGTCGCTCGGCAAGGCCGACGAGACCGAGAAGCTGATCGCCGGCGTCGACGCCCGCTTCAAGGCCGTGCGCGACAAGCACCCCGAGTGGGCGCAGAAGACCCTGGCCGTCGCCGACAGCTTCGAGGCCGGAAAGTACTCGGCCTTCACCAAGACCGACCCCAAGGCGATCTTCTTCAACGAGCTCGGCTTCAAGCTGAAGCCCGAGATCGACACCATGGCCAAGCCCGGCTGGAACGTCGCCGAGCTGAGCGCCGAGAAGCTCAATGTCCTCGACGTGGACCGTCTCGTCTGGGTCACCTCCAGCACGGAGGCCAACGAGCGCATCAAGGCCGAGCCGCTCTACAAGAAGCTGAAGGTCAACCAGGAGAAGCGCGACCTGTTCGTGCCCTACCAGAACCCGGACATCGGCGCCGCGTTCTCCTTCAACACGGTCCTCTCGATCCCCTACGCGATCGACGAGATCGAGCCGCTGCTGACGGCCGTCAAGTAACCGTCCGCACCCCGATCACGCGTCCCGCCCGCCCGCCGCAGCTCGGCCCCGCGGGCGGGCGGGACGCGCTCCGCACGCCACCGACGCACCACCAGGGAAAGGCCCTCACGAACGATGTTTGACGTCGAGTCGGACCGGACGTCCGCTTCCGGGATACCCGTCACGGGCGGCCAGTCCGGCATCTGGCTGGCCCAGCAGATCGAGCCGGAGGGCTCGGCCTACAACATCTCGTTCGTGCTCCAGCTCCGCGGCGACATCGACCTGGACCGGCTGACCTCCGCCGTCCGCCAGGCCTCCGAGGAAGCGGAGAGCCTGCACGTCCGCGTCGAGGACGTGAACGGCGCGGCGCGCCAGATCCCCACCCGCCACCCCGTCGAGGTGGCCCATGTCGACCTGCGGGGCGAGTCCGACCCCCAGCAGGCGGCCTACCGGTGGATGGACGCCGACCGCGACCGCCCCGCCGACCTCTCCGCCGGCCCGCTGTTCGCGCAGGCGCTCCTCCGGCTCGACGACGAGCGCGTCTGGTGGTTCCAGCGCTACCACCACATCGTCGTCGACGGCGCCGGCATCGCCGAGATCACCCGCCGCGCCGGCGACCTCTACTCCACCGACGAGCCGATCCCGGCCCCCGACTGGTCCCTCACCCGGCTCGTCCAGGCGGACACCGCCTACCGCGCCTCCGAGCAGTACGAGAGCGACCGCGCCTACTGGCGCGAGCGGATGGCCGGCCGCCCCGAGCCCGTCCGGCTCGTCGAGCGCGCCCACGCCCCGATGCGGCGCCGCGTCCGCCGCACCACCCAGCTCGACCCCAAGGCCGCCGCGGAGCTGCGCGCCCGGGCGACCGCCGCCGGCCGGTCGCTCTCCCGGCTCCTGATCGCCGCCTCGGCCGCCTATCTCCACCGCGCCACCGGCGAACAGGACCTCGTCCTCGGCCTGCCCGTCACCACCCGCCAGGACCCCGCGACCCGCCGCGTCCCCGGCATGGTCTCCAACATCCTGCCGCTGCGCCTGGCCGTCCGCCCCGACATGACCGGCACCGAGCTGCTGGACACCGTCCGCACGGCCGTCTCCGAGGCCGTCGCCCACAGCCGCTACCGCGCCGAGGACCTCGCACGGGACCTCGGCCTGGTCGACGGCGTCCAGGAACTCGTCGGCCCCACCGTCAACATCCTCCCGCAGCCCGAGGGCCTCCGCTTCGCCGGCGCCGACGCCGAGTTCGTGCCCTGCTGGCTCGGCCCCGTCAGCGACCTCGCCCTCACCTTCGGCGAGTTCGCCGAGGGCCACGGCCTGCGCATCCACCTCGACGCCGACGCCGAGGTCTGCGACGAGGCCACCCTCGCCGACCACGAGCGCCGCTTCCTCGCCGTCCTCGACGCCCTCACCGCCGACCCGGGCCTGCCCGTCGGGCACATCGAGCTGACCTCCGCCGCCGAACGCGCCCTGCTCCTCGACGAGTTCGGCGTGGCGCCGCGCCCCGCCCCCGAGCTGTCCTGGCCCGCCGCCTTCGAGGAGCGGGTACGCCTCGCCCCCGACGCCGTCGCCCTCGTCTGCGAGGACCGGGAACTGTCGTACGCGCAGCTCGACGGCGCCGCCAACCGCCTCGCCCGCCTCCTCGTCGCCCGCGGCACGGCCCGCGAGGACGTCGTCGCCGTCGCCCTGCCGCGCTCCCCGGAACTCGTCGTCGCCCTGCTGGCCGTGATGAAGGCCGGCGCCGCCTACCTGCCGCTGGACGCCGACCACCCCCAGGACCGCATCGCCTACATGCTGGACGACGCCGGCGCGCGGACCGTCGTCACCACCCGCGAGCTGGCCGACGGCCTGCCGGACACCCCCGGCACCGACCGCGTGCTCCTCGACGAGCCCGCCGTCGCAGCCGAGTGCGCCGCCCTCGACCCCACCGCCCCCGGCATCCCCGTCGCCCTCGGCCAGGCCGCGTACGTCATCTACACCTCCGGCTCCACCGGCCGCCCCAAGGGCGTCGTCGTCTCCCACGACGGCGTCGGCAGCCTCATCGCGACCGCCACCGACCGCATCGGCATCACCGCCGACAGCCGGGTCGTGCAGTTCGCGTCCGCCGGATTCGACGTGACGGTCTGGGACCTGATCATGTCGCTCTGCGTCGGCGGCCGCGTCATCGTGGTCCCCACCGAGCGCCGCGTCGCCGGACCCGCCCTCACCGACTACATCGCCCACCACCGCGCCACCCACATGATCCTGCCGCCGTCGCTCGTCTCGGCGCTGCCGCAGGAGTGCGCCCTGCCCGACGGCGCCGTGCTCGTCGTCGGCACGGAAGCCGTGCCGAGCGAACTCATCGCCCGCTGGGCCGGCCGCGTCCGGGTGGTCGTCGCGTACGGCCTCACCGAGGCCACCGTCAACTCCACGCTGTGGACCGCCGACGCCGACCGGCCGGGCCCCGCGCCCATCGGCAGGCCCGACCCCAACACCCGGACGTACGTCCTCGACTCCGCGCTGCGCCCGGTGCCCGTCGGCGCCGAGGGCGAGCTGTACGTCGGCGGGCGCGGCCTGGCCCGCGGCTACCTCGGCCGGCCCGGGCTCACCTCCGAGCGCTTCGTCGCCGACCCGTACGCCGACGAGCCCGGCGCCCGGATGTACCGCACCGGCGACCGGGTGCGCTGGAGCGCCGACGGCAACCTGGAGTTCCTCGGCCGCGCCGACGGACAGATCAAGATCCGCGGCCACCGCATCGAGCCCGGCGAGGTCGAGAGCGCCTTCATGGCCTGCCCCGGCGTCGCCCAGGCCGCCGTCCTCGTCCGCGAGGACCACCGCGGCGTCAAGCGCCTCGTCGCCTATCTCGTCGCCGAGGCCGGCACCGACGCCGACACCGCCGTCGCCGACGCCCGGGCCCGGATCGCCGACGCCCTCCCGGACTACATGGTCCCCTCCGCCCTCGTCCGCCTCGACGGGCCGCTGCCGCTCACGCCGAACGGCAAGCTCGACAGCCGCGCCCTGCCCGCGCCGCAGTGGACCGCGATGGCCGGCGACGACGCTCCCACCACCCCCGAGGAGACCGCGCTCGCCGCGCTCTTCGCCGAGGTGCTCGGCCTGCCCTCGGTCGGCGTCCACGACAGCTTCTTCGAACTGGGCGGCGACAGCATCGTCGCCATCCAGATGGTGAACCGCGCCCGGGAGGCCGGACTCGCCCTCACCCCGCGCGACGTGTTCCGGCAGCGCACGGTCGCCGCGCTCGCCAGGACCGCGGCCCCGATCGCCCCCGGCACCGCGCCGGCCCCGACGGTCGTCCTCGACGAGGACGCCCTGCCCGTCTCCCCGCTCCAGGAAGGTTTCTTCTTCCACGCCGCCTTCGACCGGGAGCACGGCGACCTGTACGTCGTCCAGGAGGTCCTCGACCTCGCCGGCGCCGTCGACCCCGAGCGGCTGCGCGCCGCCCTCCAGCTGACCCTGGACCGGCACCCGCTGCTGCGCGCCTCCTTCCGCCAGCTCCCCGGCGGCGAGGTCGTCCAGCGGCTCGCCGACCGCGTCACCCTGCCCTGGCGGGAGGCCGACACGGCCCGGACCGGCCTCGCCGACATCCTGCGCCAGGACCGCGCCGCAGGCTTCGACCTGGCCGCCCCGCCGCTGCTGCGCGCCACCCTGATCCGCGACGGGCAGCGCCACCGGCTGCTCCTCACCCTGCACCACATCATCGCCGACGGCTGGTCCGTCTCCGTGCTGCTGCGCGAACTCACCGCCGCCTACCGCGGCGACGCCCTGCCCGAGCCCGTCGCACCGCACGCCTACCTCTCCTGGCTTGCCGGCCGGGACCGCGACGCCGCCCGCGACGCCTGGGCCGGGGCGCTCGCCGGCCTCGAAGGACCGACCCGGCTGCCCGCCCTCGCCACCGACGACGCCGCCGGCGCCGCGCGCCGGGCCCAGCCCGAACACGTCGACCTGCGCCTGCCCGAGGTGTTCACCGCCGACCTGACCGCCCGCGCCCGGTCCCACGGCCTCACCCTCAGCACCGTCGTCAACGGCGCCTGGGCGCTGCTCCTCGGCGCGCTCACCGGCAGCCAGGACGTCGTGTTCGGCACCACCGTCTCCGGCCGCACCACCGAGGTCGCGGGCCTCGACGCCGCCGTGGGCCTCTTCATCAACACCCTCCCGGCCCGGGTGACCCTGCGCGCCGGCGAATCCCTCACCGACCTGCTGCGACGCGTCCAGGACGAGCACGCGGCGCTCCTGGACCACCAGCACCTCGGCCTCGCCGACATCCAGCGCGTCGCCGGCGGCGGCGAACTCTTCGACACCCTCGTCGTCTTCGAGAACTACCCGGCGGGCGACCTCGCCTCCGGCGGGGAGACCGGCACGCCGCTCGTCACCTCCGCCGAGGTGCTCGACGCCGTGCATTACCCCCTCGCGCTCATCGTCGAACCCCGCGACGGCCACCTCGCGCTGCGCTTCAAGTACGACGCGGCCCGCCTCGACCAGGTCACCGTCGCCGTCCTCGCGAACCGCTTCGAGACCCTGCTGCGCACCCTCACCACCGACCCCGGCCGCACCGTCGCCCGCCTCGGACTGCTCTCCGACCGCGAGGAGGAGCGCCTCACCGAGCTCAACGCCACCGCCCACCCGCTCCCCGACGACGGTGCCACCCTCGCCTCCCTCTTCGCCGCCCAGGCGGCACGCACCCCGGACGCCCCCGCCGTCGTCTTCGAGTCCACCACCCTCGGCTACGCCGAACTCGACCGGCGCGCCGAGGCGCTGGCCCGGCGCCTGCGGGCGCGCGGCGCGGGCCCCGAGCGGTTCGTCGCCGTCGCCGTGCCCCGCTCGGCGGAGCTGATGGTCGCCCTGCTCGCCGTCCACAAGGCGGGCGCCGCCTACCTCCCCGTCGACCTCGACTACCCCGCCGACCGGGTCGCGTTCATGCTCGGCGACTCCGGCGCCCGTACGGTCGTCACCACCGCCGCCTCGGCCGCACGGCTGCCCGCCGTACCGGGCCTGGAACACCTCCTCGTGGACCTGGCGGACGAGGACCCCGACGCACCGGCCGCCGACGCGCCCCCCGCCGTCCAGGCCGGACCCGACCACCCCGCCTACCTCATCTACACCTCCGGCTCCACCGGCCGCCCCAAGGGCGTCTCCGTCACCCACCGCGCGATCGTCAACCGACTCGCCTGGATGCAGGGCGAGTACGGCCTGACCGCCGACGACCGGGTGCTCCAGAAGACCCCGTCGAGCTTCGACGTGTCCGTCTGGGAGTTCTTCTGGGCGCTGACCGAGGGCGCCACCGTCGTCCTCGCCCGCCCCGACGGCCACCGCGACCCGGCGTACCTCGCCGAGCTGATCCGCACCGAGCGGATCACCACCACCCACTTCGTCCCGTCCATGCTGGCCGCGTTCGTGCAGGCCATGGAGGCCGCCCCCGGCGACGCCGACTGGGCCGCGAGCCTGCGCCGGGTCTTCTGCAGCGGCGAGGCGCTCACCGGGCCCGACGCCCGGCGCTGGTCCGCCCTGACGGCCCGCCCCGGCCGCGGCCCGGTGCCGCTGCACAACCTGTACGGGCCCACCGAGGCCGCCGTCGACGTGACCTCCTTCCCGTACGAGGGCGGCACCGAGCCGGCCGTCGCCATCGGCCGGCCCGTCTGGAACACCCGCCTGTACGTCCTCGACGCCTTCCTGCGGCCCGTCCCGGACGGTGTCCCCGGCGAGCTGTACCTCGCCGGCGTCCAGCTGGCCCGCGGCTACCACGACCGGCACGGCCTGACCGCCGAGCGGTTCGTCGCCGACCCCTTCGGGGAGCCCGGCACCCGCATGTACCGCACCGGCGACCTGGTCCGGCGCCGCGCCGACGGCGCCGTCGAATACCTCGGCCGCACCGACCGCCAGGTGAAGATCCGCGGCAACCGCATCGAACTGGGCGAGATAGAGGCCGCCCTCGCCGCCCTGCCCGGCGTCGGCCGCGCGGCCGTCATCGTCCGCGACGGCGCCCTCGTCGGCTACGCCGTGCCCGCCGCCGGGGCCACCGCCCCCGACGGCGACGCCCTGCTCGGCGCACTCGCCGCGGAGCTGCCCGCCAGCATGGTGCCCGGCGCCGTCGTCACCCTCGACGAACTGCCCCTGTCGCCGAGCGGGAAGCTCGACCAGAACGCCCTGCCCTCGCCGGCCGTCGCCCCCAAGACCGGCGGACGCGCGCCCCGCGACGCCCGCGAGAGCGCCCTCTGCGAGATCTTCACCGCCGTCCTCGGCACCCCGGGGATCGGCGCCGACGACGACTTCTTCATGCTCGGCGGCGACAGCCTCACCTCGATCGCCGTCGTCACCCAGGCCCGGGAAAGGGGACTGACCATCAGCCCGCGCGACGTGTTCGAGCACCGTACGCCCGCCGCGCTCGCCGCGGCGGCCCAGGAGGCTCCGGACCCCCGGCCCGACACCACGCCTCCCGCGGACGCGCCCGCCGCCCCCGCCGTCACCGTGTCGGCCACCGACGCCGGGCAGGCCGCCGCCGCGCTCCAGGCGATGCTGGCTCAGCAGAGCCTGTCCGGCGCGGCCGTCGACCCCGCGCTCCAGGCGCTCCTCGGACAGCTCACCGCCGCCGCGGCGACCCAGGCGGAGCCCCCGGCCCCCGCCCCGCTGGGCGGCCTCGAGCTGACCGACGAGGAGACCGCCCGCGTCGAGGCCGTCGCGGGGCTGCCCGTCGCCGACGTCTGGCCGCTCTCCCCGCTCCAGGAGGGCATGTACTTCCACGCGACCTACGACGCGGGCGACGCCCTCGACGTCTACCTGTCGCAGGAGAACCTCGACTTCGACCACCGCCTCGACGCCGACCGGCTCCGCGCCGCATGCCGGGCGCTCCTCGAACGCAACGCCAGCCTGCGCGCCGGGTTCACCAGCGACGGCCTGCCCCGGCCAGTGCAGTTCATCGCCGACGGCGCCGAGATCCCGCTCGTCGAGACCGACCTGTCCGCCCTGCCCGCCGACGAGCAGCGCGCCCGCCTCGACGACCTCCTCGCCGCCGACCGCCGCCGCCGCTTCGACCTGTCCGCACCGCCCCTGTGCCGCCTCCAGCTCGTCCGCCTCGGCGACGGACGCGACCGGCTCGTCGTCACCCACCACCTGATCCTGTGGGACGGCTGGTCCGCCTGGCTGTTCCTGGAGGAGCTGTTCACGCTGTACGAGCGCGGCGGCGACACCACAGGCCTGCCCGCCCCCGGCTCGTACCGCGACTACCTCGCCTGGCTCGACGAGCAGGACACCACCCAGGCCGTCGACGCCTGGCGCGGCGCCCTCGCCGGCTTCGACGAGCCGACCCTGGTCGCCCCGACCGGCCGCGACGCGGACCCGGTCATCCCGGCCGACTTCGACGCGCTGCTCACCCAGGAGACCAGCGACGCCCTGCGCGCCCTGGCCCGCCGCCACGGCCTCACCCTCAACACCGTCCTCAACGCCGCCTGGGGCCTCGTCCTCTCCGCGATGACCGGCCGCGGCGACGTCGCCTTCGGCACCGCCGTCGCCGGACGCCCCACGGACGTGCCGAACGTCGCCGGCATCATCGGCATGTTCCTCAACACGATCCCCGCACGGGTCGCCTTCACCCCCGACGAGCCGCTGCTCGACCTGCTGCGCCGCATGCAGACCGAGCGCGCCGCCGTCATGCCCTACGAATACGTCGGCCTCGGCACGCTCCAGCAGGAGACCGGCCACCGCCGCCTCTTCGACACCCTCTTCGTGCTCCGCTCCGCCGACGGCGAGGACCGGGCCGCCGCGCTCCGGCAGCGCCACGGCATCACCGACGTGACCAACGTCGACGGCACCCACTTCCCGCTGACCCTGATCGTCACCCCCGAGACCCGGCTCCGGGTCACCCTGGCGGCCCGCCCCGACCTCTTCGACGCCGAGGCGGCCACCACCATCCTCGGCCGGTTCACCACCGTCCTGGAGCGGCTCGCCGAAACCCTCGCCGCCCCGGACGCCGCAGGCGCCCGCACCGTCGGCGTGGACCTGCTGCTGCCCGCCGAGCGCGCCGCCCTGACGGCCGAGTGGGCCGCCAGCCGCGAGCCCGTACCCGACGAGACCATCGCCGACATGCTCACCGCCCAGGTCGCCCGCACCCCGGACGCCGTCGCGCTGGTCTTCGGCGAACGCGCCCTCACCTACGCCGAACTCGACGCGCACATCAACCGGATCGCCCGGCTGCTGCTCGCCCGCGGAGCCGGTCCGGAGAAGGTCGTCGCACTGGCCCTGCCCCGCTCCATCGACATGGTCGCCGCCCTCTTCGCCGTCCTGCGCACCGGCGCCGCCTACCTCCCGCTCGACCTGGACCACCCGGCCGACCGGCTCCGCCTCATGGTCGAGGACACCGGGCCGCTCTGCCTGGTCTCCACCGCCGCCGTCGCCCCCACCCTGCGCGGGGACAACGGCGCCGCCGCCCCCGAACTCCTCCTGGACGACGAGACCGTCGCCGCCGAACTCGCCGCCCTGCCCGGCGACGAGATCACCGACGCCGAACGCCCCGCGTTCGCCCACGGCCTGGCCGGCCGCCTGGAGCACCCGGCGTACGTCATCTACACCTCCGGCTCGACCGGCCGCCCCAAGGGCGTCGTCACCCCCTACCGGGGCCTGACGAACATGCAGCTCAACCACCAGAAGGAGATCTTCGACCCGGCCATCGCCTCGGCCGGCGGACGGCGCCTGCGCATCGCGCACACCGTCTCCTTCGCCTTCGACATGTCCTGGGAAGAGCTGCTCTGGCTCGTCGAGGGGCACGAGGTCCACGTCTGCGACGAGGAGCTGCGCCGCGATGCCGAGGCCCTGGTCGCCTACTGCGACGCTCACCGGGTCGATGTCGTCAACGTCACGCCCACCTACGCCCAGCTCCTCATCGAGGAAGGCCTCCTCGACCGGGACGAACAGGCCGGCAAGCACCGGCCCGCCCTCGTCCTGCTCGGCGGCGAGGCCGTCTCCGACACCGTGTGGACGAAGCTGCGCCGCACCGAGAGCACGTACGGCTACAACCTGTACGGACCGACCGAGTACACGATCAACACCCTCGGCGGCTCCACGACCGACAGCCCCACCCCCACGGTCGGCCTGCCCATCCGCAACACCCGCGCCTACGTCCTGGACACCATGCTGCGGCCCGTCCCGCCGGGCTGCCCGGGCGAGCTGTACATCGCCGGCACCGGCCTGGCCCGCGGCTACCACGACCGCCCCGGACTGAGCGCCGAGCGCTTCGTCGCCGACCCGTTCGGCGAGCCGGGCGAGCGGATGTACCGCACGGGCGACCTCGTCCGGCAGCGCCCCGACGGACTGCTCGACTTCCTCGGCCGCACCGACGACCAGGTCAAGATCCGCGGCTACCGCATCGAGCTGGGCGAGATCTCCACCGCCCTCTCCTCCCACCCCGACATCGCCCACGCGGCGGTCGTCGTCAACGAGAGCACCGGCACCAAGCGCCTGGTCGGCTACTTCGCGCCGGAGGACGGCGTCGCCGCCGACGACGACCTGGTCCAGCGGCTGCGCGACCACCTGAAGGCGGGCCTGCCCGACTACATGGTCCCCTCCGCGCTCGTCCCCGTGGACACCCTGCCGCTGACCGTCAACGGCAAGCTGGACGTCCGCGCCCTGCCCGCCCCCGACTTCGCCGGCACCGGCACCAGCCGCGCCCCGCGCACCCCCCGCGAGGAGACGCTCTGCGCCCTCTTCGCGGAGATCCTCGGCCTGGCCGAGGGCAGCGTCGGCATCGACAGCGACTTCTTCGAACTGGGCGGCCACTCGCTGCTGGCCACCCGCCTCGTCAGCCGGGCCCGCACCGCGCTCGACACCGAACTCGCCATCCGCGACCTGTTCGAGGCCCCCACGGTCGCCGAACTCGTCGAGCGCGCGGCCCGCTCCGGCGGCGCCGCCCGCCCCGCGCTGACCGCCGGGGAGCGCCCCGACGCGCTGCCGCTCTCCCACGCCCAGCAGCGCCTGTGGGTCATCCAGCAGATCGAATGCACCTCCGCCGCCTACAACTTCCCGCTGGTCATGCGGCTGCGCGGCGCCCTCGACGCCGACGCGTGGGAGGCCGCGCTCGCCGATGTGACCGCCCGCCACGAGGCCCTGCGCACGGTGTTCGTGGACAGCGACGGCCAGGCCGTCCAGCGCGTCCTGCCCGCCGCCCAGGCGCGGCCCGTGGTGGAACGGCTGCGCGCCGGCGAGGACGAGATCCCCGGCATCGTCGACGCCGCCACCAACCGGCCCTTCGATCTGGCCGCCGAACTGCCCCTGCGCGCCACGCTCGTGGAGCTGGCGCCCGAGGACCACGTCGTCGTCCTGCTGCTCCACCACATCACCACCGACGAGTGGTCCGACCGGCCGTTCCTCCGCGACCTGGCCGCCGCCTACGCCGCCCGCCTCGACGGCGCGGCCCCCGACTGGGAGCCGCTGCCCGTCCAGTACGCCGACTACGCCCTGTGGCAGCAGCGCCTCCTCGGCGACCCGGCCGACGCCGACAGCCTGGCCGCCCGCCAGCTGGAGTACTGGCGCACGACGCTGGACGGCGCCCCCGAGGAGCTGGAGCTGCCCACCGACCGGCCGCGCCCGGCCCGGCCGGCGTTCACCGGCGCCGAACTGGACATCGCCTTCGACACCGACGTCCACGAGGGTCTGAAGCGGCTCGCCCGCGAGACCGGCGCCAGCATGTTCATGGTGGCGCACGCCGCCGTCGCCGCCCTGCTGCACCGCATGGGCGCCGGGACGGACATCCCGCTCGGCTCGCCCATCGCGGGCCGCGGCGACGAGGCCCTGGACGACCTCGTCGGCTTCTTCGTCAACACGCTGGTGCTGCGCACCGACCTGAGCGGCGACCCGAGCTTCACGGAGCTCCTCGGCCGCGTCAGGGAGACCGACCTGGCAGCCTTCTCGCACGCGGACGTGCCCTTCGAGGCGGTCGTGGAGAAGCTCAACCCGACCCGCTCGCTCTCCCGGAATCCGCTGTTCCAGGTGATGGTCGGCTACCACGCCCGCACCGGCGACGGCCTCGAACTGCGCGGCCTGCACGCCGACTACGTCCCCTTCCGGGTCCGCTCGGCCAAGTTCGACCTGGTCTTCAGCTTCACCGAGCACACCCCGGCCGACGGCGGCACCGGCTCCCTGGCCTGCCGCCTGGAGTTCGCCACCGAGCTCTTCGACCAGGAGACCGCCGAGCGCCTCGGCGACCGCCTCCGCACGCTCGTCGCGGCCCTGGTCGCCGCCCCCGAGCGGCCCGTCTCCCGGGCCGAGATCCTCGGCGACGACGAGCGGCGACTGGTCCTGGAGGGCTTCAACGCCACCGCCCGCGACGTCGACGAGGAGACCTTCCCCGCGCTCTTCGCCCGGCGGCTCGCCGAGCGCCCCGACGCGGTCGCCGTCGTCGACCGCTCCCGCTCCGTGACGTACGAGCGGCTGGACGCCCGCGCCAACCGCATCGCACGCCTCCTCGCCGCCCGCGGCGTGGGCGCCGAGAGCGTCGTCGGCGTCGCCGTGCCCCGCTCGGTCGACATGGTCGCCACGGTCCTCGCCGCCCTGAAGCTGGGCGCCGCGTTCCTGCCGCTCGACCTGGTCCACCCGGCCGACCGCCTCACCTACATGGTCGAGGACTCCCGGGCCGCCCTCGTCGTCGGCACCGAGCCGGTCGCCGGCAAGATCCCCGACGTGCCGGGCGTCCCCGTCGTCCTCCTCGACGACCCGGCGACCGCCACCGAGCTGGACGCCCTGCCCGAGACCCCCGTCGACGGCGGACCGGTCGGCCTGGACCAGGCCGCGTACGTCATCTACACCTCCGGCTCCACGGGCCGCCCCAAGGGCGTCATCGTCCCCCACGAGGGCATCGCCAGCCTGGTCGCCACCGCCGTCGACCGGATGGGCCTGGAGCGCGACAGCCGCGTCCTGCAGTTCGCGTCCATCGGCTTCGACGTCTTCGCCTTCGAACTGTCGATGGCGCTCTGCCACGGCGGGCGGCTCGTCCTCATCACGGACGAGGCCCGGGTCGCCGGCCCGGCGCTCACGGACTTCCTCGCCGACCAGCGGATCACCCACATGATCCTGCCGCCGTCCCTGGTGTCCGCGCTGCCGCCCGGCTGCGAACTGCCCGAGGGATCGACCGTCCTCGTCGGCACCGAGACCGTGCCGCCGGACCTCTTCGAGCGCTTCGGCGCCACCGCCCACCTGATCTGCGCCTACGGGCTCACCGAGGCGACGGTCAACTCCACGCTGTGGCCCGCCCGCGAGCAGACCGGCCGCCCGACCGGCCGCGTGCCGATCGGCCGCCCCGACCCCAACACCCGCTGCTACGTCCTCGACGACCACCTGCGGCCGGTCCCGCCCGGCGTCGCCGGCGAGCTGTACGTCTCCGGACGCGGCCTCGCCCGCGGCTACCTCGGCAAGGCCGCGCTGACCTCCGAGCGGTTCGTCGCCGACCCGTACGGCCCGCCCGGCAGCCGGATGTACCGCACCGGCGACCGCGCCCGCTGGCGCGCCGACGGCAACGTCGACTTCCTCGGACGCGTCGACACCCAGGTGAAGGTGCGCGGCTTCCGCATCGAACTCGGCGAGATCGAGGCGGTCCTCACCTCGCACCCGTCGGTGGCCCAGGCCGCCGTGGTCCCCGACCGCGACGGCGACATCGTCCGCCTGGTCGGCTACGCCGTACCCGAGACCGGGGAGCTGGACCCGCAGGAGCTGCGCGCCCACGTGGCGGGCGTCCTGCCGGAGTACATGGTCCCGGCGCTCGTCGTCCCCCTGGACGGGCCGCTGCCGCTGACCCCCAACGGCAAGCTCGACCGCAAGGCGCTGCCCGCGCCGGACTGGGCGGGCATGACCGGCGACACCCAGCCGACGAACGGGACACAGGCGAAGCTCGCCGAGCTGTTCTGCGACATCCTCAAGCTGGAGAAGGTCGGCATCCACGACAACTTCTTCGCGCTCGGCGGCCACTCGATGGCCTCCATGCGGCTCCTGGGCCGCATCCGGGCCGCCTTCGGGGTCGAGCTGAGCATCCGCGACGTCTTCGACGCGCTGACCGTCGCCGGCCTGGAGGGCAAGCTGAAGGGCGCGGCCGCCGCCCGCCCGGCACTCCGGCCGGCGGAGGCCGGCCGGGAACCGCTCCCGGCCGCCCCGGTCCAGCGCTGGCAGTGGGACGCCTCCCGCCGCCACCCGCGCTTCGACCACGCCCTCGTGCTGCGCTCGCCCGGCGGCGGACTGGACGCGGAGGCCCTCGCGGCCGCCCTCGCCGACGTGGCGGCCCGCCACGAGCCGCTGCGGACGGCGTTCACGGAGCTCGACGGCGCCGTGCGCCACCGCGCCGCCGAACCCCCGGTCCTCGTCCGCGAGGCGTGCGCCGACCTGGAGACCCGTCTGTCGGAGCTGGCCGCGGGGGCCCCGGAGCCGGAGCGCGCGGCACCGCTCGCCGCGCACCTCCTGACGGAGACGTCGGGAGACCAGGCGCTGCTCCTGACCATGCACTACCTCACGGTGGACGAATGGTCGGTCGTGCCGCTCTTCCGCGACCTGACGGCGGCCTACACGGCCCGCACCGAGGGCCGCGCCCCCGAGTGGCAGCCGCTGCCCGTCTCGTACGGGGACTACAGCCGCTGGGCCCGCGAGGTCCTGGGCGACCTCGACGACCCGGACAGCCGGGGCGCCCGTCAGCTCGCCTACTGGCGGGAGACGCTGAAGGACGTACCGGCCGAGCTGGCGCTCCCCACCGACGGCTCCGGCGCGACCGAGCACGGCGCCGACCACGTCGGCTTCGTCCTGGACGAGCCGCTGCACGCGGCCGTGGACGATCTGGCCCGGGCGACCGGCACCAGCATGTTCATGGTCCTGCACTCCGCCCTGGCGGCGCTGCTCACCGCGCACGGGGCGGGCACCGACCTGCCGATCGGCACGATGGTGGCCGGCCGCACGGACGACCAACTGGCCGACCTGGTGGGCTGCTTCTTCAACACGGTCGTGCTGCGCACCGACACGGCGGGCGACCCGACGTTCGCGGAGTTGCTGTCCCGCGTACGGGAGACCACGCTGAGCGCGCTCGACCGCCAGGAAGTCCCGTTCGACGAGGTGGTCCGGGCGACCGGGCTGCCCGCCGAGGGCCCGCAGGTCATGGTCATCCACCACGAACAGGCGGACCTGGACCAGCTGGAAGGCGGCGTCGGCTCCCTCGACGCCGTGCCGACCGGCTCGACGCGGGCCCGACTGACCCTCAGCTTCTACGAGCCGCGGGGCGAGGGCCCCGTCCACTGCGGGCTGATCCACGCGACCGACCTGTTCGGCGCCGCCAAGGCACGGCGGCTCGCCGACGAACTTCAGAGGCTGCTGCGCACCGTGGCCGCCGACCCCGAGCAGCCGCTTTCGGAGCTGTTCACCGCCATGTCCACAAGGAGTGAAACCGCATGAGCACCAACCCGTTCGAGGACCCGCAGGGCCGCTTCCTGGTCCTGGTCAACGAGGAGAACCAGCACTCGCTGTGGCCGTCCTTCGCGGAGGTACCGGCCGGCTGGCGCACCGTCTTCGGTGAGGACACGCGAGAGGGCTGCCTGGCCTACGTCGAGTCCCACTGGACGGACCTGCGCCCCGCGAGCCTCGCGTCGGAACAGGGCTGACGCCCGGCGCCGACAAGGCCTGAGCCGACTGGCGCCGCCGCCCGTGGAGAGACCACTCTCCACGGGCGGCGGCGTTTCGGGTGGGGGAGGGGCCCCCGGCCGACCCGGCCGCAACAACCCCGGGCCACAACAGCCCCGGGCCGCAACAGCTCCCGTTCGCGCGGTGCCCGGCGTACCGGCCCCGCAGCGCCCCCGTGCCGTACGCCCGCCTCACGTACCGGCCCCGCAGCCCCCGCGGTACGCCTGCGCCCCCGGCACCGGCCCCGCGCCCCCGGAACGTCAAAGAGCCCCCGCCCGATGGGCGGGGGCTCTTCTCGTGGCCCGGTGGCGGCGGGTGCCGCCGGGTCACGGGTCGGGGTGGGGCCGTGGGGTCAGGCGGGCACCGTCGGCTCGTGGCGGCTGGCGGACCAGGCCGACCAGAGTTCGGCGTAGCGGCCGCCCGCCGCGACCAGTTCGTCGTGGGTGCCGGTCTCGACGACGCGGCCCTGGTCCAGGACCACGACGCGGTCCGCCGTGGCGGCCTGGGGGAGGCGGTGGGCGACCATCAGGCCCGTGCGGCCCTCCAGCGCGCGCAGGGCGGCGGTCTCCAGGACACGGGCGCCCGCGCTGCCCGCGTCGGCGGTCGCCTCGTCGAGAATGGCGATGGGCGGGTCGGTGAGGACCAGCCGGGCCAGCGCCAGGTGCTGGGCCTGGGTCACCGTCAGACGGTGGCCCCCCTCGCCCACGACCGTCGACAGCCCGTCCGGCAGCGCCTCGGCCCACTCCAGCGCCCCGACGCGGTCCAGCGCCGTGCGCAGCTCCTCGTCCGTCGCCTCGGGGCGGGCCAGCCGCAGGTCCTCCGCCAGCGGTCCGGCGAAGACGTGGACCTCCTGGCTGATCAGGGTGACCGCCCGCCGGACCCCGGCGGGGCCCAGCTCCCGGCTGTCCACGCCGCCCAGGGAGATCACGCCGGACGCCGGGTCGTGGACGCCGGCGATGA
Organism: Streptomyces sp. NPDC048353; assembly: GCF_055587165.1. Classification (NCBI taxonomy): domain Bacteria; kingdom Bacillati; phylum Actinomycetota; class Actinomycetes; order Kitasatosporales; family Streptomycetaceae; genus Streptomyces; species Streptomyces sp. NPDC048353. Next base: position 376,225 of record NZ_JBVJGU010000003.1, on the reverse strand, counting down.
GCTTGGCGAGCGTGGTCTTGCCCGCGCCGCTGGCGCCGACCAGGGCGACCCGCTCCCCGGACCGTACGTCCAGGTCGACGTCGGCCAGCACCGGGTGCCCGTCGACGTAGGAGTGGCCGAGGCCGGACACCTTGACCGAACCGTCCACCGGCGTAGCCGCCTTCTCCTCGGGCTCCCGCTCGGCGGGCAGGCTCGACACGCCGACCAGCCGGGCGAGGCTCGCCCCCGCGGACTGGGCGTCGTCGATGAGGAAGAGCGCGGCGTTGATCGGGTTGAACAGGCCGTGGAAGTAGAGCGCCGCCGCGGTCGCCGTACCGATGCTCACCGCGCCCCCGTCGACCAGCAGGAAGCCGGTGACGAGGATCGACGCCATGCCGATGAACTCGGCGGCGTTGAGACGGGAGAAGAAGCCGGAGATCAGGCGCATGCCCCCGGCGGCCAGGTCGACCGCCGCCTGGGAACGCCGGTCCAGCAGGTCCGCGTGCCGGTCGGTCAGCCGGAACGCCCGTACGGTACGGACCCCGCCGACGCTGTCGAGCAGCTGGTGCTGCAGGGCGCCGGTGGCGACCCGGTGCTCGGCGTAGATCTTCGAGGCGCGCGGGATGTACCAGCGCACGGTGAGGATGTGGATCGGCACGGCCAGCAGGACGGCCGGCAGGAAACGCCAGTCGAGGACGGTGAGGCCCGCCAGCGTCAGGACGATGGTGAGGAAGGCGGTCGCGAACTCGGGCAGCGCCTGCCGGACCGCGCGCGCGATCAGGGTGACGTCACCCGTCACGCGCGAGGTCAGGTCGCCCGAGCCGGCCCGCTCGACCCGTTCGAGCGGCAGCCGCAGCGCCCGGGCGATGAACCGCTCCCGCAGGTCCGCGAGGATCGTCTCGCCGAGCCGGGCCACGAGCGACTTCCCGATCGCGGTGGCGATGCCCCTGGCGAGGGCCACCACGAGGAGCAGCACCATCGGGACGGTCAGGGCCGCCGCGCCGCGGCGGTCCACGACGAGGTCGACGATGCGTCCGAGCAGCGGGGCGGTCAGCAGTCCGATCGCGGTGCCGAGGACCAGGACGGTCACCGCGCCCACCGCCAGGAGGCGGTGACGGCGCAGCAGTTCCCGTACGACGGCGAGGGTCCGGGCGCCGGTGGCGGTGGGCAGGAGCTCGCGCTCGGGCGTGCCGGGTCCGCTCATCGTCCGTCCTTCGTCCTTCGCCTCTGACGGCCGGGTGTCCTGGCCTTCGGTGGTGCCCGGGGGAGTGTCCCCGATGGTGCCGGGGGCCGTGCCTTCGGTGGTGTCGCGCGGGGGCGTCATGCCAGCACCGCCGTGCGGTACGACGCGTGGGCGGCGACCAGTTCGGGGTGGCTGCCCTCGGCGGTCACGGCCCCGTCGTCGAGGACCACCACGACGTCGGTCCCCGCGAGCAGGGCCGGGCTGGTGGTGACGAGGATCGTGGTCCTGCCCCGGCGCAGGTCCCGCAGCCGGGCGGCGATCCTGGCCTCGGTGACCGTGTCGACGGCGGTGGTCGGGTCGTGGACGACCAGGACCGGCGGGTCGGCGGCGAGGGCGCGGGCGAGCGCCACCCGCTGACGCTGGCCGCCGGAGAGCGAACGGCCCCGTTCGGTGAGGACGGTGTCCACGCCCTGGGGCAGGGCCTGGGCGACGTCGTCCGCCGTGGCGGCGGCGAGCGCCGGGCCGACGTCCGCGGTGCCCGTGCCCGTTCCGGCCCGTACGTTGGCGAGGAGGCTCTCCTCGAAGAGGTCGGCGTCGTGGTGCGCGACCAGGATCGCGCGGCGGAGGTCGCCGGGGTCGAGGTCGGTCAGCGGGACGCCGTCGAGCTCGACGGTCCCTTCGGCGGGGTCGAGTTCCCGGCCGAGGCAGAGGAGCAGGTCGTTCGCGGTGGCCGGGTCCTTGGTGACCACGCCGACGACGCTGCCGGCGGCGATGTCGAGGTCGACGCCGCGCAGGGCGCCGTGGGTGACGCCCCGCAGCCGCAGCCGTCCGGCGATCCGCTCGGGCAGCGGGGTCGCGCCGGCCGTGACGGCGGGGGGCGAGGCGAGGACCTCGGCGATCCGGTCGGCGGACGCCCGGGCCTGGGCGACCTCTCCGTTGACGTAGGTGAGGAGCTGGAAGGGGCCGAGGAGGTACTGGGCGAGGCCGACCGCGGCGACCAGCTCGCCGACGCTGATCGTGCCGCGCATCGCGAGATGGGCGCCGAAGAGTCCGATGACCGCGATGAAGACGCCCGTCAGGGCGAGGATCGCGCCGTCGTGCCAGGCCCGGCTGTTGGCGGCCCGCAGGGCGGCCGCCAGGGAGCCGCGGCTCGTCTCCCGGTAGCGCGCGACCGCCGCCGGCTCGGCGCCGATGCCCTTCAGGACGCGCAGTCCTGCGACCAGGTCGGCGGCGACGCCGGAGGCGTGGGCGGCGTGCTCCTGCTCGGCCTCGCTGCGCCGCTCCAGCGGGCGGCTGATGAGGTGGCCGATCCACAGCAGGGGCGGGACGCCGAGGAGGACGAGCAGGCCGAGCGGCACGGAGATGCGCAGGAGCGCCACCGCGCTGATGGCGAGTCCGGTCAGCGCGGAGAGGGCGTACGGCAGCGCGGAGGCGACCGAGCCGACCCGGCGGGCGTCGCCGGTCGCGACGGCGGTCAGCGCGCCGGTCAGCCGGCCGGTGTCGGCGCCGCCCCGCGGGTCGAGCACCCGGGCGGCGAGATCCTGCCGGATCCGGTGGGCGGCGCTCTCTCCGGCGCCCTCGGTGAGCCGCGCGGAGATGCGGTAGCACGTCGAGAGGACGAGGAAGAGGACGGCGAGCACCAGCAGCCAGCGCAGCAGCGCTCCCGAGGACCCGGTCGCGACCGCCTCGTCGATGACCAGGCCGATGACGACGGGGACGAGTGCCTCGCACGCCTGGTGCGCCATGGCGAGGAACGATGCCCCGCCGACCCGGCGACGTTGGTCACCGAGGGCTCTGCGGAGGACGTGGCCTCCCGTTGGTCCTCCAGCGGGCATGCGGATCCTCCACGAGACGGGGGGTGGTTAGGTAAGGCTACCTTAAATATGGTCGCTGCTAAGACGTCCTGCGGGGCCCCTGGGAGAGGAGGGGTGTACGTGTCCCCTCGTCGGACGGGGGCCGCGTTGACCCGCCACGACTGTACGGTTAGGCTCACCTAAGTTCCAGTGTCCTTTGCGTCAAGTCGCCGAGCGGCAGTTCCAGTTTGACGCCTCGCGTACGTGGGGTGCGCCAACCACCGCCAGGGGAGTGGTCGTTGTCCGTCGAAACTCAGGCGGCGTCCGGGAGCAGGACCGGTGGTCCCCCCGACCCCGTCGCGCCCGCGGTCCGTCCGGCCACCACGGCCCTGCGCGGCATCGGGCTCCTCGTCACGCTCGGCGCGCTGGTCGTCGTCGCCCTGGTCAGCGTCTGGGTCGGCACCCGGGGCATCCCCTTCGCCTCCACCTGGGACCTGTTGTGGAACCCTGACGAGTCCGAGGCCTCCGTCATCGTCCACGAGTACCGCATCCCCCGCACCCTCCTCGGCCTCCTCGTCGGCATCGCCCTCGGCCTCGCCGGCGCGCTGATGCAGGCACTGACCCGCAACCCGCTCGCCGACCCCGGCCTCCTCGGGGTGAACCTGGGCGCCTCGGCGGGCGTCGTCGTGGCCATAGCCTTCGTGGGCGTCGCCTCGCCCCTCGGCTACGTCTGGTTCGCCCTCGCCGGGGCGGCCATCGCCTCGGTCGGCGTCTACCTCCTCGGCTCCTCTGGGCGGAAACTGGCCACCCCCGACCGGCTCGTCGTCGCCGGCGCGGCGGTCACCGCCGTCCTGTACGCCTTCAACTGGGGCGTGCTGATCTTCGACCCGGAGGCGTTCGACCAGTTCCGTTTCTGGACGGTGGGATCGCTCGCGGGCCGGTACTACGACATCGTCCTCCTGATCCTGCCCTTCGTCGTCGTCGGAGTGGTCCTCGCGCTCCTCCTGGCCCCCTCCCTCAACGCCCTCGCCATGGGCGAACAGGTAGGGCGGGCCCTCGGCGTGAACATCGGCCGCACCCGCGTGCTGGCAGCCCTGGCCGTGATGCTCCTGTGCGGGGCCGCCACCGCCGCGGTCGGCCCGATCAGCTTCGTCGGCCTCGCCGTACCGCACATCGCCCGGTTCGTCGTCGGACCCGACCAGCGCTGGGTGTTCGCGTACTCGATGCTCCTCGCGCCCGTCCTGCTCATCGGGTCGGACGTCGTCGGCCGGGTGCTCGGCGCCCCCGGCGAGGTGCAGGTCGGCATCGTCACCGCGTTCATCGGGGCGCCCCTCTTCATCGCGCTGTGCCGCCGTCGAAAGCTGGTCATGCTGTGAGCGTCGTACGGGAGGCGAAGACCTCCGACCCCTCCGGACCCGGCTCCCCGCACCCACCCACGCCCGGGCCCGGCGCCGCGGACGCCCCCGACCGCCGGGTCATCAGCGGCCGGGTCATCCGTACCGCGGGCGTCTCCCTGCGCGTCCAGAGCCGTACCCTCGCCGTCACCACGCTGCTGCTCGCCGCCCTGGTCCTCGTCGTGGGTATCACCCTGACCACCGGCGACTTCCCGCTCACCGTCCCCGAGGTGTTCCAGGCCCTCACCGGCCAGGGGTCGGGGGCCGCCGACTTCGTCGTCAACACGCTGCGGATGCCCCGCATCCTGACCGCGGTGTTCGTCGGCGCGGCCCTCGCCGTGAGCGGGGCGATCCTGCAGAGCCTGACCCGCAACTCCCTCGGCAGCCCCGACATCATCGGCTTCACCAACGGCTCCGCCGTGGGCGCGCTCGTCGTCATCATCCTGCTCCACGGCAGCATGACCCAGATCGCGTTCGGCGCGCTGGTCGGCGGACTCGCCACCGCCCTCGCCGTCCACCTCCTGATGATCGGCCGCGGACTGCAGGGCTTCCGGCTGGTCGTCATCGGCGTCGGCGTCAGCGCCCTCCTGCTCGCCGTCAACTCCTACCTGATCACCCGGGCCAGCTTCCAGGAGGCGCTGGAAGCCCAGGCCTGGCTGATCGGCAGCCTCGGCAACCGGCTGTGGGTGCACGCCAACGCCATCGGCATCGCCCTCGCCGTCCTGCTGCCCCCCGCCCTGTTCCTCTCCCGGCGCCTCGCCATGGTGGAGATGGGCGACAACACCGCCATGGGGCTCGGCGTCAACGTCGGCCGTACGCGCACCGCCCTGTTGGTCATCAGCGTCTCCCTGGCCGCCTTCGCCACCGCGGTGACCGGCCCCATCTGGTTCATCGCCCTCGCGGCGCCCCAGGTGGTGCGCCGCCTCACCCGTTCCTCCGCCCCGGCCCTCCTGCCGTCCGCCCTGATGGGCGCCGTCCTGCTCGTCGTCAGCGACCTCGTCGTCCAGCGGGCCTTCGCGCCCGCGCTCCTCCCGGTGGGCACGGCGACGGGCGCCGTCGGCGGTCTCTACCTCATCTGGCTGCTGATCTCCGAGTCGCGAAAGAGCCGCGCATGACCGCAACGAACCCTCCGCAGCCCCGGCTGCGCGCCGAGGACCTCACGCTCTCCTACGACCAGCGGACGGTCGCCGCGTCCCTCAGCGTCGACATCCCCGACCACTCCTTCACGGTGATCATCGGGCCCAACGCCTGTGGCAAGTCGACGCTGCTCACGGCGCTCGCCCGGATGCTCAAGCCCAAGGCCGGCCAGGTCTACCTCGACGGCGCCGCCATCGCCTCGTACCGCTCGCGCGAGGTCGCCCGCCGCCTCGGCCTGCTCCCGCAGTCCTCCAGCGCGCCCGGCGGCATCACCGTCGGCGACCTCGTGGCCCGCGGCCGCTACCCCCACCAGCGGCTGCTCAAGCAGTGGTCCGCCGAGGACGAGACGGCCGTCGTCGAGGCGATGCGCCAGACCGACGTGCTCGACCTCGCCGACCGGCCGGTGGACGACCTCAGCGGCGGCCAGCGCCAGCGCGTCTGGCTCTCCATGGTCCTCGCCCAGCAGACCTCCATCCTGCTGCTCGACGAGCCCACCACCTTCCTGGACATCGCCCACCAGGTCGAGGTGCTCGACCTCTGCGCCGAACTGCACGCCCGCAAGGGGCACACGGTCGTGGCGGTCCTGCACGACCTCAACCAGGCCTGCCGCTACGCCACCCACCTCATCGTGATGCGGCCCGGCGGCGTCATCGCCGCCCAGGGCGACCCCGCGACGGTCATGACCGCCGAACTCGTCGAGGACGTCTTCGGACTGCCGTGCCGGATCATCGACGACCCCGAGACCGGCACACCCCTGATGGTGCCCGCCGCGCCCCGCCGGTACGAGACGGACGGCGGGCCGCAAGGCGCCCGGACCGCCGACGCCGTGTTCGCCGAGACACCGTAGGGCGTACGCCGTCGCGCCCGGCCGCGCATCCCCGCCCCTCCGGGGCGGGCGCCGACACCTTCCGCACACTCCCCAGGGACGGACTGCCCATGATGCTGTGCACGAGGATCACCAACGCGCGCATCCTCACCATGGATCCCGACCACCCGGTCGCCCACGACCTGGGCATCTGGCACGGTCGGATCGTCGGCCTCGACGAGGCCGTGACGGCGCTGCCCGCCCGCGAGGTCATCGACCTCCAGGGCGCCACCGTGCTGCCCGGTTTCATCGACAGCCATGTGCACCTGGCGTGGACGGGGTTGAAGGCGGCCTCGCCCACCCTCGCCGGCTGTGAGCGGATCGAGGACGCGCTCGCCGTCGTCGCGGACGCCGTCTCCCGCGCGAGCGCCCCCGGCGCGTGGGTGCACGTCGGAGGCTACGACCAGCGCGCCCTCGGCCGGCACCTGACGGCCGCGGAACTGGACCGGGTCGCCCCCGGCCACAAGGTGTTCCTCATGCACACCTCCGGCCACGCCTGCGTCGTCAACTCCGCCGTCCTCCGGCTGCTCCCGGCCGACGTGCCCCACGAGAACGGCCTCCTCGTCGAGAGCGCCATGGGCGCCGTACGGCGGCTGCGCCTGCCCTACGCGCAGGAGGAGCTGGCCGACGCCATCGAGTACGCCGGCCGCGTCTGTCTCTCCGAGGGGATCACGGCGGCCGCCGAGGCCGGCATCGGCGGCGGGCTCCTCGGCCACAGCCCCGTCGAACTGGGCGCCTACCAACTGCTGCGGGACCAGGGCCGGCTGCCCCTGCGCGTGCAGCTCATGCCCGGCGCCGACACCCTGCACCCGGTCGGCGCGCACGAGGGGGACGGAATACCCCGGGGCCTCGACCTCGGCCTGCGGACCGGCTTCGGGGACGACTGGCTCTCCGTCGGCGCGCTCAAGATCTACACCGACGGCGGGATGATGGCGCGTACGGCCGCCCTCACCGCACCGTACGAGGGGACCGACGGCACCGGCCAGCTGCAGGCCGACCCCGAGCACCTCGCCTCCCTCATCGTCGACGGTCACCTCGCCGGCTGGCAGCTCGCCGTCCACGCCATCGGCGACCGGGCAGCCGACCTCGCGCTCGACGCCCTGGAGCGGGCCCAGGCCCTGCGGCCCCGGCCCGACGCCCGCCACCGGATCGAGCACGCCGGACTCATCCGGCCCGACCAGCTCCCGCGCTTCGCCCGGCTCGGCCTCAGCGCCGTCGTCCAGCCCAACTTCCTGCGCTACTTCGGCGACGACTACTCCACGATCATGGGCCCGGAGCGCGCCCCCTGGATGTACCGGGGCCGCGGCTTCCTCGACCACGGCGTCACGCTCGTCGGCAGCTCGGACCGTCCCGTCACCGACGGATCGCCGCTGCGGGCCGTGCAGTTCATGGTCGAACGCGCCTCCCTCTCGGGCCGGCCGGTCGGTCCCGACGAGGCCGTCACCGTCGACGAGGCGCTGCGCTCCTACACGGTCGCCGGCGCCTACGCCTGCCGGTGGGACGACACCGCGGGCAGCCTCAGCCCGGGCAAGCGCGCCGACCTCGTCGTCCTCGGCGACGACCCGCGGCGCGTCGACCCCTCCCACATCGGCGACATCGAGATCGTGGCGACGTTCGTGGACGGACGCGAGGCCACGGAAGGACGGAAACTGTGAGTAACTCGCTGCACCGGCTCTCCCCGCTCTGGCAGACCCCCGTCGCCCCGCCGCGCTGGGTGATCTGGCACGCGGGCCAGGGCGACGTCATGGTCTTCGACCGGGAGGACAACATCCCGCACGACGTGGACGACGCGGACCTGGCGGAGGTGCTGCGCCGGATGCGCGGCGCCGGGGTGCCGGAGTTCGACGACTACCCGGGCCGACGGTGCGCGTAGCGGCGGCCCCGGCGCGCTGGGGCGTCGACCCCCTGCCCCCGGCGTGGCGGGGCGGGCAGGGCCCCCGGCTGTGGACCGCGCCCGTGGGCGCGTTCGCGGCCCGCGCCCACGCCCTGTCCGCGCTGCTCGACGACGGCGAGCGGGCCAGATGCGGGGCCCTGCGCCGGGCCGCCGACCGGGACCGTTACCGCGTCGCCCACGTGGCGCTCCGGCAACTCCTCGGCGCCTACCTGGGCCGCGACCCGGCCCAGGTGCGGTTCGCGCCCGAGGCGTGCCCCGGCTGCGGCGGTCCGCACGGCCGCCCCGCCGTGGCCGGCCCCCCGCCCGTCCCGCTGCACTTCTCCCTCTCGCACGCCGGCGACGCCGTCCTGATCGCGTTCGCCGACACCCCCGTGGGCGTCGACGTCGAGGAACGGCCGACACCCGAGGCGGCCGGGGAGGTCGGCGGGCTGCTGCACCGGAGCGAGCGCGCCGAGCTGGCGGCCCTGCCGCCGTCGGAGCTGCCCGCCGCCGTCGGGCGCTGCTGGGCACGGAAGGAGGCCTATCTCAAGGGCGTCGGCATCGGGCTTGGCGAGGACCCGTCCGTCACGTACGTGGGTACGGGGGCGGAGCCGGCGGACGTGCCCGGCTGGTCGGTGACGGACGTGCCGACGTTTCCCGGGTACGCGGCGGCCTGCGCGGTCCGCCGGTGACTCGCCGAAATCCGCTCGGCACACGCCGACTTGGTCATTTAATTAGGTGAGGCTAACCTGACTCCTGAGTGTTTCACCGGGGTTGCGCGGCGAACCGACCCTCCCCCCTTTCGCGCGCGGTGGAACCGAGGAAGGAAAGCCTTGATCACGGTCATGCCGCGCCCCGCCACGCTGCCCCGCGTCGCGCACTCGCCCGGCCCCGCCCCGTTCTCCGTCCGGCCCGCGAGGCCCTCCGACGCCGCCGCGCTCGCCGCCCTGTCCGGGCCGTTCGCCCGCTCCGGCGCGCTGCGCGAGCGCTCCAGGGCCCAGTACGCCTCCCAGTCCGGCGACTTCCTCGTCGCCGAGGCCCTCGACGGGTCCCTCGACGGCTGCCTCGGACTGAGCCTGCACCCCGGGGACCCGGTCACCGGCCGCGGCGCCGCCGGGGTCCTCTACAACTTCTGCGTCGCCGGACACCGGCAGGGCGGCGGCATGGGCGCCAGACTCCTGCACGCCGCGGTCGCGCGAGCGCGGAGCCACTCCCTGCGCACCCTCTTCACGGCGACGACGGGCAGCGGCCGCCTCTTCCTGCGCCACGGCTTCGCCCCCGCCTGCCCGAACCTGGCACCGCCCGCCTGGGCCCAATCCCTGGACCCGCGCCGCAACGCCCGCGTCCTGGCCCGCGCGCTGTGACCCGCTGAACCCCCGCTGCGCCCCGACCGTTCTCGCGCGCCGCGCCGGGCAGCCCCCGAACCCGTGGCCGGTGCCCGGCGCCGGGGAGGGGACACCCGGTCCGCGGTACGAAAGGGCGGGCCCGGGAGCCGTGTGGCTCCCGGGCCCGCCCCTTTCGTACGGTCCGTTGCTCTCCCGGCCCCGCCGTTTTCGCGCGGCCGCCCGCCTCAGGCGGCGAGGATCTTCGGCAGTGCCTCGACCAGTTCGTCGATCTCGCGGTCCGTCACGATCAGCGGGGGAGCCAGCCGTACGACGGCCGGGCCTGCGGCGTTGACGAGGAAACCGGCGTCCTGGGCCGCCTGTTGGACCTGGGCGGCGGTCGGGGAGGTGAGGACGACGCCGAGGAGGAGGCCGGTGCCGCGGACTTCGGCGATCCGGGGGTGCCCCAGAGCCTCGATGCCCCGGCGCAGGCGGTCGCCCGCCCGGGTGACCCGGGCGAGGAGCCCCTCGGTCTCGATGGTGTCCAGCACGGCGAGGCCGGCCGCGCAGGCGACCGGATTGCCGCCGAAGGTGGAGCCGTGCTGGCCGGGGCCGAGCAGGTCGGCGGCCGCGCCGAAGGCGACCAGGGCGCCGATCGGCAGGCCGCCGCCCAGGCCCTTGGCGAGCGTGAGGGCGTCGGGGTCCACGCCGTCGACGGCCTGGTGCGCGAACCAGTGGCCGGTCCGGCCGATGCCCGTCTGGACCTCGTCCAGGACGAGCAGGGTGCCGGTCGCCCGGGTGATCTCCCGGGCGGCGCGCAGATACCCGGCGGGCGCCGGGACGACGCCGGCCTCGCCCTGCACCGGTTCGAGGACCACCGCCGCGGTCTCCTCCGTGACCGCCGCGCGTAGCGCCGCCACGTCGCCGAACGGCACGTGCGTGACCTCTCCCGGCAGCGGCAGGAAGGGATCCTGTTTGGCCGGCTGACCGGTGAGGGCCAGCGCTCCCATGGTCCGCCCGTGGAACCCGCCCGCCGCGGCGACCAGACGTGGCCGCCCGGTGCGCCGGGCGAGCTTGAAGGCCGCCTCGACCGCCTCCGTACCGGAGTTCGCGAAGAAGACCCGGCCCGGCCGGTCCAGCAGGCCCAGCAGCCGCTCCGCCAGCGCGACCGGCGGTTCGGCGACGAAGAGGTTGGAGACATGGCCCAGGCGGGCGATCTGGGTCCGCACGGCGGAGACGACGGCCGGGTGGGCGTGGCCCAGGGTGTTGACCGCGATCCCGCCGGTGAAGTCGGTGTACGCGCGCCCCGCCTCGTCCCGGACCGTGCTGCCCTCGCCCCGGACCAGGGCGAGCGGGGGAGTGCCGTACGTGTCCATCATGACCGCGCGCCAGCGGTCGGTGAGCGTGCGGGCGCCGTCGTCGTCGGTCACGCAACGACCTCCTCGGTCGCGGGCCGGGGGCCCGCCTCGTGATTTGTCGTCGTCGCGTCGTGCGGCCCGTCGTCCGGCACGCGGTGCGAGACCGGGGCGGGGTCCGGTACCACGGTCGTGCCCGGGCCGTGCTCGGCGAAGACGCCGCGCAGCAGCGCGTGCGGCACCCGGCCGTCGACGACCTGGGCCCGGCGGACGCCCGCCCGGACCGCCCGCAGGCAGCCCTCCATCTTCGGCAGCATGCCGCTGGCGAGCGCCGGGAGCAGCGCGTCCAGCTGCCCCGCCGTCAGACGCTCGATCACCTCGGTGCTGCGCGGCCAGTCGGCGTACAGCCCCTCGACGTCGGTCAGGACCACCAGCCGCTCCGCTTCGAGGGCCACGGCCAGCGCGGAGGCGGCGAGGTCGGCGTTGACGTTGTACACCTCCCCGTCCGTCCCGCGCGCGACGGGCGAGACCACGGGGATCCGGCCCTCGTCGAGCAGGGTGCGCACGGTACGCGGGTCGACGTCCACGACCTCGCCGACGAGGCCGATGTCCACGGGCCGGCCGTCCACCCACGCGGGCCGCCGTACGGCCGTCATGGTGTGCGCGTCCTCGCCCGACAGGCCCACGGCGAAGGGGCCGTGGGCGTTGAGGGCGCCGACGAGCTCGCGCTGGACCGATCCGGTCAGCACCATCCGGACCACGTCCATGGTCTCCGGCGTGGTCACCCGCAGCCCCGCCTCGAAGCGGACCTCCAGGTCGAGGCGGGCGAGCATGGAGCTGATCTGCGGCCCGCCGCCGTGCACGACGACCGGCCGCAGGCCCGCGTGCCACAGCTCCACGACGTCCTGCGCGAAGGTCCGGTGCAGCGCCGGGTCGACCATGGCGTTGCCGCCGAACTTGATGACGACCGTCCGGCCCTGGAGCTCCTCGAGCCACGGCAGGTCGGCGGCGGTCAGCCCGGCGGCGCCGGCGTCGGTGATGTCGAGCCGCACCATCGGCCGTGCCGCCGACGGCGCCGGGCGCGCGTCCCCGCCGGGCAGGTGTCCGGTGCGTGTCGTCCCCGGCCCGCTCATGAGCTGTACGCGCTGTTCTCGTGGACGTACTCGGCGGTGAGGTCGTTGGTCCAGATCACCGCCGAGGAGTCGCCGGAGCAGAGGTCCACCGTGATCGTGACCGAGCGCCCGGACAGGTCGACCTTGTCCCGCGACTCGCCGGCGGCGCCGTTGCGGCACACCCAGACGTCGTTGATCGCCACGTCCAGCCGGTCGGGGTCGAAGACGGCCGAGGTCGTGCCGATCGCGGACAGCACCCGGCCCCAGTTCGGGTCCTCCCCGTGCAGGGCGCACTTGAGGAGGTTGTTGCGGGCCACGGACCGGCCGACCTCCACGGCGTCCTCCTCGGTGGCCGCGCCGACGACGGTCACCTCGATCTCCTTGGAGGCGCCCTCGGCGTCCGCGATCAGCTGCCGTGCCAGGTCCAGGCAGACCGCGTGCACGGCCTCGGCGAACTCCTCCGCGTCGGGCACGGTCCCGGAGGCCCCCGACGCGAGCAGCAGGACGGTGTCGTTGGTGGACATGCAGCCGTCCGAGTCCACCCGGTCGAAGGTGGTGCGCACCGCCTTCCGGAGCGCCGGGTCGAGCGCGTCCGCGCTCACGTCGGCGTCGGTGGTGAGGACGACCAGCATGGTGGCGAGGCCGGGGGCGAGCATGCCCGCGCCCTTCGCCATCCCGCCCACGGTCCAGCCGGCCCGGGTGACGACGGCGGTCTTGTGCACCGAGTCGGTCGTCTTGATCGCGACGGCGGCGTCCTCGCCGCCCTCCGGGGACAGCGCGCCACCGCAGGCGGTGATGCCCGCCATGACGCGGTCCATGGGCAGCCGTACGCCGATGAGCCCGGTGGAGCACACCGCGACCTCGTGCGGGACCGTGTCGACGACCCGGGCGGTGTGCTCGGCCATCAGCAGCGCGTCGACGGCGCCGGCCTGCCCCGTACAGGCGTTGGCGCCGCCGGAGTTGAGGACGACGGCCGTGATCCGGCCGTCGGACAGGACGCGCCGGGACCAGCGGACGGGCGCGGCCTGCACACGGTTGGAGGTGAAGACCCCGGCTGCGGCGCGGGACGGCCCGTGGTTCACCACCAGGGCCAGGTCGCGGTCGCCGGACTCCTTGATGCCGGCGGCCACTCCGCCGGCGAGGAATCCACGGGCTGCGGTCACACTCACTGTGCTTCTCCGTTCTCCGCCGGGGCCGACGCCCGGGCGGTTCCCGCGACGGTGCCCGCACGGCGCGGTGGTGCGGGCTTCGTCGTCGACTTCGGACCGGCGGTCGTGCGCACGTCGCTCACGGAGCCACTCCGTTGTGCGGCAGGCCCAGCTCTTCGGGTAGGCCCAGGGCGACGTTCATGCTCTGCACCGCGCCACCCGCGGTGCCCTTCGTCAGGTTGTCGATGGCGCTCACGCAGATCAGCCGGCCGGCGTCGGGGTCCACGGCGATCTGCACCTGCGCGGTGTTGGAACCGAGGACGGCGGCGGTCGAGGGCCACTGCCCCTCCGGCAGCAGGCGGACGAACGGCTCGTCGGCGTAGGCGGCTTCGTACGCCGCGCGGACCCGCTCCCCGCCGGCCGCGGCGGCCTCGGGACGCAGGGCGGCGGAGCAGGTGGCGAGGATGCCCCGGGGCATCGGGGCCAGGGTCGGGGTGAAGGAGACCGTGACGCGCTCGCCCGCCACCGCGGAGAGGTTCTGCGTCAGCTCCGGGGTGTGGCGGTGGCCGCCGCCGACGCCGTACGGGCTCATGGAGCCCATCACCTCGGCGCCCAGCAGGTGCTGCTTCAGGGTCCGTCCGGCGCCGGACGTGCCGCTGGCCGCCACGATCACGGCCTCCGGCCGGACGAGGCGGTCGGCGTAGGCGGGGAACAGTGCGAGCGTCACCGCCGTGGGGTAGCACCCCGGTACGGCGATCCGCCGCGAGCCCTTCAACGCGTGACGGGCGCCGGGGAGTTCCGGCAGCCCGTACGGCCAGGTGCCGGCGTGGGCGGAGCCGTAGAACCGTTCCCAGGCGGCCGGGTCGCGCAGCCGGAAGTCCGCGCCGCAGTCCACGACGAGGGTGTCCGGGTCCAGCTCGGCGGCGAGCGCGGCCGACTGCCCGTGCGGCAGGGCGAGGAAGACGACGTCGTGACCGCGCAGGGTCTGCGCCGTGGTCGCCGTCAGCACACGGTCCGCGAGGGCGGCCAGATGCGGTTGGACGGAACCGAGCGGCCGGCCCGCGTTGCCGTGCGCGGTCAGCGCGCCGATCTCCACGCCGGGATGCGTCAGCAGCAGGCGGAGGATCTCCCCGCCGGCGTAGCCGCTGGCACCGGCCACCGCGACCCTCAAGGTCATCTCGATCCGTCTCTCTCGGTACGTGTGGGGGCTGCTGTCACAGGGGGCGCTGTCACGCGTCCCTGCGCGCCTCGTGCGGCGACCGCCTGTTGAGCAGGAGGTCGCGCAGCAAGGACTCGGTCGTGCACACCACCCCGCTGCGGGCCGCCCACCGCAGGGCCATTGCGTGCTCCTCCGGGGAGAAGTCCGCGACGGCGTCGGCGACGACGAAGGGCTGGATGTCGTTCATGAAGGCGTCCGCCGCGGTCAGCAGGACGCCGAGGTGGGCGTACACACCGCAGAGGATCAGCTGGTCGCGGCCCTCCTCGCGGAGGAGCCGGCCGAGGTGGCTGCGGAGGAAGGCGTTGTGGCGCACGTTGGCGAGCAGGTGCTCGCCGGGGCGGGGCGTGAGCGGCTCGACGATGGCGGCGGCGTCCGGTTCCCCTATGCCGGGGCCCCAGACGTCCGCGACGAGGCCGCGCTGGCCGGGGCGTTGGGCGGCGGGCTCGGCGCTGAAGACGACGGGCATGCCGAGCGCTCCGGCGAGTTCGCGCAGGGCGCCGATGTTGGCGACCAGCTGCACCACCGGAGCGTGGCCGGTGGGGAACGGTCCGACGAAGTGGTTCTGCATGTCGAGGACCAGGAGCGCGGCGCGGCCGGGATCGATGGACCAGGAGGCGCAGGAGCGGGGGAGCGCGCCGGGGGACGGCATGGGGTAGGTCTCGATGGCCGGCAGACCCATGGGTGCTTCCTCCCCGAACAAGGGGGCGAATCTCGCGCCCCCACGATCACTGCTTAGCTGAGCCTAACCTAAGTTTCACTGGGCGGTGGCTTCCTCCTGCCCGGCTCGTCACGCCCATCCGCTCTCAACCGCGCCGTCTTCACGCCGAGTTGGCGGTGAACGGCGGCGGCGGGCGGTCGAATGCCCGCCCGGACGCCCGCCCGGGCGCGGTGTCAGGGGCGCGGGGAGGGGTGCCGGTGGTGCGCGCAGCGGGGCGTCGTGAGGAGCTGCCGGACCTGCTCGCCGGCCTCGGCCGCGTCCCGGGCCGTGACGGGGAACAGCAGGCGCAGGTCGCAGTGGCCCTCGCGGTACTCGCAGCGCAGGGTGATGCCGTGCCGGTCCACGGCCAGCGGCATGACCCGGACGACGCCGTGCGGCAGCCGGGCCCCGGCCAGGACGACGAGGTCGGCCACCATGTCGTCGTGGGCGTCGGCGAGGTGCGTCAGCATCGCGGCCTCCTCCACGGCGAGCGGGTCGGGCGCGGCGAGGGCGAACGCGTCGAGGCCGACCTCGGTGGTCCGCGCCGAGGTCTTCAGGGTCACCCGGGCCAGGTCGAGGCGGAGCGTCTCGCCGCCCGGCCCGTCGGCCGGGGCGAGCCATCCGGAGACGGTCACCCGGGCCCGTACGCGGTCGCGCAGCGCCGTCGGCGCGATGTCGGTGAACTCCAGGAGGGCGGCGAGGCTGCCACGCGGCGCGGAGGCGATCTGGGCGGCCAGCGGGCTGTCCGGCTGGGGGCGGAGGGTGATCCGCCCCTTCCTGTCCACCGCGTGCAGACCGATCAGGTCGTACTCCTGCCCCTCCGTGGTGAGCGACAGGGAGACGGCCCGGGCGAGCACGGAGCGGACGAGCTCCGGCGCGGTCTGCTCGGGCAGGACGGTGTCGGTGGCGGCGCTCACGGTGAACTCCTCGCGGGGCGGGTCCGGATGAAGGCTCGGGCCGGAACGGCACGCCGCTCCGACTGAGGTAAGGCTAACCTAACTACACCTGAGCCCGTACGTCCATATCGCGAGCACCCGTGTCGCCCCGGCCGGCCGCCCGCGGGGTGGCCGAATAAACGTGGCCGAATGGCGTCTTGTGCGCGACCCGGGGGCCGTCTTTCCGAGGCCGATTAGGTTAGGCTAACCTTCGGGTCGTGCAAGCTGGTGAAGAGGGAACCGCGGCCCGACCCCGCGGCCATGAACTGTCGGCCACGGACGTCACCGTGGCGTACGACGGCGTCGACGTCGTCCACGACGCCGCGTTGACGCTGCGACCCGGCGAAGTGACCGTCCTGGTCGGCCCGAACGGCAGCGGCAAGTCGACGCTCCTGCGCACCCTCGCGCGCCTGCAGCGGCCCCGTACCGCCACGCTCGTCATCGACGCCGACACCGACGGCCTCGCCCTGTCACCCCGTGAGTTCTCGCGCCGGGTCGCCCTGCTGACGCAGGGCCGGCCCACCCCCGGCGGACTGACCGTCCGGGACGTCGTCGAATTCGGCCGCTACCCCTACCGCGGCCGCTGGGGCAAGGCGGACCCCGACGGCCGGGCCGCCGTCGATCGCGCGCTCGCCCTCACCGGCGTCGCCGAGTTCGCCGACCGGGGCGCCGAACACCTGTCCGGCGGCCAGCTCCAGCGCGTCTGGCTGGCCGGCTGCCTCGCCCAGGAGACCGGCGTCCTCCTCCTCGACGAACCCACGACCTACCTCGACCTCCGCTACCAGGTCGAACTCCTCGACCTCGTACGGGACCTGGCGGACGACCACGGCATCGCCGTCGGCGCCGTCCTGCACGACCTCGACCAGGCCGCGGCCGTCGCCGACCGGATCGTCCTCCTCAGCTCGGGCCGCGTCGTCGCCGACGGCCTCCCGGACGACGTCCTCACCGCACAGCGGCTGACCGACACCTACGGCATCCGCATCGAAGTCGACACCGACACCCTCACCGGGCGGCTGCGCACCCGCGCCATCGGCCGCCACCACACGCGAAGCGAAAGGCTCGGCACCTCCTCATGAGACGCCTCCTCCTCACCGCGGCCGCCACCGCCGCGGCCCTCACCATGACCGCCTGCGGGACGACCGAGCCCGCCGCCGACAACGACACCAAGAAGCCCGCCGAGCGCATCACGCTCACCGACGACTCCGGCACCAAGGTCGAGCTCGACGGCCCCGCCAAGAAGGTCGTCGCCACCGAGTGGAACGTCGTCGAGAGCCTCGTCTCCCTCGGCGTCGCCCCCGTCGGCGTCTCCGACGTCAAGGGCTACAAGATGTGGGACTCCGCCGTCCCGCTGAAGAACGAGCCCAAGGACATCGGCACCCGCGGCGAGCCGAGCATGGACACCATCGCCGGCCTCGCCCCCGACCTCATCGTCGCCACCGACCTCCCGGCGGCCGCCGTCAAGCAGCTCCGCAAGGTCGCCCCCGTCCTGGAGCTCCGCGCCGCCGACGCCGCCGACCCGATCGGGCGGATGACGAAGAACCTCGACCTCATCGCCAAGGCCACCGGCACCACCGAGCAGTCCGCCACGCTCAAGAAGCAGTTCGAGGCGAAGATCGCGGAGGGCAGGAAGGCCCTCGCCGGCGCCGGCCTCGGCGGCGCGCGCTACGCCTTCGCCGACGGCTACATCGTCTCCAACCAGGTCTCGATCCGGCCCTTCACCAGCGGCTCCCTCATCGGCGCCGTCAACGAGAAGCTCGGCCTGAAGAACGCCTGGACCGTCAAGGGCGACGCGGCCTACGGCCTCGGCACCACCGACGTCGAGGGCCTCACCAAGCTCGGCGACGTGCAGTTCGCCTACATCGGCAACGCCGGCGACGCGTCCAGCACCCCCTTCGCCGGCGCCCTCGCCAAGGACAAGGTCTGGACCTCCCTGCCGTTCGTCAAGAAGGGCGACGTCCACCGCCTGCCCGACGGCATCTGGATGTTCGGCGGACCCGGGTCCATGAACGCGTACATCGACGCGGTCGTCACCGCGCTGACGAAGTAGGACCATGGCCGTCACCTCGACCACCACCGCCACCCGTCCCGCGGCGGCCGCGTCCCGTACGGGCGCGGTCGCGGTGACGGCCGGCCTCGTCCTCCTCGTCGCCGTCCTCGCGACCGTCGACATCACCCAGGGCACCGCCGCCGTCGGCGCGCCGGAGGTCTGGAAGGCCCTCACCGGCCGAGCCGACCCCTCCGACGCCTCCGTCGTCATCGCCTCCCGGCTGCCCCGCGCGGCCGCCGGCATCCTCGTCGGCGTCGTCCTCGGCATGGCGGGCGCAGCCCTGCAGGCCGTGAGCCGCAACGTCATCGCCTCACCCGACACCCTCGCCGTCAACGCCGGCTCCTACCTCGCCCTCGGTGCCGCCTCCGTCACCGGCCTCACCCTCCCGCTGGTCGCCGGCGCCGGCGTCGCCTTCGCCGGCGGCCTCGCCGCGGCCGCCGTCGTCCTCGGCCTGTCCGGACTCGGAGCGGGCACCGTACGGCTCGTCCTCGCCGGCAGCGCTCTCACCCTCGGCCTCACCGCCGCCACCGAGGGACTCCTCCTGCTCTTCCCCCGGCAGACCGACGGCCTCTACCAGTGGAACCAGGGCAGCATCTCCCAGAGCGGATTCGACGGCGTCCTGCAACTGGCGCCCGTCTGCGTCCTCGCCCTTCTCGGACTCCTCCTCGTCGCCCGACGGGTCGACGCCCTGGCACTCGGCGACGACGCGGCCCGCGGCCTCGGCGTCCCGGTCCGCACCACCCGCGTCACCGCGGTCGTGCTCGCCGCCATGCTCTCCGCGGCGGCCGTCACCCTCGCCGGGCCGATCGGCTTCGTCGGCCTCTGCGCCCCCGCGCTGGTCCGCCCGCTCGCCCGCCGCTTCCGGGGCTTCGCCAAGTCGCGCGCCGGCCTGCCGCTCACCGGCCTCGCCGGCGCCGCGCTCGTCCTCGGCTCCGACGTCCTCCTGCGCTCCGTCGTCCCCGCGGACCTCGCCGTCGCCGTACCGACCGGCGTCGTCACCAGCCTGGTCGGCGCCTGCTTCCTCATCGTCCTGGCCACCCGGGTCCGCGACACCGCGGGAACCACGGCGACCGAACGGCTGCGCCTGCGCAGCCGGACCGTCTTCCTCGCCACCACCGCCGTCCTGGCGGCCGCCCTCGTCGGCGTCACCATCGGCGCCGTCCTGCTGGGCGACACCGCGCTGCTGCTCGGCGACGTCGTGAACTGGGCGCAGGGCAGGGCCGGGCGGGCCGTCTCGTTCGTCCTCGACACCCGGCTGCCCCGCGTCTTCGCCGCGCTCCTCGCGGGCGCGGCCCTCGCCCTGGCCGGCACCCTCGTCCAGGCCGTCACCCGCAACCCGCTCGCGGAGCCCGGCATCCTCGGCGTCACCGGCGGCGCGGCCCTCGGCGCCGTCCTGCTGGTGACCACCGTTCCCCTCGCCGCGTCGTGGAGCGTGGCGGGCGCCGCGTTCGCGGGCGCCGCGATCAGCGCCACGGTCGTCTTCGGGCTCGCCGCGAAGGGCGGGTTCCAGCAGAACCGGCTCGTCCTCGTCGGCTTCGGCGTCGCCACCGCCACCTCCGCCCTGGTCAGCCTGCTGATCATCCTCACCGACCCGTTCAACGCCATCAAGGCGCTGACCTGGCTCTCCGGCTCCACCTACGGCCGGACCTTCCCCGATCTGCTGCCCCTCGCCGCGGTCCTGGTCGTGGGCGTGTTCGTCGCCGTCACCCAGCGCACCGAACTCGACCTGATCTCCCTCGACGAGGACACGCCCCGGCTCCTCGGCCTCGACGTCGGCAAGGGGCGCCTCGGCTTCCTCGTCCTCAGCGTCCTGCTCAGCGCCACCGCCGTGTCGGCCGCCGGCACGATCGGCTTCGTCGGCCTCGTCGCCCCGCACGCCGCCCGCGCCCTCGTCGGCCGCCGCCACACCCGGGTCGTCCCCGTCGCCCTGCTCCTCGGCGCGCTCCTCGTCTCCGTCGCGGACCTGGTCGGCCGCACGGTGATCGCCCCGGCCCAACTCGGCGCGGGCCACATGACGGCGGTGATCGGCACGCCGTACTTCCTGTACCTGCTGGTACGCAGCCGCCGCTGACGCCCGTCCCGACCGACGCACGGGGCCGTTCCCTTCCGAAGGGAACGGCCCCTCGTCGCGTCACCGCCACCCGCCCCCTCGGCATCCGCCGAACGGACCGCGCTGTGCCGCCGGTTGCGGGCGGCGTCCCTCGGGGTCACGGCCGACTGGCTCGAATGGCTTCTCTTCTCCCTGAACGGGCGCGTGGACGAACGGGCCTGACGCCCCGCAAGCACGCCTCCCCGGCTCGGTCGCACCGCTCACGGACCCGGTTCGAGCCCCCAGGCGGCCGCGCGGGCGGCGGCCGCCGCCCGGTTGGGGAGGTCGAGCTTGGCCAGGATGTGCTCGACGTGCGTGGCCACCGTGCGCGGGGCGATGTGCAGCCGCCCCGCGATCTCCCGGTTGGTCCGCCCGCCGGTCAGCCCGCCCAGCACCTCCAGTTCGCGCGGGGACAGCCCGCCCGGCGCGGCGGCGGAGCCGTACGCCCTCCTCCCGTACCCACCGGTCGCGGACTCCCGCGGTACGGGGCCGGCGAACGAGGCCGTGAGCAGGGCCAGGGACTCGGTGAGCAGCGTCACCACGGCCCGTGCCGGGTCGCGCGGGCATCGGGGCCGGCGCGTGCTGACGTTGAGCATCCCGACGTACCGGCCGTCCGGCGCGAACAGGCACTGCGCGACCCCGTCCTCGATGCCCAGCGGCCGCAGCACGTCCCGGAAGCCCGGCGAGGCCGCGAGGAGCGGCGGCGGGACGTCCTGCAGCCACAGCCCGCCGCGCGCCGGGTCGCGGAGCACCGCGAAGACCGGGTCGTCGTGGAGCCGTGTCTCGATGTACGCCGTGGCGTCGTACGGATAGTCGCCCGCCAGCGTGGTGTGGTGGCGCCGCAGCGGATCCCACCGGGTCAGGGAGGCGTGGTCGTACGCCACGACCTCGGACAGCGCCGCCAGGACCGTGTCGGCTCCGGCGGCGCCTTCGGCCGCGTTCCGGGCCGTCTCGCGCACGTGGAGGGCCGCGGCCAGAACGGCCGAGGTGCTCCGTTCGGATGTCATGCCCCCAGGGTGATCATGGAATCGGGCGGGGTCAAACCGGCATGGCGTCGTGGACGACGCGGCCGTCCACGACGGTGAGGAGGACCGGCATTCGCGGGATGTCGTGCGGATTGGCGGTCAGCAGATTCCCGCCGAGCACGCAGAGGTCCGCGACCTTCCCCACCTCCAGGGAGCCTTTCCAGTCCTCGGCGAAGTCCTGCCAGGCCGCGTCGACGGTGTACGTACGGATCGCCTCCGCGAGCCCGATGCGCTGGCCGGGCCCGCTGACCCGGCCCGAGCCCTTCGACTCGCGGAGCAGCATCGTGGCGACGCCCTGCCGCCAGTCCGGGAAGGTCACGGGGGCGTCGGAGCCGCTGGCCACCCGCACCCCCGCGTCGATGGCGTCCCGGTAGGGCCAGGCGTACGCCGCCCGCTCCGGGCCCACGAACTCCTCCTCCATGTCCGCGACGGTCCACTTGATGGTGGGGTTCATGTTGACCCCGAAGCCGTGCTCGGCCAGCGCCTTCATGCTGCGCGGGCCCAGGAAGTCGCCGTGGATGACGTAGTGCCGGGCGTCGGGGCGGGGGTGCTCGGCCGTCGCGGCGGTGAAGGCGTCGACGACGGTGTCGATCGCGCGGTCGCCCGTGACGTGGACGCCGAGCTGGTATCCCGCCCGGTGCGCGTGACGCAGCATCGCCCCCATCTCGGCGACCCGCTCCGCGTCCGTACCGCCGCCGACGCAGAGGGCGCCGCAGCCCCCGCCGACGTACGACTCGTGCATCCACGCCGTCCTGTTGGGGACGATGCCGTCGGCGAAGACCTTGACGCCGAGGATCCGCAGCAGCCGCGGATCGGTGTCGGCCGGGACCTCCATCGTGTCCAGGGCGCGGGCGAACTCCTCGGCGGTGCTCGCCATGCCGGTCGGCAGCAGCAGGACGCCGACCCGTGCCGTCAGCTCCCCGTCGGCGAGCAGCCGGCGGTAGACGTCGAGGGTGACCGAGCCCATGGAACCGCGCATGATGCGGTCGCCGCCGGGGCCCAGGCCCGGCTCCGTGAAGCTGGTGATCCCGAGCCCGGCGAGCGTCTCCAGGGCCGCCCTGACCGCGGCGGTGCGCGTCTCGGGGGAGAGGGGCGGCAGCACCCGTTCGACGAAGGCCTGCGCCCCCTCCTGCAGCAGGCCGGTGGGCTCCCCGGCGCCGTCGGTGACGATGACCGAGCCGGGCGGGGCGACGGTGTCCCGGTCGACGCCGGCGAGCCGCAGGGCACGGGAGTTGACCCAGGTGGCGTGGCCGGAGAACGAGTGCAGCAGCACCGGGTGGTCCGGACTGACGGCGTCCAGGTCCTGCCGGGTCGGCAGCCGGGACGGATCGGCGACGCACTCGTCGAGAAAGCCGGGGTCCCAGCCGCACCCGACGATCCACTCGCCCGCCGGGACCCGCCCGGCCGCCTCGCGGACGGCGGCGGCCACGTCGGCCAGGGACCGTACGGCGGGATGGCCGACGTCGAGCGACAGCGGCGGCCTGGTCAGACCGAACGCGCAGCCGTGGAGATGGGAGTCGTTGATACCGGGAAGCAGCGTCGCCCCCGCGAGGCCGACGACCCGGGTGCCCGGGCCGATGAGCGGCGCGACGTCCTCCCGGCTCCCGACGGCGCTGATGACCCCGCCGGTCACGGCGAGCGCCGAGGCGACGGCGAAGTCGGGGTCGACGGTGACGACCTGTCCGTCGAGGAACACCAGATCCGCGTCCGTGGTCACTGCGGGGTCCTTTCGATAGCGCGACGGACCGCGAGGAAGGGCGGCCGGCCGGAGCCTGCCGCCTCGTGTGTGCCGGTCCGGAAGGACTATGCGCGCCCCGCCCCGCCGTCCACATCGGTCATCCGACCGAGGTCGCCGGGCAGGCACGGGGACCGGGCGCCGTGGCGCCTGTGACGTACGTCTCGACGCCGGGACCGCCCGCTCCGGAGCCCCCGTCATCTCCCGCACCGGCGATGCGGTTTGTGAGCCGCGGACCGGATTTCCTCGAACCGGCGGGCCGAATCGGCGTGAGTCACGCATACGTTCGGAACACCCGGGCACGCGAACGTCAGCCATAGACGGCGGACGGAGAAACACACCTCTCCCGGCCGATCTTCCGGGCCCTACAGGCGGGATCATGAACGCGACTGACAAAGAAGACGACAAGAAGACCGGCGAGCGCGTCGACATCGCCACGGCCATGCGCCGGGCCGCCGGTCAACTCTCCGAACTTCTCGGGTGCGCAGCGGGATCGGTCTCCTCGGTGAAAGCCACCGAGGACGGCTGGCAGGCCGATGTGGAAGTGGTCGAACTCGAAAAGGTTCCGGACACGATGAGCGTCATGGCGTCTTACCACGTCGCTCTCGATCCCGAGGGCCGGCTCGTCGGCTACGAGCGCACCAAGCGCTACGCCCGAGGCCAGATCGACCGCCGCTGACGGCGGACGGGCGCGCCGGCCGCCCCGTGTAAGGGACGCCGGCCGCCACAGGCATCACCGGAAGGAGTTTCACCGTGACACTCGTCCAGCAGAGCAACGCAACGAGCGGCGGAAGCGGCTCGGGCAATCTCTACGATGTTCTGGAACTCATTCTCGACCGAGGTCTCGTGATCGACGCGTTCGTTCGCGTCTCCCTGGTCGGAATCGAAATCCTCAAGATCGACGTCCGAGTGGTCGTCGCCAGTGTGGACACGTATCTGCGGTTCGCCGAGGCGTGCAACCGACTCGACCTGGAATCCGGCCGCAAGGCCCCCGCGCAGCTCACCGACATCGTCGGTGATGTGACCGAGAGCGGCGCCAAAGGAAAGTCGAAAGGCGCGCTGAGCGGAGCCATGGAGGCCTTCACGGATTCCCTGAAGACCAAGAACGACGAAGACGAGGAAGAGGGGCGGAAGCAGCCGGCGCGCAAGTCGACGTCGAGCCGCTCGTCCGCCCAGCGACGCGAGCGCGAGGAGTAGCAGGTGTCCACCTACGTATACGCCATCACCTCCGCCGACCACCCCCTGCGCCTGGACAACCTCCAGGGCGTCGGCGAACCCCCGTCGCCGCTGCGGGCCGTCACGGCGGACTCGGTGGCCGCGGTCGTCAGTGACGCGCCCGAGGGCCTGCGGGCCAAGCGCCGTGACGTCCTCGCCCACGAGCACGTCCTCGAAGCGCTGATGTCGGACGGAGCGACCCTGCCGATGCGGTTCGGTCTCCTCGGCCCCGACGACGCGCGGGTGGCCGAGGTACTCGGCCAGGAGGCGCCGGCCTACCGTCAGCGGCTGGCCGAACTCGACGGCCACGTCGAGTACAACCTCAAGGCCGCCCGGGACGAACAGGACCTGCTGCGCGAGATCATGGCCCACTCCGACCAGGTCCGGGAGCTCAACGAGCGCACGCGCTCGAACCCGGCCGCCCAGGAGGACCGGATCGCGCTGGGCGAACTGGTCGCCCAGGAGGTCGCCGCCCGCGGCGGCGGTCAGGCCGAGGACACCCTGGAGCGCCTCGCCCCGGCCGCGGCCCGCGTCTCCCGCGCCGAGCCGGGGGCGAGCCACTTCCTCAACGTCTCCTTCCTCGTTCCGGCCGCGTCGTCGGACGCCTTCGTCCGGGCCGTCAGCCAGGAGGCCGAACGGCGGGGCACCGCCTACACCTTCACGCTGACCGGTCCGCTCCCGCCGTACAGCTTCGTGTGAGCGTTCCGGAAGGGAGGCACCCACCATGGGGCTCATCACCGGTGTACTGACCTTCCCGATGGCCCCCCTGCGCGGTACGGCCTGGGTGCTCGACCAGGTGGTGCTCGCCGCCGAGCGGGAGTACTACGACCCCGAGCCCGTGCGCAGGCAGCTCGCCGCACTCGCGGACGAGCTGACCGAAGGCCGCATCGACGCGGAGGAGTTCGACCGGCGGGAGGACGAACTGCTGGACCACCTCGAGGCGATCGAGGAGTACCGGCAGCGCCGGGGGAGCGGCTCATGACCCCTGAGGGCCATGTGACCGCGGCTCCGGCGAGCGGGTCCCGGCGGGGCCGAGCGGAGACGGGCGCGCCCACGAGCGGCGCGCCCGGCTCGGCCCCGCCCCCTCCCGAAGGGCCTCGGGGGTGCGGACCGGCGCGGTGGGTGTGACGTACGACGCTCGCGCGGAGGCATAGGACGCTCGTGCGGAGGTAGACGACCTCGCGAAGGAAGACCACCCCGACGAGAAGCCACCGCGACGACAAGCCACCACGACGACGAGCCCGTCCGCCGTTCCCACGCGCCGGGCGCCCGTCCGCAGCCGACCGAGAGCCCGAGCACCGAACGACAGGGGCGACACCGTGTCCGAATCATTCGCAGGCCGTCTGCCGGCCCCACCGCGCACCTCACCGGTCCACGGTTCGCAGGGCTCGTCCGCGAACCTCGCGGACATCCTGGAGCGGGTGCTCGACAAGGGCATCGTCATCGCGGGCGACATCAAGATCAACCTCCTCGACATCGAGCTCCTGACGATCAAGCTCCGTCTGCTCGTCGCCTCGGTCGACAAGGCGAAGGAGATGGGCATCGACTGGTGGGAGCACGACCCCTCCCTCTCCTCCCGGGCCCGCCCGGCGCAGCCGATCGAGAGCCCTCAGGGGGCGGCCGGGCAGCGGGATCCGCTGGCCGAGGAGAACGAGCGCCTCCGCGCGGAACTGGCCCGGCTGCGGGCGACGGCGATCGCACCGGCCCCGGACGCGGACGCGCCGGAGACGGCCCCCGCCGGCGGCGCGGTCCGGAACGAGGAGAACGAACGGTGAGCACCCGAGAGCAGACCCGGGAGCAGACCGGGGAGACGGCGGAACGCCCCCTCGCCGGCCCCACGGCCCCCGCCCCCGGCCATGACACCGCCACCGCCACCGCCACCGCCACCGGTCTGGGCATCGGCATCGCGCCGGAGGACCGGACCGGGCTCGCGCCGACCGCCTCCGCAGGCCCCGCGACCGGCGTCACCGCCCGCGCCGAGGCCGGTGCGGAGCTGACGTACGTCTACGCCGTCGGCCGCGACGACGGGGGACTGCGCCGTACCGCCGCCGGGATGACCGGCGTCGACGGACACGCCCTCCGGCTGACCGGCGTCGACGGGCTCGTCGCCCTCGTGTCGACCGTGCCCGCCGACGTCTTCGGCGAACAGGCGCTCCGCGCCCAACTGGAGGACCTGGCGAGGCTGGAGGCGATCGCCCGCGCGCACCACGCCGTGGTCGTCGCCGCGTTCGCCGAGACCGTCGTCCTGCCCCTGCGCCTCGCGACGGTCTACCGCGACGAAAGCCGCGTGGTCGCCATGCTCACCGAGGAGCGGCACCGGTTCACGGACCTCCTCGCCGGCCTCGACGGGCACGTCGAGCTGGGTGTGAAGATCTACGCGGACCCCGACGCGGTACCGGCCCCCGCCGAGCCCCCCGCGCCCGAGGCCGCCGCCGGCTCCGCGAGCCCGGGACGCGCGTACCTGGCCCAGCGCCGGGCGCGGCGGCGCACCACCCAGGACCTGTACCGCGCCGCCGGCGACGTCGCGGCGGAAGCGGCGCACCTGGCCGAAGGGCTGGCCCGCGCCAGGGCCGTCCACCGCCCCCAGCAGGGGGAGTTGTCCCGGCACCGCGGCGAGAACCTCTCCAACGAGGCGTATCTGGTGCCGGTGGAGAGCGTGGACCGGTTCCGGGAGTACGTCGGCGGCCTGGACGGTCGCACTCCCGGCGTCCACGTCGAGGTGACCGGCCCCTGGGCCCCGTACTCGTTCGCGACACCGGACGGCGTCGGCGGGGACGCGTCGGACGGTGCCGGGCCGGGGGAGGACGAGGGTGCGCCGCGATGAGCACCCCGTACGCCGACGACCGGTTCCACGACCTCGGCCGGGTGCGCTCCGACGGACGCCTCCTGGACACCGAGCCCGTGGCCGGGCCGCCGGTCGCCCTCATCGACCTGCTGGACCGCCTCCTGACCGGCGGGGCGGTCCTGACCGGGGACCTCGTCCTGTCCATCGCCGACGTCGACCTGGTCCACATCAACCTTCGTGCGGTCATCCGCTCGATCACCGGTGAGGAACCGGCGCCGGAACTCTACGGAAGGGGGTCCCCGCAGTGAACGAGACGGCCCGCAGGCTGGCCACCGACCCGGACACGGTCGAACGGGACCTGATGAAACTCGTCCTGACCATCGTCGAGTTGCTGCGTCAGCTGATGGAAAGGACGGCGGTCCACCGGGTCGACCAGGGCGACCTCAGTGAGGACCAGGAAGAACGCATCGGAATGACGTTGATGATTCTTCACGAACGCATGGAAGAGCTGTGCGAGCGGTACGGCCTTTCCATGGACGATCTCAATCTGGATCTGGGCCCGTTGGGCTCACTGCTTCCCCGTGACGGGAACTGACCCGCACGGTTTCCGTCCCTACACAGACCGTTTCATACGCGGTTGAACGGCAAGGAGGAATACCATGACTGCTGAAAGCGACAACGCCAGGAATTCCAGCACCGCCCAGGCCAAGAAGACTGCGGCCAAGCGGACCGAGACGAAGGCCTCCGGCGCGGCCGCCAAGGCCGGTTCGGCGGCACGGGACGCCGAGAAGTCCACGACGACGAGCGTGCGGTCGGCGGGAGACGCCACCAAGCGTGTCGGCCGTGCCGCGGCGAGCGGCCTCCAGAGCGGCCAGCAGGCCGTGACCGCCAACGCCGCCAAGGCGGCCACCGTGGCCACGACGGCCTGGACGGTCGTCAAGCAGCGCAAGGCCATCGCGGCCGGCGCGGCGGCGGGAGTCGCCGGTGTGGCCGGCGCCGCCTTCGCGATAGGCCGCTCCACGGCCAAGCCGGCGGTCGGCCCGCTGACGCGGCTCGCCCGCGGCCGCATCTGACGCCCCGGCCCGGACCCGGACCCCCGGCCCGGACACCGGCGCCCACGCCCCGCCCCCTCCCCCGGGGGCGGGGCGTCCGGCGTGTGTCAGATGACGCAATATGCCGCTTGGGATGACATAGGGGACCTGTTGTCGGGTAGCGGGGGACTCATGGACACCACACCACTGCGCGCCGTCGCCCTCGTCTGCAGCCTCTCGCCGTCGCCCGCCCCCTCCAGCTCCCAGCTGCTGGCCGAGCAGACCATGGCGGCCCTCGCCGACCACGGCGTCACGGGCAAGACGATCCGCATCGCCGACCGCAACGTCCTTCCCGGCATCGGGACCGACATGGGGCAGGGAGACGACTGGCCCGAGATCCGGGACACCATTCTCGGAGCGGACATCCTGATCCTGTCCACCCCGATCTGGCTCGGACACCCCTCCAGCATCGCCCAGCGGGTACTGGAGCGCCTGAACGCGGAGATCTCGGAGACGGACGACGAGGGCCGCATGCTGACGTACGGCAAGGTCGCCGGCGTCTGCGTGGTCGGCAACGAGGACGGCGCGCACAAGGTCAGCGCCGACCTCTTCCAGGGCCTCAACGACGTCGGCTTCACCCTCGCCCCCAACGCGGTGACGTACTGGGTGGGCGAGGCGATGCAGGGCACCGACTTCCAGGACCTCGACGAGACCCCCAAGGCCACCGCCGCGACGACCGCCACCCTCGCCGCCAACACGGCCCACCTGGCCCGGCGCCTGAAGACGTCCCCGTACCCGCCGTCCTGAGCCCCACCTCGTCCGACCCGCCACGACCACGACCACGACCACGACCGAAGGAGTACGACCATGACCGAGGAGAAGCGCGGAGAGCAGCGCTCCGACACCACCCCGTCGGAAGCCGTGGGGGAGAGCGGCGACGAGGAGTCGCGCCGCGAGGCCGAGGACGCCGTCGTCGACGGCGGAGCCGCCCAGGGCACCCGGAAGGGCTCGCGTAAGGACGACGACCCGTCGCCGGAGAGCGACCAGGGCTGACGGGTCGAAGATCGGTGCGGCGGCCGCGGGCAGGCGCCCGAGCCACCCCACGTCAAATTCTCGCGCCGACCATGAATGAAATGCCCCCGACAGTGGTACTCGCACAGTGCCTTTTCACTCCGTTCTTCTCGGCGGAGTCATCCATGGAGGTGCTGGGAGGTCGTCGTGATTGTCCTCGGAGTGATCCTGCTGATCATCGGATTCGTCACCGGAATTTCGATTCTGTGGACGATAGGCCTGATCCTCGCCGTGATCGGTCTCGTCCTCTGGATAGCGGGCGCGGCCGGGCACGCGGTCGGAGGCCGGTCGCATTACTGGTGAGGCCGGTCGCCTCTCCGATGAGGAATGAGACCCGGTCATCCCGGAGCGCCGTACGAGCCGGAGGAATCCCGCCCGTGCGGCGTTCCGGGCGTTCGGGGGCGGGTAGGCGCGGGAGAGGAGGACCGATCCTGTGACACATGCCGAATGGCTTCTCGTACCCGGCGAGCGCGGCAACACCGCGAGCCGCCTCGACCGGCGCCACCCCGACGGCGCGACCTGGTCGGAAGGAAACGACGCGCGGCCCGTGGTCCACGGCGCCGCCTACTTCGCGGAACTTCTCACCGCGATTCGCGCCATGCGCGAGGGCGACCTGCTGATGTTCACCGACTGGCGCGGCGACCCCGACGAGCGGCTCGACGGCCCCGGCAGCGAGATCGGTGCGGTCCTGAGGGACGCCGCCCGCCGGGGCGTGATCGTCAAGGGGCTCCTCTGGCGCTCCCACCTGGACAATTTCCGCTTCAGCGAGGAGGAGAACCGCCACCTCGGCGAGGAGATCGAAGAGGGCGGCGGCGAGTGCCTCCTCGACATGCGGGTCCGCCCCGGCGGCTCCCACCACCAGAAGATGGTGGTGCTGCGCCACCCCGGCCGCCCCGAACGGGATGTCGCCTACATCGGCGGCATCGACCTCTGCCACAGCCGCAACGACGACGCCACCCACGAGGGCGACCCCCAGGCGCTGCCCCTCGCCGCCGCCTACGGCCCCCGCCCGCCCTGGCACGACGTCCAGCTCGCCCTGCGCGGACCGGCCGTCGGCGACATCGAGACCGTCTTCCGCGAGCGGTGGGAGGACCCGTCCCCGCTCAGCCGCAGCCCCCTCACCCGTCTGCGGGAGCTGTTGCACCGCGAGGACACCAGCGCGGACCGGCTCCCCGAGCAGACCCCCGACCCCGAGCCCCGGGGCGGACAGAGCGTCCAGGTGCTGCGGACCTACCCCAACCGCCTGCTGCGCGGCTACCCCTTCGCTCCCGACGGCGAGCGCAGCATCGCCCGCGCCTACCTCAAGGCGCTGCGCCGGGCCAGGTCGCTGATCTACCTGGAGGACCAGTACCTCTGGTCGCCCCGGGTGGTGGCCAGCTTCGCCCGCGCCCTGCGCACGAACCCGGAGCTGCGCCTCATCGGCGTCATCCCCTCGCTGCCCGACCAGGACGGCCGGATCTCCCTCCCGATGAACCTGATCGGGCGGATCACGGCCCTCGCCGAGCTGCGCCGCGCCGGAGGCGACCGCGTCGCGGTGTACGGCCTGGAGAACCACGCCGGCACCCCCGTCTACGTCCACGCCAAGGTGTGCGTGATCGACGACGTATGGGCCTCCATCGGCTCCGACAACATCAACCTCCGGTCGTGGACCCACGACTCCGAACTCAGCTGCGCCGTCGTCGACCGCACCAAGGACCCGCGCGAACCGACCGATCCGGGCGGACTCGGCGACGGCGCCCGCACGTTCGCCCGCGAACTGCGCCTGGAGCTGATGCGCGAGCACCTGGACGCCGAGCCCGCCGCCCCGGGGGAGCCGGACGAGCTGTGCGACCCCACGGCCGCCTTCCACGCCTTCGAGAAGACCGCCGCGGCGCTGGACGCCTGGCACGAGAGCGGCCGCCAGGGCCCCCGGCCGGCGGGCCGCCTGCGCCGCTACGCCCCGCCGGAGCTGCCCGCGGTACGCAAGGCCCTCACGACCCCCCTGCACCACGCCCTGGTGGACCCGGACGGACGCCCCATGCGCCTGCGGCGCCGTAACGCGTTCTGAACGGGCGCGGGTAGGACAGGCCGACCGCACGCGCCCCACAGGCCGGGAGCCCCGGACGCCGTCGAGGCGTCCGGGGCTCCCGGAATTCATGGCAGAGGGGACGGTGCGTCAGCCGAAGGCCTTCACTCCGGCCCAGTTGGCGGAGAGGACGACCTTGACGGCCCCGTTGGTGTTGGTGGTGGACGGGTAGTAGATGCGCATCTGGCCGTCGTCCTTGAAGCGGACCCACATGTCGGGGATCCGGTCTCCGTTCACGTCCGGGATGCCGACGATCGCCGAGATGTGCGCCTCGGTCCAGTTCGAGCCGTACGAGGTGTCGACGCCGCCGCGGGAGTTGGCCGCGACCATCAGCGAGTTGATGTCGACGCTGCCCGCCACGGGGCCGGGCTTGCCGTGACGGATGTAGATGGTGCCGGAGTCGAGACTGCGCCACAGCAGGTCGGGCGTGTTGTCGAGGTCGATGTCCGCGACGTTGACGATCTCGCGGCGGGCCCAGACGTCGGCGTTCATCAGGGTCGCGGTCTGGAACGTGGCGCCGGTGTAGCCGGACAGGGTCCAGAACGCCGTGCCGGCGCGCACGACCACGTCGGGGAGCTTGTCACCGGTGATGTCGCCGACTGCCTTGAACTGGATCCAGGTGGAGGGAGCGGGCGCGTTCGACGGCAGCTTGATCTCGAGGCGGTCGTCGACGTTGAACGTGCCGTAGCCGTCACCGGGGTAGAGCCAGAACCGGCCGTCCGGGGTGCGCGCGAAGAGGTCGGTCGTCCCGTCTCCGGGGTAGACGTCGTTGAACTTGCTGATCATCGCCGCCTGGCCCGTGCCGGCGTCGTACCAATGGCCCGTCGGGTGCAGCTTGTCGTCCGACGTGTACGAGCCGGCCAGGCCGGCGTACAGCTCGCCGCCCGGGCTGCCCGGGTAGGAGAAGAGGTTGCCGTTGGCGTCGATGAGCATCAGGTCCGCGATGCCGTCACCACCGACATCGCCGGGGCCGTCGGCCGTGTCACGCGGCGGGACGTAGAAGTTGTAGTCGGTGCGGGCGCTGACGTTGCCGTTCGCGTCCAGGGCGAAGACGTGCAGCCAGTTCGGGCCGGCGTGCGGCGGCTTGAGGTCGCTCTTGGTGAACGAGCCGTTGGTGGCGTTCACGTCCGTGTACGCCACGCCCTCGAAGCCGTAGCGGAACTTCGCGGCCCCGGGAGACGTGAACGTGATGTCACCGGTCTCCCCGAACTTCACCTTCGCCCAGGTCGCACCGTCGGACGTGGCCTTGGTGAACAGGTTGCTCGTGACGACGGGCTGCGGCGGGGCCGAGCCGTCGATCGTGAGGCGGCACGGCTCGGCGGTGTTCGGCGGGAAGAAGGAGGAGACCGCGCCCGCCGAGTCCTCGGCCCGCACGTCCCACGAGTACATGGTCTTGTCGTCCAGCGGGAACGTGACGGGGATCGTCACCGTCGCCGTACCACTGGAGTTCGGGGTGACCGGGTACTCGGTCGGGGTGCCGCCGGTCTTGAGGAAGCGGAAGCGCAGCTTCGACAGGTTGCCGTCGCCGTCCTTGGCGTTGGCCGACAGGGTGATGTTGGTCTTGCCGACCGTCACGCCTCCACCCGGGCCCGGCACACAGGCGCCGCCGGGCGCGGTGGTGCCGGCGGTGGGCTCGCTCGGGGGACGGTTGTAGTCGACCTCGAGGGTGGCGGAGGTGGCGCGGAACTTGCGCCAGGTCTGGGTGTCGCCCTCGCTGGTGGCGCGCATGCCCAGGGTGATGTTCGACCAGCCGTTGTTCGCCGCCGTCTGTGCGGCCGCCTTCACGTTGGCGTTGTCGAACGCCTCGTACGCGTCCGCGCAGGAGGTGGACCAGCCGTGAGCGAAGGACTTCGACTGCAGGTGGGTGGACCAGGAAGGCTGCGCGTTCCAGGTCGTACCGGTGGAGATGCCACCGGTCAGGTAGAACTGGAACTCACGGGTGGTGCAGGACCAGGAGTGGTTGTTCAGCACCTTGTAGGAGGCCCGGGTGACCGTGGCGCCCTTCATGCCGGGGTCGAAGCCCATGCGCCAGAACGAACGGCCGAGACCGCCGGTGTCGCTCTCGTAGCCCACGCGGGCGTCGGAGGTGCCGGAGGAGAAGTTCGTACCGTTCCAGAAGCTGCTGTTGGGGTACTTCTTGTAGGCGGTGGTCCACGCCTGCCAGGCGGAGTTCATCGTCGGGTCGACGAACAGCGGGAACTTCACGCCCGGCTTGGTGAACAGGCCGGTGGCGGCGACGTTCAGCGACAGACGGGCGGTGCTCGTCTTGTCCCCGTCGAGCGAGACCGGGAGCTGGGCGGAGTGGGCGCCGGGCTCGATACCGGTCAGACCGGACAGCTTGAGCACGTCGGCCGGCGTACCGGTGGCGGTGCGCGGGGCGCTCTCGGGCGCTTCCGGATCCTGGCCGCTGGAGTCCCACGCGAAGGGAGTGGGAATCGAGGCGACTTCCTTGCCGGCCTTGTCCAGGACGAGGACGCGGCCCTTGGGGGCGTCCAGCTGGAAGGTGGCCGTCTTGGACTGGAGTCCGTACGCGACCGACTTCAGCGCCTCCTGCTTGGCCGCTTCCGGAGTCTTCACGATGAGGAGCTGGGCGACACCGCCCTCCTCACGCGCGACCAGGAGCAGGTCGACGCCGGGCAGGACCTCGGAGTAGAGGGCGCGGGGGCCGTCGAGGACCGGCTCGGGCAGCGTGCCCGGCCAGGTGTAGGCGACGGTGTGGCCGGCGACGTCCATCTCGGCGAGGACGGTCTGACCGGGCTGCGGGGCGCGGGCGAAGGAACGGTCCGCACGCGACGCGTCCTTGCTGCCGCTGGAGAACCGCACGGGCACGGCGGCGTTGACCGGCGTGATGCCGAGGCCACGCGGTGCCTTCGCCGAGCGGACCAGCTTGTTGTCGATCGGGGCCCACTCGCCGTCGGCGTTCTTCGCGCGCTGCGGCGAGGCGTGCATCCGGGAGCGCATCTGCCCGTTGGGGAGCGCCCACGTCTGCTGCGTGGCGGTGGTCGCCGTGTCGACGAGCACCTGCTTCCGCGTGCGCTTGGCCTCGGCGACGGCAGCGGACTCGTCACGGGGGCCGGTCGACGCGGGCTTCGCCTCGGTGGCCTTGGTGTTGCCCTGGGCGACAGGCGGGGTCTGGGGCTGCCACCAGGGGATGAGGGCAGCGGTGAGGGCGGCCAGAACGAGGCCGAGGGTCAGGGACAGCCTGGTGCGCGTGCGCACGAAGGGGCTGAGAAATCTGGGTGGCGGCGCGGACACGCGGTCTACTCCCGTAGGTACCAGGCGGAATGGGACAGCACAGACAGCCCCGACGGCGAACCGCCGGGGCAGAAGGGCGCGCACACGATCACATGTCTGAGCAGGGGCGTCCAGACATGAGAGTTTTATTAATTCGTGACCGAGGGAGAGGTGTCGACCTCTGTGACGACCGACATCTCCACTCTTGGGGCTTTCCGCCCCAGGAAAAGGCAGGGATGGCCCTTATTACCGGATCTTTCTGAAAGATCGTAAGGTGATGTGCTCTGGTCAATTATGACCGGTGAGCCATCTCACTTCCCCCGTGACCTTGTCACCTTGTGTGATCTTGAGTTCTCCCAGGTCATGACGGACAGTGCCGACGCGCGCGTCTTGACGGACGCGCGTTCTTCGGTGTTTCCGCACCTTCTTCGTTGTCTGTTTTTTCCTGGGTGGGAGTCGACGCAATGCGTTCTTCAGGTCCACCGTCATGGCTGGGGCGGGGACGCCTAGCCGTGACGGAGTCACAAAGACGGCGCCGGCGGTTGAGCCGCACGGCGACCGTCCTTTTGTTGTCC
Source organism: Streptomyces sp. NPDC048353 (assembly GCF_055587165.1). Taxonomy (NCBI): domain Bacteria; kingdom Bacillati; phylum Actinomycetota; class Actinomycetes; order Kitasatosporales; family Streptomycetaceae; genus Streptomyces; species Streptomyces sp. NPDC048353. The sequence continues at coordinate 341,341 of NZ_JBVJGU010000003.1, read as the reverse complement.
TCGATGCTGACGGTGACGAGCCTCAGCTCGCAGGCGTTGGCGATCCCCGGCGACGGCATGAGCCGGGAAGAGCAGACGGCGCAGGTGGACCTGCCGGATCTGCCGAAGAGCACCGAGCTCGAAGGCGATGTGACGGCCGAAAAGGCGCTGACGACTTCGCCTGAGGTGCCGGTCACGCCGTATGTGCCGAAGAACGTCACCCCGTGGGTGGCCGATCTCGGCACGGCGACGCTGACGGCGACGAGCGAGCCGGGCACCACTGTCCCGGTCACCAAGAACCTGCCCGTCGCCATCGGTGTCCCCGAGGGCGGCAATGCGGCGGATCTGGCCGGTCAGTGGAGCGTCGACCTGAAGCCGGTCGAGGCGTCCCAGGACGCCGGCGTGCCCGGCATGATCATGAAGGTCACGCCTCCGGCCGGGGTCGACCCGGCCGCGCAGGTCGCGCTGAGCGTCGACACCACCGGGTTCGCCGACCTCTATGGCCCGCAGGCTGCCGAGCGTTTCGGTCTGACGCTGCTGCCGGAGTGCGTGTACTCGGATCCGACCGCGGGTGAGTGTGCCGACGACGGCACCACGACCATGGCGGGCGGCAAGGACGAGTCGACCGGTTTCGAGCGGCTGCAGTCCTCGGTGGAGGAGGTGGCGGCCAAGGACGCCCCCACCAAGACCACCGCGGCGAAGGACGCCAAGACCCGCAAGGTCCTGACCGGCACGATCCCGGTCGCGAAGCTGCTGGAAGAGGGAAGCACCGGCGCTTCGGCGCGCAAGGCGTCCTTCTCTTCGGCGGAGACGACGACCGGCGGCAACGCGGTCGGCATGATGGACACCGGTTCCTCGGTGTCCGGTGACTTCACGGCCTCGCCGCTGCTGTCGTCGGGTGCGTGGTCGGCGGGATCCTCGTCGGGTGCGTTCACGTACAACTACCAGGTGCAGGTGCCGGAGACGGCCGGCGGTCTGATGCCGAAGATCGGTCTGGGCTATTCGTCCCAGTCGGTCGACGGCCGTACGTCGGCGACGAACAACCAGGCTTCCTGGATCGGTGACGGTTGGGACTACAACGCGGGTTCCATCACCCGTACGTACGCCAACTGCCGCGAGGACTCGAAGCGTGCGGGGTCGAACAACGCGACCCACAAGACGGCGGACCAGTGCTACGGCTCGGAGAACGCCACCCTGTCGCTGGGTGGCATGACGACCGAGCTGGTGTGGGACGCCGGCAAGGGCACGTGGTTCACCGCGAATGGTGACGGTTCGAAGATCGAGCGGCTCAAGGACACGTCCAAGGACCCGCGCTCGGGGATGAAGGACGCGGACGGCGAGTACTGGGTCGTCACGACCAAGGACGGGACGAAGTACCACTTCGGTCTGAACAAGCTGCCGGGCTGGTCGGACAATGGCACCGCCGCCGACGACCCGTACACGGACTCCGTCCTCGCGGTGCCGGTGTACGGCAACCACGCGGGCGAGCCCTGCTACAAGGCCGGCGACTGGAAGAACTCCTTCTGTAACCAGGCTTGGCGCTGGAACCTCGACTACGTCGAGGACATCCACGGCAACGCCATGTCGCTGTGGTGGAAGCGCGATGTCAACTACTACGCGCGGAACTTCAACTTCAAGGCCCCGGTCGAGTACCACCGCGACGGCTACCTGACGCGGATCGACTACGGCCAGCGCAAGGACTCGATCTTCTCGGCGCCCGCGCCCGCTCGTGTGAACTTCTCCGTCGAGGAGCGCTGCTTCACCGAGGGCACGCTGACCTGTGTCGAGGAGAACTTCGCCTCGAAGGACATGGGCAAGTACCGCATCTGGTACGACACCCCGGCCGACCTCCGCTGCGCGGCGGTCACCTCGACGTACAAGCAGAAGTGCTGGAACGCCGGTCCGACGTTCTGGACGCGCAAGCGCCTGGACAAGATCACCACCTCGGCCCAGCGCCGCACGGACACCACCGCGCGTCAGGTCGTGGACGAGTACAAGCTCGACCAGAGCTTCGCCTCGCTGAAGACCGGCCCGAACACGGCCCTGTGGCTGGAGTCGGTCACCCGCACCGGCTACGCCCGCAACGGCTCCACCGACGCGAGCGTCACGTTGAACTCGGTGCGTTTCGAGTCCAACGCCGAGGACATGCCCAACCGGGTCAAGGCGTTCAACCCCAGCCGCCCCGGTTTCTCCCGCCTGCGCATCGCCCGTGTGATCAACGAGTACGGCGGCGAGACCTTCGTCACCTACAAGCCGATCGAGGGCCAGTGCGCCACCGGCTCCGGCCTGCCGACGAAGGCGGACACGACCGGTCTGAAGGCGAACAACCGCCTCTGCTACCCGTCGTACTGGAGCCCGGACCCGGAGAAGGAGGAGATCGACTGGTTCCACAAGTACGTGGTCGAGTCGATCGAAGAGCTCCCGAACGTGTCCGGCTCGTACGGCACGAAAACGTTCTATGAGTACAAGAACGCCGGCTGGAAGCTCGCCGAGCAGGAGTTCAGCAAGAAGTCCACGCGCACGTACTCCCAGTTCGCGGGCTTCGAGCAGACCGCTGTCCTGACCGGTCCGAAGCCGTCGGACGCGGACAGCGGCGAAGGCTCCACGGGCGAGAACACCCCCGGCGTCGACGCACCTCAGACGAAGGCGGTCACCCGCTACTACCGCGGCATGGGCGACACCGTCCCGGTCAAGGACGTCCACGGCGTCGAGATCGCCAAGGACAAGGAGCCGTTCGCCGGCCGGATAGCCGAAGAGCTTTCCTACACGAGCGCGGACAAGGCCGACACCGACTGGCTGACCCGCAGTTCTACCAAGCTCGAGGCCACACTGCTCGGCACCCGCGACCGCGAGGACGGCCTGACCGACCTCAAGGCCTGGCGCGTCACCGAGCCGGAAGAGATCGCGTACACGAAGTCATCCGGTACGAACGCCGACGACCCGCGTACGCAGCGCACGGTCCGGACGCTGACGACCTACGAGCCGACCTACGGTCTGCCCACGCAGGTCGAGTCCTTCGGTGACACGGGCAAGACCGGCGACGAGTCCTGCACCAGGATGGAGTACTTGCACCAGACCGACAGGAACATCATCGGTCTGTCCAAGCAGGTTCTGAACTCGCCGACGAACTGTGCAGCAGCCAACTTCGCGGACGTGTCGACGCTCAGCGGCGCCACTCGTATCGCCTACGACGGCACGGCCTACGGTACGACTCTCGCGGCATCGTCCCGAGGCTTGGCGACCGAAACCTGGTCACTGAAGGGGGACGGTTCCGGCTTCCAGACCACCGGTACCAAGGGCTTCGACGCCATCGGCCGGGTGATCAGGCAGACCGATCCGGACGGCAAGTCGTCGACCATCGCCTTTGACCCACCCACAGGTCAGGTCTTCAAGGTCACCCAGACCAACCCGCTGGGCCACACCCAGGTGCAGGAGCTGGAGCCGGGCCGCGCGACAACGCTGAAGACGATCGACCTCAACGGTCATGTGAGCGAGGCGAAGTACGATCCGCTGGGCCGCCTGGCCCAAGCATGGGCTCCAGGCCGTGCCACCACTACGGTGCCGGACTTCCGTGCCGAGTACACGATTCCGAAGCCGGTGGTGGACCCGGAGGACGCCGAGCGCGAGATCCGCAAGCCTCCCTACGTGACCACGTACGCCCGTGGGCACGAGGACCGGATCGAGACTTCGGTCACCCTCTACGACGGCCTCGGCCGTGAGCGGCAGACGCAGGAGGAGGCCACCGGCGGCCAGGGCCACCTGATCACCGACACCCTCTATAACAGTGCGGGCGAGGTCTTCCAGACAAACAACGCCTACCTCACCCAAGAAGCTAAGCCCGGCGAGCTCTTCACCCCGCTCGCCGACACTGCCATCCCCAACATCACCCGCTATACCTACGACGGCCTCGGCCGTGTGGTGACCGAGACCCCGTATATGAAGTGGGTCGACCCGAACACCACCGAGACCATCTCCAAGGCCTACCCGGAACGGGCCACCAAGTACGAGTACGGCCAGGACTGGTCCAAGGTCGTCAACCCGCAGGGTGCCTCGTCCTACCGCGTCTACACAGATGCGCTTGGACGTACGGTGCGCACGGACACTTTCAACCCGGCGGCGCCCGGCGGCTTCACCTCGACGAGCTACCAGTACGACACGCGCGGCCAGATGGTGAAGGCGACCAACTCCGCCGACCCGACTCACCCGTGGTCGTGGACGTATGACCACCGTGGCCGGATGGAGACCGCCACCGACCCCGATTCGGGGACCACGCGGACTTCCTACGATCATCGCGACCGCGTCCTGACGGTCGCCACTGCCCGCGGCGTCATCTGGAACAGCTACGACGAGTTGTCCAGGCCCAAGCAGCAGCGTGCGAACGACGCCGCCGGCACTCTGCTGGCCGACTACACCTATGACACCGCGAACGGTGGCAAGGGACAGCCCGCCACCGCCACCCGATACACCGACGGCCTGGCCTACACCCAGAAGGTCAACGGCTACACCAAGGACTACGACCCGACGTCCACGACCCTGAGCCTGCCGCAGTCGCTTGCCGACACCTGGGGCCTGGCCAAGGACTACACCTACGGATACTCCTACACGGACACGGGCCTCCTGGAGGAGGCCGCTCTGCCAGCGGTCGGCAAGCTTGAGGCCGAGAAGATGGTCGTCCGCCACGACAAGGATGGCCTTCCGCTTTCGGTTTCCGGTAAAGACTGGTACGGCGCTGAGACCGTCTACTCCCCCTATGGACAGGTGGTGCGTTCCACGCTGGGCTCGCAGCCCTACCGCGTGTGGACGCAGAATCTGTTCGACGAAGGCAGTGGCGAGCTCAAGGAGCAGACGGCCTATCGGGAACACAATCCCGGTGGCGCCGCTGGTGGCAACCTGGCCTCCAACCGCGCGTACACCTACGACCCGGCCGGAAACGTCACCTCGATCCACGAGAAGTCGACTCCGGTAGCGGAGCGTCAGTGCTTCGTATACGACCCGCTGGGTCAGCTGAAGTCGGCCTGGACCTCCAAGGACGAGACCGCCTGCAGCTCGCCGAAGAACACCGACGGCACGCTCAACGTGTCGGCAGGTGATGACGGTTCCGGCTACTGGCAGGAGTACGAGTACGACCTCCTCGGAAACCGCACCAAGCTGACCGAGAAGGACCTGACCGGTGCCACCGCCAAGGATGCGGTCACTGACTACACCTACGGCAAGGGTGCAACCAAGGAACAGCCGCACACGCTGACCAAGGTGTCGAAGAAGTACACGACCCCCGCCGGCGCGGCGGTGAAGGCCGAAGCAGCACGCCTGTACGAGCTCACCGGGGAGACCAAGTCGGTCACCTCGCTCGAGAACGGTGACAAGCAGGAGCTGACCTGGACCATCGACGGCAAGGTCGACCGGATCACCGGTCAGGGCAACGGGGGCAAGACTCCGTACGTGGGTCTCGGCCAGAAGTGCGTCGACCTCAAGTCCGGTCTCGCTGCGGCAGGCCAGCCGATTCAGCTCTATCAGTGCAACGGCACCGTGGCGCAGAACTTCAAGTTCACGCCCAAACCGGGTAGTGACAGTGCGCCGCAGACGGACCCGAACCTGGGCACCTTGTCGGTTTACGACACGTGGTGTCTGCAGCCCGCAGCGAACACCGCAGGTTCAGCGGTCCAGTTGCAGAAGTGCAACGGCACTGCCACGCAGGAACTCAAGCGGACGGCGGCCGGTCAGCTGAACCATGTCGCCTCCGGTCTGTGCCTTGCGGTCAAGGACGGCGCCAATGTCAACGCCACCGCGATCGTCCTGGCCACTTGCAACGGCACTTCGACGGCGCAGCTGTGGTCGCCGCAGAATGACACCCGTCATATCTATGGCCCGGACGGTTCACGCCTGCTGACCATCCAGGGCAAGCAGGCCACGCTCCACTTGGGCGAGGCCGAAGTGACCGTGCAGCAGGGCGGCGTCCTGATCCGCACCGAGCGCACCTACACCACCCCCGGTGGCGCGGTCATGCGCTACGCGAGTGGTACGGGCGGTGAAACACTTGTCGCCCTGGCGATGGATCACCAGGGCAGCGTCTATGTTGAGGTCGCTCTCTACAGCGGCCAGCCGGTCCGGGTCAGGAAGCAGGACCCCTTCGGCAACCAGCGTGCCGCCGACACCGTCGGCTCCAACATCCAGACCCACAAGGGTTTCCTGGGCCAGACCAGAGACGATGCCTCCGGCTACCAGCCGCTGGGCGCTCGCCTCTACGACCCGGTGGTCGGACGGTTCCTGTCCGCCGACCCCATGCTCGACCCGAACGACCCGCTGCAGTCCAACGGGTACGCCTACGCTCACAACAACCCGGTGACACATGCCGACCCGACCGGTCTGGCGATCAGCCTGACCGCGTCGGAGAAGGCAGCGGCGCTCGCCGGCGCGGGTCTGTCCGCGGCGCAGGTCGCGCAGGCGCAGTCCACCATGGGCAAGTCCCTGACCTCGGTGATTCTCGCCGTGGCCTGGGAGACGCTGAAGGACTTCATCGGCATCAACGACGCCATGGCCTGCTTCGGCGGTGACATGTGGTCGTGCGGCAGCTTGATCATCGGCGCCATCCCGTGGACCAAGCTCGGCAAGATCCCGTCCGTCCTCAAGGCCGTCAACCGCACTATCGACGCCATCCAGGCGTTCAAGGCGGCGAAGAAGGCCGCCGAAGCTGTCCTCAAGGCCGCCAAGGCGGCCGAAGAGGCAGCACTCGCGGCCAAGAAGGCGGCGATCGAGAAGGCCAAGAAGGAGGCCGCTCAGAAGGCGAAGAAGAAGGCAGCCGAAGAGGCAAAGAGAATCGCCGACCGAGCGTTGGCCCAGAAGAAGAAGACGGGCAACCCGGTCCAGAAGCGGGTTCAGGCCAAAGCGGCGCCGAAGGCCTCTTCCTCAGCTGGTAAGAGTGGCGGCAAGGGTTCCGGAGGCGGCGGCAAGACAAGCCTCAGCAAGCCTGGCGGATCTTCCGGTGGCTCCTCTCGTAACAAGGGTGGATCCAGCGGCAGCGGCGGCTCCGGAAAGGCCGAGGAAGGCGGCACCTGCAACAGCTTCGTGCCCGGCACGAAGGTGCTGATGGCCGACGGCTCGGGCAAGCCGATCGAGCAAGTGAAGACCGGCGACAAGGTCGTCTCGACGGACCCGGAGACGGGCGAGACACGTTCCGAGACGGTTACCGCTGAGATCAAGGGCGAAGGCCTCAAGCGCCTGGTCAGGGTGACGATCGACACGGACGGTGCGGCCGGCGCGAAGACGGCGCAGGTCACCGCGACCGACGGTCACCCCTTCTGGGTCCCCGAGCTGGGCAAGTGGATCACTGCCACGGACCTCGCGTCGGGCCAGTGGTTGCAGACCAGTGCCGGCACCTACGTGCAGATCACCGCGATTCAGCGGTGGACTGCACAGAAGGCAGCCGTCCACAACCTGACGGTCTCCGACCTCCACACGTACTACGTGTTGGCTGCGGCGGCCTCGGTTCTCGTCCACAACTGCAATGAGCCGCAAGCGGCGAGAGCGTCTCAGATCAACAACGCAGAGCCGAGTCAGGCGAACTTCGACATCCACACCGTCGCCGTTCTGGATGTAGAGATCCCTGGAGCGGGCGTCAGGAGACTTGTGGCCGGAAACGGCGAAGAGGGGTTGACCCCGGCGCAGATCACGGCGCTCAACGACGACGAGTTCCACATCGGTCCTGATCTTGTTCCGGGAAGCCTGCACGCCGAACAGCGCGTCATACTCGGAGCTATGGCACTGGGGGCGACTCCCGTCCAAGGCGGGGCGTCTCGCAACATCTGTCGTGCAGTGTGCGGAGTGTTGATCTTCGCGAGCGGCGGAGCACCCTTCGGCGAGGTTCGGCCGGGCAACGGCCAGACCACGCATCGCGTCCGAAGCTTCCGCTTCTTCAGTTAACGCCTCGTCTGTGATAGAGGTGACGGCCCGCCAGCTGGTCTGGCGGGCCGTTTCCATTTATTCGCAAAGACGCGGCGCAATTCTTGCCGAGTTGAAGTGTCGGGCCTGTACGCGGAGGTTTGTATCGCGGAGCGATGATCTGCCCTCTCGCGACAAGGCATAGGATAGTCCTCCGGACCGTGAAGGGACTGACACAATGGGTAACGCTGTTGATCGCGGGCGTGCTGGGGTGCTTGCAAGCGTCCGTGCCGGGGACGTCGTCGTGATGGAGTGTCCGGCGCAGACGGTCGAGGTAACCGGCCTGTCGGCGGAGTACGTTTCCGTTCGATGGCCCTGGAATCGAATCGACCCCGAGTCGCAGATGCAGTGGAACGGATCGCGAGCGATCCCGCGAAACGTCGGAGATGAAGGCTGGGACGAGGAGCCGTTCCAGATCGTTTCGTCCGATTCTTCCCTCGAAGTGGGGGGGTATTGTGAACTCGGAATGCCGGCCACTGTCGCGTATGTGGTACATGTGGAGAGATTTTCTGATCCCTTGGATGTCGGCTGGTTGCCTCGTCCGCACGCATACGTGTCCCTGGTCTCTCATGGGGTTTCCTTTCCGCCCCACGCAGAGGAGATCGGCTTCACCGTGGACCCGAATGGCGAGGAGCCAATCGAGTCGGCATTGGTCTTCAGGCCATATGCGTTCTTGGAGTCCGGTGACGAGGTGGCCGACAGCGAGGGCCGCTTGTGGACGTACTCCGCGCCATGGAACTGGGTACCGTTTGACGGCAGGCCTGGCGACTACCCTGCGTGGCCGTTGCAGTTGATCTGTCGCGATGGTGGGCAGGTTCCGCACGCAGCTCAAAGCATCGCGCGCGCCACGAGTGTGGGCGTCCACGACGATGAGATGGCTCGGTGGCTGCGGGCGGCCGGTCTGGCAGAGGTTCCACAGCTCCCACCGCGCGCCTTCATCGGAGACCTGCCGCACTGAGGTCGCTGCACGACTTCACCGGCCAGGGGCTCGACGTCCGGGCGGCGCACCGGGCCCTTCCCGGGTGGGCCGGCCCGGCGTCCGCCCACTGGTCAGCAACCCGGCTCCCCGTCCGATTCGGGCGGAGATACCCTTCGAGGTGATCCTCAACGGAGTCAGGGATGGAGCAGCACATGGAGAGCCTCAGCCGTACCGCGCTGGTCGAGGGACTGATGGGCCGCTTTCCGCACGTGCCGCGGGAAGCCGTGATCAAGGAGGACCTGCTGCGGGGCGGCATGGCCTTCGACGAGTCCGCGCTCAGTGGGACGGCCGACGGGGGATCCGGGGACGTCAAGCCGAAGTCGTACTTCATCTTCTCTTTCGACCACCGCACCCTCCCCGAGCTCGGGGCCGCCGCGCTCAACCGGCCGCCCGAGGAGATCGTGCTCACCGGCGGGCCCTACGACCTGCGGCGGACCGTCGTGTCCGTGCGGGTCAATCCCGACTCGCCGTACGTCGTTCGCGCCGGGGAGGACGGGGCGCTCGGGCTGTACCTCGACGGGACGCGGATCGCCGACGTCGGGCTGCCTCCGATGCCGGAGTACTACCGGCACACCCTGTCGAACGGCAAGTCCGTCATGGAGGTCGCCCCGACCATCCAGTGGGGCTACCTCGTCTATCTCACCGTCTTCCGGGTGTGCCAGTACTTCGGCGCCAAGGAGGAGTGCCAGTTCTGCGACATCAACCACAACTGGCGCCAGCACAAGGCGGCCGGCCGCCCCTACACCGGGGTCAAGCCGGTCGAGGAGGTGCTGGAGGCGCTGGAGATCATCGACCGGTACGACACCGCCGGGACCTCCCGTGCCTACACGCTCACCGGCGGATCGATCACCTCGCAGGTCGGCGGCCGGGACGAGGCCGACTTCTACGGCCACTACGCCAAGGCCATCGAGGAGCGCTTCCCCGGGCGCTGGATCGGCAAGGTCGTCGCCCAGGCGCTGCCCCGCGACGCCGTCCAGCGGTTCCACGACTACGGCATCCGGATCTACCACCCCAACTTCGAGGTGTGGGACCGCCGGCTGTTCCAGCTGCACTGCCCCGGCAAGGAGCGCTACGTCGGCCGCGACGAGTGGCACCGCCGGATCCTGGACTCCACCGAGATCTTCGGGCCGCGCAACGTGATCCCCAACTTCGTCGCCGGCATCGAGATGGCCGAGCCGTTCGGGTTCACCAAGGTCAGCGAGGCGATCGATTCCACCGCCGAGGGGCTGCGGTTCTTCATGTCCAACGGGGTCGTGCCGCGCTTCACCACCTGGTGCCCCGAGCCCACCACGCCCCTGGGCAAGGCGAACCCGCTCGGCGCGCCGCTGGAGTACCACATCCGTCTCCTGGAGACCTACCGCGCGACGCTCGAGGAGTTCGGCCTCAGCTCGCCGCCCGGATACGGCCCCGCCGGTCCCGGCCGCGCGGTGTTCTCCGTCAGTTCGTTCATGGACAGCCTGGAGGGGCTGGAAGCGCCCGCCGAGTGACGTTCTCGGGGCCGGTGGATGCCGACGGCGAGGAGGCCGCCCGCGCGCAGCCCCGGCCGTCGGCACCTCGCAGCGCTCGCGCGCAGCCCCGGCCGGTCCCGGCCGTCGGCACCTCGCAGCGCCCGCCCGCCGTCACCGTCGCGGACGGCGGTCCAGGCACCAGTCCACGAACCGGCCGACGCTCGCGTGCACCCGCCCCTCCTCGACCGTCACCGCCGCCGTGAAGAAATACCGCACCTCCGCGAACTCCAGCTCCATCGCCTGCACCAGGTTCCGCAGGCCGAGCCGGCCGGCCAGCCACTCGCGCGCGGCGGCGCTGTCGTCGAGGCGGTCGGGGAGCAGGCCGTGCTCCGCCAGCAGGTCCGTCTTGCTGATCGCGACCGCCAGCCGGGGGAGCCGCCCCTGTCTGCCGAGGCGGGCCGCCGTCTGGGAGGAGTTCCCGAAGATCACGTCCGGCGGGTCGGTGGAGGCCAGGGTCCGGTCCGGTGCGGGCGCGGGCGACTCCTCCAGGAGCTGCCAGGTGGCCTCCACCGCCAGCGGGTCCAGGACGAAGACGAAGGTGCGGGCGGCCCGGACGTACCGCAGCGCGTCGGCGTCCTCTCCCGACATGAACTGCTCGCCCGCCGTGTCGAAGACATGCACCAGCTGCTCGGCGCGCCCCTTCCCCAGCACCACCGAATGCGCCCGCAACAGCGTCCTCTGCGTGGCACGCGTATGGCCCTTCATCTCCAGGACCTCACGCAGCACCTGGTAGTTGGCCGTCGTCTCGTCGTCCGCGAGCCGCAGCGCCGGGCCCCCCGCCCCCGCCGCGTCCTCGAGCGACATCAGCATGGCGGCCATCAGCTGCGTCTTCCCCGCCGCCCGGCCGCCGACCATCGGCAGCACGATCTCCCGCGCGTGCCCGGCGTCCTGGTTCAGCGGCTTGCCGCAGCGCGCGTGGGTGCAGAAGGCGGGCAGCCGGCTCCGCCGGCGCATCAGCATCACCAGCGTCGGCATCCGCTCACCGCACTCGCAGCGCCTGCGGAACAGCCCGTACCGCCCGGGACGGATGTCGCTGTGCCGCCGCCGGCAGGACTCGCGCGGGCAGGCGTACGAGGGGTAGGGCACGCGGTCGTAGCAGTGCGGGCAGAGCACGCCCCGGCGCAGCCCCCGCACCGTCAGCACCCCCCGGTCGACCGCCCGCAGGCCGCCCGCGGTGGCGCGGGCCGCGCCGTTGAGGAGCAGGACGGCGAGCGCGTGCACGAGCAGCGCGAGGACGATCAGCGGTACGGCGAGCGCGGCTCCGGCCGCCAGTCCCACGCAGAGCGCCAGGGCGTGCGCCGTCTTCAGGGCGCCCGGCTCCCGGGCCTGGGTGAACCGTTCCTGGGCGAGGGTACGGAAACGGTCGCCCACCGCCCTGCCGTAGACGCGCGGCCCGAGCGTGAGCAACTGGCGCAGGTCCCGCGCGGCCGGGCCGAAGAAGTAGTTGCGGTAGGCCGGCACCGGCTCGTCCTGTGGCCGGTGGGGCGGGATGGTCTCGAATTCCGGGGTCCGCCGCCGCGTCACCCCGACCACCAGCCGGGCGTACCGCCACAGCAGCTCGCCGACGAGACCGAGGGCGCGGACGACCGCCGTGCACGCGCCCAGCAGCAGCGCCGCGCCGAGCAGCACGGCGAGGAGAGTCGACAGTGCCGACATCCCGAGGTCACCGATTCCCATCAGAATCCTCCGATCCGGTCCGGGGGCCGGTCCGAGGGCTACGACCAGGGTCGGCACCGGGCCGCGTATCAGGGCGGGTACCGGAGTCGGCACCGGGCCGCGCACGACGGTCCGCCCCAGGTTCCGCCCCCGGCCCCGGCCCCGTACGCCGCTCCGGGCCCCCGCCCCCCTCCCGCCCCCTCCGCGGTTCCGTACCGGACCCCTCGCCCGGACGGTCCGTCGGTCCCTGCCGTCCCCGGCCGAGCGGCAGCCACCGCACGCCCTTCCTGCGCTCCGTCGTCCGCTGCTCCGTGATCCCGTCCGCGAGCGAGGGAAGGATCGGGCGTACGGTCGCGGCGAGCCGCTCCACGTCCTCGGCCGGCCAGTGCCGCACGGCGTGCGCGAAGACATCGGCGACCAGCTGACGGTGCTGGTGGGGCAGCCGGTCCAGGAGTGCCGTGTCCTGGTACGCCAGGGCCAGCCCGGCCACGTGGCCGAGCAGGACCCTGTCCACCGCGCGGCGGCCCGAAGGCCGGGCGCCGTGCCGGGGGGCGGCCGTCGTCGCGTCCAGGACGGCCCGCAGATAGCGGTCGGCGAGGGAGAAGCCGAACCCGCCCACCATCCTCGGCACCCGCCGCGGGTCGGCCGGGGCCCGGGTCAGCGCGTCCACGAGCCGCAGGTCCCGCAGGGTCCTGATCGGCGCCGGGAGCGAGGCCGTGGGGCCCGCGAAGGCGTCCGCGAGCCGGCCTGCGTCGTCCGCTTCGCGCAGCAGCCGGGCCAGGGCGAGGGCCTGCTCCACGGTCTCCCGGGTGTCCGGGGTCAGCCAGGGCCGCCACTCGGGGGCGGCGAGGACGGCGCACAGCTCCAGGAAGTCGGCCAGCCGGGCCTCGTCGACGACCTCCCGCAGCACCGTCCGCTCGAACCACGCGCCGAGGACGGCCTGGGCGTCCGCCCTGCCGCCGCCGGGCAGCCGGCGCGCGATCTCGATCGCCTCGCGGTGTGTCCAGGGCGGCTGCCGCCACAGGCCGCGCAGCAGCGCCGGGTCCGGGACGTCCTGGCCGCGCAGGGCGAGGATCCGGAACATCACCTCCACGCCGCGCCCGGGTTCGCGCTCGGCGCGCGCCAGCCAGTGGTGCTCCTGGAGGACCGGCCGCCCCTCGAGGTCCCGGGCGTCGAGCAGGTCGGCCGGGAACTGGGAGAAGAGCTGGTGATGGCCCTCGCGCCCGGCCACGAGCGCGTCGAGGGCGGCGACCAGCGCACCCCTGAACACCCCGGACGTCCGCAGCAGCCTCCGGACCTCGCCCCGCAGCGCCGGGTCCGGCGAGCGCCCGGTCGCCGACTCCAGGAGCACCCGGGCCAGCTCGCCGCAGGTCTCCCGGAGCACGTCGCCGGGCAGGTCGAGCCCGGCCCCGTACGCCCACAGCAGGTGCCGCACCCGCTGCCGTACACCCCCCGCCTCGGGGAGCAGCGACCGCCACAGCCGTACGGCACGCTCGCGCTCCTCCGTCCCCGCCAGGGGTACGGGCGCCACGACGTCGTCGGCACCGGCGAGGTAGGCGCGCATCCGGGACTCCTGGAGCGCGCCTTCGAGTTCGCGGTGCAGCGCCGTGTCCCCGCCCGCCCGCGCGGCGGCCGACAGGATCCGCAACTGCGCCTGGGAGAGGTCGGGTCGGGAGCGGCGGATGTCCCGGGCCACCACGGCGCGGCGCGCTCCGAGGTGGTCGGCCGTCGGCAGCCAGTCGAGGACGGCCGCGACGTCCTCCGGCGCGAGCGGGATGCCTCCGCCGGCCGCGGCCGCCGCCACGGGCGGATGCCAGTCCCCGGGGTGCCGCTCACCGCCGTGGGTGTACTCCGCCGCCCAGGACCAGACCGACCGGATCGACGCGAGCCCGATCCGGGTCAGCAGCCGCACCAGGTGGTGGACCGGGACCCCGTCGGGGAAGCGGCCCGCGGCGAAGTCGAAGAGCGTGTAGGCGTCCTGGTCGTCCGGACCGATCTCCGGCTTCGCCTCGGGCACGCAGCCGATGAGGTGCAGCCGCCCGCGCGTCGGCCGGAAGAGATAGGTGGAGAAGGAGAGTCGGCGGGCGAGCGGGGGCGGCAGGAGATAGCTGACGGCGGCGAACCAGTGCGCGATCCGGTCCGTCGTCCGGTCGACCACGACCACCGAACGGTCCTCGCCGAGCGCCGTGAACACCGCCGCCAGCAGCTCCGTCAACCGGTGGGCGTCCGGCTGCGCCCGCAGGAACGCCTGGACGGTACGGGAGTTCAGGGGCCCGCGGGGCGGGGGAGCGTCGAGCGGGGGAAGCTCGGACTCCTGCGCCACCCGTGTCGTCCACACGGGCGAGTCCCACAGCTCGATCGCCAGCAGGCCGCCGCCGGCCGCGGCGAAGTCCTCGGTGTGCAGGGCGTGGGCGAAGTAGTTGCCGAACCTGCGCGCCGAATCCCGCCCGACGTACCGCACGTGCACCGCGGTCGCCCCCGCCCCGAGGGGACGCGCCGCCGCCGGCCCGCCGGCCGCCCCCGCGTCCGACGGCCCGCCCGAGGCCTCCTCCCGTACGAAGGAGAACGCGACCGGACACCGCGCGAGCTGCTCCGGGGTCTCCGACTCCACCAGCGAGCGCGGCGGATCGTAGCCGGCGAGGGCCTCCACCGCGTGCATGGTCTCGGTGGTGACCCCGGCGCTGACGGCGTTGAACTGGAAGCCGGAGAACCCGCTCAGCCCCCGCTCGCACGACGTGTAGTACAACTGCCGGAACCGCCCCCCACCGGCCCCCGACCCGGCCCCGCCGGCCCCCGGCTGCGATCCCGCCCCGTCGGCCCCCGGACTCATCCGCGCCCCGTCCTCGGCACCGAGCCGTACTCGCTCAGCAGCCAGAGCAGCGGATCCGTCACCCGGTAGGGCTGGATGCCGGTACTGGCCACCCGCGCGTCCGGCGTCGGCGTGTGGCCGAGGGCGGAGACCCCGAAGTAGCGGTACCTGCTGTACGTGTTGTCGAGGATCCGGTCGATCGGCACGCCGTCCCACTCCCGCAGGAGCTGCCGCACCTCCTCGTGCACGCTCAGGCTGTCCTCCACGTCGAACCGGCCGCCCGACGGGGGATGCGCGCGCAGCGGGCTGCCCTTCTCCAACAGGTGCCAGAAGGCGTCGAGTTTGGTGAAGACCACCGCGACCGGAGTGTCGATCTTGGCGCCCGACCTGCGCTCCCGCGACGCGAGCAGCATGTTCGTCACCCGCCCGAGGACGTTGACGGGCGCGTCGAATCCCTCGGATCCGGGCAGCGCGGTGCCGGGCAGGGCGGAGGGCCGGGCCCCCGCCATCTGGAGCGGATCGAGGAGCAGCACGATGCCGTCGGCGTTGGCGAGATAGCGGGTGTTCAGCTCCACGTTCTCGCGGGAGTTGAAGTCCTCGCCGGCCGTGTCGAAGAACGACAGCACCGTGTGCTGCGGCCGCTCGCCGAACAGCCCCTTGCGCCGCAGCCCGAACCGGAAGACCAGCGGCTCGACACGGTTGTCGTTGGCGACGGCGGTCCGCGTGCCGAGGAACATCCGCCGGCCCGTGTAGAGGTGGTCCTGGTAGTCGGAGGTGTAGCGCTGCATCGTGGCGTCGTCCGCGCCGACCAGCGCGGCCCCGAAGTCGGCGCCCACCTGGTTCATCATCTCGTGCAGCAGCACCGTCATGTACACCGTCTTGCCGGACGCCTTCGCCCCCACCAGGGCGATCATCCGGTTCTCCACCGTCCCGAACTGCGCGGGCAGCGTCGAGTGGCAGACCGGGCAGATCCGGTACGTCGTCTCGCCGTCGCAGTCGGGGCACACCGCCGTGGCGCGGCGGCCGTCCGCCGTGAACACCGGGCCGACCTCGCCGCGCTGGCCCATCCGGTCGGCGAGCACCTGGTCGCGGCGGCGCACGCACCGCTTCTGCGTACGGCTCTGCCGGCTGTTGCAGCGGAAGGCGATCTCCCGGACGGTGAACGTGTCGTAGCAGTACGGGCAGGTCACTCGTCTGGCCATTCAGGTCACTCGCAGTCGGTGGAGGGCCGTGGGGCGCACGTCGACGCCCTGGTCGGCGGCGGCGTCGGCGTCGGCCGGGAAACAGACCAGCCAGGAGGTGTCCCGCGTGGCGGGGAAGGGGAACTCGACGGCCAGCGGCTGCCGGGCGGTCAGCCGCTGCGCGGGCACCTCGTGCAGTACGGCGCCGTCGGACATGCGGGTGGGGCGGTAGCGGCCCACGCCGTGGACGATGCGCAGCGCGGGCAGCTCGCAGGCGGTCTCGGAGGTGAACGTCACCGTTGCGATCCGCCCCTTCAGCCGCCTGCGCACCGACGGTTCGTACTCCACCACCGGCGGCTCCGCGTCGATCAGCAGCGAGGACGCTCCCTCGCAGTCGACGCCCCGGTCGGCCACGAGCGCCTCCACCGTCAGGGTCACCGCCCCCCGGCCCACCGTGAGGTCCAGCCCGCCGTCGTGCTCGTACTCCCGGCGGCCGCACCGCACATCCCCCGAGAGCGGCCCGCGTGCCGAGGTCTCGCCCTCGACCCGCCAGCGGACGCGGGCGGTACGGGCGCCGGGCGGCCACGCCCACAGGACGAGGAGATGCGCGCCCCGGCGCAGTGCCTGCAGCTCCTCGACGGGGACGGCGACCAGGGCGCCCGGGGCGCCACCCGCCGTTTCCGCGGACCCCTCCGGCCCCGGCCCGGCGTCGCGCCACGGCTCGGCGGGAGGCTCGTTCCGTACGGGACCCTCGGCCCCGGCGGGCGCGGCCGCGGGCGGCGGCTCCGGTGCCGACGGGGGAGCGGGCCCGGACCCGGGTTCCGCCACCGCCTCGGACCCCGGATCGAACCCCGGCTCGGGCCCCGGCTCGCGTGGGGGGTCGGTGTCGAGGGGCGGCTCCGGTACGGGCCCGGGGACGGGTGTGCGCGCGGCTTCCGGTGCGCGTACGGGAGGGGCCGGCGGTTCCGGTGCGACGGGCGCGGCCGGGGGCTCCGGGTCCTCGTAGCGGTACGCGGCCGGCGGCTCGGGGTCCTCGACGTGGTGCCGGGGCAGCGGCTCCGGCGCGTGGAGCCGGGGGGCCCGGGAACCGTCCTGGCCGTACCGCACCCGCAGCGCCCCGAAGTCGAACAGCGCCAACAGGCCGTAAACAACCGCGAGTTCGGGTTCGTGGCAGCGCACCGGGAGTCCGAGCGCGGTCTCCAGACGGTCCGCGGTGCCGGGCGCCCCCGGCAGCTCGCCGGCCAGCAGGACGGCGTCCGGATGCCGGGGGGCGTCCGCGCAGAACCCCGTCACCGCCGCGAGCGTCCCGCCGTCCCAGTCGCCTGCGGGCACCGGGAGCCGGCGGGTGGCGGCGACGTGGACCGTGCGGTGCGGGGCGATGTCGAGGACGGTCAGATCCAGGGTGCCGGCGCCCTGGTCGCAGACGAGGACCGTGCGGTCCACGCCCTCCACGACCGCGCCGTAGTGGAGCGCGGCGGCGACCGCCTCCGGCACCACATGGGCGACTCTGAGGCCGGCCTGTTCGGCGGCCCGGCGCAGCGCCTGCTCCCGTTCGCCTGCGCCGTCCTCCGGGTCGCCGCCGTCGCCGACCGGCAGGGCCAGGGCCACCGCCGTATCCCCGGCGCCGGATTCCGTTCCCCCGGAGTCCGCACGGTCGGCGCTCTCCCGCGCGGCCGCGAGCAGCGCCGCGAGAGCGGCGGCCGGGTCGGCGGCGAGGGCCGGGTCGAGCGGCACGGTGGTGACGGTCGGGCGCCCGTCGGGCCCCCACCTTCCGATCCGCCCGTGCGGGCGGCCGATGTCGATGGCGTACACGCTCAGTACCTCCCCGCCCCGTCCGGTCCCGCCGTCGCCCCGGTGTCCGGTGCGACCAGGGGCGTCCCGTCGTCCGCGATGCCGACACGGAGCCGGTCGCCCGCCGAGGGCCGGTGCTCGATGAAGTGCCGTACGACCGCCGCCCGCAGCCGTTCCAGTTCGTTGCGGATCTGCCGTCCGCCGTACGCCTGGCGCTCCGGGTCGGCCATCCGAGCGGTGATCCACGGGTGGACGCTCGCCGTGTCGGGGACCAGCTCGACCTGGTGGCGTTCCCTCACGGACTCGGCCAGTTGGGCGAGGAGTCGGTCGGAGATCCGGACGATGTGCCGGCGGCGCAGCATGTCGAAGACGACCACGCCCGGCTTCAGCCGGCCGTAGATCTCCGGCCGCCCGATGTCCCGGAACTTCTCCTCCACCGCACGCGTGAAGTGCTGCTCCAGCAGGGCGTACGGCAGCTCGTCCCCCCGCTCGGCGAGCAGGTCCTGGACGGCGTCGGCCCCGGTGTTGGAGGTGAAGATGATCAGGCACTGGGAGAAGTACGCCGTCTGGCCGCGGCCGTCGGTCAGCCGCCCGTCCTCCAGGATCTGCAGGAACTTGTCCAGGACCTTGGGGTGCGCCTTCTCGATCTCGTCGAAGAGCAGCACGCTGAAGGGGCGCTCCTGCACCCGGCGGGTCAGCTCGCCGCCCTGCTCGTACCCCACATAGCCGGGCGGCGCGCCCGCCAGCCGTTCGGCGGCGTGCTCCTGCTGGTACTCGCTCATGTCGAACCGGGCGTACGCGCTCTGGTCGCCGAAGACCAACTCGGCCACGGCTTTGGCCAGTTCGGTCTTGCCGACGCCGGTGGGGCCGACGAAGAAGAACGCGCCGCGCGGACGGTCGGTGCCGGAGTGTCCGAAGTCGACGCCCACGAACGCCGCCTGCAGGGCCGAGGCCACGGCCTCCACCGCCGCCTGCTGTCCGACGACCCGCCCGCCGAGCACCGTGGCGGCCCGGCCGACGACCTGCCGGTCCAGCTGGGTCCAGGGATCCACGCTGACGTTGAGCCGGTGCTGCTCCATCAGCTTGTCGGGCTTCTGCACGGGGGAGTTGCGCAGCCAGGACGTCCGCGCCAGGGCGTCGATCTCCCAGCCGGCCATCCCGTCCGTCGCGCCCACCAGCGCCTCGAACTCGGCGCGGGTGGCATCGGCCGCGCCCCGGAACTCGTGGCGCAGCAGCGACAGCCAGAGCCGGCGCTCGCTCGGGTCCGGCGGTCCGACGTGCAGCGTCGCGATCCGCGGGTCCTCCAGGGGGAACCAGCCGGGCAGCCGGCCCACGTCGCCGACCGCGCACAGCACCGCGTTCCGGGCGTGCGGGGCGGGGCCGGCGCCGGGCCCGGGGCGCGGGGCGACGGCGTCCGTCATCGCGGCTCGCAGCCGCAGCCAGCCGAGGTACGACTCGGGCTGGCCGGGCGGCAGATGGTGGTCGACGTCCTGGAAGACGAACGCGGTGGCGGCGTCGGCGGAGGTGACCAGCCGGCGTACGACGGCGGTGACGTCGTCGAAGGACGCGGGCCGCCGCGCGGAGCGCGGGGCGAAGAGCCCGGCCTGTCCCCGGCGCCGCTCCTCGCCCCGCCGGGTCTCGGCGGCGGGCGGCGGCGCCGCGTCGGACGCGGACGCCCCTGCCCGGGTTCCGCTGTCCGGGGACGCGGCGGCCGGTGGCGCGTCGGCGGCCCGGGCGGTCCGGGGCAGCGCCGCCACCAGCGTGTCGAAGCGTTCGGCATGCCCGGGGATCGGGAAGGTGAGCCCGTCGACCGGGTCCCACCAGCCCACGACCTCGGCGCCACGGGCGTGGAGGACTCCGGCGATCAGCTCCCGGAACGACGCCGGACGGTCGTCGAACCACCACCGGTCCCGGATCCGGCCGTCCAGGATCACCTGCCGGCCGCGCCGCAGCTCCCAGCCGAGGGAGACCGCCCACAACGGCATCATCCCGTCGGCCGCGGCGGGCCCTTCGGACGACGTCGGACCGCCCCCTGGCCCCTCGGGCCCCGGCGCGCCCGCGAGAGGCGTCCCGCCCGCCGCCGGGACCCGGTTCGGTTCCGCCGGTTCTTCCGGGGCCCGTATCGCTTCCGTCGGCTCGGCCGGGATCCGTAGCGCTTCCGCCGGCTCGGCCGGGACCCGTGTCGCTTCCGCCGGTTCTTCCGGGATCCGTATCGCTTCCGCCGTTTCCGGCTCGACGCGTATCGTTTCCGTCGGCTCCGGCTCGACCCGTATCGCTTCCGCCGGCTCCGGCTGTTCCGGCTTTCCCCAGTCGACGCCGGTCATCGCGTCCTCCCCGTCTCGTCGCCCGGCAGCCCGCGGGCGTGGCGGCGCGGGGGCTTGCCGTCCCAGGTGAGCTCGCCGGGCACGAAACCCTCGCCGTTCATGGCCCGGTGCACCCGGTCGAGGAGCTCCTCCGGGGCGCAGACGGCACCCTCCGCAGACGGCCGCGGCGACATGTCCGCCTCGCCGTCCACGTGATAGGTGAGGACCGCCGTCCCGTCCGCGCCCGTGCCGACGGTCGCCTCGTAGACCGCGCCGCTCGGGCGTTCGAAGGAGAGGACGAGCAGCTCGCCCCGGTCCTCGCCTCCGGCGAAGTCGAGACCGGCGTCGGTCATGGCGTCCTTGAGCGCCCGTGCCAGTTCGCCGCGCCGGGCATGGGCGAGCTGCAGCTCGTCCAGACGTTCCTCCGCCGTCGGCAGGAGACGTTCGAGTCCGGCCACGGCGGCCAGGGCCGCGTCCGCGCGGCGGCCTTGGAGCGCGGTGGTGACGGCGCGGAGGGCCTGCTCCAGCTCTTCCGCCAGTTCGGGGTCGGCCAGGTCGACGGCGTCGCGTACGGCGTCCTCGGCCCCGCGCTCCACCACTTTGAACCGGTCCGCCGCCTCCGTGAGCGCCGCGAGCAGTGCCTCCGCCCGCGCCTCGGCCTCCTCGCCCCGACGGCGCTCCTCCTCGGCCGCCCGGGCCTCCGTCTCCTCGGCGCGCCGCGCGTCCTCCTCGACGCGCCGCGCCTCCTCCTCCGCACGCCGCCGGTCCCCCTCGACGCCCCGGGCCACGGCGGCCGCGTGCCGGTTCAAGGCGTGCTCCACCGTGCCGAGCAGCGCCTCGAAGCGGATGTCCTGCCCCTGGCCGGCCGCCGCACGCAGCCGTTCGAGCAGCTCGGCGCTCTCGCGGGCGCCCTCCCGGTCGTGTGCCTCCCCGTCCGCGGCGATCTCTTCCAGACGGCGCTCCAGGGCCCGCACGGTCTCCCCGCGGTCCGTCCGGTCGGCGGGGGCCACCCCGCCGTGCGGCACGAGGACGACGACCCGGCCCCGCAACTCCTCGATCTCCGCCCCGAGCGGGGCCTCGCCGCCGACGGCGCCGCGCAGCTCCACGAGCCGCCGTTCGACGGGCGCCAGTGCGGTCGCCGTCTCCGCGGAGGCGCGCAGCGGGGCGACGAGGCGCTCGATCTCGTCCAGCCGTCGCGCGTCGGCCCGCCCGCGCTCGCGCCGGGTGTCGGCCGCGTGCGCGTCCAGCCGCGCCTGCCGCCGTGCGGCCACCTCGGCCCGCCGGCGCTCCGCCTCGGCACGGGCCCGCTCCCGGCGTTGCTCCGCCTGCCGTGCCCGCTCGGCGGCGAGCGCCGCCCGCTCCTCGGCCCGCTCCCGCTCCCTGGCCCGCCGGGCCGCCGCCCGTGAGGCCCGCACGGCCAACTGCAGCGCCGCGAAGCCCGGATCCAGGGCGACGGGGCTGTACATGATGGACCCGCTCATCGCTGTCCCCTCCCAAGATGGTGTCCGGAACGTCCCGCCGGGGCCGTGGCCCTTCGGGTGGACGCCGATGCTCTCCGGGCCCGTCCGCGGTCGTGCCCGGACCCCGATTCCCGCCGGACACGCCCTCGGCCCTGTCCGGAACCTTGCCCGCCGGTCGCGGCGCCGCCCCGCGCGCCCGCCCGGCGCGCCGCCATCCGCCGTCTCAACGTGGACTCACCCCTTCCGGCCGTCGGGACGCGGCAGGAGCCCCCGCGCCATGAGCTGTTCCTCGAAGCCCTCCCGGAACCCCGGTACGGGCGGCACCCCGGCCCAGGAGAAGGAGCCGTCGGCGCCCACCGACAGTTCGACGCCCGCGGTCGTGTCGTCCTCGGCGAGGACCCGCGCGACCTCCTCGGCGTAGCGGCCGGTGAGGGCGAGCAGTCGCTGGTTGGACGAGCCGCGCCACCGCAGGGCGCCATGCCGGGCGGCGACGTACGGACCGTCCACGAGCAGGTCGAGCCGGTCCAGCAGGGCCCGCTGCCCCGGGGTGCCCCGCCGCAGCCGCTCGTGACGGAAGCCGGAGTACGCCATGGCTGTGAGCCCGGGCCGCTCCTCCCGTACGGCGTCGAGCAGTTCGGCCAGCGCCTCCGCTTGGGCGAAGGGCTCGCCGCCGGAGAGCGTGACGCCCTCGACGTCCGTCAACGCCCCCAGGTGCCGGGCGAGTTCGCGTACGGGGACGGTGGTGCCGCCCTCGAACGGCAGGGTCTCCGCCGCGACGCACCCCGCGCAGCGCAACGGGCACCCCTGCACCCACACGACGGCGCGCGGACCCGGCCCGAGGACCGTGCAGCGGTCCAGCGTCCGGGCCACGGAGAGGAGCGTGCCGGGCGCCGTCATGACCGGTCCGTCCCGTCGCCGTGGGGCGACGGACCGGGGTAGCTCTCCGCTCCGCGCACGGCCTGGTCGCACCAGGGACACCACGGTCGCTCGACGGTGTGGACGTGCGTGGGGCGGCTGGCGCAGACGGTGAGCCGCCCCTTCGCGCGGGCGGCCGCCAGCTCCCGCGCCCACACGGCCGCGGGCGGCCGGCGACCGCCGAACGCCGCGCGGAACAGCTCCGTGAGGCGGCGCGGCAGCAGGTCGGCCGGCGGCGCCGAACGGGGGAGGACCACCGACGTGCGGTCGAGGAGACGGCACCGGCCCCGCAGGAGGTTGTCGTCGAGGGAGAGATAGTCCGAGCCGTCCGCCGGATGCCCGGCGAAGGGGTGCAGCCCGGCCATGAGGAGCTGGTGGGCGAGGACGGCGAGGGCGAAGTCGTCGGTGGAGGCGTCCGGCAGTGCCGCGGCGGCGGCCGCGTCCGCGCCGATCCGCTCCGGCGCGGTGTAGCCCGGCGTCCGCATGCGTCCGGCGAAGAGCTCACGGCCGTCGGTGAACTGCCACGAGTCCACGTCCGCCATCCCGACCGTGCCGCCCCGCTCGTCGACCCACAGGTTGTCGGGGTTGAGGTCCCCCACGACGTAGCCCTCGGCATGGACTTCGGCGAGCAGCCGGGCCAGCGCCTCGGCCGCGGCGAGCGCGGTCGCCCAGGTGGCGTCCGGCATCGACGCCCGCCGTCCGGCGGGGGAGAGCAGCCGGGCGAAGGGCCGGAAGTCGCGCCGCATGTCCGGCATCACATAGCCGTCGACGTCGTCGCGCACGGTCCGCACCGGAACCATCGGCCAGGCGAGCCGGACGGGGGCGCCCGCGAGCAGCCGTACGGTACGGGGTTCGCGCCGCTGCCGTACGAGCCGTTCGACGCGCCGCCGGTACGCCGCCCGGTCCGCCGGGTCGGGGACGAGCTTCGCCACCAGGGCGCGGTCGTCGCCGACGGCGTACACCAGGCCCTCCGAGCCGCCGCCGATCCGTTCCGTCAGGAGCCACTCGCGGCCGCCGCGCGACACCACCTTCACCACCACGGACCGTCCCCTTCCGCCGCCGTCAGCGCGCACAGCACGGTGAGGTCGTCGCCGGTACGGGCCGCGGCGGGCCCGGAGAGCAGCGCGCGCAGCGCGGCCGCGTCGCCGTCGCCGCGCCGCAGCGTCTCGGCGAGGGGCGGGAAGAAGGACGCCGAGGGCAGCGGGCCGACCTCGTCCGGCAGTCCGCGCGAGGAGGGGTGGTCGAGGGCGGCGGGCGCACAGCCGTCGGTGGCCAGGACCACGCCCGCCAGCTCCGTCTCCCACACGGCGAAGGTCCGCAGCCGCAACCGCGCGCCGGGGGAGGTGAGGAACGCAGGCGGCGGGCCGTCGGGGCGGGGCGGTGGCAGGACGAGATGACACCGCTCGGCCGCGCCCGCCTCACGGGTGAGGACGGCGCCGAAGCAGTCGCCCGCCGACAGGAACGCCACCCAGGGCGGCCGGACGACGGCGACGGCCAGCGCGGCGGCCCACTGCTCGACCCCCGCCGGTCCCGTGCTCCCCGCGGGCGCTCCGCCTCCCGCCGGTCCCGTGCTCCCCGCGGGCGCTCCGCCTCCCGCCGGTCCCGTGCTCCCCGCG
>NZ_JBVJGU010000003.1:0-317112 GCF_055587165.1 Streptomyces sp. NPDC048353 | reverse complement strand
CCCCCGCCGGTCCCGTGCTCCCCGCGGGCGCTCCGCCTCCCGCCGGTCCCGTGCTCCCCGCGGGCGCTCCGCCTCCCGCCGGTCCCGTGCTCCCCGCGGGCGCTCCGCCTCCCGCCGGTCCCGTGCTCCCCGCCGGTTCCCCGCCCCCCGGCGGTGCGACGGCGTCCTCCACGGCCCGGGCCGCGCGCAGGAACGTCTCGACGGTGCGGGCGCCCCGGTCCGCGGTCCAGCCGGTCCACTCCTCCGGCCCCGCCGACCGGTCCGGCAGGCCCGCGGAGAGCACCCGGCAGGCGATGTCGACGGCCAACCGGGCGCCCAGCGCGGCCCGTTCACGGCTGCCCATGCCGTCCGCGACGGCCAGGACCACGCCGCCGCACTCCGTCTCGACCGCGCGGAAGGCGTCCTCGCAGCCCCGGCCCGCGGCGACGTGCGCGGCGCCCGTCACCGAGGCTCCCGCGACGATCACAAGCCCTCCTCCAGCCGCTTCATCCGTGCGCGGCGCGCAGCCAGGTCCGCCACCTGCCGATGGATGTCGTCCACGTCCCGCACGGCGCCGACCCGGTCGGAGCTCTGGAAGAACAGGTCCAGGATCTGGCCGAAATCCAGGGTGTCGAGCATCAGCGCGGCCTGGGGTGCGAGCACCCGCAGCAGCCCGAGATCCGCCCCCCGGACCCCGACGGCCTGGAAGACGCACTCGCCCCGCTCCTCGCCGAGCCGCAGCGCCCGCGCGGTCGCGGCGAGCGCCCATGCGTCCTGGGGCCGGCCCTCGGCGTCGCTGGGAGCGCCGTCGGTCAGCACCCACAGGAACGGGCGCCGCACCGGCACCCTGCGGTCCTGGAGGGCGCGGTAGCGCTCCCGCGCCAGGGCGAGCGCGGTCTCCACGGCGTCGGTCAGCCGGGTCAGCCCGCCGGCTCCCAGCCGGGGCGGCCGCATCCGGTCCACCGGCACGAAGAGCCGTTTCGACGGGACCGACTCCACCGGGACCAGGCACTCCTGCCCGGGGTCGTACGCCTGCACGTGCGAGTCGAAGGTGATCAGGCACACCTCGATACGGGAACGCAGCCGGGGCTCCGCCCGCACCCCGTCGAACCAGTCGACGAGGGCCTTGTTCAGCTCGTCGATCCGCGGCCGCTCGGCGGGGCGGCCCATCGAGGCCGAGGTGTCCAGGAGCAGCACGACGGGCTGCCGCTCCTCGTATCCGTACCCCTCGCCGTGTCCGGCGTCCGGCGGGGCGCTCACGCGTCGGACGCCGGACCGGGAAGGGCGACCAGTCGGCCGCCCGCGGGGTCGTGGCGCACCTCGACCTCGGCCCCGGGCGCCAGACCGCCCGGCCGTACCCGCACGCGCAGCAGGACCCCCTCGACCAGGACGTACCCGTCCGGGTCCGGCCAGGTCGTCAGCCGTCCGACGGCACCGTGTGCCCACCGTTCCATTCCCCCGTCCATATGGATCACAGTAGGTGACCCTTCCTCAATTCACTTCCCCTATCGCGGAATTGAAGATCCCAGCGAAGTGGCGAGGCCGCCCGGAGTCCCTGTCACGAGTCCCCCGCTCTCCGGCCGGCCCGCCACCTCCAGTCAACCGGACCGGCCGGTCGTGGACGGGTCGCGGGCAGGTCGCGTTCCGGTCAGGAGACGTTCGAGCACCCCCGCGGCCGCCGGGCCGCGGACCACGAAGTGGAGCTCCCAGGCCGCGCCGCGCGACAGTTCCGCCTCCACGGCCGGCCAGAGCGCGGCGATGCTCGCCCGGTACGGAAGACCGCCGCGGCCCGCCCCGAGGAGCGGGAAGCACACCGAGCGCAGAGGAGGGTCGAAGCGGGCCGACTCCCGCGCCAGGCCGGCGAAGACCTGGGTCGCGGCGCGGGTGACATCGGCCGGCAGGACGTCGTAGTCGTTCGTCCCGGCGCGCGGCACGGCGACGGCGGCGTGGTAGATCCGCCGCACGCCCTGCGCGGCGAGCGCCCCCGTCCCGGTCGCCGCCACCGTCCCCGGCAGCACCGGGCGGCCCGATGTCCCGTGGTGCGCCTTCCAGTGGAGCAGCTCGTCGTGGACCGGGTCGTCGAGCATGTCGCCCGTCACGCCCCGGAGGCTCGCGGCGCGGCGGAGGGAGGCGGAGACGGATGACTTGTACGGCTCGGGCAGGGCGAGGTGCGTATTGACGGGGGAGACGACCACGTCGACGTCGCGGAGCAGGTCCACCGGATGGACGTGCAGGGTGAGCCGCACGGTGCGCCCGCCGGCCCGGACCTCCAAGGACCGGTGCGTCCGGGGATCACCCTCGGCCGCGGGCGACGCACCGGCGCCGGGGCGAGTGCCCGGCGTGCGTCCGCCGTCGGCGCTGCCCGGGCCCCTCCCGCCGCCGTACGCGAGACCCGCGCTCCCCGCGATGACCCCCGGACTCCCGGTGGCGATCCCCGGGCCCGATCCCACCGCCTCCGCGGGCGCCGGGGCGTCGAGCAGCCGGGCCACGGTCTCGGCGACCTGGCCGAGCACCATCACCTCATGGGCCTTGCGGAAGCGCTCGACACTCACGCCGTACACCTCGGCCGCCCGCCGTCGCCGGTCGGCCGCGGGCCAGTCGCGCGTGCCCTGGGCCAGCCCCAGCGTGTACTCGGCGGCGGTCCGCAGCGTGCCCGCGTCGAGCAGGGCGACGGCCAGCCGGAGCAGCCCTTCGACCGTGCCGTCGGGCGAGCGGGCCTCGGCCGCCCGTCGCAGCTCCGGCAGCGCGAGTCCGTGCATCCGGACCACCCCGGCACGCCGAACGGCCCTTAGTTCGACGGCGACTGACGACGGGTCGGTGATCGGCGGCATGGCGGCCACCCTCGCACCGCGCTCGTCCACCGACAAGCGTTTTCCGGCCCCTACCGCCTCACTCCGGCCACGGGGGCACCACCGCCGCGCGCAGCGGGGCGAGCAGCCGGTTGACCTCCGCGACACCGGCCGGCGAGCCGAGGTCCGTACACCCGCCGTCGTCCGCGGCGGTCAGCGCCTCGGCGCCGCAGCGGTCCTCGAAGAGGACGGAGGCGAGCCGGGGCCGCAGCCGCCTCGACTGCCACACCAGCCCCATGGCGCCCGGCTCCTGGGCCCGCATCTCGCTCGCCCAGCGCCGGGTCTTCGCATAGCGGTCCCCCTCCGCTTCGAGCAGCCACGAGTCCTGGCAGACCGCGGCCAGGTCCTCCTCCGTGATCAGCGAGATGAGCCGCAGGTCCACCCGCGTCCGCAGCCGCGTGAGGGCGCGGCCGCGCACGGCGGCGTACGGGACGAGCCGCAGACCGGTCCCGGTGTCGAAGTCCAGGGACCGCAGCAGCGTCTCGGCGAGCGCGGTGGCGGGGTCGGCCGCCACGTAGAGGTACGAGTACGGGTCGAGCGAGGTGCCGTCGAAGCGGTTGCCGCCGAAGTGCGCGTCGACGGTGACCGGGTTGAACCGCTCGGCGGGACGCTTGACGCTGTGCACCCGCCACAGCTCCGTACCGGCCGGCAGGACGTGCTCGTGGGGCCGCATCGTGTACGCGGCGGGGGAGACGTTGCCCGGCATCAGTCGGCCTCCACCAGCGCGCGGGCGGCACCGGCGAGCACCTCGTCCGGCAGCTCACCGAGGAGGGAGGCGGGCGGTCCGCCGAGCCAGCTGTTGCGGCTCAGCCACCAGTCCGCCGCGCCCCAGGGGTCGATGTCCGCGAGCAGCAGCCGGTTGATGCGCAGGACGACGGGCAGCGGACCGCCGGTGCCGGCGGTCCCGCCCGCGAACTGGAAGGCCGGGTAGCGGGTCCCGTGCACCGGATCGGCCAGCCGGATCAGCTCGCCCGGCGGGGACGCGCCGTCCTGCCGGGCCCGAAGCTGCCGGGGCCCGAGCGCGGGCGCGTCGAGCAGCCGGCGCCGGACCCCCGCGATGATCTGCTCGGGGGTGAGGGGCGCCGGGGCTTCCGGGCCCTCACCATTCCTCGCGGTTGCGGGCGCCTCGGGGGCCTCGGGTGCCTCCGGGACCTCACCAGTCCCCGCGGTCTCGGATGCCCCCGCCGCCTCCGGGACTTCACCAGCCTCCGCCGCCCCTGGGACCTCCCCGGTCCCCGCGGCCTCCACCGCCCCCAGGGCCTCACCAGCCCCCGCGTTCCCCGCCGCCTCCGGGCCCCCTTGCGGCCCCAGAGCCCCTGCCCCCGCGAGCCGGGCCAGCAGGTCCCGGGCCAGGACGGCCGTCTCGGCGTCGGGAACGCCCCCGGCGAACCGCACGCCGTCCAGCGCCCGCCGCACCTCGTGCTCGTGCGGCAGCGCCACGAGAGCCAGCCGGACGCCCTGGAGCGCCCGGCGCTGGGCCCGGACGTCCTGCCCGGCCGCCCCGGCCAGTTCCCGCAGCCGGGAGACCAGCACCTCCCGCTGGCCGGTGTCGAGGGCGGCGACGATGTTCGGCCAGTGCCGTCCGAGGAGTTCGAAGAGTTCGGTCGTGTTCATCGGCGCAGCGTCCTCCGGCCCATTCCGGGATGCCCCTGGTGGATGAAGGCCGCCCACACCGGAAGCCGGTCGAGGCCCGGGCGCTCCATCTCGCGCCGCAGCTCCTCGCCGAAGCTCGGCGGCGCCGTACGGTCCGGGTCGAGCATCCACATCTGCGCCCCCCGGAGCGCGTCCGCGGGGCTGAACCCCTCGACCGCCACGAAGTGGTGGAAGACCGCCATCATCACCGCCGACGCGCCGTCCTGGGTCGTCCACCGCGACCCCACCACGTCCCGCGCCCCGCTCGCCACGAACGCCGTCGTCAGGGTCAGCGCCTCGTCGTGGTCGCGGGTGCTCAGGTCCGTCTCGCAGGCGCTCAGAACAACCAACGGCCCGTCGACGGCCGGCCGTTCCCCCGCCGTGTGGTCGAGGAGCCGGGTCACCGTCAGCATCCCGAGGTCCGGCTCGGCGCCCCGGCCGCCCCGCTCCCGAGGCAGGGTCTCGCTGTCGCCGGGGAAGGCGAGGTGCAGCGCCGACGCCGTGGGCCGTACGCCCGCGGAGCCGTGCGAGGCGACGTGCAGCAGCGACACCGGACGCGGGCCCCCGAGCAGCCCCAGCAGATCGTCGGGCGTGCCGGCGGCGACCGGCTCGGCGGGCGGATCGTAGAACTCGCCGAGGAGCCGGGCCTCCGGATAGAACGAGGCGTAGAGCGCGGTGGCCTCGCGCTCGGCGTGGGTGAGGTCCATGCGCGGATCCGCGACCAGGGCCGGGGCCGCGCCGGGCGCCCGCCGGTTCCGCTTCACCGTCCGCAGGAACTGCCCGCCCGACGCGGCGTAGCTGATGACCATGACCTGGCAGGCGTAATCCTGGGGCGCGGCCGCCGGGAGCCGGGCGGCGTGCCACGGTACGACGCCGAGGCGGCCGCACGGCACCAGGACGATCCGGGGCCCGCCGGGCCGGCCGCGGCGCCGGTCCTCGTTGGCCGCCAGGCGCTGGGCTACTCCCTGCAGGACGTGCCCGAGGGCCGCCTCGAACGCCCAGTCGCACAGCGCCGACAGCGCCGTCTCCCACGCCTCCTCGGCCTCGCGCAGGGCCGCGCGCTCCGCCTCCGGATCGTCCGCGGCGCGGGAGGTGTCGGCTGCCTCGCGCAGCCGTCGCGAGCGGACGGACGCCGCTTCGAGGTAGTCGTCCAGGGGGCGGCTTCCCGGCCCCGACATCAGCGGCAGTTGGAGCACGCCGGTCCCGATGTCGGGACCGATCAGCACCGCCATGCCGGGGTGCTCGCCCGTGCCGGCGAGGAGGTAGACCAGGGCGTCCGCGTCGGCGTCGGCGAGGCCCGCCTGGAGCTCCGCCACCGTCGGCGTGGTGAAGAGGCCCTGGCCCTGCTCGCGGTAGCCGAGCGCTTCGAGCGCCTGCCGGCGCAGGCTGCTCGGCAACTCCCCGGGAAGGACGTCGGCCGGGGTGCCGTCCGTCGTCCCGTCGGCCGCCCCCGCGCCGTTCGCCGTCCGCCGTCCCGCGCTCCAGCTCCGCCACGCGGCGGCGGTGTCATGCCGCCCGCGGGCCTCCAGGAGTTCGGGGACGGCGGCCGCGGTGGAGGCCGCCTGGAGGACGAGGGCGCGGCCCAACTCCAGTGCTGCGACGGTCTCCTCGACCTTCGCGTTGCGCGCGGACCAGAGCGCGGCCTGGACCCCGCGGTCCGCGCCGGAACGCGCCGTCGTCAGTCCGTGCTCGGAGCCGAGCTGGAGGACGACGTCCGCCGCCAGGGCGTGCAGCCCCTCCATCGCGGTGCCGGTGGCCGCCGCCTGGTCCTCCAGGTTCCGGCGCGCCCAGCGGGTCTGGTACACCTCGGCCAGCTGCCAGAGGGCGTCGGCGGCGAAGTAGTGCCGTTCGCCCCGCCGGACGGCGGAGCGGACGTGCTCCAGCTCCGCGATGGCGCCCTCCAGATCCGCCATGTCCTGGGTGAGGCGGTAGCGGGTGACGAAGGCCAGCGCGGCGATCCAGTGGTCGCCGGTCGGCGCGTCCGGTGAGGCGGCGAGGTCGCCCTGGAGCGGCTCCGGGTCGGAGGTGAGGGCGGCGCGCATGCTCCGTACGTCCGCGGCGAGGGTCGGGAACATCGCGCGCATCGACGCGGGGGTGTTCTCTCCCGACGCCAGCGCCTCCTCGTGACGGGCGAGGCCCCGCAGCTGCTCGGCGACGTCCTGGGTGAGCCCGCCGCGCGTCTGGTGGGCCGTGCCCAGGACGATGAGGACCAGGGACCGGAACATGTGGTCCGGAGGCGTGGCGGCCTCCATCCGCGCCAGCTCCTCGACGACGGCGTCCACCGCGGCCAGGTCCCCGGCCTCGGCGGCCTCGCTCTGCCGGGTGAGCAGGGACAGGCACCGCAGGGGGAGCATGAGGCCTTCAGGATCCCCGGTGGCGACGAGCGACTCGCCGAGGTCCGGGACGTCGGAGCTGAGCCTCCGGGCGGTCTCCTCGTCCACGAGGGCACCGCCGACACCCCTGCCGACGCTCATCACCGCGCCGAGCGCGGACGCGAGGACCGGCCGGAGCTCGTGGTCGGGCGGGAGCGAGTCGTACGCCCCGCGCAACCGTCGGAGGGTCTGGTCCAGGACCTCCGGGTCGCCCCGCCTGTACGCCTCCAACGCGGTGAGGAGTGCGGGCATCATGGCGCCGACGGCGCGGGTCGTCCCCTCGTCCTCGGGCGTCGGGGTGCCGCTTTCCGCGCCCGGCCTTCCGGCGTCCGCTGTCGTCGTGGTGTCGCTCTCCGCGCCCGGCCTTCCGTCGTCGGCAGGCGTCGGGGTGCCGCTCTCAGTGGCCGGCCTCGCGTCGTCCGCGGCGGCCCGGGGAGCCGGGGCGGTGGCGCGCGAGGTCGTGTCCACGTCGGGTATCAGGTCGGCCAGGGCGGTGAGTTCCTCGCGGTACCGCGAGTCGGCCGGGAGGCTCGCGAGGACCCGTGCGATGCCTCCCGCCTCGTCCATCCGGTCCAGGGAGGTGAAGACGGCGGCGGCGTTCTCGAGCTGCTGCCGGGCTTCGGGGGGCAGGGACGAGGCCAGCCCCTGGACGTCCGCCAGCATCGCGCGTATCTCCTGCGCCGCGGCCACCACCTGCCCCGTGCCCAGCCGGTCGTGCATGGCGAAAGCATCGGAGATCCGGGGCGCCTCCCCGAATGACCCACCCATCTCCGCGACAGGCAGGGCGAGTTGGGCGAGGAACATGGCGGCCCATCGCCGGTCGGCCTCGTCCGCCCCCGCGCCGTCCTCACGGGTGGCCTTGAGTATCCGCCGGGCCTCCTCCCGGTCCTCCGGCGCCCCGCCGGCCGCGAGGTAGCGCAGCGCCAGCGCGACCCCCAGGCGTACGGAGATCTTGGTCCGGAGGGAGTCGTCGTGGTACAGGGCGGCCTCGAGCTGACGGAGTTCGGCCACGCAGCCGTCGTACTCCTCCCGCGGAGGCGGCTGTTGCCCCTCGCGGGGCAGCAGCTTCGCCGCCCGCTCGGTCGCCGCGGTCACCCACGCCTGGAGCCCCCGCAGCCCCCCGCTCTCCGCCTCACCCATCCGTCCCCGCTCCCTGAGCCGCCGCTCGCCCCGTCGACGGCCATGATGACCGCGCGAGCAGATGGCGGACCGTCGAATCCCGACACTGACCGGAATTCGCCCAGGA
Organism: Streptomyces sp. NPDC048353; assembly: GCF_055587165.1. NCBI lineage: Bacteria > Bacillati > Actinomycetota > Actinomycetes > Kitasatosporales > Streptomycetaceae > Streptomyces > Streptomyces sp. NPDC048353. Next base: position 309,034 of record NZ_JBVJGU010000003.1, on the reverse strand, counting down.
GACGCCCAGCCGGGACGGACCTGTCAGGGGCCCCGACCCCGTCACCCGAGACCCGCCCCACCCGCGCCGGGCGCCGGCCAGGCCCGACAGGCGTCAGGAGCCCGCCAGGGCGCGCCGCTGGTGCACGCGCAGGTGGAGGGTGGCGAGGTCCAGCAGGGGCGTCGCCACCGACAGGGCACGGGCCCGCGCCACCAGATCGCCGAAGAGGTGCTCGACCTCGGTCGGTCGCCCGGCCACCAGATCGCGGTAGAGGGAGGGCACCATCGGGGAGCCGGTCGCCGTCACGATGCCCAGCGTCGCCGCCGTCTCCCGCTCTGGTACGGGATACCCGGCCGCGGCCGCCACCGCCGCCGCCTCCGCGAGCACCGCCGGGCCCAACTCCGTACCGCCGGGCTCGGCGTTCACCTCGCCCACCGTTCCGCGCATCAGGGTGGTCACCGCACCGAACGTGGTGATGAAGACCCACTTGTGCCACATCGCCGCCGTCACGTCCTCGGAGACCAGGACGTCGACGCCCGACTCGGCGAGCACGGACCGGATCTTCTCCACGCGGGGCGAGAGCCCGCCGCCCTGCTCGCCGATCGTCAGCTGGGCCAGGGGCGCCAGGCGGACGATGTCCCCTTCGTCGTTCAGGGTGGTGACCACCTTGGCGACGCCGCCGAGGACCTGCCCGGCGCCGAAGCGCGCGTTGAGGGCGTCGATGTGCGCCAGGCCGTTGAGCATCGGCACCACGGCGGTGCCGGGGCCGACGGCGGGCGCCACGTCCTCGATCGCCTGCCGGAGGGCGGTGGACTTCACGGAGAACAGGACGAGGTCGTACCGGTCGGTCAGCGCGTCGGCGGTGACGAGGCGGGGCTCCACCGACCACTCCTCGTCCCGGTCGACGACCCGCAGTCCGCGAGCGCGCAGGACGGTCGCGCGGTGCGGGCGGACGAGGAAGGTGACGTCCTGTCCGGCGCGGGCCGGCAGGGCCCCGAAGTAGCCTCCGGTGGCTCCGGCACCGACGACCAGGATCCTCATGTGCGTCTGCCTTTCGGGAAGGGGCGTCCACGGACGGGGCGCGCCGCCGGTCGGGCGGCAGGCCGTGCGGCGACAGTATCCGGGGATGCAGGGGAGGGGGAGCACGGGCGGCACCGGGCGCCTCGGGCCGTGCGCGACACCCCCTAGGCTCGGCGCACGATGAAGAAGACTCCGGTGACCGGGAACGCGCGCCCGGTGGGACCCAGGAACGCGCGCCAGGCGGGGCCCAAGGCCGACAAGGCGAGCGTGCGCCGTCGCAACCTCAGCCTCGTGCTCCGCACGGTCCACGAAGCGGGCGAGACCACCCGCGCCTCGGTCGCGGCGCGGGTGGGACTGACCAGGGCCGCCGTCTCCTCACTGGCCGAACAGCTCCTGGAGAACGGCTTCCTGGTCGAGTCGGGCAAGACGTTCAGCGGGCAGGCCGGACGGCCGGGGACGGTGCTGAAGGCCGCGGACACCGGCCCGGCCGGGCTCGGTGTCGAGATCAACGTGGACTACGTGTCCGTCTGCGTCGTCGACCTGGCGGGCGCCGACCGGATCCGGATCACCCAACCCCTCGACAACCGCGCGGCCGCCGCGGGCGACGTCCTGCGGCGCGCCGCCCGGCTCGCCGCCGCCGCGCTGGAGGCCGCGGCGGCACGACGGCTGCACCCCGTCGGCGTACGGCTCGCCCTGCCCGGGCTCGTCTCCGCCGGGACCGTCCACCAGGCGCCCAACCTCGGCTGGAACCGGGTGGAGGCCGACCGCCTCTTCGCCGAGGCGCTGGCCGCCCTGCGCCCCGGGCGGCGGGGCCACGGACCGGAGCTGCCGGTCGCCTCGGACAACGAGGCGAACGTGGCGGCGCTGGCGGAGCTGTGGTTCGGCTCCCTGGGGCCGGTGCGCAGCTTCGTCCACCTCACGGGCGAGATCGGTGTCGGTGGCGCGATCGTCGTCGACGGAGAACCGCTCCGCGGCGCGCACGGCTTCGCCGGGGAGATCGGCCACCTGCCCGTGGACGCGAACGGCCCGCTCTGCCGCTGCGGCTCCCGGGGCTGCCTGGAGCAGTACGCCGGACAGTCGGCCCTGCTGCGGGCGGCGGGCCTCACGGTCCCGCCCACCCCCGAGAGCCGCACCCCCGAGAGCCCTGCCCCCGAAAGTCACACCCCCGAGAGCCACACCTCCGAAAGCCCTGCCCCCGAGGGTTCGGCCCCCGCACCGGCCCCCGCATCCGAGCTGTCCGGCGCCGACTCCAGCGCCGACTCCAGCGCCGACTCCGGCGCCGACTCCGGCGTCGACGAGCTGGTCCGACGGGTCGAGGCCGGCGAGCCCCGCGCCGTGGCGGCCGTCGAGGCGGCCGGGCGGATGCTCGGTATCGCCCTGTCCGGCGCGGTGAACCTGCTCGACCCGGAGGCGGTCGTCCTCGGTGGCGTCTATCCCCGCCTCATGTCCCGTCTGGGCCCGGCCGTCGAGGACGAGCTGGCCCGCCGGGTGGTCTCCGGGCTCTGGACCCCCTCCGCCGGGCGCCTGCGCGCCGCGTCCGCCAGCGCCGACGCGGCCCGGGGCGCGGCCGCCGTCGTCGTCCGCGAGGTCCTGGCCGACCCGCTCTCGTACAGCGGCTGAGCCGTCACGGCCCCGGCCCGCCGCCTGTCCACGGAGGGCGCCGGGGCGCGCGACGCCGCGATCCGGCCACGCGGCCCCGGAACGCGTCACGGAGGCGCAGGGGCGTGCGGCGGCGGGCGACCGCCGTCCGCCGCGCTCACGGGGCGCCCGCGCGCCCGTGTCCGCGGCCTCCGCGAGGGGAGGATCACCCGTGCGCGGCGGCGTGACGTGCGGCCGCCGGACAGGTACGGTCCACGCCATTCCCGGGGACGGCCCGTGCGGGGCGGCCTCTCGGTGCTGTCATGATGTGGACCAACACATACGAAAATGTGACCATACGCATGATGACCCGGGGGGGTTCGTGGGAACGATCGGTACCGCGCTGACCGAGTTGAGATCAGCCCAGAAGTCCGCGAAGGGGGTCTCCCTCTATTCGCGCTTCGTCAACCGGCCGGTCGGGCGGTACCTCGCGGCCGGGGCGTACGTCTGTCGCCTGACGCCCAATCAAGTCACGCTGATCAGCGCCGCCTTCAGCTTCGCGGCGGTGGCCGGCGCGGCCCTGGGGACGCCCACGTGGGCCCTCGGCCTGCTGATCTGGCTCGGTCTCGCGGTCGGCTTCGCCTTCGACTCCGCCGACGGGCAGCTCGCCCGGCTGCGCGGCGGCGGCAGCGCGGCGGGGGAGTGGCTCGACCACGTCGTGGACAGCGCGAAGATCACCGCGCTGCACGTCGCCGTCCTCATCGCCTTCTACCGCCACCCCGGACATTTCGGGACGGCCGACGACCTCTGGCTGCTGGTACCCCTCGGGTTCCAGCTCGCCGCCGTCGTCACCTTCTTCGGCGGGCTCCTCACCGAGAAGCTCAAGCCCCGCCCGGCTCCCGGGACGCCGGCCCAGGCGCACTCCACCGTCCGCTCGCTCGCGCTGCTCCCCGTCGATCACGGCGTCTTCTGCCTGGTCTTCGTCCTGATCGGTGCGGGCCCGGCCTTCCGCTGGGCCTACACCGCACTCGGCGCCGTGAGCGCGCTGTTCCTCGTCGCCTTCCTTGCGAAGTGGTTCCGCGAGCTCAGCGCTGTCCCTCGCTGACTCCCGCCGGGCCGGCCTCCTGCGCCAGCAGGTCGAGCGAGCGCCGGAGCTGCGTGCTGGAGGTGTGGACCGTGTACGGGAAGTAGACGATCTCCACCCCCACCCCCGCGAAGTCCCGCTCCAGGCGCTCGCCCTTGGGCGTACCCCGCCAGTCGTCGCCCTTGAACAGCACGTCGAACCGGACCTGCTTCCAGGTCTCCAGCTTGTCCGGCACGGTCTCCACGAACGCCGCGTCGACGTACTTCACGCTGCGCACGATCTCCAGCCGCTCCACCAGCGGGATCATCGGACGGCGGCCCTTGGCCAGCTCCGCCATCTCGTCCGACACCACACCCGCGACCAGATAGTCGCACTGACTCCGCGCGTGCCGAAGGATATTGAGATGTCCGATATGGAACAGATCGTACGCCCCCGGGGCGTATCCGACCCGGTGCGGCCTGCCTGTGGTCATGCGAGGAACCCCCCTGGTGCGTTCGCGCTCCCCAGCGCGAAGGAGTCTCAGACGATAGCGTGCACGTTCCGTTGAGACCGAGTGAACGACTAGGGTGGAGCCTAGGTCCGGGTACGGGGAAGAGGGGGACCGGCATGGGGGAAGCAGTGAGCGACACGTCGACCGGAAAGAGTGCGTCCGGCGAGCGGCGACGCCTGCTCATGGTGTCCACGAACTACGCCCCCGAGCACGCGGGCATAGGCCCGTACGCCACCCAGATAGCCGAGCACTGGGCCGCCCTCGGCCACGAGACCCACGTCCTGGCCGGCATGCCGCACTACCCCTCCTGGTCCCTCGACCCGGCCTACGCCGGCGCCTGGCGCCGCACGGAGGAGCGCGCCGGAGTCGTCGTCCACCGCAGACGCCACACCGTCCCGCCCCGCCAGACCGCGCTCAAGCGGGCCGCCTTCGAGGCCAGCGTCCTGGCCCACGGCCTGCTCGCCCCGCCCGCCATGGCCCGGCCCGACGCCGTCCTCTCGCAGATGCCCAGCCTCGCCGGCGGGATCATCGGCGCCCGCCTCGCCGCCCGCTGGCGCGTCCCGTACGTTCCCGTCGTCCAGGACCTCATGGGCGCCGCCGCCGCACAGAGCGGCATCCGCGGTGGCGACCGGGCCGCCACCCTCGCCGCCAAGGCCGAGCGCTACGCCCTGCGCGGCGCCGCCCTCGTCGGCGTCATCCACGAGACGTTCGTCGACAAGGTCGCCGACCTCGGCGTCGACCGCGGCCGCATCCGGCTCGTGCCGAACTGGTCGCACGTCGCCCGGCCCTCGGCGCCCCGCGAACAGACCCGCGCCCGGCTCGGCTGGCACGACGGCGAGACCGTCGTCCTGCACTCCGGGAACATGGGCCTCAAGCAGGGACTCGACGTCCTCGTCGAAGCCGCCCGGCGCGACCCCAAGACCCGGATCGTCCTGCTCGGCGACGGCAACCAGCGCGCCCACCTGGAAGCCCTGGCCGCCGGCGTCGACAACCTCGACTTCCTGGAGCCCGTCGGCGACGACGAGTTCCCCGACGTGCTCGCCGCGGCCGACGTCCTCGCCGTCACCCAGCGCGCCTCGGTCCTCGACATGAGCGTCCCCTCCAAGCTGACCTCCTACTTCGCCGCCGGCCGGCCCGTCGTCGCCTCCGTCGCCGCAGAGGGCGGAACCGCCCTCGAAGTGCTGCGCTCCGGCGCCGGAGTCCTCGTACCGCCGGAGGACCCCGACGCCCTGCTCGCCGAAGTCCGTAGACTCGGCGACGATCCGGCGGCCGCCGACGCACTCGGCGCGCAGGGGCCCCGCCATGTCGAGGCCCACCTGACCCGGAAGGCCGGACTGGCCCGGATCGACGCACTGATCGAAGAGGCTCTGGGGGGTCCGACCACGTGACACACACGCACGTCTCCGCGGTGGAGGACGACGAACCGGAACTCCTGCGGGACCAGTTCCGCCAGCTCCTGCGCTACCGCTCGATCATCGCGGGCGGCATCGGCATCGGCCTCCTCGGCGGAGTCTGGTTCGGCCTCTCCAACGCCGACACCTACGTCGCCACCAGCCAGGTCGTCCTTCGCGCGCCCGTGAACGACCCCTTCAACCCGAGCATCTCGCAGGACAAGACGCTCAACATGGGGTCCGAGCGGCAGACCGCGCTCAGCAGCAGCGTCGCCGAACAGGCCGCCAAGCGGCTCGGCTGGACCGGCACCATCGGCAGCCTCCAGAAGGACCTGCAGGTCACCAACCCGCCGCAGAGCCAGGTCCTCCAGTTCACCTACACCGCGGACACCCCGCACGCCGCCGCCGACCGCGCCAACGCCGTCACCCAGGCCTATCTGAAACTGCGCGAGAAGCAGTGGACCGACGTACGGGCCACCATGCTCGCCGGCCAGCAGAAGCAGCTCGACGAGGTCGCCAAGAAGCACGACCAGAAGACCAAGGAACTCGACCGGATGGCCGACGGGTCGGCCCGCGACGCCGAGTACGGCGTCAAGACCAACCTGCTCAACCGGATCAACGAACTCGACGCCCGGATCAGCCAGCTCAAGTCCCTCGACATGTCGCCCGGCACCGTGATCCGCGTCGCCAACGCCCCCGGCTACTCCGACGGCCCCGGGCTCCCCATGAGCCTCGGCCTCGGCGCCCTCGTCGGCGTCGCCCTCGGCCTGCTCGCCGCCTGGGTCCGGCTCGTCTTCGACCCCTCGCCCCGCTCCGCCGGCGACGTCGCCCGCGCCGTGCGCGCCCCCGTCCTCGGCACCCTCCCGCGCGGCGCCACCGACGTCCTGCTCGCCGACGACCACACCGACGCCCGGGTCGCCGAGGAGTACCGCTCCGTCGCCTTCCGGCTCGCCTACGACCAGCGGTTCGCCGACCGCCGCCGGCTCCTCGTCGTCGCCCCGCGCGGTTCCAACGACGCGGCCGTCGCCGTCGCCTCCCACCTCGCCGCCTCCTTCGCCGAGACCGGCAAGGACGTCCTCCTCATCGAGGCCGACCTGCGCACCCCGACGCTCGCCGGACGCCTGCGCGCCCACGCCGCGACCGCACCCCGCTGGAGCCACCCGGCGGAGCCCGCGGGCACCGAGGAGAGCGGCTGGCCCTCCCGCCGCCAGCTCTCCGTCGACGCGGGGGAGTCCGGCTCCTTCGGCCTCGTCCCCGGCGAACGGGTCCGCAACGTCGCCCGAGCCCTGACCGCCCCGCGCGTCACCCGGCTCATCTCCGAGGCCGACTCGCCCAACTCCACCGTCGTCGTCCTCGCCCCGCCCGTCCTCAACTACGCCGACGCGCTCGCGCTCGTCGACCGGGTCGACGGCGTCCTCATCGTCTGCGACCCGCGCAGCGTGCACCGCGCCGACCTCCAGCGCATCCGCGAACTCATCGCCGGCGCCGGAGGCACCGTCCTGGGCGCCGTCGTCCACACCCCCGGCGGCGGGCGCGCCGCCAAGCAGCCCGCCGGACGCCGCGGCGGCGGCCGTGGCCGCCCGCCGGCCCCCCGCCCGGCCGAACCGGAGGAGTACGACGGCGACCCGGAGCCGGAGCACGATTCCGAGCCCGAGCCCGAGCAGGTCGTCCCCGGCGACGGCTCCGACACCGTCACCCTGCGCTCCCTCCGGCCGAGCGACCTGCGCGGCGCGGGCTCCTCGCGGGGCGGCGCCGGCCGCACCGGCGATCGGTGAGACGAGCCGTCACCGTCGCCGCCTCGGTCCTCGACCAGGCGGCGGCCAGCCTCACCAACATCGCCGTCCTGGTGATCGCGGCGAGGGCGTCCACCGCGGACGGCTTCGCCGCCTTCTCCATGGTCTACATCACCTTCACCGTCCTCATGGGCCTCAACATGGCCTTCGTCGGACAGAGCGTGGTCCTGGAGAAGGGCGAGGACGCGTCCGTCGGCGGAGCCGCCCGCGCCTCCGTCACCTTCACGGCCCTCGCCTCCACCGCGGGCGGGCTTCTCCTGGCCCTCGGCGGCGCCCTCACCGGCGGCGCCACCGGCCAGGCGTTCCTCGCCCTCGGCCTGGTGCTGCCCGTCGTCCTCGTCCAGGACGGCCTGCGGTACGCCTTCTCCGCGCTCCGCCGACCCCACCGGGCCCTCGCCGCCGACACGCTGCGCCTCGCCTGCGTCCTCCCCGCCCTGCTCCTCCAGCCGCACGGCGCCTCACCGGCCCGACTGGTCCTGGTCTGGGGCCTGTCGGCGCTGCCCGCCGTGCTCCTCGGACTCGTCCTGCTCCGCCCCCTCGTGCGCGGCCGCCCCGGCGACCCCCGCCGCTATGTGCGCAAGGGCCACCTCGGCCGGCGCTTCGTCGTCGAGTTCGCCGTCGGCAACGCCTCCAGTCAGCTGGCCGTCCTCGGACTCGGACTCTTCGCCACCCCGCTCGCCGTCGGCGCGCTGCGCGGCGCCTCCACCCTCTTCGGCCCGCTCAACGTCCTGTTCACCTCGGTCAACGCCTTCGGACCGCCGCTCCTCGGCCGGGCCGGCTCACGCCGTGCCACCGTCCGCGCCGCCGCCGGACTCGGCGGGATCCTCGCCCTCCTCGCGGCGGGCTGGGCGACCGCGCTGTACGCGCTGCCCGACCGCGTCGGCCGGCAGCTCCTCGGCGACACCTGGGACGCCGCCGCGGCCCTGCTGCCCGCGACCGGAACCCAGTACGCCGTGATGGCGGCCGGCACCTGCGCGCTGGTCACCCTCCGCGTCCTCAGCCCCCGCGCCACCCTCTCCGTGCAGGTCGTCTTCTCGCTGCTCTCGGTCGCCCTGATGCTCGGCGGGTACGTCCTCGGCGGCGCGGCCGGTGCCGCCTGGGGCCTGGCCGCGGGCTCCGCCCTCAAGGCCGTCGCCGCCTGGTCCCGCGTCAGCCGTACCCACCCCGAACCCCGGACGGACCAGACGGAGGATCAGCGCAGCACGGCGCCCTTGTCCTGACGCCAGGTGGTCACCAGCGCGATGCAGACCAGGGCGATCGCCACCCGGCCCGACGCCTGGAGCAGCGGCCCGCGCAGCAGGATGAAGGAATAGCCCGCCACCAGGGGCACCACCAGCGAGATCAGACTGCCCGGCGGCGCCCTGCGCGTACCCCGGCGGGCGAACCGCCCGTCCACGCGCGCGGCGGCGTAGCCCAGGCCCAGCATCCCGGCGCTCATGCCGACGGCTCCGTAGTCGATCCACAGCTCCGCCCAGATCGGCGAGGACAGGTTGGTGTTGACCGTCCCCATCCACTGGCCGACCATCACGCCGGTGTCCCGCGGCTTGCCCGCCCACACCGACCGGGGCACCGCGAACAGCACGGACCCGGCCAGCTGACGGCCGTAGCGGTGCCGGCTGCCGGAGTTCACCAGCGTGATGGTGTTGGCGAACATGCCGACCTGGTCGTAGTCCTTCAGCGCCAGCGGCTCCAGCACCGACGTCGTCTCGACCGGCCGGTAGTTCTTCTCGTCGTAGCGGAACCGGTCGGAGAACGGGAAGACGATCAGCGCCATCACCACGCCCAGACTGAGCGCCGAGCGGTACATCGCCGCGCTCCGCGGGAAGACGGTGAACAGCAGCGAGAACATCACCGTCAGGAACCAGTACCGCGGGTTGGAGATGGGATTGTTCACCACGCCGTTGAGCATCACCAGCGACAGGAAGACCGCGATCACCATCGGCCGCCGCCTGGCCCGCCGCGAGGTGACCAGCCAACGGCAGTACACCAGCAGCGCGAAGAGCGCGGGGACCGTGCCGAAGCCGCGCAGGAACGCCTGCCCGGCCTGCGAGTCGGCCTGGGAGACACCCGCCTCCTCGATGCCCGCGATGATCTCCTGACGGCTGGAGAAGAAGACCGCCGGACCGCCCAGCTTGACCACGAACAGCCCGCTGCACGCGAAGGCGAGCACCACCAGGAAGTACAGCCGGCGCCGGTGCACCAGCGCCGGGCGCTCCTCGGCCCGCTTCGACCCGCCGGGACGGCCCCGGGCCAGCAGCGACCCCAGGTCGAAGGCGGCGCAGCCGACCAGGACCAGAGCCACCGCCATCGTCAGGTCCGAACGCGGACCGACCACCGGCGTCGGCACCCGGCCGAGGACCGCCTGCGCCAGGGGCGCCACCCCCATCGCCATGTAGACGAAGAGCCAGAACGACCCCTGGAGCAGCTTGCGCCGGTTGGTCAGGATCATCGCCGACAGCCGGGCGCCGGCGTACATGGTCAGCGCGATCTGGAGGTAGTAGGCGGCGTCCCGGACCCCCGCGCCGGGCTGGATCGCCACGGCGAGCGGCAGGAACACCGAGAAACCGAGCACCAGCGGGATCGACAGCGCGCGCGAGAGCAGCGTCCGCGGGGAGACCGCCGGGGCCAGCAGCAGCGGGGCGGGCGCGGGCGGAGCCGGACGCGCCTGTGTGCCCGTATCGCCTACATCGGTCGTCATCCCGCCCCCTGGCTTTTCTGCGGTCCCGCGCCGGGAAGTCGCCGCCCCCGCCCCCGGAACCTCACCGCGGCAGTCTACCGACGCCGCCCGGCCACCTCGCGTCAACCGTTAGTCTGACCTCGTCGGCACCAGGGGAGGCGCCGACGGGGGGTGAACCGAAATCATGAGAAACCTTCCGGCCTTCACGCTGGCCGGCTACGACAAGGGCCGCGGCCTGCTGACGCAGGCCCTGTGGTTCGCGGTGATGAACACGGTCTTCATGGCCTGGTTCTGCCCGGCCGGGCTCCGCGTCGCGCTGCTGCGCGCCTTCGGCGCGACCATCGGCGACGGCGTGCTGATACGGCACCGGGTCAGGGTTCTGTGGCCCTGGAAGCTGACCGTCGGCGACCACACCTGGATCGGCGAGGGCGCCTGGCTCCTCAACCTGGAGCCCATCACGCTCGGCGCCCACGTCTGCGTCTCCCAGGAGGCGCTGCTGTGCACCGGCAGCCACGACCACCGGGCCGCCGACTTCCGCTACCGCAACGCCCCCATCACCGTCGAGGACGGCGCCTGGGTCGCGGCCCGTGCCACCGTCCTCGCGGGCGTCACCGTCGGCGGGCACGCCGTCGTCGCCGCCGGCACCACCCTCCACAACGACCTGCCGGAGCTCACCCTGCACACGGCCGAGGGCCGCCGACCCCTCCCGATGCCGGTATGAGCGGCCTGCGCGTGCTGCACGCCGTCACCCTGCACAGCCCCACCCACGCCTTCGGCGGGCCCGTCCGGGTCGCGCTCAACCTCTGCCAGGGCCTCGCCTCGCGCGGGCACCGGCCGCTGCTGACCGCGCTCGGCGACGGGTTCGACGCGGCGGGCGGCTCGCTGCCCACGGAGGTGGAGGGCGTGCCCGCCCGTCTCTACCAGGCCCGCTCGATCCTGCCGCTCGGCTTCAGCGGCATCACCTCGCCCGCGATGCTCGCCGGCGCGGGCAGGCTGGTGCGGGACGCCGACATCGTCCACGTCCATCTCGCGCGGGACCTGGTGACCCTGCCCGTCGCGCTCGCCGCGCTGCGGGCCGGACGCCCGCTGGTGCTGCAGACCCACGGGATGGTCGACCCGAGCGGGAAGGCGCTCGCCAAGGTGCTGGACGCGGTCGCCGTCCGCCGCGTGCTGCGCGGCGCCTCGGCCGTCCTCCACCTGACCGGCCGGGAGCGCAAGGACCTGGACGCCGTCGCCGGCGCCCCCCTGGAGCGGTCCGTACGGCTCGTGAACGGCGTCCCCACCCAGGAGCCGCGCCCCGCCCCGGAGGGGCCGCCCCGCATTCTGTACGCGGCCCGGCTGCAGGCCCGCAAGCGGCCCACCGACTTCGTCGCGGCGGTCCCCGAGATCCTGCGCGACCACCCGGACGCCCACTTCGTCCTCGCCGGTCCCGACGAGGGCGAGCGGGCCGCGGTCGACGCGCTCGTCGCCGAGCTGGGTCTCGAGGACCGGATCAGCCGGCCGGGGCCGCTGTCGGCCGAGCGGATGCTGGAGGAGCTGCGCCGGGCGCACGTCTACGTCCTGCCGTCCGTCGACGAGCCGTTCCCCATGTCCGTCCTGGAGTCGCTGTCGGTCGGCACGCCGGCCGTCGTCACCGGCTCCAACGGTCTGGCCCGGGACATCGAGGAGGCGGGCGCGGGCCGCGTCGTCGCCGACGCCGCGGGTCTCGCCCCCGCCGTGCACGCCCTGCTGGACCCGCGGGAGAACGACGAAGCCTCCGCGGCGGCCCGGAAGCTGGCCGCGGAGGCGTTCTCGATGGATGCCGTCGTCGACACCCTGCTCGATGTGTACGAGAGGGCGCGCGCGGGTCAGGCGGGCAGCCAGGCGTAGCAGCCGGAGGAGACGAACTCCTCGGTGCCCGCGGGGATCTTGGCCTTGACCTGGCCTTCGGAGCCGAGCGGCGGCCCGGAGGCCAGGACCTTCCCGCCGTCGCCGAGCGCGCGCCAGGAGCACGCGGGGTCGGTGGTCAGCGCGCGGTAGGTGCCGGCCTCGGGAGACTTCTCGGTGCCGTCGGGGAAGCCGGTGGCCGCCGTGGCGAGCAGCGGCTTCTGCGCGGTGCACAGGTGGGTGATCGTCGCCTCGGCGTCCTTGATGTCGCCGGCGATGATCGCGCCGACGGCGGCGTCCTTGTCCCGCTTGGCGGTGCGCTCCAGGCGCTGGCAGGACTCCTGCCCGGTCTGGAGCACGGCGGCGGGGTCGGTGTTCTTGGGGACCCGGCCGCTCAGGTAGGACTTCTGGGTCTTGGTGAACGAGCCGGTGGCGGGCTTGAGGTCGGAGTCCGGGACGACCGGTCCCCGGGAGGTGGAAGGGGTGGGGCCGGTCGGCGCCACCTCGTTCTGTCGGTCGGGCACGGAGCCCGGCCGGGTCGTGCCGGTGGCCGTGGGCGGCCCGCCGGCCTCGGCGTCGCCGCTGTCGGACGACGAGCAGGCGGTGAGGGCGAGCAGACCGGCCAGCACGGCCGCCGCGGCCGCCGGGCGCCGGTGAAGTGGACGACGCATGGATGAGCTCCTGAGGTACGTGGGCCGCGGGGACCCGGCTGCTGCCGGGGCCCCGCGGCCTGTCATGAGGGGTACTGCGTGGTGCTTACGGGGCGCCGAAGGTCAGCACCAGCTGCGGAGTGCCCTCCGCGGCCGCCGCCTCGGACGACCAGATCCACAGCGGGTCGGTCCCGACGCTGGTCAGCGCGACACTGTACGAGCTGCCGAGCGCCGCCGAGATCGCCGCGTTGTCCAGCGCGGCGGAGTAGATCGCCGAGCCGTCCGTGGCACCGCTCAGGGTGCCGATCGGAGTGGCGCCGAGCGCGGGGCGGTTGGTGTACGTCACCGCTCCCTCGGTCCACGCGCCGGTGACCGGGACGACGGACTGGCTGTCCGCCGAACCCGCGCCGGCCATCGTGGTGGTCTTCACCGCGAGGCGGGCGCTCTTGAGGACGGTGCCGGCCGGGGCGGACGGCAGCGTGAACCGCAGGTAGGACTGGTACGCCGAGGTACCGCGGACCGCCATCGAGCTGGAGGTGCCGTAGTTGGTGCCCGGGGCACCGGCGTTGACGTAGCTGTCCTCGGTCGCCGTCACGGTGCTGACCGTGTCGGCGGGCGCGGAGGCCAGGTTGTAGTGCTTGGCGACCTGCGCGGCGGTGAGCGCCGACGGGTAGACGGCCGCCTCGTCGATCTGACCGGCGAAGAAGCTGCTCGACGGACGCAGCGGCCAACCGGAGAGGTTGTCGGCGCCGACGTGCCAGTAGCCGGAGTACTGCTGGTTGGTGGTGACGTTGTTCGAGCCGGCGAGCTTGCCGTCGATGTAGAGGCGCATCCCGTCCGGACCCTGGGTGCCGACCGCGTGGTGCCAGGCGCCGTTGTTGTACGAGCCCCACGAGGTGAGCGTGCGGGTGGAGCCGGTGTAGACGCCGAACACCACGTTGCCGGTGTTCGTCATGTACAGGTGCTTGTCGTAGCTGCCGCTGTTGCGGGTGGTGTTGTCACCGAAGCCGATCAGCTTGCCGCCGCGGTTGGTGGTCGTCTTGAACCACGTCTCGACGGTGAACGAGCCGTTGACGTTCTGCCGCTTGTCGGTGTGGATCTGCTCGTCCGAACCGTTGAGCGCCACCGCGGTGGAGGCTCCGGTGACGGCGGCCGGGGTCTGGCGCAGCACCGGGGCGTTGACGTACAGGCCGCTGTTGTTCGCGTCCGAGGAGTCGGCGGCGTACGGCGTCGCCGACTCGTCGAAGCGCCAGTAGAGGCCGGCACCGTCGGCGATGACCTGGGAGGCGTACGGCTCCGGGGACGTCGGGACGGTCACGGTGGACGTCGCGGACGGGGCGCTGGTGTTGCCGTCCGCGTCGCTCGCGGTCACCCGGTAGGTGTAGGTCTGGCCGGGGGTCACGCCGGTGTCCTTGAAGGAGACCTGCGGACGGGACCAGTGCAGGGAGTCGCCCTCGACGGTCGCGACCGGGGTGGCCGCTCCGTTGCGGTAGACCTTGTAGGTCAGCGTGGAGTCGTCCAGGTCGAGGCTGGAGCGCCAGCGGACCTGCACCGCGTTCGTGGCGACGGCCGCGGCGCTCGCCACGGGGACGGTCGGCGCACCGGTGTCGGGGCCGGAGGCGAAGCGGGTCAGACCCTGCGCCGGGGCGCCGTTGGTCGTGGTGAACTCGCCGCCCACCCACATGTACTTCGTGGCACCCGTGCCGGAGATGGCGAAGGCGCGCGGGCCGATGCCCTCACCGAGGCCGTCGTTGGTGTCGGGGAACCAGCCGAGCTTGCCGGTCGACGTGGTCGGCTGGGCGAGCAGGTGGTAGCGGCGCCCGTCCGGGAACTCGCCGACGCTGGAGCAGTCGTGCGCGTGCGAGGCGCTGTACAGCACGCCCTCGTACGAGCGGACCGCCTGCGTGGCGCCCAGGCAGGTGTCGCGCCAGCGCTGCTCGAAGTCCGAGAGGTTCAGGGCTATGCGGCCGTCGAAGACGCCGCCGCCCGTGCCCTCGTTGCCGGTGTAGAACCCGGTGGCGTCGGTCTCGATGTCCTTGACGACCGAGTTCTGCGGGATCCAGCCGTTGGGGTACGCCTTCGTCACGGTGCCGCTCGTGGCGTCGACCACGGCGAGGGCGTGCGAGTTGGCGCCGTTGACGCGGAAGAAGTCACCGCCGAGCAGCACGTGCTGCCCGTCCGGGGTGATCTCGATGGCGCGGCCGGGCTCGTCGGCGTCCGCGCGGAACGGCAGCAGCGCGCCGCCGGTGGTGATGGCCGCGAACCGCTCGCGGGTCTGGCCCTCGACCGAGCCGAAGTCGCCGGCGGCGTAGATGGTGGTGTCGGTAACGGCGAGCGCGCGCACGGTGGCGGGGAAGCTCGGCGTGAAGCTCGCCTTGGGCGTGCAGGTGGCGATGTCGATGGCCGCCAGGCTGGAGACCGGCGTGCCGTTGACGGCGCCGAAGTAGCCGCCGGCGTACAGCGTCTTCTTGTCCGGCGAGACCACCAGGGTCCGCACGGTCGCGGTGCCGCTGCCCACCGTGAAGGACAGGGAGCAGTTGGTGGGCGCGCCCGTGGCCGCGTTCATGGCGGCGAAGTTGACGGCGTCCTTCGGGGTGCCGGCGACGCCCTCGGGCGGCCGCAGCTCGGAGAAGGTGCCGCCGACGAAGACGGTGTCGTTCGCCTCGGCGAGCGCCCAGACGATGCCGTTCGTCTGCCAGGTCGGCAGATCGTCCGCGGTGAAGGCGACCGGCGGCGTGAGCGCCGAGGCCTTCGGGGCCAGGAGCGAGCCGCCGGCTGCGACCGCCGCCCCGATGGCGATGACGAGGGCCGAGGTGAGCCCCCAAGTTTTACGCATGTTCCCCCCAGGCGTGAAGCCCAGTAAATGTGGCGCGAAGTCGTGCCATGCGATGTGATGAATGCGAACTGTATGACGAACCGGACGGCATTGTTGCGCACTTGACCAATCCGGTACATCCGACCCGGTGAAACCGCAGGTCAGCGGTCAATTCGAACGGTAGCTCCAGCCAACTGGTCCTGGACAAGACGGACATCCGCGTCCACCATGATCCGCGCCAGCTCCTCCACGAGGACGGTCGGCTTCCAGCCAAGCAGTTCATTCGCCTTGCTCGCGTCACCGATCAGCGCGTCGACCTCGCTCGGACGCTCGTACTTCGGGTCGAACCGCACGAACTCCGACCAGTCCAGACCGGCGTGCGAGAAGGCCGTCTCCAGGAACTGCCGCACCGTCGCCGGCACCCCGGTCGCCACCACGTAGTCGGTCGGCTCGTCCTGCTGGAGCATCCGCCACATCGCGTCCACGTACTCGGGGGCGTACCCCCAGTCCCGTACGGCGTCGAGGTTGCCCAGGTACAGCCGGTCCTGCAGACCGGCCTTGATCCGCGCCACCGCGCGGGTGATCTTGCGGGTCACGAACGTCTCGCCCCGGCGCGGGGACTCGTGGTTGAAGAGGATCCCGTTCACGGCGAACATGTCGTACGCCTCGCGGTAGTTCACCGTCGCCCAGTACGCGAAGACCTTGGCCGCGCCGTACGGGCTGCGCGGGTGGAACGGCGTCTGCTCGTTCTGCGGCGGCGGCGTCGCGCCGAACATCTCGGACGAGGACGCCTGGTAGATGCGGGTGTCCACGCCGCTCGCCCGGATCGCCTCCAGGAGCCGCAGCGCGCCCAGGCCGGTCACGTCGCCCGTGTACAGCGGGGCGTCGAAGGAGACCCGCACATGGGACTGCGCGCCCAGGTTGTAGACCTCGTCGGGCCGGATGTCCCGGAGGAGGTTCACCAGCGCGACCCCGTCGGAGAGGTCCGCGTGGTGCAGCACGAACGAACGGTTCGCCTGCTGCGGATCCTGGTAGACGTGGTCGATCCGCTCCGTGTTGAAGCTGGACGACCGGCGGACCAGGCCGTGCACCGTGTAGCCCTTGGACAGCAGCAGTTCCGTCAGGTACGAACCGTCCTGACCGGTCACGCCGGTGATGAGTGCGGTCTTGCTCATGCGTGGAGCCCCTCCCGAACGAACCGGCCCCCAGCCGATCCGTAGCGTGCGAATATCCCGTGGCATACGGGTCTGTGGTGGAACAAGAAGAAAATCCGGATCTGGTGTGTGATCGCCCCCGGCGGCCTGGCATGATCCCGACCATGACTCAATCGACGACCGACCCGACGACCGACCGGACGGAAGCTCCGTCGTACCTGCCGGAGCACGCCCGCGTCTTCGTCGCGGGCCACCGCGGCCTGGTCGGCGCCGCCGTGGCCCGTCGGCTGACCGCGGACGGACACGACGTGATCACCCGCACCCGCGCCGAGCTCGACCTGCGGGACGCAGCGGCGACCGCCGCGTTCCTCGCCGAGACGCGCCCCGACGCCGTGGTGCTCGCAGCCGCCAAGGTCGGCGGCATCATGGCGAACAGCACCTACCCGGTGCAGTTCCTGGAGGAGAACCTCCAGATCCAGCTCAGCGTCGTCGCGGGAGCGCACGCCGCCGGGGTCGAGCGGCTGCTCTTCCTCGGCTCGTCCTGCATCTACCCCAAGCTGGCCCCGCAGCCCATCCACGAGGACGCGCTGCTCACCGGCCCGCTCGAGCCCACCAACGAGGCCTACGCCCTCGCCAAGATCGCCGGCATCGTGCAGATCCAGGCCTACCGCAAGCAGTACGGCGCCGCCTACATCTCCGCGATGCCGACCAACCTCTACGGCCCCGGGGACAACTTCGACCTCGAGACCTCGCACGTCCTCCCGGCGCTGATCCGCCGCTTCCACGAGGCCCGCGAGGACGGGCGCGAGGAGATCGTCCTCTGGGGCTCCGGCACCCCGCGCCGCGAGTTCCTGCACGTCGACGACCTCGCCTCGGCCTGCGCCGTCCTGCTGCGGACCTACGACGGGGACGAGCCGGTCAACATCGGCTGCGGCGAGGACCTCACCATCCGCGAACTCGCCGAGACCGTCGCCGACGTCACCGGCTTCCGCGGCCGGCTGGCCTGGGACACCGCCAAGCCCGACGGCACGCCGCGCAAGCTCCTCGACGTGTCCCGGCTCAGCGGCCTGGGCTGGAAGCCCTCGATCGGTCTCCGGGACGGCATCGCGTCCACGTACGCCTGGTGGCGCGCACAGCACTGAACCCATGAGGCGGCGGCCCGTCAGTACGCTCCGCGACCGTCGACGACGGCGCGGAACGTACGGGCCATGACGTCGACGTCACTGGTGAACGACCAGTTGTCGACATAGTGAAGGTCCAGCTCGACCGTCTCGTCCCACGACAGGTCGGAGCGGCCGCTTATCTGCCACAGACCCGTCATCCCCGGCCGCACCGAGAGCCGGCGCAGCTCCACGTCCCCGTACCGCGCCACCTCCTCCGGCAGCGGCGGACGCGGGCCCACCAGCGACATGGCGCCGGACAGGACGTTGATCAGCTGCGGCAGCTCGTCCAGCGACGTACGGCGCAGCAGCCGCCCCACCCGCGTCACCCGCGGGTCACGGCGCATCTTGAACATCAGACCGTCGTTCTCGTTGGCGTGCGACAGCTCGGCCTTGCGGGCGTCTGCGTCCACGAACATGGTGCGGAACTTCCACATCACGAACGGCGCCCGGTCCTGACCGATCCGCACATGGCGGTAGAACACCGGCCCCGGCGACGTCAGTCGTACCGCCGCTCCTATCGCGAGGAACAGCGGCGACAGGACGAGCAGACCGAACGCGGCGCCCGCCCGGTCCATCACGGACTTCAGGAACTGCTGCACACCGCTGCGCACCGGCGGAGCGACCCGCAGCAGCGCCATCCCGGCCGCCGACGTGGTCTCCAGCCGCTTCACGGAGAACTCGACCAGACCCGGGGCGAGCGCCAGCTCGGTGCCCGCGTCGTGCAGCCCCCAGGAGAGCCAGCGCAGCCGCTCACCGGCCATCCGCGCACCGGCCGCGACCAGGACGACGTCCGCCTCCAGTTCACGGGCGGCGGCGAGGACGTGCTCGGTGTCCCCGTCGGCGGCCTCGGGCATCAGCACGCCGAGCCGGGCGGCCACCGGGGCGCCGGTACGGACCGGGCCCTCGCCTATGGCGACGACACCGACCACGACGTACGGGTGCTCGGTGCGGCCCGCCAGGTGCTCGGCGACGTCACCGGCGGCCCGGGGCTCGCCCAGGACGAGGACCCGGGTGACCACCTGCGCCTCGCGGCGCGCGGCCACCAGGTGGTTCCAGGTCAGCTTCGTGCAGATCAGCGTGAGGACGGGCGCCGGCAGCACGGCCGCGAGGCAGAGCAGGGCCGGGTGGTGCAGATCGGCGGCGGCCCGCAGGACGGCGAGCACACCGAGCAGGATCAGCCAGTCGTGCAGCACCGGCAGACTGCCCCGGGACTCGCCCAGCGAACGGCCGGCGTAGCGGCGGCGCAGCGCGCGCACCACGACCCACGCCAGAGCGGCGACGGCCGCGCCGGTGAGGGCGTACGGCTGTCGCTCGACGCGCATGATCAGCGCGGTGGGCAGAGCCACCCCGAGGATGTCCACCGCCAGAGCGAGAACCCGATACCAGCGCGCTTTGGCGCGTGGATGCGGATGGACCGGTCGTGAGCCGCCTTCGGTGCGGACAGACTGGGTCTCAGTTGTACGGGCATGCCACATGTACCCCCCCGGCACGTGTCGACGTTCGCCGCCCTACTCACCGGGCCCCTGACCGGATGAGCAAGCGTCGCAACGCGGAACAGTACGACAAACTCGCCCACGTCCGCTGCGGTTCACGCGAACGACCTCAGAAGGTGATGGCGCGTTCATCTCGTGACAAGGCGGCCCGCGTTCTCGCGGCCGACCGCATAATACGCCCGGCGGGCCCGAGTTGGCGCACGTGAGGCGGTGAACGGAACCTCCGGGTCCGCCCGAAGGAAGGCAGACCTCACTTCTCGAAAAGTTCCCAGTGTGGCGAAAACCACAGTCATCCCCTGGTGGAGAGGCGGGCAGGAACGGGACCTTCCGGACGAAACGAATTCGGTCGTCCGCCGCCGGCGAAGCGGAACCCGCCGCCCCCTCGTCCGCCGCCGGTCACCCCCGCCGACGCGCCCGCAAGCGGTACCGGCCGCGCCGCCGGAGACCGCCCGGCGCGACCCGGACGGTTGTTGTCCCCCGGTGCGGGATCGGCTGTACTACTGACAGCGCAGCCCGCGGGACCGCGGCAGCCTCGACCCGCCGGAGGGACCCCATGGCGCCCATCCCCACCCCACCCGCCCTGCCGGGACGCAGGACCCGCGCCGCACGGCCCCACCGGGCCCCGGGACGCCGCAGACTCCTCCCCGGCCTCGTGCTCGGCGTCCTGCTCGCCGGATCCCTCGCCGGCATCGGCGCGGCGGCGGCGCTCCGCGACGGCGCGACGGCGGAACGGGCCACCACGGCGGAGCAGTACAGCACCGCCCTCCCCTTCGACCTCCCCGACACCCGGACCCTGCGCGCCTCCGGCAAGCTGGTGTTCGCCCACTACTTCACGCCGTACCCGCTCTCCCTCGACAACCGGCCGCCGCGCGACGACTACTACAGCCGCAACTACCTCACCGCGAACGGCGAGAAGGGCAAGCACCGCGCCTACGCCGGACTCCTGCGCGACCGTCCGCTGCCCGCCGGACCCGAGACCGGCGACTGGGAGCTGGCCCACCTGCGCCAGGAGGTCCGCACCGCACGCGACGCCGGACTCGACGGCTTCACCGTCGACCTCCTGTCGCTGAGCGGACGCAACTGGGAGCGGGTCGAACTCCTCATGCGCGCCGCCGCCGAGGAGGACCCCGGCTTCCGCGTCCAGCTCATGCCGGACATGACCTCCCTCGACACCACCCCGGCTGCCCTCGCGGATTCGCTCGCGCAACTCGCCCGCCACCCCTCGGCCCACCGGCTTGCCGACGGCCGGCTCGTCGTCTCCCCCTTCAAGGCGGAGGAGAAGGACCCCGCCTGGTGGCGGCTCACCATGGACGAACTGCGCTCCCGGCACTCCGTCCGGACCGCGCTCGTCCCGCTCTTCCTCGACTTCACCCCCGACCGCGAGCGGTACGCGTCGATCAGCCACGGCTTCTCCGACTGGGGCAGCCGCACCTACCACCGCCAGTCCGGTGCCACCGCCGACGCCGACCGCGCCCACCGGCTCGGCAAGATCTGGATGCAGCCCGTCTCCGTCCAGGACGCCCGCCCCAACCAGGGCATCTACGACGAGGCGGGCAACACCGAGACCCTGCGCGCGAGCTGGGGCGCGGCCATCGCCTCGAACGCCGACTGGGTCCAGCTCACCACCTGGAACGACTACTCCGAAGGCACCCACTTCGCGCCGTCCCTGCACAACGGCTACGCCTATCTCGACCTCTCCTCCTACTACCTCACCCGGTTCAAGACCGGCGCCTGGCCGAAGATCGTCCGGGACACCGTCTATCTGACCTCCCGCGTCCAGTTCGCCGGCGACAGGCCCCCCGCCGCGGCCCAGCCGAAGGTGATAGAGCCGCGCGAGGGCACCGCCCCGCCGCGGGACACGGTGGAGGTGCTGAGCTTCCTCACGGCGCCCGCGCGGGTGCGCACCGGCACCGGGGGAACGCAGGGCGCGTACCAGGCACCGGCGGGTGTGCACGCGCAACTCCTGCCGCTGCGCACCGGCCACAGCGAGGCCACCGTGGAACGCGCCGGACGGATCACGACGACGGTGACCAGCCGCTATCCGGTACGCCGGCCGATCGACCGGCAGGACCTGCAGTACTACGCCGTGACGAGCGGCCGCAGCCAGCGCTGAACCGGGGCCGGGGAGGTGCCGGGGTCCGGAGCCGGGGAGCGTTGTCAGTGGCAGCGCCTACGGTTTCCTCATGACGACGAAGACCTATCTGGAGCTGTCCCAGGACGGCGGCGGCGCGCACAAGTTCTACGAAGTGACGGTCGACGACCTCGTGGTGTCGGTCCGTTACGGCCGGATCGGCTCGGCCGGACAGACCCAGACCTCCACCTTCCCGACCACCGAGAAGGCCCGTGCCGCGGCGGCGAAGAAGATAGGGGAGAAGGTCCGCAAGGGGTACGCCCCGGCGGTGCAGGGCCGGCGCGCCGCCCGGTCGGTCACCCGCCGCGAGGTCGTCTCCGCACCCTCCACGGCGCGCGCCGTCGCCCCGGTCCTGTGGCGCTTCAGGACCGGCTCCGCCGCCTTCGGCATCCACGTGGACGACCAGCACGTCTATGTGGGGAACCAGGCCGGCTCGGTGTACACCCTGAGCCACACGGGTGACGTCCGGGCCCGGTTCAGCCTCCCCGACGGCGTGAAGTGCCTGGTCGCGGACGACTTCTGGATCTACGCCGGCTGCGACGACGGCCGGGTGTACGACCTCTCGTCGAAGCTGCCCTTCGCCGCGTACGACATCGCCGCCGACGTCGACATCTTCTGGCTCGACATCCACGAGGGCGTCCTCGACGTCGCCGACCGCTCCGGGCGGCTGACCGTCATCGACCACGAGGACGAGCACCAGTGGTCCCGCAACAGCCGGGGCGAGCACGCCTGGATGGTCCGCGCCGACGGCGACGCCGTCTACCACGGGCACAGCAAGGGCGTCACGGCGTACGCACCCGACGGGGGAGGCGAGTTGTGGCACACCGCGACCGCCGGCGGCGTCCTCTTCGGATGGCAGGAGGACGCCGCGGTCTACGCCGGAACCGCCCACCGGAAGGTGCAGCGGCTGGCGAAGAAGACCGGGCGCGTCGAGGCCGTGTACGCCTGCGACAGCCCGGTGTACTCCTGCGCGACCTCGCCGGGCGGCCGGTTCGTCTTCGCCGCCGACTCCGCCTCGTCGGTGTACTGCTTCGCCGAGGACGGCACCCGGCTCTGGAAGCTGGGCACCGGCGGCGGCTCCGCGCTCTCCATGCAGTACCGCGAGGACCGGCTCTATCTGGTGACCACGGACGGTTCGCTGGTCTGTGTGGACGCGAGCGAGGCGGCGATCGCCGCCGCCCAGCAGGGCACGGTGCCGGTCGCCAAGGACATCAAGCTCGCCGCGGCCCTGCCGACCTACGAACCGGCGACGACCGTGGAGGCCGTGACGGTGGTGAGCGCCGCGCCGGCCGGCTCGGTCGTCGTGGAGTGCGTCCAGGAGGGCGGCAGGACCCGGGTGCACGTGATCTCCGAGGGCTACGAACCCTCCTGGAACGTGCAGTTCCCCCGAGCGATCCGCGAGGCCGGCGCACGGTACGTGGTCGATGCCCTGCACCCGGCCTCCGGCGGCTTCTACCGGGTCCGCGGCGACATCCGGCGCCTGCAGTGAGCGGCGGGGCGTTCGAGGCGGCGACGGGGGACGGCCCGCCGCCGCCGGCCGAGGAGGCCGAGCAGCGGTCGCGGGAGGTGCGGGCGGCCTGGGAAGGGCTGCTGCAGATCCGCCGGTTGAGCCGCCGCGACGGCGGCGAGCCGGGCGCCCTGCCCGCCGAATGGGAGCGAAGACAGCCCGTCCGCGCGATCGCCCTCGCCCTGGAGGCGGCGAAGACGCCTCCCTCGGCCGTCGACCCCGCCGGAGCGCGCGTGGCGACCGGCTACCGCGTCACCGCGGGGGAGCGGCCGGGCACGGCCGTCGTGGAGTGGCTGGGACCGCCGGCCGGCGGCGCCGCGGGAGAGGCGGAACCCGCCCTCACCCGGCTCGTCCCCGCCCTGGAGCGGTGCGGCTGGGAGGCGCTTCTCTACCGGGGACCGCGCGGCCGGCGCTTCCTGGAGGTCGAGCCGCTCGGCGGCTGACACCGGCGGAGGTGGGCGCGTCTCCCCGGCCACGGGCCGGGCGCGGGGGTCAGGCGATGGAGGCGGAGAGGATGGCGGAGACCGCCAGGTTGCACGAGGCCGTCACCCAGACCGCCGGGTGCGGCTCGGGGTCGACGAGGGTGGCGCCCAGCTTGCCGGGCGTGACCAGGTCCACCACCAGGAACGCCACGGCCATCATCACCAGACCCAGCAGACCGAACGCGGCCGTGGAGGCAAGCCCCTTGCCGAAGGAGTCGTAGGTCGTCCAGATAGACGTGAAGACGATCCCGCCGATGCCGAGCAGCGCCGAGCTGAGCAGGAGCGCGGCGTTGCGGTTGCGCTCCTCCCAGATCTGCCGCCCGAGCTTCCCCGGCGTCAGGAGGTCCACCAGGACGATGCCGAGGATCAACAGCACCACACCCAGGGCGCCGTAGGCGGTGGCCCGGCCGAGGCCGTTGACGATGTCGCTCATGGGATTCCGGCTCCGAACAGAAGTGATCGCGGATGATCGAGGGGCGGGGGACCGGCAAAATGTAGCGCACGACTCCGCCGGGCGGACCGGGCGGTCGGGAACGGACGGACGGGACGGCGCGGGCCGGGCAACCGCGGGGCGGCGTACCCCATGTGGCGCAACAACGCAGAGGCCCCGGCTCCCGGGGCGGCGAGAGTGGGTCACGGAGGGCACGCCGTACGCCCGCCCCGACCCCAGCGACCGGGAGACCCCTATGACCTGCCTCAACCGACGCGACCTCGGGCTGCTCGTGCTGCGGGTCGGCACCGGCGCCGTTCTCGCCGCGCACGGAACCCAGAAGCTCTTCGGCTGGTTCGGCGGCGGCGGGGTCGAAGGCACGACCCACGCCATGGAAGCCATGGGCTTCTCCCCGGGCCGGGAGAGCGCGATCGCCGCGGGGGCCGGTGAGACCGGCGGCGGAGTCCTGCTCGCCCTCGGCCTCGCCACCCCCGCCGCCGGGGCCGCGGCGGCCGGCGCCATGGCGGGCGCGGTCGCCGTCCACGCCCCGGCCGGCTTCTTCGCCCAGGCCGGGGGCTATGAGTACCCGGCCTTCCTCGGCTTCACCGCCGCCGCCATCGGCGTCGCCGGTGCGGGCCGCTACTCCCTCGACCACGCCACCGGGCACGTCGTCGACCGCCCCTGGGTCGTCGCCGTCGCCTTCCTCGGCAGCGCCCTCGCCGCCGCGGCCGTCGTCGGACGCCGCGGCCGGATCCAGTCCGCCCGCTCGGCCGCGGAGCCCGTGCTCGACCCGGGCCCCGACGAAGCACCCTGAGCCCGGCCGGGCGGACCCGGATGCGCGGACCCGACGTACGGGGCCGGTCCGCGGCACTCGACCCCCTTCCGCCGCTCCCGGCTGGCCCCGTCGCCCTCGCCGTCTCCGAGGAGAGGGCGGGGGAGTCTCGGACCGCCCGGGCCAGGGCGGTCGGCCGGGCCGTACGGGAAGTCAGCGGCTACCTCGGCAACACGCCCGCCGTCTGCCGCAGTTCGTACATCGACCCGACCGTCGTCGAACGCTTCGAGGCCGGGGATACGATCGCGTCCGCCCTGGACCGCCTCGGCGAGGACGGGGTGTTCGGCCGCCCCGCCACCCAGGGGGCGGTGGAGCGGGCGGTCCTGCGGCTGCTCAACTGAGGCTCGCGGGAGGGAGGTCGCGCGGGGCGGGCGCTCCTGCCGCGGTCGACCGTACCTCCGCTGTCAGGACGTGCGTCGCGGCCGTCGTCCGCATGGCCTCCAGGGCCTGGGACTGGCGCCGGGCGCGCTGGATCAGCTCGTCCAGGGCGTCCGGGTCGAGACGGGGATCCGTCCGGGCCAGCCCGCGCAGGGAGCGCCAGCAGTCGGCCTTGCCCTCGACGGCCAGCCGCATCGCCTCCAGTTCGAGGACGTCGCTGAGCGGGGAGCGGGTCAGCACCCTTCCGTTGAACTTGAACCGTCCGAGCCTCTCGGCCGCCCACCCCGCCGCGGCCCTGGAACGCCGCCGGGGGACGCCGAGCACCTCCATGAGCCGGCACAGCGTCCGGCGGTCCTCCCGCACCTCCTCGGCCAGCTCGGCGAGTTGCCGTTCGAAGGCCCTGCCGCGATGCGCCCGGGTCATCCGGCGCGCCAACTGCACACCCGCGGAGGCTCCCGCGAGGTGGTCGTTGAGATAGACGGCCACCAAGGGGGGTCCGGAACGCTTCCCGGCACCCCTGCCGTGCCTCCGCCCCGGCCCCCTCGGCTCTTCCGCTCCCGCCTCCGCCGTCGTCCTCGTGCTCGTCCTCGTCTTCACTTCGCCTCCGGCTCGTCCGCCCCGAGCGGCCGCCCGCGCGAACGGCGCGCGCGGCGTGTCCGCCGGTCATGCGGCGCGTACCCGCCGCCGTCCCGCCCAGACATCCCGTCGTCAGGGGCGCCGCCAGTCGTCGCTCTCCAGGTGCGAGCCCGCCATCGGCCCCATCCGCAGCATCCCGCCGTCCACCGACCACGAGGCGCCGGTGACGTACGACGCCTCCCGCCCCGCAAGCAGCGCCACCACGGCCGCCACCTCACGGGCGTCCCCCGGCCGGCCGAGCGGGATGCCCGGGCGGGACGCGGCGAGCACGTCGGCGTCCTCCTGGCCGGTCATCGGCGTGGCGATCTCGCCGGGCGCGACCGCGTTCACCGTGATGCCGTGCTCCGCCAGCTCCAGCGCCATGACCTGCGTCAGCAGCCCCAGGCCGCCCTTGGCCGCGCAGTACGGGCCGGCGCCGACCCGGGGCTGGTGCTCGTGCACCGACGTCACGTTCACGATCCGGCCGCCGCCACCCTGGGCGATCATGCGGCGGGCCGCGCGCTGCGAACACAGCAGTGGCCCGACGAGGTCCACGTCGAGGACGGAACGGACGGTCGCCAGGTCGAGATCGAGGAAGGGTGTGGCCGTACCGGTCCCCGCGTTGTTGACGAGGACGTCGACCCGGCCCAGCTCCTCCGCCAGCAGATCGACCACGTCGGCCGCCTCCGGCAGCCGCGTCAGGTCCATCCGCGCGACCGCCGCCCTGCGGCCCTGGGCACGCACCTCCTCGGCCGTGGCCGAGGCGCCCTCCTCATCGGTGTGCCAGGTGATGCCCACGTCCAGTCCCGCCTCCGCCAGCCGCACCGCCACGGCGCGGCCGATACCGGAGTCCGCCCCGGTGACGATCACCGTCCGGGGGTCGAAGCCGAGGGTGTCGGCCATGGCTCTCCTTCCTTCACGAGCGGTTCCGTCGGTCGGTCACGGCCCTCAGGGTTCCCCGGAAGCACGACCACAACCTCGGCGGCCGCGTCTCCCCGGCGGCACCGACAGCGTGGACCTCACCGTGTCCACCGGAGGTTCGGCCCGCGGGACCCGGCCATCGATACGGCCGGTCATGAGCGGACCTCCGCCCGCCGGGGCCCGTCCGGAGCCGTCGGGTGGAGGGAGGGCGGGCCGGCCGGGCCGCGTGGGCGGGCGGCGCGGTGGGCGACCAGGCCGCGCGCGCGGTGCCAGGTGGCGGCCGCGGGGATGACCGTGCTCGTCAGGAGCACGGTGGTGATCTCCTCCCGCGTGCGGGGGCCCGGGGCGATGCGGGCGAGAGCGAACTCGGCGGTCCCCGCGAGCCAGCCCGCCGCGCACATGGCGGCGGCGCCCCGGCGGCCGAGTGCCGCGCAGCACAGGGCGGAGACGCCGACCGCGGTCACCGCCAGGTGGCGGGGGATCCGGCCGCGGGGGGCGTCCGCGCGGGTCCACCAGTCGGGGCCGTGCAGCCGCTCCATCAGGATGTCGTCGGCGTTCCCGGCTTGTTGGCGCAGGGAGACCCAGCGGTCGGCGGGGCGTACGGGATGAGAGGTCCTGCGGGTGCCGGCCGCGAGGACCCAGCCGCCGTCGAGAAGCCGCAGCGCCAGGTCGGTGCCCTCCCGGCAGGCGCGCCGGAAGCGTTCGTCGAAGCCGCCGGAGGCAGCCAGCGCCTCGCGGCGGAAGGCCATGTCGGCGGTGATCCAGCGGGCGATGGAGAGGTCGGCCGTGCGGCGTTCCCAGTCGGTGGCGCGGCGGTCCGCCGGCAGCGGTACGTCGATGCGCGCGGAGACCGCCGCCGTGTCGGACGACGCGGTGGCGAGGTCGCGGGCCAGGTCCTCGCCCCAGGTGGCCGAGGGGATGACGTCGTCGTCGAGGAAGACGATCCACGGGGCGGAGCCAGCGGCCGCGGCGCCGGTATTGCGGGCCGCTGCCGGGCCGCGCCCTCCGCCGGGCACCAAGACGGTCCTGGCCTTCAGGGCGTCCGGGATCCGGAGCCCGGGGATCGCTCCGCCGCCCGGCCGGTCGTGGACGATCAGCACCTGGGCCGGCCCCGGCCCGGGGGAGGCGGCCAGGGCGTCGAGACAGCGGCCGAGGCTGGGCCGGCCGAGGGTCGGGATGACGACGGCGTACGAGAGTGGGGGGCGGGTGTCGTTCACCTGGACCCCCCGCCCGCGAACGGCCGGACGGAGCCGGTGCCGCCCGTGACGACCGCGTGCTGCCTGCGGGGCGCGGATGAAGGCGACATGGGTGATCTCCTCCGACGGGGTGGGGAAGACGGGCCGCGGCGCCGGTCCCGCCGGGGTCGGCGACGCCCTTCCGCCCCGGGGAGGGGGCGGTGGTCCGGCTGACCGGAGCGGAGCTTCAGCGTCCGTCATGGGGGTGCGGGCCGCCAGACGGGACAGCCTGTCCGAGTGGTCTGCGACGGTGAGCGGGACGCGGCGGCATGGATGACGGGGCGGTCCGCGTGGCGGCCCAGGACAGACGGGTCCACGCCCTCGCCGGTCGGCGTCGGACGGGCGTCGGTCACAGGCCAAAAGGGAGACCGCGAGAATTCCCGGGGTACCGGAAAGAGCAGTCGGGAGGGGGCTCGGGTCGACGAGCTGAAGGCATTCCACATCCTCCGCCCTCCGGGCCGCCCCCGTTTCCGGCCGTCCTCGCCCACCGAGCGGAGCGTGCCCCGATCCGCCCCGGGCGCCTCGCCCGTCGCAGGGGTCGCATTTCTGCCCACGCGCGGGGTGATTCTCGGGCATGCCTTTCTCCGGCCGCGGCGCTGTCCCCTGGAGCGCCGTCAGAGGCCCATGGACGCCCGGCCGCGCCGTCGCGGTGGCCGTGGGGCGGAGGGCCGCCTCGGGGGAGCCCATCGGGAAGGGGAGCCTCTTTCGCTTCGGCCCCTCTGCTCTCACCCGTTTCCCCCGACACAAGAGCACCGGCGGGGGAAAGGAATATGCCGCCACCGTGCATGAATTCGAGCAATAAGCCAGCCTGTTGGACATTTTCGAGAACCACCGGGGCACCACCGATCTGAAGGCGATCGTCGACTTCCGGAACTACGCCCACCGTTTTCCTGGTGTGCCTGGACCGAGTGATCTCCCGAAAGAGGGCTCCGGATGGAAGAGCTGCACAAGAACGGGCTGCGCGGCAACGGGCCGCACCGGAACGGGCTGCACCGGAACGGGCCGCGCGAGGAGGGGTCGCCGGGAAGCGAGTCGTCGGCAAACGGGTCGCCGGGAAACGCGTCGAGGGGGAACGAGTCGCAGGGAAGCGGGTCGCCGGGGCACGGAACGCCGTCGGCCGGAGCCGGGCTCGTCGTCGTCGCCAACCGGCTTCCGGTGAGCCTGGAGCGGGGCGCGGACGGCGCCGAACGGTGGCGGCGCAGCCCCGGCGGTCTCGTGAGCGCGCTCGAGCCGTTCCTCCGCGCACAGCAGGGGGCGTGGGTCGGCTGGCCCGGGGTCGGCGGGACGTCCCGGGGATCCTGGCAGGACGGCGAACTGCTTCTGCACCCGGTGGACTTGACCGCGGAAGAGGTCGACCAGTTCTACGAGGGCTTCTCCAACGCCACCCTGTGGCCGCTGTACCACGACGTCGTCGTGCCGCCGGAGTACCACCGCCGCTGGTGGGAGGCGTACGTCCAGGTCAACCGGAAGTTCGCGGTGGCCGCCGCCCAGGTCAGCGGGCACGGGGCGACGGTCTGGATCCAGGACTACCAGCTCCAGCTCGTCCCCGCGATGCTGCGCGACCTCCGTCCCGACCTGCGGATCGGGTTCTTCCTGCACATCCCGTTTCCGCCGGTCGAGCTGTTCATGCGGCTCCCTTGGCGCACCGAGATCGTCCAGGGACTCCTCGGCGCCGACCTCATCGGCTTCCACCGCCCGATCGGGGCACGGAACTTCCAGTGGCTCGCCCGGACGCTTGCCGAGGCGGAGACCGCACGGCCCGTGTCGGCCGTCGATGACGAGCCCGGCCTGCTGACGGTCGGCGACCGCACGGTCGGGGTGGGGGCCTTCCCGATCTCCATCGACGCGGCCGAACTCGACCGGCTGGCCCGCAGGCCCGACATCGAGCGCCGTGCCCGGCGGATCCGCGCCGACCTCGGCAACCCCCGGAAGGTCGTGCTCGGAGTCGACCGGCTCGACTACACCAAGGGCATCGACGTCCGGCTGCGCGCCCTGCACGAGCTGCTCGCCGAGGGCCGGATCTCCGCCCGGGACACCACCATGGTGCAGATCGCCACCCCCAGCCGCGAGCGCGTCGAGCACTACATCCGGATGCGCGAGGACATCGAACGCGCCGTGGGCCGCATGAACGGCGAGTTCGGCCGGGTCGGACACCCCGCCGTGCACTACTTCCACACCTCGGTCGACCGCGAGGAGCTCGCCGCCTTCTACCGCGCGGCCGACGTCATGCTCGTCACCCCGCTGCGTGACGGGATGAACCTCGTGTGCAAGGAGTACGTCGCCTGCCGCCACGACCTCGGCGGCGCGCTGGTCCTCAGCGAGTTCGCGGGCGCCGCCGCCGAACTCACCGACGCGCTCCAGGTCAACCCGTACCACCTGGAGGAGGTCAAGGCGCAGCTCGCCCGTGCCCTGGAGATCACCCCGGAGGAGGCGCGGCGCCGGATGAGCGCCCTGCGCGGCCAGGTCCTCACCCACGACGTGAGCCACTGGGCCCGCTCGTTCCTGACCGCCCTGCGCGGCGGCGCGGCGGGCGTCCCTCCGTCGGGCGCCGGCGCCGCGGTGGGCGAGCCGGTCGGCGCCGCCGGGCAGGCCGTACCGCTCTGACGCCGCCGCGCCGGCAGGTGAGGACCTCCGCCGCCCGTGCGGCCCCGGGAAGGTCGCCGTCCCGGTCGCGGGGCGGCGACCCGTCGTCGCGTAGGGGAGTACGGCGCACCCGGACGAGACCTGAACCGCGCCCGACGCCCGCGCTCCCGCGGCCCGGGCCCCGGGGCTCAGGGGTGCCCGCGCGGATCAGCCCAGGCGGACCACCGCACGGTGCACCCCCGCGAGGGTGCCCGGAGTGACGCGCAGCCTGAGGCTCGGACCGGTGGCCTGGACCGCGACCGTGGGGTCCTTCGACAGGACGGCCGGGACCGGCCGGTTCCAGGTCAGGTCGACGGCCGCTCCGTCCCGTAGGGGGCCGGAGACGCAGACGGTGGCGGTGGTGCCCGTCTCGCGGATCAGCACCGAGGCGGGCGCGCCGGCCGTCACGGCTCCGACCGTGCCGCCGAGCCAGAAGTTGATCCCGGTGAAGCCCAGGGACGGGACGCGTACGCCCTGCTGGTCGTTGCTGTTGACGAGCACCTGGAGCCAGGCCGGGTCGGCCGCGCGGGCCGCGGTCGCCGCGGTGCTCGCGCCGGGCATCAGGACGTAGGAGTACGCGGCCCAGGTCGGGTCGGTGCCGTGGTCGAACCAGAGGGTGAGGTAGCGGCGGGTGACCGGATCGGTCGCGGCGCCCCGGTTGATGTCCGACCAGGCGCCGGTGCGCGCCTCGCGCAGTGCCTTCAGCGGCGCGGCCGCGCCGCCCGGGAAGACGTACCCCGCGTGCCCGGCGAGGTGTGCCCACCGGGCGCCGGTGAGGGTGGCGCTCCAGCCGGGCGTGGTGGGCCGGGCCGAGCCGTCGACGGTGAAGGCGTGGACGCCGTTCGCGCCGAGGTTGCGGTTCTCGACCACCGACTCGACGCCGGTGCCGTCGCGGCCGTGGATCCCGGCGCCGAGACAGACGACCGCGTCGTCCAGGAAGAACCACGACTTCTTGGCGAGGAGGGTGGAGGCCGGCCCCTTGAGGTACTGCCCTACGGCCGCGTACGTGCCGTCGGTGGCCCCGCCGACCCAGCGCACGTCCGGCCGGGCGACGCCCCACGCGCCGCCCTGGCCGTCGGTGAGGGGCTTGCGGGAGGCGGTGGTGCCGGGCAGCCGGTAGGGGTCGACCGTGGGCCAGAAGTCGTCGCTGTACTGGCCGTTGGCGAAGTCGCCGCCCCACCAGTACAGCATCCCGGAGCCGCTGTGCCAGGCCCTGAGGTTCTCGCCGTTGCCGTTCTCGTAGTACGTGATCCGCTTCGACGCCATGGACAGACCGGCCGCCCAGCCCGGGCGGCGGTGCACGGCCCGGTCCATGCCGGGGAAGAGGCGGTGCCCGACCGGCTCGGCGGTCGCCGGCGCCGTACCGCCGTCGACGGTCTTCAGACGGGCGAGGGCGGCGACCCCCAGGGCGGGACTGGTGAGGAGCGGGCTGTAACGGTCCCGCGCGATCCAGCCCTTGACCATGCCGTCCCAGCGGGCCTTCTCCGCCGCGGACGCGCTCCGGGCGAGCAGGGCCACGCACGCGATGATCGCGTGGCCGCGCAGGTGGTCGTCCTGGCGGACGCCCCGGGTGTCCGCCTTCTGTACGCCCCGGCTGATCGCGCGGCCCGAGACGGCGTCCATGGCGAGGCCGTTGAAGAGGAACGGCGCGTACGCCTTCTCGACCGAGTCGAACACGACCTGCCGGCCGCTCTCCGTGACCTCCCACGCCGAGCCCTTGAGGAGGGCGAACAGCATCGAGAGGCCGCCGAGCATGACGGCGCCGTACGAGCCGGCGTACGGGACGTAGAGGTGCTGGACGAAGCTGCCGTCGGCGTAGAGCCCGTCTCCCGAGGAGACGTACGGGAAGACCGGCGACAGCGCGTCGCGCGCGAGGGCGAGCTTCGCCGGGGCCCTGCCGACGACACCGCGCAGCGCGAGGACCCGGCACAGGTCGACCCGGTTGGCGCCGGTGGAGGTGCCGGTGTAGGCCGCGACCGCGCTGTCGGGGACGAAGTGGTCGACGGCGGCGGTGTGTTCGGCGATACGGGACGCCCCGAGGTGCTCGTACAGCAGCACGTCGATGTCGAACAGGGCCTGGGGGATGCCGATCTGCCAGTTGTACCAGTTGCCGTAGCGGGCCCGGCCCGCGTGGAAGGCCTGGTCGTGGAGGTGGTCGAGCCCGCGGAGGACATCCGCGCGCAGGCCGGTGTCGCCGGTGAGGCCGGTGCCGGGCTGGGCGTACGCCTCGGCCAGGGTCCGCAGCCGGTTGAAGCCGGTGTTGAGGTTCCCGGAGTACGTGTACGACTCGGCGTCCGTGTCCGGCTCCGGGTCGAGGTAGGGCAGGTCGGGCCAGAGCGAGCCGTTCGCCGGGGACATGGCGGAGCGCAGGGCGCGGGCGGTCTCGCCGAGCGCGGCGAGCTTCGAGGCGAACGGTTCGGCGGCGGGGTCGAGGTCCGTGCCGAGGAGGAGGTCCCGCCAGGCGAGGCGGAGGGTGTCGTACGCGTCGGCCGCGGGGGCGGCCGCGGCGGAGGCGGACATCGCGAACGGCGCGACGGCCGCGGCGCCCAACGCCGCGCGGAGCAGGGCGCGTCGGGACGGCGACGCGGCGGTGACGGCGGCGGGGAGCGAGGCCGGAAGAGCGGCGGGGAGGGGTGGGCGCATGGCGAGGGACCCCCGGGAGGTGGGGTGGCGGTGCGGGAGGAACGCCCGCTAGTAAGCGGTTTCTCTCATGACGGCCGACGCGGAGTCAATGAGTCGTCCGCATGCGGGTCTTCCCATGTTTCCCGGTACCCCTGCCCGTGTCCCTCCTCGTGCTCCGCCCCGCCCTCGCTCCGGGCCGCGTGCCCGCGTTCCCCTCCGTCGTGAGGCGGGGTGGCGGCGGGCGGGCGGTCCCAGCGGCTGTCGTCGTACGGCGGCGTCGGCAGCCCGGTCGGTCCCGGCCGGCAGAGGAAGAGCCGGCCGGCGTCCGGTTCCGGCGGGCCGTCCGGAGCGGCTCGTTCCGTGCCGCGGCGCGGCCTGGCCGTGGTGATCATCAGGACGTCCAGGTCCGGGCCCGCGAAGGCGCAGCCGGAGACGTGGGCGGCGGCGACCTCCACGACGCCGGCCAGGGTGCCGTCGGGGGCGTACGCGTGGATCCCGCCGCCGCCCCACAGGGCCACCCACACCCGGC
Source organism: Streptomyces sp. NPDC048353 (assembly GCF_055587165.1). Taxonomy (NCBI): domain Bacteria; kingdom Bacillati; phylum Actinomycetota; class Actinomycetes; order Kitasatosporales; family Streptomycetaceae; genus Streptomyces; species Streptomyces sp. NPDC048353. Next base: position 275,577 of record NZ_JBVJGU010000003.1, on the reverse strand, counting down.
CGCCCGCGTCGACGGCCAGTCCGCGCGGTTCGGCCGAGTCGAAGAAGGCGAACGTCCTCCGGTTGGCCGGCCTGCCCGTCTCCGGGTCGTAGTCGAACGCGTCGATCCTGCGCGCGGCGGCGTCGGCCGCGTAGAGGATCCGTCCGTCCGGACTCCAGCCGAGGCCGCTCGGGGCGGAGACGTGGTGGACCAGGACGGAGACGGAGCCGTCGGGATCGAGCCGATGTATGGAGCCGCCGCAGGACCGGGCGTCGAAGGCCATGGTTCCGGCCAGCAGCCGTCCGCGGGGGTCGCACCGCGCCTCGCTCACCCAACGCCGCACGCCGTCGGGGAACGGCACCGGGAGGTCCACCCGGACGTCCGGCCCGGACCGGCTCCGGCGGACGAGCGCCGCACCTGAGCCGACGAGGAGGCCGCCCGAGGCGCACGGCACGACGGCCCCGCCCGTGTGGCCCGGCGTGAGCGTCTCCCGCAGGCGGAGGTCCGGCAGGCCGCTCGCGTCGCCCCGGCGCAAGAGGGACGCACGGCGGATGCGGCCCGCCGTGCGGTCCACCCACAGCAGCGTCTCTTCCTCCGCGTCCCAGACCGGCCCTTCGGGGAGCACGTCCGGACCGGGGGCGCACGCAACGGCCTTCATCGGCATCGGCTCCTCGATCTCCGGCTGTACACCGTCCGTCCTGACGCGGGCACCCGCCGGAAGCAGGGTTCAACATATTCCAACATTGGCGAGGGGGAGTCAATGTGATCGCCCTGCCTGGACAAAAGGTGCCAGGGCCCTGTGCGCGGCTGGACAATGTCTGTCCTTGGACGGTCGTAGAAAGCGTTTTCTTCGCACGCGGGGGCGGCGAGTGTCGGATAACAGGGGCGTATCGATCCGATACCTTCCGGCCATGCTGTTGACTTTTGATGGAAACGGCGATTTTCTGTGTCGCGTCGAGTTGATTAACGACTGACTGTGGTGACTTCAGTACCCCCCGAAGCGCCCCGGTCGCCCGCTCTCGTCACCGTCGTCGGACAGGACCGGAACCGTCGCTCCTCCCTCTCTCGACGGCCTGCCGCGAGTCCACCCGATGATCCTGTGCCTCACCGGTCGGCCGTGTGCGGCCCGTCCAAGCAAGGGGAATGACATGCTTACTGACCGAAACCGCCGACCGGCAGCGGTGGTCGTCCTGGGTCTGGCCTCCGTTCTCGCCCTGACCTCCTGCTCCAGCGGTCAGCAGGCGGCCGGTTCCGGAGGCGGTGACGTCGCCAAGGTGGACGGCAAGATCTCCCTGACGTATCTGCAGAAGCAGGGCGACCAGGAGTACTTCGTCGGTGAGGCGGCCGGAGCCAAGGCCAAGGCGGACGAGCTCGGCATCGACCTCAAGGTCGTCAACCTCGGAACCGACGCCAACAAGACCATCAGCGAGGCGCAGTCGGCGATCTCGCAGAAGAGCAACGGTCTGATCGTCGTCGTGCCCGACCCGGCCGTGGGTCCGCAGGTCGCCCAGATAGCCAAGGACGCCAAGGTCGCGCTGCTCACCTCCGACGACCAGATCTGCACCACCGGTCCTGACCCGGCCGGCTGTGCGGCCGACGCGCTGGTGCCCCGAATCGGCTTCAGTGGCGCCCAGATGGGCGGTCAGGTCGGCAAGCGCGCCGCCGAGGAGTTCAAGAAGGCAGGCTGGAACCCGGCGGAGACCCGCACCCTCTCCGCCTGGAAGCAGGACGTCACCGTCTGCACCGACCGCGTCAAGGCCTCCAAGGCCGGGTTCGCCGCCGCCGCCGGCGTCGCGGTGCAGAACATCGACGTCCCCACCGACAACAGCCCGACCGGTGCCCAGGACAAGATCGCGGCCACGATCACCGCCAACCCGGGCGTCAAGCACTGGGTGGTGTGGGGCTGCAACGACGAGAACGTCCAGGGCGGCGTGACCGCGCTGGAGAACGCCGGCTTCAAGGCCGACGACGTCATCGGGGTCGGCCTCGGCGCCTACCTCGCCTGCAAGAACTGGAGCTCCGGCAAGCCGTCCGGCATGAAGGCCGCCCTGTTCATCAACGGCAAGGACGTCGGCGCCCTGGCCGTCCAGACGATGTACGACAAGCTCAAGAACGGCAAGGCGTTCCCGAAGGAGGCCTTCGCCCCGACGAAGATGGTCGACGCCTCCAACTGGAAGGCCGCCGGCGTCACCTGCGGCTGAGCCGCGGCACTCGGCCCCGGTGCGGCGGACCGTCCCGCCCGCCGCACCGGCCCCTCCTCCCGCGCCGCGCGGCGCGGGCCCCCGGGGCCGCGCCGCCCCCGGCCCGGAAGCGCCCTCAGCCCGGGTTCCGGCCCGGAATCGCACCCGGCCCCCGGCCCGGTCTCTCGCTCGGGCCCCTGGTTCCGGCCCGGTCTCGCGTCCGGTCCCCGGTCCCGGTCCGGTGCCGCGCCGGCCCTCTGCGGCTCCCTCGCCGCCTCCACCCCGCCGGCGCTCCGTCGGCCCGTACCCGCCCCTCCAGTCCGTGAGGCCACCATGACCACACCCGGCACCCGACCCCCCGCGCCGGCAACACCCGTCCCTCCGCCAGGTGCCGGCGTCGCCGTCGAGAACATCACCAAGCGCTTCGGTGCCGTCCAGGCCCTCGGCGGTGTCACCCTGACCTTCCTCCCCGGCCAGGTCACCGCCCTCATGGGCGAGAACGGCGCGGGCAAGTCCACCCTGCTCAAGATCCTCACCGGCGACCACCAGCCCACGGAGGGGCGCGTCCTGCTCGACGGAGCCCCGGTCTCCTTCGCCTCCCCGCAGGACGCGCGCAAGGCCGGGATCCGCATCATCCCGCAGGAGCCGGAGATCATCCCGCACGTCTCCGTGGCGGAGAACGTGTACGCCGGGTCCCTGCCCCGCAAGGCCGGCCGGCGCCTCGACCGCACCGAGCTGCGCCGCCGGATCACCGCCGACCTGGCCCGCCTCGGCTTCGAGCGGGTCATCGACCCCGACCAGCTCGGCTCCGAACTGACGGCCGCGCAAAGGCAGTTGGTGGAGATCTTGCGCGCCCTCACCGGTGAGGCCAAGGTCATCGCCTTCGACGAACCGACCTCCTCGCTCGCCGAGAACGAGGCCGAGGCGCTCTTCGCCCTGATCGACCGGCTGCGCGCCCAGGGCATCGCGATCATCTACGTCTCCCACCGGATGAAGGAGATCTTCCGCCTCGCGGACCGGATCGCCGTCCTCCGCGACGGCGCCTCCGCCGGTGTGCTCGACGCCGGCACCACCAACGAGGGCGAAGTCGTCCGGATGATGGTCGGCCGTGACCTGTCCTCGCTGTTCGTACGGCAGGACGTGGCCCGCGAGGAGGTCGTCCTGGAACTGGACGGCGTCACCACCGACGACGTCAGCGACATCAGCCTCCGGGTCAGGGCCGGAGAGGTCGTCGCCCTCGCCGGGCTGATGGGCGCGGGCCGTTCGGAGCTGGCCCTCGCCCTCGCCGGCGACCGGCCCCTGCGCTCCGGACGGATCTCCCTCGAGGGCCGGCCCCTGCGGCTGCGCAGCCCGAAGGACGCGATCCGGGCCGGCATCGGCCTGGCGCCCGAGGAACGCAAGGCCCAGGCCCTCTTCCTGCAGCGCTCCATCCGCGACAACACCTCGCTCGTCAGCCTGGAGCGCCTGCGCCGGATGCGCTTCGTCCGCAGCGGCCAGGAGAAGGTCGTCGCCCAGGAGTTCTCCGACCGGCTGCGCGTCCGCACCCCGTCCATCGAGCACGAGGTGCGCAAGCTGTCCGGCGGCAACCAGCAGAAGGTCGTCCTGGCCCGCTGGCTGCTGCGCCGGCCCAAGGTCCTCATCCTCGACGAGCCCACCCGTGGCATCGACATCGGCGCCAAGGCGGAGATCTACCGGATCATCGCCGACCTGGCGCGGGACGGCGTCGCCCTGCTGGTGATCTCCTCCGAGCTGCCCGAGGTGCTCGGACTCGCCGACCGCGTCGTGGTGATGCAGAACGGCCGCGTGACCGGCGAACTCGCCCGCGCCGAGGCGACGGAGGAGTCGATCCTCAACCTCGCCATGGCCGACGACCTCGCCACCGTAGACACCGCCCCCACCCCGGCCGACCCCGCACGGCCCCGCACCGACTCCGCCCATGGAGGCTCCCGATGACCACCGCCACCAGCTCCCCGGCCGAGACCGAGAAGGCCCCGGGGCCCGCGCCGGCCCGCAAGCGCACGCCGCTGGCCGCCCTCGGCGGACAGAACCTCAGCCTCATCGGCGCGCTCGTCGTGGTGCTGGCGCTGTTCGGAGCCCTCAACGAGAACTACCTCAGCTGGTCCAACATCCAGGTCATCGGCGAGGCCGTCACGATCACCGGCCTGCTGGCCATCGTCCAGACCGTCGTCATCATCTGCGGCGGCCTCGACATCTCCGTCGGATCGCAGGCGGGCCTGGCCTCCGTGGTCAGCGCGATGGCGTTCACCTCCGCCGGCTCCAACCCGTACCTGGGGATGGGCGCCGCACTCCTCATCGGCGCCCTCGTCGGCGTCGTCAACGGCGTGGCCATCGTCTACGGCCGGGTCAACCCCACCATCGCCACCCTCGCCGGCCTCGCCGCGTACAAGGGCGTCGCCCAGCTCGTCTCCGACGGCCGCGCGCAGGGGTACGTCCTCAACGACCCGGTCTTCGTCTTCCTCGGCCGCGGCAAGATCGCCGGGCTGCCGGTGATGATCTGGATCCTCATCGTCGTCGCGGTCGCCGTGCACGTGATGCTCAAGTACACGGACATCGGCCGCAATCTCTACGCGATCGGCGGCAACGACACCGCCGCCCGCCTCGCCGGCATCAACATCAACAAGTACCTGGTCGCGGTCTACGCCCTCATCGGGGTCGTCGCCGCCATCGCGGGCATCCTGCTCACCGCCCGTACCGGTTCCGGCCAGCCCGTCTCCGGCAGCGAGGGCCTGGAACTCAAGGCCATCACCGCCGCGGCCCTCGGCGGCTGCGCGCTCAAGGGCGGCAAGGGCGGCGTCGGGGGCACGCTGCTCGCCGTCGCCCTGCTCGGAGCGCTCGAGAACGGACTCACGGTCGAGGGCATCAACACCTTCTGGCAGAACGTCGCCCAGGGCGCCCTGTTGGTGGCCGCGGTGGTCATCCAGCAGCGCCGCAGCGGCGAACGGGCCGTGGGACTGCCGCACTGACCCGGCTCCCCACCCACCGCGGCAGGACCGAGGCCCGTCCCCCCGAGGGGACGGGCCTCGCTCGTGTGCCGGACCCCTGCACCGCTCACGGACGCGACCCGAGGGTGGTCCGGGGTGGCACGGGGGACGGCCTGGGAAAGGCCCGCGCGGCGCCCACGGGAAACGCGGAGCGCCGCCGGTCTCCTGCACAGGAGACCGGCGGCGCCGAGGGGATGTACGGGCCCGCCCGTCCGGTTCAGTACGACCGGAAGGACGCCCCGACGACCGACGCCGTACGCGTCACCACTCCGCCTGGGAGCCGTCGTCGCGGCGCCACACCGGGTTGCGCCAGCGGTGGCCGGTCTCCGCGGCGCGCTCCACCGCCTTCTCGTCGATCTCGATGCCCAGGCCCGGGGCGGTGAGAAGGCCGACGTGACCGTTGTCGTAACGGAAGACGGACTGGTCCACGAGATAGTCGAGGAGGTCCGACCCCTCGTTGTAGTGGATGCCCAGGCTCTGCTCCTGGATGAGCAGATTGGGTGTGGCGAAGCCGACCTGGAGGCAGGCCGCGAGCGCGATGGGCCCGAGCGGGCAGTGCGGCGCCAGCGAGACGTCGTACGCCTCCGCCATGGCCGCGATCCGCCGCACCTCGGAGATGCCCCCGGCGTGCGAGAGGTCGGGCTGGGCGACGGCCACCCCCGCCTCCAGGACGCTCTTGAAGTCCCAGCGGGAGTACAGGCGTTCGCCGGTCGCGATCGGGATGCTCGTGGAGCGCACGATCTCGCCGATGCGGTCGCTCAGCTCGGGGACGACCGGCTCCTCGACGAAGAACGGCAGGTACTCCTCCAGGAGCGGTACCACCCGCCGGGCCATCGGGAGGGTGAGCCGGCCGTGGAAGTCCACGGCGATGTCGAAGCCGTTGCCGACCTCCTCGCGGACGCTCGCCACCCGCTCGACGATGTCGTGCACCGCGTCCGGCGTGTCGATCAGCCGCAGTTGCGCCGAGGCGTTCATCTTGATCGCCGTGAAGCCCTCGTCCCGGCGCGCCGCCGCCTCCGCGGCGACATCGGTCGGACGGTCGCCGCCGATCCAGCTGTAGACCCGGACGCGGTCACGGACATGGCCGCCGAGCAGCTGCCACACCGGCACGCCCAGGGCCTTGCCGGCGATGTCCCACAGCGCCTGGTCGATGCCGGCCACCGCGCTGGAGAGCACGGGACCGCCGCGGTAGAAGCCGCCCTTGGTGAGGACCTGCCAGTGGTCCTCGATCCGCAGCGGGTCCTGGCCCACGAGGTAGTCGGAGAGCTCCTCGACGGCGGCCGCGACGGTGTGCGCCCGGCCCTCGACGACCGGCTCGCCCCAGCCGGTGATGCCCTCGTCGGTGTCGATGCGCAGGAAGCACCAGCGGGGGGCCACCAGATAGGTACGCAGTGAGGTGATCTTCACTTGGACTCCTTCTTCACGGTCCAGCCGCCGTCCACGGTCAGGCTCGTTCCGGTGATGTACGAGGCCTCCTCGGAGGCCAGGAAAGCGACGGCGGCGGCCACTTCCTCGGGGCGGCCGAGCCGGCCGAGGGCGGTCGCCCGGGCGGACAGCTCGCGGCCGTCCTCCTCCACGCCGTCCCAGGTCTCGGTGAGGATCGGGCCGGGCAGCACCGAGTTGAAGCGCACGTCGGGTCCGTACTCGACGGCGAGCTGGCGGACGAGCGCGCACATGCCGCCCTTGGCCGCCGCGTACACGGGGTAGCCGGGCAGCCCGAACAGCGCGTGCACGCTGGAGGTGGCGATGAACGAGCCGCGTGCGGCGCGCAGATCGTCGATGAACGCGCCGACCGCGAAGAAGACCGCGGTGAGGTTGACGGACATCTCGCGGTTCCAGTCCGCGAGGGTCATCTCGTGCAGGGCCGCGTCCCGGTGGACGAACGCGTTGCTGTGCACGATGTCGACGGGTCCGAACAGCGCGTGCGTACGGTCGCGCAGGGCGGTCCAGTCCCGCTCGTCGGAGACGTCGCAGCGGCTGAACGCGGCCCGTCCGCCGACTCCGCGGATCCTCTCCGCGAGGGCCTCGCCGGGCTTCTCGGCGATGTCGGCGAGGACGACGGCCGCCCCTTCGGCGGCCAGGCGGACGGCGACGGCCGCGCCGATGCCGGAGGCCGCGCCGGTGACGACGGCGGTCCTCCCGTGGAAACGGTTCATGGTGAGGGTCCTGTAGGGGTGGGGAGAGAGAGGGGGAGGGGAGGCGAGGGAGGCGCCCGGTCAGCGGGTGACGTCCTCGCCGTGGACGAGGGCGAGTTCGGCGCGGCGGGGCAGACCCTCCCAGTCGCCCCGGACCGCGACCGTGAACGCGCCGCACGCGGCGCCGGTCCGCAGCCGTTCGCGCACCGGCGCGTCGTCGAGGAGGGCGGCGAGATAGCCGGCGACGAAGGCGTCGCCCGCCCCGATGGGATCGACCCGCGTGACGGGGACGATGTCCTGGAAGACGACCGCGTCGCCGACGGCCGCGAGGGCGCCGCGCGACCCGAGCTTGAGGACGGCCTCCCGCGGGCCGAGTCGCAGCATGGCCTGGGCCATGGCGGCCGCCTCGGCCTCGGCGACGACGAGCGTGGCCTCCTCCGGGCCGGCGAAGACGATGTCGGCCTCGGAGACGAGACGGGCGAGTTCGACGGCGGCCTCTTCGCGGGACCACAGCAGGGAACGGAAGTTGAGGTCCAGGGAGACCGTGACGCCGGCCGCCCGGGCGATCTCGACGGCCCGGCGCACCGCCGCCCGGGGGCCGTCGCCGAGCGCGGGCGTGATGCCCGTGACGTGCAGGACCCGCGCCCCGGCGACGAGCCGCTCGTCGACGTCCCCCGGCGAGAGGCGGGAACCGGCCATGCCGCGGCGGTAGTACGTGACGCGGGTGTGGTCGACGGTGCGGCGCTCCCGCAGCATGAGCCCGGTCGGGACGGTGTCGTCCTCGATGGCGCGGGTGACGTCGACGCCCTCGGCGCGCAGTCCGCCGAGGATCATCGCGCCGCCGGAGTCGGCGCCGACCCGGCCGGTCCAGGAGGCGGTGTGGCCGAGGCGGCGCACGCCGATCGCGACGGTCGCCTCCGCGCCGGCGAAGGCCAGCCGCAGCGGCGCGCCGCCGGCGAGCGGGCCGGGATCGGTCGCGGCGGCGACGATCATCGCCTCGCCGAGGGTGACCAGTGACGCCGGGGCCGGGCCGTCGGCCGCGTGCACGGGCGGGACCAGTGACGCCGGGGCCGGGCCCCCGGCCGCGCGGGCGGGCGGGACCAGTGACGCAGGGGCCGGGCCGCCGGCCACGCTGTCGGGCGCGACCAGCGACGCCGGGGCCGGGCCGTCGGCCGCGTGGGCGGGCGCGACCAGCGACGCGGGGGTCGGGCCGCCGGCCACGCTGTCGGGCGCGGTCACGAGCCGATCCCGTCCAGGAGTACGGCGGTGCGCTCGCGCAGGGCGGCCAGGCTGCCGCCCTCGCAGGCGTCGCCCACCAGGGGGCCGCCCATGCCGAGGGCGGCGGCGCCGGCATCGAGGTAGGCGGGCGCCTGGTCGAGAGAGATCCCGCCGGTCGGCACCAGGGGGATCGAGCCGAGCGGCGCGCGGACGGCACGGAGGTAGTCCGGCCCGCCGGCCGACGCGGGGAAGAGCTTCACCATGGTGGCACCGGCGTTCCGGACGGAGAGGATCTCGCTGGTCGTGAACGCGCCCGGCAGCACCGGGACTCCGAGCCGCCGGCCTTCGGCGACGACGTCGAGACAGGTCGCCGGGGTGATGAGGTACGTCGCGCCCGCCGCCACCGCCGCCTGTGCGTCGGCCGGGGTGATGACCGTGCCGGCGCCCAGCGCGAGCCCCTCGGGCTTGGCACCGGCGTACTCGCGCAGCGCGTCCAGGACGCCGGGGGTGGTGAGCGTGAACTCCACGGCCCGCACGCCCGAGTCGTGGAGGCAGTCGGCGACTTCGGGGAAGCGGCGGGGCGACGCGGAGCGGAGGATGGCGATCACCGGCGTGGCGGCGAGCGCGTCGGTCAGATCCGTCATGACGGGGTTCCCTGCTGGTCGGGGGCGGAGGTCGGGCAAGCGGAAGGGGCGGCGGAGGCGAGCGTGGCGGGGGTAGCCAGGGCGGGGCCCCCGCCCGCCGGGGAGCCGGCGGAGGCGGGACCGGGGACCGGCGCCCCGTCACCGGAGGTGTCGGCGAACGGCGCGACGGGCAGGCCCGTGGCGCCCGGGCGGCAGACGAAGAGCCGCCCGGCGTCCGGTTCGCCGCGCAACTGCTCCGGGCTGCGCCCCTCGGAGGCGGTGGTGATCACCAGCACGTCGAGCTCCGGTCCGATGAAGGCGCAGCTGGAGACGTGCGCGGCGGCCACGTCCACGACCGCGTGGGGCTCGCCCTCCGGCGTGAACGCGCGCACCTGGCCCGCTCCCCAGACGGCGACCCAGACCCGGCCCTCGGTGTCGACGGCCAGCCCGTCCGGCTCCTCGCCCTCGCCGAACGCGGCGAAGAGGCGGCGGCCGGAGAGGGTTCCGGTGGCGAGGTCGTAGTCGAAGACGTCGACGCGTCGCGTCGGGCTGTCGGCGTAGTAGAGCAGCCGGCCGTCGGGGCTCCAGCCGAGTCCGTTGGAGATGGTCACCGCGTCGAGCAGGGTGACGACCGTCCCGTCCGGATCCAGGCGGTACAGCGCGCCGGCGCCCTCGATGACGTCGTAGGCCATGGTTCCGGCCAGCAGCCGCCCCTGGGGGTCGCACGCGGCGTCGTTCATCCTGCGGCGCACTCCGTCGTCGGCGATGACCGGCGCGGCGAGCGGCCGCCGGCCGCCGTCCTCCGTGAGGATCCAGAACTCCGTCCCGGCGGCCGCGACCAGAGCCCCCGAGGCGCACGGCGCCACCGCTCCGACCGGCCGGTCGAGGGTCAGGGCGACCAGGGGGGCCACATCGGGCAGACCGCTTCCGTCGCCCCGGTCCACGAGGTCGCCACGGTGGACCAGGCCCGCCGTGATGTCGACCCAGAGGAGTTCCTGTCGATCCCTGTCCCAGACCGGCCCCTCGGACAAGTGTCCGGGCTCGGGGGTGCAGGGGACCGCGTTCCATCGCATGTCGTTGCTCCTTGTCGGGTCCCGCCCCTCGACTCTAGGACTTCGTATAACCCGTGTAAATACTCTTCCTCCAACGAATGGAATAAGGTCGGCCGCATCCATCCACCCCGACCAGGAGGACGCGACCGATGGTCAAGCGGACCGCCCAGGACATCCGGCGCGGCAACCGGTTCGACGCCCTGCGGCAGGTGTACGCGGCACCCGGGCCGGTGAGCCGGCAGGACATCGCGGCGGCCACCGGCCTCTCCTTCGCGACGGTGGCCAACCTCGCCGCGGAGCTGCTGGAGGCCGCCGTGCTCGTCGAGGCCGGCCACGAGGACTCCGGCGGCGGGCGCCCCCGGGCCCGTCTCGCGGTCAACGCCGGGCGCGGCGCGCTGCTCGGCATCGACATCGCCGAGACGGCGATCCAGGCACAGCTCTTCGACCTGGAGCTCCGGGTCCTGCACGGCGTCGAACTGCCCCTGCCCCGCGAGGAGGTCCGGCCCGCCGACGTCGTCGACACCATCGCGACCGCCGTCGCCGACCTGCTGGCGGGCTCGGGCACTCCGTCCTCGCGGGTGCTCGGTGCCGGCGTCAGCGTGCCCGGCCTGGTCGAGCGGGAGGGCGGCGTGTCGGTCTTCTCGCCGTACTGGTCCTGGCGGGAGGTTCCGCTGCGCGACCTGCTGGCCGAACGGCTCGGCATGCCGCTCTACCTGGACAACCCGCTCAAGGCCGGCACGGTCGCCGAGATGTGGTTCGGCGCGGGCCGGGACGTCGACGACCTTGTGGTGGTGACGTTGCGCGGCGGCGTGGGCGCCGGCATCGCCGTCGGCGGGGCGCTCTACCGCGGGGCCACCAACAGCGCGGGGGAGTGGGGCCACACGTGCCTCGTCCTCGAAGGCCGGGAATGCCGCTGTGGGAAGCGGGGGTGCGTCGAGACGTACGTCAGCACCTCCGGCATCGCCCGGACGGTGCGGGAACTGGCGCCGGACAGCGGCCCGCCGGGAGGCGGGGACGACGCGGCGGTGGTCGAGGCGGTCGCCCGCGCCGCCGCCGGGGGCAACCCCGCGGCCGTCGAGGCGATCGACATGACCGCCCGCTATCTGGGCGCGGCCGTGGCCAACCTCCTCAACCTCTTCAACCCCCAGGCCCTGGTCATCGCCGGGTCGACCGCGGAACGGCTCGGTGAGGGGTTCCTGAACCGGATCCGCGAGGCGGCGGCCGACCACGCCCTGCCGCAGTCCCTGCGCGCGGCGGAGCTGCGCCTGAGCACCGTCCCGGACAACCCCGTCACCCTGGGCGCCGCGACCTTCGCCCTGGAGGGGTTCCTCGACGACCGCGAGACCTTCGGACCGGTGAAGGCCGGCCGCCGCGCCGCCCGGAGCCGTACCCCTTCCTGACGGAACGCGGCGGCGAGGGCCTGCACCTGGAGGCCCTCGCGTCCACACGGGCGGCCCGGGCCGGGGCGTACGCCGGTTCCGTGCCCCGGCTCATGCGCCGCGTCTACTCCTCGGTGGGGCCCAGGTTCGCCGTCTCGCGGAAGTCGACGGTACGGGCCCGGTGCCCGGCGTGGAGTTCCAGGACGACGATCTCGTTCGTCCCGGCACGCAGGACGGGCGCGGGGACGTACAGCGAGCGCTGCGGGCCCCGGGACCAATAGCGGCCGAGCGCGAAGCCGTTGACCCAGGCGTTGCCCTTGGTCCAGCCGTCGAGGTGCAGGAAGGTGTCGGCCGCCTCCGCGATGTCGAACGTGCCGCGGTGGAAGGCCGGTCCGACGGGCGACGCCGTCGTCGTGGCGAAGGGGACGTCCTCCAGCACGGTGAGCGGGAGCGGACGATTCGTCCAGTCCAGGAGCTCGGCCCCGTCGAGGAGCACCGCGCCGAGCAGCCCCTTGCGGTCGTGGATCCCCTGGCCGTAGTTCACCCGGCCCTGGTTCTCCACCAGGATCGAGAGGACGCTGCCGGCCCGGGGGACCGTGAAGGCCAGGGCGTGCTCGTGGCTCTCCCGCTCCAGGACGCCCACCGGCTGACCGTCCACGAAGACCTGGGCGCGGTCGTGCACCCGGTCGACCTCGAGCAGGGCCGGACCGCGCAGCGGCAGGGTGGTCTCGTACAGGACGAAGCCGAAGTCCTGCTCCAGCTCCTCCATGGTCAGCGGCCGGCGGGAGGCGATCCCCGTCGCGAGAGCGGCCGCGTGCGGCAGCAGCTCGGCGCTCTCCGTCAACGCCACCGAGGGAACGGACAGTTTGGCGCCGGGGGAGGGGACGGGTCCGCTCGGTACCGGCGCGTACGTGGCGATGACGTCGCGGAAGGCGGTGTACTTCGCCGTCGGGTCCCCGGCCTCGTCGAGCGGGGAGTCGTAGTCGTAGGAAGTGATGGTGGGCCGGTAGGTGTGCTTGTCGTTGGCGCCGTTGGTGAAGCCGAAGTTGGTGCCGCCGTGGAACATGTAGAAGTTGACCGAGGCGCCGGTGGCGAGGAGTTCGTCCAGCTCGCACGCGGCCTGCTCCGGCTCCCGTACGACGTGGTGCGCGCCCCAGCGGTCGAACCAGCCGATCCAGAACTCCGTCGTCATCAGCGGCCCGTCGGGGCGCTCCGCGCGCAGGGCGGCCAGGTGGTGGGCCGAACGGCTGCCGAAGTTGGCGGTGGCGAGGACTCCGGGCAGGGAGCCCCGCTCCAGGTCGACCGGCTGGTCGCAGGTGAAGAGGGGGACGTCCACTCCGCAGCGGCGCAGGGAGTCGGCGATGTGCTCCAGATACGCGGTGTCGTCGCCGTACGCCCCGTACTCGTTCTCCACCTGGACGGCGAGGACCGGGCCGCCCTGGGAGGCGAGGTGGGGCCGGAGCGGGGTGAGGAGGCGGGTGAAGTAGTCGTCCACCGCCGCCAGGAACCGCGGATCGCGGGAGCGCAGCCGTATGTCCGGTTCCGCGAGCAGCCAGGAGGGCAGGCCGCCGCCCTCCCACTCGGCGCAGATGTACGGGCCGGGGCGGAGGATGACGTACAGCCCCTCCTCGTCCGCGAGTTCGATGAACCGGGCCAGGTCGAGCCCGCCGTCGAGGACGAAGCGGTCGGGCCGGGGCTGGTGGAGGTTCCACGGCACGTACGTCTCGACCGTGTTGAGCCCCATGAGCCGCGCCTTGCGCAGCCGGTCCCGCCACTGGTCCGGGTGGACCCGGAAGTAGTGCAGCCCGCCGGACAGGAACCGGAAGGGTTGACCGTCGAGCAGGAATCCGGCCTTGTCTGTCTGGAGAACGGGCATGCGCTGCTTGCTCCTGTACGTGAGGGTGGTGCGGATAGAGGCATCGCCACCCCCGTATGTTTGCGCAAACATACGGGGGAGGGCAAGCCCTTGCTGCGGAAGCCGGCGGGTACGGCTACTTGTTGACGCTGAAGCCCTGGTCGTTGCCGTACTTGACGGTGGTCTCCTGCCAGGTCTTCAGGCCGTCGGAGAGCTGCGTCGAGGAGACGTACGCCTTGCCCACGGTGTCGTTGAAGACCGAGTTGGCGTACACCTGGAAGGGCAGGTACGACCAGTCGGTGGCGACGTTGCGGGCCGACTCGGCGAAGACCTGGTTCGCCTTCTGGCCGCCGAAGTAGGGGAACGGGGTGTCGAGGAACGCCTTCGACTCGAGGTCGGCGCGGGTGGCGGGGAAGGCCCCCGCGGCCACGCGGGAGGTCGCCCCGGCGCCGGTGGTGGCGAACTCGGCGAAGGCGTAGGCCAGTTCCTTGTTCTTGGCGACCTTCGGGATGGCGAGGGAGCTGCCGCCGTTCTCGGCGCTCGCCTTGTCGCCCTTGGTCCACTGCGGCAGCGGTGCCACCCGCCAGTCGCCGGAGGCGGACGGGACGCCGGAGGTGAAGTTGGCGGGCATCCAGGCGCCGATGGAGAGGGTGGCGATGGAGCCGTCGGCCAGACCCTTGTACCAGGCGTCGCTCCAGGAGGCGACGGGCGCGACGAGCTTCTCGTCGAGGAGCTTCTGCCAGGTCTCCGTGTATGTGCGGGAGCCCTTGTCGGTGAAGTCGACGGTGACCTTCGTACCGTCCGTCTTGTAGGGGCGGCCGCCCGCCTGCCAGATGAGGCTGGTCGTGGCGCCGGCGTCGCCGAGGTCGTTGGTGATGAAGAGCTCGGGGTCCGCCTTGTGCAGGGACCGGGCCGCCTCCACGTACTCGTCCCAGGTGGCGGGCACCTTGATGCCGTGCTTGTCGAAGACCTTCTTGTTGTAGAAGAAGGCCATGGGGCCGGAGTCCATCGGCAGGGCGTGGATGGCCTTGCCGTCGGCGACCGCGTTCCACGGGCCGGGGGTGAAGGTGCTGCCGAACTTCTCGGCGCCGTAGTCGGCGAGGTTCTCGACGGAGCCGCCGATCGCGAACTGGCCGAGGGCGTAGTACTCGACCTGGGCCACGTCCGGAGCGCCGGAGCCGGCCGCCATCGCGTTCTGCAGGGCGGTGTACTGCTTCTCGTTGGTACCGGCGTTGACCAGCTCGACGTCGACCTTCGGGTACTTCTTCTCGAAGTCCTCCGCCACCTTCTTGAGCGTGGGCTCCCAGGCCCACACGGTGACCTTGCCCCCCTTCTCGAGCGCGGCCTTGACGTCCTTCGGGCCGTCCGCCCCGCCGCCGTCCGAGGAGCCGGAGCCGCAGGCCGTGGCGGTCAGTGTGAGCGTGGCGAGTACGGCGAGGGCGCCGATCAGTCTGCGGGAGGTGTGCGTTCGCATGGGAGGTGCTCCTGGTGGGTGGTGCGGGTGGGGAGGGACTTCCGGAGGAGGAGGTACGGATCGGATGGTGCGGATCGCGTCGTACGGATCGGATGGTGCGCATCGGGTGGTGCGGATCAGGGGTGGGCGGTCATTCCTTGACGCTGCCCGCGGCCAGGCCGGACTGCCAGTACCGCTGCAGCAGCAGGAACACGGCCACGATGGGGACGATCGTCAGCAGCGAACCGGTGACGATCAGGTCGAAGACCGCCTCGCCGCCGGCCGTCTGCGCCTGCGCGTTCCAGGCGTTGAGGCCGAGGGTGAGGGGGTACCAGTCGGGGTCCTTGATCATGATCAGCGGCAGGAAGTAGTTGTTCCACGTCGCGACCATCGAGAACAGCAGCACGGTGACGGTGCCCGGCATGAGCAGCGGCAGCGCGATCCGGAAGAAGGTGCGCAGCTCGCCGGACCCGTCGATCCGCGCGGCCTCCAGCAGCTCGGTGGGGACCGCCTCGGAGGCGAAGACCCACATCAGGTAGAGCCCGAAGGGGGAGATGAGGGACGGGATAATGATGGCCCACGGGGTGTTCGTCAATCCCATGTTGCTGAACATCAGGAAGGTCGGGACCGCCAGGGCGGTGCCAGGCACGGCCACGGCGCCGATGACGACCGCGAAGACCGCCTTGCGGCCGGGGAAGTCGTACTTCGCCAGGGCGTAGCCGCCCAGGACGGCGAGGACCGTGGCGCCGCCCGCGCCGGCGGCGACGTACAGCAGCGTGTTGAGCAGCCAGCGGACGAAGACGCCGTCGTCGTAGGTGAGCGTCCGGGTGATGTTGTCCCACAGGTTGAGGTCCTCGGCGAACCAGAGCCCGAAGGAGTCGAGGAGTCCCCGCTGGCTCTTGGTGGCGTTGATGACCAGCCAGGCCAGGGGGAGCAGGGTGTAGACGAGGACCAGGCCGGTGACGAGGGTCAGCGGGATGCTGGGGCGGGGGTGGAGTGGGGTGTGCGGGAGCCGCTTGCGGCGGCCGGCGCCGGTGGTGCGCGCGCCGCGCGTGGCGGCCGGGGCGCCGGTGGTGCGCGGCTGCGTGGGAGGCGTGGTGGGCTCGGCGGCCGCGGTGGTCAGGGGGGTGGTCATGGCTCAGCCCTTCCGCATGCCGCGCAGCTGCACCGCGTAGGCGATGATCGCGGTGATCACGCCCATCACGATCGCCACGGTCGCCGCGTAGTTGTGCTGCTGGCCCGCGAAGGACAGCGAGTACGTGTAGAGGTTCGGGGTGAAGTCGCTGGTGATCGCGTTCGGGGCGAGCTTCTGCAGGATGCTCGGTTCGTTGAAGAGCTGGAAGCTGCCGATGATCGAGAAGATCGTGGCGATGACCAGCGCGCTGCGGATGGCCGGGAGCTTGACGGAGAGCACGATCCGCCACTCCCCGGCGCCGTCGATCGCCGCCGCCTCGTAGAGCGAGCGGGGCACGACCTTGAGGGCGGAGTAGAAGATGAGCATGTTGTAACCGACGAACTCCCAGGTGACGATGTTGCCGATCGAGGCGAGGACCAGCGAGGGGGAGAGCGGATCGGGCAGGGTGACCCCGAGGGCGTCGTTGACGTTGCCGACGAGGCCGAACCGGCTGCCGTACATGAAGCCCCAGATGAGGCTGGCGACGACGGCGGGCACGGCGTAGGGGAGGAAGATCGAGACGCGGAAGAACGTCTTTCCGTAGAGCCGGCCGCTGTCGATCGCGAGGGCGACCAGCAGCGCGATGCCGAGCATGACCGGCACCTGGATCAGCAGGAACAGGCCGACCCTCACCAGGCCGTCCCAGAAACGGGGATCCGTGAGGGCCTCGCCGTAGTTGTCGAGACCGACGAAGGAGGTGCCGCCGATGAGCCGGTCCTGGAAGAGGCTCAGGTACACGGCGTACCCGATCGGTGCGAGGAAGACGAGGCCGAAGACCGCGACGAACGGGCCGGCGAATCCCCAGCCCACGAGGGCCTCTTTGCGGAGGCGGAAGCGTGCTCGTGGGCTGGGCGGTGGTGCTGCCGTAGCGCGCGTCGACAGGAGCGTCATGGCTGGGGTCCTTGCGTCGGTGACCGAACGGTCCGGAGACGGGGAGCGAGGTAGGGGCAGGGGACCGGCCCGGAGGCCTGAGGCCGAAAACCGGCTCTGGGAGAAGGCTGGCCGACGAGAAATGTTTACGTAATCATCGGTAGCGTGATGGTGACATTCCCGGTGGGGGGCGTCAAGCACGAAGTGACGGCGAATGAAAGGGATTCGGGTGACGGAACAGCACACGACCGGTCGGTCGGCGGTGACCGCGGACGGCGGCCGACGGGGGGAGAGGGGCAGGCCACGACGTGTGTCCATGGCGGACGTCGCCCGGCTGGCCGGGGTCTCCTCGCAGACGGTATCGCGTGTCTCCAACGGCGATGCGGCCGTCGTCGAGACCACCCGCCGGAAGGTCCTCGACGCGATGAAGGAGCTGGGGTACCGTCCCAACAGCGCGGCTCGCGCCCTCAAGCGGGGTGAGTTTCGAGCCATCGGGGTCATCACCATGGGACTCACCAGCACGGGCAACGTCCGGACCCTGGACGCCCTGGCGAACGCGGCATCCCGCGCGGGCTACGCGGTCACCCTCATCCCGCTCGACGCGCCCACGCAGGACAATGTCAAGGGGGCGTTCACCCGCCTCGACGAGCTGGCGGTCGACGCCGTCGTCCTGATCATGGAGGTCCATCTGCTGGACACCGCGGCCCTCACCCTGCCGCCGCACGTCAAGGTGGTCGTGGTGGACTCCGACGCCACGGGCCGCTTCCCGGTGGTGGACACCGACCAGCGCCAGGGCACCCGCCAGGCGGTGCGGCACCTGCTCGGCCTCGGCCACGGCACGGTGTGGCACCTCGCGGGACCCGAGGAGTCCTTCGCCGCGGGCCGACGGGCCGCCGCGTGGGAGGAGTTGCTGCGCGAGGAGGGGCGGGCGGTGCCTCCGCTCCTGCGCGGGGACTGGACCCCCGCATCCGGTTACGAAGCGGGCCTGCGGCTCGCCGCCGAGGCCGACTGCACGGCGGTGTTCGCGGCCAACGACCAGATGGCCCTCGGCGTGCTGCGGGCGCTGCACGAGCGCGGCGTACGCGTCCCCGAGGACGTCAGCGTCGTCGGTTTCGACGACATCCCCGAGGCGGCCTCCTTCATCCCGCCGCTCACGACGGTCCGGCAGGACTTCGCCCAGGTCGGCGAGTGGTGCGTCGAGGCCGTCCTGCGGGAGCTGGCCGGCGAAGAGGTGTCGGGCGTACGGCTCGTCCCGACCGCCCTGGTGGAACGCGCGAGCACCGCCGCGCCCGCTCCGGGCGGACGGGGGCGCTGACGGGGGAGGGGCGCGTCGGGAGTCGGAAAGGGAGAGGCGAGGGGCGTGGGGTCCGGCGGCTCAGGTCCCGTCGCCCGCGCGCGGCGGGGCCGTGCTCGAGCGCACCACGAGGACGGGTTCCACCGCCCTGCGCCGTGGACCGTCCGTCCGGCCCTCGATCTGGTCGAGCAGGAGCGAGACGCAGTGCTTGCCGACCACCTCGAAGTCCTGGTGCACGGTCGTCAGCGGAGGGTGGAGGTACGCCGCCTCGGCGATGTCGTCGAAGCCCGCCACGCTCACGTCCCCCGGCACGCTCAGCCCCGACTCGTGCAGGGCGCGCATCAGCCCCATCGCCATCTGGTCGTTGGCGGCGAAGACGGCCGTGACGTCCTGCCGGCGGGCGATGTCGAGGCCGGCGCGGTAGCCCGACCTCGCCGACCAGTCGCCGTGGACCACCGGCGGCACGGGCGCGCCCGCGTCGGTCAGGGTCCGGCGCCAGGACTCGGCGCGCCGGCGGGCGGCGAAGGAGTCGTGCGGGCCGGCGAGGTGCCAGACCGTGCGGTGGCCCAGGGAGAGCAGATGGGACACCACGCTGTGGGCGCCGTGGGCCTGGTCGAAGTCGACGTTGGGGTACCGGTGTCCGGTGTCGCCGTCGGCGACGACCACGGGCATGGACGGCGGCAGCCGTAGCGAGGGGGTGTCGAGCATCTGCGACTCGACCAGCACGATGCCGTCGACGGACTGCAGCATCAGATGCTGGAAGGCGTGCCGGACGGCGGCCTCGGTCTGGGCCCGTACCCCCATGAAGTTCACGGAGAAGTCGGCTTCGCGGGCGGCGTCGGCGATCGCGCCGAGCGTCCGGGCGTTGCCGTGCGCGCCCACGTCGAAGCTGACCACGCCCAGCGCCCCGAACCGGCCCGTGACGAGGGCCCGGGCCGCCGTGTTGGGGCGGTAGCCGAGCGCCTGCATGGCCGAGAGCACCTTCTCGCGGGTGGCGGCGTCGACGTTCTGCCGGTTGTTCGCCACCCGGGACACCGTCTGCGAGGAGACGCCCGCCATCGTGGCGACGTCCGCCATGGACGGCCACTGCCGAGCCGGCCGTGAGCGTGGCGACCGTGTCCTGTTCTCCGTCGCCATACGCACGACCTTCCCTCGGAGCGCTACCGAAGGCCGACCGCGCGCCGGCGGGCAGCCGTATGCATGTTGGCGCAAACATACCGTTCGGTCAAACCGCGACGGATCTTGTCCTACTCCTTGACAGCCTCTTTCGCCCCTCCCAAACTCTCCTCCCAAGCGCTCGTGTTAACGCGAACATCGAGGGCCGACACCTCCTTGTCACACGGTCGTCACCTCCGGTCAGCGGCGCCGGACCCCACCCGGCGCGTCGCCCTCCGCATGCCCTGCGGTTCTCACGAGTGCCCGCTTCACCCCGTACCAGCGCACGATCCCCGCGCGACTTCCCCCGTTCCGCAGGCTCCCCGTGCCGCATCGTCGGCGCGCTTCCGCCTGCCCATCCGCCACGTCAGTCACTCCACCCCCTCCAGCCACGAGGTACGCGATCATGCGACGCACACCCTCGGGGACGGCCACCGTGCTCACCGCGCTCTGTGCCGTACTCCTGTCCCTCCTCGGTGCCGTCGGCACCGCGCACGCCGCGACAGTGACCGTCACCAACGCCACCCAGTTCACCGACCCGGCGGGCAACCCCGTCCACGCCCACGGCGGCGGGGTCCTCAAGGTCGGCACGTACTACTACTGGTTCGGCGAGAACCGGAACGCCGACAACAGCTTCCGGTACGTCTCCGCCTACCGCTCCACCGACCTGAAGACCTGGGAGTTCCGCAACCACGTCCTCGAGCAGAGCAGCGATCCCGAGCTCCAGGGCGCCAACATCGAGCGGCCCAAGGTCATCTACAACGCCTCGACCGGCCAGTTCGTGATGTGGATGCACAAGGAGGGCAGCGCCACCGACTACTCCGAGGCGCGCGCCGCGGTCGCGGTCTCCTCGACCGTCGACGGTGACTACTCCTGGCGCGGCAGCTTCCGGCCGCTCGGCCACATGTCCCGTGACATCACCACGTTCGTCGACACCGACGGCACCGGCTACATGATCTCCGCCGCCAACGAGAACGCCGACCTGCACGTTTACCGCCTCACCCCCGACTACACCGCCGTCGCCGCGCAGGTGCAGAAGCTCTGGTCGGGCCAGTGGCGGGAGGCCCCCGCGATGTTCAAGCGCAACGGCGTCTACTTCCTGCTCACCTCCGGTGCCACCGGCTGGGCGCCCAACCAGCAGAAGTACGCCACCGCCTCCAGTGTCACCGGCACCTGGACGGGCCTGAAGGACATCGGCGACGGGTACACCTACGGCTCGCAGACCGCGTACGTCCTTCCGGTGCAGGGCACCCACGGGACCGACTACCTCTACATGGGCGACCGCTGGGGCAACTCCATCGGCGGCATGGTCAACGACTCGCAGTACGTCTGGCTGCCGCTGACGTTCCCCACCAGCACGACCATGACCATGGACTACCACCCGCAGATCACCGTCGACACGGCGACCGGAGCGGTGCGGGGTCTCGGCACCTGGGAGACGCTGACCGCCTCGCACAGCGGCAAGTGCGCCGACGTCCCCGGCTACTCGACCGCCGAGGGTGCCGCCCTCATCCAGTGGGGCTGCGGCACACGGGCCGTCAACCAGCAGTTCTGGTTCAAGGCCGCCGGCAACGGCCGGGTGCAGATCGTGGCCCGGTACAGCGGCAAGTGCCTCGCCGCGCAGAACGGGTCCACCGCCGACGGCGCCGCGATCGCGCAGTACCCCTGCGACGGAACGGCCGCCCAGCAGTGGAGCGTCACCGGGTCCGGATCCACCGTGCAGCTGGTCGCCGCGAGCGGCAAGTGCCTGGACGTCACCAACCAGTCCACCGGAGACGGCACGCCGCTCGTGCAGTGGAGCTGCAACGGCGGCGCCAACCAGAAGTGGCTCCGCACGGCTGCCTGACAGCCGCCCGGACCGCACCGGGCAGGCCCCGCGCCCCGCGCGCCGGGGCCTGCCCCACCCACGAGCCTCCGCCCCCGCCCGGCCGCCCACCGGCAGCCGCCCGCGTCGGGGCCTGCCCCACCCACGAGCCCCCGCCCGGCCGCCTAACCGGCAGCCGCCCGCGTCGGGGCCTGCCCCACCCACGAGCCCCCGCCCGGCCGCCTAACCGGCAGCCGCCCGTCCCACCGACGCCCCACGAGCAGGGAGACCCACCATGCGCTCCACCCGTGAACGACCCGCCCCGACCCGAACGCGCGGCGGCGCGGTACGCAGGAGCGGCACCGTCCTCGGAACCGCCGCCGTGGCCGCGCTCCTCGCCACCGGCCTGACGCCCGTGACCTCCGCGGCGGCCGAGGGCCCCGTCCAGGCCGTGACCGTACGCCCCGACCCCAGCTACCAGCAGCAGCCGTTCGAGGGGTGGGGCACCGCGCTGGCGTGGTTCGCCAACGTCACCGGAGGCTGGCCGGACGCCCAGCGCAACCGGCTCGCCGACGACCTCTACGGCGCCGATGGCCTCGGCCTCACCGTCGCCCGTTACAACATCGGCGGCGGCGACAGCCCCGAGACCGCCCCCTATCTGCGGGCCGGCGCCGCCGTCCCCGGCTACTGGAACCGGCCAGGACCCGAGTCCCCCGACTGGTGGGACCCGGCGAACCCCACCCACTGGAACGCCGGCGCCGATGCCAACCAGCGCTGGTGGCTCACCGCCGCCAAGGCCCGCGGCGCCGACACCTTCGAGGCCTTCTCCAACTCCGCGCCCTACTTCATGACGAACAGCGGTCTCGTCTCCGGCGCCCACAACGGGGCGCACGACAACCTGCGCTCCGACCAGTACGACCGGTTCGCCGCGTATCTCTCCGGTTCGCTCCAGCGCGTGCAGAGCTCGACCGGCGTCACCTTCGACTCCCTCTCGCCGGTCAACGAACCCGGCACCGACTACTGGCACGCCGGCGGCCGGCAGGAGGGCTCCCACTGGGACCCCGCCTCGCAGGCCCGCATGATCACCACCCTGCGGGCCAAGCTCGACGCGGACGGCATCACCACGCCCATCGCCGCCATGGACGAGACCAACCCGAATGTCTTCCGCGCCAACTGGGACTCTTACGACGCCTCCGTGAGGGCCTCGATCGGCCGGCTCAACACCCACACGTACGGAACCGGCGGCCGCACCGGAGCCCGTGACATCGCCAAGGGCGCGGCCACCCCGCTGTGGATGTCGGAGGTGGACCTCGGCGGCAGCGTCCCCCAGAGCTTCACCGACATCAGCCCCGCCCTCGACCTGACCCAGCGCATCAACGAGGACTTCCGGGAGCTGGAGCCGCGCGCCTGGGTGCTGTGGCAGGCCGTCGAGGACTACGAGAACATGACCCCCGGCCGCGAGAACTCCAACTGGGGCCTCATCCAGACCGACTTCACCCCGGAGGACGCGGCCACCGAGCCGCTGCGCAAGAACAAGAAGTACTGGGCGATGGCGAACTACACCCGGTTCATCCGCCCGGGCGCCCGCATCATCAACACCGACAACGCCGACACCCTCGCCGCCCTGCGGCCGGCCGGCCAGGGCGCGGTCGTCGTCCACACCAACCCCACCGGCGAGCCGCAGCGAATCACCCTGAACCTCGCCGGGTTCCAGAACGTCGGCACCGGCGCCGTCCAGCGCTACACCACCGACGGCACCAAGAACCTCCAGCGCGAGAGCGACGTCACCCCCGCGGGCCGGACGCTCACCACCACCGTCGGCGCCGGCTCCGTCACCACGTTCGTCCTCCCCGGCGCGACGGGCGTGAACCTCGCCGGCGTGACCGCCCCCACCGGCGCCGCCCGGCAGATCCTCAACGACAACAGCGGCAAGGCCCTGACCGTCGCCACCGCCAACGGCCAGACCTCCCTGGTCCAGCGCACCTCCGACCCGGCCGGCCCGGCGCAGCAGTGGAAGTTCACCAAGCTCGCCTCCCACGACTGGAACAACACCGCGGCCTACCGCGTGACGAGCGTCTCCCACGGCAAGGCCCTCGCCGCGCAGGGGAACGCCCTCACGCTGGTGAACTCCGGCACCTCAGCCGACCAGAAGTGGCTGCTCTCCACCACCGGTGAGGGGCACTACACCCTGGTCAACAGCGCCACCGGCACCCTCCTCGACGTCGGCGGCGAGTCCACGAGCGACGGCGCGGCCGTCGGCGTCTACCGTCCCACGACCGGATCCAACCAGTCCTGGACATTCCGCTCGGTGGCGGCCGACAGCTGGACGCCCCTGCGCATGCGCCACAGCGGCAAGTGCCTGGACGTGACCGGCGCTTCCCCGGCGGACGGCGCCCAGGTGGTGCAGTACGGCTGCGGGGGAGCGACCCACCAGCAGTGGTCCATGCGCCCGACGGGCGGTGGTTACGTCACCATCGTCGCCCGCCACAGCGGCAAGTGCCTCGACGTCACCAACGCCTCCACCGAGGACGGCGCGATCGCCTTCCAGTACGCCTGCAACGGCGGCCCCAACCAGGAGTGGTCGGCGCACAAGTCCTCCGACGGTTTCGTCACCCTGCTGGCCCGCCACAGCGGAAAGTGCCTGGATGTGAGCGGTGTCTCCACGGCGGACGGCGCCGAGGTCGTCCAGTACGCCTGCGGCACGGCGGCCAACCAGCAGCTCACCACCTCCTGACCGGACGCGTCTCCGGAGGGCCGGTGAGGCCCTCCGGATCAGGCCGTTTCCCACGGGCGGGAATGTATTCTGTTCGAATGTGATGACTTCGGTGGACCTCGCGTCGACCGGTTCCCACACACCACGCACGGACGAGACGGGGACGGGGAGCGGATGCTGGCACCGCAGCGGCGAGCGCTGATCCTCGACCTCGTGCGCCGCGAGGGGGCGGTCCGGGTGGCCCACCTCGTCGATCAGCTCGGGGTCTCCGACATGACCGTCCGGCGGGACCTGGACGCGCTGGCCCGGGCCGGCTCCCTGGAGAAGGTGCACGGCGGAGCCGTCGCCACCTCCGCCACCACCTCCGAGGAACCCGGCTTCGAGGCCAAGGCCAAGCTCGAGTCGACGGCCAAGGCCGCGGTCGCCACGGCGGCCGCGGAGCTGGTCAAGCCCGGCAGCGTCGTCGCCGTCTCCGGCGGTACGACCTCCTACGCCGTGGCCTCCCGGCTCCGCGACACCCCCGGCCTCACCGTCGTCACCAACTCCCTCCCCGTCGCCGAGCTGCTCCGCGGCTACGCCCAGGAGCCCGGCGCGTCCGCCCCCGCGGTGCTCCTGACCGGCGGAGCCCCCACGCGGTCGGCCTCGCTGGTCGGCCCCCTGGCCGACCAGGCGATCCGCTCCCTGCAGGTGGACCTGCTGATCATCGGCGCCCACGGCGTGTCCGAGCGGGCCGGCGTCACCTCCCCGAACCTCGCCGAGGCGCAGACCAACCGCGCGCTGATCGCCTCCGCGACGCGGGTCGCCGTGGTCGCGGACCACAGCAAGTGGGGCGTGGTGGGGCTGAGCCGCTTCGCCACGCTCTCGGAGATCGACTACTTCGTCTCGGACGACGCGCTGGACGAGGACGCCCGGACGGTGCTGGGTCACGAGGTCGGCCGACTGATCCTGGCCGACACCACCCACGCCTGACCCCCGCCGCTACCCCGGCCCACCGCTGTCCCGGGCCCGCGCCCCCGGTCCACCACTGCCCCCGGTCCCCTGCTGTCCCCGGGCCCGCACCCTCCCCCCGGCCCCCGTTCCGCCTCCTCTCGTCCCGGCCGGCGCCCCGCTGCGTGCCGCCCCGCCCGGCGCCGTCCTTGCCAGGCACTCATCACAACGGGTCAAATATGGGACATGAGCGGAGAAACCGGCGAAGAGTCGGGTGAACGACGCGCGACCCCTCTCAGCGGCCCGCAACGCATCCGGGCCTGGCTGACCACGCGCAGCGTCGCCCGCGAGGTCTTCCTGCTCCAGCTGGCACTCGTCGTCCTCCTCGTCGCGGCCGCCGTGGCGGCCATCGTCGTCCAGGCCCAGCGCGACACCATGAACGACGCCCGGCACCGAACCGTCGCCGCCGCCCAGTCCTTCGCGCACGCCCCGGGCCTCGTACAGGCCCTGGAGAGCCCCGACCCCACGGCCGTCCTCCAGCCGCTGGCCGAAGGCGCCCGCAAGGCATCCGGCATCGACGCCCTGATCGTGTACAAGCTCGACGGCATCACCCTCACCCACAGCGACCCGGGCCAGCTGGGCAAGCACGTCATCGGCCCGTACGCCGAGGCGGCCGAGGGCCGGCCCTTCACCCGGACCTTCCAGGGCGCCCTCGGCCTCTCCGTCATCTCGGCGGCCCCGGTCAGGGACGCCCAGGGCCAGGTGGTCGCCATCGTCTCCGCCGCCGTGACCGTCGAGAAGGTCCAGGACTCGGTGGACCAGCAGCTGCCCGTCTTCCTGGGCAGCGCGGCGGCCGCCCTCCTCCTCGTCGCCGTCGGCACCGGCCTGGTCAGCCGCCGGCTGCGCCGCCAGACCCACGGCCTCGGCCCCGCCGAGATGACCCGGATGTACGAACACCACGACGCGGTCCTGCACGCCGTCCGCGAGGGCGTGCTCATCACCGGGCGGGACCGCCGGCTGCTGCTCGTCAACGACGAGGCGCGCCGCCTGCTCGACCTGCCGGCGGACGCCGAAGGCCGCCGCGTCACCGACCTCGGTCTGGATCCCTCCCTCACCTCTCTCCTGACCTCGGAGCGGATCGCGACCGACGAGGTGCACCCGGCGGCCGACCGCCTGCTCGCCCTCAACAAACGCCTCACCCCTCCCCTCGGAGGCCGGCACGGCAGCGTCGTCACCCTCCGGGACACCACCGAGCTGCGCGCGCTCTCGGGCCGGGCCGAGGTGGCGCGCGAGCGGCTGCGGCTCCTCTACGACGCCGGTGTGCGCATCGGTACCACCCTGGACGTCGTACGGACCGCGGAGGAACTGGCGGAGGTGGCGGCCCCGCGCTTCGCGGACGTCGTCACGGTCGAACTCCTCGACCCCGTCCTGCGCGGCGAGGAGCCGGCCGGGGCGAGCACCGAAATGCGCCGCACGGCCATCGCGGGCCTCGCCGAGGACCACCCCCTGTACCCCGCGGGCGAGCTGATCCGCTTTGTTCCCGGCACGCCGGTGGACACCAGCGTCAACGAGGGCCGCTCCGTGGTGGTGACCGACCTCGCCGCCTCGTCCGGATGGCGCGCCCAGGACGAGGAACGTGCCCGGCGCATCCTGCACTACGGCATCCACTCCCTGGCCGTCGTACCCCTGCGCGCCCGGGGAGTCGTCTTGGGCGTGGCGAACTTCTGGCGCGCCGACGCCTCCGCGCCGTTCACCGACGAGGACCTGTCCTTCGCCGAGGAGCTGGCGAGCCGGGCCGCGGTCTCCATCGACAACGCCCGCCGCTACACCCGCGAGCACACCATGGCCGTCACCCTGCAGCGCAGCCTGATGCCGCGCGCCCTCCCCGACGACGAGGCGCTGGAGGTGGCCTCGCGCTATCTGCCCGCCGAGTCCGGCGTGGGCGGAGACTGGTTCGACGTGATCCCGCTGCCCGGCGCCCGGGTGGCGCTGGTCGTCGGCGACGTCGTCGGCCACGGCCTGCACGCGGCCGCCACCATGGGCCGGCTGCGCATCGCCGTCCATAACTTCTCCGCCCTCGACCTCTCCCCGGACGAACTGATCGGCCACCTGGACGAGCTGGTCGCCCTCATCGACGTCCAGGACGAGGAGTCGGCGGACGAAGCGGAGATGATCACCGGCGCCACCTGTCTGTGCGTCGTCTACGACTCCGTCTCCGGAGCGGTGAGCGTGGCCTCGGCCGGCCACCTGCCGCCGGCGGTCGTCCGGCCCGACGGAACCGTGGAGTTCCTGCGGGCCCCGGTCGCCCCGCCGCTCGGCCTGGGCGCCGGCATGCCCGTGGAGACGACCGAGGCGACCCTGCCCGAGGGCTCCCGGCTCGTGCTCTACACCAACGGCCT
This sequence comes from Streptomyces sp. NPDC048353, assembly GCF_055587165.1. NCBI lineage: Bacteria > Bacillati > Actinomycetota > Actinomycetes > Kitasatosporales > Streptomycetaceae > Streptomyces > Streptomyces sp. NPDC048353. The sequence goes on along the minus strand of NZ_JBVJGU010000003.1, from coordinate 248,365 downwards.
GCTCGAGGACCGCGACCGCGACCTCGACCTCGACCAGAGCCTGGACGCCCTTCGCGAGGCCCTCACCGGGCCCGAGCGCACCCCGGAGGAGACCTGCGCCGCCGTCATCGACACGCTGCTGCCCGCCGGATCCGGCGACGACGTCGCCCTCCTCGTGGCGCGCACCCGGCGGCTGGACCCCGCCAAGGTCGCCGAGTGGGACGTGGCGCGCGACCCCGCGGCCGTCGGGCCGGTCCGCAACGCGTGCGCCCGCAAGCTGGCCGAGTGGGGCTTGGAGGACATCGCCTTCGGCACCGAACTGATCCTCAGCGAACTGATCACCAACGCCGTCCGCTACGGCATCGAGCCGATCCACGTGCGGCTCCTCCACAGCCGCACCCTGATCTGCGAGGTCTCCGACGGAAGCAGCACCTCGCCCCACATCCGGCGCGCGAGCGACACCGACGAGGGCGGCCGCGGCCTCTTCCTCGTCGCCCAGTACGCGGAGAAGTGGGGCACCCGCTACTCCCCGCGCGGCAAGACCATCTGGGCCTCGCAGGCGACCGGCCCCGGCGCGGGTCCCGACCCCGACCGGCTGGGGGAGATGCTGCTCAGCCAGTGGGACGACGTGGAGCTCTGAGACACCGAGGGGAGATGGGATTCATCCGGAAATGCCGGTGGTGTCCGAGTAGGCTGGTGCACACCCTCACCCTGGGGGAAGCGGACCGGCCCTGCCCTCCCGGATCCCTGCCGGCCCTTGAGGAGGCGTCGTGGTCGGACCTCCCCGGATGCGCCCGATCGCCCTCCTCGGCTGCCTCTGCGTCATGGCGCTCGGCCTCGGCGCCTGCGTGGAGGACGAACAGCCCGTGCGGACGGTGGCCCCCGCCGTGGCCCGCTCCGCAGAAGAGGCCGGCGGCATGGACGCGCTGGTCAGAGCGGCGAAGAAGGAGGGCACGCTCCACACGACCACCCTGCTGCGCCACTGGGCGAACTACGGCGGGCTGATGGACGGTTTCCAGAAGAAGTACGGAATCAAGATCGTCAACAGCAACCCGTTCGGCAACAGCCAGCAAGAGATCGACGACATGAAGCGCAGCCGCGGCAAGCCGACCGCCCCCGACGTCCTCGACCTCGGTGACGCCTTCGCCCAGTCGGCAACCCGCCAGGGCCTGCTGTCGGTCTATCGCGTGACCGAATGGAACGCCATCGCGGCGAACCAGAAGGCCCCGGACGGCACCTGGTTCAACAGCTACGGCGGTTACGTCTCCATCGGCTGCGACCAGACCCGCGTCAAGGTCTGCCCCGTCTCCTTCGCCGACCTGCTCGAACCCGCGTACGCCGGCATGGTGGCGCTGAACGGCAACCCGACCACGGCCGGATCCGCCTTCGCCGGCGTGTACGCGGCCGCCCTCGCCAACGGCGGCTCGTTCGACGACATCCAGCCCGGCATCGACTTCTTCGCGGAGCTCGACGAGGTCGGCAACTACAACCGCGGCAACCCCAACCCGGCGGCGATCGCCCGGGGTGAGACCCCGATCAGCATCGAGTGGGACTTCCTGAACCTTCGGCACGTCGACGAGCTGCGCGGTACCGACGTGAACTGGAAGGTGTCCATCCCCTTCGACGGCAGCTTCTCGCAGTACTACGCCCAGGCGGTCAACAAGTTCGCCCCGCACCCCGCCGCCGCCCGCCTCTGGCTGGAGTACCTCGCCAGTACGGAGGGGCAGAACCTGCGGCTGGCCGGTGACGCCCGCCCCGTGCTGATGGACGTCATGGCCAAGGACGGCACCCTCGACAAGGCGATGGCCTCGCACCTGCCGACGGTCGAGGGGACCCCGACCTTCCCCGACGACGCCCAGCTGGCCAAGGCGCTGCGCGTGGTGCGGGAGAACTGGGCCCGCTACATGGACGGTTGAGCCCATTTTTCGGACGCGGTGACAGCCGGGGCACGGCATCGTCCGGGAGGTGAAAGGCGGGCCTTGACCATGGATTGTCAGGCCGCCGTCACCTGAACCAGCGGTAACGCCGACCGCTCCGGCCGCGGCGGGAACAGCACGGCCGCCCCCGTGCGGGAGGGGGCGTGACACGTCTCTTGACACGCTCCCGCGGGGCTTTCAGACTCTCTCCCAACACCCCGAGTTAACGTAAACATGGAGGGGCGACACGCAGCCGTAACACGGCGGCCACCTCCCCTCCGCGCCACGGGCCGCGATGCCCGACCGCACACACCCCGCCACACAGGCCCGGTCGGCCGGCGCCTTCGCGTACCGCCGCTGCCGTACGCACTCCTCACCCCACCCCGCACGGACACGTCCGGCGCGCGCCGCGAGCGCACGACCGGATGTGCCGGTTCCGCACAGCAAGAGGTAAGTGACCATGTCGCGTAGAAGACCCGGGGCATCGGCGATCGTCGCCGCTCTGTCCGCTCTCCTCCTGTCCCTCCTGGGCGCCGTCGGCACCGCCCACGCGGCCCCGGTGAGCGTGAACAACGCCACCCAGTTCACCGACCCGGCGGGCAACCCCGTCCACGCCCATGGCGGCGGCGTCGTCAAGGTCGACCAGTACTACTACTGGTTCGGCGAGAACCGGAACGCCGACAACAGCTTCCGCTACGTCTCCGCGTACCGCTCCACCGACCTGAAGACCTGGGAGTTCCGCAACCACGTCCTCACCCAGGCGACCGACCCGGAACTGGCGGGCGCCAACATCGAGCGGCCCAAGGTCGTCTACAACGAGACCACCGGCCAGTTCGTGATGTGGATGCACAAGGAGGGCAGCGCCACCGACTACAGCGAGGCGCGCGCCGCCGTGGCCGTGTCGGACACCGTCGACGGCGACTACTCCTGGCGCGGCAGCTTCCGCCCGCTCGGCCACATGTCCCGTGACATCACCACGTTCGTCGACACCGACGGCACCGGCTACATGATCTCCGCCGCCAACGAGAACGCCGACCTCCACGTCTACCGCCTCACCGCCGACTACACCGGCATCGACACCCAGGTGAAGAAGCTCTGGGCCGGTCAGTCGCGCGAGGCTCCGGCGATGTTCAAGCGCAACGGCGTCTACTTCCTGCTCACCTCCGGTGCCACCGGTTGGGCGCCCAACCAGCAGAAGTACGCCACCGCCTCCAGCATCACCGGAGCGTGGAGCGGCCTGAAGGACATCGGCAACTCCACGACCTACCGCAGCCAGACCGCGTACGTCCTTCCGGTGCAGGGCACCAAGGGGACCGGTTACCTCTACATGGGCGACCGCTGGGGCAACTCCATGGGCGGTATGGTCCAGGACTCGCAGTACGTCTGGCTCCCGCTGACGTTCCCGACCAAGACCACTATGACCATGGAGTACTCGCCCAGGATCACGATCGACACCGCGGCCGGCAAGGTGAGCGGAATGAACGTGATCTGGGAGACCCTGTCGGTCCGCAGCAGCGGCAAGTGCGCGGACGTCTCCGGCTTCGACTCCGCGGACGGCGCGCGGATCGTCCAGTGGGGCTGCGGCGGAGACATCAACCAGCAGTACCAGTTCAAGAACGTCGGCACCAGCGGATACGTCCAGATCATCGCGCGCAACAGCGGCAAGTGCCTGGAGGTGAGCGGCGCGGCCACCGCGGACGGTGCCCTCGTCGTCCAGAAGACCTGCGGCAGCGCGAAGAACCAGCACTGGAAGATCGAGGCGAGCGGCGACGCCGGGCACGTCCAGCTCGCCGCCCGGCACAGCGGCAAGTGCCTGGACGTCGCGAACTACTCGTACGCCGACGGCGCCGAGCTCGACCAGTGGACCTGCAACGGCGGGCAGAACCAGCAGTGGGAGCGCACCCTCGTCTGACGGGACCGATCCTCAGGAACGCCTCTCCACCCCCGCGGTGGAGGGGCGTTCCGCCGTGCGCACAGGGAAGAACCCCAACATCACGCCACGATAACGGGTCTGAACCATCTGTCGTGTGCTGTTCATCCATGAGGGGTTCCGCGTGCATCTGTTGATCCCTGCCCGGGCCCAGGCTCGTCAACGCCCGGCCAGACGGCCGCGCACCCCATGCCCCCACAGGTCTTCCCAGGGAGATTCCGTGCACCTGTCCCGTTCCCTTCGGGCCGCCCTCGCGGTCACCGTCGCGGCCGCCGTCCTGCCGCTCGCCGCCGCCGCCCACGCCGCGGACCCCGTCGCCGGCAAGGGCGCCCCCGCCGCCGGCCAGAAGAAGGTACGGCCCTCCGGCGCCCCCGCCACCACCGCCGCCAAGCAGCCCAAGTCGCTGGTCATCGGCGTCGACGGAGCCACCTTCGCCACGTTCGACAAGGCGAGGATGCCCCGCGTCAAGGGCCTCATGACGGGCGGCATGACCGCCACCAGCAACCTCTACGCCCACCCGATGGCCCCCACCTCCTCCGGCCCGGGCTGGTCGTCCATCGCCACCGGCGCCTGGCCGGACAAGCACAAGGTGGTCGACAACACCTTCGCCGGCGCCCGCTACGACCTGTACCCGGACTACGCCACCCGCCTGGAGAGCTCCGACCCGGCGCTCGACACCCTGGTCGTCGGCACCTGGAGCCCGATCCGCGACACCGTCTTCGGCCCCGCCGTCGACACCCGCCTCGGCGGCGTCAACGACGCCGACACCACCGCGACCGCCGTCTCCAAGCTCACCACCACCGACGCGGACGCCACCTTCGTCCACCTCGACGAGGTCGACGGCGCCGGCCACTCCCACGGCACCGAGCACCAGGCCTACCGGGACGCCCTCAACGTCGCCGACGGCCAGATCGGCCGGATCCTCGACGCCGTCACCTCCCGCCCCGGCTACGCCGACGAGGACTGGCAGATCATCGTCACCGCCGACCACGGCCACAAGCCCGGCGGCAACCACGGCGGCAACACCCCCGGCGAGCGGCAGACCTTCGTCATCGCCAAGGGCACCGGCTTCACCCCGGGTTCGGTCCGCCACGACGTCAAGATCACCGACATCGCCCCCACCGTCCTCGCCCACTTCGGCATCGCCGCCGACCCGGCCTGGCAGCTCGACGGCCGGCCGATCGCCGCCCTGACCCCCGACGCCTTCGACACCCTGCGCCCCACCCTGAACACGCGCGTCGACGAACTCGGCCTGCCCTCCACCCTCAAGGGCTGGAAGACCACCCCGCCCGCCGGCTGGTCCGTCGACAACTCCGCCCTGCCCACCGGCGGCGTGACCGAGTGGCGCGGCTGGTCCTTCGCGACCGACGAGTTCTGGAGCAACACCGACCTGGGCCAGAGCCGCGAGACCAACGTCCGCGCCCGGAACGTCTTCGCCGTCGCCGACTCCGACGAGTGGGACGACAAGGCGCACGGCGCCGGACAGTTCGACTCCACCCTCGTCAGCCCCGCCTTCCCGGTGACCGGCGGCGCGTCCGCGACCGTCTCGTACGCGACGAACTACAAGATCGACGGCCCGCAGACCGGGGACACGTACATCTCCTTCGACGGGGGAGCCCCCCAGCTGCTGAAGTCCTACCGAGCCGACCGCAACGCCTTCGAGAAGCTCACCGTCGCCGTCCCGGCCGGCGCCACCAGCGCCCGGCTGCGCTTCCGCTACACCGGCACCAACAGCGCGTTCTGGACGGTCGACCAGGTCACCGTCACGCACTGACCCGGCACACCGGACCGGACACCGGGAGCGGACCGCGGCCGCTCCCGGCACCGGCACGACCCGACACGCTCACGGGCCCGCGAGGCCCGCCGGGCGCGCGGTGTCTCCAAGGTACGGGCGGTTCACAGCGCGACCACCGTCACCTCGGTCGCCTTCACGCTCGTCCACACCGACGTCCCGTCGGCCAGGGCGAGTTCGGCCGCCGCCTCGGGCGTGATCTCGGCGACGAGGTCGGGGGAGCGGTCCGAGGTGACGAGGACCCGCAGCCGGCTGCCCGAGGCGGTGATTTCCCGGACCGTGCCGGGCCAGACGTTACGGGGGCTGCCGGCGGGCTTGTCGCGGTGGAGGGAGACGGCCTCGGGGGCGATGATCGCGAGGGCCTCCGTCCCGGCCGGAAGGGAGTCCGCGACCACCAGCCGGCCGCCGCCGGCAAGCCGCAGGCCGTCGTCCGTCGACGTACCGGGCCAGGCGTTGCGGCCGAGCATGCGCGCCACCCAGGGGGAGCGGGGGTGCCGGGTGACCTCGGCGGGCGGGGCGTCCTGGAGGGGGCGGCCGTCGTCGAGGACGAGGACGCGGTCGGCGAGCGAGACCGCCTCGACCGGGTCGTGGGTGACGATCAGACAGACCCCGCCGAAGCCGTCGAGATGCCGGCGCAGGGTGTGCCGTACGCGCGCGCGGGTGGTCTGGTCGAGCGCGGCGAGGGGTTCGTCGAGGAGCAGCAGCCGGGGCCGGGCGGCGAGGGCGCGGGCGAGGGCGACGCGCTGTGCCTGTCCGCCGGAGAGCTGGGCCGGCTTTCGGCGCGCCAGGTGCCCGACGCCGAGCCGGTCGAGCCACCGCTGTGCCTCGCGACGCGCCTCCGCCCGGGCGACCCCGTGCGCGCGCAGGCCGTACGCGGTGTTGGCGAGCGCGGTCAGGTGGGGGAAGAGCGCGCCGTCCTGGGGGACCCAGGCGACGCCACGGCGGTGCGGCGGCCGCGCGGTGACGTCCGTGTCGCCCAGGCGCACGGCCGCGTGGGCACGCGGGGTGAGGCCGAGGAGGGCGCGCAGGAGCGTGGTCTTGCCCGCGCCGTTGGCGCCGACCACCGCGATGGTGGTGCCCGGTTCGGCGTCCAGCGTCAGTTCGGTGAAGCCTGTGACGTCGGCGTGCAGGGGCCAGCGCTCCCGCGCCGTGACGGGCTCGGCAGGGACCGTCACGGGTACGGGCCCCGGCTCATCCACGGCGGGCGGGGCGGAACGGGCCCGGTCGCTCGGCGTCCCGGTCCAGCGGCCGCGCAGCGCGATGAGGACGAGCAGGGCGATGGCCAGCAGCAGGAGCGAGACGGACGTCGCCGCCTCCGGCTCCTCCTGGAGGAGGAGGTAGACCTGGAGGGGCAGGGTCTGCGTGGTGCCGGGGAGGTTGCCGGCGAAGGTGATGGTGGCGCCGAACTCGCCCAGCGCCCGCGCCCAGGTGAGGGCGGCGCCGGCGATCAGTCCCGGGGCGACCATGGGCAGCGTCACCGTGAGGAACACCCGCAGGGGCGAGGCGCCCAGAGAGGCGGCGGTCTCCTCGTACCGCGGCCGGAGCCCGCCGAGCGCGCCTTCCAGGCTGATGACGAGGAACGGCATGGCGACGAACGTGGCGGCCAGGACCGCGCCCGAGGTGTGAAACGGCAGGGTGATGCCGAACGACTCCTCCAGCCACGGGCCGAGCAGGCCGCGGCGGCCGAACGCCAGGAGGAGCGCGACCCCGCCGACGGTGGGCGGCAGGACCATCGGAAGCAGCACCAGGGAACGGACGAACGCCTTGCCCGGGAACGGCACCCGGGCCAGCAGCCAGGCCAGCGGGACGCCGAGCAGCAGCGACAGGCCGAGGGCCCAGAGCGAGACGACGAGAGAGAGTCGCAGCGCCCGGGTCGTGCCGGGACTCGTCAGATGGGCACCCAGTTCGCCCCAGGGCGTGCGGGCGAGGATCCCGACGAGCGGGAGCATGAGGAACGCGATGGCCAGCAGCGCGGGCACCGCCAGGGCGAGCGGCGCGCGGGCGCGCGGTGTCCGCGGGGCCCGGGGCTTCTCCGTCGGGGCCGGGGCGAGGGGGCTGGGGCGTGTCATCGGTGGTTCCCGGGCTCGGAGGGGGAGGGCTCGGCGGGGGAGGGAGTGGGAGGGGGGCAGGGGGAGGGGGTGCGTGGCGCGGAGCCGTACGCGTGCCGCCGTTCGCGGGCACCCGTACGAGAGTGCCCGTACGAGAGTGCCCGTACGGGCGCGGCGGGGAGCCGCAACGCGCCCTGCCGCGGGGGAAGATCCGTACAAGTGTGGCGGGGAGCCGCAACGCACGCTGCCCGCAGGGAAGGTCCGGTCCACGCGCGGCAGGGAGTCGCAATGCACGTTGCCCGCAGGGAAGATCCCGTACACGCGCGGCGCGGAACCGCAACGCACGCTGCCCGCAGGGGAGATCCCGTACGCGTGCGGCGCACGGCCCCGCGGGGCTGCCCGGCCCCCCGGCCCGGGCAGCCCCGCGACACGGTTACGGCTGCTGGAAGCCGGCGTCCCGCAGGATCTTCTGGGCCTCAGGGGTGCCGAGCCAGGCGACGAAGGCGGCCGCGGCCGCGGAGTTCTTCGACGCCTTGAGCGTGGCGGCCGGGTATTCGGCGATCGCGTTCTGGTCGTCGGGGATGGCGACCGCGTCGACCTTGTCGGCCGACTTCTCGGCGTCGGTCTTGTAGACGAGACCGGCGTCGGCCTCGCCCAGCTCGACCTTGCTGAGCACGGCGCGGACGTTCGGCTCCTGCGAGACCGGCTTCACCGTGATCTTCTGGGCGTCGAGGATCTTCGCGCTGTAGCGCCCGGCGGGCACCTCGGGCGCGGCGAGGACGACCTTCAGCCCGCTGTCGCCGAGGTCCTTCAGCTCGTCGATCTTCTTCGGGTTGCCTTCGCCGGTGGCGATGACCAGACGGTTCTTGGCGATGACGGCCGGCGCGCCGGTGTCCGCCTTCAGGCCGTCCATCGTCTTGGTGTCGGCGGTGACCAGGGCGTCGGCGGGGGCGCCCTGCTTCACCTGGGCGGCCAGTTCCTGCGACCCGGCGAAGGAGAAGGTCACCGTGGTGCCGGGGTGCTTCTTCTCGTACGCGGCGCCCGCGGTCTTGAACACGTCGGTCAGGGACGCGGCGGCCAGCACCGTCAGGTCGGCCTCGGGGGCGCCGGTGGCGGACGCGGTGGCCTTGCCGCCGGAGTCCTTGGTGCCGTCGCCGTCGCCGCAGGCGGCCAGCGGTACGAGGAGGGCGGCCGTCAGGACGGCGGCGGTGCGGCGTCTGGTGAAGCGGGATGCGAGAGACATCAGGCGGTTCTCCTGGGGACGACGGCCGGTGGGGCCGTCCGAGCGGATGGCGGTGAGCCGCGCCGGAGAGGTGGCGCCGCTGGTGTGCGTGAGGGGGTCAGGTGCGGTCGATGTGCACGCTGGTCGACTTCACGCGGGCGGTGGCCTGCATGCCGACTTCGATTCCCAGCTCCTCGACGGCCTCCCTGGTGAGGAGGGAGACCAGGCGGTGCGGACCGGCCTGGATCTCGACCTGCGCCGCCACGTCGCCGAGTTTGACGGCGGTGACGATGCCGGGGAACGCGTTGCGCGCCGAGGTGTACGAGGCGTCGTCCTCACCGTGGCCGCCCTGGGCGACCTCGACGGAGAAGGCGGCCAGATCGCGGCCGTCGATCAGACGGCGGCCGCCTTCGTCGCGATGGGTGGCGACGCGGCCGGCGTCCGCCCAGCGGCGGGCCGTGTCGGGGCTGACGCCGAGCAGACGCGCGGCCTGTCCGATGGTGTAGGACTGCATGTGCGTCACCGTATGGCCCTTCGCCTCTCAGATGCAATTGATTCGTGGCTTCATAGCAGCAGATGCCAGATCGCATGGAGGAAAGGACGAGGCGAGGCGTCAGGCGTCGGTACGGGCGTCAGCCCGCGCCGCACGGCGTTGAGATGGCACGTCGTTGAGACGGCACGGCCTGGTGATGGCACGGCGTGGTGGCGGCGTGGTGGCGGTGCGGCGGTGGGCCCCGGGAGGCGCCGGTGGTCGCGGCGGAGGCGTCAGCGGGCCGGGATCGCCGCCTCGGCGGCCGCCTTGATCCGGCCGCCGAAGGCCGGTGCGTCCTTACGGGCGGCGGAGAGCGCCACCCCGACGAGGAGCTTGCCCAGCCCGTGGCCTTCGAGCACGTTGTGGATCCGGACCCGGGTCCCGCCTCCGGGCAGCGCCTCCAGGTCGTAACCGCCCTCGCGCGCGGTCACCAGGTTCTTCGACACCTCGGCCCAGCGGATCGTCGAGGGCGCTTCGAGGGCGGTGATGCGGAACTCCCTGCCGGTCTTCATTCCGGCGTCCTTCACGGTGCTCCGGAACACGGTGCCCACGGCGGTCGGGGCGTCGGGGGTCCGCTCGATCCGCAGGACCCGGGGGCTGAACTGCGGGTCGTTGCGCCCGTCGGCGAGATAGGCGAAGACCTCCTCGACGGGCCGGTCGACGTCCACCGACGCTTCGAACTGTCCTGACATGGGCCACTCCCTGTCGTTCGCCGGGGGGCGAGGGCGAGGTCACGCGCAGTCAGCCGCGGACCGCCGGTCAATCGCGCGCAGTCAGCCGCGTACCCCCGGTCAATCGCGCGCCCGCAAGGCCTTGGTGAGCAGGACACCGGCCACGATGAGGAGCACGCCCAGCCACCACACGTTGTCGAAGATCAGGACGGCGATCCCGACGGGAATCAGCAACCCGGCGAGGGGCACGAGTATCCCGGTCAGGGACGGCCCCTTCTCCCCGGACCGGCCCGCCGCGCTCATCGCGTGCGCCCGCGCGACGTCCGGGTACCAGACGGTGAATCGCAGCGCGATGATGATCGCCAGGACCTGGATGATCCAGCCCGTCCAGATGTTGTTGGGGTTGCGGAGCACCAGGTCGCCGTAGCCGCCCGCGATGGCCGCGACCAGGAAGGCCAGGCCCCACACCCCGGTGATGAGGTAGTTCGTCCGCAGGAACGTCGGCGTGTGCCAGTAGGCCGGATCGACCTGCTCGCGTGCGTACTGGAGGGTGAACGGCATCCGGATCGCCATGGATCCGAAGGCGATCACGACGAGGGCGATGTTGGAGACCTCTCCGGCGTAGGTCTCCAGCCAGCGGCGGGTGCCGTCGCTGGCGAACCCGCCGATGACGGCGAGTACGGCGAAGAACACCAGGTCGGAGAGTTCCAGCAGCTTCCAGGACGTGCCCCGGTTGACGATCCGTCCGCCCACGATCAGCGCGATCGTCGCCACCAGGGCGAGAGCGACGGAGATCTCGAACCTGCCGGGACCGACCAACAGCGAAAAGATGATCCACGGCGCCATGCCGACAACCGGATTCTCGAGAATTCCGGCGGCACGGCCGCGGCCTTTGACGGGCGCCTCGGTCTTCACCCTTCCAGATTGCACGCCCCAGGGGGGCCGGTCCATTCGAGCGGCGGTGTGGGGAGCGGGGCGGGCCGCGGTACGGAGGGCGGCGCGGGGAGCGGGGCGGGGCGCGGCGCGGGCGGCCCGGGGGAGCCGACCGCCGGGGGAGCCGACCGTACCGCCGGGAAGCGGGCCACCGGCCGGACGTGCCGACGTGCCCCACGTCGGCGCGCTCGCACGTCCCGGCGGTACATCCGCCTTACGCTGCGTTTGTCCGAGGCCCCCTTCGAAAGCGCGGATGGACTTGCTTGCCGTAACCGTCATCGCGGGCATCCTGTTCGCGTGGTGCGTCCTGTCGCACCGGCTCGCGCGATGGAGCATCACCGCGCCGATCGCCATGCTGGCGGCGGGCATCGCCCTTACCAGCGGCTCGAAACCGCCCCTCGTCTTCGACTTCGGCGACATGGCCGGCTTCGAGCACGCGGTGGAGGTCGTGCTCGCGCTCCTGCTCTTCGTCGACGCGACCGAGGTGCCCGCGGGGGTCATCCGGCGCGAGCGGAGCGTCGTCGCCCGGCTGCTCGGCGGGGCGCTGCCGCTCACCCTCGCCGCCGCCTTCCTGACCGCGCTCGCCTTCTTCCCCCACCAGCCCGGATGGGTCCTTGCGGCGCTGGCGACCGTCGTCGTCCCCCTCGATCTGGCACCCACCGCGGCCGTGGTGCGCGACAAGCGGATCCCGGCGCGCCTGCGGGAGGTGCTGAACGTCGAGGGCGGTCTCAACGACGGCATCGTCTCCCCGGTGTTCCTGCTCTGCGTCGCCGCCGCCGTCGAGTCCCGTGCGGCGAGCGACGACTATGCCGAGGCCGTCCTCGACGCCATCGGAGCGGCGTCCTGGGCGCTCCTGGCCGGAGTGCTCGTCGGCTACTCCTGCGGCTGGGTGCTGAGCCGCGCCTGGGCGAGGGGCTGGACGCAGTCCGCCGCGACCCGACTCGCGGTACTGAGCGTGCCCATCGCGGCCTACACCCTGTCCTCGGCCCTCGGCGGCAACGGCTTCGTCGCCTCCTTCGTGGCCGGGGTCTGCATCGCCCCCGCCATGCGGCGGCTCCCGGAGGACGCCGTGCGGATGACGGACGACCTGGTCACGCTGCTGACGCTCGCCCTCTGGTTCCTCTTCGGACAGATCGTCAACGACGAGTTCTGGGACGGCTTCCACCTCTCCGTCATCTTCTACGCCCTCCTCGCCGTCACGCTGGTGCGGATGGTGCCCGTGATGCTCGTGCTCATCGGCACGAACTTGTCCCTGCGGGACAGGCTCTTCCTGGGGTGGATGGGGCCCCGGGGCGTGACCTCGGTGGTCTTCGGCCTCCTCGCCACCCTCCAACTGCCTGCCACAAGCGGTGACTTCATCTCCCGGGTGATGGTGATCACCGTCATGGTGAGCATCGTGCTGCACGGCCTGAGCAGCGAACCCCTTGCCCGCCTCTACGGCCGCCGTCGCCCCACGCCCCCCGAGCCACCCGGGCCCAAGACGCCGGCGCCCCACAGTGCGAAGTGAGGCCCGAGGCGTCGGTGCCCCACGGTGCGAACTGAGGTACGGGAACCACGGGGCCCCGTCGAACGTCGCACAAGGCAGGGCGATCGCCGCCGACGCGTGCACCACTCAGGGAAGAGAGCCGCCGATGCCGTCGAGAGAAGCCGCCACCTACGAGACCAGCCTTTCCGACGGCCGTCGGATGACGCTGTCCATGCCCTCGCTCGACGCGCCCTGGGCCGCCGGGGGAGTGGCCGGCCTGCGGCCCGTCCCCGCGCTGTACGAGGGACGGGGTGAGGAGGCGCACGAGCTGCCTCCCGTCCCGGACCTGCGGGCGCTGAACCTCGCGGTCCTGGGGATGGGCGCCTGAGCGAGGCGCGCGCCCGCAGGGCACGGGCTGATCCGGTCCGCCCGGCCCGGGACACCGGCGCGCTCGGTTGGAGCGCGCCGGGACCGGGCCGGGCCGCCGTGTCACTTCCAGATCTCGGCGACCCATTCGGGATGGTCGACGAAGGGGTTCCGGTTCTTCTGGATGGCGAAGATCTTGTCGTTGCGGGACTTCTCGAAGGCGTCCGGCGGGTCTTGGTCGTTCCACTGCCGGAGCACCGAGAGACGGCCCATCGCCGGTGCGGAGCCGTTGTCGACCTGGTCGTTGGGCTCGAGGTCGGGGAAGCCCTCGCTGCCGTCGTAGCGGACGGCCATGTAGAGGATCATGCGGGCGACATCGCCCTTGACCGCGTCGCGCGGCTCGAACGAGTCGCCGTCGGAGAGGCTGTCGGGGGCCTCGTCGACCGGGTCGCCCCCGTTGTCGAAGTCCAGGTTGCCCCGGGTGGCGTTGACGGAGACGTCCTCGGGCCGCAGGTGGTGGATGTCGGTGCCCGGGCCGGTGGCGGTGCCGAAGTCGCCGTGCGACTTGGCCCAGACGTGCTCACGGTTCCAGTCGTTCGCCTCGCCGCCGTTGGCGTCCTTGGCCTGGGAACGCCCGGAGTAGAGCAGTACGACGTTGTCCGCGTTCGCCGGATCCTCGTCGGTGGTCTTCAGCGCGTCCCAGACCTGGTCGTACGAGAGCTTGGTCTGCTCGCTGACGATCGTGTGGACGGCGCTCTTCAGCTCGGGCCCGGTCTTGCCGAGGGCGCCTTCGTAGTACGTGTCGTCCAGCGGCGCGGCCGCGGGGGCGGCGCTGTCGGGGGAGGGCTGGGCGCCGGAGGCGTAGGCCGCGGTGGACGCGACGACGGCGGTGGTCGCCGCGATGCTCAGGAGGGAACGCCGCCAGGGGCGCTGCCTGTGGTGAGCGGACATATGTGGGGGGTGTCCTCTCGCTGGGCGGGCACGTCGCCTCGTTCCGGCGGTCGGCAGGCCCGGACGCGGTGCCCTACGGACGGGTGGTGGTAGGTGGTTCGAGCCCGAGCTTGGCATGTTCAAGCCACCGAGAAGTGGACACCCCGTACCCGTCCTGTGGCGACACCGTGGAGAGCGCGCGGAATGACGACAGGGCGCCCGGTCGGGCGCTGAACCGCCCGCCCGAACGCCCTGCCGTCCCCGCCCTCGTGCTAGGGGGCGTCCACCAGGACCCGGCCGTCGGTGGGAACGCGCGCGGCGGCGCCGGAGGCGTAGGCGGAGTTGACGCGGGCCCGCTCGGTGGCGTTCGGGACCGCGTTCGCGCAGCTCGTACCCGCGCTCGACCCCGACATCAACTGTGAGCACGGACCGGGCTTGGTGTCCGGCAGGCCGAGGCTGTGGCCGAGCTCGTGAGCGGCGATACGCGTCTTGTCGTACCCCTGGCTCACCGCCTGACTCCCCAGCTCCACCCGCACCTGCCGCCCCGGCCGCACGGGCCCGAGGTTCGCCTGGGGCCACCCGGTCGTGGCCACGATCACGATCTCGGCCCTGGTGCCGGGCGCGGCCTCGACCAGCTTGACGTTCCCGACGTTCGCGTTCCAGGAGGCGACCCCGTCCGCGATCGCCGCCTCCCAACCGCCGGCCCGGCTGTCGTCGTAACGAAGCGTCACCACAGCCGCCGCGCCCGACGGGGACGGCGCGGAGACGGGCGAGGGGCCGGTCGCGGCGCTCGCCGCCGTCGCGGTGGCGAGGACGACCACCGCGGCGGTGGTGCCCGCCTTGAGCCATGTGCAGAGCGGCATTGCTGCTCCTTCACTCGTGGGGGACTCGGGTCCGTAGGGAACCGAGAGTGCGGGAGGAGTGCAACTCTTCGGCTGGGTAGGCCGGTTGGCGTTCCTCCCGATCCCCGACGGTATGCCCTCACCCCCTCCACCCGCCATGCACCTGTCACGATTTCCATCGTGCGGGACGGAGAGTGCCCGCCTGACGGCACCGAGCCGGCGAACGCGCCGCCGGCCGGGAACCGCCGGAGTCCCACCCCGAAGGCTCAGCCCCGCGCCAACCCGCCGAGCAGCTTCCAGGTGCGGCGCCGGTCGCCGCCGCCGAGTCCACCGCTCACGCGCAGGACCTCCGGCCCCATGGCGGCGCCCAGCACCGCCGCAGGACCTCCGGCCTTATGGCGGCGCCCAGCGCCGGCCCCGTTGGCTAGGCGCCCCGGACCGCCACCGAGTACGGAGTGGCCGCGGTCGGGTCCGGCTCGGAGGACCGTCCGCTTCATCCTCCCGGCCCCGCCGGAGTGCCCCTCGGTCCCGCAGTACGCAGGCTGGTGCCTCGGGACCGGGCTCGCGGCCGGGCACGGCACGGAGAGGAACCATGGGCGGAACACACCTGACGGGCCCCGACGGGAGCGGCGCCGCACGGCTTCTCGCGCGTCTGGCCGTGCTCGCGGCGGTCGGTTCGCTGGTCGTGCTCGGGCTCGCCCTGGGCGAGGGTGGTCTCCTGGTCGTCGGAGCCGGGCTCCTCGGGCTGGCCCTCTGTGCCGTCGGCGCGTGGTGGTTCGTGGCGCACCGGGGCCTGGTGCGGCTGGCCGGGGCGGTCCTCACCGTGGGAGCGCCCGTCGCCGTCCTGGTCCTGTTCGCGCACGACGGCCTGTGGCTGACGGCGCTGGTACTGCTCCTGTGCTGGGGCGCGGCGCTGGCCCTCGCCCGGGCGGCGCTGCGCAGGTCACGTCCGCGGCGGTCGACGCCGGCGAGAGCCGCGCCCCGGCCACGGCGGCCGGTCCTGATCATGAACCCGAAGTCCGGGGGCGGCAAGGTCGGCCGCTTCCGGCTGGTGGAACGGGCGGAAGAGCTGGGCGCGCGGGTGATCCTGCTCGACCCGTCCGCCCCGGCCGATGTCGCCGAACTGGCCCGGGAGGCCGTGGCCGGGGGCGCGGACCTGCTCGGCGTCGCGGGCGGCGACGGCACGCAGGCGCTGGTCGCGGCGGTCGCGGCCGAGCACGGCCTGCCCTTCCTCGTGGTCTCCGCCGGCACCCGCAACCACTTCGCCATGGACCTGGGCCTCGACCGCTCCGACCCGTCCCGCTGTCTCGACGCGCTGACCGACGGCGAGGAGCTGCGGATCGACCTCGGTGACGTCGCCGGCCGGGCCTTCGTGAACACGGTGTCCTTCGGGGTGTACGCCGATGTCGTGCAGCGGCCGGAGTACCGCGACGACAAGGCGGGCACGGCGCTGACCCTGATGCCGGACCTGCTGCTCGGGGAACGGGTGCGGCTCGACGCACAGGCCGACGGCACCGCCCTCTCGTCCCAGCAGGCCCTCCTCGTCAGCAACAACCCGTACGTCTCTCCCGACGCGCTGAGCGGGGGCGGCCGCCGCCCCCGGCTGGACGACGGCGTACTGGGAGTGCTCGGCATCCGGGTGGCGGACGCGGCACAGGCCGCCGACCTGGCCCTGCGGGGTTCACAGTCCCCGGCCCTGACCGTCCTGACCGCCCGCCGCGTCGAGGTGACCGCCGACGCGGAGGACATCCCCGTCGCGGTCGACGGCGAGGCCCTGCGCCTGCCCACCCCGGTGGTCTGCACGCTGCACCCGGGCGCGCTGCGGGTGCTGGTCCCGCGCGAACGCCCGG
Organism: Streptomyces sp. NPDC048353; assembly: GCF_055587165.1. Classification (NCBI taxonomy): domain Bacteria; kingdom Bacillati; phylum Actinomycetota; class Actinomycetes; order Kitasatosporales; family Streptomycetaceae; genus Streptomyces; species Streptomyces sp. NPDC048353. Next base: position 231,889 of record NZ_JBVJGU010000003.1, on the reverse strand, counting down.
GCGTCGTCGTGCCCGCGCCGCCGGTGCGATGGCGACGCATCTTCGAGCTCGCCTTCACCCGCACGGAGGCAGCCGACAGACGACCGGCCGACCGCCGAGCGAACGCGTCCATGAACCGATGACCGCCGACACGCCCTGATGGCCTTCCGAACGCCGCCGCCATAGGACGGGCCGCATTCGCCGCGGCCGCCGGCCCCGCGGCGCTGCTCCGGCTGCAGGGTCCCGCGGCCACGAGCCGAGGGCTGTGGCGCCGCATCCTTGCAGGCGCAAGGGTCCTGAACCGGTTCGAAAATTGGCGCTGATGGAGTGATCACGCTGTTACGCTCCTTACGCCCGCGCCGGGGGGTTCGAGCGGGCCGGACAGCAGCAGCACAGGCCCGGGGATACCGCCGGGGAAACGGGGAGGGAACCACGTGGTTCGTCATGCCCTCGCGCGGAGGGCTTCCATCGCCGCGCTCGGACTCGTCATCGGATCGGGAACGCTGATACCGCTCGCGTCACCGGCCGTGGCCGACGAGCCGGGAGCGTCGCAGGAGCTGGTGATCCCGGCCGCCGTCAAGAAGACGCCCGGTTGGGACCGGGTGTACCGCTACGGGCAGGCGGAAGAGGGAGACTCCGACAGTGTCGGAGCCGAGGGGGTCTTCCTCAGCGAGGACGGTCCGCATCCGGTGTGGACGCGCTACCAGGACGGCAAGACCTTCGAGGTCCCCGGTCTCGGCGACGCCCCCGGTTTGGGCCGCGGCACCGGGACCGACGCCCTCGCCTACGTGGCGGCGGACCGGGTCGAACTGCGCCACGCCGACGGCGCCGTGGGCACCCTGACCCTGGCGGCGGGGCTGAAGGAGCCGAACGTCTACGGGCTGCGCGCCGTCGCCGACGACCCGGCCACCGGTCGCACCCACATCCTGTCCGCCAAGGCCGGCGGCGGCACCGCCGACGTCACCGTCGAGGAACCGGAGGGCACCGACCTCGGAGCCGCTGTCGCGGGCGACGGGTCCTCACTGGTGCTCCGGGGCGCCGCCTCGGGCGGCAAGCGGCGCTACACCCTGGTCGACGCCGCGACCGGCAAGGCCGAGGGCTCCCTGCCGCTCGTGCCCGAGGGCTACACACAGGCCAAGCTCTCGCCCACCCACGTCCTCCTCTTCGGCGACCACAAGAACGAGACCGTCTTCGTCGCCTCCCGTACGAACCCCTCCGCCCCGCTCGTCACGGTGCCGTTCGTCGCCATCGGCTCGACGCTGTCCCTCGTCGGCGACTGGATCGTGCACGCCCCGTACGACAGGATCGAGGCCGTCCCGATCAAGGGGGGCGACCCGGTCGACATCTTCACCGGTCAGACCCGGGGCCTCGCCTCAGGCACCGACGGCACCGCCGTCACCGTCGGCGGCCCCAGCACCGCCGACTGGGCGGTGCGGCGCATCGCGCCGGGTGCCGACGGCAAGCCGGTGGTCACGACGGTCAAGAAGATCCCCGGCACGACCGTTCCGGTGGAGCGCCTCGCGCTCGCCCAGGGGCAGTTGGCGGTCGTCGACCACAGCGACGACAACTCGTCGTACACCCGGGCGTGGAGCCGCGAGCTCAGCACGAGCGGCGCCCTCGCCTACGGCGAGCGGTCCACCGAGAGCCTCATGGCGGACCAGTGCCCGGCGGGCGACCAGGCGTGCACCGAATACTGGCCCACGGGCGACGGCCGCTTCCTGACGCACATCGGCGGCAGCGACGGCTACGTCGTCGTCCAGGGCTGGGAGAAGGGCGGATTCCTCTCCGCCCACGCGCGCGGCGACTCCCGTGTCCGCGACCTGAGCGGGCCGTACCTGGTGATGGACGTCACCACGCGCTCGGGTACCGAGCAGCGCGTCCTGCTGCTGGCGCAGGACGACGAGAAGACGCAGGTGCTCGAGGAACGCGCCCCCGTCGCGTCCGCCCTGTGGGGTTCCTGGCTGTGGAGCGCCGACGCCGAGAAGGGCGCCGTGACCGCGAAGGACCTGAAGACCGGAAAGACGGTCGAGACCCTGAACACCGGTGCCGCGTGCGTGCCGCAGGAGCTCCAGGCCGCCGGACGCTGGCTCTACTGGTCCTGCGGCGCGGGCGGTCCCGCCGGCGTCTACGACCGTACGGCGAAGAAGTCCCAGGCCGTCCCGTCCGACGAGGCCCTGCTCGGTGACGGCTACGTCGTCACCCACGACAAGGCCGCAGGCAAGCTCGTTCTCACGGGCACCGACGCCTCCCAGCCGGCTGTCAGCCGTGTCGTCGGCGACCTGCCCGACACCGGCACCTCCCAGCGCCGGGTCCGCTGGTCCGTCGACAGGTTCGGCGGGCACCTCGCCTACGCGGACGCCGAGGAACGGATCCACGTCGTCCCCAGCGGCATCGCACCGCAGCCGCTGACCGTCCTCTCCCGTGAGGACGCCCCGCTCGTACGGGCCCGCGACACCGCGAACCCGACCGTCCTCACGGCGGTGACCCCGTCCCGGCCCGTCGACGCCTGGACCCTGACGGCCCGCCACCTCCGCACCGGCAAGGTCAGCGAGCTGGCCTCCGGCAACGACGGCCGTTGGCTGAACCTGACGTGGGACGGCACGGACAAGGCCGGAACGCTGCTGCCCAACGGTGAGTACGCCTGGACGCTGACCGCACGGCCCGACGGCGCCGCGGGCGCCGAGCTGAAGCTGACCGGCAGCACCGTCCTGCGCGGCGGCGCCTCCCCCGCGAACAGCTCCTTCACGAGCCTGCCGCCCCAGCGCGTGCTCGACACCCGCTCCGGCACCGGTGCCGCGCAGGGCAAGGTGGGCCCGAAGGGCACGATCACCGTCGACGTCTCGGACGTCCCGGGCGTGGACGTGTACACCACCACGTCCGTGGCGCTGCACGTCACCGCGACCAACGCGACGGCGGCCACGTTCGTCTCCGCGTACGCGGACGGCACCCCCCGCTCCTCCGCGTCGAACCTCAACGTGCCCGCCGGGAAGACCGTCTCCAACCTGGTGATCGTCCCGGTCGAGCACGGCAAGGCGACCTTCTACAACCACGCGGGTACGGTCGACCTCATCGCCGACGTCGCCGGTGCCCACACGCTGTGGGACGACGCGGGCTCCCTGTACCAGCCGATGACCCCCTGGCGTGCCCTCGACACCCGCGTCGGCCTCGGTGCTCCCCGGGCCACGGTGAAGGGCGGCTCCCGGGCGCACCTGTCCCTGCGGGGAACCGCCGCGGGCGGCGCCGACGTGACGGCCGTCGTCCTCAACGTGACGGCGACCAACGTGACGGGCAGCACCTTCGTCGCGGCCCTGCCGACCGACGCGCCGGTGGTCGGCTCACACCTCAACCCGAGTGCGGGCGAGACCCGTTCGAACCTGGTGGTCGTGCCCGTCAAGAACGGCGGCGTCGACCTGTACAACCACGCCGGCGCGGTCGATCTGATCGCCGATGTGGCCGGCTACTACACCGGTGCGCACGTGGGGTCGCTCTACAAGCCGCTGGCACCGGCCCGGCTCATGGACACCCGCATCGGCGTCGGCGTCACCAAGGCGAAGGTGGGCCCGGGCCGGACGGTCACCCTGACCGTCGCCGGAAAGGACGGGGTCCCCGCCACCGGCGCCACCGCCGTCGTGCTCAACGTGACGGCGACCAACACCACGGCGAGCACGTACGTCACGGCCTACCCGTACGGCACCACCCGTACCAGCGCGTCGAACCTGAACGTGCCGGCCGGGGCGACCGTCTCCAACCTCGCCGTCGTCCCCGTCAAGGACGGCAAGGTCACCTTCTACAACCACGGCGGGTCGGCGGACCTGATCGCGGACGTGCAGGGCTTCTACGCCGAGTGACGGCGCGGAAACAGAGCGAAGGCCACCCGGGAGTTCCCGGGTGGCCTTCGCCGTATTCGCGGTGGCCCCACGCTCACGTCGCCTGCGGGCGCCGGGCGGCATACAGCCGGTAGGAGACGTGGTTGTCCGGCTCCGGGCAGTCGATCGCCGTGACCGTCTCCATGATGAAGCCGTGCTGGACCAAGAGGCCCTCCCACAGATGCGGGGTGAGGACCCACATGTTCACGGGGTGGTCTTCAGTGGTACCTGGCAGCCGCAGGATCTCGGGGCGCGGCATCAACTCGGTCGACGGCCCGATGCCGTCCGAGTTGGTGTGCAGCGCCGAGAAGAGGAGCCGGCCGCCCGGTGTCATGCCGTTGGCCAGGACGGGCAGCAGCCGGTCGGGGTTCAGATACGGCATGGAGCCGACGGAGTAGACCAGGTCGTAAGGATCGGCGTCGCGCAGGAAGGTCACGGCGTCGGCGCACACCAGGTGCAGACCCGGAGTGTCCGGGTAGCGGGCGAGGGCGCGTCGGTGCTGGGTGGGAGACGCATCCACGGCGGTGACGTCGGCGCCCCGGGCGGCGAGGTGAGCGGCGTGGCGGCCAAGGCCGCTGCCGAGGTCGAGGACGCGCAGCCCGTTCACGTCGCCGAGGGCTTCGATACCGGGACCGATGTCGAGGAGGCCCCAGTCCCACCGGCCCAGCTCGGGCAGCTCCAGCCCTCTGGCCAGTTGGTGGGCGCCGTAGACGTTCCAGGCCTCGAAGGTGTCCGATTCGGTGGTCACCGAGTACTCCATCCGGTAGCCGGAGCGGGGGTCAGGGACGCAGGGCGAAGCAGCGCAGGACGTCGACGTCGGCGGTCTGGACGGCGGACCAGCCGGTGGTGAGGATCTCCGCCTGCGCGGTAGTGATTCCGAGGCTCTGCGAGGAGTGCGTAGTGGCACGGCGCCCGGAGATCTCGGCGACCACCCAGAAGGTCCCGCCGGGGGCAAGGAGGTGCCGGACGCGGCCGAGGAAGGCGGCTTTGTCATCGATCCACCGGTAGACAAGGCGGCAGGTGACGACCGCGTACGCCGGCTCCGGCAGGGCGCGGAGGTCGTCGGTGGTGATGTCCATGCACCGCCAGACCGGTTCGTGACCGGGCCCGGCGTCCTGGGCGGCGGCGAGCGCGACGGCGCTGGAGGAGCAGTCGATGCCGGTCGTGCGGTAGCCGAGCTGGGTGAGGCGTCGGGTAAGCGAGCCGTCGCCGCAGCCGATGTCGAGGGCGGGCCGGTCGTCACCGGGGCCGAGACGGTCCTCCAGCAGCCGGTTCTCGGCGTCGTCGAGCTGCCGGTAGCGGCGGCCGTGGGACCATAGCGACTCCCAGTAGGCCGCGGACGCGGTGGTCATGAAAGGGCTCCTTCAGGACGGGGACGACGTGGAGGAGCGCGCCGAGGGCGGGGGCGGCCCGGGCATCGAGGAGGACGGCCACGACGCCGGGCGGTGGCGGCGGAGAGCGGGAGGTCCCCGAGTCGAGCGGGCTGCTGGCGGACTGCATCCTGCCCAGAAAGGCGGGGTCGCACACGACGTGGCGCGGGCACGACTGACTGGCCCCCGACGCCGTCATGGAATATCCGCACCGCCGGCGTGGCGGCCAGGAGGAATGGCCGGGCGACGGGGCTGACCGCCAAACCCCACGATGATCGTGGGACCGGTGCCCTCTGGGGAGTGGCTACAGCCGGCCGGCCCCCGCCTCTCCAGCCGGCCGGCGGTCCGCCGCGCAGTAGCCTCTCGCTTCTCTCAGGGGCGTCCGTGCCAGTCGAGGCAGACCACCATGGCGTCGTCGTCGGCGTCGATGGAGCCGCGGTGGCCGGACAGCTCCTGGAGCACCGCTCGGGGTACCTGTGAAGGCGGGAGGAGGCGGGTGTTGGCCATCGCGCGGACCAGGGCGCGCTCGCTGTAGCGTTCGCCGGCCGGGGATGCCACGTTGTATACGCCGTCGCTGACGAAGAGCAGCCGGTCGCCCGGCTCCACGTGGAAGCGTTGCGCGGTGTACATGGTGTCCTCGAACATCCCGAGCGGAAGCTGGGCGTCGAGTGTGATCGGTTCGGCTTTGCCCTGTCTCAGCCGCCACATCTTCGGGGAGCCGGCGTCGATGATCTCCGTTTCTCCTGTGGCGAGGTCAAAGCACAGGTGCAGCACCGAAAGGTGTACCCCGCCTCGGTAGTGACCGTAGACGGCTTGGTCGGCCAGGCAGACCTGATCGGAGAGGGAGAGGCCGGCGCGGCGTGCGTTGCGCAGGGCGTTGATGGCGAGGTTGGTGAGGAGAGCGGCTTCGATGCCTTCGCCCATGCCGTTGGTGACCGTGAGGGTCAGGTGGTGGGCGGACGTCGACCAGTCGAAGTTGTCTCCGTAGATCGCGTAGGCGGGTTCGAGCTGGGCTCCGAGCTCGTACTCGGGGCGGGAGCAGGAGCGGCCGGGCAGCAGCTGCCATTGCATCTCGGCCGCGAGAGTGAGACGGTCCGCCCGGCGGGCCTGGAGGTAGAGGTCGGTGTCCCGCTCGGCGACCACGATGCCGTAGCCGAGGACCTCCGCGACGTCAGCCAGTTCCCGGGCGACGTCCGCGTCGTAGGCATCGTCAGGAAGCCGGACGCTGAGAATGCCGATGCGGTCGCCCCGCACGCTGATCGGAAGATGTGCCAGAACGGTGTTGGTACGTTTGTCCGTCTCTACGTATGGTTCCTGGGCGCCGAAGGCCCGGCCGGGGGCGCTGGTGTGGATGGGAATCGGCTCGGCAGTGTAGGGCAGCGCGCTGACCGGTTGCAGTATGGTCATCGCGTAGTCGGCCATGAGCAGGTCGACGGACTCGGCGGCGTAGGCGGTGGCGAGTGCACGTTGCACCGCTTCGAGCAGGGCGTGGGGCGCGGCTCTGCGCAGGGCGCGTTCCACGGCCGTGAATCTGTCCACCGTTCGGTTACCACCTGTTCGGAATGTCGGGAAAGGAGCGGACGGTCTCTCATGTCGCAGCGACTGACAGGACCTTTGCGAAGTGTCACAGTTGGGGACATGCATTCCCAAGGTGCTCCCGGCGGCGATCGGGATGCTGCCGCGCAGACGACTCGCGAGGTCATCGAGCTGCTTGAAGTGCTCTGGAGCCAAGGCCGCGATGCGACGTCGACGGCTCCAGTGTCGTCGTCACAGCTTCGGGTGCTCTACGCGCTGGACCGCAATCGGGGGATCAATCTACGTACCCTGGGTGAGGCGCTCAGTTCGGCGCCGTCGTCGGTAAGCCGGATGTGTGATCGTTTGCACGCTTTGGGCTTTATCAAGCGCTCCCTCAGCTCCGCAAGTCGCCGCGAGCTCGAGCTGCGCTTGTCGAGCCGCGGGGAAAGCTACCTGAAGGACCTGAGGGCCCGTAGGGAGCGCGCGCTGCTCGAGATCATCACCGACATGGCGGTCGAGGACCGGGCCGCACTCGCGAGGGGCCTTGCCGGCTTCGGCCGCTCCGTCGAGAGCACCAGCTCGAAGGGTGAAGAGCCCAGTGGCAAGGCTGCGGAATCGGCCTGAACCGGTCTCCGGTGAGGCAAGGCGACCGGTTCACAGTACTCCTGATCTTTGACGCCGTGATGGCTCGCCGGCTGGCACACTCCGTGTGGAGTCAGATTGTTTCCTCGTGCCCACGTTTGTCAAACGTCAAATGTTGTCGACAGGCAACGGTTGACCCGTGGCGGTTTGCGTCACATGCGGCGCGGCTCGTCCGACGCAGGAAGTGATCGCTCGGAGGCCGCCGTGGTCCGGCGCAACCGGTCGCGCACAGCCTCCAACGCGTGCCGCACATCCTCGCTTCCGCACTCGGAGGGCAGGGATGCCGCCAGTGCCCGCGCGTGCCGGTCTCGTATGCCGCGGGCCGCAGCCTCGCCCGCGGGAGTCAGATCGAGAAGGGTCCTGCGGCGGTCGTGTGCGTCGCTGACCCGTGCCAGCAGGCCCGCGGCCTCGAGACGTCCGCAGATGCGGCTCATGGTGGCCGGGGTGACGCCGAGGATGCGGGCGAGGGCGCCGGCTGAAATCGGCGCCCCGGTCGCCAGGGCGGTCAGAGCCCGCATGGCGGGAGGCATGGCGAAACCAGGGGCCTGAAGAGCGGCGTCCTCCGACAGGGCGACCAAGGCGGACGCCACGGCAGCGGACGTATCTCCCGCCGCGGTCGCTCCTCCGCTGCCGTTCGGTTGTGCTCGTGCCTCGGTATCGTCCATGACTGCTCTGCTTCGATGCCTGCGCTTCCCGCTCTCGTGCCCCCCGGCGCGATCTGCATGCCTGTACGCGGGCACGCGCGAAGACCGCGGCTCATCCGGGGCACTCCTCGCCCCGCGTGGCGGAAACCACGCGCCGCAGCGGCCCGGTAGGCCCGCCCTGCGCCCGAACGCCCGGCCGCGCCGGATGGACCTTCGGCCTGCCCGTTGTCTCGGTGGAAGCCCCGGGCCGCCGAATGTCTCCACGGGTGTTGCCGGCCCTCCCGGCGGCCCGAGGGCGTTGCGGCAGTGCCCCGGCGCCTGCCTGCCTTCCCCCGAAAGGTGTCCCTCGGCTAACATTTGCCGCGCAACAACAATTGCGAAGGCGGAGGAATGAACACCACAGAGCCTGAGGCCCGGCTCCACATAGAGGGAGCTCTGCGCGCACGGAGCGAAGAGGTAGCCGATCGTTGGGTCCAGCTGCAGCTGGAGCGAGCGGTCCTCGGGACCGGCATCACCGAGGCCGAACTCCGCGAGGAGGCCGACCTCCTGGTTGACGCGCTGCGTGCCGGACTCGAAGGAGACCAGCCCGCCGAACGCGTGGTGGGCGCCCACCCGGGTCTGCGGCAGGCCATCACCGACCTGTCTCTGCGCCGGGCCCGCGCAGGGGCGAGCCCCACAGGGACCTCGCTGGCGGTCCTCGCCCTCAAGGAGGCACTCCTCGAGGCGGTGCAACACGACACGCGCGACCCCGCCGCCCTGCTCCAGGCAGCTCTCTTCATCAACCGTCTGCTGGACGCCGCCGGCGCCCTGTCCTTCTCCACGTATGTCGAAGGCCGTGAGGAGATCATCCGCCGCCAGAGCCGGCAGCTCCTGGAACTGTCCACTCCGGTGGTGCGCCTGTGGGACCGGGTGCTGGCCGTCCCCCTGATCGGCAACCTCGACACCACACGCACCCAAGTGGTCATGGAAAACCTGCTGGAAGCCATCCAGCGCGAAGAGGCGCAGGTCGCCATCATCGACATCACCGGCGTACCCACCGTGGACACCGCTGTCGCCCACCACCTGATGCAGACCGTCAACGCGGTAAGGCTCATGGGCGCCGACTGCGTGATCAGCGGCATCCGCCCGCCGATCGCACAGATCATCGCCCAGCTCGGCATCGACCTCTCCGCCATCCTGACCCGCGCGACGCTCGCCGATGCCCTCGCCGCCGCCATCACGATGACCGACCAGCCGGCGCCACGGCAGCCCGCCCCCGCGGCGGCCCTGTGAGTGGCGGCGTACCGATCCTGCGCCTGGGCGACGTCCTCGTCACCGGACTGCTCGACGAACTCGACGACAAGGGCGCCGTCGCCTTCACCGAAGAACTCACCGAACGCATCGTCACCGATCGCGCGCGAGGCGTTCTCATCGACATCTCACGTCTGGAGCTCGTCGACTCCTTCGTGGCACGGACCCTGATGGAACTGGCGACCACCGCCCGGCTCCTCGGCGCCCGGGTCATCGTGGCCGGCATGAGGCCGGCCGTGGCCATCACGCTGGTCGAACTAGGCCTGCGCCTCTCCGGTGTCGAGACCACCCTGAACGCGGAACAGGGCATGATCGCACTCGGCTGGCAGCAAGCCCCTTACCCCCCAAAGGGGGCAGCAGATGACGCTCTACGGTGATTCCCCCCAGTCACGCCGCACCACCCTGACCGATGCCACACCCTGCTCACCGCACCCCCATCCCGACCGCGTGACCCACCAGATCCGTGCCGAGGAAGACCTGCTCACCGCCCGCCACGCCGTACGCGAAGCCACCGTGCGCGGCGGATTCGGCCTGGTCGACCAGACACGCATCGTGACAGCCGCAAGCGAGCTCGCTCGCAACGCGTACGTCCACGGCGGCGGAGGCTTCCTCGCCCTCGAGCACGTCCAGCAGGAGGGACGGCAAGGACTGAAGCTTTACGTCACCGACCAAGGCCCCGGCATCGCCGACCTCGAGGCCGCCTTCGTCGACGGATACACCACAGGCGCCGGCCTGGGCCACGGGCTCGGCGGGGCCCGCCGTCTCATGGACGAATTCCACGTCCACACCACACCAGGCGAGGGCACGACCGTCATCGCTCTGCGCTGGAACACGCGACGGTGACCCCCGCATCGGCCGGAGGGACACTCCACGTCCCCATCGACCATCACAGCGCCGTCCAGACGGCCGCCGACCAGGCCCGGGCCCTCGCGTGGCAATGCCGGATGCCCGGAGCGCTCCCCGACCAGGCAGCCGTCCTCGCGAGCGAACTCGCCAGCAACATCAGCAAGCACGCGTACGACGGAGCGGTCTTCCTCCAGCCCTCACCCCTGGAGCGGGGCCTCGACGTCATCGCGGTGGACCAGGGTCCCGGCATCGGCGACATCGGCCTCAGCCTCACCGACGGCTTCAGCACGACCAGGACACTCGGAGCCGGGCTGGGCGCGGTACACCGCATCGCCACCGCATTCACGATCCGCTCCGACGCAGGCCACGGCACCCTCGCGCACGCCCAGCTCAGAGCGCCCCACGCCCCACGGCCGCCGACCGACGTCGGCGCCCTGTGCCTGCCCGCCGACGGCCACACGGCCTGCGGCGACGGATACGCCCTCGCCGAACACGACGACGTACGGACAGGGCTCGTCATCGACGGGCTAGGACACGGACCGGACGCGGCGGCAGCAACCCAGCGCGCACTGCGGACCTTCCACTCCTGTTCCGACGCGCCCCTTCCCGACATCATCAGCGCCCTGCACAGAGCGCTGCGGCACACCCGAGGCGCGGCCGCCGCAGCCATCAGGACAGCGGCCGGGACCGCCGAGTACTGCGGCGTCGGAAACATCCGAGCCGCCGTCCTCACACCCCAAGGCGTTCACCGGCAACTCACGGGAGACGCCGGCATCGTCGGATACCACCATCCCCGGACAGTGAGCCGAACCTTCGCCCTGCCCCGGCACGCACGCGTGGTCCTGTACACCGACGGCATCGATCCTCGATGGACACACACCCCCTCAACCGTCCAGCTGACGCTGCCCCCCACCCTGCTCGCAGCCTCACTGGTCCACACACGTCGCCGAAGCCGTGACGACGCCACCGTCCTGGTCCTCGGCCCCCACCCGGGAACTCCATGACCAGTGACACCTTCCGTACGCCGACCGCTCTACGGCGCGGAGTGCGAAGCATCGCACTCGCCCACCGCTTGCCCCCGGACGACCGAGCCCGCCTCGTCCTGTCCCTGAGCGAAGCAGCCGCCACGCCCCTCGGCGCCGGCCACATCGTCACCCTCACCTCCACACACGAGACAACGGACAGCGGCGCCGGCCGGCTGACCCTCACCCTGCACCCGCCGCGCCGCGGTGCCCTGAGCCCGCCGGCAAAGGAGCACCTCCCGCTCCCCGCGGAGACCACCACCGACGGCACCATGGTCTGGCGCGTACCCACCCCTCCGGCCCCGGCGCCCCTGCGCACCCGGCTGCCTGCACCCGGCCGCCGCCCCGGAAAACCGTCTCCCGGCTCGTCCCCGACCTGCCCAGAGACCGACGACTCCGACCTCGCCCTGATCGAAGAGGAACTGCGCACAGCGCTCGCCAGAGCCGACAGCCTCACCGCCGAACACCGCAGACTCAAGCACGAGCTGGCCGAGACCAACAGCGGAGTCCTCGCCCTGTACGTACAGCTTGAAGAGCAGGATGAAGAGCTACGCCGCGCCCACGGCCGCACCCTGCGCGCACTCGAAGACGCCCTGCGCCCGCACCCCATGCACGTCGACGGCCTCGAGCTGGCTGTGCACTACGCCCCCGCCGGCACCGACCAGCCGACCGGCGGAGACCTCTACGACTGGTTCGAGCTGCCGGATGGAACGGTCCACATCACCATCGTCGATGCCCTCGGTCACGGCATCACCAGCACGCGCACCGCTCTCACCGTCACACACGCCGTACGGACCCTGGCTCTCGAGGGCCACCCCCTCGACAGCATCGTGGCACGCACGGACCACATCCTCGCGCCCTTCGACCAGAGCGTCATGGCCACGGTCCTCCTCACACGGCTGAACCCCGCGACGGGTGCGGTCAGCCTCGCCAACGGAAGCCACCCACCGGCGCTCCTCGTCCGCGCAGACGGCACGGCCACCTACCTCGAAGCCCGCGGCCGCGGCATCGGCTACCCCCTGCCCGGCAGCGAACGGGTCGTCTCCGCGCAGCTGAAGCGAGACGACTTGCTCATCCTCTATACCGACGGCCTCACGGAAAGCCGCAGGAACTCCTGCGAGGGAGAAGAGCGCCTGCTGGAAGCCACCCGGCGCCACCGGAACCTGCCCACTGATCACCTTCCCGCCGCCCTGGCCCGCGACATCCTCACCGACGCCCTGCACAAGGACGACACCCTGGCCATCGCCGCTCGCCTCCTCTGAGACGAGCGGCTACGGACGCGTCGTCACACGCGACCGGTTGACGACTTCCCGAACGATCCTGCGGGCGATCAGGTGAGAGGCGCCGATGCCTCCCGGAAACGGTCCGCACGGTCGGCCGATGGCCGGCCACACTGTCGTCGCCGTGCATACCTCCGGGCTGAGCCCGCGTGCTTCCGGGAAGCTGGTGGCGGTGCTGCGTCGCGCAGGTGCGGACGCGGAACGGGGCTATCCAGGAAGGCTCCGACACCGTGATCACACCGTTCACTTCGTGATCATTCCACTGCTTCAGGTTCCCCCTGCTCGAACGCGATGCGGCAGCGTTCGACCTGATCGGCCACCTGCTCCATGTACCAGCGCATGACCTCGTAGGGGACGACGCGCTCGTCCGGGCTCCAGACGCGGACGGTCGGTTGCAGATTCGGATCCTCGTCCGGGACATGTGTCACCAGAAGGCAGCGCCGGGCAAGTGGGTCACCGCGATGTCGGGGTTCTCGGCCCCCTCAACCGACGCCGGCTCAGCTTCGCTCAGCTCCACGGACCCCGCGCCGTCCCGCCTGTGCGGCAATCTTGGTCTGGCAGCCCTTCGTTAGCGGCCCCGCAAGCGGCATGGAGGGCCGCGGCTGGTCAGCCTCCGACGTGGATGCCGGGGCGGCGAGCGGGATCGGGTTCGTGACTGCGGATGATCTCGCGGGTGACCGGAGCGGTGTCACCGCGTCCCAGGAGGAAGTAACGGACCATGTGCACCAGCGGGCTGCCCTCGGCCCAGGCGAAGTAGCAGTGGGGCTGCACCTCGGTGGCATCGCGCAAGGCCAGCAGGATCGCGGCGATGGCGTTCGGTGCAGCCGGCGCCTCGGCGCGCAGAATCCGGTAGCCGTCGACATCGACGCCGTGGATGGTGAGGGTTTCGCTGAAGTCGGAGGGGTCGACCACGTCGATTTCCAGAAAGAGGACGTCGGCGCGGCCGGGCACCGGGTTGACGCCGCGCTGTTCGCGTTCCTTGTCGCGGTACTCGGCGACGTCACCGGCCTGGCGGCGGTTGGCGATGATGTTGATGGCACCGTCGTGGGCGAGGGTCGCGTCGATGAACCGGCGGGCGGCCTCGTCGAAGACGAGACGGTCGGCGCGCAGTTCGGTGGTGCGTGAGACCCGGGAGATCAGCGACACGATGACGATTCCGGCGATGAAGAACGCGGAAATGACGATGCCGTCGGGCTTGTCGATGATGTTGGCGATCAGGGCGTAGAGCAGCACGGCCGTGAGCAGGCCGAAGCCGACGGTGGTGGCGCGTCGTCGGTGGCGGGCCACCGACACGGTGACGGCGAAGGCGCCCGAGACCATCATGGCGAGGATGCCGGTGGCGTAGGCGCCGGCCTGTTCGTCGACGTCAGCGTTGAAGGCGATGGTGATGCCGACGCACAGGATGGTGTAGACGATCACGACGGGGCGCACGGCGCGTCCCCATTCGGGGGCCATGCCGTAGTCGGGCAGGTAGCGGGGGACGATGTTGACCAGTCCTGCCATGGCGGATGCGCCGGCGAACCACAGGATCAGGATGGTGCTGATGTCGTAGACAGTGCCGAACGCCTCTCCGACGTGCTCGTGGGCCAGCCATGCCAGGGCGCGGCCGTTGGCTGCTCCGCCCGGTTCAAAGAGTTCCTGCGGGATGAGGAGGGTGGTCACGAAGCTGGCGGACAGCAGGTAGACACTCATGATGAGCGCGGCGGTGGTCAGCAGCCTGCGGGTGTTGCGGATCCGCGAGCGCAGTCGCTGCTCGGCATCATCCCCCTCGGTGGCGACGAGCGGCATCATGCTCACGCCGGTCTCGAAGCCCGACAGACCCAGCACCAGGAGGGGGAAGGCCAACAGCGCCGGGCCCACCAAGTCACCGAAGTCGCCTCCGCCCGCTGCGAGGGCATCGGTCCACGCCGACCAGGCCCCCGGGGTGGTGAACACATGAACCAGGCCGATGCCGATGACGACCGCATTCAGGGCGAGGAAGACGGCAACCAAGGGGATAGCCACACTGACCGCTTCACTGAACCCGAGCAGGAAGACCCCGCCCAGCACCAACAGCAGCGCCACTGTAAGCGCGACCTCGTGCCCGTGCAGCACCGCAGGGAAGAAGGGGTTCTCCACCACGTGCACGGAGGCATCCGCCGTGGAGAGGGTAATGGTGATGATCCACGAGGTGGCCACGAAACCGAGCAGGACCAGCACGAACAGCTTGCCCCACCAGAACGGCAGCAGGTCCTCCAGCATCGCCACCGAACCGGCGCCGTGCGGGCTCTCCTTCGCCACCCGCCGGTACATCGGCAACATCCCCAGCAGCGTCAGGGCCACGATCAGCAGCGTCGCCAACGGCGAGACCGCCCCCGCGGCCAGAGCGGCGATCGCAGGCACATAGGCCAGGCTGGAGAAGTAGTCGACCCCGGTCAGGCACATCACCTTCCACCACGGATGCGGCTCAGCATGCCCCCCACCCGCCGCTGGGCCCACCGGCTGCACTTGGTGCCGCAGCATCCACCGCCCCAGCCCGCCCGACGGCTGAGCCCGCAGAGCGGGACTGTCCACCACCTCGGGCATACCCGCCTGATCCGCGTCCCTCATATCCCCCATCAACCCTTCCGGCCCGCTCATTCACGGCCACCAGCGCGGGGGCCTCACAGCGCTCATCGAGTATGAGCCTGCCTACGACGCGGACTCGCACCGGAC
Source organism: Streptomyces sp. NPDC048353 (assembly GCF_055587165.1). Classification (NCBI taxonomy): domain Bacteria; kingdom Bacillati; phylum Actinomycetota; class Actinomycetes; order Kitasatosporales; family Streptomycetaceae; genus Streptomyces; species Streptomyces sp. NPDC048353. The sequence goes on along the minus strand of NZ_JBVJGU010000003.1, from coordinate 216,741 downwards.
AGGCCGCCCCCTCACATGCCCTGCCTTGAGACCGAACAAGCCACGTTGCCACAGGGAAAGCCCCGGTCAGAGCCATGCCATGGCTCTCATGCCCCAGCACCGGGGCGTCACCACGCCACCTCTCCCGGCCTCCTGACCCGCCAAATCCTGACGCGTCCCTAACGCCTCCAGGGTGGCTGTGAAACCCGCCGGACCCGGCGAGACCACGGGCCCGGCGTGTGGAGGGCTGCTGCATCCCCGGAGGCAGTGAGGTCGCGGCTGTGCGGACGTGACCCGCTGAACTCCTGCACCGCGGCCGTGGAGCGGACTGTGTAGTCGGCGACGCTCCGGCCGTGGAGCCGCAGGGGAGTGACGCGGCCGGCTCTCTGGTGGGGGTGTGGCGCTTGGCAGGGCCCGTGCGGATGACGGCTGGTCCGTACGGACGGCCCCGTGGCGCGAGCGAGAGGGAGCTGAACACGAGCGGGGCTGTCGCTGGGAAGAAGGGAGGCGTACGGGGTCGGGTCAGACGGCGGGAGGGCAGACGAAGACCCGTTCCAGCAGGGTGTACAGGAACTCCCGGTCCTTGTCGTCGAGCCTGTTCAGGCCCTCCTGCGTGGTGAGCATCTTCGCGCGGATCGCGTCGGTGACGCGCTCGCCCTCGGCGGTGAGGATGACGTTCTTGACACGCCGGTCGGAGGCGGCGGCTTCGCGGCGCACCAGGCCGCGCTTCTCCAGCCGGTCGATGATCCCGGTCATGTTGGAGGCGTCGCAGGTCATGGTCTCGGCCAGTGCGCGCATCGCGGCCGGTCCCCGGCGTAGCACGGTCAGGGCCTTGCCCTGGCTCACCGTGAGGTTCTCGCTCGCCGCGGCGACGGTGAAGTCACCGTAGTAGACACCGAGCGCCACGGAGAGCAGCTCCATGAGCTGGGCCGTGTCGGCGCGGGGAGCTTCTTTCATGGGAGCCACTCTAACCGGAAATACTTGACTACCTCAAGCATCGGCCTTTACGGTCCTCACGTTGCATGAAGTTCTCAAGCATCAAGGTTGTCAAGTAATCGCCCCGAGGAGCGTCCCTGTGACCGTCACCGCGTCCCCCACCTCCCGCGCGGCCGAGATCCTGTCCCGGCCCGTCACGCTGAACGGCCTGACCGTCCCGAACCGCATCGCGATGGCGCCGATGACGCGCATGTTCTCTCCCGGTGGAGTCCCCGGTGAGGACGTGCGGTCGTACTACGCCCGCCGCGCCGCCGCCGGCGTGGGCCTGATCGTCACGGAGGGCACGTACGTCGGCCACGAGTCGGCCGGCCAGAGCGACCGTGTGCCGCGGTTTCACGGCGAGGAGCAGCTGGCGGGGTGGGCCGCGGTCGCCGAAGCCGTGCACGCGGCGGGCGGCACGATCGTGCCGCAGCTGTGGCACATCGGCATGGTGCGGCGGCAGGGGCAGGCGCCCTACGCCGACGCCCCGGCGATCGGCCCCTCCGGAATCCGTCCCGACGGCACCGAGGGCACGGGCAGGGCGATGACCCGGAGCGACCTGGACGACGTCATCGGCGCCTTCGCCGAAGCCGCCGCGGCCGCCGAGCGCATCGGCTTCGACGGCATCGAACTGCACGGTGCCCACGGCTACCTCATCGACCAGTTCCTCTGGGCGGGGACGAACCGCCGTACCGACGCCTACGGCGGCGACCCGGTGGCCCGTACGAAGTTCGCGGCCGAGATCGTGACCGCGGTCCGCGAGACCGTATCGTCCGAGTTCCCCGTGATCTTCCGCTTCTCGCAGTGGAAGCAGGACGCCTACGACGCGCGGCTCGCCCAGACCCCGCAGGAGCTGGAGGCGATCCTGGCCCCCCTCGCCGCGGCCGGCGTCGACGCCTTCCACGCCTCCACCCGCCGCCACTGGATCCCCGAGTTCGACGGCTCGGACCTGAACCTGGCGGGCTGGACCAAGAAGCTCACCGCCAAGCCCACCCTCACCGTCGGATCGGTCGGCCTCGACGGCGACTTCATCCACGCCTTCGCGGGCGAAGGCGCTCCCGTCCAGGGCATCGACGACCTCCTCGACCGCTTGGAGCGCGAGGAGTTCGACATGGTGGCCGTCGGCCGCGCACTGCTCCAGGACCCGGAGTGGGCAGCCAAGGTCCTGGCAGGGCGGACCGACGAGCTCAAGCCGTACGACGCGGCTGCGGTACAGACGCTGAGCTAGGCTCCGGCCTCTCGTCAGGGGTTCGCCGGCGGAACCGGCGAACCACCTGTTCCGCACCGGGGCGGCTGGGGGAGGAGGGGAGTCCGGTCAGCTCAGCGTCACCGTGCCGGTGCCCGCGTGGTACGCGTGCAGAGTGTTCGCGGTGGCCCTGCGGGACGGGGGGTGGAAGCCGGCCGCCTGCACCGCTGCCAGCAGGTAGGCGATCTCGGGCGACTTGATGAAGGCGATGCCGCCCAGCGCGTCCACCGCCGTCGACGCGGCCCGCTTGATGCCGTGCCGGATCCCCTCCCGTACGAACAGCACGCGCGCGCTGAGTTCGTCCGACCGATCGCCCTCGTCGAAGGCGCGGGCGATGGCCTCGAGTGCCGCCATCGACGTCTCGATCTCGCACGCGGCGTCGGTGTAGAGCATCGGGCTGGTCGTCGGGCTCGCCAGCATCCGCTCGAGCAGCAGCGACGCGGCTCCCAGGTAGGTGGCCGAGATCAACAGGCCGAACCAGACGTAGCCGGTCTTCTCGTGCCGGCCGGTCGGGTCGTCGACGTCGTTCCAGAACAGCATGTCCGACGGCACGAACACGTCCTCGAGCACCACGGTGTCGCTCTGCGAGGCCGCCAGGACGTGGGTGTCCCAGAACGGCTCGACCCTTATCCCCTCGGACGCGGCCGGCACCACGATGACGCCGCGACGGCCGGTCGCCTCGTCGACGACGCCGGCGGTGAGCAGATCCATCGACGCGGACAGGCTGCACGGCTGCTTCCGGCCGTTGACCGTGAAACCGTTCTCGACCGCCTGCGCCGTCACGGTCGGCATGAAGGCACTCGCCGCACTGGTGCCGGGGTTGCCCTCCGAGAAGCCCGAGGAGAACAGCATTCTCGCTGCTACCACGGCCTTGAGGAGTTCCTTCTCGTCGTCGGAGCCGGTGGCGCTGTGCTCGATGAGCGTGGCGATCGACAGATGATGCATGGTGGTGGCGGCACCGAGCGCCGGTGACAGGGCGCCGATGGCCCGCTGCACGCGGGTCGCCTCCACAGCGGACGCTCCAAGACCACCCCATTTCTCGGGCGCGACCAGCGCGGGCGCGTCCGAGTTCTTGAACATGTCTATGACCCCGCTGTCGCGGGCCTCGAGGTCGAGCAGGCTGTGCCGGGCCAGTTCCTTCCGCAGGCCTGGCAGGTGGCGTTCAAGCGCCGCGCGCTCCGTCGCCATCATGCGCATGGTCATGAGGTTCCCCTGTGTCTTGTCAGGCGACGAGCTGGTGCTCGGCATCCAGCTTCAGCACGGTGTGGAGGGAGGCGGCCGCCTCTTCGAGGTCGGCGAGGGTGTGCTCTGCGGTCACGGCCAGCCGCAGCATGGCCCGATCGAGCGGTACCGCGGGGTAGTGCGCGAGGGCGGCGAAGACGCCGCGCTCGTACAGCTCGTGCCACGTGGCGAACGCCCGAAGGGACTCCCCGACGAGTACCGGCACGATCGGCGTCACCGTCTCGGCACCGCCGGGTCCGACCGCTGGAGCGGCGAGCGGCACTCCGAGCGAGGCAAGGGAGTCCCGCAGGAATCGGGCGTTCGCCAGGCACCGATCGGCCCGTTCCCGACCCTCGGCGGACCGGATGAGCCGGACCGCGGCGAGTGCGCCGCCGACAGCGGCGGGCACCCCCGCCGCGGTGAACTGGAACGCCCGCCCGTTCGTCCGGATCGCGTCGACGAGGTCGTGCGAGCCCACCACGAAGCCACCGGTCGAGGCGATGCTCTTGGAGAACGTGCCGGTGCGCAGCGGTGTCCTGTCGGCCTTGCCGTAGAGCTCGGTGACGCCGGTCAGGTGGGGGCCGAGCACTCCGACCGCATGCGCCTCGTCGACCAGCAGGAGCGCCCTGTGCTCCAGGCACACCTCGGCGACCTGGTCGATCGGGGCCAGGTCCCCTTCCATCGAGTACACGCCGTCCACGGTGACCATGGTCGGCCGGCCGCTCTTGCCGGCCGTGGCCAGCTTCTCGACGAGGCTGTCGATGTCGTTGTGACGGAACCGGACGGACTGCGCGTCGGTGAACTTGGCCGCGTCGTGGAGCGAGGCGTGTGCGTCGGAGTCGGAGACGATCACGTCACCGCGGCCGACCAGGGCGCCCACGGTCGCCAGGTTCGCCTGGTGACCGGTGGTGAACACGATCGCGTCCTCGATGCCGAACCAATCGGCGATCTCGGCTTCGAGTTCACGGTGCAGGTCGATGGAGCCGTTCAGCAGCCGGCTGCCGGTGGACCCGGCGCCGAAGCGCTCCAGTGCCCTGCGCGCGCCCTCGATGACCAGCGGGTGGTCGGCGAGGCCGAGGTAATTATTGGACCCCAGCATCAGGCGGGGGCGGCCGTCCATCGTGATCCGCGGGGAGTTGGCCGTCTGCATGGCACGGAAGTACGGCGACTTGCCTTCCAGCTCCAGGGCCCGGAGGATCTTCATGCTCCAGTTCTCCTGGAGGCGCCGCACGATCTGGCTCTTCTGGTTCCTGGGCACGAAAGGTCTCCGGTTTCTATGAGCGGTCGGGTGCCCGGCGCGGAGGGAGATCAGCTCCAGTCACCCGTGCCGACAGGTGCCTCGTCGAACAGCTGCCGCCGCAGCGCCACCCGCTTGACCTTCCAGGTGGCCGTGCGGGGGATGTCGCTCCAGTCCAGGCGGATCGGGCTGTCGAGATCAGGCAGACCGTTCAGCGCCGCAGTCCACCGCTGCGGATCGATCGCCGCGCCGGAGTAGGTGGAGTAGACGACGCCGGGCTTCCCCTGACGACGGGCCAGCACGACCACCTCGCTCGTCTCGGGCAGCCGGTCCAGCAGGACGTCCTCCACGGCGATGCCGCTCGTGCCCTCGATCCGGTCGATCTCCCGGTCGACCAGCCGGATCATCCCGCTGCGCGACTTGACGCCGAGGTCACCGGTGTTCCACCACCATCCGCTGACCTTGTTGTCGTGGCGGTCCTGCTCACCGACGTACGTCAGGCAACGGCCGGGCTGGCTGATCTCGACCAGACCCACCGTGCCCTTCGGAAGCTGCCTCCCGGTGGCCGGGTCGGTGATCCGGATCTTGGCGACCGTGGGCAGCGGCCAGCCCATGTACTGGGTGGGCGGCGGGAACTGACCGATTTCGCGCACCACCGACTTGACGTACGGCCGTAGCACGAGACCGCCGTTCTCCGTCTGACTCCACGACTGCACCCAGACCGGCAGCCTCGCGTCCGACGCGTCGAGGAACGCGCGGATCGAGCGCGTGTGCACCGCGTCGAAGGAGCTGATGTAGAGGCGGACCTGCCGGAACAGCCTGCGCGGGTCGTCGAGCAGGTGCTCCTGGCGCAGGTACATGTTCGGGAGCATGTCCACGATCGTCGGGCGGTGCTCGGCGAGCAGATCCGCGATGCGGTCGTCGGGCACGTCCGAGACCGCGAGGTACTTCGGCCCGACCGTGGCGATGGCGAACAGAGCGGTGAGCGTGTGCTGGTGGAAGAAGGGGTCGAAGAAGGCGAACGTGTCGCTGTGCCGGAACCCCATCCCGCCCCAGCGCTCGGTCTGGACGTGCGCGATGGAGTGCAGCGTCTCGGCGCTGTGCAGCGCCAGCTTGGGGATGCCCGTGGTGCCCGAGGTGTGCGTGGCGACCATCGGCTCGTCGAACTCGCGCAGCTCGACGGGCGCGGCGGGGCTGCCGGCCAGACTCTCGAAGGAGACGGCACCGTCGGGCAGCACATCACCGGCGCCGATGACGACGGTCCTGCGGGTCAGCTTCGCCAGCGCTTCCGCGTCCAGTTCGGCGATCTCCAGGCAACGCGGGTCGGTCACCAGGAACGGCTGCTCCATCCGCCGCAGCAGCGTGGTGGCCACCTCGTTGCCGTGGTTCCAGGCCAGTTGGAAGGGGATGGCGCCGAGGCGGGCCGCGGCCGAGCCGACGACCTGGACGTCGGGGTGGTTCGCCTTCATCACCGCGACTCGGTCCCACGGCCGCACCCCGGCGGCGTAGAGGCGAGCGGCCACGTCATCGACCAGCGCGGCCCACTGCCGGTAGCTGAAATGAGTGCCGGCGTCGGGCGCGATGTCCGCCGGCCGCGACAGGATGATCCGCTGGTTCGGAAAGCGCTGGGCCGCGAGGTGCCACGCCTCACCGTAACGACCGGTCGCCGGTGTCCGGGAGAACGGCGTGATCCGTTTCAGCCCCCTGCTCGGGGTGTAGACCTTGAGGAACTCCGGTACGTCAGTCGTCATGGTCGCCCTTGGATGTCGGGTACGGATACGTGATGTGCCTCGAGCAGGCCGCCCTACGCGGACAGCGCGGCGCCGGCATCGGCCGCGTGAACCGGATGGCTGCACAGGTCGCATCCGTGATGTGCGACGGCCGGCGGCCGGGAGGCTGTCGTACGGGACTGCAAGGCTGCGGCGGCCGCATACCCGGGAGGCGCGGCGAGCGGGGTCAGAAGCCAGCCGGAGGGAACAGCGGCGCTGCGACCGCCGAATTCGGGACCCGGTCCGATGTCCGCGCTCTGCAGGTGGCCCGCCCCGAGGCCGGATCCGTATGCCTTGAGGAACGCCTCCTTGCGGACCCAGCAACCGAGCAGCGCCCGAGGGCGGTGCGCCGGGGGCAGTCGGTGGATCGTTTCCTGCTCGTTCGGGTGGAGACGGCGCAGCAGGGCGGCATCGACGCGGTCGGCGGCCTCGAGATCGATACCCACCCGGGTCCGGGCGAGGGCGAGCATGAGGTTGTTGCGTGTGCGGGACAGGGAGAAGTGCAGGTCCCTCTGCGGAAGCGTCGGTCTGCCATGGGGCTTGTGACAGGAGGGACAGAGCGCGCGCGAGAGGGTGATCGCCTGCGGTGCGATCCCGAGACAGTTGGCGAGGACGAGTCGTAGGGCCAGGTGCGCGAGGACGTAGGTGTCGCGTCGGTCGGCGTTGAGGAAGCTGTCCGCGCGATGACGTTCCGAGGCGTCGAGCAGGGATGTGAGGCGTTGGGCCCGTCCGGCGGTGTCCGGGTCGGCGTGCAGGGTCCACACGTCGATGTGGCCGGCGGCCGGGCGATATCCGGTGGGTGGAAGGGCGACTTGGGGCAGGAGGTGGTGCTGTGTCCAGGGCATCCGTCTTCCCCCAGGGGCGGTGTGGCGGTGGTCGACCGGTCGGAGAGAGGCGGCGATCGCGCCGCCCTGTCATGCGAGACGGCGGTAGGTGCCGCGGTGGCGCAGCAGTGGCTCGCCGCTTCCGTGGCCGGCGGTGGTGACGGCCCCGATCAGGATGGTGTGGTCTCCGCCGGGGTGGGTGGCGTGGACGGCGCAGGTCAAGGAGGCGACGGCTTCGTCGAGGACCGGCACGGTGTCCTGGTAGTGGTGCGCAACGCCGGCGAACCGTTCCATGAGGGGCTTCTCGGCGAACACCTGGGAGGTGTGGTCCATGGTCGCGCCGAGAATGTTCACCGCGAAGGCGCCGTGTTCGCGGATGAGAGCGAGGGTGCCGGACTGGTTGGCCAGGCAGGCCAGGACGAGCAGCGGGTCGAGGGAGAGCGAGGTGACTGCGCTGGTCGTGATGCCGACGGGCCCGCGCGGGGAGGCGGTGGTCAGCACCGTGACCCCGGCGGCCAGTTCGCCCATGACGCGGCGGAACTCCTGTTGCCGATCCTGCTCAGCTGAACCGGGGGCCGGGGCTGGACGGGGCACGGTGCTGTGTGGCATCTAGGGCCTTTCGTTTGGATCAGGCCGGATCAGGGAGCGGGGTCTGGTGCTGTGCATCGCAAGGCGGAGGAGGGAGTCAACGCGGAGCGTTGGCGACTGACGACAACGCGGCGAGGTGCGGTGCCAGAGCTCGCGAGCCCGGCGTGATCCAAACGAAAGGCCCTAGGCCAGCCTCCCGGTGAGGAAGTCGGCGCGCAGAAGGCCTCGTTGACGCTTGCCGCTGGTGGTGCGGGGGATGCCGCCGCGCCGGAGCACGATCACCTCGTGCAGGTTGAATCCGTACGCCTGGCGGACTGCCATCGCGGCTTCGTGCTTGAGCCGGTGGTGTTCGTCGGGGCGCAGGCGGGTTTCGATCACGGCGATGACGCGTTCGCCACCGTCGTCGGTGCAGGAGAAGACGGCGCTGTTGCCGGCGTCGATGTCGGGGTGGGTCTCGATGGTCTCTTCGACGTCGTACGGCGGCAGGTTGCGGCCGTTGACGATGAGGAGTTCTTTGACGCGACCGACGATGTACAGGTCGCCGTCCCGGGTGAAGCCGAGGTCGCCGGTGGCGTGCGTGCGGTCGGGGACTGGGTTCGGGGTGCCGCCGGGGCTGAGGTAGCCGGCCATGACGGAGTCGCCCTGGAGGTGGATCTCGCCGATCTCGTCGTCGCCGCAGTCCTTTCCCTCGGGCGTGCGGATGTGGACGGTGAGGCCGCCGACGGGCCGGCCGCAGGCGATGACGGTGATCGAGGACCGGTCATGGGTCGCGTCGGTGACCTTGGTGTGGTGGTGCAGGTCCTCGCGATCCAGGCGCAGGGCCTTGACCCGGCCCCAGGACAGGCTGCCGGGCGGCCGCCGGTCGAGGGACATGGTGGCGGCGAGGACGGTCTCGGCCATGCCGTAGCAGGGGATGATCACGTCCTCGCCGAGGTTCTGCCCGGCGAAGGTGTCGTGGAAGTCGGTGAGGACCTGGAGCGGGATCGGCTCGGCGCCGACGTACGCCTGTCGCAGGCTGGACAGGTCGAGGTCGGTGTCGGGGGTACGGCGGAAGCGTTCGGTGGCGGTGCGGTAGCCGAAGGGCGGGGCCGTGGTGATGGTCGCGCCTCGTTCGGAGATGTGCCGCAGCCAGGACAGCGGGTCGCGCAGAAAGCTGATGGACGGCATCAGATCCAGCGGCACGCCGCGGGCGAGGGTGGACAGGGTCAGGATGAAGCCCATGTCGTGGTGGAGCGGCAGCCAATGGCACGCCCGGTCCTGCTCGGGTGTCAGCTCCAGGGCGCGGTGGATGGCGCGTACGTTGGCGGTGACCTGGGCGTAGGTGAGGACGGCTGCTTTGGGGGCGCTGGTGGATCCGGACGTGAGCTGGATGTGGTGCGGGTCGTCCGGGTGCGGTGGGGTGAGCTGTTCCGGGCCTGCCGGCGGGTGCCGGAGGTCGGCCACGGTCAGAATGCGCGGACCGTCGTCGGTGGCGAGGGCGGCGGCGGTGGCGCGGTCGGCGGTGATGACGGCGGCGGGCTCGGTGACGGAGACGACGGCCCGGAACTGGCGGGTGCCGGTCGCGGTGGTGTCGCCCGGGTTGGGCGGGACGACGACGGTGCACGGGACCAGGCCGGCCAGCAGGCAGCCCCACAGGGCGGCCAGGTGGTCGGGGCCGGTGCCCAGCGGCAGCAGTACTCGGTCGCCCCGCCTCAGGCCGCGGGCCAGGAGCGCCCCCGCGGCCCTCCTGGCCTGGTCGTCGAGCTGACGGTAGGTGAGGGATGCGGTGACGCCGCGGGAGTCGAGGAAGGTGATGCCCGCGGTGTGCTCGCCGAGGGTGTGGTAGTCGAGCAGACCGGCGTCGTCGACGGTGGTGACGGCCATGGGCTGGTCCTTCACTTGTCGGCGCGGGCGGCTTTGGCGGCCACTCGCTCGCGGACGTAGTCGGCGAGGTCGCCGATGTGGGTGAAGGCGAACGCCTTCTGCTCGGGGATGAAGACCCGGAAGGCGCTCTCGATGCGGCTCATCGCGGCGACCAGGGTGATGGAGTCGAGCGGCAGGCTGAGCAGCGGCGTCGTCCGGTCGAGGTGGTCGAGGTCGACGTGGGCGAGGTCGGCCGGGTCGAGGATCTCGGTGAGGGCCTCGCGCAGGGCGGTGAGCAGCTCGTCGTCGGTCGGGGTGGCAGCGGCGGGTGTGGTGGTCACGGCCGGCTCTCTCCTGTGGGTGCGGTGATGGTGTCGCTGCGCGGGTCGAGGCCGAGGGCTGCTTTGCCGATCATGTCGCGCAGGGCGTCGAGGTTGGCGCCCATGACGGCGCCGGCGCGGGCGTCGCGGTAGTGCCGTTCGAGCGGGTTGGCGCGCAGGAAGCCGTGGCCGCCGGTGACCTGCATGGCGGTGTCGGCGACCGTGATGGCGGCCTTGTTGCAGATGTACTTGGTCATGTTCAGCGCCGGGAGCGCTTCGAGGGGGTCGTTCTCGGCCGTCCACGCGCCGTGCAGCAGGGACAGGCGTGCGGTGTGCACGGTGGTGGCCATGTCCGCGACGTGGAGGCGTACGCCCTGGAAGGCGGCCAACGGCAGGCCGGTGGGGGCGAGTTTGCGGCGCATGACGTGGTCGTTGGCGAAGTTCTGGGCGGCGCGGGCGATGCCGAGGGAGGCGGAGGCGAGTCCGAGGATGAGGGCGGGCAGGGCGTGGGTGAGGCGGGTCATGCCGCCGCCGGGGCCGCCGACGCAGTTGGTGGTGGGGATGCGGCAGTCGAGCTGGAGGGTGTTGGCGCTGTTGGCGCGCATGCCCATCGCGTCCCAGGTCCGTTTGACGCTGAGGCCGTCGTGGCCGGCGGGGATGACGGCCATGGTCTGGCTGCGGCGGAACTCGGGTTCGCCGCTGTGGGCGTTGATGAGGTAGTAGTCGGCGTGCCCGGCGCCGGTGCAGAACGCCTTGGTGCCGGCCAGGTGGACCGTGTCGCCGTCGGGTGTGGCGCGCAGTTGCGGGTTGAGGATGTTGCCGCCGGTGCCGGGTTCGGAGAATCCCCAGCTGAGAAGCCTGCCTTCGGAGGTGACCTCCTTCAGGACGCGTTCGGCGACGGGGTTGGTCGCGGCGTCGGCGGCGAGGAGGCGTGCGGCGCCGGAGTGCATGGCGTAGATCAGCGCGGTGGATCCGCATGCTTCGGCGAGCTCGGCGACGGCCAGTCCCCACGAGGTGAGGTCGGCGCCGGTGCCGCCGTACCGGGTGGGAACGAGCAGGCCGAGGAGTTCGGCGTCGTGGAGGTCGGCGAAGTTCTGCGTGGGGAAGGCGGCGTCGCGGTCGTGCTCGGCGGCGCGGGGGGCCAGGCAGCGGCGGGCGACCGCGCGGGCCTGGTCGACGATGTCCTGCTGGTCACTGCTCAGTGCGAGGTCAACCATGAAAGCTCCTCGGGATGTCTTGCCGATCTTGCCGGGGTCGCGGCGCCTGGCACCCCCTGGGTCGTGTCCGGAAAGTAGCGCCGTCTGCCCGCAAGGCAGGGCTCGCGGCGTCTGGTGCGTGCGATCGCAAGGCGGAGGGTCGCCCTCGTACTGGACGTATTCGGGTGATCCCGACAACGCGGCGTGGGGGCACCTCCCGTGCCCGAAGGGCTACGGGGGAGCTCGTGCCAGGCGTCGCGGGCCAGGCGGGACTTTCCGGACACGGCCTAGAAGGACGCCGCGGGCACCGGGCTCCGCAGTGAGTGCACACGGGTGGCCAGCTGGTCCGGCGTGTAGAAGCGGGCGTCGATGATGACGTCACCGGCGGGCGGTGCGGTGGTGGGCGCGCGGGTGTAGACGGCGTTGCCGTACACGGTGAGCGGCACCTGGGCGGGCCGGTCGGCGACGGGGATGGGTTCGCGGTGCCCGTGTCCGAGCTGCCAGCGGTGGGTGGCCGCCATGTCGACGGGCCTGTCGCAGGCGCTCGTGCAGTCGGGGGGCGCGAGCCGGTGGTGGCGGGCGGTGGGGCATGAGCGGGCCCAGGCGAGCGGGGTGACGTCGAGCAGGCGCCGCACCGTCAGGCCGCTCTTCTCGGGGACGAGGGCGGCGGCGTCACTTTCCAGGGCCGTGATGCCGAACACGGCGAGTTCGTGCAGGTACGGCTCCTCGAACACCGGTGCCTCGAGCGGGCCGCGCGGCGCCTGGTCGGCGTCGTGGGGCCGTCCGGGCATGAGGGCGAGTCCTGCGGCCAGCTCGCAGCCGGCGTCGGTGAGCGCGGAGGCGGTCCCGAGGTCGTTCACCGTGACGGTGAGCGGCCCCTGCCCCGCCAGGTCCCGCGCCAGACCGGTGAGGCGGATGCTGCTGCGCTGCCAGGCGGCCGGCAGGACGACACCGGCCCGCAGACCGGCCTGCCGGATCCTGGCCAGTGCCTGGCGCAGCGTGAGCGCGTCGGGCAGCTTGGCCGCGCAGCCTTCCTGCCCGATGCTCACCGCGTCGACCGGTAGGCCGAGGACCTCGTCGAGCCGGCCCGGGGTGGTCAGGCGGACTTCCACGGTCATGGCTCCAACCCCCTTCTCTCGTCAGACGTGGGCGCGGCGGCGGGGGGTGTCGCGGAAGCGGCAGCGTTGCTGCTCGCACATCCGGGGCACCCACCCCATCTGCCACATCAGCTCGACGCGGTCGATGTCGGCGATGGTCTGCTTGGTGCTCCAGCCTCGGGCGACACCGTTCAGCGCCCGCCGGTACATCTGGGTGATCTTGGCGTTCTGGCGGACGATGGGGCTCTCGCGGCCGGGGATCTGCAGCGCCGTCACTCCGAGGGCCACCAGGGAGGGCACGTCGCACAGGGCGCAGTCCGACGCACCGTCGAGGAACCCGCCCAGGTCCCTCACCGCTTCCTCCGGCGCCGGGGCGCCCTGGTAGCCGGCGCGGCAGCCGAGGCCGGAGCCGGGCTGGTCGGGCAGGCGGCAGGAGTGGCAGTTCCCGCCGGACCCGGTCTGGACCGGGACCTCGACCTCCAGGCCGTCGACCGCGCAGAACGCGGCGATCTCGTCCAGCGTGGTGGCGTGCGGGACGACGATCCGCCCGATCCCGTAGACCTCCTGCAGCCGCATCGCGTAAGCGACGGTGGTCACCCCCAGGTGGGCTCCGGCGACGAGCGGAACGCCGGGGTGCTCGTCGGCGATCCAGCGGGCGGCGGGCAGGGCGCCGACGACGACGGTGTCGGCGCCCGCGTCGATGCCCTGGGCGACGTGGGCCAGGAACGAGTCCTTGTCGCCGGAGGTCACGGCGGGGGCGTCCGCGCACACGTGGACCCTCATGCCGGCCGTGTGCGCCTGCGTGATGATCTCTTTCAGCAAGCGCCGGTTGGAGACCTGCGTCGGGTCTCCGTCCCGTTTGCCCGGCAGGGCGTCGAAGCTGGAGCCCGTCCCCGCTGGTGGCCGGTGGGCGACGTAGATCTCGGTCGCCCCGCCGGTGATCTGCAGTTCCAGCATCTGCAGGTTGCGCACCGGTGCGTCGAGCCCCACCGATGCCGCCGCCGCGGGATCGGGCACCGCCACGAACGCCGCTTCGCGTTCGGTGTGCGGCGGGGCCATCTCCCACTGCTCGCTCACGTCATGACTCACTGCTCTGCGCCCCCGTCGCTTACCGCTGTATGTCGTGCTGAGGCACCTGCCTGTGCCGGCCCGGCTGTCAGGCGTGGGTCGGCTGCGGTGCGTCGGCCGGGCCCAGCGCCCGCAGCTTGCCGACGGCGTCGACCGTTCGTGCGGCCGCCGCCGTGACGGCGTCCACGGTGGTGGTGCGGCCGGGGCTGAAGCGGACCGCGGAGCGGGCCCGCTGGGCGGGGATGCCCATCGCGGTCAGCACATGGGAGGGCTCGTCGCTGCCCGCGTGGCACGCGGATCCGGCCGAGACACAGACGCCGTGCACCGCGAGGACGTCGACGAGGGTGTCGCCGCGCACTCCGGTGAAGGACACGTTCAGCGTCTCCGGCAGGCACGGCGCTCCGTCACCGTTGACCGCGATGTCTCCCGCCTCCTCAAGTCCCTTGAGGAGATGGGCGCGTACCGTGTGCCGGTACGCCTGGTAGACCGGATCGTCCAGGTGGTGCAGGGCCGCCGTGGCGGCCGCGGCCATGCCGAGCACTCCGGGGACGTTCTCGGTTCCCGCCCGCAGCCCGCGCTCCTGGCTGCCGCCGCGGATCAGCGGCGACAGTCTCACCCCGGGGGCGACCTTCAGCGCGCCGACGCCCTTGGGGCCGTAGAACTTGTGTGCCGAGACGGACACCAGGTCCGCGCCGAGACCGGCCAGGGAGAGCTTGCCCGCGGTCTGCACGGCATCGGTGTGCATGAGCGCACCGGCTTCGTGGGCGATGCGGGCGATGTCGGAGACCGGCTGGATGACGCCGGTCTCGTTGTTGGCGTGCATGACCGAGACGAGCACGGTGTTCGGCCGCAGGGCGCGCCGTACGTCCTCGGGGTCGATCCAGCCCCGCCCGTCCGGCCGGAGGATGGTGATCTCGGCACCGAGTTGGTGCGCCATGGCGCACGATTCGAGGACCGCGGAGTGCTCGATCGCGGTGGTGATCACGTGGACCGGCCGGCCGTCGGTGGCGGCCAGGACGGTGCCGCACACGGCGAGCGCGTCGGCCTCAGAGCCGCCGCCGGTGAAGACGACGTCGTCCGCGGCGCAGTCCAGCAGGGCGGCGATCCGGGTCCGGGAGGATTCCAGGGCGTCCTTGGCCTCGTCGCCGGCGTCGTGCCGGCTGGAGGGGTTGCCCGTGATGCTCATTCCCGCCAGCACGGCGTCGACTGCTTCTCGGCAGACGGGGCTGGTGGCGGCGTGGTCGAGGTAGACGCCCGCTCCGGCCGCCGTGGGCTGGGGCGGTCTAGGCACAGATGAGGGGTGCGTCATCGTCGACCCCCTCCCGGTAGTTCGACACCAGGCGGTGCGCCACCTGCCGACCCAGCGCGGCGACGTGCCGCTGGTCGGGGGCGAGCCCGCCGAGCAGTTCCTCGACCCGCTCGTCGTCCCACGCCTCGATCTCGCCGAGCGGGGCACCCAGGGCGGCCTCGGTGATGACGCTGGCGGTGGCCAGCGAGGCGGCGCAGCCGTGGGCGCGGAAGCGGATCGCCGCGACCGTGCCGTCGGCGATGCGGGCGGTCAGCATGATCTGGTCCCCGCACACCGGGTTGCCGATGAAGGCCCGCACATCGGGGTTGTCGAGCTCGCCGGCGTTGCGCGGGTGGGTGAAGTGGTCCACCACGGTGGGGCTGTAGCGCGGCATGGTGTCAGCCCTCCACCGGCGCGGTGGCGGCGGGGATCTCGCACTCGGCGACGATCTCCTGGCTGTCGATGAACTTCTCGATGCTCACCGCGCAGCAGCCGAGTTCGGCGCCCTGCAGGCGGCGGCGGAAGGAGACCGTCTGGCCGGTGCGGCCGCACGGGCAGGGGGTGTGGTCGACCTCGCCGACGTCCTCGCTGAGGATGAAGGCCGGGTAGCCGGTGGACAGGGCGTCCATCAGGGCGATGACACCGGTCTTGCCGGGGGCGAGTTCGACGTCGGTGTCCTCGACGTCGCGGATCGAGATGTAGGACCACGGCGGGACGTGCTTGCGGTGGTGCTCGCACTCCACGGCCAGCATGTTCGACTCGATCATGCCGTACATGTCGCGAACCCGGTCCGCGGGAATGCCCAGGTACTTCTCGATCTTGGCGTTGAACTCCTCTCGGCCGATCGACTCGCCGGTGTACCTCTTCCAGCCGCCGAGGGTGATGATCAGCGACTCGGGGTCGAGCTGGAGGGTGATGTCCTCCAGCTCGAGGTAGCGCAGGAGCCGGCCGACGAGGAACGGCGGGCCGATGATGTGCCGCGTCATCGACTCCTCCCACTTGTCGAGCTGACCGAGCGCCTCCTCGGGGTCGAAGGCGTAGTCGCGCACGACGTAGGCGTGGTCGTCCAGCAGGCCGTTGAGGACGTTGAACGCCTTGACCATGCCCATCTCCGGCGTCTCGGCCGTCGAGGGGCACAGGAACAGGCCCGCGCCCTTGCCGACCTGGAAGAACTCCCGGTACTGGGCGAAGATCGCGGTCATCACGCGGCTGACGGTCCGCACGTCACGACGGGCGACGCTCGGCACGCCGCCGGTGCCGGTGGAGCGGATCTCCAGCTCGACGTCGGTCAGCGGAGCGGTCATGAGCACATGCGCGTCGGGCTGCTTGAACATGCGCACGGGCAGCAGCGGGATCTTCACCAGGTCGGCCGGCGTCTTGAGGTCATCGGCCGTCACGCCGGCGGCTTCGCACTGGGCGCGGTAGAAGGCGTTGTGCTCGGCGTGCTCGGCGAACGCACCGCGCATCGCGGCGGTCACCGAGGCTTCCCACTCGCTCTCGGACTGGCGGAAAGCGATGTCCGGACAGCCGAGCATGGCAGCGAGTTCCATGGATCCCCCTTGGCTTTGGGCAGCGAGAACTGCACACTGCGGTCGGGTAGTTGGCTCGAACCAACCCGATCGCGGCGCGACCTACTATTGCAGTAGTACTACGTGGATAGTCAAGGATCGGCCGATGTCCTATGCTGCTCGCCATGGCAAGACTGGGTGACCTTGAGCGAGCGGTGCTGGACTGCCTGTGGCAGGCCGAGCAGCCGCGGACCGTGCGCGAGGTGCACGAGGCGCTGGTGGAACGGCAGTTGGCGTACACCACCGTCATGACCACTCTGCAGCGCCTCGCCCGCAAGGGCCTGGTCACCCAGGACGCACAGGCCCGGGCCCACCTCTTCAGTGCGGTGGCCACCCGGGAGGAGATGTTCGACGAGCTCATGACCGACGCTCTGGGCATCGCCGGCGACGAGCACGAGGCGATGCTCCGCTTCGTCGACGGCATCAGCCCGCAAGCCCGCGCGGCGCTGGCCGAAAGGCTCGAGCGCGACAACCACGCGTGATCTGGCAACGCCACAGACCGGACAGCACCACGCTGCGCCGGCACCAGGCCTGGCTCCAGGGGTAGAGCCGGGCCGCGCAGGCGAGAACAAGTGAACCAAGGTAACGGGGGGTTACGTGGATGCGCTGTGTCTTGTGCTGTTGTCCGTCCTGCTCCTGGCAGGAGTGTCAGTCGTGGTCACCCACACCAAATGGCCCTACCGCGCCCCGTGCGCGGCACTGTGCCTGTGGCTCGGCGGTTGCGTCGCCGCGCTGACCGGCCTGCTGGCAGCCACGTACACGATGGTCGTCCACTTCGACGAGACCGCCCAGCACCGGATTCTCCGGCTGCCCGCCGACATCACCGCCGTCCTGGCCGCATGGATATTCGTCGGCCGCGTCCTGCGCGCGTACGTCAGGATCCACCGCAAGGGAACACGGAGACGTCAACGGCATCGGGCCCTGCTGGGCCTCTTCGGCAAGAGCGTGCACCACCTCCAGGCGGTGATCCTGCCCAGCCGCCAGCCCCTCGCCTACAGCGTCCCGGGTCCCGACGGCGGTCATGCCGTCATCTCCGACTGCGTCCTGGCGGAGTTCACCCGCGAGGAGGTCGATTCCGTCCTCGCCCACGAGAAAGCCCATCTGCGTCAACGCCACCACCTGCTGACCCAGTTCAGCGACGCCTGGTGTACGGCACTGCCCAAGCGTACGTTCGCCGTCCGATTCGCCGAACGCTTTCACGGCCTCATCGAGATGCGGGCCGACTGCGCCGCCAGTGTCCGGTGCGGACGCCTCGCCACCGCCTCCGCGCTCGCCCGTATGGCCTACGACAAGAGCCCTGAGCCCGACGCCGACTCCGGTTGTCCGGTGGCCGCCCGCCGCCGGCACCTGCTGACCAACGACCGATGTTGCAGCTCGCTGACCGCCTCAACGGCCTTCTGCGCGGCCTGCGCCGTCGCTGTCGCCCCCGCAGTCCTCACGGCCGCCGGCGTCCTCGCTGCCGCCTGTACGTGGATCTGCCACTGACCGCCCTCACACGAGGGCTTTTTTGTTGAGCCGAGAACGTTCCTCGAGAAGGGGTACTGATGAACGAGTCGCAGGTCTCCGAGTCCATCGAGATCGCCGTGCCGCCGAGCGTGGTGTACGCCGCGGTGACGAACGTCGCCGACATGGGCCGCTGGAGCCCCGAATGCACCGGCGCGAGCGTCAAGGAGGACGGCGCGCGCCAAGAGGTGCGGCCGGGTATGAAGTTCACCGGCCACAACCGTTCCCCCAAGCGGCCGTGGTCGACCCAGTGCACCGTCACCGCGGCCGAGCCGGGCCTGAAGTTCACCTTCCTCGCCCGCGGCGTTGGCCTGCGCGTCGCCCTGTGGAGCTACCGCTTCGAGCCGCTCGACGATGGCCGGGCGACGAAGGTCACCGAGACCTGGATCGACCAGCGCGGCTGGTTCATGCACGTCATCGGCCCCAAGGTCAGCGGCATCCACGACCGGGCCACCCACAACCGCCAGACCATGCAGGTCACTCTGCGACGTCTGAAGGAGACGCTCGAAAAGGAGCACCAAGCCGCCTGACGGCTCCGGCACGCTGTAGGGACAGCGGGGAGGGGCATACCGTCCGGTGTGCCCCTCCCCGCCGCGCTGTCCGCGGGCAGTGCCGGGACAAGACCGTGCTGCCGGGCCGGACGGGGGTGACCGGCCCGGCAGCGGGCGGGCGCGGCAGCACGGGGAAAGGAGCCGTGCCGCGCCCTGCCTGGCCGCCCGGCACGGGCCGGGCGGCCAGGAGCCGTTACGAGGTGGCGCTCTCGACCTTCGTCCCGGTCGGCTCCTGCAGGAGCGGCCTCTTGTCCCGGGCCGGGAGCAGGGCGACCACCACCACCGCGGTGACCGCGGCGAGGCCCGCGCAGATCAGCGAGACGGTCGACATGCCGGCCACGAAGGCATCGCGGGCCGAGTCCGCGAGGCCGCCTGCCTGCGCGGCCGGGAGCTTGTCCGCGACCTGGATGGCGCCGGCCACGTTGTCCCGGATCGCCTCCTGCGCCTGTTCCGGCAGGGCGGAGGGGATGTCGTCCTCGACGTTGTCGCGGTAGGCGGAGTTCAGCGAGCTTCCGAGGACGGCGACGCCGACCGACGCGCCGATCTGGCGCATGCTGTTGGCCAGCGCCGAACCGGCGCCGACCTGGTCGGCGGGCAGCGAGCTGAGGATGGCGTCCAGCGTGGTCGGCATGGTGAAGCCCAGCGCCAGGCCCATGATGGCCAGCGCGGTGCCGGTGACGGTGAAGTCGGTGTCGGGGTCCACGGTGGAGAGCAGTCCGAGTCCCGCGACCCACAGCACCATGCCGGTCGCGACGATGACCTTCGTACCGATCCTGCCCACCAGACGCCCGCCGACCCCCGCGGCGATGATCAGCGCGCCGATCATCGGCAGCAGGTGAAGCCCTGTGTCCATGGCGTCCTTGCCCTGCACCTGCTGCAGGAACTGCGGCACCACGAACAGCACACCGAACAGGATGAACATCACCGCGGAGATCGCGACGCTGGACCAGGTGTAGCGGGCGTTGCGGAAGAACCCCAGGTCCACGAGAGGACTGGATGCCTTGCGCAACCAGACGAACAGCATGCCCAGCAGCACCAGCCCACCGATCATGGTGATCAGCACGGTCGGGTCGCCCCACCCGGCGTTGGGGACCTCGATGACGCCGTAGACGAACGCGGAGACGCCCAGCAGTGACAGGGCGGCACCGATGAGGTCGAGCCGCTTGGCGTTCGGGTCGCGGGATTCGGGCACGAACAGCAGCATGCCGATGACCGCGACGATGACGACGGGGATGTTGATCAGGAAGATCGAGCCCCACCAGAAGTTGTTCAGCAGCCAGCCGCCGGCCAGCGGGCCGAGCGGGAGCCCGAGGGCGAACCCGGCAGTGGCGATGGCCATGGCCTTGGAGCGTTCCTCCTTAGGGAACATCAGCGGCACGATCGACAGCGCGAGCGGCGTGATGGCGGCGGCGCCTGCGCCCATGACGATGCGCGCGACGATCAGTCCGTCGGGAGTGTCGACTCCCAGGACCATCAGGGAGCCGATGCCGAACAGCAGCAGTCCGCCGATCAGGACGCGCCGCCGTCCGATGCGGTCGCCGAGTACGCCGAGCGGCAGCAGCAGACCGGCGAAGGGGAGGGTGTAGCCGTCGGTGAACCACTGCAACTCGGTGGTGGTCGCCTCGAGTTCGGTGGCCAGAGTCGGCAGGGCGACGGTCAGGATCGTCGCGTCAAGCCCGACGATCATCAGGCCGAAGACGGGTGCGGCCAGAGCGAGCCAGCGTTTACGGGCCAGCCCGCTGTTGCCGGGTGACGACGGATCAGTTGCGGTGGTGCCGGGCATTGCCATGGATGCTCCTCAGCAGGGCGCAAAAGAAAAGACGATGGGGTGCCGGGCCGTCTGCCCGGCCGGGCAGGAGCCACCGATCGGCATGATCCGACGTGGCCCGAGGCGCGTGCGGGCGCGCCGGGAATCCCCCTGAGCTGTTCCGTGTCGCTCAGGGGGCCGATGAACCATCCCCCTTGTGAAGTGATGAAGCCTCAGGCTTCCGCTGTCTGCGAGAGGCAGCGCTGTCAGGTCAGTTGCAGCAGGCACACCCCGGGGCACAGCCACCGGCGTCCTGGTCGTCGGCCGGCTGCGCACCGGCCTTCAGCGTGCTCAGACCGCTCGGTGCGCAGCAGCCGTCGCCTCGCCATGCTTCCCGGCCCTCCCTGACCGCGATCGCCGCTATCATCAGCGCGGCGATCGGGTCCGCCCACGACCATCCGAGGGTGGCGTTGGCGAGCAGGCCCACCAGCAGCACGGCCGACAGATAGGTGCACAGCAGGGTCTGCTTCGAGTCCGCGACCGCCGAGGCCGACCCCAGCTCCCGCCCCGCGCGCCGCTGGGCAGCGGACAGGAACGGCATGACGGCCAGCGACAGGGCTGCCAGCACGATGCCGGGGACCGACGACTCCGCCTCGCCGCTGCCCACCAGGGCGCGGATCGCGTCCACGCTCACGAAGGCGGCGAGCGCGAAGAACGACACCGCGATGATCCGCAGCGCCTTCTTCTCCCGCGCTGCACGCACGGCGTGCTCACGGGCCGAGAACTGCCAGGCGACCGCGGCCGCCGACGAGACCTCGATGATCGAGTCGAGACCGAACCCCACCAGGGCGGAGGACGACGCCATGGTTCCCGCGGCAAGGGCGACGATCGCCTCGACGACGTTGTAGGCGATGGTGGCCGCGACCAGCACTCGTATGCGACGGGCCAGCACCTCGCGGCGTGCGGGGGCCGGCCCGAGCGCCGTCTCCGCGGCCATCAGCAGCAGCCCTTCTCCTCGGCATCCGGGCACGTACTGTCCTCGGCGACGGCCACCACGGCCTCACGCAGGTCGTCCAGCGCGTGTCCCAGGCGGGGGTCGGCGAGCTCGTAGAGGGTACGACGGCCCTCGGGCACGGCCACGACCAGGCCGCAGTCGCGCAGACATGCCAGATGGTTCGACAGGCGCGTACGGGAAATACCGAGAGCGTCGGCCAGATCGGACGGGTAGGCGGGAGCCGAACGAAGGGCGAGCAGCAGCCGGCAACGGATCGGGTCGGCGAGAGCGCGGCCGAACCGTGCCAGGACCTCGATGTCTTGCGCGAGATTCAGCACACCGAAGACGATACACGGAACGCTGAATTCATGAAACCCTGAATCAACAGCTCCGGGCGGAGACACACCCTTTCGTGTCGGCGTCCGGCCGTCCGCAACTGCGCTGCCGCAGACCGGCCTACGGGATCGGCGGCCTGAACGCCGGCCACCTCGGTGCCCCACCTCCCGCCCCGCCTGCCCGCAAGCGCCTCGCGCCTGCTGCCTGGCGCCCTCGCCGCGGGCATCGGTGCCTGTACGTACCCTCGGCACCGGTCTGGCGAGGCGCCCACAGGGCGATGACGGCCGAAGGCCAAGGGTGTTCAGGTCGATCCCTTATCGTCTGCGCCGACCGCAGTACTCCCTGTCGCGCGGCACCGGCCTGTCGAGGAGTGACGAAGTTGAGCAGCACGCCCCCGCCCGCCTCCGGGACGCCCGACGCACTGCAGCGGCGTCTAGGCGTGCCGGACGCGGTACTGATCGGGCTGGGGGCGATGGTCGGCGCCGGGATCTTCGCCTCGCTGGCCCCAGCTGCCCGCGCGGCCGGCTCCGGGCTGCTGATCGGGCTCGCGGTCGCCGGCGTCGTCGCCTACTGCAACGCGACCTCCTCCGCGCGGCTCGCCGCCCTCTACCCGGCCTCCGGCGGCACCTACGTCTATGGCCGCGAACGCCTCGGCGCGTTGTGGGGCTACCTGGCCGGCTGGGCGTTCATCGTCGGCAAGACCGCATCGTGCGCGGCCATGGCCCTGACCGTCGGCTCCTACCTCTGGCCCGGCCAGGCCCACGCGGTCGCCGTCGCCGCAGTGGTGACACTGACCGCGCTCAACTACACCGGAGTGCAGAAGTCCGCCCTGCTGACCCGCGTCATCGTGGCCGCCGTCCTCTCGGTCCTCGCCGCCCTCGTCGCTGCCTCACTCACCTCCGACGCCGCGGACACGGCCCGCCTGAGTGTGGGCTCCGACGCCACTGTCGGCGGGGTGCTGCAGGCGGCGGGGCTGCTGTTCTTCGCGTTCGCCGGCTACGCCCGCATCGCCACCCTCGGCGAAGAAGTCCGCAACCCGGCCCGCACCATCCCCCGTGCCATCCCGATCGCCCTCGCCCTCACCCTCGTCGTCTACACCGCCGTCGCCGTCTCCGTCCTGCTCGTCCTCGGCCTCGGCGGTCTGGCGGCCGCCGGAGCGCCGCTGACGGACGCCGCCCGAGCGGCCGGAGCCGACTGGCTCGTCCCCGTGGTCCGGGCGGGCGCGGCGGTCGCCGCCCTCGGCTCGCTGCTCGCCCTCATCCTCGGCGTCTCACGCACCACCCTGGCCATGGCCCGCGACCACCACCTGCCCCATGCCCTGGCCGCCGTGCACCCGAAGTTCAACGTCCCCCACCGGGCCGAGCTTCTCGTCGGAGCCGTCGTCGCCACCGCCGCCGCCACCGCGGACCTGCGCGCGGCGATCGGCTTCTCCTCCTTCGGGGTCCTGGCCTACTACGCCGTCGCCAACGCCTCCGCCTTCACCCTGACCCGAGCCGAGGGCCGCCCGGCCCGGATCATCCCCCTCGTCGGTCTGGCCGGCTGCCTCGCCCTGGCCTTCGCCCTCCCCCTGTCCTCTGTCCTGACCGGCACCGCCGTGCTCCTGGCCGGTGCCGCCGTCTACGGGATGCGCCGCCGGTCGACGCCTGACCCCGGCTCTGACTCCCGCCCCGGCAGACCCACCTGACCAGCAGGCCGGCAGCGGCGGTGACCGAACGTGCCCGTCCGGGCTTGCGACCTGCACCCGGGTACGGGTTTACCGTCGGAGGTGTCCCCGGCCTCGGGGACGTGACGACGGGAGTGAGTGCCATGAGCGATCCGGTATGGGTGCCGCATTCCTGCACGCTGCCCACCGAGGAGCGGCCCCTGCGGGTGGCGGAGTGGGACGCCCTGTTCGCCGAGCGGCTGGCCTCGCTGTCGAGGCCCGAGCCGCTGTGGCTGCACGTCGAGCTGGCCGCCGGCCAGGGCGTCGAGGCCCAGGTGCGCGACCTGGTGGAGCGGGAGGGCGCCTGCTGTTCGTTCTTTTCCTTCACCGTCACCCCGGGCGAGGCCGCGATCGGCCTGGACATCCACGTAGACCCGGCGCACGAGGCGGTCTTGCAGGCCCTGGCCGCGCGGACTGCCGCCGGAGGGCTGCAGTGAGCGCTGGGCCGCGCAGCGGCCAGGTCGCCGAGGCGGCCCGGGGTGAACATCCAGACCCCGCGCTACTGACAAGCGGCGCGACCTGCCGGCCGAGCCGGAACGCGGTAACGGCGGTTACCGCCTCCACGGCGAGGACGCGGTAACGGCGGCCACCGCCTCTACGGCGAGGACGCGGTGACCGCGCAGCTCCGGTCCGGGTGACCTCGAAGGGGGCCGGCGACCTGGTCGAGCACGTCGCCGGCGGACGTGCCGAGGTACGCGAGATCGCCCCGGAGCTGCAGGACGGGATCGACCCGCGGTGCTTCACGAGGCGCGCTTGCGCCGTCGGTGTCCGCCTCTCGTTGCTTCGTACGGGGCACCCGAGCGGCTTGTTGGGCGTGTGCGCTGGCGGTCGCCGTCGTCGCGGCGAAGCATGGCCCGGTGGCGCCTGATCGGCCCCGGCCTTGCAAGTCCTCGCCGCGGGCCGGGTTTGCCGTCCGCCCGATCCCCTTCCCGAGGAGTACCTCCGTGACCTTCAATCCGCTCGAGCAGCGGGGGATCCCGCTGGACCGGCAGCTGCGCAACTGGAGCGAACTCAACGTCAAGCCGATCGACCCCGACCGGTGCGACCCGTACACCCGGTGCCGGATCATCGCGATGAACGGCATCGAAGTCGAAGCGATCATGTTCAGCCACCAGCTCGCCCGCAACACCGTCGATCCGGAGGTGAAGCGCCGGCTGGCGCAGACGCGCTACATCGAGGCGCAGCAGCAGAAGGTGGTGAACTGGCTGCTGCCCGGGGTCTCGTCCGTGCTCGAGACCACGATCGCCTACGAGCAGGTCGCGGTGGACCTGACGGCGTGGGTGGCGCGGATGGAGCCGGACCCGTACCTGAAGCAGGCGTACGAGTTCGGCGTCCTGGAGGACTTCGACCATCTGTACCGGTACGCGAACCTGTACGAGATGATCGAGCACCGCAAGGCGGAGGCGATCGTGGACGGGCTGACCGAGGTGATGCCCGGCCGGCCCACGAAGTTCCACCACCGCGACCCGGTGGACAACGTGCGCGACGCGTACGCGAAGGACGAGACCGACCCGCTGTCGAAGCTGCACGCGCTGACCATCATGTCGGCCGAGCAGCAGACCATGAACTTCTACATGAACACCGGCCCCACCTACATGGAACCGATCGCCCGGCAGCTCTACCAGGAGATCGGGCTCATCGAAGAGGAGCACGTCACCCACTACGAGTCCCTCGTCGACCCCGGCGAGACGTGGTGGGAGCAGCTGGTCAACCACGAGTACAACGAGTGCTACCTCTACCACTCCTTCATGGAGCAGGAGAGCGATCCCAAGGTCAAGGCGGTCTGGGAGCTCCACCTGAACATGGAGCTGGAGCACCTGCGCATCGCCTGCGACCTCATGCGCCGGTACGACGGCCGGGATCCGGAGTCGGTGCTCGCGCCGGAACTGCCGAACGTGCTCACCTTCGAGCCGAACAAGGCGTACCTGCGGGAGCTGCTGGACACCCAGATGGACCTCACCACACTCGGGGCCGGCTACGTCCGGGAAGCGCACGAGCGGTTCGAGAAGATGCAGGAGCAGATCCACGGCGGCGAGGAGCCCCCCAGCGAGCGCGTCATGACCGAACATGACGCGATGTTCGGCCGGGAGTACCGCATCGAGTCCGAGGGCAAGCACCCCGACCCCGCCATGCGCGAGAAGTAGGGATTCGACATGGCCGAGCTGCAGACCCCCCAGGCCGGGGACGACTACGCCCCCGACACCGATGTGGTGGCGCTTCTGATGCGCCAGCACGGTGACATCCGCAACCTCTTCGACGAGGTCGAGGCCGCGTCCGGTGAGGCGCGCCGGGATTCCTTCCGCCGGCTCGTACGCCTGCTCGCCGTCCACGAGACCGCGGAGGAGGAAGTCGTCCACCCCTTCGCCCGCCGTGCGCTGCCGGGTGGTGCGCAGGTGGTCGAGGACCGTCTCGCCGAAGAGAAGGCGGCCAAGGAGGCCCTCTCGGTGCTCGATGATCTCGACACCGACGACCCGACGTTCATGCCCCGGTTCATGAAGCTGCGCACGGACGTCCAGGAACACGCCCGCGCAGAGGAGCGCTACGAGTTCACCCACATCCGCCGCAGTACGGACAGCACGAATCTGGCGGCGATGGCCAAAGCTGTCAAAGCCGCCGAGGCGATGGCCCCGACACGGCCGCATCCGGGCGTGGAGTCCGGCGCGGCCAACATGGCCTTGGGGCCGGTCGCCGCCCTCATGGACAGGACCAGGGACGCTGTCCGCAAGGCCATGGGCAAGGACGGCTGACCGCAGCGGGACGGGTTCCGGGGCCGGCGTCGATGTCGATGTCGCTGTGGAGGCGTGGCCGTGGTTTCTGGGTCAGCCTCGACCGCCTGGGCGCCGCGTTCGCGCAGGCCCTGCCTGCACCCGGCGCGCCCACGGGCCGGGCCGTAACTGCGGCCCTCGTTAACCGGCTTCGCACTTCGGCCGCGCTTTGCCTCGCTGTGCGCCCGCTCGCCGTCCCCGTGCCGGTGCCGGTGAGGCCACGGCCGCGCGGCAGGGTTCGCTCCGGTGCCCGGTCTTGCCTGTGCGCCCGCGGCCAGGGCGCGGGCGCCGTCGGCTCCGGCCCGAAGGCGGCCGGCCGGCCGCCGTGTGAGCGGCGGGGACGTGGCGGAGCCGGTGCGGGGGAGTGGCCGGTGGCATCTTCGCCGCCGTGCCCGCACCCGCGCCCATTTCGCGGAGAGGCCGGGTCGTGACGGGCCAGAGGCTGGCCCCGCCCGTCGCCCCGGTCCTGGAGCCGGCTGCCGCCGTGCTCGTGCGGGCGTCCAGGCCGCCGTTCCTTTTCCAGCTTCCGCCGGCGTACGGCCGCAGAGTCCTGGAGGAGGTGCAGTCCGGCCCGGTCGACCTGCCGGCCGTGGAAGAGGAGTGGGTGACCGTGCGCGGCGGCCCTACGGGTGAGGTCCGGGCCCGGGTCGTGCGGCCCGCCGGGGCCTGCGGCCGGCTGCTGCCGGCCGTCGTCTATCTCCACGGAGGGGGCTGGGTGTTCGGCAACGCCCGCACCCACGACCGTCTGGTGCGCGAACTCGCCGTCGGCGCAGGCGCGGCCGTGGTCTTCCCCGAGTACGGTCTCTCGCCCGAGCACCGCTATCCGGTGGCCGTCGAGCAGAACTGGGCGGTGGCCCGCTGGATCACCACCGACGGCGCCGCGCACGGCCTCGACACCTCCCGGATCGCCGTCGCCGGCGACTCGGCAGGCGGCAACATGTCCGCCGCCCTGACCCTGATGGCCAAGGAGCGCGGGGGCCTACGCCTGCGCGCGCAGGTGCTCTTCAACCCGGTGACCGACGCCTCGTTCGACACCGGGTCCTACCGCCAGTTCGCCGAAGGCCACTTCCTACGCCGCGACGGAATGCAGCGGTACTGGGACCACTACACCACCGACGAACAGGGGCGGGCGCAGATCACCGCCTCCCCGCTGCGCGCCACCACCGAGCAGCTGACGGGACTTCCCCCGGCCCTGGTGATCACGGCCGAGGCCGACGTCCTGCGCGACGAGGGCGAGGCATACGCCGACAAGCTGCGCGCCGCCGGAGTGCCGGTCACCGCGGTCCGCTACCAGGGCATCATCCACGACTTCGTGATGCTCAACGCCCTGCGCGGCACCCACGCCGCCCGCTCCGCGATCGACCTCGCCGGCAGAACCCTCCGCCAGGCCCTGACCGAGGCTTGAGACGGCTACCCCGGCCGTCGTGACAGGGGCAGCGCCCGAGAACTGGTGATGAGAGCCGAACCCGGAGAGCTGAGGCTCCGCCAAGCGACGATGTCTATGAGCATGCCTTAGGTGCGGCGCCCTCTTGGTGATCGACGGTCATCACCTGGTCAACATGGTCGCCTTGGCCGACGTCGCACGGCCCCGGCGGACGCGCTCTGTCGGAGCTCGTGCTGTCCTCGATCACGCGGAGGACCCGGGGGGCCGGCACCCTTCATGAGCATGGCCCTGGGGGTACGGCGCTGTCGGCCTCTTCCGGATCCCAGGACGAGCGAATCCGCACTCGGCATCCCTCTGGCGCGATCCAGGCCTTACGGCCCGCCCCGACTAGGACGCTCTCTGTCCTAGATGTCTCCTACCGTCGGCCCATGACCACTTCGTCGCAGGAACCGACCCCTTTCCTCCCAGACGAGCGCGGCGAAATGCTGCAAGCACTCGCGGAACAGCGGGAGTTGCTGCTGATCACCGTGCGCGACATCACCGATGACGAGGCCTCGCAACGCACCACCGTGAGCGACCTCACCCTGGGCGGAATCGTCAAACACCTTGCCCGGGGTGAGCACGCATGGGCACAGATCATGGCCCTGGGGGACGGAGAACTGCCGCAGGGCATGCTCGAGGCGGAGCAGTACCGCATGGCCGACGGCGAGACCCTCGCCGGGCTGATCGAGCAGTACGCCACTGCCGCGCGGACAACCGAGGAACGTGTGGCTGCCCTGCCGGACCTCGACCGGCGCGTGCCACTTCCCAGCACTCCATGGTCCCCGCCGGAGCCCGTCCACTGGTCCGCGCGCCGGATCCTGCTGCACTTGATCAGGGAGACGGCGCAGCACGCCGGTCATGCGGACATCATCCGGGAAGCGCTCGACGGAGCCACCACCACCGCCCAGCGGGACTGACCTTCCCCGTACCCGGTCGGCCGGCCATCGGCAGCACGTCACCGGCATCCGCCCGTGGCCGCGGGCGAGGCCACGGCCCGGCTCTGCCGCCTTCTCGCCCTCGTCCACTTGGAGGGCAGTCCGACAGTCAAACGCTCTGCCATTGATCCTGAGTGGGTGCGCCGAGCCTCACCCCGCCAGGAGCCGGTTGCGCCACCACCCCTCTACGCCCAGAAAACTTACGGGCAGTGTGAGTTCCGGACGCAGCACGCTCCGGCGGTCGAATTCGGCGTCGAGGCGTGCGATGACCCGGCCGAGGTCGGCACGCGCGCCGTGAGGAAGCCACAGCAGTACAGCCTGCAGAAGGTCTCTCGCCAGAATCGGGTTACAGCAGTCGCAGCCGATCTCGGGTTCCGGCAGTACACGGCCAGGCTGTCTCAGGTACCGCTGGCAGTCTGCAAGGGCCGTAGCGACAGCGCCAGGCCAGAGCCGGTCATCCTCTACCCGGCGGATGGCTGCACGGGTCAGCCCCGAGACTCCACGGATGCGACGGACCGGCACACCTCGTCCGGGCTGCCGACGCGACGCGCGCAGCCCCTTCGGCCGCCTACGCGGCACAACCCTTTCTGGTGATCGTCATGGCGACTATCGTGCCATGGACGGGTGCTCGACGGCGAGGCCGCCCGATCGGGCCAGGTGCGATGGGTGATCTGGGGGGAGCCGGTCCAGCCGGGGGCGGGGCTGGGGGCGGCCCGTCTTTCGTGGGCCAGACCCCAAGACGGGCCGGTCGAACTCCGTGCTCTCGTCACACAGAACGTCGAGGGCGACGGCGGACGCGGTGTGCTCATGCTTGTTGGCTTACTCGCGTACAACCTTTCGGGCCGAGGGCTCGTCCAACTGTTCGCAAGTGACTGGCCAGAGCGAGGGAAACGCACGCATGACGCGTCGATGGGGACAGATGACGGCGGGGGTGGCGGCGGTGGTGCTGCTTGCCTCCCTGAGCACCACGGCGGCGCAAGCGGTGCCCGCGGCGGATCCGGTGGACGTACGGGTCTACGGGGGCGTCGACCGTTCGAACGTTGCCCCCGGCGCAAGGGTCGGCCTGCGGGCCACTGCTGGTACCCAGGGCAAGGGGACGATCCCGCACCTCGGCCTGACGATCACGCTGCCCGAGGGTGTCAGCTTCGACGGCAACATCGACGATGCGACCAGCGGCAGCTGCGTGGCGGTCGCCAACGGCCGGACCCTCACCTGCACGGGAGAGAAGAGCGGCCCGACGGAGTCGCTTTCGGTCTATGTGCGTGTGAAGTTCGCTGCGGACCTGGCACATGACACCGAGCTGGATTTCACGGTCACCGCGGACATCGGTGACACCGTCGATCCCCGGCCGGAGAACAACAGCGCGACGGCCAAGGCCGCCGTGCGGGCACCGGCGGACCTCGGGCTCGCCTGGACCGGGCCGTCCGGGCCGGTCGCCCCCGGCGAGAAAGTACCGACGAAGCTCGTCGTCACCAACCACGGCCCCGCTACCGTCCCCTACGTCCCCCTCGTCATCGACCTGAACTGGGACCTCACCCGACCCGACGGCTACGACAAGAGCTGCTGGGCCGCCCCCTCCACCCTCACCTGTGACGCGGTGGGCGAGCTGAAGCCGGGCGAGAGCCGCACGTTCCCGTTCGTCTGGGAGTTCCCTCAGAAGACCCCGGGGGC
This sequence comes from Streptomyces sp. NPDC048353, assembly GCF_055587165.1. Lineage (NCBI taxonomy): Bacteria > Bacillati > Actinomycetota > Actinomycetes > Kitasatosporales > Streptomycetaceae > Streptomyces > Streptomyces sp. NPDC048353. The sequence goes on along the minus strand of NZ_JBVJGU010000003.1, from coordinate 186,893 downwards.
GACTCACACCATCGGCGCCCGTCTCAGCAGCGCTGACACGCCCGATGCGAACGCGGCGAATGACGAGGCCGCACTCATCCTGAAGATCGGCACGGCCCCGAGCGCCAAGCCCACCAAGCCGACCCCGACCGCGAAGCCGAACCCCGAGCCCACCGGGACGCCCACCCCGAGCGCCTCCGCTACGACGACCGCGGCTCCCGGTCCGACCACCCCCGCCGGGCCCGGCAGTTCCGGCGGGGCGCTGGCAGCGACCGGCGCGGATTCGGTCACCACGACCGCGGGCGCGGCCGTCGCGCTGACCCTGGCCGGCGGAACGCTCCTGGTCGCCCGCCGACGCTTCCGGCACCGCACCTGAGCACCACCCCGCCGGACGGCCTCGAGGCCGTGCCGCTGTTGCCGGTGATTGAGCGACGCTTCCGGTACCCGGGGCGTCGTCGGCTCGATGACCGGTCGGTTCTCGAGGGCCTAGGGGCAGCGTGGCCCGCTTCGCCGACGACGAGAAGCAGTTGGGCCGAAGTTGCGCCCAGGCTCTGGCGCGGGCGGGTGGTTAGGGGCCGGAGCCGGCGCCGCAGCGTGGGTCCGGCTCCGGATTTCGCCTCTCCGCTTCCGCCGCCAGGGCCTGGGCGCAACTTCGGCCGACCGTAGGGCCCCTCACACTGCGGTCAAGGTGATCGGGCGGTGTTCCAGGGCGTCTGTAACGATGTGCCCGTGCAGGTTGATGAGGCAACGGTGGCAGTGGGCAGGAGCGGCGTGGAGTGGACGGGTGCGGTGAGCCAGCGTCTCCGGTGCTGTGTCTGCGGCGGGTCGACCGAGGGGGCCGAGGACTACGTACTTATCGAACTGACGGCGCAGTTCTCTGACGCGCGCCAATGTCTGGGTGCGCATGCGAAGCACCTGAGCTCCGTCCTTGCAGAAGGCTTCTCCGTGGAGGTTCACCAGATGTAAGGCTGCCGTCATGAGCTAGCGCGCTCTTGGTCCGCAGCCAGGGTGGAGGCCCTCATTTCGTTCTGAGTGTGTTGGGTACGGAGAAGGCGCCGTCACGGAACGGGGCGAAAGGACGTCGGCCCGCGTCTGGCGAGGCACAGCAGAGCCTGGGTGTGGTGTGTTCACTGAGTACCAGGAGCGCGAACCACGGCCTTTCGCTCTAGCGTGTCATAGCCGCCCCTGGGTCGTGGTTGATACCGGATTGCTCCACGCTCGTACACCGCATCGAGACGGCCGCGCTCGTCACCGGCTTCGTCGGTTTCGTGCAGCACGAGTACCCGGCCGGGCGCGAGACCGCCGCCGCCATCGCGGCCGTGGTGCTCGGGGCGCTGACGGCCGTGGCGCGTCGCCGGTGACCGCACGCCGGCCTCACCGCGTGGTCGGCCCGACCGCCGGGCGGGGCCAGTCCGTAGACGACGGCCGTGTTCCCGGTGCTCGACGGCATCAAGGGAGCTGCTCGGCGGCAAGCCCGGCGCGGGACGATGGTCCGGGGGCGGGGCTGACGCCTTCTCCGCTGGCGGCGGAGCCGGTGGACGCCACGAATCCGGCAGCGCGGTCGCACTGCCTGAGGGGCCAGGGTTGTGACATCGGCTTCGAGGTGATGGGCGTCGCCGAGCGTGACAAAGTCTCGCACGCATCGCAGTCCCTGACGAAGGAGTACGAACCTCGGTGCCGATGTCACGCAGGGTACGACCCTTCGCACTCCTGTCGTGGGAGCACTCCTTGGGACGACGCAGTCAGTCCCGATCGGACGGCGGCTGGTCGACGCGGCCGCCCTTGTGCGGCGCGGGGATGTAGCCCTGTGCACCGCTGGGCAGTGCGGCGACACACGCCGCTGAGCAGGCGTTCACCAAGAGGGGCAATACGTCGGTGGCCACGCGCAGTGAAATCCACATCTGCTGGAGCCCAGCCTGTCCGATCGGGCGGTCGCATACGCTGCATCTGTGGACGGCCGTGGTGCCCCAGCGCCGGGGATCCAGGTTCTCCGGGGCGAGGCCTGTGACGGAGTCCAGTGAAGGCTGCAGGTGCGGGAACGGCGGTCGCGACTTGTAGTTGCCGAACAATGCGCGCGTACTCACCGTGCTGCGGGTGAGCTTCTCGCACCGGGTGAGCTCGTAAGGAAACCAGTGCAGCCGGTAAGAGGTGTAGGGCGAGAACGCCTCCAAGTTCGTCATGGCCCCGATCTCGGGCGGGATCCGGACCAGATTGCTGCCGTAGAGCACAAGGTGCTTGACCATCGTGAGCCGCGCGATGCTCGGAGGCAGGGTGATGATCTGCCGCCGCTCCTCCGGGCTGAGTTCCAGGAGGGGGCGAAACTCCTCGCGCCCGTCGGCGGCGGCTTCGTCAATCAGCTCCAGCAGGCGCCTCCAACCCGGAGCGGACGTATCCTGCCGCTCGGTGTGAAATCCGACGCGGCCTCGCGGGTGCGGCTTGGACTGGTCGAAACACGCGCAGGCATCCTGGCGAATTCCGCGCCGTTCCGGGGTTGGATCCGACGTGTCGCCCCAGCGGTTCACATAGAGCTGTGGCTCTCTCTCGCTCGTCATGGCGCAAAGATACGAGGACGGACGCAAACCCCATGAGGCCAGCACCTCATCTGTGGAGCTCGACCGTGCTGCTCACCGTGGTGGGACATCAGCGGCGCGGCAAGAGGACGACACCAGCAGCGTCGTCCCCTGCCCCGCTTCCGAGAAGGAACACCCGGCTGTTGTTGTACTTGCTCAGCTCGCTGCGAAGCCGCTGGAGCGCACGGCCCGGCCCGGCGATCGCGAAGGCCAAGTACGCACCGAAGCTCGGGACCGGCGCCTAATCGCTCGATCCTCCGCACCAATACGGAAGGCGCTGAACGCTCGCGCGAGAGGTTAGTTCTGCGCAGGCCGGAGCCGTCCGATGGAGCGCTCATCTGTCAGCCACTCATCGGCTTCATGCTGGGCGATGAGTGCTGCCAGGCCGGCTCGGATCTCGGGCTGCTGCCGACCGAACGCGGCACGCGTCGAAGTCACCGAACGGCATGCGCGCTCTCCTCTGTGATTGGCCGCTGGACCGGAGGACTGGCTGCCCTTCACCGACTGGCGAGACGCCCTGCGCGAGACCCGGACCGGCAGCGCTCGCCTCGTTGTATCCGGCTCCCGCCCGTCCGTAGCCCTCGCCGCCTTCTCAAGTGCGAGACACGGTGGGCCCCGGAGGGGCGGCTCTTGGGGTGGTGATCTTTGACCTCGGCGGAGCGGGGCGGGCGCGGTCGCAGGAGTGGCGCCTGCAGAACGAGACGATCTGTGGCCGCGGTAGGAGGCTCCGTATCTCCGGCGACACCGCGCCGGAGGTAGGCGTCGACTGGGCGGGGTCGGCGTCAGCGCGCCCCGTAGGGTGGTCTGATGTTCGATCAGTTGGAGATCAGGGTGTTGCCGCCGGGACCCCGGTTCGCGGCTCAGGTGCGGTTCTGGGTCAACGGCGAGGACATCGTCGAAGAGGCAGTCGACAAGGGCGGCCGCGGGCCGTACGCCGCCGAGGTGCTGCCGGCGGGGCGGCCCAGCCCACTCCGGGCCACCGGAGAGGCCCGCCGCCTGGAGCTGGGGGAACCCGAGTGCACTGGCGGGTGCTGCGGCTTCCTGACCGTGGTCGTGCAGCGGTTCGGCGAGATCGTGCAGTGGTCGGACTGGGAGGTCCCATCGCCGGCGCACATCCCCGCGCCGTGCCCCCGCCCGCCGGAGCTCCACTTCGACGCCGTTCAATACGACACCGAAGTGGCCCGTGCTGAGGCGGACCGCTGGTGGCGGGTGTACTCGTAAGCCCAGTGCCGCGCGCCCTGCCCGACTGGGGAAACCGAGCGCGGCGCCCCCTACGCCGACCGCGAGACGCCGGCGATTCGCAGCCACGGCAGGGCGGAAACCGGCACTGCCAACGGGTGGGGCGGCTTCAGGTGCCGGTCTGGAGTAGGTGGTGGGCTTCCAGGGGCCGGTCTGGGCGTCAGTTGGTGATTACTGGGCCTCGGTGTGCTCACGAGAGGGAGCGTCAGCGCATGGACCAGCGCGGCCTGGACCGCTGGCTCGCGCGTCAGGGACATGTAGGCGCTCCGGAAAGACGTTCGCTGTCTGCCGTCTAGTCTCGCCTCTTGAGGGGGGATTTTGGAAAAGCCGATCTTGCTTGAGTCCATCAGGTACTCCGCCGTGTGCCAGGGGTGCGGTGCCGAGGCGGAGTGGTGCGGTGTTCAGGCGCTGGTGGGCGAGGCACTGCGGTGGGATGTTGAGTCGACGTGTCCGGCCTGCGGGTTTGCCCTGGCTGTGTGTGACGGTGACCTGCCGGAGGAACTGCGTGGCCGACTGCTCTCCGAGCACGGGCGGGCAAGGTTGCGGGTAGCACCGCCGACGCGGAACGCCGCCATCATGCGGGTGCTGCGGGCGGAACTCGGCATCGGCCTGGACGGCGTCCAGGCCGTGCTGGAGCAGGTCTTGACCGGGCAGTACTCAGGAACCCTGCCTGAGATGGAGCTCCTGGCGCGGAAGCTGCGGGCATCAGGCATCGAAGCGGCCGCTTCACGGACGGTGGATTGAGTGCGCCTGCCGGGTGGAACGGCTGGGTTCGGCCAGGACGCCCGCCGCCCGCTACATGCTGCATGAGCACCCGGCCGTACGAGAGACCGCCGCCGCGCTCGCCCGCCGATGTGGACGCCGGCACCGGCCTGCGCGAGTGCTCGCTCCCGAAGATGTGCGCGAGCTCGCCGGTGATGTCCCGATCGCGGGCGGGGCGGGCGCGTTCGCCGCGCCCGCCGAGGTGCCGGCGAACGACCCTGCGTCCAGCCCGGTCACGTCCTGGCGACAGGGGCTACGGCTCATCGATGGCCTCGGCCGTGGACCGCAAGGCCGCATGTGCTGGGTGCAGCGCGCCACACGCCGCGTCGGCTGCGGAGAGCAACGGAGGGAGCGCAGCGGCCTTGAGATCGGTGACAGGCCCCTGCACTGAGAGGTCATCTCATGTGGTGACTGCCTGTGGGGAATCCGCGACGAAGCGGGCCATCTGCCGCAGGCGGTGCCAGTACTCAGGGTGGTCCACTTCCTCGAGTACAGGTATGACCTGGTCCAAGCGGTCGATGCAGCGAAGCAGACCGCTTCGACCTCGCACTTCAAGCTCGCCACCGTTCTTGATCCAGATAAAGACGAAGCCTGCGGTGTCCGAGTCCAGCATCACCAGGTCGAAGCCGGCCCGGTCCGCGCCAGCCAATCTGGGAGGAAAGGGCAATTTCATGAACTCTTCGAACAGGCGTGCAACGGCCACAAGTGCAGTCTCTTTGCTCACGCTCGCCATCATGGCGCAGCTTGCACATCGCATGGAGTCGTCGCGAGTCTGCAGTAGCAGATGAGGGCGCGAGCGAGGAGGTGCTCGGCTTTGCGTCCGTAGCGGCGGTGCAGCCGACGGCAGCCGGCGAGCCAGGCCATAATCCGTTAGATGGCCCAGCGGCGTCGTCCGAGCCGCTGTGAGGTCTCGACGCCCTTGCGGGCGATGCGGTGCCGGACGCGCCTCGCTATGCCAGCCTCTGCCGCAGGTGGCGGTAGTCGTAGCCCTTCGCGGCGTGGAGTTTGCCGGGCTGGCGTCGGCCGAGGCGGGAGCGGATCGGGGGTATGCCCTTCACCAGCGGTGCGCCGGTGCGCTCCACCGGCGCGTACGGCCGGGCGTAGGGGGTGCGAGTGTGGGCGAAGCCGGCCCGTACCGCAGATGTGCGACGATCCCGACGTGTCCATATCTGCCCCTCCGCCGTCCGATGCGCTGCGCTCGCCCATGCGTCCCGCTTCGGCGATGTCCGTCCTGGCAGCGCTGCTGGATCGCTCATTGGATCAGATGGCGGAGGCTGCGGCAGACGTCCGGCTGTTCGACCGGGAAGCCATTCGTGCGGCGTCGGATGTGTGGGACAACAATCTGTTTCCACTGTTCTGGGCCGCAAGCACGTCCAACGCCGGTCGACGCGAGCGGCGGGCGAGGACCGTACTGGAGTGGATGGCCGGTCTCGGCGAGCGGCGGCGCGGATGGATGACGGAACAGGCCACGATCGCCGGGTACGACATCGAAGCGCTCCTACCACCGGCCAAGCCTCACACGCCAGGCCGCGACTATCTCGGACACGTCATGGCACCGCAATGCCGGCTTGCGCGCCAGAACGTGGATGAGCTGGCCCACGACTACGATCTGGCGACGGCGTCCGTCCGCCACCTGAGCGTAGAACGTGCCGGTACTCGCCTGACCGCCTTTCTCCAGCTGGTCGTTGACCGCAAGTTCGCCGTCGATGAGGCCGCGCCGCCTGCCCTGCTGGACGTGTGGCTGGATGGCGTCACCGATATCGCCTTCGACCCTTCCGGCACACGGGGAGTGGTCCTGGACGCCGGAGAGCGGGAGCTCGGAATGTCCCTGGGCCCGGGCGGCCGGCTCCGCGCCGCCGGTGGTGAGTATCGCCTGGACGACCGTTCATGGCACCTGTCGGCCGCCGGTCGACGCGCGGACGCAGTCACCCCTCCTCGCACCAGCCGGTCGGGGCGCCCGCGTCGGCCGCCAGGTGGAGACTTGGGCTCCGACGCGTACGCTGCCGCAGCACTTCTGCGCCACGCCATGCTCGAGTTCCGCTCGGTGCGCTATGCCGCCCGCGCGGATCGCGTTCCCGTGCTGAAGCTGTGCCGAGCTTTCTCCGGAGCGGGTGAAGCGATCCTGGCCGCCGGGGCGCAACGTGGCGCCCGCCGCCGTGATGCGGCTTTCCTCGACGTCATCCGGACCTGGGCCGACCAAGGCGGTCCGGACATCACCCGCTAATTCTCGGCCACCCTCGGGACACAGGTAGGCCGCCCCGACATCGTCGAGACACCACCGGCTCCTGAACGAACACCTCCCTCCCTCGCCGACGACCCACCCGTGTCGGGTACGCCTGCACAGGCAGTTCTCGTCATGGCTGCCTGGACGGCGGCACACATCGACTACGAGACAGAGCGTCCGGCCGCCGCGCAGCTCCAACTCGCCCTGCCACCCCGCGCCCACCCACGAGGGCTCTTCAGTACCTTGGCGACTGCGCACTGTCGGCTGCACCGAGCCGAAGTCCTTCCACCTCCACGCCGACGCGTTCCAAGGGACCGGCCCGTTCGTCCAGGCAGGGAAGCCCACTGCTGCCTGCAGCCTTGACCTTCACCAAGGCGCCCTGTTCATCGCGGCCGCAGACGACTGGAGTGCGTCAGTGAGCTGACCCTCGCCCAGCGCCGGTATCGCTCATCGGTCCGCGAGATCGACCGGCCTGACACCGACCCCCAGGACTACGCCCGGCCGCCCTGCTCGCCGTGCGACCCACAAGCCAGTCAGACAGCGGCGCAATCTGACGCTCGCGGCACACTGCCCTCACCACCCGCGCGAAGCAAGGGGGTTGAGGCTCTGCCCCGTCCTGCGCGGCCGGCCCTACGAGCCGGGCCTGGACGAGCAGATCGTGCGGACGGTCGTCGGCGACTTCACAGGCCCGGCGGGTCCAGGGTGACGACCGCCTCAAAACCTTGAACAACACCGCCTTCCGGCCCCCGCCACCCGCTGCTCCCGGCGAGCCCGCCCGAGCCTCTGGTACGACACCCCACGCGATCCGCGTACCAGAGGACTTGCCGGCCCGGACCGTGATCGACGGGCACAGGTGACGACCGAACGGCTCACGCCCCACCACGCCGAACGCGGCATGTCCGTTCGTCGCGTCGGGTCGTCCGACACGGCGGCGGCCCCGAATCTCCGACCAGGAGATCCGGGGCCGCCGGATGCGTGGCGTTCTCGACCCACGGCCACGCGGTGGGGGGGCCTTGTCGGGCGGGTTATCCGGCGTCGCTGAACCGGGCCGCGGAAGCCCGCAGGAATCCGCCACCGGCCGCGGTGATCGACACCTTGGGGGCCTGGCCGGCCGCGAAGTCGTAGGTTCCGAGGTCGATCCAGCCGGTCCCCGCGGTGTTCTGGTTGACGGTCTTGGTCTGGTTGCCGGTCGCCGTGGTGATCGTGTAGGTGACCCACGTCGCGCTGGTGCCGCCCGGAAGGGCGACCTCGACCTTGTAGGTCGACGCGGCCGCCTTGGCCGGGGCCGTCCACACCACACGGGGCGCGGGCGATGCCGTGGGATCGGCGTAGACGCTGGGATACCCGTCCGTGGTGGTGAGGGCGCTGGTGGTCCAGGTACCGGTGGTGCTGAAGGGGCGGGTGCCGTCGGTGCCGGGAGTGGTGTCGGCGGGGGTGACGATGGCGCCGCAGGCGGTGGTGCCGCCGGTGCCCAGGGGAGTGGTGGCGGTGGACAGGATGGTTCCGGTGCCGGCCTGGACGGTGTAGGAGCCGCCGTTGGCGCCGAGGGCGAACTGGGTGGCGCTGCCCGCGACCTTGGTGGTCGTGGTGGTGCCGCAGACGGTCCGGTTGACGTTGTAGAAGGCCGGTGCGGGGTCGGAGGCGGTCCAGGTCAGGGTCTTGCCGCCCTGCTCGCCGGTGATCTTGGCGTTGGTCGCGGGGGCCTGGGTGGTGGTGAGGGTGCCGGTCCAGGCGGTCGAAGTGCCGTCCGCGCCCACGGCCTTGACGGACACGGGGTAGTTGGTGCCGGGCTTGAGGTGGCTGACGGGGATCAGGTCGACGGCCGAGCGGTTGACCTGGAACGGGGTGCCGCCCGCGACGGAGACTTCGTAGCGGATGGTGCCGGAGGCCGGGGTGACGGCGATGGCGCCGGAGGTGGGCCCGCCGAGGGTGCCCGTGACCTGCAGTGCCGGAGCCTGGTCGGTCCGGGGAACGGTGCCCTCGACCTTCTCGCTCCAGGCGGTCGACGCGGTGCCGTCAGTGTTCAGACGCCGGATCTGCAGCGCGTACGTGTGTCCGGGGGTCAGGCCCTCCACACGGGTGCCGGGCCGGTTGGTGGTCTGGTAGTCCTTCACCTTCGTGTCGGACGCGGTGTCGGTCACCGTGACCTGGAACGTGCCGTTGCGCTGGGCGTTGGCGGCACTGCTGGTCTCGGTGAAACCGAGCACCAGGCCCTGGTCGACGGGCATGACCTTCACGGGGTTCGGACCGTAGGGAAGGGTGCCGTTCGGGGTGAGCTTGGCGGTGGCCGGGGCGCTGCTTCCGGCCGTGTTGTCGGTGGTGATGGAGAGCGTGTACTCGGTGCCGTTGGTCAGACCGGTGAGGTCGGCGAAGGGCTCGTACGTGGTCTTCGCCGCGGCGACGGTGCCGTCGGGCGCGGTGGCCTTGACGGTGTGCTTCAGGCCCTCGACGGGGTCGCTGAAGCGGACGCGTGCGGAGCCGTCGGCGACGGCCGTGCCGGTGATCTCGGGCTTCGCCGGAGCCTTGAGGTCCTTGAAGGAGACGGCCTCCTGGAAGCCGAGCGGGGACAGCAGGGAGACGCGGACCCGCGCGGCGTCGTCGCTGTGCTTCCAGGCCACCGGGACCTGCAGCGCGGGGTCGCCCGGCTCGATCTTCGGCAGGTCCACCACGGCGCCGCCGACGACCTTGCCGTCGGTGTCCGTGACCCTCACCGCCAGCTTGTAGCCGGACAGCGTCCACGACGGACCGGCCGTGGCCAGCGGCCCGCGCGGAGTGACCGTCACCACCGTCTCATCGGTGCCGTTGTCGTTCTCCACCCCGGCCACCGCGATGCTCTTCACCGGCGCGTTCGCGGCCTGCACGGCCCCGTAGGAGGCCTTCGGACGGCCCCACACGTCCACGTCGCCGTATCCGCGCACCTTGTTCGGGCTGCTGTCGGCGTAGGTGCTGCGGTAGTCGTTGTAGGTCCACTGCGACCAGCCGAACAAATAGTCCTTGTTCGCGAAGTACGACTGGGCCATGTCGCCGGTGGTGGTCTTCTGATCGAGGCTCTCCTGGCTGGTGAGGTAACCGCCCTGGCTGGAGAACCTCATGTCGGTGCTGTACTCCGAGATGAACATCGGCTTCGTCGGGTAGAGCTTGTGGGCCCACTGCACCCCGCCGTCGAAGTTGCCGTACAGGTTGATGGCCGCGAAGTCCATGTACTGCATGCCGTCCTTGGCGCCGCAGTTGGTCTCACCCGTGGCGCACGGGACCTTCGACGGTTCGTTGATCTTGTTGTTCACCTGGGTGACGAACCGGCTGGGGTCGATGTTCTTCGAGAAGGCGGCCATCCGCCTGTCGTACGTCCTGCCCGCCTCGGTGTGCGAGGCGAGTTCGTTGCCGACGGACCAGGCGAAGATGCTGGGGTGGTTGAAGTCCTTCTGGACCTGCTCGGCCATCTGCTGCTTGATGTTGGGCAGGGCGGTCGTCAGGTTGGCGTTGTCACCCCAGACGGGGGTCTCGCCGATGATGAGCATGCCGATGCGGTCGGCGTAGTCCAGGACGGCGGGCGCCTGGGCGTAGTGCATGAGCCGGGTCACGCTCATGCCCGCGGTCTTCATCATGTCCAGATCGTGACGGACCTGGGCGACGGGCTCGGTGCTGCCGTTCACCGGGTCGTCGGAGACGCGGTTGGCGCCGGCGACCTTGAGCTTCTTGCCGTTGAGCAGCATGTCGGTGCCGGCGATCTGGAGCCGGCGGATGCCGAAGGTGTCGCTGATCGCGTGGACGACCGTGCTGGGGGCGGAGCTGACGGCGAGGGAGGCGTTGAGGCGGTAGAGGTCGGGGTCGTCGAGTTGCCAGAGGGAGTAGGTGTCCGCGTCCAGGTCGGCGTGGAGGGTGACGGGTGCGGTCTGTCCGGCGGGGATGGTCGCGGTTCCGGTGAGGCCGGTCGCTCCGGGAACGTCCGCGCCGGTGGCGGCCGAGGTGATGGAACCCTTGACGGTGACCTGCTGGTCGCTCGTGCCGGTGTTGCGTACGAAGACCTTGCTCGTGACCGAGGCGGTGCCGTCGGTCAGGTTCGGCGTGGCGGTGATCTCCTGTCGCGTGGCGGACAGCGACCGTGTGGTCGTGAGACTCACGTCCCGGGACAGACCGCCCCAGGGGTACCAGGCGCCGGTGGTGACGGTGTTGTCGGCCTTGACGACCACGGTGTTCGTGCCGGTGGTGTCGAGGGCGGAGGTCACGTCCATCTGGAATTCGGTGTAACCACCGGTGTGCGTGTCGCTCTCGGACCAGACGAGGCCGGTGCCGTCCTTGCCGTTGTCCGCGTCGTGGGACGCGTCCTTGAGGGCCAGGCTCTTGACCGGCTTGCCGTTCACCCACACCTGGCAGGTCCGGTAGCAGGCGTCGAAGGTGAGCCAGTAGCGGGCGTAGGCGTCACCGCGGTGCGCGACGGTGAAGGAGCGCTGGTACCAGGCGACGCCCCGGTAGTTGTTGTAGGCGTCCCGGGTGTCCCAGTTGCCGGGGACGGGCAGGCTGTCCCAGCCGGCGGTGTCGGCGCCGGGGGTGGAGAGCTTGACCGGGTCGACCGGGGTGGCGGCGTTCTCGGTCTTGAAGTTCCAGGTGCCGTTGAGGCTCTGGGAGGGGTTGCCGTGGGTGACCTGGTGGCCGGGCGCGTCCTGGTCGGGTGCCTGGAAGGTGCATCCCTTGGCGGTGGTGGGATGACCCGCCGGAATGCCGGTGAGCGAACGGACCGTTACCGGGCCCACGGCTATCCTGCTGTGGTACGAGCCCAGGGCGAAGGTGCCCCCGGCCGTGGGGGAGGTCTCCGCCGCGACGAGGCGTCCACCGAGGTAGACGGCCGTCACCCCGCCCGCGCGCACGATCCGCACGTCGAGCCAGTCGCCCGTCGTGACCGGTGAGTCCCCCGAGCACTCGACGGGGCCGGCCAGGGGCGCGGTGATCTGGACTCCCGCTCGTCCGTTGGGCTTCACTCCCGTGATCTGGGCGGCGAGGCTCTTCGTCGTCGGGTTGCCGGCGTCCTGCATGTCCATCACGAACGACACGGTGCCGTCCGGGCGGATCTCGTCGACACGGACCCTGGTCGTCAGCTCGTACGCGCCGGGCAGGGTCAGGGCGCCGGAGGGGCGCAGGTAGCTCCCGCCCGTCGCCGACGTGGTGTCGACCGTCAGTGCGCCGGCCCGCGCCGTCCAGTCGGCGCCGCCGGCGGGCGTCCGGGTCTTCGTCCAGTGAACCAGGCCGCCGGAGAAGTCATCGCTGAACACCGTGTCGGCGGCGGTCTCCTGGGCCGCGAACGTGCCGGACGGGGCCGCGGGTGCGGCGAACGCGGGCGGTGCCGCGAAACCGACGACCAGTGCCGTCACCGCGGCGAACGCGCCGATCGTGGGACGTCTCATCGAAGAGAACAAGGCTAGGCCTCCTTGACAGGAAAATGACTTCCGAGTGCGGGGATGCCCTCGGGTACTCGCTCATCCGGGTGATTCGATCCGCACACCAAATCGGTCGTGCAGCATTGGACGTTCAGAAGTCCTTGGATGAAACTCCTGTGAACATGGCGAGAAGAGTGTCCGCCGCCCACACGCCCGTCAAGGGTCTGTCGGGGCAATGCGCAGAGCCCGTCCGGCTCTCTCCGAGCGGTCGCGGGCGACGGTGCGCAGAGAGGCCCTCCCGCCGTCCCGCTCGCGCCGAAGGGCACGGCTCGGCGGCCGCGGACTTCCCGGGGAAAGACTGCGACCGCCGAGAGGGGGTGGGGTGCCGTCCGTGTACGCGCCGGACACACGCGCGCACGTGTGCGCGGCCCACCGGCACCGGACCCGGAGATCAGCCCGGCACCGGCCCCGGAGATCAGTCCTTGAGCAGCTGCGTCGCCTGCTCGCGCGCCGTCCGCATGGCCTCCTTCGGCGAGGCCTGGCCGACGAGCGCCGCCTGCACCTGCTGGGCGACCGCGCTGATGATCTGGGCGTTCTTCGCGTACGCCCAGAACGGCCCGGGGGTCGCCGTGCTCGTGATGCGACGCGTCCACTGGGTGGTGAAGGCGTCCGCGGCGATCTCCCGGGCGGCGAGGCCCTTGCTGGTGGCGGGGGGCAGGCTGACGGCCTTGAAGTACTCGGTCGTGGTTGCCACGTCGGAGGTGGTCTTGAGCGCGAACCGGCCGGCCGCGTCCTGGCCGTCGCCCTTGATGACCACGATGACGTGGCCCCACAGCTGCGCCTGCGGCGAGTCGCCGGCCTGCAGTACGGGCCGGGAGAACGGCACCATCGCCGGACCCAGCTCCTTCGGGTCCTTCGCGTTCGCGAGCGTGGGGGCCTTGCCGACGACGGCGTCGTCGTAGAAACCGACGGTGCCGCGGCCGAACAGGGCACGGGCGCCGTTGCGGTCCACGTCCTTGGCGATGAGCTTCTCGTCGTACAGCTTCTTGTACCAGGTGACCGCCTCGATGGAGGCATCGTCGCCGATGAGGACCTTGCCGTCCTTGAGGATGGGGGATCCGAAGGTCTGCATCCACGGGAAGATATCGCCGAGCTGCGCGATCGCGGTGGAGGCGGCGTACGGGGTGACGCCCTTCAGCTCCTTGAGGGCGCGCAGCGCGTCCTCGAACTGGGTGATCGTGGTGGGCGCGGTCTTGATCCCGGCCTCGTTCAGCAGGTCCTGGTTGCCGATGAGCCCGATCGCGCCGGTGGTCCACGGCAGGCCGTACAGCGTTCCCTTGTAGTGGCCGCTGGAGAGACCGGCGGGCGTGTATCCGCCCGACATCGCCAGGTCGCCGAGGTCGGCGAGGCTGCCGGTCTGGGCTATGGCGGCCAGCCAGGCGATGTCCAGCTGCACGGCGCCGGAGACCTGGCGTCCGTTGAGCTTGAGGCTCAGCTCCTGGAGGTACTGGTTGTACGGCATCGTGGTGGTGCTGATCTTCGAGCCGTTGCTGGTCTCCCAGGACTTGATGAAGCGCTCGATGGTCGGCTTGTACGCCGGCTCGCTCAGCGACCACGAGGTGAAACCGAAGTCCTTGGCGGCGGTGTCGCCACCGTTCCCGGCGCCGCCTCCGGTGGCGCAGGCGGAGAGAACACTGGATCCGGCGATGCCGACGGCGCCGATGCCGGCGGCGCGCAGCACGCTGCGGCGGGAGAGGTCGGACAGGGACATGGCGCCTCCAAGGCGAGTGGGCGGTACGACGGGCGGTACGACGGGTGGGATGAACGCGGCGGGTGAACGCGGCGGGTACGAGAGGGCTGTCGCTACTTCACGGAGCCCGCGGTGAGGCCGCCGACCAGGAAGCGCTGCAGGAACATGAAGGCGACGACGACCGGGAGGGAGACCACCAGCGACGCGGCCATCAGCGTGGGCCAGGCGGTCTGGGTCTCGCCGATGTAGGTGTGCACCAGACCCGGCGGCAGGGTCATCGTGTTGTTGTCGGAGAGGCTGAGCGCGAAGACGAAGTCGTTCCAGCCGCGCACGAAGGCGAACAGTCCCGCGGCGGCCATGCCCGGTGCCGCGAGCGGCGCGATCACGGAGTGCAGCGTGCGCCAGCGTGAGGCCCCGTCGATGGCGGCGGCCTCCAGCAGCGCGTCCGGGATGGTGTCGAAGATGCCCTTCAGCATCCACACGCACAGGGGGAGCGTGAACGTGCTGAACGACAGCACGAGCGCGGTATAGCTGCCCAGCATCCCGAACTCGCGGAACAGCGCGTAGAGCGTGATCAGCAGCAGCGACTGGGGGAACATCTGCGAGGCGAGCACGAAGTTCATCAGCGACCGGCGGCCGCGGTAGCGGAACTTGGAGAACGAGTAACCCATGTAGGTCGAGATGACCACGCTGAGGAACGCCGTGGTCAGCGAGACGATGACGCTGTTCTTCAGGTAGTGGAACAGCGGTCCGTCGTCCAGCACCGCCCGGAAGTTCTCGAAGGTGAGGGCGCTCGGCACGAAGTCCGGGGGGAACTGGAACACCCGGTCCGCCGGGCTGAGCGCCGTGACGAGCATCCAGTACAGAGGGAACAGCGCGAACACCCCGATCACCAGCAGCGCGGTCCAGGCCAGGGCCCGGGAGCGCACGAGGTCCGGGCGGATCCGGGGGCGGCGCCCGCCACGCGGGGGGAGGGACCGCTCCTCGGTACGGGTCGGCTCCAGGGTCGTCGTGGTCATGAGCGGTCCTCACGGTGAGACAGGAACAGGTAACCGCCCACCAGCGCGAGCAGGAGCAGCATCCACAGCCCGCCGAGGGCGCTGGCCCGGCCGAGGTCGAATCCCTGGAAGGCGTCCTGGAAGACGGCGACGGCGAAGGTCTGCGTGGAGTTGGCGGGGCCGCCTCCGGTGAGCACGTAAATGGTGTCGAAGTGCTGGAAGTTCCAGATGAACTCGAGTAGGAGGGCGAGCAGGCCGATCGAGCGCACGCTGGGCCAGGTGATCGAGCGGAAGCGCCGGAACATTCCCGCGCCGTCGACGGCGGCGGCTTCGTAGAGCTCGCCGGGCACGGTCTGCAGGCCCGCCAGCATCATGACCATCATCCAGGGGAAGCTCGCCCAGGTTTTGGTCACGATCACCGCGAGCATGGCCGTCCCCGGCTCACCGAGCCAGGACACCGCCTCGTCCATCAGACCCGTCTTGATGAGCAATCCGTTGAGCAGTCCGTAGTTGGCGTTGAAGATCCACATCCACAGGAATGAGGTGACGACGCCCGGGATCACCCAGGGGAAGAGGAACAGGCCCCGCATGAACCCGCTGCCTTTCAGGCCCGCGTTGAGGGCGAGGGCGAGGGCGAAGCCGATTCCGAAGGCGGCGACGGTGGTCCCTCCGGCGAAGACGAGGGTGTGTTCGAGCGTCGGCCAGAAGTTCCGTTGCAGCACGTCGGCGAAGTTTGATAGGCCCACGAACTCCCGGCCGGGGAACCGGAGGTCCTGGCGGAAGAAACCCGTGGTCAGCGAGGCGAGTAGGGGATACAGGATGATTGCTGCGAACAGCGCCAGCCCTGGCAGGACGAGGAGCACCGCGAAGGTGCTGTCGGGCAGTCGGGGGCCGTTCCGCTTGGTCTGCCCCGTACGCAGGATGGTCAATGCGGCTTCCTCTCGGGAGGGGGGCGGCAGAGGGGCCGCTGTAGTGCGGCTGTCCGCCCGCAGCGTGTGCAGGTGGGGCGGGGCTGCTGCTTCCCAGGCGACACTGGTGGTTCACTCTGAGCCCGGCGTGCAATATGCGGGATAATCAATCACATGTTGGTTGCTGTCAACCATCAAGGCGGAGCGCTCCTCATGCGGTGATCGTCGGGCCACTGCCCTCCTGACGCCCTTCTCTACCTCATCACCCCTGGCCAGAGGCCCTTTTGGCGAGGACGGGCCATACTTCGGGCGAGCGCGACGGGCGCTCCCCGCCTCGGCTGTGTGCACTTCAATCTCATTCTCTGCATGTGTATTCCATTCTCCAGGTTCGGCGTGCACACTGATCCCCGCGACGGCTCAGCACGCCGTCGCACATCGCAAGGGAGCCGCTGAGAATGCGACAGGAAGAGTTCCACCACGACATCGCGGTCATCGGCGGCGGTCTCGCCGGCGTCTGTGCCGCCATCGCCGCCGCCCGGCTCGGGCAACGCGTCGCACTCGTGCACAACCGCCCGGTGCTGGGCGGCAACAGCAGCAGCGAAGTGCGCGTCTGGGTCTGCGGGGCCACCGCCCACGGAGTCCAGCGCTACGCCCGCGAGACGGGCATCATGGGCGAGCTCTACACCGAGAACCAGTACCGCAACCCCGAGGGCAACCCCTACTACTGGGACCAGGTGGTCCTGGACGCCGTACGCGCCGAACCGCTGATCGACCTGTTCCTCAACACCGACGTCCGGGAAGCGGAGGCGGACGGACCCGAGGACGACCGCACCCTGCGTTCGGCGACGGGCTGGACGATGGGATCGGAGCGGCTGATCACCTTCCGCGCCCAGGTCTTCCTGGACTGCACCGGTGACGGACTGCTGGGCGAGCTGGCCGGGGCCCGCAGCCGCGTCGGACGCGAGTCGGCCGCCGACTTCGGCGAACCCTGGGCCCCCGAGGTGTCGGACGGAGCGCTGCTCGGCTCCACCATCCTCTTCTACACCAAGGACCTCGGCCGGGCCGTCCCCTTCATCCCGCCCTCGTACGCGAAGGACATCTCGCAGACCCCCATCCTGCGTAACCGCGTCCTGCGCACCGGCGACAACGGCTGCGACTACTGGTGGATCGAGTGGGGCGGTGCGATGGACACCGTCCACGACAACGAGGCCATCCGGGACGAGCTGCACGCCGTGATCATGGGCATCTGGGACCACATCAAGAACTCCGGTGAGTTCGACGCCGACAACCTCACCCTGGAATGGGTCGGCAGCGTCCCCGGGAAGCGCGAGTACCGCCGCTTCGTCGGCGACCACGTCCTCACCCAGCAGGACATCCTGGCCCAGCGCCGCTTCGACGACCGGATCGCCTTCGGAGGCTGGTCCATCGACCTCCACCCCGTGGAAGGGATGTACGCCGAGGGTCCGGGCGCGGTGCAGCGCTATACGGACGGCGTCTTCCACATCCCGCTGCGCAGCCTCTACTCGGCGAACGTCGGCAACCTGCTCTTCGCCGGCCGGAACATCTCCGCCACCCACATCGCCTTCGGCGCCACCCGCGTGATGGCCACCTGCGCCACCCTCGGTGAGGCCGCCGGGACCGCCGCCGCGCTCTGCGTCCGGCACGGCCGGAGCCCACGGGACCTGGCCACCGAGACCCCCGGGCTCGTCGGGCAGGTCCTGCTCCGCCAGGACGGCTCCGTGATGGGCGTCTCCAACGAGGACCCCGACGACCTCGCCCGTACGGCCAGGGTCACCGCCTCCTCCCATCTCTCACGTCTCGCGGCGGAACCCGGCCCCGGCACCCCGGCCGAACCCTGTCCCCTCGACCGCGACTACGGCGTGCTCCTGCCCGTCGACCCCGCGCTGGACGGCGTGGAACTGCTCGTCTCCGCCGAGCGGGACACCGAGCTCACCGTCGAGCTGTGGAGCACGCGGCTACCCGAGAACGCCGTGCCCCTCGACGTGCTGAGCACCGTCCGGGTCCCCGTCACGGCCGGGGGACCGGCGTGGGTCACCGCCGCCCTGCACCACGCGCCCGAGGTTCCCGAGAACGTGGTCGTCGTCGTCCGCGCCGACCCGCATGCCTCGCTGCACCTGGTGCCGACGGGCACCGAGGGCGTGCTCGCCCTGCGCAGCCGCGTCGACGGGGACCCGGGCGTCGACGACGACATCCCCGAGGAGGAGGGGCAGGCGGTACTGGACTGGTCCGCGCGCGAGCTGCGACGCCGGTCCCTGTGCTTCCGGGCCCTGCCCGCCACGAACGCCTTCGCGCCCGGCAAGGGCGTCGGCGGCTACCAGCGTCCGTTCGGCGGTCCGCAGATGTGGGTGTCCGGCGACCCCGCTCCCGGCTCCCACCTCGCCCTGGAGTGGGACGCCCCGCGCGACCTGCGCACGGTCCACCTGGTCATGGACGACGACGTGGACACGTACCTCATCAACCTGCACCGGGACCGCATGCCGGACGCGATCGCCCCGCAACTGCTGCGCGACTACCGGATCGAGGTACGGGACGCGACGGGAGAGTGGCGCACCGCGGTCACCGTGCGGGACAACCGGCGTCGCCACCGCGTTCACCGGCTGGACGACGGGGCACTCGTGCGGACCGACGCGCTGCGGATCACGGTGGACTCCACGCACGGGGCACCGCGCGCCCACCTCTTCACGGTCCGGGCCTACCAGGACTGACCCACCACGCGCGCCGTCGAGCGGTCAGCCGCGGTCAGCCGCGGGCCGTCGCGGACCGCTCCGGACAGTGGCCTACCAGGCCGGCCGGGTCCGGGAATGCCGGAACGCCCGGAGTGCGGGGTGCGCACTCCGGGCGTCCCTCACGCGGACACCGCGCGGTCAGTGCGCTCCCAGCGCCTGGCTGACCGCGTCCGCCGCCTCGATGACCTGGCCGACCAGTTCCGACTCCCCGGTCCCCGGCTTTCCGGCCGCGGAGAGGCTTCCGAGCAGGGAGGCGGGACCCCACAGGGAGATCGCGGCGACTACCGAACCCCGCGAGTCCAGGACGGGAGCCGCCAGGGAGGACCGGCCAAGCGCGCGTTCCTGTGCCTCGACGGCGTAGCCGGCTCGCCGCACCGCCTCGCACTCCTCGTCCAGCGCCTTGTGCGAGGTCACGGTGTACTCCGTGTGCGCCTCCAGCTCCGGACCGAGCAACGAACGGCGCTCGTCGCCCGTCATGCGGGAGACCAGGCACTTGCCCATCGCCGTCGCGTGCAGCGGGGCGGTACTGCCCGCCTGTGTGTACGCCTTGGGGGTGCGGCTGCCCTCGAAGTTGGCCAGGAAGACCAGATCGGCCCCGCGCAATATGCCGACGTTCGCGCCCAGCTCGGTGCGGGCCGCCAGTCCCTGCAGCACCATGCGGGAGGCCCGGTGGACGGGGTGGCCGTTCAGCGCCATGGTGGCGAGCGGCAGCGTGCCCAGTCCCAGTCGGTAGAGCCCGCTTATCGGGTTCCGCTCCACCAGATCGAACTGCTCCAGGGTCGCCAGCAGCCGGGAGGTGGTGGACGGACCCAGCTCGGCGTCCACGGCGATGTCGGAGACACGGCGCTCCGTGCTGCCCGAGCCGAGGGCCCGCAGGACGGAAACGGCCCGCTCGACACTCTGATTGGTCCCCTGCTCGGCAGGCATGGCGAGGTCTCCTCATCTGCGTACGCACGGCATTGCGAAGCCTACGGCGTATCCTACATTCAGATCTTGCAACCAGCTTGCACCATACGGTTCATCTCTTCAATCTGCCCGCCGTCCGCTGCTTCCCCTCAGGGGACGGTGCAAGTGATCGCACCCTAGCCGCAGAACCGCGACGCGTCGACGCGCCCGTATGAGGGGCCGGGCCCCGGCAGGACCGAGGGCGGGAGGCGGCGGGGCGAGACTCGCGACGCGGCCGCCGCCGGGACGTACAACGGCCCGCTGGGCGCGGCGGAGCTCATACGAGGGCGTTGGTCAGCACCACCCCGCCAGCCGGTCGACCAGCTCCGCCCGGATCCGAGCGGTTTTGAGCGCCGCAGCGGAGCCCCTTCTGGGAACGGGCGGCGGAGCCTGCCGGCCCCCGGCAGCGTGATGGTGCGTGCGTACGGAGGTGGAGTCCACCGAGACGTCCCAGTGCGTAGCGGCCCGCCCTTAGATGCGCAGGCCGGGAGCCGAGGCCCGAGGCGTTCTGGGGGCGGCTCAGCGGCCGGAGTGGTCGATGACGTTGCCGTTGGAGCAGTTGTTGACGTGGTTTCCGACCCAGTCGCCGAGGACCGGGACGACGGCTACCTCCTGGAGGCAGACGGCGGCGGCGGTGAAGTTCCAGGCGTTGGCGGCGTTGATGCCGCCGCCGAAGTTCGAGTCCTCGTCCGCGTGTGCGGGGGCGGCGATGGTGGCGGCGCACAGCGCCGCTCCGACTACGGTGATGATCTTCTTCATGGTGACGGTAACGAGGCCGGCGGCAGCAGGACACGCGACCGAGCCGTCCGGCTGAAGCACCCGGTGGCGCTGCTGGAACAGCCCGTACGCGTACCGGCGCTGGAGCACCGCGCCGAGGAACTGGACCCGCTGAACGCCCGCGCCGCAGCCGAGCATTACGAGGCGTTCGCCATCGGGCACGTGAACTTCTTCATCGCCAAGCCGGTCCTCGGCCGTTCGTTCACCGATCCGTGGAACTAGGTGCCGCCGCTACGCGGAAGCGTGTGAGCGGCACGAAGGTCGACACCTGCTCCGATAACTCCACCCGGGCCGACTCCGGCCAGTGCTGCATACCCTCCTCGCCTGGCGCCCTCGCGCGCCAAGCGAGGATCGCCGCTCGCAGCAATGCTCGCGCGGCTGCCCGGGCGGCCCGGCCCCGGCTCGGCGAGAGGTGCAGTCGCTCTTCCTGACAGCATCCAGCGCGCAGAACAACCGCAGGGCGGTAAGCGGGTCGGAGCCCTCGACCTCGTCCAGTCGCCCGCAGATCTGTGAGACGTGGGGGGCCACGTCCTCATACACGGCCCGCAGCGCTCCGGGGACGGGCGGCCACGACAACGCCGATCAGCAGTACCAGGACCACTACGAGAACACCCTCCACCCCATGGTGGGCGTGCACGAGACCGCCCGCGAGCGCCCCGGCGGCCAGCACGACCACCGACGCCGCCCGCCGCATGCTGCCGGGCCCAGGTCGGTCCACCGCGAGTCCGGTCAGGGTCCGCGTCATCACGGTGGTGGCCAGGTCCGGCACGCCCAGACGGTGCACGACGGCGTTCTGCAGCCCCATCCCGCAGGCCAACGGCACCAGGACCGCGTACCGTCCCCAGCCGGCTGCCTGACCGGCAAACGCGAGCCCGGCCAACAGGGCCTGAAACACGACCAGCGAAGCGAACAGCGCTCCAGGCTCGGTCTTCCGCCGCCACGCACCACCCGCCGCCGCCCCGGCCAGGAACCCTGCCAGCGCCACCGCCGACGCCGCCGCCGACAACCCGGCCACTCCTGACAAGGCGAAGCCCAGGAAGACCACATTGCCCGTCATGTTGGCCACGAACACCCGCCCCAGCCCGAGGAAGCTGGCCGCGTCCACCAGACCGCTGACAAACGTCAGCACAAGCAGTGACGGAACGAACCGCTCGTAGAGGTGCCCGTCGGGAAACAGCCACCGTGCGACCGTCCCACCACCACTCACCGCGGCCCCTCCCCGCAGGCGCGCTTGACCCGGGAGCCGCCGGCTTCCTTCATGACTCGTGTTCGTTGCACTCACTCACTGGAGCAGAAGGTGAAGAGACGCTCGACGTCACACGCCGCACGTGTGCTTACTCGATCGCCACGTCGCGAGGGTGCCCTCGGGGGCCGTGCCCTCGGGGACCGCAGTGAAAAACCGCAGGATCAGCGACAGCGAGCCGCACCGCGATCATCCGCAACGGACGCGGCCCCAACCCGTGACACCCGACGCCAAGGACTGCAGGCGCGCCTAGGCGGACAGTTCACGCCGAGCCGTAACGTCCCGTGCCCGGGTGCGGTACCGTACGGGGAGCGTCGCGTGCCGGTGGCAGACCGTGTCAGGCATGGAGGCGCCGGACCGAAGGAGGTCGACGATGTACTCGTCCCACCCTTCGCTCTCGCGTGTCTGAGCGCGAGACGACCAGGCTCGTCGCCTGGAGCCAAGAACTCCGTCAGGTGCACCACCGATTGCGGGAAGCGCTGTCCGTGACCCGCGCCTCCCTCGCCGACGGCACCCCCGGTGAAGCGGCCACCCGCGAACTGCTGCTGTACTGCCACGGCTTCTGCACGGCTCTCGACGCCCACCACCAGGGCGAAGACCGCACCCTGTTCCCCGCCATCGCGGCAGCGCACCCCCAGCTGCGCCCGGTACTGCGCTCCCTTGAGCAGGACCACTCGATGATCGCCTACCTGCTCAACGGCCTCCGCGCCGCGGTCGACCGGGCCGCGCCGCCCGAGGAGCTCGACCAGCACCTCGAAGGCATCGCCGCGATCATGGAGAACCACTTCCGCTACGAGGAACGGCAACTGCTCACTGTGCTCGAGACCCTCGAGCTGGAAGCCGTACCCGGCGAGGTCCTGGGCCCGATATGAGCCGGTGAGCGGTGAATCCGCTTACGCCTCGTCAGCAGTGCCGGCACGCAGACAGTGGGGTGGGGCGACCCCCCACTGCCAACGGCGTCCTGCCCAGGGGCGAGGGTCGAGCGAAGTGAAGCGGTCGCCGCAGGCTGCACCGGATGAACACTCCTTGTCATGATGGCTGCACTCCCGGTTGTGGCTGATCGCACAGAGGTTGGTCTGGCGAGGCGTGGCCGGTTCTGCGATGCTTTCGCCGAACAAGCGACGGCGGAACGAGGAAGCCGGTGTGATTCCGGCACGGTACCGCCACTGTGTAGGGGGAGCGACTCCGCCCATGGCCACCGCCCCATCAGGGGTGGGAAGGCCGGAGAAGCTGTGATCCCGAGTCAGGAGACTCACGCCGTCGCACCTCGATGTACGGGGCGGATTTCCCCAGGAGAGGCGGTGGCACTCGTGTGCCTGCGTATGTGTGAGGGCAGTTCCGCGCTGCCTGTGCTCCTCCGGAGCCGGCCTGCCCGGCGTGCCGCACGGGCTCGATCCCCCAGGTCCTGACGACCTCCTCCCTCAGCGGTTTCTTCCCGCACGCCGTATCAGGCGCACCGCCATGCCGGTGTGCCCTGCCCACGCATGCCCTCAGGAGTCAACTTTGTCGTCCGTAAGGCCCCTTGTGCCCGGTCGCCGTCAGGCTGCCGCAGCGGTCTTCCTGGCCGCGGCCCTCACACTCACCGCGTGCGGCGGCGCCTCCGGCCCGCCCGCCGATGCCAAAGCGGCAGCCGCCGGGAAGGGCTGTATCGAGGACTTCGACCCGGCCAAGGACTACTTCCCGGTCAAGTCCATGGTGAAGCACGCCGAGAACTTCACGCTCCGGTACGAGAAGAGCTACCAGGTCCTCACTGTCAAGGAGCCCTTCCCCAAGGGCAAGCCCGCGTCGTACGTCCTGGTCAAGTGCGGTGCGCCGAAGCCGGAGCTGACCGGTGAGCTGGCGTCCGCACAGCAGGTCACCGTCCCCGTCAAGAGCCTGTACTCCGCCTCCACCACCCATCTGCCGCTGCTCACCGAGACCGGCACCCTGGACGTGCTCACCGGTGTCGCGAGCGCCGTGGCGATCTCCTCCGCCGAGGTGCTCGAGCGGGTGCGGGCGGGCGAGGTCGTCGAGTACGCCAAGGACCGCACCCTCGACGCCGAAGCCGTCATCGGCGCCAAGCCGGACGTCCTGATGACCCAGGGCACCGACGACCCGCAGTACCCCAAGCTGCGGCAGGCCGGCATCGCCGTCGTCGCCAACGCCGAATGGCTGGAGCCGAGTCCGCTCGGCCGAGCCGAGTGGGTCAAGGCCATGGCCGCGCTCACCGGGGCGGAGCAGCGCGCCGGTGAGGTGTTCGACACCATCGAGGGCGACTACCGGAAGGTCGCGGCCAAGGGTGCGCAGGCCGTCGCGGCGGGCAGGCCCGTCGAGGTGCTGCCCGGAACGATGTACCAGGGCACCTGGTCCATGCCCGCCGGCGGCAGCTACGCCGCCCGGCTGATCAAGGACGCGGGCGGCACCTATCCGTGGGCGGGCGAGCGGGGCACCGGCGGCCTCCAGCTGAACTTCGAGGGCGTGTACGCCAAGGGCGGCCGGGCCCCGGTCTGGATCGCCGACCAGCAATGGAAGTCCACCGCCGACGCCGCGAAGGCCGACAGCCGGTACGGGCAGCTGAAGGCCCTCACCGGCGGTGCGGTCTGGACGAACACCAAGGCGGTCGGCCCCGGCGGCGGCAACGACTACTTCGAGCGCGGTGTGCTGCGCCCGGACCTGGTCCTGGCCGACCTCTTCGCGCTGATGCACCCGGACCGGGCGAAGGGCCACACCTTCACCTTCTACCAGCTGGTGCCCAAGGCGTGACGACGCACCTGACCGCCGCGACGGCCGCCGCCCCGGACACCACGCCGACGATCCGACCGGCGCGGCGGCGCCTCGCCGTCGTCCTCGCCCTCGTCGCCGGTACCGCCGCCCTGTTCGTCCTCACCCTCGCGACCGGCTCCCACCCGGTGCCGACCGGGGAGGTGGTGCGGATCCTGTTCGGCGGCACCGCCGCCGACCCGCGGTGGACCGTCATCGTGGAAGAGGTCCGGCTGCCGCGAGCGCTGACCGCCACCGCCGCCGGTGCCGCCCTCGCCGTGGCGGGCGTGCAGATGCAGACGCTGTTCCGCAACGCGCTGGCCGATCCGTTCTCCCTCGGGGTGAGTTCGGGCGCCAGCATCGGCGTCGCCGCCGTGGTGGTCGGCACCGGCGGCGCCGCCGGCAGCTTCACCGGCAACCTGGCCGGTCTGGGACGCGTGGGCGTCGTCATCGCCGCCTCGCTCGGCGCCGCCGCCGTGATGGCGCTCGTCCTGCTCCTCTCGCGATGGGTGAAGTCGGCCGTCACCCTCCTCGTCATCGGCGTCATGATCGGTTCGGCGGCGACCGCGGTCGTCGGGGTGATGCTCGTCTACGCCCGGCCCGAGCGCGCCCAGCAGTTCGTCATGTGGGGCCTGGGCAGCTTCAGCGCCACGACCTGGCCCGACCTCCAGGTCATGCTGCCCGTCATCGGCGCGGGACTGCTGGCGGCGCTGCTGACCGCGAAACGACTCAACGCCCTGCTGCTCGGCGAGGACTACGCCCGCACCATGGGCCTGAACGTGCGACGCAGCCGCAATCTGGCGCTGGCCGGCACCTCGCTGCTGGCGGGCGCGGCCACCGCGTTCTGCGGCCCCGTCGCGTTCCTCGGCCTGGCCGTCCCGCATCTGACGCGGGTGGCGCTGGGGACCTCGGACCACCGGGCGCTCATGCCGGCGTCGATGCTCGCGGGTGCGTTCCTCGCACTGGCGTGCGCGTTGCTGAGTCAGCCGCCCGGCACGGACTCCGTGCTGCCGCTCAGCGCCGTCACCTCGCTGTTCGGCGCCCCTGTCGTCATCGCGTTCCTGATCCGCAGCCGTCGCGGCGTACAAGGAGTGGCCTCGTGACCGACACGATGACCGAACCCGTCAAGGACACGGTCGGCAGACCGGACCGCCCCGGCGGTCTCACCACCCAGGGCCTCGGCATCGGCTACCGGACCCGGTCGCCGCGCGGGCGCGGAGCGAGCCGGGCCGTGCTGTCGGGGCTCGACCTGGAGGCGCGGGCCGGCGAGCTGACCGTGCTCCTCGGACCCAACGGCGCAGGAAAATCAACCCTGTTGCGCACCCTGTGCGGGCTCCTGCCCCCACTGGACGGCCGGATCCGCATCGGCGGGGCGGACCTGGCGCACCAGCCGCCGACCACTCTCGCCCGCCGGCTGGCGGTCGTCCTGACCGACCGGGTGGACGCCGGGCTGCTGTCCGTACGGGAACTGGCCGGGCTCGGCCGGCACCCGCACACCGGTTTCACCGGCCGTCTCACGGCCGTGGACCACGCGGCCGTCGAGTGGTCGCTGAAGGCGGTGGGCGCGCGGCATCTGGCGGACCGGCCGGCCGCCGAGCTCTCCGACGGCGAGCGTCAACGCGTGCTGACCGCCCGCGCTCTCGCCCAGGAACCCGAGGTGGTGCTCTTGGACGAGCCGACCGCGTTCCTGGACGTCCCCTCACGTGTCGCCCTCACCGTTCTGCTGCGCGACCTGGCCCGGGACAAGGGCCTGACCGTCGTGGTCAGCACCCACGACCTGGAGCTGGCGCTGCGGGTGGCCGACGCGGTCTGGCTCGTCGACCGCGACTCCCGCGTGCACGCCGGGGCGCCCGAGGACCTGATCCTCAACGGCGCCGTCGCCGCCGCCTTCGACGCCGACCACCTCGCCTTCGACCCGGTCTCGGGCACCTTCGGCCTGCGCCGCACCACACGCACCGTCGTGACGGTGGACGCGCCGGCCGAAGTGCTCCCGCTCCTCGAACGCGCCCTGGCACGGGAGGGGCTGGCCGTGGCGGCCCCGGGCGACCCGAACGGCGACAGGAGAGTGAGGTGGGACGGAGCAGACCGGCTCACCCTCACCGGACCGGACGGCCAGACGGTCCAGGCGTGCGGCTTCCGCGAGCTGACACGAGCGGTACGGGCATGGTGACCGCGGCCCTCACCCCCGCCGTCCTGGCGCGGATCTCCACGATCGGCCCCTACTTCGCGGTGACCACCGGTCCTCGCCCCGGGGCCGGGAGTACCGGTCCTCGCTCCGGGGCCGACGGTTTCCGGCCGATGACCGACCTGTACGCCGTCCCGGGCGTGGTGGAGGAGTGCGTACGGACCCTCTCCGGTCGGCTGGGCGCCGACCAGCTCAGGGTGGCCGCGTCCACCCTGCACCTGGGCACCGCCTCACGGCTCTGGTCGATCGCCCTGGCCTGCGCCGCGTTCACCGGCCGCGTCCCCGACCTGGGGCCGGACCGGCTGTGGTGGCGCGTGCCGTCCTCCGGCCCCCTCGACCTGTGGCTTCCCGACCTCGGGGAGGTGGACCGGGAACCGCGTCCGGCCCTGCACCACACCGTAGTCCTCCGGAATCTGGTCCCGTGGGCCGAAACGGTACGGCGGGCGTACGGAGTGTCCCCGCACACTCTGCGCGGCAACGCCGCCTCGGCGCTGATCGGAGCCCACCGCGTCCTGCTCGCCCGAGCGCCGCACCCTCTCGTTCCCGTCGTCCCCCTCGTCCGCGCACTGCTGGACAGCCCTCCACTGGCCGGGGCCGGCGCGCATCGCGCCACTCCCGCCGGGCCGCTCGCCTTCCAACGCCGCAGCTGCTGCCTCTACTACCGCGTTCCGGGCGCGGGTATCTGCGGCGACTGCGTCCTCGACCTCAAGGAGAAGATCACCTCATGACCACCCCCGAGCCCACCGTTGTGGAAACCCCCGGCGGCGGCACCCAGCACGTCTGGCCCCTCCCGGTCGACGAGGCCACGCTGCTCGACCTCGTCACGACCGTCTTCACCGACCACTGGCAGCACATCCACTTCGGGCCCATCATCGAAGGCGCCGCCTGGGAGGTCGGCGCTCCGGGCGCCCCCACCGCCATCACCATGAACGACGGCTACGCCACCGTCGACTTCGGCACCTGGCACTTCCACCTGTGCATCGGCGAGCACACCGCATCCGGCCCCGACCTCGGCCGCATCCGCCGCTGCTCCCGCGCCGAGCTCTACCGCAGCATCGGCTCCGACGGCGCCCCCGTCAGCTGGGGAGCCCGTCTGTTCAACGGCCGCGACGAGCAGATGATGACCGTCCTGCTGCCCAACCCGTTCCTCACCGACCGCCAGGAACTCCTCGACACACCCGACTTCACCCGGCTCGCCGCATGGGACGCCCTCCGCGACCGCTTCCTCGACCTCGCCCCCGACCCCTTGGACCGCACGGGCAAGGGGTTCCGGCACAGCGGCTGACTTTCCTGCACGGAACCGGGCAGCCACCCCGTTTGTCTGGTCTGTTCGTGTGCAACCTTTCCGCTCGTCGGCTCGTCCAACTGTTCGCAATTGATCGGCTAGAGCGAGGACACGTACGCGTGACGCGTCGATGGGAACGAATGACAGCGGGGGTGGGGGCGGGGGCGGCTCTGCTGCTCACCTGCCTGACCACCACCGCGGCACAGGCGGCGCCCGCGGCGGGTCCGGTGGACGTCGGCGCGTACGCCTCTCTCGACCGCGCGATCGTCGCCCCCGGCACGAAGGTCGGCCTCGTGGCCAGTGTCGGCACCGAGGGGAAGGGAACCATCCCGCACCTCGGCCTGACGCTCACCCTGCCCGAGGGCGTCACGTTCGACGGCCACATCGACGACGACAGAGGAAGCTGCGTCCCGGCAGCCGGGGGCCGGACCCTCACCTGCACGGCGGTGAAGAGCGGCCCGGCGGATTGGGTCGGGGTTCATCTCCGTGTCGCGTTCGCCGCGGACCTGGCGCCGGGCACGAAGCTGGAGTTCACGGCCACCGCGGACATCGGCGACACAGCCGATCCCAGAGCGGCCAACAACACCACGACGGAGAAGGCCACCGTGCAGGCCCCCGCGGACCTCGGGCTCACGTGGACCGGACCGTCCGGGCCGGTGCCCGCCGGCCAGGCCGTGCCGACCACGCTCGTCGTCACGAACCACGGCCCCGGCACCGCCACCGGCTTCCCCTTCCAGGTCGGCGCGGACGGGGACTCATCCCACCCTGGCGGCTACGACAAAAGCTGCTGGCCCGATCCCGCCTCACTCACCTGTGACCCGTCGGGCGACCTGAAGCCGGGCGAGAGCCGGTCGTTTCCCTTCGTCTGGGACCTCCCGAAGACGACCCCAGGGACGTCCCGGACCGTGGGGGCCCGGCTGCACTCCGAGAACGTGCCCGACCTGAACCCGGCGAACGACGCGGCCGACCTCACCCTGAAGTTCGGCACGGCGCCGGGGTCGAAGCCCACCAAGCTGATTCCGACGCCGGCGATCGCGGGCGCGGTCGTGGCGCTGACCCTGGCCGGTGCCACGTTCGTGGCCGTACGTCGACGCACCCGGCACCGCGCCTGAATTCCGCCCCCGCCGGACGGCATGCAGCCCATGCAACGTGCGGCGCAGCGACCGTTGCTCACCCCTCGGGGCATGGAGCACTGAGGCGTACACGGCTTTCCTCGTCAAGTTCATGAGCTGCCACGAGTTCCGGCTTGCACCCCGCGGACGGCTGGATCGTCTGGTGCACCGCCGACTTGGAGGGTCGCCCCTCTGAGCTGACCGGACCTGAAGCCGTCAGCCCGCGCGGACAGGCCGATAGCTCCCGGGTGTTCTGGCGCGGCCCCGGGTGCGGGTCGTCTGGGCGCTGTCCGGCACTCGGCGAGCAGCACCGCCGCTACCCGCGACCGGCCCACGGCCGGCCTGCGCCCCCATGGACCACGAGCCCCGGAAAGCGGAAATGGCCGGCGAGCGAGGCTGTCAGGACTCGCGCGGTGGCCCCGGCCGGGAGGGAGACGCGCGGTCGACGGGGCCGAGTCTTACGACCGGGCGGAGGCGGTCCGGTTCCGGGGAGTTGCGAGGCTAGGGCCTTTTCGCCGGAGGACGGTGTCGGGACGTACGGCTTCCGACACTGCTTTGCCTCGAACGCTTTCGGCAACGGGATCCCGATCACCGACGTCGCGGAGTGGATGGGTCACAAGTCCGTCGAGGAGACGTACCGGACCTGCCGGCACCTGATGCCGGGCAGCATTACCAAGGCCGCCCGGATCCTGGACGCCGGCCTCTGGAAGCGGCCTGATTTCAACGTATCGGGAGAACAGCAGGTTCTTGGTCTGCTGGTGGTGCAGGGACCACGCCCCCGTTGACCTGCAGGAACGGATGCCCTCGAGCCTCAGGCGAGAGACGTGGCCCGAGGATGGTCCGGATCCTGGTCAGGGCGAGCAACGGCCGGTGGAGCGGTGGTTTCATGCTGCCGGACGCCGGCTGCTGGCGCCGCACCTCTGGCAGCCATATGCGTCTGACAACCAATCACGTGTCGGTGGTGAAGCGTGGCTGTGCGACAAGCCGGTCAGGGGCTGAATCGCCGTCACGACGAGGTGTGGGGGATCGCATGGATCTGCTGGCTTTGCCGGATGCTGTCGGAGGCGAGGACGGGTTCGACTGGTTCTGCGAGACGGTGTCCAGCACTGTCATGCCCGTCACGCTCAGCACCCGGAACCCGGCCGACTTCCGGGCGAGCATGACGGACCTGGATCTCGGGGTGGTGCGGCTGTCCACCGTGGCCTGCTCGCCGGTGCTCTCGCGGCGCACCTCGACTCACATCCGGCGTGACGATCCCGAGCGCTTGCATCTGGGACTCGTCACTCGAGGTGAGGTGCGGATCTCCCAGCACGGCAACGAATCGGTGGTCGCGGGGGGAATCGTGCTCACGGACACCTCACGACCGAGCGAGGGGGTGTGCGCAGAGGGGAGGATCGAGACGGTGGTCTTGCAGATCCCCCGTCAGGCGCTGGGGCTGAGCCCGGACCGGGTGGACCGGCTCCTCGCGCGGAACTTGGCCACGGATGTGGGGTCAGGGGCGATCCTCGCAGACTTCCTGAAGACGCTGCTCGCACGAGGGCCGCAATGTCGCCCGGAAGAGCTGCGCGGAATGGGGTCCGTCGCTCTCGACCTGGCCACGGCGTTTCTCGCGCGGCGGCTCGGTGACCCTGGCGAGGCGCCTGCCGAGGCGCGCGCACAGGAGGTGCTGCAGCGGATCTACCGCTTCGTCGAGAGCAATCTCGGCGACCCGGGCCTGACTCCGGAGGTGATCGCCGATCGGCACAACATGTCCATGCGGGGTCTCCACCGCCTGTTCGGCGACCAGCCCCTGACCGTCGCCGCACACATCCGCCAGAGCCGGCTGGAGCACGCCCACACCGACCTCGCGTGCGAGGAACTGAGCGGCCAGCCCGTTCAGGCGATCGCGGTCCGCTGGGGCTTCTCCAGCGCGACCGGGTTCAGCCGGGCGTTCCGCGAAGCCTTCGGGGTCACCCCTTCCGAGCACCGTGCGCTCTCCCTGGCCGGCCCGCGGCACGCAGAGGACAGGAACCCGGCACGTCATGCACACCACCGAGCGCCGCTCGGGCCTACATTTTCCGCTGGAGACAGCGCCACAGCGTGAACGGTGCCATGGGACAACAACCCGGCCCGACGCCCGGCGTGCCATCGACAGTGGCACCGGCCTGTGACAGCCGCGTCTCCATGCCCCTCGCCGTTCTGCGAGGCGGCGTCCGAGATCCATCTCATGGGGGAAGAATGAGCGTGCGCAAGAAGGTCGCCACCACTGTCGGGGCCGCTGCCCTGGCCTTCGCCGGAGTGCTGGGCTCCGCGGGCCAGTCGTTCGCCGGATCGAACGGCCAGCAGCTCCGCTTCCACGACACCAGCACCGTCGTCTACTCCATCCGTGTCGAGGGCTACAACCAGAACGGCGACTCGGTGTCGGGCTGCTTCAGCACGCCGAGCAAGGACACCTGGATCAGCGGCTGGTGGTGGAAGGGGGAGGTCAGAGTCACCTTCTACAAGAACAACTCCTGTTCCTTCGCCACGTACTACGGCGACACGATCGTGTGGGTCCCCACCGAGCAGAGCGGCGACTGGACGACCGTCTACTCCTGACCCCGCCCTCCGCTCCCTCGCCGTGCAACAGCCGTCATTTCGGCATGGATCGAAACGAGGAACACTCATGATTCGACGCGCTTCGGCGATGCTCGTCGCCGCGGCATCCCTGTTCACCACGGGAGTCGCCATGGCCGCGCCCGCGCAGGCGGCCTCCTGCACCCCCGACAACGCCTGTCTCTACTCGGACTCCGACTTCACGGGCCTCAAACGGGACGACTACAACTCCCGTTCCTCATGGGCGTCCACCAACTACGACGGCTTCCCCGACGCCTTTCTCTACTGGTACGAGAACAGTCCGCTCAACGTCAGCTCGCTCGACAACTGGGACGTGGACACCAGGGTCTCGGTGTACTACCACTCCCAGTGGCTGGGGCCCTGCTTCAAGATCGCGAACTACGGCTCCGTGACCAATTTCGCCTACATCACCCTGAGCAGCGGCAAGAACGCCAACGACGTGATGGCCTCGCACCGCTTCGGCAACCACTGCTCGGGCACCGTCTACGACTCCAGCTCATGACCGTGGTGGGGCGGAGGCCAATTCCGCCCCACCACAACACGTCAACCGACCCTCAACGGCCGTCATTTCGGCATGGATCGAAACGAGGAACACTCATGATTCGACGCACTTCGGCGATGCTCGTCGCCGCGGCATCCCTGTTCACCGCGGGAGTCGCCATGGCCGCGCCCGCGCAGGCGGCCTCCTGCACCCCCGACAACGCCTGCCTCTACGCGGACTCCGACTTCACCGGATACAAGCGGGACGACTACAACTCCCTCCACAACTGGGAAAACGTCACCTACCCCGGAACCCCCAACATCCCGCTCTACGCGGGTGACAACTACATCTTCAACGTCAGCTCGCTCGACAACTGGGACGTGGACACCAGGATCTCGGTGTACCGCGCGCCCTATTTCATGGGGCCCTGCTTCAAGATCGCGAACTACGGCTCCGTGACCAACTTCGCCTACATCACCCTGAGCGGCGGTCAGAACGCCAATGACGTGATGGGCGGACACCGCTTCGGCAACCAGTGCTCGGGCACCGTCTACGACTCCTGATCCCCGGCCCATGACCGTGGTGGGGCGGAGGCCAATTCCGCCCCACCACAGCACATCCACTCTATCCAGGGGATCCCTTTGCGTTACACACGTCTTGTCATCGCCGCCGGGATCGGCACGCTGCTGCTCACCGGATGCGCGGAGGAGGCCCCGGAAGGCGTCGGTGCCGGCGGTTCCGTTGCCCGGGAGGTCGTCACGGAGGCCGACATCGTCCTCCCTGTGTCCGCCTATTTCCTCACCCCCGAGCAGCAGGCGCTGGTGGACACCGCGCACTCCACTCTGGCTTCCGACTGCATGAAGCGGTTCGGGTTCGACTGGCCGGTCACGAAGGCCGAGCCCGTCAAGGCCGTGAGCCGTCGCTACGGCGTGGTCAGCGAGAAGGTCGCCGCCGAGCACGGCTACCACATGATTCCTCTGGCGGGCGACGACCACACCCGAGGCGCGGTGTCCGGCAAACCCAAGCTTCCGCCCGAGGCGTACATGGTCTTCGGCGCCAAGGCTCCCAAGGGCGGCCAGGCGGGCTCGGGCGGCAGCTACCGGGGCAAGGACATTCCCGAGGGCGGCTGCGTGGGGGAGGCCCAGCGCAAGCTGGGGCTCGAGAAGGTGCAGAACCCCGAAAAGGGCAAGATCGGACTGCTCAGCATCGACTTCTCCAGCTTCGAGCAGGCCCAGAGGATGCCGGAATTCGTCAAGGTGCAGGACGCATGGGTGTCCTGCATGAAGAAGGCCGGATACCAGCACGCCGCATTCCTGCAGTCCGGCGAGAAGTTCACGCTCCAAGGGAACTCCGCGTCACCGCAGGAGAAGGCCGCGGCCAAGGCCGACGTGAAGTGCAAGCAGGAAACGAAACTCGCCACCGTCCTGCTCCGCCTCGAAACGCAGATCCAGAACGACTACATCGAGCAGAACGCCGCCGGTTTCGCCGAGATCAAGAAGGACCAAGGCGCGGTCATCAAGTCGGCCAACGCGGCACTGGCGAACTGAATGCAGAACGACGAGCACTCCTCGGAGGCGGCCGAGACGGTCGCCGGTCACGGGGGTGACGGTGTACGGACCAGACGCCGCTGGCTCGCCCTGATCGCGGCGGGCGCGGTCGCGCTCACCGGGGCGGGCTTCGGGGCCTCCCTGCTGATCAAGTCGCCCGCGCAGGCAGCGGCGGACTCCCGGCCCCCGGCACCCTCCGTGATCACGGCGCCGGTCGAGTACCGGACGCTGGCATCCTCGATGATCATTCGCGGCACCGTGGTCGCCGGCCAGAGCGTGGAGATCACCCCCGGCGGCGCGCCCGAAGGAGGCAGCCCCACGGTCTCCAAGCTGCCGCTGAAGGCAGGCGACCAGGTGCGCGCGGGCCGGCTGCTGGTCGAGGTCTCCGGCCGTCCGGTGATCGCGCTCCAGGGCACCGTTCCGCTCTACCGCGACCTCAAGCCCGGTGCCCAGGGCAGCGACGTGGGCCGGCTCCAGGACGCGCTCCAGCGGCTCGGCCACTCCACCTCCCCCGACAACCGGGGGCGTTTCGGCGAGGGCACGAAGTCGGCGGTCACCGCGCTCTACGACGCGCTCGGCTACGAACCCGTCCAGGTCGGCGGCGCCGACGGATCGAACACCGTCACCTCGGCCGAAGCACAGGTGACCTCGGCCGAACGGGCGCTGGACGACGCCGAGGACGCGCTGAAGACCGCCGAGACAGGCTCCCGGTCCGAAGCCGATGCCGGCTCCCACTCCCTCTCCCGCTCCGGCAGCTCCGAATCGGGCTCGGGCAAGACCGCCGGCTCGACCGCGGGGACGGCCGGCTCGGCCGAGGGAACGGCCGGGGAGGCGAAGGGCGGCGGCCGCGACCTGGAGGGCCTCCGCAAGGACGTCGCACGTGCCGGGGAGGACCTGGCCACCGCTCGCGAGGCCCTCGTCGCCGCGCGGGCGGCCGCGGGCCCCATGGTCCCGTCCGGCGAGGTCGCGTTCCTGGAGAGCTTCCCGGCGCGGGTGCAGGACCTTCCCGTACGGCTCGGCACGAAGGTGCAGGGGGCCGTGATGACCGTCGCCGCGGGCCCCCTGGTGGTGCACGGTTACGTGCCCGACCACCAGAAGGGCCTGATCAGGGCGGGCCAGAAGGCCGAGATCCTCTCCGAGCTCGACGGCGCCACCGCCCCGGCCTCCGTACGGTCCGTCGCCACCGCCCGTACGACCCCGCAGCCCGCCGGCGACACGCAGGACGGACAGCAGGCCGGCGGGCAGTCCGACGCGGACGGCTATCTGATGATCCTGGCGCCGGGCCGGCCCCTTGAGGCCCAATGGACCGGGCAGAACGTCCGCCTGACCGTCCTGGCCGCCACGACCCGCGGCAAGGTTTTGGTCGTACCCGTCACGGCGGTGTCGGCCGGCGCCGACGGCTCCACCGCGGTCACCGCGCTCGAGGAGGACGGCAGGCAGCGCCGGGTCCGGGTGAGACCCGGCACCACCGGCGACGGCCATGTAGAGGTCATCCCCCTGGACCGCGGGGCCCTCGGCGCGGGCGACCGCGTGGTGACCGGCGTCCGCGCCGATTCCACCGCGCAGGGAGACACCGGATGACTGCGCCCGCGACCCCGCCCGAACCGCCCGTCATCGAATTCCGGCAGGTCGGCCTCACCTATCCGGGACCGCCGCCCGTGGAGGCGTTCCGCCCCAGCGACCTCACGGTCCACAAGGGCGAGTTCATCACCGTCGTCGGCCCCTCCGGATCGGGCAAGTCCACGTTCCTGAACATCGCCGGACTCCTCGACACGCCCACGACGGGCAGCTTTCTCCTCGACGGCATCGACACCGGCCGGCTCAGGGACACCGAGCGCACCACGTTGCGCGGCCGCCGCATCGGGTTCGTCTTCCAGGCCTTCCACCTGCTGCCGCACCGCAGCGCCCGCGAGAACGTCGAACTCGCCATGGTCTACGGCGGCGCCCCGCGCCGCGAACGCCCCCAGCGGGCCCGCGAGGCGCTGGATCGGGTCGGCCTCGGCCACCGGACCGACGCACTGCCCACCCGGATGTCCGGCGGCGAACGCCAGCGGGTGGCCATCGCGCGGGCCTTGGTCGCCCGGCCCTCGCTGCTCCTGTGCGACGAGCCGACGGGAAACCTCGACACCGGCAACGCCGAGGCGGTGCTTCGGCTCCTCGAAGCCCTCAACGCCGAGGGCATCACGATCGTCCTCATCACACACGACCCTGCCGTGGCCGCCCGCGGCCGACGGACGGTCACCATCCGGGACGGCGTACTGAGCGAGAGCGAGCGGGCACGCGCATGCTGAGCCGGAACCGAAAGGCACGGGACACCGCGCCCCCGCCCCCCATCGGGCACTCCACGTTCGTGTCACGGGACCTGCTGGCCGAAGCGCTGGCAGGGATGCTGCAGCGCCCCGCCCGCTCCGCGCTCACCATGCTCGGCACCGTCCTGGGCGTCGGCGCCTTCGTCGCCGTACTCGGCCTCACCGCCACCGCCTCCTCGCAGATCGACTCCCGCTTCAACGTGCTCTCCGCGACGGAGGTGACGGTCGAGGACATCGCCCGCGACCAGGACGAGTTCGCCGACGCGGCGTTCCCTGACGACGCCTCGGACCGCGTCGAACGGCTCAACGGGGTGCGGCACGCCGGCGTGCTGTGGACGGTACAACCCCGCTACGGCGCCGCCGAACTCACCGTCACCGCCGCCCCGGTCGGCGACACCGGAGGGGAAACCCTCAACGTGGTGGCCGCCGCCCCCGGCACACTGCGCGCCGCCGAACCCCGGCTCTCCCAGGGCAGGCTGTACGACGACTTCCACAGTGACACCCGCCAGCGCGTCACCGTCATCAGCTCGGGCATCGCCGCACGCCTGGGCATCACCACACTGGAGACCCGACCGGCGATCTTCATCGGAGGGCAGCCGTTCACCGTCACCGGCATCGTCGACGACGTCCAGCGCCAGCCGGACGTGCTCCTCTCCGTTCTCGTACCGCACACCACCGCGGTCGAACTCTGGGGGCGGCCCGCCCAGGGCGCCAGAATGCTCATCGCGACCGACCTGGGCGCCGCCCGTCAGGTGGCCGGGGAAGCCCCCACGGCGCTGCGCCCCGACCACCCGGAGTACTTGAAGGCGGTTCCACCGCCCGACCCGAAGAGCCTGCGGTCCTCGGTTACCTCTGACCTCGAACAGCTGTTTCTCCTGCTCGCCGGGGTGTGCCTGGTCATCGGAGCGGTCGGGATCGCCAACACCACCCTGGTAGCGGTCCTGGAGCGCACCGGGGAGATCGGTCTGCGCCGTGCTCTCGGCGCGCAGAGGCGGCATGTCACCACCCAGTTCCTCGCCGAGTCGGGCACGCTGGGCGCGTTCGGCGGACTCATCGGCACGGCCATCGGCACGCTGGCCGTCCTGGTGGTGGCGCTGATCAGGGAGTGGACGCCGGTCATGCACCCGGTGATCCTCGCGACCGCCCCGTTCATCGGTCTGGCGACCGGAGTCGTGGCCGGGATCTATCCCGCTCGGCGTGCGTCCTCCGTACAACCGGCCGAAGCCCTTCGCGGCTGACCGGCCCCACCCGTGGGCCGTCGCTCGCGAGTTCCACGCTGCCGAGGGGCCTCGGGCGGGCGGCAGGCAGCGGGCCGACTTCCGGAGCGGTCGAGCGTCGATCGGCTGATGGCCCAAAGGGGGCGTGTTGCGTGAACTGGAGCGATGTCGGTGCCCGACAGTTCGGTGGTGCGTGGGCGCACGTCGTCCGTGTGTGCAGAGTGGGCTCCCGCATACCTGATGACTCATCAGGAAAATCAGCATTCGGTCAGCATGAGTCCCCGCGCGTTCCGGGGCGATCGTCCCAACAGGCGCCGGTGCGAAGGGAAAGCCCAGGTGGGAAGCCGTCTCACCTGACCGGAGCGATGTTCCTCACAAACATCGGACGGACGGGGGTGTCGGTGTAGAGTCGAAAATGCCCTTGACCTGTAGAAGCAGGCAGGGAGCCGTCTTAGAGGAGTCCACAGTGCTGCGCACTCTGTTCAAGTCCAAGATTCACCGGGCCACCGTCACACAGGCCGATCTGCATTACGTCGGCTCCGTGACCGTCGACGCCGATCTCATGGAGGCGGCCGATCTGCTGCCCGGGGAGCTGGTGCACATCGTCGACATCGACAACGGGGCCCGGCTGGAGACGTACGTCATCGAGGGCGAGCGCGGGTCCGGGGTGATCGGGATCAACGGCGCCGCCGCGCACCTCGTGCACCCCGGTGATCTGGTGATCCTCATCAGCTACGCCCAGGTCGACGACGCCGAGGCGCGGGCGTTCGTGCCGCGGGTGGTGCACGTGGACGCGGACAACCGGATCGTGGAGGTGGGGGCCGACGCGTCCGCGCCCGTGCCCGGGAGTGACACCCGGCGCAGCCCGCAGGCCGTCGCCGCGCACGTCTGAGCCGGGGGAGGCGTCTCGCATGGCGGAGCTGAGGATCCGCGACGACCGGGCCGAGGGGCGCCTGGAGGCGTACGAGGGTGACACCTGCGTCGGTGTGATCGTCTACTTCGTCCTCGACGCCCCGCCGCACGCCCTCGT
This sequence comes from Streptomyces sp. NPDC048353, assembly GCF_055587165.1. Classification (NCBI taxonomy): domain Bacteria; kingdom Bacillati; phylum Actinomycetota; class Actinomycetes; order Kitasatosporales; family Streptomycetaceae; genus Streptomyces; species Streptomyces sp. NPDC048353. Next base: position 148,879 of record NZ_JBVJGU010000003.1, on the reverse strand, counting down.
CGCCGTGCACACCGTCGTCGAGGACGGTCACGAGGGCAAGGGCATCGCCGGATCGCTCGTGCGCGAGTTCTACGCCGGCGCCGCGCGTGAGGGCGCCCCCGTCGTGCCGCTCTGCCCGTACGCCGACTCCTGGGCGCGGAAGCATCCCGAGGAGGCGCCCGCGGCGTCGGCCGAGGTCGTCCAGGCGGCGAAGGCCCAGCTCAAGGAGGCGCCGGAACTCTGGTGACCTTGGCGCTGCTGCACACCTCGGACGGCCACGTCCCCGTCTTCGACGCCCTACGCGACCGATACCACCCCGGGCTCGCCCTGCGGCACCTCGTCGCCGCGGAACTGCTCGTACGGGCCCGGGCCGAGGGCCCGGGAGTGGTGGCCGGAGCCGTCCGTGGCCTTCTCGGGCGCGCCGTCCGGGACGGCGCCGCCGCCGTGCTCTGCACCTGTTCGACTCTCGGGGCCGTCGCGGAGCGCGCCTCGGCCTCCCTCGGTGTGCCGGTGCTGCGAGTGGACCGGCCGATGGCGGCCGAGGCCGCCCGGCATGCGCGGATCGTGGTCGTCGCGACCGTGGCGTCCACGGTCGAGCCCACCCTCGGGCTCCTGCGCGAGGAGGCGGGCGACCGGTCCCCGGCGGTGGAGACCCTGCTGGTGGGGGAGGCGTGGGAGCGTTTCGAGGCCGGCGACCGCGACGGCTACCTGGACGCCGTCGCCGCCGCCGTGGACCGGATCGACCCGGGCGGCGACACCGTCGTCGTGCTGGCCCAGGCCTCCATGGCGGACGCCGCCGCCCGTACGCGTACACCGCTGCCCGTGCTCTCCAGCCCCGCGTCCGGTCTCGGCGCCGCAGCCGCCGCGGCGGGCCGCTGACCCGAAGGAATGGATCCGGCGGGCGCGGGCACGCGCACCGGTAGAACCTGGTGCAGAACGGCCGAGTCGACCGAGAGGCCCGTCATGACCCACCCGTACCCCGATCCGGTGCCGCCCTCGCCGGTCCCGCCTCCGGGCCCCGTCCCGCCCCCGACGCCCGGGCCGACGCCGGTTCCGCCGCCGAACCCGGTGCCCGAGCCGCCGCAGCCCACGCCCGTACCGGAACCGGAGCCTCAGCCCCAGCCGGGCCCCGCCGGCCCCTGAGCGGCGTGTGACACGAGGAAGTCGAGCCCCGCGCGGAATTCGCGCGGGGCCTTGTCACGGTCTGTGGATTACCCGTAACTTGGTCGGCTGCTGATGCGCCCAAGGGGGGACCATGGCCTTACGCGGACGACACCGCAGACCTCAGCAGAGCCGGATCAACCGGGCTTCGCTCACGGTCACCGCGAGCGGCGCCGGACTCGCGCTGCCGCTGATCGGGGCGGGCTCCGCGCAGGCCGCCTCTTTCGACGTGTGGGAGAAGGTCGCCGCCTGCGAATCCTCCTCCAACTGGGCCATCAACACCGGCAACGGCTACTTCGGCGGGCTGCAGTTCAGCCAGTCGACCTGGGAACGGTACGGCGGTACGCACTACGCCCCGCGCGCCGACCTGGCCTCGAAGGACCAGCAGATCGTCATCGCGGAGAAGGTCCTCAAGGGCCAGGGGCCGGGTGCCTGGCCGACCTGTTCCCCGCGGGCGGGGCTCGTCCGCGGCGGTGACGCGCCGGACGTCCGGCCCGCCACCCTCCCCGCGCAACGCGGCTCCGGCGGCCAGGAGACGGAGCGGTCGGCCCGGCAGCAGCAGGGGCAGCAGCCCACGGGGCAGAGCCCCACGGGCAAGAGACCGACCGGCCAGAAGCCGTCGACCGCCGCACCGAAGCCTCCCGCCGCCGTCACTCCCACCAGCGTGCCGACGGTCCGCGAGATGTACACCGTCGCGCCGGGCGACTCGCTCTCCCGGATCGCCCGCGAAGAGCGGGTGAGGGGCGGCTGGCCGCAGCTGTACCAGGAGAACCGCGCCGTCGTCGGCGGCGACCCGGACATGATCCACCCCGGGCAGCGGCTCACCTTGCGCATCTCCGCGCCCAAATCCCCGCCCGCCCAGGCCCCCTCGGCCAAGGCCCCGGCGACCACGGCCCCGCCCGCGAGCAAGCCGCCTGCGAGCAAGGCACCCGCGAGCAAGGCACCCGCGACGAAGCCGCCCGTGGCCAAGGCGCCGGTCACCAGGACCCAGCCCGTCACCCGGCCCGCGTCCAAGCCGCCCGTGAAGGCGGTGACCAAGCCCGTCACGAAGCCGGTGAGCAGGCCGGTCACCAAGCCCGTCACCAAACCGGCGACGAGACCCGCGCCCCGGGCCGACGACCGCTACAGCGCCCCCGTCTCCGCCTCGCTCGGCACCCGCTACCGCAAGGCGGGTTCCTCCTGGTCCAGCGGCTATCACACCGGGGTCGACTTCCCGGTCCCCACCGGCACCTCCGTCAAGGCCGTGTCCGACGGCAAGGTCGTCTCCGCGGGGTGGGGCGGCGCGTACGGCTACGAGATCGTCATCCGCCACGACGACGGCCGCTACAGCCAGTATGCCCACCTCTCGGCGCTGCACGTCCGCGACGGCCAGCGCGTCACCGGCGGTCAGCGCATCGCCCGCTCAGGATCGACCGGCAACAGCTCGGGGCCGCACCTCCACTTCGAGGTACGGACGGGCCCCGGATACGGCTCCGACATCGACCCCCTGGCGTACCTCCGCGCCCGCGGCGTCTCCATCTGAGCCCCTAGGGGGTGTCGGGCCCGCCGCGCGCGGGCCCGACCCCGGATCCGGGCACGGGGACGGCGCCTCCGGGTTCCCCGCCTCCCGGTCCACCACCGTGTGCGGGACCTGCGCCGTCGCCGCCAGGCGGTCCGTGGTGAGCTGGACGAGGCCGGCCGCCGTCACGGCGCCGCAGATCAGCGCCGCCACGGTGCCGGCGGCGCCGTAGCGGAAGGTCTCGCCGAAGAGCGTCAGGCCCACCGCAGCGGCCACCACCGGGTTGACCACCGTGACCGTGGCCAGCGGCGCCGCCAGACCCGCGCCCCGGTAGGAGGCCTGGGAGAGCAGCAGTCCGGTGATCGCGAGCGCCGACAGGACCAGCAGGCTCGGCCACTGGGCCAGCGGCGCGCTCGCCGTCCACTCCTCCGCCACCGTCTTCGTGAAGACCGAGGCGATACCGAAGGAGACGCCCGCTGCGGCCGCCAGGATCACGCTGCGCAGGACGGAACGGCCCACCACGCGCGCGGCGGCGAACAGCGCGACGATCACGCCGAGCGTCCCGGCGGCCAGCAGCCACCTCTCGCCGCCGTCCAGGGACCGGGCCCCGGCGCTGCCGGTCAGGCTGAGCAGCCCGGCCAGACCGACCGTGGCCATGACCGCGCCGCGCCAGGCCGTGCGGCCGGCGTGGCGGCCGACGAAGAGCGCCGCCATGGGCAGCGCGAAGACGATCGTGAGCGCGCCGAGGGGCTGGACCAGGCTGAGCGGACCGTAGGCGAGCGCGGCCACGTGGAGCGCGGCCCCCAGGCCGTTGAGGACCACGGACCCCCACCAGGCCGGGGTGCGCAGCGGGGCGTACGTGTGGCCGCCGGCGGTGGCCGCCACGCGCTCCTGCACGATCGCCGCGGCCGCGTAGGCGACCGCCGAGACCAGTGACAGGAGCACGGACGGCAAGAGGGGGTTCATACCTCCAACGATCTCTCCTTTCGGCGTTCACGTCGTCGTACCTGGGAACCCCCTCGGACGTACTGCTGACGCAGTACGGGCCCGATCCGTACACCCTGAGATGTACGCCGTCGCAGGTCAGGACGGGTGGAATGCGACCTTTCCGGTATCCAGGTCGAAGCGGGCACCGACGATCAGGGCCCGGTCGAACGCCTCATCCCGAGCCAGTCGCCGCCGGATCCGGGCCACATTGGCCCGCACCGTGTTCTCCACCCAGTCGCCCGGCAGGCCGCGCGTCTCCCGCGCGGCCGGGGCGATCTCCTCGACGAGCCGGGCGAGGTGCCCCTCGGCGGGCTTCCCGGTGCGGACGAACTCGACCGCGGCCGTCGCGGCCCCGCAGCGCTCGTGCCCGAGCACGACCACCAGCGGAACGCCGAGCTCCGTGACACCGAACTGGATCGAGCCGAGAACGGCCTCGTCGAGGACCTGCCCGGCCGACCGTATGGCGAGCAGATCGCCGAGCCCCTGGTCGAAGACGAGCTCGGGCGGCACCCGCGAGTCGACGCAGCCGAGGATGAGCGCGAAGGGGTGCTGCGAGACGGCGACGGCCGCGCGCCGGGCGGCGTCCTCGTGCGGGTGGAGCTGTCGCAGGGCCGCGAAGCGGGCGTTTCCCGCGCGGAGTTCGGCCAGCGCGCGGGCCGCCGTCGGCGGCTTCTCGGCCCGTGTCCGGCCCGACGGCGACGGGGGCGGTGACGTGAGGGTCGTGGCGCGGGCCGCGGGAACGCCCGCCGCGAGGGAGGCGGCCGCCGTCAGGGTCAGCACCGCCCGCCGCCGCGACACCGCGGGCGCTGTGGGAGGGGTGGAGGGGGACGTGCGCGGGGAGGTGGTCATGCGCCGAGCGTTACGGTGATCAACGGGCACCGCGACCGGCTTGGTCCGTTCATGACCTGGCCATGACCGGGTGTGACCCACATTTGACCGCGCCCATGCCGGGCGGGCACGTCAAGGAGGCAGATCGGTGGATCTCGTCGAGAGCGCGTCGGTGGGCGGCTTCTTCGCGCTGCGGACGACCCCGCCCGCGCCCGTGACCCCGCCCGAGCAGAGCGCCCCGCCCGCGCCCCCGGTGTCCGCCTCCACCGCCCACCCCCTCGCCGGCCTCTACGCGGGCCGCATCGGCCCCCTGACCGCCCGCGTCGACTCCGTCGCCGCCCGCATCCGTACGCCCGAGCGGAGGGTGGCCGCCTCGCTCGCGCATCTCGGGCTCGCCGCGCGGTTGTGGTCGGTCGCCCTCGGTCCGGCGGCCCTGCACGGGAGGTTCCCCGACCTCGATCCCCGGGAGGTCCACTGGGACGGGACGGCCACCTCGCCCGACGACCTCTGGTGGTCCGGCACCGCCACCCGCCCCGGCACGGTGGAGGAGCTGCGCGAGGCCGTCCTGGAAGCCCACCTCGTACCCCTCGCCCACGCCTTCCGCGCCGACGGCCGGATCTCGCCGCGGCTGCTGTGGGGCAACGCCGGCTCCGCGCTCGCCGGCGCCCTGCGCGAACTCGTCCGCTGGGCCCGCGCCCAGGGCCGCCCGGACGCGGGCGAGCGGGCGGCCGCCCTCGTCTCCGGGCTCTTCGCCCACCCCGACCTCGCGCGCACCGTCCGCGGTCCCGCCCTGCGCCGTACCACCTGCTGCCTCTACTACCGCTCCCCGAACGGCGGACTCTGCGGCGACTGTGTGTTCGAACACCCTCCCGTCACGGGTTTGGAGACACGCCCTCCGGCTCCGTAAAGTTCCTCTTTTGAAAGACGAGCGCGCGCGAGCGTATGAGCGATCGAGGAACGGCAAAGGCCATGACGGTGACTGAAGAGACCCAGGAGCACGGGCCGGGCATCGACCCCGAGCGCCTGGCCGTCTGCCTGAGCGTCCTCGACGAGCTCGACGAGCTGGACGTCGACCACCCCGACGCGATCGCCGTCCGCCGCGCCACCGCCGGCATCTACCGGACCGTGAAGCAGCGCCGCCGCCAGGAGCGCCGGGCCGCCAAGACCGCGCACGACAAGGCGGTCACCGAGTCCACCGCCACCGGCTCCGCCCAGCGGATCGACGACGAGACCGAGGGCATCCTGCCCTCCTCCGTCACCGAGGCCGGACAGATCGCCGGGATACTCCAGCGCCCCCGCTCCTGCTACATCTGCAAGACCCGGTACATCGAGGTCGACTACTTCTACCACCAGCTCTGCCAGGCCTGTGCCGCCGAGAACCGCACCCGTCGGGACGCCCGCGCCGACCTCACCGGCAAGCGCGCCCTGCTCACCGGCGGCCGCGCCAAGATCGGCATGTACATCGCACTGCGGCTGCTGCGCGACGGCGCCCACACCACCATCACCACCCGCTTCCCGAACGACGCCATCCGCCGCTTCAAGGCGATGCCGGACAGCGACGAGTGGATCGGCCGGCTGAAGGTCGTCGGCATCGACCTGCGCGATCCCGCCCAGGTCGTGGCGCTCGCCGACTCCGTCGCGGCCGAGGGCCCGCTGGACATCCTGATCAACAACGCCGCCCAGACCGTGCGCCGCTCCCCGGGCGCGTACAGCGAGCTGGTCGCCGCCGAGGCCGCGCCGCTGCCGGCCGGTGAGCTGCCGCCCGCCCAGATCATCGGGACCTTCGGCTCCGGTGCGGTGGACACCATCCCGGCGCTGCCGTCCGCCCGCAAGGGTGACGCGCTCACCGCGCAGGACGTGACCGAGCTGGCCCTCGTCGGCGGCTCGGCCTCCCTGGAGCGGATCGCCGCCGGTACGGCGATCGACGCCGGCGGTCTCGTCCCCGACCTGCACGACACCAACAGCTGGATCCAGACCGTCTCCGAGGTGGATCCCGTCGAGCTGCTCGAAGTGCAGCTGTGCAACTCCACCGCGCCGTTCATCCTGATCAGCCGGCTCCGCCCGGCGATGGCGGCCGCCGCCGCGAAGCGCACGTACGTCGTGAACGTCTCCGCGATGGAGGGCGTCTTCAGTCGCGGCTACAAGGGAGCGGGCCACCCGCACACCAACATGGCCAAGGCGGCGCTGAACATGCTGACGCGCACCAGCGCGCAGGAGATGTTCGACTCCGACGGCATCCTCATGACCGCCGTCGACACCGGCTGGATCACCGACGAGCGCCCGCACCCGGACAAGATCCGTCTCGCCGAGGAGGGCTTCCACGCGCCCCTCGACCTGATCGACGGCGCGGCCCGGGTCTACGACCCGATCGTGCGCGGCGAGGCCGGCGAGGACCTGTACGGCTGCTTCCTCAAGGACTACGCCCCGGCCAACTGGTAAACCTGCCGGACAGCCGGGTCGTGCCGCCCAGGCGGCCGCCCGGCACGGCTCCCGCCTGGCCGGTACGCCTCCGGCCTGGGCGGGCACGCCTCGCGACCATCCGTCCCGGCGGTCGCTCACCCGTACGACATTCACCCGATCGCGTCACACTTTCGAGCCCCATAGAGCGCGAGCGCGCTCATTTGGTTACTCTGAGGACCACGGTCGGCCACCGGGGTTTCACAAAACCCTCACGGTCGGCCTGGGGACTGGCCTTCCACCAAGGCCGCGGTCCCGCCCCTCTACGGCGCCACCGCGACCGAACGGCCATGTCCTCATTGGTAACGCGACACAAGGGAGTGCGCGGTGACACCAGAACTGACGAAGCAGGAACAGCGACCGGCCGACCGCCCGGAGCGGCCCCGGCGGTCCGGCGAGCTGGGCAGCCTGGAAGTGTGGGCCCGCTCGGCGCCCATCAGGCTGGCCGGCTACGAAGACGACCTCGCGGAGCCGCACATCCTGCCCGGTATCGACTGACCGGGATCGACCGAGTCGCGATTCGTCGCTTCGCCCTGTGCCCCCGTCCGGACCCCGGCCGGGGGCACAGCGCTGTCCGGCCGTCTGCCCACCGGGGCGCATCACCGAACGCTCATCGGGACTCGCCGTCCCGGAGCCGGATCGGCGGCATGTACTCCCGTTCCAGCGTCCGGTGCCACCACGCGCCGGTCTCCCGCAGCTCACGCCAGGTCGTGTACCGGTAGCGGTAGAGCCGCGCCCGGACATGGGTGGGCGGCCGGTCCTGGAAGGGGTTGTGACGCAGCAGCCGCAGCGTGTCCCGGTCGCCTTCGAGCAGACGCTCGAGGAAGGGCCCGAACCACTCGCGCGCGTAACCGGGGGAGAGCGCCGCGAACCACATCAGCCAGTCGAGCCGCAGATGGTACGGGGCGAACGGCCGGGGCATCCGGCGCGGATCGCCCGGCTTGCCCTTGAAGCCGTACTCCCGCCAGACCGTGCCCGCGTGCGGCGCCGGATCGTCCGTCCCCTCGATCACGATCTCGTCCCGGAGCCGGCCGATCGACCCGAAGGCGCCGTACGTGTTGACCAGGTGGAACGGGTCGTACGAGCGGTTCATCGCCTGGTTCTTGGAGAGCAGGTTGCGGGCGGGGCGGTAGCTGAGGCCGAGGACCAGCGCCGTCGCCGCGACGACCAGGACCACGTACCAGAGCGGCGGATCGGGCTGCGGATGGTCACCGACCAGCGGCGAGGCGTCCACGGCGGAGAGCGCGAGGACGATGGTGATCCAGTTCAGCCAGGCGAAGTTGCCGGAGAGCACCAGCCAGAGCTGGGTGAGCACCATCAGGCCGGCCGCGACCGTCGCCACCGGCTGCGGAGCGAAGAGCAGGACCGGGACGAACAACTGCACGACGTGGTTGGCGGCGACCTCGGCCCGGTGGAGGGGCCGGGGGAGATGGTGGAAGAACCAGCTGAGCGGGCCGGGCATCGGCTGCGTCTCGTGGTGGTAGTACAGGCAGGTCAGGTCGCGCCAGCAGCGGTCGCCGCGCAGCTTGATCAGACCTGCGCCGAACTCGACCCGGAAGAGCAGCCAGCGCAGCAGGAAGAGGACGAGGACGGGCGGGGCCGTGTCGTCGTTGCCGAGGAAGACGGCGAGGAAGCCCGTCTCCAGGAGCAGCGACTCCCAGCCGAAGCCGTACCAGGTCTGGCCGACGTTGACGATGGACAGGTAGAGCGCCCAGAGCACCGCCCACAGCAGCATCGAGACGGCCAGCGGTACCGCGTCCCCCGCGCCCGCCACCAGCGCGAGCGCCAGGGCGGCGCCGGTCCAGGCGACCAGCGCGAAGAGCCGGTCGGAGTAGCGCCAGTGGAAGAGGCTGGGGGCCCGACGCGGGCCCACCCGGCGGACGTACTCCGGCACCGGGAGCATGCCGCGCTCGCCGATCAGGGCCCGGAACTGCAGCGCGGCCGACACGAACGCCACGAGGTAGAGCCCGGCGAGCCCGCGCTGAAAGACGATCCGGCTCAGCCAGTAGTCGGGCGAGGTGAACCACTCCATCCCCTCCAGTATCGGCCCGTGCGCCCCCAGCCTCACCCCGTCCGTTCACCGGGCCCGGCCGGCGACCGCTCCGCACCGTCGGCGGCGGTCCACACGGCCTAGGCCCGCGGGTCAGCCCTTCTCCTCGTCCTCCGCGGCGCGCTCGCCCTCCGCCTGGGACGGCGTGGTGCGCATGGTCTGCGGATGGCGCTGCTTCCTCTCCTGGGCGTCCATGTCCTCGTCGAGCCGCTCGCCCTCGGCCTGCGAGGGACTGGTGTATTCGTCGTACTGGCTCATCGCCGACTCCTCGGAAGGGATGTCACGCATACGCGGAAGGTCATGAACAAGTGACGCATACCGGACGAATCCGTACAGGGGGAGCGTAACGCCCGGTGTACGCCGTTCACCCCTCGACGATGCGCCGCAGCGTACGTCCGAGATGCCGGGCGTAGGCGTGCTGGAGGACCGGGATCAGCGGTCCGGCGAGGCGGGTGTACCAGGTGGCGGGGCGGCTGAAGGCGGTGACCGTGAACCAGACCGAGCCGTCGGCGTGCAGATCGACCACGAAGGACTCCTCGCCGCGCTCGGGATGCCGCGCCAGGGTGCCGTACGCGAATCCGGTGCGGTCCTTCTCGTACGCCGTCCAGACGACCTCGCAGGGCGCGGCGAGGCGGAGCGGGCCGGCGCCGACGGAGATCTCGACGAAGGCGCCCGGCTCGGCCCGGACGGCCGCGCTGCGGACGCGGGCGCCCGACGAGCGGTGCATCCGCCAGGTGGTGACGGCGGCCCCGGCGGTCTCGAAGGCGTCGCGGCCGTGCCCGATCCGGGTGGTGTGGTGCAGGTGGTGGTAGCCGGCCGGCAGCGGGCCGGACGCGGTGGCGCCGAGGCCGGGGTAGGCCAGGCCCGCGGGGGTGTCGGTGGCGAGGCTGCGGATCAGACGGGTCATGACGCGGTCTCCGATCGGGGTGCGAGGGTGCGCAGTCGGCGCCAGGCGAGTACCGAGCACAGCGCGAACCCGAGGGCGTTGGCAAGACCGTGGGTGGCGGCCATCCAGGTCAGGCTGGGGTGGGGAAGGCCGGTCGCCTCGCCGAGCGCCCAGCTCAGGGCGAGCAGCATGGTGGCGACGAGGACGGCCGCGGAGGTGGCGAGAAGGGCGCGGGTGGCCGGGTCGGCCACGCCGGTACGGACGTCCCGCCAGGTCAGCAGGGCGACCGCCCACATGCCCCCGGTGAGGACGACTGCTCCGGCGAGTTCGGCCCAGTCGTCGATGAAGTAGCCCGCCAGGACCAGCAGGGTGCCGAGCGGCACGCTGAGGGCCGCGAACCGCGCCAGGGGCCCGGGGGAGGCGCGGCAGACCAGGCCCGCGACGAGGGCGGCGGCGAAGCCCGCGAAGTGGAAGTGCGGGACGGTCAGGGCCAGGATGTCGAGGTCGAAGCCGAGGAGTTCGTGACCGGCCCGTTCGGCGACCAGGGCGAGGCCCGCCACCGAGGGTGCCGCGAGGGCGGTGAGCACGGCGATTTCCGCCGGGGCGAGGGAGCCGGTCGCGGCGAGGCGCAGCGGGGCGTGCAGTGCGAGGGCGAGCGTGGCGAGGGCGTAGACGGCCGCGAGCGCGGCGGCGGTGGGGCCGCGGGGGAGCCAGAGGGCGACGGCCCCGGGCAGGGCGAGCAGCGGCCAGGCCCGCGCCAGCGGGCGCAGGGCGGCGGGCTGAGGGCCGTCGAGCAGGCGGAGTCCGGCCGGGACGACGGCCAGCATCCCCAGCATCACGATGAGTCCGACCAGTACGGACATGCGGCCACCCCTTGTTGAACGCGTTCAAGTGTCATGGTCGAGCGTAGACCGTCTCTTGAACGTGTTCAAGTGCTCGGGTGTCGGCGGACGACCGGATGGCCGCACCCGGATTGCGGTGCGCGGCGGGATGCGACAGACATGAGGGAATGTCCCGTCCCGGGTGGAGAACGGCCGGGTGAAGGAAGCGTCTCGGGGCGAAAGAGGCGGGAGAACCACGTGCGCTCACCCCTGCGCCGGCCACCACGGCCCCTCGCCGCGCTGGCCGCGCTGACCTCCGCGCTGCTGATCGCGGGCTGCTCGTCCGGCGGCGACGCGGGCGGGAGCGGGACCGAGGAGGCGACCGCCGCCTTCGGGGAGGTCCTCCTCCAGCCGGCCACCGCCCCGGGCCCCGACCCGTTCACCGCCTCCACCGCCACGGCCACCACCGTCGCGGCGGGAACGACCGCCGTGGCCCGGGCACCCGCCTCCCCGGCGCCCGCCCGCGGCCGGGCGCTCCGCGAGGTCACCGGCTCCACCCCCGGCCTCTACGGCGGCACCCGCTCCGTCGCCAGCTGCGACGTCGAGCGGCAGGTCGCCCTCCTGACCGAGGACCCGGCCAAGACGGGGGCCTTCGCCGAGAGCTCCGGTGTGCCCGAGTCCGGCATCGCCGACTGGCTGCGCGACCTCACCCCGGTCCTGCTGCGCACCGACACCCGGGTCACCGGCCACGGCTACCGCGCCGGCGAGGCCGCGCCCTTCCAGGCCGTCCTCCAGGCCGGCACGGCGGTCCTCGTCGACGGCTACGGAGCGCCCCGCGTCCGCTGCGCCTGCGGCAACCCGCTGCGCTCGCCCGTCGACGACAAGGGGGCCGCGCACAGGGGCAAACCCTGGAGGGGCTACCACCCCGACCGGGTCGTCGCCGTCACCCCGACCACCACCGTCGTCGGCAGCCTGGTCATCGTGAACGTCGCCGACAACACCTGGATCGAACGGCGGAGCGGATCCGACGGGGAAGGGGACCGCGACCCCGACGTCGTACCGCCGTGCGACCCCGCCGAGTGCGACCTCGTCGCCGCCCCGTCCCGCCGGCCGCCGGACGCGCCGGCCCCGCCGCCGACCGGCCCCGACGGGCCGGACACGCCCCGGGAGGCGCCCCCGGACACCTCCGTGCCACCGCCCGGCGAGGCCCCCTCGGACCCCGCCCCGCAGGAGCCGGAGCAGCCGATGGAACCGCCGATGGAACCACCGGTGGAGCCGCTTCCCGAGCCTCCGCCGGGGGACCAGCCGCCGCCGGATCCGGACGCGCCGATGGACCCGGGCGTCCCGATGGGACCGGATCTGGGCATTCCGCTGCCGGAGGAGCTGTACCCCTCCGGCGAGGGCCCGCGGCAGCCCGAGACCTACGAGGGATAGGACGGAGCGGAGGAGCCCGGTGCGGCGCGCACCGGGCTCCTCCGCTCCGTCCGTGCGACGCCGTCGCGGCGCCTTCGTCCGGCACCGATCCCCTGGCCGTACGTCCCGTACGGCACCGGAAGCCCCCCCGGCTCCGGCCACGCCCGAGCCCTCGGAAGACCTGCCAGTAAGGCGTCTTTCCGGCGGGCGATCTCCGCCGTGCGCGCGGCCCGACCTGCGCCTAGCGTGGCCATCATGGACGCGGGCAGAGGGGGCGGCGATTCGACGGAGCGCTGCCTCTGTGCGGCAGGGGCGGGGGGTGAGCGGTGCCGCTTCCTCCGGGACTTCGGCCAGGAGTTCGGGATGGGCAGTTTCGACTGGGACCTGACCGCCGGGACCATGGTCATGGACGACGGCGCGCTGAAGCTCTTCGACATGTCCCCCGACGAGTACGACGGCGACCCCGCCACCCTCAGCTCCCGGGTGCTGCCCGACGAGGCCCGCCGGCTCGACACCCTCGTCACCCACGCCCTCAAGGACGGCAGCCGACGCTACGGCGCCTACTTCCGGATCCGCCGCCGCGACGGAAGCCAGCGCTGGACCCACACCCAGGGCGTCATCCACCGCGACGAGGCGGGGCGCCCCCGGCGGATCCTCGGCATCGTCCGCGACGCCTCGGAGGAGCTGACCGAGTCCGCCGCCCGGCTCGGCCTCGACGAGGGCCGGCGCAAGCGCACGAGCGTCGTGGAGAGCACCACCGCCGCCCTCGCCCACGCCCGGACCGTCAAGGACGTCATCGACCTGCTGAACGACTCCCACGGCCTGGAGTACTTCGGCGCCACCAGCCTGGTCATGGGCCTGCTCCAGTCCGGCCGGATCCACCTCGTCGCCGAGGGGCCCAACGGCGCCTTCGTGCCCGGCACCCGCTTCACCCGGGTGGACGAGCCGTACCCCATGAGCGAGGTGATCCGGACCCTCACCCCCCGGTTCATCGACTCGCCCGAGGACTTCGCCCGGTCCTACCCCGTCCTGTGGCCGCACATCAGCGGCCTCGGCATCACCTCGGCCGCCTACCTGCCGCTGATCGCCCAGGCCCGCCCGGTCGGCGCGCTCGGGCTGCTCTACAGCGACAAGACGGGGTTCAGCGCCGACGAGCGGAACCTGCTGGTCGCGCTCGCCAGCAGCATCGCCCAGAGCCTCCAGCGGGCCATGCTCTACGAACAGGAGCACGACCTGGCGGAGGGGCTCCAGCAGGCGATGCTGCCCCGCCGGATCCCCGACGTGCCGGGAGCGCACATAGCCGTCCGCTACCGCTCGGCCCGCCTCGGCCGGGACATCGGCGGCGACTGGTACGACATCATCCCGCTGCCCGGCGGCCGGGTCGGCGCCGTCATCGGGGACGTCCAGGGGCACGACACCCACGCGGCGGCCGTGATGGGACAGCTGCGCATCGTGCTGCGGGCCTACGCCGCCGAGGGGCACAACCCGGCGACGGTGATGGCCCGCGCCTCCGTCTTCCTCCACGAGCTGGACACCGACCGCTTCGCCACCTGCACCTACGCGGAGGCGGACCTCGCGACCGGCGTCGTCCAGCTGGTGCGCGCCGGACACGTGGACCCGCTGATCCAGGACACCGAGGGCGGCTGCCGGCGGCTCCCGGTGGAGGGCGGGCTGCCGCTGGGTCTCTCCGCGGAGTTCGGCCGCCTGGACTATCCGGTGACCGCCCTGGAGCTGGACCCCGGACAGACCCTCGTCCTGTACACCGACGGCCTGGTGGAGGCGCCGGGCTCCGATCTCGACGAGGGCATGCGGTGGCTCTCCTCGCTGGTCCGGCGCGGCCCGCGCGACCTCCAGCAGCTCGCCGACCACCTCTGCGAGAGCGTGGACGAGCGGGGCGGCGACGACGACGTGGCGATCCTGCTGCTGCGGCGCGAGGGGGCGTACTTCCCCCGGTCCGGCGGCCGGCTCCAGCAGCACGTCGGCCAGAGCGACCCCGAGGCGCTGAGCTCGGCCCGCCACATGATCAGGGCCGCCGTACGGGCCTGGGGCGGCGGCGAGCGCTCCGACGAGATCGAGCTGGTCGCCGACGAGCTGGTCACCAACGCGCTGATGCACACCGACGGAGGGGCGATCGTGACCCTGCGGATGCTCGGCGACCCGGAGCGACGGCTGCGGGTGGAGGTCGAGGACCGCTCCAGCGCGCTGCCCCGGCGCCGGGAGGCGGGCGAGGCGGGCGTCTCGGGGCGCGGGCTGCTGCTCGTCGACCAGCTCTCGGACGTCTGGGGCGTGGAATCACGCGGCAGCGGCAAATGCGTGTGGTGCGAGTTCAGTGTTAACCCAGAGTATACGGATCGTACTTGACCGTAACCGACCGTCCGCGATTGACTTCGGGCTTCCGCTGCCCTTCCCGGACACGACCTAGGACATGAGGATGCGTTGAGCACCGAGCTTCTGGCACCCCTCGATCTGGCCTTCTGGCACCTCGAATCCACCGACCACCCCATGCACCTGGGCGCCCTCGCCCACTTCGGGCCCGCGCCGGACGACACCGACCTCCTCGACCTGCTCGCCCGCCGGGCGGCGGCGATCCCCCGGCTGCGCATGCGGGTCCGTGACGTCTGGCTTCCCGTCGGCGGTGCGGCCTGGGCGTCGGACAAGGACTTCGACGTGCGGCGGCACGTGCGTCGGATCGTCCTGCCGGGCGCGGACTTCGCGGACGAGGCCGCCCGGCTGGCGGGCGACCTGATGGAGCGGCCCCTGGAGCGGGGGCGACCGCCGTGGGAGATGTTCCTCCTCACCGGAGCCCGCGACGGCTCCTTCGCCGTCCTGGTCAAACTCCACCACGCCCTCGCCGACGGCATGCGGGCCGTCGCCATCGGCGCCGGGATCTTCGACGAGATCGCAGCCGTCCGCGCGGCCGCCGGGCGGCGCGTCCGCCCCGTGCCCCCGCGCTCCTGGCTCCCCGGGCCCGGCCGGCTCGTCGGCGCCGCCCGCGGCCGCATCGAGGACCTCGGACGGGCCGTCGAGGTCGGCGCCAGTGTGCTCCGGGCCAGCCGGCTCGAACCCCGGGGCGCCACGGCCCTCGCCGCCCACTCCAGCGGCACGCGCCGGGTGGCCACCACCGCCCTCGACCTGGACCGGATCCAGCGGGTGCGCCGCGCCTCCGGCGGCACCGCCAACGACGTGCTGCTCGCCGTCGTCGCGGGGGGCCTGCGCCGGTGGCTCGAAGAGCGCGGCGAACCGCTCCCCGGCGCCGACCCCCGGGCCCTCGTCCCGGTCTCGCGCCGGCGCCCGGGCGCCTCCTCCGGCACCGGCAACAGCCTGTCCGCCTACCTCCTGGCCCTGCCGGTCACCGAGCCCGACCCGGGCGCCCGGCTGGCCGCCGTACGGCGGGGGATGGAACGGAACAAGGCCGACGGGCCGATGCGGGGAGCCGGCGCCGTCGCCGTCCTCGCCGACCAGCTGCCACCCCTCGCCCACCGCTTCGGCGCCCCCCTGGCCTCGGGAGCCGCCCGCCTCCTCTTCGACGTCCTGGTCACCAACGTGCCGCTGCCCCGCTCGGCCCTCTCCCTCGGCGGCGCGCCGCTGCGCGAGCTGTACCCGATGGCGCCGCTCGCCCGCGGCCAGTCCCTCGCCGTCGCCATGTCCCCCTACGGCGGCCGGGTCCACATCGGCCTGGTCGCCGACGGCAAGGCCGTCCCCGACCTGGACGCCCTGGCATCCGCCCTGGCCGCCGAACTGGAGGTGCTGCCCCGGGCGGACGGAGCCTGAACGGCACGGTGGCGTGGGGACGGCGGCCGGAGGGCCCACGGCGGACGCGCGCTCGCCCGCCCCTCGGTTCCCGGCGGTCGACACGCCGACGGCCAGGAGGAGTCCCCTGGGCGCGCGTCGGGGCCATGGGTGGGGCAGGGTGGAGCCATGCCCGAATTGCCCGAGGTGGAAGCCCTGCGAGAGTTCCTCGACGAGCATCTCGTGGGCAAGGAGATCGCCCGCGTCATCCCGGTCGCGATCAGCGTCCTCAAGACGTACGACCCCCCGCTGACCGCCCTCGACGGTGCCGAGGTCGTCTCGGTCGGACGGCGCGGCAAGTTCCTCGACATCCGGACGGCCGCCACCACGGGTGAGCTGCTCCACCTCCTGGTCCACCTCGCCCGCGCGGGCTGGCTGCAGTGGAAGGACCCGCTGCCCTCCGGACCGCCGCGGCCCGGCAAGGGCCCGCTGGCCTTGCGCACCGCCCTCGTCACCGGCGACGGCTTCGACCTCACGGAGGCCGGCACCACCAAACGGCTCGCCGTCCACCTCGTCCGCGACCCGCTCGACGTCCCGGGCGTCGCCCGCCTCGGGCCCGACCCGCTCGCCGCCGCATTCGACCTCGCCGCGTTCACCGCACTGCTCGCCGGGGAACGCCGCCAGATCAAGGGGGCCCTGCGCGACCAGAGCCTGATCGCCGGCATCGGCAACGCGTACAGCGACGAGATCCTGCACGTGGCGAAGATGTCCCCCTTCAAGCCGACCCAGAACCTCACCGAGGCCGAGACCGCCGCCCTGTACGAGGCGCTGCGCACCACCCTGCGCGAGGCCGTGGAACGCTCGCACGGCATCGCGGCGGGCAGGCTCAAGGCCGAGAAGAAGAGCGGGCTGCGGGTGCACGGCCGCACCGGCGAACCGTGCCCCGTCTGCGGGGACACCATCCGCGAGGTGTCCTTCAGCGACTCCTCGCTGCAGTACTGCCCCACCTGCCAGACCGGCGGCAAACCGCTCGCGGACCGCAGGCTGTCCCGCCTGCTGAAGTAGCCCCGCCACAGGCACCCCCGCGCCACGCCCGAAGCGCACACCCCCGCGCCCCCGGCCCGCGGTGGCCGGTTCTGCCCCGGCTCCGCCCCGCCTACACTCCGCTGCATGCTGCGCGTACTGGCCGTCGACGACGAAGAGCCGGCCCTCGGGGAACTCCTCTACCTCCTCCGTGCCGACCCGCGGGTCCGCAGCGCCGAGGGAGCCACCGACGCGACCGAGGCGCTGCGCAGGATCGGGCGGGCACTGGAGGCCGGGCCCGACGGCGAGGAGGCCGTCGACGTCGTCTTCCTCGACATCCACATGGCCGGACTCACCGGGCTCGACCTCGCCCGCCTGCTCGCCGGGTTCGCCCGGCCGCCGCTGATCGTCTTCGTCACCGCCCACGAGGGCTTCGCCGTCCAGGCCTTCGACCTGAAGGCGGTCGACTACGTCCTGAAGCCGGTGCGCCGGGAGCGGCTCGCCGAAGCGGTCCGGCGCGTCCGCGACCTGGTCCACGTGGCCCCGCCGCCTCCCGCGCCCGGCGGCGCGCCGGAGCAGATACCGGTGGAGCTGGGCGGTGTCACCCGGTTCGTGGCCGTCGACGACATCGAGTACGTCGAGGCGCAGGGCGACTACGCCCGCCTGCACACCGGCGACGGCGGCAGCCACCTCGTCCGCATCCCGCTGTCCACGCTGGAGGAGCGCTGGGCGGCCCGCGGATTCGTACGGATCCACCGCAGCCACCTCGTGGCCCTCGACCGCATCGACGAACTGCGCCTCGACGGCGGCGCGACCACCGTACGGGTCGGCGCCGCCGAACTCTCCGTGAGCCGCCGCCACGCCCGCGACCTGCGGGACCTGCTGATGCGCCGGGCGGCCGGGCGCCCCTGACGGCCCGCCCCTCTCGCCCGCCGCCGGCGCCCCGGCCGCCCGCCCACGCGTCTACCGCCCGTGATCGCTTCTGCGTAGACTCCACCCGCCCCAGCAGGTCGATCAGAGGCGGGAGCGGACGCCGATGTCCGAGCAGGAGCCACCGCCGCGCCGGCCCCGGCGCGAGACCGTCACGCATGCCTCGGCCCTGCGCGAGGGCGCCACCGGGACGCCCGGCGTGCCCCGGCAGGCGTCCGGCCCGCGCCCGCCCGCCGGGCGGCGAGCCGGCCATCCGCCCGCCCGTCACGAGATCAGCGAACAGACCACCCTCGGCCACACCTACGTCCGCTCCCTGATGCGCAGCCAGCTGAGGGCCGCGCTCACCGCCCTCGGCGCGCTCGCCCTGCTCGTCGGCTCCCTGCCCCTGCTCCTCGCGCTCCCCGCCCCCGAAGCCGTCGTCTGGGCCGCCCTCGGCGTCGGCGTCCACCCGGTCATCTGGGCCGTCGCCCGCTGGTACGTCCGCAGGGCCGAACGCAACGAGCGGGACTTCACCGGCCTCGTCGAGGGCCGCTGAGCCCGGGGGAACGGACGTGAACCACACCTACGCGGTGGCCGCCGTCACCGCCGTCGTCGTGGCGACCGTGCTCATCGGCGCCCTCGGTCTGCGGATATCCCGCACCACCTCCGACTTCTACGTCGCGTCCCGCACCGCCGGTCCGGGGCTCAACGCCGCCGCGATCAGCGGCGAGTACCTCTCCGCCGCGTCCTTCCTCGGCATCGCGGGACTCGTCCTCGTCCAGGGCCCCGACATGCTCTGGTACCCGGTCGGCTACACCGCCGGCTATCTCGTCCTGCTGGTCCTGGTCGCGGCCCCGCTGCGCCGCTCGGGGGCGTACACGCTCTCCGACTTCGCCGAGGCCCGGCTCGAATCGCCGCAGGCCCGCCGGCTCGCCAGTCTCTTCGTCGTCGGGATCGGCTGGCTCTACCTGCTGCCCCAGCTCCAGGGCGCGGGACTCACCCTGGAGATCCTCACCGGCGCGCCCGACTGGGTGGGCGGCCTCCTCGTCGCCGTCGTCGTCACCGGCATCGTCGCCGCCGGCGGCATGCGCAGCATCACCTTCGTCCAGGCCTTCCAGTACTGGCTCAAACTCACCGCCCTGCTCGTGCCCGCGCTGTTCCTGGCCGCCGCCTGGTCCGGCGACGACGCGCCCCGGGTCCGCTTCGACGCACCGGCGGTCTTCCGCGAGCACACCGTCGTCCGCGTCGCCGACACCGTCCGGATCGAGGTCGACGCCCCGCTCGCCCTCACCGTCACGGGACGGATCGACGCCCGCGCGTACGAAGGCCGTTCCGTCACGCTCGAACCGGGCACCCACCGGGTGGAGGGCGGTACCGAACTCGCCTTCCCCGCGGGCGCGAAGGTCCCGGAGCGCACGGGGGTGCCCCCGGCCGAGGGGTGGGGAAGGGCCTCCGACGGCGCCGACCCCCTCGGCTGGTCGCAGCCGCTCGCCGGAGGGCGCGACGGGCACCAGCTGTACGCCACGTACGGGCTGATCCTCGCCACCTTCCTCGGCACCATGGGGCTGCCCCACGTCGCCGTCCGCTTCTACACCAGCCCGCACGGCCGCGCCGCCCGCCGCACCACCCTCGTCGTGCTCGGGCTGGTCGGCGTCTTCTACCTCCTGCCGCCGGTGTACGGCGCGCTGGGCCGGATCTACGCCCCCGAACTCGCCCTCACCGGCGCCGCCGACGCGGCGGTGCTCGTGCTCCCGGAGCGGATGCTCGGCGGGGTGCTCGGAGACCTGCTGGGCGCGCTGCTGGCCGGCGGGGCGTTCGCGGCGTTCCTGTCGACCGCCTCCGGGCTGACCATGTCGGTCGCCGGGGTCCTCACCCAGGACGTGCTGCCGTCCCGGGGCGTACGCCACTTCCGGCTGGCGACCCTGCTGGCCACCGCCGTCCCGCTGGCCGTCGGGGTGATGGCGTCCAAGGTCCCCGTCGCCGACGCCGTCGGCCTCGCCTTCGCCGTCTCGGCCTCCTCCTTCTGCCCGCTCCTCGTCCTCGGCATCTGGTGGCGGCGGCTCACCCCGCCCGGCGCGATGGCCGGACTGCTCCTCGGCGGCGGTTCGGCGCTCACCGCGGTGATGGCGACCCGGGCCGGGCTGCCCCCGGCCGACGGCTAGGCGCACACCCTGATGGCCTGGCCGGCCGTCTGGTCGGTCCCGCTGGGCTTCGCCTCGATGGTGCTGGTCTCGCTGGCCACCCCCCGGCACGTCCCGGCCGGGACCCCGGCGATCCTGGCCCGGCTGCACCTGCCGGAGGAGCTGCTGCGCGAGGGGGCCGGCCGATGAGCGGGACCGCCCTGGCGGCCGCCTCCGCCGCCGCGGCCGTCCTGCTCGCCGTCGGATTCGTGCTGGGGCGGCTCACCGCCCGGCGCGGCGACCGGGACGCCGACCCCGACCTCGGCACCCCAGTCGAACGCGCCACCTTCCACACGCTGCACACCGCCTCGCTCGCCGCGCCGCCGCTGCGGGCGGGCCTGACCGAGGACACCGCCCGCAAGGCCGCCCGGCGGCTGCGGTCCCTGCTCGGCACCGAGGCGCTCTGCCTCACCGACCGCTCCGCCGTCCTCGCCTGGGACGGGCCGGGCGAGAGCCACCACCGCGACCACGTCATGCACCAGGTGGCCGAGACGCTCGCCTCGGGGCGCAGCCGCTCCGCGCACACCGGCTGCGGGGAGTTCGAATGCCCGCTGCGCTGGGCGGTGATCGCCCCGCTCACCGGAGAGGACGGCGTGCTCGGAGCGCTCGTCGCCTACGGTTCGCGGGAGTCCGCCGTCCTGGTGCGGGCGGCCACCGAGGTCGCCCGCTGGGCGTCCGTACAGTTGGAGCTGGCCGAGCTCGACCGGTCGCGGACGCGGGTGGTGGAGGCGGAGATCCGCGCCCTGCGCGCGCAGATCTCGCCGCACTTCATCTTCAACTCCCTCGCCGCCATCGCCTCGTTCGTACGGACCGATCCGGAACGGGCCCGTGAACTCCTCCTGGAGTTCGCCGATTTCACCCGCTACTCCTTCCGCAGGCACGGGGAGTTCGCCCAGCTCGCCGACGAACTGCGCTCCATCGAGCAGTACTTGGCGCTGGCCGGGGCGAGGTTCGGCGACCGGCTCAAGGTGACCCTGCAGATCGCCCCCGAAGTCCTGCCGGTGACGCTGCCGTTCCTCTGCCTCCAGCCGCTCGTCGAGAACGCCGTCAAGCACGGCCTGGAGGATTCCGTGCACGTCTGCCGGGTCACCCTCGCGGCGCGGGACGCGGGAGCGGAGGCGGTGGTGACGATCGAGGACGACGGCGTGGGCATGGACCCCGCCGTGCTGCGCGCGATCCTGCGCGGTGAACGGCCCACGGGCTCCGGGATCGGACTGTCGAACGTGGACGAGCGGCTGCGCCAGGTGTACGGCGCGGAGTACGGCCTGGTCATCGAGACCGGCACCGGCGCGGGGATGAAGGTGACCGTACGGATCCCGAAGTACCGGGCCGGTGTGCACCCCACACCCGGCTAGACCGACGGTGGTGCGGAGCCGGCCGACGGGTCAGTACAGATGCAGGGCCAGATGTCCGAGGGGAAGTCCCAACTGCCATGCGGGCATCCACACTTGTGCCCGCTCGTCGACCGGGAAGCCGGGCGAGAAGGGCGGCAGGCCGCCCAGATCGGCCGCCCGGATCAGGGTCGCCTCCAGGAGCCGCCAGGTCTCGCGGGCCAGGGCCAGGTCGGGTCCCTCGTCTCCCGCGCGGGCCCGGGCGTCGAGCCGCGCGCGGACCCAGTCGGGCCAGGGATGGTCGTACGCGGTCCGGTTGATCCACTCGTCGAGCCGGTCGGCGCGGCCCGTGGCCACGCGGTCCTCCGCGGTCTCGCAGAGGTGGATGGTGAGGGCCAGCGTGCGCTGTCCGGCCCGGTACTCCAGTGAGCCGGGCTCCACCAGACAGCTCGTGCGGAGCAGGTCGCCGGCGGTGAACTCGGCACACAACCAGGCCATCGGGACGGCGAGGCCGCCCCCGCTGGTGCCGTTCGTACTCTCGGGCAGCAACGCTCCCACCTTCTCCGGACGTGTCGTGTCGGTCGAGGACCCCGAGGACGAGCCTCCACCCAAGAAGACGCGCGCGGGTCGCTCTTTGCTCAACTCGCCGGTGTGGTTTCGGATACGTTTTACCCGCGCATCGGTGCTGGTGGGAGAGGCGGGGCGGGGCCTTACGCCCGTGACGCGTGGGACATGTCGAGGCCCGGGCGGGCCGGGGCGGCCCGGTCGACGGGCCCTCGCTGCAGGTCCGGGCGGCTCAGCCGAGCAGGGCGTAGACGGCCGTCGCGTGCGCGGCGGTCTCGTCCGTCCCCTCGGCCGTCATCGCGATGTCCGCGAACGCCATCCGCTTGCCGGTCTTGGTGAGCCGTGCCCGCACCAGGACGTCCGCGCCCAGGACGGCCCGCTGGAAGCTGATCGACTGCTGGACCGTCGTCATGGGCACGAAACCGCCCCGGGCGGCCGAGACCGCGATCACCGTCGCCGTGTCGGCGGCGGCCATCAGCGCCTGCCCGCACAGCCCCCCGCCCTCGCGGGCCAGCCGGTCCGACCAGGGGAGGCGGAGGACCGCCTCCCCGGTGTCGAGCGAGACCACCGAGAGGCCCAGATCCAGCACCCACGGGGCGAAGTTGTCGGCGAGTACCCGGTCCGCGGCGGCGAGAGTCAGCGTCACCCGCTCATTGTGCGGCCGCGGCCCTCGGCCGGGCAACGCCCCCGCGCCGGGGGCGGTAGCCGGGCAGGCACCGCCCGAGCTGGCGCAGCGCGTAGTGCGAGCGGGACTTCACCGTCCCGGCGGGGATGCCGAGGTCGGCGGCGGCCTCGTTGACGGTCAGGCCGTGGAAGTAGATCCGGACCAGGACCGCCCGGTGTTCCGGGCTCAGGCCCCGCACGGCCGCCCGGACGTCGAGAGCGGCGACCGCCGACTCCGTGACGTCCGCCGGGTCGGGGGTGGCGGCGAGCATCCCGTCGCCGATCTCGGCGGGCCGGGCGAGCCGGGAGCGCCGGGCGTCGATGGCGAGGCGCCGGGCGACGGTGAACAGCCACGGCCGCATCGACTCGTACGGGCTGTCGAAGGCCTCCGGGTGGAGCCAGGCGCGCACCAGCGTCTCCTGGACCAGGTCCTCGGCCCGCTGCTGATCGCCGTAGGTCAGCTGGAGCAGGAAGGCGAGGAGGGCCGGGCCGTGGTCACGCTGGAGCTCCGCCAGGGCACGCTCGTCGGTCGTCGCCGTTGTCATGCTGCACACCTCTCCTGCCGGCTCGTCGTCCCACGGGGCGTATCCGAACGCATGCGGGCGACGGGGGACAGGGAACGCACACGTCCGTGCGACGAGCGGTCGCACCGAGCGGCGAATGGTGCGGTGAACGGTCACACGGAAGCGCTGCGTCCGTTTCAGCGGGGTTTGAAAGCTTCGCGGCTTTGTGCCTTGACTGCGGCTTATATCCGCTGTGAATTCATCAGGACAGATGTTCGTCAGATGAACTGCGGAGTCCGGCATATGACCCAGCGCACGAGACGACGGGCGGTGGTCGTCACCGCCGTCCTGCTCACCGCGGCGACCGGCTGCGCCGGCGCGGCCCGTACCTCCGGAGCACCGCCCGCGGGGCAGGACCCCCCACGCTCCGCCGCCCCGCCACCGGCCGGCTCCGCCACGTCCTCGGAGGGAGTCGGCGGGCCCTCGGCCCGCGCCGGCTTCACCCTCGTGGCCTCCGGGGACGTCCTGCCCCACTCCTCGGTCATCCGCCAGGCCGCGGCCGACGCGAACGGCCAGGGCTACGACTTCCGCCCGATGCTGGCCGGCGTCAAGCCGGTCGTCTCCCAGGCCGACCTGGCGATCTGCCACATGGAGACGGTGTACGGCGAGGAGGGCGGCCCCTACACCGGCTACCCCGCCTTCAAGTCGCCGCCCGAGATCGCCGCGGCCCTCAAGGACACCGGCTACGACTCCTGCTCCACCGCCTCGAACCACACCCTGGACGACGGCGTCGCCGGACTGGGCCGCACGCTCGACGCACTCGACCGGGCCGGCGTCCGGCACGCCGGTTCCGCCCGCTCCGCCGAGGAGGCCGCGCGGCCCCCGCTCATGAAGGCGGGCGGCGCGACCGTCGCCCAACTCGCCTACACCTACGGAACCAACGGTTACCCCCTGCCCGACGGGCAGCCCTGGGCGGTCAACCTGATCGACGAGCAGCGGATCGTCGCCGACGCCCGGGCGGCCCGCAAGGCCGGTGCCGACGTCGTCGTCGTCAGCCTGCACTGGGGCACCGAGTGGGAGACCGCCCCCGACGACACCCAGCTGACCCTCGGCAGCTCCCTCACCGCCTCCCGGTCCGGCGGGCGCCCCGACATCGACCTCATCATCGGCACGCACGCACACGTGCCCCAGGCGTACGAGAAGGTCAACGGCGTCTGGATCGTCTACGGCATGGGCGACCAGATCGCCGGCGACATGATCAATTACCAGGGCTCCCTCGACCCCCGGGGCAACCAGGGCACCCTCGGCCGGTTCACCTTCTCCCCGCCCGCAGCGCCGGGCGGCCGCTGGGAGGTCACCAAGGCGGAGTTCATCCCGCAGTGGTTCGACACCTCCCGGGGCCGGGTGGTCAACCTCAACGCCGCCCTCGAACAGGGCGGCGGGCAGACCGCCGTACGCGACACCATCCGCGAGGTCGTCCTCGGCCGCGGGGCGGGCAACGACGGTCTGGTGATGGGGCGGTAGGCGGCGAAAGGCCGCGCCGGGGCGGTCCGGCTATCGGCTCATCGGGTGCTTTCGGCAGGGCGGCCGGTGTGGAGGAAGCGCACCGGCCTTCGGCCATGCGAGTTATTAGTCATGAAAAACGATCAGATTCCCAAAGGGCGCCGTACGGTGCTGCGCATCGCCGCCGCCCTGGGGGCCACCGCCACGGTCGGGGTCTTCGCCGCGGAACGGGCTGCTACGCCCGTACGGCCCGGGAGTACCGCACCCGGGACCGCCGCGGGCGCGCCCGGCTCGGGGGCGCCGGCGAGCACCCGGCTGAAGCCCTCCGCCTACCGGCTCCAGCCGATGACCGCCTACGCGCCCCCCACCCTGCGCAGGGCGCTCCCGCCGGTCCGGCAGCGGCCGTTCCTGAAGATGTCCGGCGTCGGCCGCTCGATGGTGCTGACCTTCGACGACGGACCCGACCCCCGCTACACCCCGGAGATCCTCGCCACCCTGCGCCGCTACGGCTGCCGGGCGATGTTCTTCGTCTGCGGGGAGATGGCCGCCGAGAACCGGGACCTGCTGCGGGAGATGGCCGCCGACGGGCACGTGGTGGGCAACCACTCCTGGTCCCATCCCCTCATCCCCAAGCTGCGCCCCTCGCTCATCCGCCACGAGCTGGGCTCCACGAGCGACCTGGTGGAGCGGACCCTCGGTACGGCGCCCCTGTGGTACCGCGCCCCGTTCGGGGCGTGGAACCGGCACTCGTTCGAGATCGGCGCCGAACTGGGCATGGAGCCGCTGGCCTGGACCGTGGACACCCTCGACTGGAAGGAGCCGGGCACGGACAGCATCGTGCGCCGGGTCCTGGACGGGGCGGCCCCGGGGGTCGTGGTGCTCTCGCACGACGCGGGCGGCAACCGCTCCCAGAGCGTGGCGGCGCTCAGGCGCTACCTGCCCGAACTGCTGGACGCCGGCTACAGCATCACCGTGCCCCAGCGCTGATCGGGTACCGCAGGGCCCCCGGCGCGCGGCGCCGGGGGCCCTGCCGGTGTGTCCGCCCGCTCAGCGGGTGGCGACCATGCGGGCGTAGACGACGACGTTCCCGTCGTAGCCCTGCGCCCGGGAGTAGCCGCCGCCGCAGGTGATGACCCGCAGCTCGGGCTCCCCGGTGTCGGCGTAGACCTGGACACCGGGGAAGTTGTTCTTGGCGTACACCTCGACGCCGTAGATCTCGAAGATCGCGACGCGGCCGTCGAACCGCTCCACCTCGACCAACTGGCCCTTCTCCAGCGAGCCCAGGCCGTAGAAGACCGCGGGACCGGCCTGGTTGTCGACATGGCCGACGATGATGGAGGTGCCGCGCTGCCCGGGCGCGATGCCGTTCTGGTACCACCCGGCCAGATTGGCGTCCTCCGGGGGAGGCGCGGCGATCCAGCCGTTCTCGTCCAGGCCCACGTCCATGAGGGGGGCCGCGACCCTGATGGACGGGATCTTCACCCGTGAGGCGGGGGCGAACGGCAGCGGCGCCAGGCCGGAGACGGCCGGCGGAGCCCCGATGCGGGTGGGAGCCGCGGCGGCGGCGGGCTGCGGGGGGCCGAGCTCGACATCGACCCCGTTGCGCATCATCGCCAGGCCGGACAGCATGACGAGGGTCAGGACGCCCCACGGTTGGCGTCTTCTGGGCTCAAAGACGCGGAAGTCCTTGGGGCTCATGGTTCTCCCTTCGTGGCGTCGACGAAACGGTAAGGGTGGCGGGCCGGACCGGCGAGCGGGGAGAGGCGAACGGGTGGCGGGCGCCTCCCGGCCGTGCGAGGGCCGTCCGGCAGGCGCCGGGAGCTCAGTGGTACCCCAGGGCGGGCCGGGTGACGAGAACGATGACCCATACGAGTAATCATCAGATAAGCAGCCTGACGGCCTGTGACCTGCGGCTCCGTCAGGTACGGCGGCCCTTTTCCCGGCGTGTCGCCTCACCGGGGTGGACCAGTGTCAGGGTGCGGTGGTTGTCCGGAATGGTGATGGTTCGTCATGGAAGGCGTACTCGTCGAATTTCCCGGGGCACCGCTTCGGGGCGTCTTCCACTGGAGGTTCAACCATGCGTGCTGCACGCACTCTGGCGGTGGCCGCCACCGCATTCGCGGCGGTCGGGCTCGCGGCCCCCCTCGCCGCCGCCACGAACGGTCCCGGCGACGTCACCGTCAACTCCTCCGTGGTCCAGCGGGGAGGGGACGGAAACCAGGGCGTCACCGTGACCCCCTTCGCCGTCCACCAGGGATCGACCCTCACGATCACGGTCAGGGGCTGCTCCGGCGGCCGGGTCACGTCCGACGCCTTCCCGACGACCAGCCTCTCCGCGAACGTCAACGGCGTCTCCAGTGCCGTCGCCCGCATCCACGACAACGCCCGGCTCGGTCAGCACACCCTGACCGTGCACTGCAACAACAACCGGGTGCTCACCGGCCAGTTCCGCGTGCTGGCCGGCCAGGGCTCGCAGGGCGGCATCGGCGGCTCGCTCGCGCCCAGCTCCACGGAGATGGCCGTCGGCGGTTCCCTCGTCGCCGCGGCCGGGCTCGGCGGTGGTCTCTTCATCGCCCGCCGCCGCCGTGTCGGCGCCGCCGCCTGACCGGCCGAACCTCCCGATCGGTCGGCCGCCAGCCACGCCCCGTCGCCCCCGAATCCTGGTCGGACAGGACTCGGGGGCGACGGGTGTCCGCGGTCGTGTCCGCGGTCATGGCGGGGGTGCGGGTGGTGGCGGGAGGCGCCGTCGGGAGACACCGTCCCCGCCGTCAGTGACGCCGGGCCCGGTCGAGATCCGCGCGGCGCCGCCGTACGACGAACACCAGACCCGTGGTCGCGACGGCGACCAGGCCGGCGCCCGCCGCCAGGGTGACCGTGTCGATCCCGCCGACCGAACCACCGAGACCGCCCTGTACGCCGCGAGGCGGGGTGAGCACGGTGGAGTTGGCCGTCGGGGTGGCCGTGGTGCCGCTGATGGTCAGCGTGACGGTCTCCTGGACGCCGCCGGTGCAGTTGAACGAGACGGTGTAGACGGCGCCCCGCTTGGCGTCCTGGTCCACCACGGCGGTGGCCGTGGATCCCGGGGCGATGGTCACGGTGTCGAAGATGCCGGCCGAGGCGGTCGCGGTGCTGCGGCAGGCGGGAGCGCTGAGCGTCACCCGGCCACCGGGGGCCACGAGCGAGGGGGAGACGACGAAGTCGCCCGGAGCCTTGGCTCGGGGCGCCTTGGGGGCGGGTGCGGGGGCGCCGTCCGCAGCCGAGGCGAGGGGAGCGGCCAAGGCGAGGGCGGCCGCCCCCAGAAGGGCAGTGGACGCGGCACGTATCGCGCGCATGGGTGTCCTCCGGGTCCGTGAGGCGCAGCCGCGGAAGGTTTTCCGCGAAAGGGCAGGAATGCACCTCGATGCCCGAAACGTTAGAAGCGCACTATCACAACCGCGATCCCAGACGGGCGAATGGGGCACCAAGGTCCACCGTTCGGCCTACAGGACGCTGCTCCGGGCCCGGGATTCCGGGCCTTCCGCCACGCCGTGTCCGCCGCCCCCGGGGGCGTCTCCGTCCGCCCGGCCGCTCCCGGCCGCTCCCGGCCGCCCCCCGCCCGCCCTCAGCCCCGCCCTCCGTTCAGTTCACGACCTCCGGGAAGAGGTCGGTGAAGGGGGTGGCGGTGGCCGAGATACCCCGTCCGAACGGCGCGTCGAAGTCCCAGATCAGGAAGAGCAGGAAGGCGATGAGCGCGCTGAAGAGGCCCGCGAGCAGGAGTTCGCGCCCGGTGCGCCGGATCTGCAGGGTGAAGATCAGGCCGACCGTCACCAGCGCTCCGATGATCAGGCCGAACCACACCACCCCCGGCATCGTCGCCCCCGCGCTCTGCCCCCGCGCTCCCCGGGCGTCGTCCACCGCCGCCACCTGGTCCACCAGCGGCTGGTACGCCTGTCCCTCGTGGTCGTCGGCGGGTCGGTAGTCGGTCACGCCGCGGCGGATCCGCTCCAGCAGTTCGGTGCCCTTCTCGCTGAGTTCGCCGTGCTCGGACATGTGACGCCACTCGTCGTCGATGACGTAGGCGACGTACGCGTCGACGTCGGAGCGGATCCGGTCGCGGACGTCGGCCGGGTAGACCTCGACCCGCGCCGAGATCTCGTGCAGCGCCTGGGCCTCCTGGCGCACGGTCTCCTGGGCGGCGCTGCGGGCCTCCCAGACGCCGGCGATGGCCAGGCCGAGGACGATCGCGTAGACCACGCCGATCATCATCGTCATGTACTCGATGACGTCGGGCGTCTCGCTGGGGTCGTCGTCGTCGGAGAGCCTGCGGTTGTTGATGACGACGATGGTGAGGACGACGGCGCACGCGGCGGCCATCGCGATGGACAGGACGAGCCATTCGGACATGGTGGTCTTCCTTCGGCGGGCTCAGCGGGCTCAGCGGGAGCGGGGACGGAGTGCCGCGGTCGCCAGTACCGCGGGTGCGGTGACGAGCAGCGTCATCGACACGAGCGAGGGTCCGCCGTCGGGTTCGGGCCGCTGGGCGCGGCGGTAGGCGGGCAGGGCGACGGGGGCCGGGGCCGGCGGCCGCGGCCGCAGTGTGGGGGGCGGCGTCGGCTTCGGCGCCGCCGGGGGAGGGGGCGGCGGTTCGGGCGCCGGCGGGGGAGGCGGAGGTGGCGGGGCCGGCCTCGGCGGGGGCGGCGGATCCGCGCGTACCGGAGGCGGCGGCTCGGGCGTCGGGCTCGGTTTCGGCGGCTTCGGCTTCGGCGGCGGAGGCGGCGGGGGTGGAGGCTCCGGCGACGGCGACGGCGTCGGAGTGGGCGTGGGCGTGGGCGTCGGCGTGGGGCTGGGCGAGGGCGGGGTCGGGGTGGGCGGGCACACCCCCGCCACCGCGACCGCGTTCGTACCGCCGGGCCCGGTCACGGCGTAGGCGCAGGCGTCGGCGGCCGCCGGCACCGGAGTGGCGAGCAGCCACAGCAGCGCGGCGGCCCCCAGGGGCCGCGAGAGGAGCGATCCGTACACAGACACGCCGACGAGCATGATCAGAACGCGCTCCCCGTGTGCGCGGAACGCTCCGGATTCGCTGGATGGAGGGGTTCTTGGAGGACGGCGGTTTGACGTTCCGGCGGAAATTTTTCGCCAGAGGTTGAGCAGACCGCCCCCCGGCCCCGTACTCCATGCCGTGGACGGATCCCGACGCCGGTCCAACAAGCTATGAAGCAACGGGAGTTGACATGAAGACCTGGGGGAACGCGGCACTCGCGCTGACCGCGGCGGCCGTTCTCACGCTGACGACGGGTTGCGGCCAGGAAAAGGGCGACCAGTCGCTCGGCGGAGCCCCCGCCGGGGCGGCGAACCCGGCCGGGGCGTCCGCCGACGGATACAACCCCGGTGGGTACGCCTCCGGGGGTTACGGCTCCGGCGCCGAGGGTTCGGGAGCGGCGCCCGCCTCGCCCGCCGGCCAGCTCGTGGCGGCGGACACCAAGCAGCTCGGCGAGGTGCTCACCGACAGCAAGGGTTTCACGCTCTACCGCTTCGACAAGGACTCCGCGAACCCGCCCCGCGCCACCTGCGAGGGCGACTGCGTGAAGGCGTGGCCCGTGGTGAGCCCCGCCGGGGCCAAGCCGCCCGCCGGCGTGGACTCCGCGCTGCTCGGCGAGGTCACCCGGGCCGACGGCACCAAGCAGCTCACCGTCGACGGCTGGCCGATGTACCGCTACGCCAAGGACGCCCGGCCGGGCGATGTCAACGGTCAAGGCGTGGGCGGCACCTGGTTCGCCGCCGCCCCGGACGGAAAGAAGGCCGCACCGGCCCAGAATGAGGAGAACGCCGACGGAGGCGAAGATTCCGGTACGGTTCCCACAGGGCTCTCGGTGCGCAAGGATCCCAAGCTCGGTGACGTTGTGGTGGATTCGCGTGGAATGACGGTTTACCGCTTCAAGAAGGATTCCGCCTGGCCCATGAAGACGGCCTGTGTCGGTCCCTGCCTGGAGAAGTGGCCGGTTGTCGCCCCTGTGGACAAGAACGACACCAAGGGCATCACGCGCAAGGGCTTCGTGACCTTCAACCGGCCCGACGGCATCAAGCAGCAGACCATCGACTGCTGGCCGCTGTACACCTTCGCCGGTGACGAGGAGCCCGGAGACACCAACGGCCAAGGCGTGGGCGGCACCTGGTACGCCGTCTCCCCCGAGGGAAAGCTGGTCGGAGCGCCCAAGTAGTCCCCCGCGCCGCGCTGCGACCGGTCGGCCCGCCGTCACGCCTCCCGTGACGGCGGGCTCGACGCACGTCCATATGCACGTGAATGTGCACGGTAGGAAGGCGCGAACTCTTCGCTGCGTACGCACGTGCCAATGGCGTGTGACCAAGAACGGATCGCGAATTTCCGTTTCCACTCGCTCTCTCGGCGGGCGATCAGTAGCCTCGGCTCGAACACCGGCCGCGAACACATGGCCGCATCCCCGTGGCGACTTGTTGGAGACATTGATGGAGCGTCCCGCCTGGGCCCCGCCGGGTATCGATATCTCGGTGCCGAGCGTGTCCCGTATGTACGACTACTATCTGGGCGGCTCGCACAATTTCGAAGTGGACCGGGAAGCGGCCCGCAAGGCCATGGAGTTCATGCCGGGACTGCCCAAGATCATGCAGGCGAACCGTGCCTTCATGCGCCGCGCCGTGCGCTTCGCGGTCGACAGCGGCATCACCCAGTTCCTCGACATAGGCTCCGGCATCCCGACCTTCGGCAACGTCCACGAGATAGCGCAGGCCGCCGAACCGGCCGCCCGCGTGGTCTACGTCGACCACGACCCGGTCGCCGTCGCGCACAGCCGCGCCGTGCTGGAGGGCAACGACGGCGCGGCCGTCGTCTCCGCCGATCTGCGCAAGCCCCGGGAGATCCTCGACAACCCCGAGGTGGAGCGGCTCCTGGACCTGGACAAGCCGGTGGCACTGCTCCTCGTCGCCGTCCTGCACTTCCTGGAGGACGAGGACGAACCGGCGAAGGCCGTCGCCGAACTCCTCGACGCCCTGGCGCCCGGCAGCCTCGTCGTGCTGACCCACGCCTCCTACGAGGGCATCCCGCTGACGGAGGAGCAGGCCGGCGGCACCGTCGAGGTCTACCGCACCATCCGCAACCCCCTCGTGATGCGCTCGCACGCCGAGATCTCCCGCTTCTTCGAAGGCTGCGAACTCCTCGAACCCGGCCTGGTGTCCATGCCGAACTGGCGGCCCGACGGGGAGGTCGAGGAGGAGGATCCCTTCGCCTTCTCGGGCTTCGCAGGGGTGGGGCGCAAGGCGTGAAGCTGCCGTCTCAGCCGTCCGGTTCCGGCGCGGAACCGGACGACGTCGAGGACAGACTCAGGCGGTTCGCGACGATCTGGAGCCGGGCCATCTTCCCGGTCACCGCCACCTCGCTGACCCGCGCCGAGTTCGAGGGGCACCTGCTGCCGCTCGCCCGCGTCCTGCGCGCCGCCCTGCACGACCG
The DNA here is from genome assembly GCF_055587165.1 of Streptomyces sp. NPDC048353. Classification (NCBI taxonomy): domain Bacteria; kingdom Bacillati; phylum Actinomycetota; class Actinomycetes; order Kitasatosporales; family Streptomycetaceae; genus Streptomyces; species Streptomyces sp. NPDC048353. The sequence goes on along the minus strand of NZ_JBVJGU010000003.1, from coordinate 116,935 downwards.
GCCCTTCGACACGACCCCGGCCCACCGCGCCGGGACCGCGCTCGTGGCGGCCCACTGCACCGACCCCGACGCCCTCAGCCGTAGCCTCGGCGTCGTCGACTCCTACCTCGTGCTGTACTGCGGCGACGAGCGGGAGCACCCCGCCGAGGAGCTGCGGGCCCGGTGCGCGCGGCTCCAGCACGCCATGGCGGCCGGCTTCGCCCAGGGCCTGCGCGAACGGACCCTGGCCGAACAGGAGTCGATAGCCCGCTCCGCGCTCGCCGCCCGCAGCGCCGCCGAGGTCGCCCTGCACGCCACCGAGACCCGTTTCCGGGCGGTCTTCGAGGGCGCCGCCATCGGCATCGGCATCGCCGACCTCGACGGCAACATCCTGGAGATCAACGAGACCCTGACCCGGATGTTCGGCGGCCTGGAGCACCACGTCCGCGGCCGCAACGTGCAGGACTGGGTGCACCCCGAGGACGCTCCGCACGTCTGGAAGCTCTACGGCGAGCTGGTCCGCGGCGAACGCGAGCACTACCGCGTCGAGAAGCCCTACTACCGCGGCGACGGCACGGTCCTGTGGACCAACCTCACCGTCTCGCTGCTGCGGGACGCCGAGGGCTTCCCGCAGTACCAGCTGGCGCTGATGGAGGACACCACCGAACGGCGCCTGCTCAACCTCCGGCTCCGCTACGAGGCGACCCACGACGCGCTCACCGGACTGCCCAACCGGACCCTGTTCTTCGAACGCCTGGAGAAGGCCCTCGCCCCCGCCGACGGCGCCCGCTTCGGGCTCTGCTACCTCGACCTCGACGGCTTCAAGGCGATCAACGACAGTCTCGGCCACGCGGCCGGGGACCGGCTGCTCGTCGAGGTCGCCGACCGGCTGCAGAGCTGCGCCACCGCTCCCGGCGAGATGGTGGCCCGGCTCGGCGGCGACGAGTTCGTCGCCCTCACCACCGGCACCGACACCGAACGACAGGTCGTCGAGCTGGCGAACCGCATCCTCACCACGCTCGCCACCCCCGTCCGGATCGACGGCCGCGAGCTGACCGTCCGCGGCAGCGTCGGCGTCGTCGAGGGCCCGGCGGGCGAACGGACCCCGGCCGAGGTGCTGCGCAGCGCCGACATCACCATGTACCGCGCCAAGTCGGCGGGCGGGAACCGCTTCGAACTCGCTGACGCCGAGGCCGACGCCCGGGCCATCACCCGGCACGGACTGACCACCGCCCTGCCGGCCGCCCTGGAGCGCGGCGAGTTCTTCATCGAGTACCAGCCGCTCGTCCACCTCGGCGACGGCAGCGTGCACGGCGCCGAGGCGCTCGTCCGGTGGTGCCACCCGCAACACGGGGTGCTAGGCCCCGACCGCTTCATCCCGCTCGCCGAGAACACCGGCCTGATCGTGCCGCTGGGCCGCTGGGTGCTCCAAGAGGCCGTCCGCCAGGCCCGGTTCTGGCAGGCCCGGCACTCCGACGGCGGACCGCTGCGGATCAACGTCAACCTCTCGCCCACCCAGCTGCACCATCCCCGCCTGGTCGCCGACACCGTCGACGTGCTGGAGCGCTCGGGCCTCGAACCGGGCGCCCTGTGCCTGGAGGTCACCGAGTCCGCGCTGATCGGGGCGGACGACGACCTCCTCAAGCCGCTGCGGCAACTCGCCGAGATGGGCGTGGACATCGCCCTCGACGACTTCGGCACGGGCTACTCCAACCTGGCCAATCTGCGCCGCCTCCCGGTGAGCGTCCTCAAGCTCGACCGCTCCTTCACCCGGGGCATGCAGCAGCACCCCGCCGATCCGGTCGACCTCAAGATCGTGGAGGGCATCGTCTCGCTGGCCCACAGCCTCGAACTGGCCGTCACCGTCGAGGGCGTGGAGACGGGCGCACAGGCCCAGCAACTGCGCGAACTCGGCTGCGACACCGCCCAGGGCTGGTACTACGCCCGCCCCGGCGCCCCCGACCGCATCCACGCCCTGCTCCTCGCGGACGCGGTGTAGCGACCCCCGGGGAGCGGGGGCCTCACCCGGTGCAGGGCCCCTCGGGGCGGGGCTCACGGCGGGGCCGGGCCTCACGCGGTCCTCAGGTGGGCCTCACTGAGCGCGGGCGCACGCGGGGCGCGGACTCATGTGATGCGCGGCCTCACGCCGAGCGGAGGAGGAACCGCTGCAGCTCCCGGGCTGCCCGGGGCGGGGCCACGTCGCTCCGGTGCGCCAGCGCGATCGTCCGGCGCAGACCGGGGCGGGCCAGGGGCGTGACCAGCAGGTCGCCACCCGCCCGCGCCGCGACCATCGCCGGCACCACCGCGACCCCCAGGCCCGCCCGTACGAAACCGAGCACCGCGTCCATCTCGCCGCCCTCCACCGTGAACGAGGGCTCGAAACCCTCCGCCCGGCACGCCGCCACCGTCAGCTCCCGCAGGTCGTAGCCGTGCCGGAACATCACCATCGGGCGATCGCGCAGATCCGCGATCCGCACCGGTCGCCGCGGCGCCGGCGCGCCCGCCGAGGAGACCACCACCAGATCCTCGCGGAGCAGCTCCACCGTCGTCAGCGCCGGCGACGGACTCGGCAGCGGCAGCACCACCAGCGCCAGGTCGAGCGCGCCGCGCGCCAGCTCCCGTACGAGATCGTGCGAGCCGCCCTCCTCGATCAGGAGCCGGATCCCCGGGTGGGCGTCGTGGAAGGCCCGCAGCACGTCCGGCAGCAGCCCCGTGCACAGGCTCGGCGTCGCCCCGAGCCGCACCCGCCCGCGCCGTAGCTGCGCCAGCTCCTGCACCTCGTGCCGGGCCGTGTCGGTGTCGGCGAGGATTCGCCGGGCCAGCGGCAGCAGCGCCTCGCCGGCGTCGGTCAGCGTGATGTTCCCGCGCGCCCGGCTGAACAGCTCCGCTCCCAGCTCCTGCTCCAGCGCCTTGATCTGCTGGGACAGCGAGGGCTGGGAGACGTGCACCCGCTCCGCGGCGCGGGTGAAGTGACGGGTCTCGGCCACGGCCACGAAGTAGAGGAGCTGCTGGAACTGCATAGGCCCAGCCTATCGAGATGAGCCGAACCATGTCTTGGACCTCTCGGGCTCTTCGCCCCTAGCGTCGACTCCATGGCTCTGGCAACGAAGACGAAGGACCGGGGGACCGGCCGTCCCCCCTCCCCGACGCGCTCGACCGGCTTCTGGGCGTCGACCCTCGGCAAGAAGACGGTCATGGCCGTCAGCGGCCTGCTCATGCTCGGCTACCTCGTCGCCCACGTCATGGGCAACCTGAAAGTCTTCTTCGGCCCCGAGGAGTTCAACGCGTACGGCCACTGGCTGCGCACCATGGGCGCCCCCGTCCTGCACCACTCCTGGGCCCTGTGGCTCGTGCGGATCGTGCTCCTGGCCGCCGTCGTCGCCCACGCCGTCTCCGCATACCAGCTCAGCAGGCGTGACATCCGGGCCCGCCCCACCGCCTACGTCCACCGGCGCAAGCGCTCCTCCTACGCCACCCGGACCATGCGCTGGGGCGGCGTGATCGTCGCCCTCTTCATCGTCTGGCACATCCTGGACCTGACCACCGGCACCGCGCACCCGGGCGGCTTCCAGGAAGGACACCCGTACCAGAACGTCGTGGACACCTTCTCCACCTGGTACGGCAACACCATCTACATCGTCGCCATGCTCGCCGTCGGACTCCACGTCCGCCACGGCTTCTGGAGCGCGGCCCAGACCCTCGGCGTCGGCAACGCACGCCGCGAACGGGGCCTGAAGGCCGCCGCCAACGGGCTCGCCCTCGCCCTCACCCTGGGCTTCGTCTCCGTCCCCGTCGCCGTCATGACCGGAGTGGTGAGCTGACATGAGCTTCCTCGACTACACGGTGGGCGCGCCCGCCGTCGACCACAAGGCCCCCGCGGGGCCCGTCGCCGAGCGCTGGGACACCCGGCGCTTCCAGGCCAGGCTGGTCAACCCCGCCAACCGGCGCAAGCACACCGTCATCGTCGTCGGCACCGGCCTCGCCGGCGGCTCCGCCGGTGCCACCCTCGCCGAACAGGGCTACCACGTCGTCCAGTTCTGCTACCAGGACTCCCCGCGCCGCGCCCACTCCATCGCCGCCCAGGGCGGCATCAACGCCGCCAAGAACTACCGCAACGACGGCGACTCCGTGCACCGCCTCTTCTACGACACCGTGAAGGGCGGCGACTTCCGGGCCCGCGAGTCCAACGTCCACCGCCTCGCCCAGATCTCCGTCGAGATCATCGACCAGTGCGTCGCCCAGGGCGTCCCCTTCGCCCGCGAGTACGGCGGACTCCTCGACACCCGCTCCTTCGGCGGCGTCCAGGTCTCCCGTACGTTCTACGCCCGCGGGCAGACGGGCCAGCAGCTCCTCCTCGGCGCGTACCAGGCGCTCTCCCGGCAGATCGCCGCGGGCAACGTCGAACTGCACGCCCGTACCGAGATGCTGGACCTGATCGTGGTCGACGGACGGGCGCGCGGCATCGTCGCCCGCGACCTGGTCACCGGCCGGATCTCCACCCACTACGCCGACGCGGTGGTCCTGGCCAGCGGCGGCTACGGCAACGTCTTCTACCTCTCGACCAACGCGATGAACTCCAACGCCACCGCCATCTGGCGGGCCCACCGGCGCGGAGCCCACTTCGCCAACCCCTGCTTCACCCAGATCCACCCCACCTGCATCCCGCGCACCGGCGACCACCAGTCCAAGCTGACGCTGATGAGCGAGTCGCTGCGCAACGACGGCCGCATCTGGGTCCCCAAGGCGCAGGGCGACACCCGCCCGGCCGCCGAGATCCCCGAGGACGAGCGCGACTACTACCTGGAGCGGATCTACCCCTCCTTCGGCAACCTCGTGCCGCGGGACATCGCCTCCCGCGCCGCCAAGAACGTCTGCGACGAGGGCCGAGGTGTCGGCCCCGGCGGACAGGGCGTCTACCTCGACTTCGCCGACGCCATCCGGCGGATGGGGCGCAAGGCCGTCGAGGAGAAGTACGGCAACCTCTTCGACATGTACGCGCGGATCACCGCCGAGAACCCCTACGAGGTGCCGATGCGGATCTACCCCGCCGTGCACTACACGATGGGCGGCCTCTGGGTCGACTACGACCTCCAGACCACCGTCCCCGGCCTCTTCGCCATCGGCGAGGCCAACTTCTCCGACCACGGCGCCAACCGGCTCGGCGCCTCCGCGCTCATGCAGGGCCTCGCCGACGGATACTTCGTCCTGCCCTCCACGATCAACGACTACCTCGCCCGCCACCCGTCGGCCGCGCCGCTCGACGACGCGCATCCGGTGGTGCGCGAGGTGCTCGCCGAGACCGAGGACCGGCTGAACCTGCTGCTGGCCGTGGACGGCGACCGGACCCCCGACTCCTTCCACCGCGAACTGGGCGAACTGATGTGGGAGTTCTGCGGCATGGCCCGCACGGACGAGGGCCTGCGCACCGCGCTCGACCGCATCCCCGGCATCCGCGAGGAGTTCTGGCGCCGCATCAAGGTCCCGGGCACCGGCGAGGAGTTCAACCAGTCGCTGGAGAAGGCCAACCGGATCGTCGACTATCTGGAACTCGCCGAGCTGATGTGCCTCGACGCGCTGCACCGCGCCGAGTCCTGCGGCGGGCACTTCCGCGAGGAGTCCCAGACGCCGGAGGGCGAGGCCGCCCGGCGCGACGAGGCGTTCTCGTACGCCGCGGCCTGGGAGTTCACCGGAACCGGCGACGCCCCCGTCCTGCACAAGGAAGACCTCGTCTTCGAGTACGTCCACCCCACCCAGCGGAGCTACGCATGAAGCTCACCCTGCGCATCTGGCGCCAGAAGAACGCCGACGCCGACGGCGCCATGTCCACCTACGAGGTGGACGGCATCTCCTCGGACATGTCCTTCCTGGAAATGCTCGACACCCTCAACGAACAGCTCATCCTGGGCGGCGAGGACCCCGTCGCCTTCGACCACGACTGCCGCGAGGGCATCTGCGGCGCGTGCAGCCTCGTCATCAACGGCGACGCGCACGGTCCCGAGCGCACCACCGCATGCCAGCTCCACATGCGGTCCTTCCGCGACGGCGACACCATCGACATCGAGCCCTGGCGCGCCGCCGCCTTCCCGGTCGTCAAGGACCTGGTGGTCGACCGGTCCGCCTTCGACCGCGTCATCCAGGCCGGCGGTTATGTCAGCGTCCCCACCGGCGCGGCGCCCGAGGCCCACGCGACGCCGGTCCCCAAGGCCGACGCCGACTTCGCCTTCGAGCACGCCGAGTGCATCGGCTGCGGCGCGTGCGTGGCGGCCTGCCCCAACGGCTCGGCGATGCTCTTCACCTCGGCCAAGGTCAACCACCTGAACGTCCTGCCGCAGGGCGCTCCCGAGCGCGAGACACGGGTCCTCGACATGGTGGCCCAGATGGACGCGGAGGGCTTCGGCGGTTGCACGCTGACGGGGGAGTGCGCGACGGCCTGCCCCAAGGGCATCCCGCTGCCGTCCATCGCGGCGATGAACAAGGAGTGGCTGCGGGCGCGGCGCAAGGCCGCCCGCCGGTAGACCCCGGCGGCGGACGCGGGGGCGGCCCGCCCGGGGACGGGGTGTCAGTCGCGGGGGAGCAGGTGCCCCAGCGGCCCGAGGTCGAGGTTCAGGTCCTCCAGCGTGAAGCCGTGCTCCTCGCACAGCTCGGCCAGCCGGTCGTGCAGCGCCATGAGAGTGGCGCCCAGCTCCTCCTCCTGCTCGTCGGTGAGGTCCCCGGCGTCGACACGGCGCAGCGCCTGGCGCTCGATCAGCTGACGCAGCAGCTCCACGAGGGTCAGGACGAGTTTCAGGAGGTCCTCCTCCACGGTCTCCCGGTCGGTGGTGAGCCGGTGCGCGGGGCGCGACCGCCCGCCGTGTGCCGGAGGAGGGGCCTGGACGAGCCGGAACGCCTGGGACATGGCGTCGCCGACGGCGCGCAGGCGCGGGGGCGCGTCCGCCTCGGGCGGCACCCGCGGGCGGCCCCGCTCCGAGGGCTCGCCGCTCATGGCGGTCCTCCGTCCTGCGAAGGCGCGGCGATCCCCGTCTCGGAATCGACGGAGACGATGAGCGCCCGCAGCGAGATCCGTACGAGGTCGATGTCCGCGATCGACAGGACGATGTCGCCGGTGACGACCACCCCGCCGCTGAGCAGCCGGTCGAGGAGGTCGATGAGGGCGACCTGACGCTCGGGAAGCGGGTCGCCGCGCTCGGTGAGGCTCATGGCGCCGTCCGGCGGATGTCGGGCCGCGCCGGGGGCTCGGCGGGTCCCGCCGGCCCGGGGGCGGTCGGGCCGGTGGGGGTGTCCGGGGCGTCGCGCTCGTCCGGGGCCTCTTCCGCCTCGTCGGGCGGGGTGACGAACGAGTAGGGGGCCCACGGCCCCGTGACGTCGACGCGGACCCCCGTGAAGTCCCGGGCCGCGTCGGTGACGGCGGCGCGGAACGTCTCGGCCAGGTCGTCGGGTACGAGATAGGCGTCGTTCAGGACGTTCTCCTCGGGGCCGGTCAGCGCCCCGCTCTGGGCGGCGTGGCGCACCCGCTGGGAGGCGTGGCGCGCCGCCGCGGCCTCGATCGCCTCGGCCGCGAGCCGTGCCTGCGCGTGGACGGCCTCCTGCGCGTGGCGATGGGCCTTGCGGCGCTGCAGGTACGCCTTGCCCGGGGAGAGGGCCGCCTCCGGGGCCGGTTCCGCCCCGGGCCCGGCCGGGTCGGACCGTACGAGGTACATCTTCACGCCGAACTCCGTCTGCGCCTCAAGCCGGGCCAGCCGTTCGGCGAAGGCGGCGCGCCGGCGGACGAGCGCCTCGCGGGCCCGCGCGTCATCCTCGTAGACGGTGGCCAGGCGCAGGGGCAGGACGGTGGCGTGACCGGCGAGTGTCTGTACGACGTCGTGGTGAGCCCGTGCGACGCTCTCCAGCCAGTCCAGATCCTCGAAGTGGTCCTTCAGCGCGGCCTCGTCGAAGTCGCGGCGGGGTACGGCGCTGACGACGAACGCGAGACCCGGCGGGCCGTCCCCCGCTCCGGCGTCGGCGGACGGTTCCGGCTCGTCGAGGTACCGGACGGGGGAGCCGAGGACCCCGGCGATGCCGGCGAGGGCCTCGTGCGGCGCCTGGGCCCGCGGGACGACGGCGTACACGTAGGTGAGGACGTCCTCGGCGGCGCTGGTCATGAGCGGCCCCGCCGTCCGGTGGAACCGCCCGTCTCACCGTCCGGACGGTCGTTCGGCAGGTCGTGCAGCGCGCCGCCGATCGCGCGGCCGCCGGGTTCGGCCTCGTCGACGGGGCGGTCGCGCCGGAGCGCGTCCAGCTCGGCGCGGAGACGGCGGTTCTCCTGCTCCAGCGGGCTGCCGGTGTGGCGGCTGGAGAGCGACGGGTCGTGTTCCCACCAGTCGATGCCCATCTCCTTCGCCTTGTCCACGGAGGCGATCAGGATCCGGAGTTTGATCGTGAGGAGTTCGATGTCGAGCAGGTTGATGCGGATGTCGCCGGCGATCACGATGCCCTTGTCCAGCACCCGCTCCAGGATGTCGGCGAGGCTGGACGAGGTGTTCTGGCCGTACGGCGCGGCGGCACGGGACGGGGCGGAGCCCAGTCGGCTCGGCAGGGGATCGGTCACGGTGGCCACTCACTTCCCGGTCAAGGCAGTCGCTGCCGGAACTCTTCGATCTCCGCCAGACGGTCCAGCAGCTCGTCCTCCCGGCGGTCGAACGTCTCCTCGTCGATCTCCCCTTCCACCAGCATGCGTTCCAGCTCCGCGAGTTCGCGCCAGATCGGAGCGGGGTCGTAGTACTGGTCCTCGGCCTCGTCGACCACCCGCTGCGCGGCCCACATGACGGCGCGCACCGGCTCGACGGGCAGGGTCAACAAGCGGCCCAGAAGTCCCATGGCGGTCCTTCCTCCTTCCGGAAGCGGCTCGGATGCGGTCCCGGTCCCGGTCTGCGGCTCGGTCCGTGGTCTCGGTGGGTGGTCTCGGTCCGTGGTCACGTCACGAAGCTGTAGGGGGGCAGGGGACCGCTGAAGCGGAGGTCCACCCCGCCGTCGATCTCGCGGGCCAGGTTCGACTCGGCCTTCAGCAGGTCGTCCTTGCGCTCGTCGGGAACCAGCAGCGACAGATTGAGGAAGGCGCTCGCCGACGGCGGGCGGGAGACGTGCTCGCGGGCGAACGGGAGCAACGCCTGGACCAGCCCGTCGGCCAGGGTCTGCTGGCGCACCTCGACCTCGCGGGCGACGAGCTCTCCCAGGGTCATCGGCAGGTGCGGATCCGGATCACCGGAGCGGATCCGGTCGTTGAGATCCCGGGCCTCCGGCGAGTCCTCGAGGATCTGGCGCAGGAGGGGCTCCTCATCCGCCTGAGACGCCCTCACATGGTGCTCGGCACAGCCCTCGACCCGGGCGAGCGCGTCGAGGTAGGCGCCGGTGTTCTCCTCCAGGGCCCGGAGCACGGCATCCTCGTCCGGCGCGATGTATCCGAACTGCAACGGCAGGATGGCGCCGTCCGCCATCAGACGCTCCTGGACCTCCTGGTGCGCGGACAGGTCACGCCGCTTGGGGCGGATGTCCTCGGAGATCTCCCCGACGATCGCGCTGAGTTCACCATAGGTGACGCTCCGCAGCGGCGAGGGTTCGGCGCCCACTCCGGTGAGACCGTCCAGGCGCAGGGAGTGGCCCTTGCCGGCGATCGAGTACACGTACAGCGCCATCGGTCACTCCTTCTCTCGTCGTACCGGCCGCCTCGCCGGGCGCCGCTTGCGGGGAGGGGCCGACTCCTCGGCCTCTTCCTCCTCGTCGGGCTCCCGCGCCTTGGACGACCCTCCGGTCAGGGAGTCGCTGACGGCTTCGACGGCTCCGCTGAGCGCGCCCTTGGACTTGCCCTTGGCGCCGCCTTCCATCATGTTGCCGACGACCTCGGGCAGTTGGGCCGGTGCCTTGCGTCCGGCTTCGAGGTCGAGCCGGTTGCAGGCCTCGGCGAAGCGCAGATAGGTGTCGACGCTCGCGACGACGATCCGTATGTCGATCTTGAGGATCTCGATGCCCACGAGCGAGACGCGGATGAAGACGTCGATGACCAGACCGCGGTCGAGAATGAGTTCCAGGACGTCGTAGAGGCTGCTGGAGCCGCCTCCGCCCCTGGATACGGTGTTGCCGCTCTGCGGCACCATGGTCATGGCGCCTCCTTCCGCGGCCGAACCCTGGCTCAGGCCGGCCGGTCGATCGTTCCTCGGCTGTAGCGGCGGGTGCGTTCGTAGGAGATCAGTTCGCCCTCTTCGTCCAGGGCGACCCGGTAGCTGGCCATGACGCTGGTGCTGTCCGGGACGCGCTCCAGCTCCATCACCTCCACCTGCGCCTCCCACCCCTGGTCGGTCGGCTTGAGCGAGGAGACCGAGTCGGGGGGCCGGCCGAGCAGCTCCGAGAGCTGCACGGCCGCCGAGCGCATGGCCGAAGCGGCGTTCGGGACGCCCGAGCGGCGTCCTGGGGAAGCGCGCCGCGGTGGCTTCCTGCGCTGCTCGTCGGTGTCGTCGTCGCCGCGCGGGGGGACCCGCCGGGAGCGACCCGGTTCTGCTGCGGCCATATGCCCTCCCATGGGGAGACAGCCCGTTACGTCCTAGAATGTCACCTATTGGGGGCATAAGTCTTGTAGGGGGGGTAGCCGCTGAGAGACGGCAGCCCGAGCGGGACCGCTTCGTCGCTCCTGCGCGAAACACCCCCGGTCCGCCGGTTCGGACGCTCCGGCAGGCGGAGCGAGAATGCCCGCCGACGCCCTGGTGAAGGGGATGAGCTCATGCAGGACATGAACAAGATCGCGCTCGCGGCCGCGGTGGCTGGGGGTTACCTCCTCGGGAGGACCAAGAAAGGCAAGCTGGCCTTCTCCGCGGCGACGTACCTCGCCGGCCGCCGCTTCGGACTGGATCCGAGCCAGCTGATGAAGGAGGGCCTCTCCAGGGTCAAGGAGATGCCGCAGTTCGCCGACCTCGGCGACCAGCTGCGCGGCGAAGCACTCGAAGCGGGCAAGAAGGCGCTGACCGCCGCGGCCAACCGCAAGCTCACCGACCTTGCCGACTCGCTGCACGAGCGCACCCTCGAACTGTCCCAGGGCGGCGGGGGCCGTGAAGAGGACGAGGAGGAGGAAGAGCCGTACGAGGACGAGGAGGCGGAGGAGGAGTACGCCGACGAGGACGAGGACGAGGGTGGAAACGCGCCCCCGGAGAACGAAGAAGACGAGGAAGAGGACGAAGAGGAAGAGGACGAAGAGGAGGGGGAGCCGGAAGCCGAGGAGGAAGAGCCCGAAGAGGAAGAGGAAGAGCCGGAAGAGGAAGAGGAAGAGCCGGAGGAAGAAGAGGAAGAGGCTCCTCCGCCTCGTCGGCGCACCCCTTCGTCCTCACGTGGCGGTACGGGCAAGTCGGCCGCGGGCTCGTCTCGTTCGGCGGGCCGAGGCTCCGGTCCCTCCCGCGAGTCGGCCGCCAAGAAGGCGCCGGCGAAGAAGACGGCGGCGAAGAAGGCACCGGCCAAGAAGGCGCCCGCCAGGTCCGCCCCGTCGAAGCCCGCCGCGAAGAAGGCACCCGCCAAGAAGGCCCCGGCGAAGAAGACGGCGGCGAAGAAGGCCCCCGCCAAGAAGGCGCCGGCGAAGCAGACGGCGGCGAAGAAGGCCCCCGCGAAGAAGGCGCCCGCGAAGAAGGCGCCGGCCAAGAAGACCACGGGCCGGGCTCCGGCTCGCAAGACCGCCGCCAAGAAGTCGGCGGCCCGCAAGCCGTCCGGACGGAGGTAGGCCATGGCTACGTCAGACCGTGACGGCGGCAAGGGATCGTCGGGCCTGGATCAGCTGCTCGGCGAACTGACCGGCTTTCTCTCCGCCCAGGCGGACCAGTTGGCCGGCAAGGCGACCGACAAACTCGGGGATCTCACGGACCAGCTCACCGACGTGGCCGAGAACGGAGGGAAGCTCTCGGACGTCGCCGGAATCGGCGGCCGCATCCTGAAGGGCGACTCACCGCTGAAGGCCATGGCGGGCCAGAAGCTCGGCAGCCTGAAGGACAGCGTGACCGGGCTCTTCGGCAAGGACGGCGGGAAGGGCAAGGGTAAGAGCCGCAAGAGCGGCGGCAAGGCCATGAACATCATCGAGGTGCTCGACATCGGCCTGCCGCTGCGGACGGTGTACGACTTCTGGACGGAGTACGAGAAGTTCAGCAGCTTCGCCAAGGGTGTCCGCGACGCCTCGCGCGACGACGACACCGCCAGCTCGTGGAAGGTGAAGGTCGGTCCTTCCACCCGAAGCTGGAAGGCGACCACGCAGGAGCAGATTCCCGACGACCGCATCGTGTGGACCTCCGAGGGGGCCAAGGGGACCACGCGCGGTTGCGTCTCGTTCCACGAACTCGCGCCGTCGCTGACCCGCGTCGTCCTCGTCGTCGAGTACCTCCCCTCCGGCTTCTTCGAGAAGACCGGCAACATCTGGCGCGCGCAGGGCCGCCGCCTTCGTCTGGACTTCAAGAACTTCCAGCGGTTCGTCTCCCTGACCACCGACGAGCCCGAGGGCTGGCGCGGCGAGATCCGGGACGGCGAGGTCGTCCGGAGTCACGAGGACGCGATCGAGGAGGAGGAACAGGAACAGGGCGAGGAGGAAGAGGGCGAGGAAGACGAGTACCCGGACGAAGAGGCCGACGGGTACGAGGACGCCGACGAGGATGCGGAGGAGTACGACGAGGAGGGCGAGGAGGACGAAGAGCCCGAGGAGGGCGAGGAGGACGAGGAAGGCGGGTACGAGGACGAGGACGAGGAGGAGGAGTACGACGAGGAGGAGCCCGAGGAGGACGAAGAGCCCGAGGAGGAGCCCGCCCCGCGGCGCCGCAGGCGCACGTGAGGGCACCCGGCCGCCGACCGGCGGTGCGCGACGGAGGGCCGGCAGTGGATGCCGGCCCTCCGTCGCGCCCTGAACGCCGAAACAGCCTTACGCGTCGTGATGTCGGCCGCGTCGTGATCGTCGCCCGGGCTCCCCGCGCCCGGTGGACGGGCGCGGTCCTTCAGTGCTTGAGCGTGTCCTTGGCCTTGGAAGCGGCCTGCTTGGCGTCGCCGGCCATCTGCTCGCGGCGGCCCTTCATCTCCAGGGTCTCGTTCCCGACCGCCTTGCCCGTCGCCTCCTTCGCCTTGCCCTTGGTGGTCTTCGCGGCGTTCTTCGCCTTCTTGCCTGCGCCCATCTCTCTCACCTCTCCACCACGTCACCCCGTGCGTGTCCTACCGCGCCCCTACCCCGAGCGGCTATAAGCATGCCTTTCAGGCGAAACGGTCAAAAGGTCGCCACGGGTGGGGTCGGTCGCCGGGGCCCGCCCCGCTTCAGGGGGCGAGTCGGGCCGCCAGATAGCGGGCGGTCCGGCTCGCGTCGGCCCGCGCCACCTCGGCGGGCGGCCCCTCCGCCACGATCCGGCCGCCCTCGTCGCCGCCACCCGGCCCCATGTCGATCACCCAGTCCGCCGTGGCCACCACGTCCATGTCGTGCTCCACCACCACGACCGTGTGGCCGGCGTCGACGAGGCCGTGGAGCTGACGCATCAGGACCTCGACGTCGGCCGGATGGAGGCCGGTCGTCGGCTCGTCCAGGACGTAGAGGGTGTGACCCCGGCGGGGGCGCTGCAGCTCCGCCGCGAGTTTGATGCGCTGCGCCTCGCCACCGGACAGCTCGGTCGCGGGCTGGCCGAGTCGCAGATAGCCGAGGCCGACGTCGAGCAGGGTCCGCAGGCTCCGCTCCGCTGCGGGGGCCCCCGCGAAGAACCCGGCGGCGGACTCGACCGTCAGGTCGAGCACCTCCGCGATGGTGAGCCCGCGCAGCCGGACCTCCAGGGTCTCCGGGCGGTAGCGCGCCCCTTGGCAGTCAGGACAGGGCGCGTACGTACTCGGCAGGAACAGCAGCTCGACCGAGACGAAGCCCTCGCCCTGGCAGGTCTCGCACCGCCCCCCGGGCACGTTGAAGGAGAACCTGCCCACCTTGTACCCCCGTCGGCGGGCTTCCTCGGTGTCGGCGAAGAGCTTGCGTACGACGTCGAACAGGCCCGTGTAGGTGGCGAGGTTCGAGCGGGGCGTCCGGCCGATCGGCTTCTGATCGACCGTCACCATGCGGCCCACGCCGGGGATGTCCTCCGACAGCGCGCCCACCAGCGTCGACTTCCCCGATCCCGAGACCCCCGTGACCGCCGTCAGCGCGCCGACCGGGAAGGCCGCCTCCAGGCCGGTGAGGTTGTGCCGGGTGACCGGCCCCGTCCGCAGCGTCCCGCGCGGCTCCCGGACCGCCCGCTCGGGCACCGGGGCGCGGTCGAACAGGAAGCGGCGCGTCATCGACTCCTCCACCCGCGCCAGCTCCCGCGGGGGCCCGCAGTGCAGGACCCTGCCGCCGTGGACACCGGCCCCCGGGCCGACGTCCACGAGCCAGTCGGCATGCCGTACGACGTCGAGATGGTGCTCGACCACGAAGACGGAGTTGCCGGCCGCCTTGAGCCGGTCGAGGACCACGAGCAGCGCTTCGGTGTCGGCGGGGTGGAGGCCCGCCGAAGGCTCGTCGAGGACGTACACCACGCCGAAGAGACCGGAGCGCAACTGTGTGGCGAGGCGCAGCCGTTGGAGTTCGCCGTTGGAGAGGGAGGGGGCGGTGCGGTCCAGGCTCAGATAGCCCAGGCCCAGCTCGGTCACCGTACGGATCCGCGCACGCAGGTCCGCGACGAGAACCCGCGCGGCCCCGCCTCCGACGTCCGGCCGGTGCGCGTCCGCCGCGCCGGGTCCGGTCCCGTGTGCGGGGTCGGGTCCGGTTTCGTGTTCGGGGTCGGCTCCGGTCTCGGGGTCCGTCGGGTCGGCCAGGAGCGCCGCCAGGGCGGTGAGCGGCAGGGAGGCCAGCTCGGCGATCGTCCGGCCCGCGAAGGTCACCGCGAGCGCCTCCGGCCGCAGCCTGCTCCCTCCGCACACCGGACAGGGCGCGGCGCTCAGGAACCGCTCCGCCTTGGCCCGCAGCGTGGGACTCTTCGAGTCGGCGAAGGTGTGCATCACATAGCGCCGCGCACTCATGTACGTCCCCTGGTACGGACGTTGGATGCGCCCCGCCTCCCGTACCGGATGGACCGTGACGACCGGCTGCTCGTCCGTGAAGAGGATCCACTCCCGGTCCTCGGCGGGCAGCTCCCGCCACGGCCGGTCGATGTCGTGGCCAAGGGCGTCCAGCACGTCGCGCAGGTTCTTGCCCTGCCAGGCCCCCGGCCAGGCGGCGATCGCCCCCTCCCGGATCGACAGCCCGGGGTCGGGCACCAGCAGCTCCTCGCCGGTGCGGTGGATCAGACCGAGCCCGTGGCACTCGGGGCACGCCCCGACGGCGGTGTTCGGCGAGAACGCGTCGGAGTCCAGGCGCGCGGCCCCCGGCGGGTAGCTGCCCGCCCGGGAGAACAGCATCCGCAGCGAGTTCGACAGGGTGGTGACCGTGCCGACGGAGGACCGGGCGTTCGGCGAGGAACGGCGCTGCTCCAGCGAGACGGCGGGCGGAAGACCGGTGATCTCGCCCACCTTCGGCGCGCCCACCTGGTGGATCAGCCGCCGGGCGTAGGGGGCGACCGACTCGAAGTAGCGGCGCTGGGCCTCGGCGTAGATCGTCCCGAACGCGAGCGAGGACTTGCCGGAGCCGGACACACCCGTGAAGACCGCGATCGCGTCACGCGGGATGTCGACATCGACCCCGGCGAGGTTGTGCTCCCGAGCCCCTCGGACACGGACGTACGGATCGGGCGCGGAGCCGGTCGCGGCTTCGGACGGGTCGGACATCCTTCGATCCTAAAGCGTGTCCCGCGAGTCCCGCCTGAGGTGCGGCACCCCGCGCACGGCGGTGACCTCAAGCGTCCGTCCTGGTCAGACCCGCCAGCCGGGCCAGTCGGCGGTACGAGTCGTGCAGCGCCCCGCGGTCGTACGTACTGGTCGTCACCAGCACCTCCTGAGCGCCGCTCTCCTTCACCGCCCGCTCCAGCTCCTCCCGGACCTGCTCCTCCGTGCCGTGGACGTGCCCCGCGAGCCCGGACTCGAAGAAACCGCGCTGCTTCTCGGTCATCGCCAGCTCCTCGATCCGCTCCACCGGCGCGAGCGGGGGGAAGGCGCCCCGGGTCCGGGAGTACGCCCCCGACCAGGCCTCGGGGACCAGCAGCCGCCGGGCCTCCTCCTCGGTCCCCGCCACCGCGACCGTACCCGCGACGACCACGTACGGTTCGTCGGCCCACGGCGAGGGGCGGAAGGCGGCCCGGTAGGCGTCGATCGCTGTCAACAGCCGCTCCCGGCCGCGCAGGTCGCCGATGACCAGGGGCAACCCCGCGGCGGCGGCGATCGAGGCGCCCTCACCGGTCGCCAGGACGTACGGCGGGACCCTCAGGCCCTCGGCGGGCCGGGCGTGCACCTGGGGGTGCGCGGTCTGGGCCCCCGTGAACCAGCCGAGGAGTTCCTCCAGCTGCGCGGCGAACCGGTCGGCGTCCTCCTTGTCCCGGCCAAGCGCCCGCCGGATCCCGTCCGTGAAACCGACCGAACGGCCGAGCCCCATGTCGATCCGGCCCGGGAAGAGCGCCTCCAGGACGCCGAACTGCTCCGCGACGACCATCGGCTGGTGGTTGGGGAGCATCACCCCGCCGGTCCCGACCCGGATGGCCGAGGTCGCACCGGCCACGGCGGCGGCCAGCACGGTCGGCGCCGAGCCCGCCACACCCGGCACGCTGTGGTGCTCCGACACCCAGAAGCGGTGGTAGCCGAGCGCTTCCGCCTCCCGCGCGAGGCGCACGGTGGCGCGCAGCGCCTCGGCGCCGTCCTCGCCCTCCCTGGTCCGAGAGCGGTCGAGAACGGAGAAGCGCACACCGTCGAGCGAAGAGGTCACGCCCCCTTCAACGCATCGGCGCCCCGGGGATTCCCACGGCCGCCTTCCGTCGCCCCCCGCGGGACTTTCCGTACTCGGCCTAGGGTGGTGCCGTGACAGGTAACACCAGGCCCCTGGCCGTCTTCGACCTCGACAACACGCTTGCGGGCACGGCTCACCGCCAGCACTTCCTCGAGCGCCGGCCCCGCGACTGGGCGGGCTTCTTCGCGGCCGCGCCCGAGGACCCGCCGCTGGCGGAGGGCGTGGCGCTGTGCCGTGAGGCCGCGGAGGAGTGCGAGATCGTCTATCTCACCGGGCGCCCCGAGCGCTGCCGCAAGGACACCGTCGCCTGGCTGGCCGCGCAGGAGCTGCCGGAGGGCCGGATCCACATGCGTCGCGACCAGGACCGGCGCCCGGCACGCCTCACCAAGCTGGAGATCCTGCGCCGGCTTGGCCGCGACCGCGAGGTCCGCATGCTCGTGGACGACGACGAACTGGTCTGCGAGGCGGCCGAACGGGCCGGTTTCCGCGTCGTACGCGCCCGCTGGGCGGACCCGTCCACGGCCCTGAAGGACGCCCAGGAGAGGGAAGGCCGTACCTGAGCCCCCGGGGCGCCCGTACGGGCGCGGGCCCGGGCCCGGGAGGGACCCATGCGCCGTCACACGGGGGCCGGGTACGCGACGGGACCGCCCCCGTCACACCCGGCCCGCCCTCTCGCGCTCCGCGCCGTCAGGCGCTCTCGCCCTCCTCCAGGCGGAAGCCGACCTTCAGGCCGACCTGGTAGTGCTCGATCGCGCCGTCCACGATGTGGCCGCGGACCTGCGTCACCTCGAACCAGTCGAGGGCCCGCAGCGTCTGCGAGGCGCGCTCGATGCCGTTGCGGATGGCCTGGTCGACCCCCTCCGGGGAGGTGCCGACGATCTCGGTGACGCGGTAGGTGTGGTTCGACATGGGGGCCGAACTCCTCTCGGTGGGCTCACTCCACCGTGCCCCACCACGCCCCGGTCCGCGACACGTCGCCGGGGCCCGGGTGATCGGCCGTGCCCTCGCCGAGGGCGAGGCGGGTGACGATGCGGTAGCGGTCGCCCCGGTAGAGCGAGCGGACGTACTCCACGGGCCGGCCGTCCGCCCCCGACGTGACGCGGTCGAAGAGCAGCGCGGGGGAGAGGACGGGGACGTCGAGGAGGCCGGCCTCCTCCTCGCTCAGCACCGTCGGCTCGATGGACTGCACCGCGTGCGCCGGCCGGATGCCCCGCGCCTCCCGCAGATGGGTGTAGAAACCGCCCTCCATGTCGGCGGCGGTCAGGCCGGGGACCAGTTCGGCCGGGATGTGCAGGTGCTCCAGGGCGATCGGGGCGCCGTCGGCGTGCCGCACCCGGGTCACGCACACCAGCTCGGCGGCGGGGGAGACCTTCAGCTTCCGGCCGATGCGCGCCCCCGCCCGTACCGTACGCAGGGAGAGGACCGTGCTCGTCCAGGCGCCGCGGCTCGGCGGCGCGCCCGCCCGGTGGTCTCCCGCGACCAGCTCCTGGGTGATCTTCGCGGGGGCGACGAACATGCCGCGGCCGTGCTCCCGTACCAGCGCTCCGGTGGCCACGAGTTCGTCGACCGCTGCGCGCAGGGTGGGGCGCGAGACGCCGAGGGTGGCGCACAGGGTGCGTTCGGAGGGGATGGCGTCGCCCGGGCGGCGGCCGTCGATCACGGTGAGCAGATGCTCCCGTACCCGTTCCCGTTTGAGCTCCATCGCCCGCCTCCCCGCGTACCCGGCCCCGCCGCCGTCCGGCTGCCGGTCAGTATGCCGGTCCGTACGCGTCCCCTTGCGTGGAGGAGGTCACGAGGCCGTCGCGGGTGAAGTCGAGCCGGGAGACGAAGCGGTAGCGGTCGCCGCGGTACACGGAGTGGACGTACTCGACGGGGCGGCCCGCGGTGTCGAGGGTGAGGCGCTCGATCAGCAGCGCGGGGGAGAGGACGGGCACGTCCAGGACGGCCGCCTCGGCCTCGCTGACGACGGTGGGCTCGATGGACTGCGTCGCCTCCTGGACGTGGATGCGGTGGTGCTCCCGCAGATGGTCGTAGAGGTCCCCCGACTCCAGCTCCTCCGGGGTGAGCGCGGCCCCGACCAGGTCGGCCGGGATGTGCAGGTGCTCGATCGCCATGGGGGAGCCGTCGACCAGACGGAGACGGGCGATGTAGAGCAGCGCGGCGGCGGGGGAGAGGCGGAGCCTGCGGCCGATGCGCGCGCCGGCCTGGATGGTCGCCGATTCCAGGATGGTGCTCGACCAGGTGCCCGAGGCGCGGGGGACGGCGAAAGCCGCGTCATCCGGGGCCAGTTGCTGGGTGATCTTCGCGGGGGCGACGAACATGCCGCGGCCGTGTTCCCGTACCAGCGCTCCGGTGGCCACGAGTTCGTCGACCGCCGCGCGCAGGGTGGGGCGCGAGACGCCGAGCGTGGCGCACAGGGTGCGTTCGGAGGGGATCGGGTCGCCGGGGCCGCCCGCCTCGATCAGGCCCAGCAGGTGTTCCCGTACCCGCTCCCTCTTCAGCACCCCGCTGGAGGAGCCGTCCTTCATGCCACTCTCCCTGACTGGTCAACTGGTAAGTCACATACTACGCGGCTCTGATGACCCGCGTCTCGGTGAATACCGCATGTTTTCACGGGGGTTGACGGCTCCATTGGTCCATGCCACCTTCGGGTCACGCAGCTGACCACTTGACCAATTGGTCAACCATTCATCGAGGTGCCCGTGACAACTCGTTCCCTCGCCGGTCGCGTCTCCCTCGCGGTGACCCTTGCTCTCGCCGTCACCGCCACGGCCGCGGGCTGTGGCTCGACGGACGGCCCGGCGGCCTCCGGAGGGCCGGAGAAGGTCACCGTGTGGATCATGAAGGACAGCGTCACCGACGCCTTCCTCGACCGGTTCCGCACCGACTTCGAAGCCCGGAACAAGGACATCGACCTGGACGTCCAGATCCAGGAGTGGGACGGCATCGGCGAGAGGGTCACCGCCGCCCTCGCCAGCAAGGACGCCCCCGACGTCATCGAGGTCGGCAACACCCAGGTCGCGCAGTACGCGGCGAGCGGCGGCGTGCGCGACCTCGGCGACAGGACCGGCGAACTGCACGGCGCCGACTGGCTGCCCGGCCTCGCCGAGCCCGGCAAGGTCGACGGCAGGCAGTACGGCATCCCCTGGTACGCCGCCAACCGGGTCGTGATCTACAACAAGGACCTCTTCGCGAAAGCCGGCGTCACCACCCCGCCCCGGACCCAGGACGAGTGGCTCGCCGTCACCGCCAGGCTCGACCGGGGCACCACCCAGGGCATCTACCTCCCCGGCCAGAACTGGTACGCCCTCTCCGGCTTCGTCTGGGAGGCCGGCGGCGACCTCGCCGTCCGGGACGGCGAGGTCTGGAAGGGCGCGCTCGACACCCCCGAGGCGCTCGCCGGCATGGACTTCTACCGGCGGCTCCAGGCCCTCGGCGAAGGCCCCAAGGACTCCGACGAGGCCAAGCCCCCGCAGGCCGACGTCTTCGCCAAGGGCGACGTCGCCCAGATCATCGCCGTACCCGGCGGCGCCAAGATCGTCGAGGAGGCCAACCCGGCGCTCAAGGGCAGACTCGGCTTCTTCCCGATCCCCGGCCGGACGGCCGGCAAGCCGGGCGCCGTCTTCACCGGCGGCTCCGACCTCATCATCCCCGAGGCCTCCACCCACCCCGACGCCGCCTACGAGGTCGTCAAGGCCCTCGCCGGCGAGAAGTGGCAGACGGACCTGGCCCGGACGATGAGCTACGTCCCCAACCGCACCTCGCTCGCCCGCGTCATCCAGGACGACGAGGGCACCGCGGCCATGGCCGCCGGAGCCGCCCAGGGCCGGGCCACCCCCAACTCGCCCCACTGGGCCGCCGTCGAGGCCACCAACCCCGTCAAGCAGTACATGACCGCCGTCCTCACCGGCGCCGACCCGGCAGGGGCCGCCCGGGCCGCGTCGGAGAGCATCACCAAGACCCTCGGCTCGTGAGACCGCAGCGCGGGCGGACCCTCTGGCCCTACCTCCTCGTCGCGCCCACCGTCGTCGGCGGCGTCCTGCTCCTGGGCTACCCCCTCGCCCGCAACCTGCTGATCTCCTTCCAGCACTACGGCATGGGCGAACTCATCCGCGGCGACGCCCCCTTCGTGGGTCTCGACAACTACCGCACGGTGCTCACCGACCCCGAGTTCTGGGAGGTCGTCCGGCGCACCCTCGGATGGACCCTGGTCAACGCCGTCCTCATCATGGTGATCGCCACGCTGGTCGCCCTGATGACCCAGCGCCTCGGCCGGCCGATGCGGATCCTGGTGACGAGCGGGCTCGTCCTCGCCTGGGCCAGCCCCGTCATCGCCACCACCACCGTCTTCCAGTGGCTCTTCGCCTCCCGCCTCGGCCTGGTCAACTGGGCGCTCGTCCGCCTCGGGTTCACCTCCTTCGAGGACTACTCCTGGCTCGCCGACGGCACCTCCGCGTTCACCGTCCTCGTCCTGCTCGTCGTCTGGCAGTCGGTGCCCTTCGCCGCCATCACCCTCCACTCCGCCCTGCTGACCGTCCCCGACGAGCTCTACGAATCGGCCCGCCTCGACGGCGCCGGCGCCTGGCGCACCTTCCGCTCGGTCACCCTGCCCCTCCTGCGGCCGATCTTCGCCCTGGTGCTCTGCCTGGAGGTGATCTGGGTCTTCCGGTGCTTCGCCCAGATCTGGGCCGTCACCAAGGGCGGCCCCGGCGACGCCACCACCACCCTGCCCGTCTACGCCTACCGGGTCGCCCAGTCCCTCCACCGCTACGACCTCGGCTCGGCCGTCTCCACCCTGACCGTGCTCCTGCTGGTCACCGTCCTCATCGCCTACTTCCGCCGCATGCTCCGACAGGAGGCCGACCGATGACCCCGCGAGCACTGCGCCGGCTCCCCCTCAACACCGCCGCGTCGATCGTCTTCGTCGTGGCCGTCTTCCCCGTCTACTGGATGGTCCTCACCGCCTTCAAGCCCACCCCCGACATCCAGGCCGAGACCCCCGTCCTGCTGCCCACCTCCCTCACCCTCGACCACTTCTCCCACGCCGTACGGGCCGACGGCTTCTGGCTCTTCTGGCGCAACAGCCTCCTCGTCACCGCCGGCTGCGTCCTGCTCGCCCTCGTGGTGGCCCTCGGCGCCGCGTTCGCCGTCGCCCGGATGCGCTGGCGCGGCAGGCGCGCCTTCCTCCTCATGGTCTTCATCGCCCAAGTTGCGCCCTGGGAAGCGCTGTTGATCCCGATGTACGTCATCGCCCGCGACGCCGACCTGCTCGACCGGCTGGTGACCCTGACCCTGATCTACTTCATGGTCACCCTGCCGTTCACCGTCGTGACCCTCCGCTCCTTCCTGGCCGGCATCCCCGCCGAACTCGAAGAGGCCGCGCAGGTCGACGGCTGCACCCGCGCCGCGGCCTTCCGGCGCGTCACCTTCCCGCTCCTCGCCCCCGGACTGCTCGCCACCTCGCTCTTCGGATTCATCACCGCCTGGAACGAGTTCGCCTTCGCCAACATGCTCATCATCAAGAACCAGGACGACCGCACCCTCCCCGTCTGGCTCTCCTCCTTCTCCAACGTCTTCGGCACCGACTGGGGCGCCACCATGGCCGCCTCCACCCTCTTCGCCCTGCCCGTCCTCGTCCTCTTCCTGGTCCTGCAGGGTCGGGTCGCCGCCGGTATGACCGGCGGAGCCGTGAAGGGATAGCGAGCCCCATGCCCCTGCCCCGACTGATCCCCCAGCCCTCCCGGCTCAGCCCGCTGCCCGGCCGGTTCGCCTTCGGACCGGACACCGCCGTGAGACCCGTCCCCGGCGCCGAAGCGGCCGCCGCGCTGCTGCGCGACCTGCTCCGCCCCGCCACCGGACTGCCCCTGCCGGACCGGCCGGACGGCACGGTCGTCCTCGCCCTCGACCCCGCCCTCACCGGACTCGGCGAGGAGGGCTACGGCCTCACCGTCGGCACCGAGGGCATCCTGCTCCGCGCCGCCCGCCTGCCGGGCCTGCTCGCCGGCGTCCAGACCCTCCGTCAGCTCCTGCCGGTGGAGGCCCTCTCCGCCGCACCCGTGACCGGCGTCGCCTGGTCCGTACCCTGCGTACAGATCACCGACCGCCCCCGCTTCCCCTGGCGCGGAGCCATGCTCGACGTCTCCCGCCACTTCCACCCGGTGTCCTTCCTACGCCGCTACGTCGACCTCCTCGCCCTCCACAAGCTCAACGTCCTCCACCTCCACCTCACCGACGACCAGGGCTGGCGCATGCCCGTCGCGGCCTACCCCCGGCTCACCGAGACCGGTGGCCTGCCCCACGGCGGCGCCTACACCCGCGGCGAACTCGCCGACCTGGTCCGGCACGCGGCCGCCCGGGGCGTGACCGTCGTCCCCGAGATCGAGATGCCCGGCCATGTGCGGGCCGCCCTCGCCGCCTACCCCCGCCTCGGCAACCGCCCGGACCGGACCCTCGACGTCTGGGACCGGTGGGGCGTGTGCGACACCGTCCTCGGCGTCCACGACGAGGTCCTCGACTTCTGCCGCACCGTCCTCGACGAGGTCATGGACGTCTTCCCCTCGCCCCACGTCCACCTCGGCGGCGAGGAGTGCCCCACCGCCGAATGGCACGCCTCCCCGGCGGCCCGCCGCCGCGCCGCCGAGGAAGGACTCACGGGCCCGGACGCCCTGCACGGCTGGTTCATGGACAGCATCGGCCGCCACCTCGTGGACGCGGGACGCCACCCGGTCGGCTGGACGGAGACCGGGGCCGACCTCCCCCCGTACTTCACCGTCATGCCCTGGCGCGACACCGCGCACGGACGCACCGCCGCCCGCCGCGGCCACCGGGTCGTCATGGCGCCCCACCGCACCACCTACCTCGACTACCCCCAGTCGGCCGGCCCCGACGAGCCGCCCGGCCAGCCCGGCGCGGTGGTCGACCTGCGCGCCGTCCACGGCACCGACCCCGCGCCCCGGGACTGGAGCCCCGAGGAGACCGGCCGGGTCCTCGGCACCCAGGCGCAGCTGTGGACCGAATACGTCCCCACCGCCGCGCACGCCGAGTACCTCACCTTCCCCCGGCTCTGCGCGCTCGCGGAGACCGCCTGGACCGGCCGCCACGACTGGCCCGGCTTCCGGGACCGCCTGCACCACCACCTGACCCGGCTCGACACCCTCGGGGTGCCGCGCCGCCTTTCCCCCACCCCCACCGTCCCAGGAAAGGAACTCCCATGAGCCACCCGACGAACCCCAGGACCGGCCGGAGCACGCGCCTGCGCGCCGCCCTCGCCGCCGCCACCGTCACCGGCCTCGGCGCCACCGTCCTGACCGCACTCCCGGCGGCCGCGGCCGGCGAGCCCGTCACCGTCCAGTACCGCCAGAGCGCCGGCGGCGGCGACCAGGCCGAGCCCTGGTTCAAGGTGGTCAACACCGGCTCCTCCGCCGTGACTTTGAGCCAGGTGAAGGTGCGCTACTACTTCAAGGCCGAGGCGGGCGCGTCGTACACCTACGCCTGCTCCTGGGCCGTGAAGGGCTGCGCGAACCTCACCGGCACCTTCGGCACCCTGGCCCGCCCCACCGCCACCGCCGACCGCTATCTGGAGGTCGGCTTCACCGCGGGCGCCGGCACCCTCGCACCCGGCGCCGACACCGGCGACATGCAACTGCGCTTCCACCGCTCCAACTGGCAGCCGCTGAACCAGAGCGACGACTACTCCTTCGGCCCCGGCCAGACCTCGTACGCGAACTGGTCGAAGGTCACCGCCACCGTCAACGGGGTCCAGGTCTGGGGCACGGCCCCGGCCGGCAACGAACCCACCCCGGACCCGACGGACCCCACCCCCGACCCGACCACGCCCCCGCCCACCGGAGCCACGCTCTTCGACGACTTCGACTACACCAGCCACACCGACCCCGCGATCGCCGCCCACGGCTGGAGCGTGCGCTCCAACTCCGGGGGACCCGGCGTGCCCGGAGCGACCTGGGCCCCGGAGAACGTCACCTTCGCCAAGGAGGGCGGCAACTCCCTCATGAACCTCAGGACCTCGACGGCGGGCACCGGCGAGTCCACCCGCCACACCGAGATCCTCACCCGCTCCTCGAAGTTCAAGAACGGCACCTACGCCGCACGCGTCCGCTTCTCCGACGCCCCGCTCTCCGGCCCGGACGGCGACCGCGTCGTCCAGACCTTCTTCACCATCAACGACCTCAAGGCGCCGATGGCCGACGACTACGCCGAGTACGACTTCGAGTACCTCCCCAACGGCGGCTGGGGCGAGCCCGCCAACATCCTCTACACGACCTCCTGGGAGACCTACCGGCCCGACCCCTGGGAGGCCGTCAACCAGCACTCCGAGGTCCGGGCGAGTTACGCCGGCTGGCACGACCTGGTGGTGACCATCGACGACCGGTCGATCGTCTACTACGTCGACGGCCAGGAGTTCGGCCGCCACGACGCCCGCTACCTCCCCGAACGCCCGATGTCCATCAACTTCAACCAGTGGCTGATCGACCTCGCGGGCCAGACGTCGACGACCCCGCGCGCCTACGACCAGAAGGTCGACTACGTCCTGCACGTCAAGGACCAGGTGCTGACCCCGGCGCAGGTCGCCGCCAAGATCGCCGCCTACCGCTCGGCGGGCACCGCCTTCCAGGACTCCGTACCGGCCGTCCCGTAAACGCGACACCGGGCGGGCGCACGACGGTGCGCCCGCCCGGAGCGGGAGCGAGCAGGACTTGACCAGTCTGGTTGGTCCAGACCAGAATCCAGGCCACCTACCCGCGCGAACACCGCGTTCGTCCCCCCACGTCGGGTCAGCTCCCCATGCCGCACTCCATGTCATGGAACGCAGAAGGTGACCTACGTGATGAACCGCCCTCTCGCCTGCCCTCTGGCCGTCGCGACCGCCCTCGCGCTCGCGGGTTGCGGCCTGCTGCCGGGCGGTGGTGACCAGGACCGCACGGTGAGCGTCTGGCTGATGCGGGACAGCGTCAGCGAGGACTTCCTCGAGCGCTTCACCACCGCGTACGAGGCCGAGCACCCGGGCGTGCGGCTGAGGTTCACGATCCAGGAGTGGACCGGCATCGGCAAGAAGGTCACCGAGGCGATCCAGGGCCGAGGCGGCCCGGACGTCGTCGAGGTCGGCAACACCCAGGTCGCCCAGTACGCGGACACCGACAAGCTCTTCGACCTCACCCTGGAGTCCGTGCGCGACCTCGGCGGCGAGGACTGGCTGCCCGGCCTCGCCGAGCCCGGCCGGATCGGCGGATCGCAGTACGGCATTCCCTGGTACGCCGCCAACCGGGTCGTGATCTACCACAAGGACCTCTTCCAGGCGGCCGGGGTCACCCGGCCACCGGCCACCCGCGCGCAGTGGCTCGACGACACGGAGAAGCTCGCGAAGAGCGGCTCCCAGGGCATCTACCTCGCCGGACAGGACTGGTACACCCTCTCCGGGTTCGTCTGGGACGAGGGCGGCGAACTCGCCGTCGACAAGGGCGGCGAGTGGACCGGCGCCCTGGACAGCCCGGCGGCGCTGCGCGGGATGGACTTCTACAAGAGACTGCAGGCCCTCGGCTCCGGCCCCAAGAACGCGGACGAGCAGACCCCGCCCCAGGCCGACGTCTTCGCCCGGGGCGACGTCGCCCAGATCATCGCCACCCCCAGCGCCGTCCCGGCCATCACCAAGGCCAATCCGGCACTGAAGGACAAGCTCGGCTTCTTCCCGATACCCGGCAAGAAGGCCGGACAGCCCTGCGCGGTCTTCACCGGCGGCTCCGACCTGATCATCCCCGAGAACGCGCCCGAACGCACCGCCGCCATCGACGTCGTCAAGGCCCTCGCCGGCGAGAAGTGGCAGGCCGAACTCGCCCGCGCGATGAACTACGTCCCCAACAAGACCACGCTCTCCTCCGTCGTCCAGGGCCAGGAGGCCACGGCCGTCATGGCCGTCGGCGCGGCCCGCGGCCGGGCCACGCCCAACTCCCCGCAGTGGGCCGACGTCGAGGGCGCCAACCCCATCAAGCCGTACATGACGGCGGTCCTCCTCGGCGAGGACCCGAAGCAGGCGGCGGAGCACGCCTCCGAGCAGATCACCCAGGCGCTCGCCGAATAGCATTCAGCGCCTCCACACCCGCGAGCCCCCGAACGGTCACGTCGAATCCAGCCGGTCACGGAAGAAGTAAGGAGCCGGACCACCGCCCCGCGCGGCCCGGCCCTCACCGTCCCCTTCCGTGCCACCGGAGGAGCCCGACATGCCCGCACCGTCGCCCGCAGCAGCCGTCGCCGTCGCACCAGCGGTCGACGGTGCCACCGCCCCGGCCCCCGCCGTGCCCGTCCCCGCCGGCCTGCCGGCGCCCGCCCGCATGCCCGCGCCCGGGGGTGCGCCCGCCCGCGTGCCCGCCCAGGCCACCGGTCCCGCGGCGGCCGGGACGGCCGGGGCCGCTCCCGTCGACCAGCCGCGCTACGTCGTCCGCCTCGCCCGCGACGAGGACGAGGTCCGCGCCGCCCAGCGGCTGCGCCACCAGGTCTTCGCCGGTGAGCTGGGCGCCCACCTCGACGGCCCGGAGCCCGGCCTGGACATCGACGCCTTCGACGCGTACTGCGACCACCTGCTGGTCCGCGAGGAGACCACCGGCGAGGTCGTCGGCACCTACCGGGTCCTGCCGCCCGAGCGCGCCCGGATCGCCGGACGCCTCTACTCCGAGAGCGAGTTCGACCTCGGCCGGCTCGCCCCCCTCCGCGACGACCTCGTCGAGGTCGGCCGCTCCTGCGTCCACCCCGCCCACCGCAACGGCGCCGTCATCGCCCTCGTCTGGGCCGGGCTCGCCCGCTACATGACCCGCACCGGACACAACTGGCTGGCCGGCTGCTGCTCCCTCCCGCTCGCCGACGGCGGCGCCCTCGCCGCCGCCACCTGGGACACCGTCAAGGCCAAGCACCTCGCCCCCGAGGAGCACTGGGTCACCCCGCACCGGCTCTGGAGCCCCGACGGCATCGCCCGCCCGCGCGGCCGCACCGAACTCCCCCCGCTGCTGCGCGGCTACCTCCGCCTCGGCGCCCGGGTCTGCGGTGCCCCCGCCCACGACCCCGCCTTCGGCGTCGCCGACCTCTACGTCCTGCTCTCGCTGCGCGACACCAACCCCCGCTACCTGCGCCACTTCCTCTCCCTCGCCCCCGCGCCGTGACCACGGCCCCGTCCGCCTGGCTGCCCACGGCCCCCTGCACCCCGGGCCGGTGCACCGCCCACCACGGCCCCGGCTGCGCCACCGTGGGCCTCGCCCGGGCCGTCCTGCGACTGGCCACGGCCCTCGCCGTGATCCTCACCGGCGTGCTGCTCGCCCCCCTCGCCGGGCCGCTGCCGCCCCCGGCCCGGCGCCGGCTCACCCGCCGGTGGTGCCGGACGGTCGTACGGGCCTTCGGCGTACGCGTACGGATCACCGGGAACCCGGACGCGCCCGCCGGGCCGGCGCTTGTGGTCGCCAACCACATCTCCTGGCTGGACATCCCGCTCGTCGCCGCCGTCCTCCCCGGACGCATGCTCGCCAAGCGAGAGGTCAGGACCTGGCCCCTCCTCGGGCCGCTCGCGGCGCTCGGCGGCACCCTCTTCATCGACCGCGACCGACTCCGGGCCCTGCCCGGCGCCGTGCGCGAGCTGACCGGGGTCCTCGCCGGCGGCGGCCGGGTGGTCGTCTTCCCCGAAGGCTCCACCTGGTGCGGGCGGGCGGAAGGGGCGTTCCGCCCGGCCGCCTTCCAGGCCGCGCTCGACGCGGGAGCCGACGTACGGCCGGTCCGGCTGGACTACCGCCCCGCGGGACCGGCCGCCTTCGTGGGCGAGGATCCGCTGGCCGCCTCGCTGTGGCGGATCGCGAGGGCCCGGGGACTCACCGCGGACATACGGATATCGGATCCAATATCCAGCCTCCAGTATCCGAACCGGCGCGCCCTCGCGCGCGCGGCTCAGCGCGCCGTCGCCAACGACAGCGCGAACCGCCCCTCCGCATCCGTCCACCACCGGGCCGGCTCCAGACCCGCCGCCCGCAGCTCCTCGCGCACACCCGCCTGACGGAACTTCGCCGACACCTCCGTCCGTACCTCCTCACCCGCCTCGAACGGCACCACCAGGTCCAGCTCCGGGATCTTCACCGTGACCGCCTGCCGCGCCCGCAGCCGCATCTCGATCCACTCCTGCTCCGCGTTCCAGAGCGCCACGTGGTCGAAGTCCTCCGGACGGACGTCCGCGTCCAGCTCGCGGGCGATCACGGACAGGACGTTCTTGTTGAACGCCGCCGTCACCCCCGCGGCGTCGTCGTAGGCGGCGACCAGGGTCGCCTCGTCCTTCACCAGGTCCGTGCCGAGCAGCAGGGCATCGCCCGGCGCCATCATCGCCCGTACCGAACGCAGGAACACCGTCCGCTCGGCCGGCAGGAGGTTCCCGATCGTGCCGCCCAGGAACGCGACGAGGCGCGGCCCCGGCGTCCCCGGCAGGGCGAGGCCCCGGGTGAAATCGGCGACCAAGGCGTGGATGTGGAGCCCGGGCCGCTCCGCGAGCAGCGCCTCTGCGGCGCCCGTCAGCGCCGACTCGCTCACGTCCACCGGCACGTAGCTCTCCAGAGCGGGCAGCAGCGCGTCGATCAGGAACCGGGTCTTCTCCGAGGAGCCGGACCCCAGCTCCACCAGGGTCCGGGCCCCGGTCGCCGCCGCGATCTCGGGCGCCCGGGTGGCCAGGATCTCCCGCTCCGCGCGGGTCGGGTAGTACTCGGGGAGCCGGGTGATCTCCTCGAACAGCTCGCTGCCCCGGGCGTCGTAGAACCACTTCGGCGGCAGCTGCTTGGGGGTACGGGTCAGACCGTGCAGCACGTCGGCGCGCAGATCGGCCTCGGTGGCGTCCTCGGGCAGGGTGCGGGTCAGCTGGAACGGGCTCACGCGGAGGGCTCCTTGAGCGGGGTCAGGGTGACGTCGGTGCGGGTGGCGGTCAGCAGCGTGCGGTCCGGCACCTCGCGCCAGAGGGGGTCGTCGTCGTAGGGCTCCGAGGCGACGACCGTGCGCGGCGAACCGCTCCGGTCGGGGCCCGTGAGGGAGAAGAGCGTGTTCCCCCAGGTGGTCGCGGTGATGGTCGAACCGTCGGTGAGCAGCAGGTTCAGCCGGGAACCGGGCGCGGCGCCGGCCGCCTCCCGGACGGTGTCGGTGAGGGCCTGCTCGGGCGGGTCGCCGGCCCGCAGCCGGTGCAGCACCAGCCCCCACACCAGCGCCGAATCGCTCCGCGCCTCGAGCCGCAGCCACTCCTCGGGCGAGAGCGCGGCGGCCGGGCCGGACAGCGCGTCGGGCCAGCCCTCCACCGCTCCGTTGTGGCTGAACAGCCACGGCCCGGCGCCGAACGGCGCCGCCGCGGCCTCGCCGTCCGCCCCCGGCAGGGTGGCGCCCCGGACAGCGGCCAGGAAGGCACCGGCGCGCACCACGCGCGCGAGATCGACGAAGGAGGCGTCGGCCCAGACGGGTACGGCCCGGCGGTAGCGCGCCGGGACCGGGTCGCCCTCGGCGTACCAGCCCACCCCGAACCCGTCGGCGTTCACCACACCGCTGACCTGCGTCCGCGGCTCCCACGCCTGCCGGGACAGCGAGTGCTCCGGCGCGAGCACCAGCTCGCCGATGGCCACGGGGGGACCGAGATAGGCGACATGGCGGCACATCAGCGGACCTCCGCGTCCCGGGCGGTGCGGAAGCCGGCGAAGATCTGGCGCCGCACCGGCAGGTCCCAGTTGCGGAACGTCCCCCGGCAGGCCACCGCGTCGACGGCGAACGAACCACCCCGCAGCACCTTGTGCTCCGGACCGAAGAAGACCTCCGAGTACTCCTTGTACGGGAAGGCCGTGAACCCCGGATAGGGCAGGAAGTCGCTGTCCGTCCACTCCCACACGTCGCCGATCAGCTGCCGTACACCGAGCGGCGACGCGCCCTCCGGGTAGCTGCCGGCCGGAGCGGGCCGCAGGTGCCGCTGACCCAGGTTGGCGTGGGCCGGCTCCGGGTCCGCGTCGCCCCAGGGATAGCGGCGCGAGCGCCCGCTCGCCGGGTCGTGGCGGGCGGCCTTCTCCCACTCGGCCTCCGTCGGAAGCCTGCGCCCGGCCCAGCGCGCGTAGGCGTCCGCCTCGTACCAGCTGACGTGCACCACGGGCTCGTCCTCCGGTACGGGCTCGGTCACCCCGAACCGGCGGCGCAGCCACTGCCCGCCGGAGCGGCGCCAGAACAGCGGGGCCGCGATGTCGTGCTGCCGGATCTGTGCCCAGCCCTCCGCCCGCCACCACCGTTCGTCGGTGTAGCCGCCGTCCGCGATGAACGCCATGAAGGCGCCGTTGGTGACCGGGACGGTGTCGATGTAGTACGCCGGGAGGACCCGGGGGTGCGCCGGGCGCTCGTTGTCCAGCGCCCAGGGTTCGTCGGAGGTCCCCATCGTGAACGTCCCGCCGGGGACCAGGACCTCGACGGGCAGCGGGCCGTGCGGTGAGGCCGGCGGGGGAGGGGCGGTCAGCGCGGCCGGCCCGGTGCGCAACTGATGCGTGATCAGCATCGTCTCGTCGTGCTGCTGCTCGTGCTGGGCGATCATCCCGAACGCGAACGCGGCCTCCACCAGTGGGCGGCCTTCCAAGGGGGTCCGCGCCAGGACGTCCAGCACCCGGCTCCGTACGTCCGAGGCATACGCGCGGGCCTCACCGGGCGGCAGCAGCGGCAGCGTCGGCCGGCTGGCGCGCGGATGCTCGAAGGCGTCGTAGATCGAGTCGATCTCCGGCCGCAGTGCGTCGCGGCCGGCGACCGCCCGCCACAACCACTGCTCCTCCTGGTTGCCGATGTGCGCCAGGTCCCACACCAGCGGGGACATCAACGGCGAGTGCTGAGCGGTCAGTTCGTCGTCCTCGACGCAGGAGGTGAGCAGCGCGGTGCGCTCGCGCGCCGTGGTCAGCGCGTCGAGCGCCCGCTGTCGCAGGGCCGTCGGGTCGTCGGTCACGGTCATGACGCCACCTTCCGCAGGTCGTCGGCCGGGCAGCCTCCGGGGATCACATAGCGCTCGTGGAACGCGGCCACCGCCCGCTGGACGGACTCGCTCGCCCCGAGCCGGGGAAGCGCCTCCAGCGCGGTGGGGAACGCCACCAGCGCGGCGGCGTGCAGATCCGGGTCGGCCAAGCCGTCGCGGGCCGCCGCCAGCCACAGCGGGTTGCGCGGCGGCGCCTGGCAGCCGGCGTATTCCGCCAGCGGCTTGACCGCGCGGTAGACGGTCTCGGCGGCCTCCGGGTCGTCGAAGAGCGCGGTGGCCACGGCCACCGGCACGATCCAGCCGTCCTCGCCCGGCTGTGCGTCGATCATCCGCAGCTCCAGGTGGCCCCGCGGCCGTACGGGCGGGAAGAGCGTGGTCATGTGGTAGCGCAGGTCCTCCTCGGTCGGCGGCCGGGGCCGGCCGGTGCGCAGCCACTCCCGGAACGTCAGTCCCCGCGGCACGTGCCACGGCCCCTCGTCGGCACGGACGCACATCACCGGGGTGTCCAGCACGTGCGCGGCCCAGGCCGCACGCGGCTCGCCGTCCGCCGGGACGGGGGCGAGGGCGCGCGCCGGGTCGAGGTCGGTCCACAGCGCCTGCCGGGCGGAGCGCCATCCGGTGTGGCGCCCGCCGTGCACGGCGGAGTTGGCGAACGCGGCGACCAGCACCGCGCCGAGCAGGTGGGCCAGCCGCCACCGCCGGTGGTAGCCGAGGGGGCCCGGCTCCTGGTGACCGGCGTCCAGACAGACCTGGACCGACGCCGAGTCGCACATCATGGCCCGGCCGGCCGGGCCCGTACGGTCGAGGGCGGCCTCCATCGCGTCGTAACGGGGCTCGCGCAGCACCCGCTCGCGCGGCGTCTGCCACGGATCGACGCCGTAGCCGCTGAGGGAGAGTCCGAGAGGGCCGAGCGTGGCACGCACCGCGTCCAGGTCGGCCGAGAGGGTGTCGACGCACTCCATGAGGGAGGCGGCGGGCGGGGAGCTGAGTTCCAGCTGCCCGCCGGGTTCGAAGGTGAGGGCCGACGCGAGGGGTACGGCCCGCACGGAGTCGACGGCCGCGGCCAGCCGCCGGGGCGGGACGGGGAGCCGCGGATCACGCAGCTCGTGGACGAGCCATTCCACCTCCACCCCGACCGTGCGAGGCGGGCCCGTCTTGAAGCAGATACATCGCAGCAGATCCTCCGCCTCGTCCTCGGTCAGAAGCGGACCGTCCGGCGGTATGCCGCTCGACGACATTCGGTTCCTCCTGTCTTGGAAGCCGCTGATTCCACCTAAAGCCACCTCCGGCGGGCGTGCAAGACCGCCCCCTCGGCCCCCACGGGGAAATCCCCTTGCTCCCGCGCCACGGAGTCGATCAAGCTGACGCCATGAGCGCACGACTGCGGGGGATCGCGAAAGAGACCGAGGAGATCGTCGAGGCGGGCCACTACCGTGCCCCCGACGGCCGTCGGGTCTCGATGGAGGCGGCGCTGAGCGCGGCGGTGGACGGCACCCGCCTGTACGGCCCCGATCCCGTCCCCGTCACCCCCTGCGGCGAGCGCCCCACCTCCGTCGAGGTCACCGACGAGAGCAGCCTCGTCGCCGCCCGCCGTCTGACCGCCGCCGGCCCCGACCCGGTCGCCGTCCTCAACTTCGCCTCCGCCCGGAACCCTGGCGGCGGCTATCTCAACGGCGCCCAGGCCCAGGAGGAGGCCGTCTGCCGGGCCTCCGCCCTCTACACCACCCTCCTGCGCGCCCCCGAGTACTACGCCCACCACCGCGCCGAGCGGGACGCCTTCTACACCGACCGGGTCATCCACTCGCCCGGCGTGCCCGTCTTCCGCGACGACCGGGGCACGCTCCTGAACGAGCCGTTCACGGTCGGTTTCCTCACCTCGCCCGCCCCGAACGCCGGCGTCATCCGCCGCCGGTCCCCGCGGCTCGCCGACCGGATCCCGGCCGCGCTCGCCGCCCGCGCCGAACGAGTCCTGGAGACGGCCGTCGCGGCCGGCTACCGCCGGCTCGTCCTCGGCGCCTGGGGCTGCGGCGTCTTCCAGAACGACCCGGCCGAGGTGGCGGGCGCCTTCCGCGCACTGCTCACGGGCGACGGCCGCTTCGCCGGCCACTTCGACGAGATCGTCTTCGCGATCCTGGACCGTACGGCCGACAGGACGACGCTGAGCGCGTTCCAGCGGGTCTTCGCGGAGGCCTGACCAGGGCCGGGTCGTCGCGCAGGCCTGATCCAGGGCCGGGTCCGCGGCCGGTCCGACGAAGGCCGGTCCGACGAGGGCCGGTCGGACGACGCCGGTCGAACGGAGCGGGGCCGGCCGGCGGTCGGGTCGGACCGCGGTCGGGCCGACGGGGCCGCGCGAAGGCGCCGCCGGCGCGCCCGGATGGGCCACCCGTGGGGCGGGGCCCGGACGGCGGCCCGAGGCTCGGACCATGGCCTTCGCGACCTCCCCCCGTAGACGACGCGCCCGGTCCGCCGCCCTGGTGACCGGCCTGTTCGCGTGCGTCCTCGCCGTCCTCCCGGCCGGCCCGCCGCGCCCCGCGCGGGCGGCGACCGCCCCGGGCCCGTCGCCGTCGCTTTCCCAGGGCACGGCCGCCGCCGAGGAACCGCCGCCGCGCACGGTCTCCGCCTGGCTGCCTTACTGGGACCAGGAGGCCGCCTACCTCGCCGCCCTGCGTCACGCGGACCAGCTGCACACCGTCAGCCCGTTCTGGTACGAGGCGAAGGCCGCCGACCGGATCGACCCCCACCCGGGGGCGGGCGAGCGGCTCGTCGTGGACGGCCTGCACCGCGCCGGCGTCAAGGTCGTCCCCACCGTCATGGAGACCCTGCCCTCCGGCGTCCTCGCCGACATCGTCACCGACCCCGCCCTGCGCGCCGCGCACGTGGACGCCCTCGTCGCCGTCGCCGTCAGCCGCGACTACGACGGGCTCGATCTGGACTACGAGTCCATCGCCACCACCGGCGACGCCGCCTACCCGGCCGTACGGAAGGGGTACGCCACCCTGGTCACGGACGTGTGCGCCCGGCTGCACGCCCTTGCCCTGGAATGCGTGGTCACGGTGAGCCCGCAGACCGCCACGACGGGCCGCATCTGGGACTACACCGCCCTGGGCAAGGCCGCCGACCGGGTGCGCATCATGGCGTACAACCTGCACTACGCGGGCGGCTCCCCCGGCCCGCTGGCGAGCACCGCCTGGTACGACGACCTGCTGCGCATCGCCACCTCACTCGTGCCGCGCGAGCGGATCGAGCTCGCCCTGCCCGCCTACGGCTGGGACTGGGTCACGGCGGGGGAGGGGAAGACCGCACACGTGACCTGGAAGGAGGCCGAGGCGCTGCGCCGCGCCCAGCAGGCGCCCTACCGGCTCGACCCCGTCTCCGGCACTCCCCACTTCACCTATACGTCGGGGGCTCTGACCCGCGAGGTCTGGTACCAGGACGCCAAGGGCGTCGCCGGGCACCTGCCCGTCCTGCGCCGCCACGGCGTCGTGAACACGGCCCTCTGGGCGCTGAACTTCGAGGACCCCGACCTGTGGGCGGTCCTCGCGAAGGGCGCCGCCACACCCTGACATGCGCCGTGGGTACCCGCGTGCGAGTCTGAGAACGTCCCCCAGCGTCCCGCATTCCGCTCCAGGAATCACAGGAGGCACGATCGTGGGCAAGAAACAGACCCGGGTGAACCACGGAGCCCGTACGGGCGGACACGAACAGAAGACGACCGCGGCGGTGCAGGAGCAGCCCGGCTCGTCCGCGGCGAGCCGGCCCTCGCGCCCGCTCATCGAGCAGGTGTCCCACAAGAAGGAACGGAAGTTCGGCCACAACTGACCCGTGCGGTCACCACGGCCCTTCCTTCCGTACGACGATCGCGACCGCTCCCGCGCGCCGAACGCGGGACGCGGACGCGACCGGGGCCCGGCGCCGTCAGAGCGCCGGGCCCCGGCCCGTCCTGTCGGCCCCTTTCCCTGAGCCCCACCGCCGGACCGGCCGTCGAACGCCCGGTCTACGGCCGGTCGGCGTCGGTGACCTCGATCGCCTCCCCCCGCGGCGTCGGCGGAGCCCCCGCGGCAGCCGATGCCGGGGAGTCGGAGGACCCGTTCGCGCCCGCGCCGGGGCTCATCGTGGACAGCAACTGACGGGCCACACCGAGCCCCGTCCCGCCCATGGCCAGCGCCTTGGCGAACACCTCCGCCATCCCGTCGGCGCCGTTCAGGAGCACCATCTGGTCCACGTTCCCGAAGGCGGACGCCCCCGCCCGGACGATCTCCGGCCAGTTCTCGGCCAGCTGCTGGGCGACCACCGCCTCCTGGTTCTCCGCGAGCGCCGCCGCCCGCGCCTTGATCGACTCCGCCTCGGCCAGACCCTGCGCGCGTGCCGCCTCGGCGACCGCGAGACCCCGCGCGTGCTGCGCCGCCGCCTCGGCCTCGCCGGTCAGCCGGGTCGCCGTGGCCCGCGCGGCGCTCGCCAGCTCGGTCTCCTTCGCCTCCGCCTGCGCCGCCGAGATACGGGCGTCCCGCTCGGCCTCGGCCAGCGTCCGGGTCTCGTACGCCAGGGCGTCGGCCGGCTTGCGGACCTCCGCCTGGAGCTGCTGTTCCTTGCGGTGGCCCTCCAGCTCCGCCACCCGGGTCTCCTGGACGACGACCTCCTGCCGTGACGCCGCCTCGGCCAGCGGACCGGCCTGCCGCGCCTTGGCCGACGCCTGGTCCCGCTCGGCCTGATAGCCGGCCTGCAGGATCTCGCTGTCCCGGGTGGCCTCCGACATCCGCGCCGCGGCCTGCTGCTCGGCCTCCGTCGCCCGCCGGTTGGCCTCCGCCTGCGCGATCCGGGCGTCGCGCTGGACGGCGGCCGCGTGCGGGGCGGCCAGGTTCTTGATGTAACCGGTCGGGTCCTCGATCTCGTGGATCTGCAGCGAGTCGACGATCAGACCGAGCTTCTCCATCTCCGTGCCACACGCCGAACGGGCCTGCCCGGTCAGCTTCTCGCGGTCCCGGATCATGTCCTCCACCGTCAACCCGCCGACGATGGCGCGGAGATGACCGGCGAAGACGATGTGGACCCGCTCCGACATCAGCTTCTGCTGATCGAGGAAGCGGCGGGCCGCGTTGGCGATCGACACGAAGTCGTCACCGACCTTGAAGATCACCACGCCGCGGACCTTGAGCGGAATGCCCTGGTGCGTCACGCACTCCACGGACAGCTGGGTCTCGTTGAGGTCGAGCGACAGCTTGCGAACCGCCTGGACGCCCGGCACGACGAGGGTGCCGCGCCCCGTGACGATCCGGAACCCCATGCCCTCGCCGAGCCCCTCCATCTTGTGGTTGGAGCCGGAGATGATCAGTGCTTCGTTGGGTTCCGCGACGCGCCACATCATTTTGAACAGCACGATGAGGACGATGACGGCGCCGCACGCGACGCCCGCCAGGATGCCGATGCCCATGGGCAGCTCCCCCTTCACCGGAGCCGCTCGGTTCCGGTGAAGGGAGTGTGCGCCCGTGCGGCCCGGCACTCAATGGATCGGTCAACCGCCGTACGCGGCTGTGACATAGACGGTGCGTGGAGGGAGATGTTCCACGACAGTCACGACCGTTCCGGTCTCGATCCGGGCCTCGCCCACGGCCGGATAGGCGAGGAAGTGCTCGGCCCCGCCCCGGATCCGGACGATCACCTCACCGACGAGACCGGGCCCGACGGTGCCGGTGACCCGGCCGAGCATTCCCACCATCGAGACGTCGTCCATGACCAAAAGGTACGTCAGATCCAGCCCTCCAGAGCGGTCATGAACCCCTCGAAGTCGTCCCGGTGGATGGTGTGTCCGGCGCCGGCGACCGTACGGAGTTCGAAGCCGCGCTCCTTCAGGAGCCGGGCGTTCCCGGGGGACACCAGCCCGCTCGGGTCGGCCAGTGTGATCAGCGAGGGCACCGCCGGGCGCAGCGGCCAGGCGTCCCGCCCGGCGAAGTCCACGAGACCGTGCGCCGTCCGCTCGTCCCACAGCCGGACGGTCTCCGCCTCGACGGCGACGTCCTCCTCCGCCCAGTGGGGGTTGAACTGCCGGATGTGGTCCGCCGTGAAGGCCTTGGCCCGGGTGAACAGCTCGGGGCGGTAGCCGCCGACCCCCGCCGGCAGGTGCCAGGCCGGGTCGGAGTACACCGCCCGGCGCGGTGCCAGCCGCTCCACGGCCAGGGCCAGCGCGAGCGCGCCGAGCGAATGCCCGAGGGCCAGCTCGGCCCCCCGCGGAAGGTTCTCGACCAGGTCGTCGGCGTAGTGCGCCGGGGTGTACTCCGCGGGGCCCGCGGCCCGGTCGCTGAGCCCGTGCCCGCGCAGGTCCACGGCGGTCACGCGGTACCCGCGGCCGGCGAGCGCGGGACCGACCCGGCGCCAGGTGCGATGGTCGCTCAGGATGCCGTGGACGAGCAGCGCGTCCCGGTCGCCGGATCCCCAGGTGGTCGTGTGCAGCCGCACGCTCGTGCCTCTCGCTCCAGGCGCCGGTGCTCCCGGCGCGCGCGGTACGGATCGGACGCACGGCCGGTGCGCCGAGTACGACCGTACGACCGCGTCGCGGGTCGGCGGCGGGTATGCGCCACTCCCCGGGCCGGTGGGGTGGACGGCGGCCAGCCCGGGGGCGGCCGCTCCTGCGTTCTCCCGCGGGCCGGGGGAGACGGGCGGCGGGCGGTGACACGTGCCGGTGACGCGTGTGAGCACGGCCCGGCCCCGAATCCGGCCATCCGGCAGAGCCCGGTCCGGAGGTGTCTGGAAAGATGCCGGAGCGATGAGCCAGTCACCGAGACAGTCCGCCGAGCGTCCCGTACCGACCAGCGCCGATGTCGCGCGGCTCGCGGGCGTGTCCAGAGCCACCGTGTCGTACGTACTGAACAACACCGCGGCCGTACGGATCAGCGAACCGACCCGCCGCCGGGTACGGGAGGCGGCCGAGGAGCTGGGCTACGTACCGCACGCGGCGGCCCGCAGCCTGCGCGCCGGCCACAGCCGGATGGTCCTGCTGCCCACCGCGCACGTGCCCGTGGGCCCGCTGTACAACCGGTTCTTCAACGAGCTCCAGTGGGCGCTGCGCCGCCTCGACTACACCGTGGTGCAGTACGGAAGCCTCGGGCTCGACGGCGACGAGGCCGCCCGCGCCTGGGCCGAGCTCCGCCCCGTGGCCGTCGTCTCCCTCGGCGAGGTCCAGCTCACCCCGCAGGGCGTCGAAGTCCTCAAGCGCTCCGGCGCCAAGGCGGTGATCACCGTCGGGTCGCAGCGGATCGCAGGGGCGCACGCGCTGGTCATGGACCAGGCGCGGGTGGGACGGGTCGCGGGGGAGCACCTGGTCGAGCGCGGCAGCCGCCGGATCGGCGTCGTGGTCCCCGAGGAGCCCGGCCTGGAGATGTTCTCCGGCCCGCGGCTCGACGGCGTCCGCCAGGCGGCCGCGCGGGGCGGCGCCACCGTCATCCCCCTGCCGCTGCGGTACGACGAGGAGTCGGCGGACGCCCTCGCGGCGGGCTGGCGGGAGCGGGGCCTGGACGGTGTCTTCGCGTACAACGACGAGTACGCGATGCTGCTGATGCGGGCGCTCCAGGACGCGGGCGTCGAGATCCCGGGCGATACGGCGCTCGTCGGCTCGGACGACCTCCTCCTCGGGCGGCTGCTGCGGCCCCGGCTGAGCACCGTCCAGATCGACATGGTGATCGGCAGGCACCTGGCCGAGCTGGTCGACCGCGCGGTCCGCGACCCGGAGGCGGTGCCGGAGGCGCACGATCTGATGGCCTCCCGGCTGGTCCGCCGGGAGTCGAGCTGACCCGCCGTCCGGCCTGAGGGCATCCGAGAGCCACGGGTCCCCCTGCGCGGGCCTCCCGCGCGCCGGTTTCCGCGCCCGGTTCCCGGTCGTCCGGCGGGAGCCGCGTCGAGCGCTTAGCGTCGGACACATGAGCAAAGTTCCACAGCGTTTCGAGATCCTGCTCGTTCCCCAGCACGTGCTGGACCGTGGCGGCGCCTCCGTGGACGACAGCGCGGTCCGCTCCGCCGTGGTCGAGGCCACTGGCCGGCAGGGGGCCTCCGGCTATCCGCGCTACGAAGGCCACGGCCTGACCGCCGAGATCGACCCGGAGACCCGTACCGTCGAGGCCCTGCTGGTGGACGGCCGCGAACTCGACTACGGCCTGACGGCGCTCATCCGGACCGCCCCGGCCCCCTGAGACCGGCCCCCTGAGACCGACCCCTGAGACAGGCCGCGCGCCCCCGGCCGGCGCCCTTCCCCTGACTCCCGTACGGCGGATGTAGACGCCATGCATCGGGCTCGGGGCCGTTGACAGGACGAGCGGTCCGGCAGAGACTCGGGCCACGATCACGAAGGAAAGTTCACCAGGCGAACCGATCCTGTCGAAGGTCCCCGTGGGAGAGAACCGATGACCATCCGCGACGTCTTCATCGTCGACGCCGTCCGCACCCCGATCGGCAAGTTCGGAGGCGCCCTCTCCTCCGTGCGCCCCGACGACCTCGCCGCCTATGTCGTCCGGGAGCTGGTCGGCCGCGCCCCCGACCTCGACCCCGCCAGGATCGACGACGTCTACTTCGGCGACGCCAACGGCGCCGGCGAGGACAACCGCGACGTGGCCCGCATGGCCGCCCTCCTCGCCGGCCTCCCCGCCTCCGTGCCCGGTGTCACCGTCAACCGGCTCTGCGGTTCCGGCCTGGAGGCCGTGATCCAGGCCGCCCGCGCGATCGCGCTCGGCGACGCCTCCGTGGTCGTCGCGGGCGGTGTCGAGTCGATGTCCCGCGCGCCCTGGGTCCTGCAGAAGCCCGAGCGCGCCTTCCCGGCCGGGCACCAGCAGCTGCACTCCACGACCCTGGGCTGGCGCATGACCAACCCCCGGATGCCCGCGGAGTGGACCGTCTCCCTCGGCGAGGGCGCCGAACTGATCGCCGACAAGCACGGCATCACCCGTGCGCGGCAGGACGCGTTCGCGCTGGCCAGCCACGAGAAGGCGGCCGCGGCGTGGGCGAAGGGACTGTACGACGGCGAGGTCGTCCCCTACCCGGGCGCGGAGCTCGCCCGGGACGAGTGCATCCGGGACACCACCTCGCTCGAGGCCCTCGGCCGGCTGAAGCCCTCGTTCCGCCCGGACGGGGGCACGGTCACG
This sequence comes from Streptomyces sp. NPDC048353, assembly GCF_055587165.1. Taxonomy (NCBI): domain Bacteria; kingdom Bacillati; phylum Actinomycetota; class Actinomycetes; order Kitasatosporales; family Streptomycetaceae; genus Streptomyces; species Streptomyces sp. NPDC048353. The sequence continues at coordinate 75,969 of NZ_JBVJGU010000003.1, read as the reverse complement.
GCGGGCAACGCCTCGCCCCTCAACGACGGCGCCGCCGCCCTCCTCCTCGTCGACGAGGAGGGGCTCCGGGAGACCGGCCGCGAGCCGCTCGCCCGGATCCGCGCCTCGGCCGTCACCGGCATCGAGCCGCAGCTCTTCGGGCTCGGCCCGGTCGAGGCGGTCCGGCGGGCGCTCGGCAAGGCCGGCCGCTCCTTCGCGGACCTCACCACCTTCGAGCTGAACGAGGCCTTCGCCGCCCAGTCCCTCGGCTGCCTCGCCGAGTGGCCGGAACTCGACCCCGGCATCGTCAACCCGCGCGGCGGCGCCATCGCGATCGGCCACCCGCTGGGCGCCTCGGGCGCGCGGCTCGCCGGCTCGGTGGCCCACCAGCTCGCGGCGGCCGGCTCGGGCACCGGCCTCGCCGCGCTCTGCATCGGGGTCGGCCAGGGTCTCGCGCTGGTCCTGGAGCGCTGAACCCGCCGTCTGCGGCGCGGCAGCACGAAGGGGCGGTACGGATCTCTCCCGTACCGCCCCTCCGTCCGTCCCTGCCGGCCGGGCCTACTGCTTCGCTTCCTCGATCGACTTGCGCACCTCATCCATGTCGAGCTTGCGCGCCTGGCCGATCACGTCCTCCAGGGCGGCCTCCGGCAGCGCGCCGGGCTGCGCGAACACGGCCACGTTGTCGCGGACGATCATCAGCGTCGGAATCGAGCGGATCTCGAAGGCGGCGGCCAGCTCCTGCTGGGCCTCGGTGTCGACCTTGGCGAACACCAAATCCTCGTGGCGCTCGGACGCCGCCTCGAAGACCGGCGCGAACTGACGGCACGGACCACACCAGGAAGCCCAGAAGTCGATCAGAACGAAGTCGTTGTCACTCACGATCTGGTCGAAGTTTTCCTTGGTGAGCTCAACAGTGCTCATACTTCCTGCCTCTCCGGTCTCCTGGCGGTGTCCTTACGGTCCCCTGGGGACTCGCCCCGCACAACGGCGCGTCGAGCCTCGCTATTCCGGGACCGCAGGGCGGCGCCTTCCCCTGTGGCCACCGCGCACACCTGCCACCAGACTGGGGCCATGACTCAAGCGGTGAAGCAGGCGTACGACGTGGTGGTGCTGGGAGCGGGACCGGTGGGCGAGAACGTGGTCGACCGGGCCCGGGCGGCCGGACTGAGCGTGGCGGTGGTGGAGAGCGAACTGGTCGGCGGCGAGTGCTCCTACTGGGCGTGCATGCCCAGCAAAGCGCTGCTCCGCCCGGCGATCGCCCGTTCCGACGCCCGTGCGGTCCCCGGTCTCCGCCACCTGGTCCAGGGCCCGCTGGACGCCCGGGCCGTGCTCGCCCACCGCGACTACTACGTCTCGGACTGGAAGGACGACGGCGCCGTCGGCTGGCTCGACTCGACAGGCGCGCGCCTGGTCCGCGGACACGGTCGCCTGACCGGAGTCCGCGAGGTCGCCGTCGAAGGCCCCGAGGGCGAGCGCCACCTCCTCACCGCCCGGCACGCCGTCGCCGTGTGCACGGGCAGCCGCGCCGCCCTGCCCGACCTGCCGGGCCTGTCCGGCGCCCGGCCCTGGACCAGCCGCGAGGCCACCAGCGCGCACCACGTCCCGGACCGCCTCGTCGTGGTGGGCGGGGGAGTGGTGGCCGCGGAGATGGCCACCGCCTGGCAGGCGCTCGGCTCGCACGTCACGATGCTGGTACGCGGCGGGGGCCTGCTGGAGCGGATGGAACCGTTCGTCGGTGAGCACGTCGCCGACGCCCTGACCGAGCGCGGGGCCGACATCCGTACCGGAGTCTCCGTGTCCGCCGTGGTCCGCGACGGGGGTACGGGACCGGTCACCGTGGTCCTGGAGGGCGGCGACCACGTCGAGGGCGACGAGGTCCTCTTCGCGACCGGCCGCGCTCCGCGCACCGACGACATCGGCCTGGAGACCGTCGGCCTGGAGCCCGGCTCCTGGCTCACCGTCGACGACAGCCTCCGGGTCACCGGCCACGACTGGCTCTACGCCGTCGGCGACGTCAACCACCGGGCCCTCATGACCCACCAGGGGAAGTACCAGGCCCGGATCGCGGGCGCCGCCATCGCCGCGCGCGCGGCCGGGGACGCTCTGTCCGGCAGCGATCCCTGGGGCGCCCATGAGGCCACCGCCGACCACGCGGCCGTACCCCAGGTCGTCTTCACCGACCCGGAGGCCGCGGCGGTGGGCCTCTCGCTCGACGAGGCCCGGCGCGCCGGGCACCGCGTCCGCGCCGTCGACCTGGACCTCTCGGGCGTCGCGGGCGCCGGGCTCTATGCCGACGGCTATCGCGGCCACGCCCGCATGGTCGTGGACCTGGAACGCGAGATCGTCCTCGGCGTCACCCTCGTCGGGCCCGGGATCGGCGAACTCCTGCACTCGGCGACGATCGCCGTCGCCGGCGAGGTCCCGATCGCCCGCCTCTGGCACGCCGTCCCCGCCTACCCGACGCTGAGCGAGGCGTGGCTGCGGCTCCTGGAGGCGTACCGCGACGGCGCGGGCACGTCATGAGCGGTACGGCAGCGTCATGAGCGGGACGGGCACGTGCGGGACGGGCGGGACGGGCGGGACGGGCACGTGCGGGACGTACGAGGCGTGCGCCACGTACGGCACGTGCGGGACGGGCGCCCGCGAGGGTCGGCGCGCGAGGGGAGGCGTGATGCCGTGAACGGCGTCCCGCAGGCCCCGAGGGATGGTTCCTCGGGAGAGCTCGCCAACGACTACGACGGCCCGTGCGCGGTGTGCGGGGCGGTGGTCGCCGCGGGTGCGGGCGTGCTCCGGCACGGCCGCACCGGCGGCTGGAAGGTCTACCACCCCGAGCACGTACGGGAACCCACACCCCCGGCCCGCCTGGACCACTCCGGCTGGCACCGCCGGCCCCTCCTGGCCCTGGACATCGCGACCACCGGGAACCGGGCGGCCGTCGACCGGATCCTCACCGCCTCCGTCCGGACGAGCGACGGCGTGGTCCGAGATTGGATCGTGGATCCTGGATCCAATCTCCTGTCGGTGGCGCCCGGCAAGGCACATGGCATGACCATCGAACGGGCCCGGCGGGAAGGCGTTCCGGCCGCGGACGCCCTCGGCGAGGTGGCCGACCTGCTCGCCGGACACCTGGCCGCGGGGGAGCTTCTGGTCGTGTGGTTCGCCCCGCACGTCCTCTCCCTCCTCCACGCCGAACTGCTGCGCCACGGCGTGGAGGTGCTGACGGCGCGACTGCCGGGCGGCGTTGCCCCGGTCTGCGACCCCCTCGTCCTGGACCGTCACGCGGACCGCTACCGCCCGGGGCGCCGTTCCCTGGAGGCGGTCACCCGGTGGTACGGCATCCCGCACACCCGCCCCGGCGACGCGGCCTCCGACGCCGAGGCCACCCTCGCCCTCGCCCAGGTCGTCGGCGCCTGTTATCCCGCGATCGCCCGGCTGTCCCGGCCCGTGCTCCACGCCGAACAGATCATCTGGAACGCGGAGTCGTCCCGTCACCGCCCCGGCGCCCCGGACTGGCCCATGACCCCGGTGGAGCCCCTGCCGTGGGAGGATCCGCCAGCACGCTGACCCCGGCCCCGGCCCCTGACCCCGGCCCCTGACCCCGGCCCCGGCATCCGGCCGCCGGGGCCGTCGGCGTCAGGCTTCCGGAGTCTTCGGAGCCCGCTCCTGAGCCCGTACCGGCACCAGGCGGGCCGCCGCCGCCCGCGCCGCCTCCAGAGCCGGGCGGGGATCGCGCCCCTGCTCCTGGCCGAGGACCACCCGGGTGCTCAACCCGTCCAGGAGGGCCAGGAGTTCGGAGGCGCGCGCGGTCACCTCGGCCGCGTCCATCGGGGCGAAGCGGCGCTGGGCCACCCCCTTGGCGAGCAGCGCTTCCAGGTCCTCCTGCCAGCCGCGGTCCAGCTCCCGCTGCGCCTCGCCCAGGGACTCGTTGGCGGGCGTGCGGGCCCAGAGCTCGATCCACAGCGTCCAGCGCGGGTCACGCGGGCCGCGGGGGAGGTAGAGCCTGAGGAAGAGGTCGAGCTTTCGCTCCGCCGTCAGTCGGCGGGACAGCAGCGACCGGCGCTCGTCGGCGAGCGCCGACTCGCTCCACCGCAGTGCGGCCAGCAGGAGCAGGTCCTTGCTGCCGAAGTAGTACAGGATGTGGCCGCCGCTCGTGCCCAGCCGTTCGGCCAGCGCCGACATCGTGAGCGCCGTCAGCCCGTCCTCGGCGATCGCCGCCATGGCCTCTTCGAGCATCCGCTCCTGGGTGATGTGCCCGTCGCGCCGTCGTGCCCCTGCCACCCGCTCCGCCTCCGCCGCGCCGCTCTGACGATGGTCACGACTCTAACCGCAGGTCCTCGAGGTCTTGACGCAGTGGGCCCCCGTCGCACATCTTGAATGTCGTTCTAAGTTCTAGAACAGCATTCAAGGTCTGCGGAGTGGTGGGAGCCGGAGTGGACACAGCACGACAGGCACAGGCGCGACAGGACAGAGCGGCCGCCGACGGCCGCGACGAGGTGTTCCAGGTCGAGGGCCACGGCATCGACCCCATCCCCGACGCCGAGCGCCACGGCGGCGCCAAGGACCTCTTCTGGCTCTGGTTCGGCTCGAACCTCACCTTCACCTACGTGATCAACGGCGCCCTCGCCGTCGCCTTCGGCCTCTCCTTCTGGCAGGCCACCGCCGTCGTCGTCATCGGCGGGCTCTCGTTCTTCGCCATCAGCGCCGCCGGACTCAGCGGCGTCCGCACCGGCACCGCCACGCTCGTCATCTCCCGCGCGGCGTTCGGCGTGCGCGGCAACTGGCCCGCCGGCCTGCTCAACTGGATCGTCAGCATCGGCTACACCATCGTCAACACGGTCGTCGGCACCCTCGCCCTCGAAGCGCTGTTCGCCCACCTCGGCTGGGCCGCCGGCGGCACCACCCGCGCCCTCGCGCTCGCCCTCACGCTGACCATGACCTTCGCCGTCGCCCTCTGGGGCCACGCCACCGTCCAGTTCGCCGAACGCTGGATGGCCTACGCCCTCGCCGTCGGCTTCGCGGCCCTGCTGGTCTTCGTCCTGCCCGGCGCCGACACGGCCGCCCCGGCCACCGGTCCCGGCGCGGCCGGCTGGAGCCTCGCTTTCGTGGTCATGCTCGCCGGCCCCTTCTCGTACCTCCCCATGCCCGCCGACTACACCCGCTACCTCCCCCGCACCACCTCCCTCAAGGCCCTCACCTGGAGCGGCGCCCTCGGCGGCTTCCTCTCCTCCGTGGCCCTCGGCGTCGCCGGTGTCGCGGCCGCCACCCAGACCGACATGACGGACGCGGTCGCCGGCGCGGAGGGACTGCTCCCGGGCTGGTTCCGGCCGCTCTTCCTCGCGCTCGTCCTCGGCGGCTCGGTCACCAACTCGATCATCACCCTCTACTCCTCCAGCCTGAACCTCCAGGTCCTCGGCATCCCGTGGAGCCGCGCCCGCGCCATCGTCATCAGCGCCGCCGTCACCGCCCTCGGTTCGCTCGGCGCGCTCTTCCTCACCGACTTCACCACCTCCCTCCTCGCCTTCCTCTCCCTCCTGATCATCGTCTTCGCCCCCTGGGGCGGCGTCTTCCTCGCCGACATGGTGCTGCGCCGCTGCCGCTACGACTCCGCGTCGCTGCACGCCGGCGAGCGGGGGGCGTACTGGTACCGCGCCGGCTGGCACCCCGCGGGGATGACCGCGCTGCTCACGGGCATGGTCTTCGCGGCGCTCACCTGCGACTCGGAGCTGTGGACGGGCCCGCTCGTGGCCCCGCTCGGCGGAGCCGACCTCACCCTGCTCGGCGCGGCGGTCTCGGCGCTGGTCTATCTCCTCCTCGCACGCCGTACCGTCACGCCCACCCCCGTCCCCGTGCCCGCCTCGCACCCATAACCCCGCCGCTCCCCACGCGGCCACACACCACGCGCGCGCCCGTCCCGCCCACGGACCGGCCCGCGTCTCGCACACGGACCAACACCCCTACGCGGCCGGCCCGCGTCCCGCACACGGACCAACACCCCTACGCGACACCACGCACCCGACCCCGCACCCCTCACCCGGAGTTCACGCGCATGCTCACCCCCACCCCCACCCCCGCCGACCTCGTCCTCACCCGCGCCCGGATCCACACCGTCGACCCCGAACTGCCGGAGGCCGAGGCGATGGCCGTACGCGACGGGCGGATCGTCTGGCTCGGTGCCGACGCCGAGGCCGCCGCCTGGGTCGGACCCGACACCCGGATCATGGACGCGGGCGGCCGTCTGGTCCTGCCCGGCTTCATCGACGCCCACAACCACGTGCGCCTCGGCTCCGACGACGCCTGCGTCCAGCTCGCCGGGGCCCGTACCCTCGACGCGATCCACGAGCGGATCACCGCCTGGCGCCAGGACCACCCCGACGCCGAGTGGATCGAGGCCGAGGCCTTCGACTACTCCGCGATCCCCGGCGGCCGGATGCCCACGGCCGCCGACCTCGACCCGGTCACCGGCGACACCCCCGCCCTCGTCCTCAGCTACGACGTGCACACCGCCTGGCTCAACACCGCGGCCCTGCGCCGGCTCGGTGTCACTCGGGACCGTACGAGCCTGCCGTTCGGAGAAGCCGCCACCGACCCGGCCACCGGTGAACCCACCGGATTCGTCAAGGACTTCGCCGTCAAGGGCCTCTCGCGCGACGGTCACCGCGCGCTGCGCGACCTCGGTGTGCCGTGGGCGGCTCCCGACCGGCAGTACGGCCGGCTCGCCAAGAGCCTCGACGACGCCATCGGCTACGGCATCACGACGGTGGTCGAACCCCAGAACTCCCTTGACGACCTCGCCCTCTTCGAGCGGGCCCGCGCCGAGGGCCGGCTCCGCTCCCGGATCGTCGCCGCCCTCTTCCACCCGCGCGGCACCACCGACGCCGACCTGGACGCCTTCGCCGCCGCGGCCCGGACCCACGCCGACGACCGGCTGCGGGTGGGCCCGCTGAAGCTCTACATCGACGACGTCGTCGAGCCTCGTACGGCCGCGCTCCTGGAGCCGTACGCCGGGTGCGGTCACCACCGCGGCGACACGTTCTATCCGGCGGAGGAGTTCGCCGACCTGCTGACCCGGCTCGACGCCCGCGGCTTCCAGTGCTTCGTCCACGCCACCGGTGACCGGGGCATCCGTACGGTCCTCGACGCCGTCGCCCGCGCCCGGGAGGTGAACGGGCCGCGCGACGCCCGGCACCAGGTCGTCCACGTGGAGTGCCTCGACCCGGCCGACACGCCGCGCTTCGCCGCGCTCGGCGTCGTCGCCTGCATGCAGCCGCGCCACGCCGCTCCGGACATCGCGGGCCCGGGCCAGGACTGGGCCGAGAACATCGGCCCCGATCGCTGGCACAAGGCCTGGCCCCTCCGGAGCCTGCACGCCGCCGGGGCGGTGCTGGCGCTCTCCAGCGACTGGAACGTCGCGGAGATGGACCCCATGGTCGGCATCTACACCGCCGCCACCCGCCGCCCGCTGCGGGGCGGCGGGGAGCCCTGGACGCCCGAGGAGACGATCGACGTCACCACCGCCGTCGAGGGCTACACGATGGGCTCGGCCTACGCCAACTTCCTGGAGGACGAGCGCGGTTCGCTGACGGTCGGCAAGCTCGCCGACTTCGTGGTCCTGTCCCGCGACATCCTCCGCGTGGACCCGGAGGACATCCCCGGCACGGTGGCCGAGACGGTCGTGGTGGGCGGCGAGGTGGTCCGTACCGCGGCACGCGCCTGACGCCGGTCGCGCACCGGGCACGCCGCGGCGTGCCCGGTGCGGCGCCGATCAGAGCCGGGCGAGGATCTTCCGCAGCCGGTCCACCTCGGCGGTCTGGGTGCGGACGACGTCGTCGGCGAGCTTCCGGGCCGTGGCGTTACGGCCGTCCTTCCGCTCGGCCTGCGCCATCGCGACGGCTCCGTCGTGGTGGGCGATCATCAGCTCGGCGAACCTGCGGTCGAACGCCGTGCCCTTCGTGGCGGCCAGCCCCTTCATGTCCCGCGCGGACATCATCCCGGCCATCTCGTGCCCGCCCCGGCCGTCGTGGGCGGCGGACTCCGGCTTGCCCCACCCGGCGAGCCAGGACCTCATCTTCCGGATCTCGGGGCCCTGGGCCTTCTCGATCTCGGCGACGAGCTTCCTGATCCCGGGGTCCTCGGCCCGCCCCTCGGCCAGCGCGGCCATCTCCAGCGCCTGCTCGTGGTGGGGGATCATCATCTGCGCGAACATCACGTCGGCGTCGTTGAACGCGCCGGGCGCGGTGTCGCCGCCGGAACCGGAGACGGATGCGGACGCGGAGGGGGCCGTGTGCGTCGTGGACGCGGAGTGCTCGGCGCCGTGGGCCGGGCCGTTCGCCGACGTGTCGGCGGAGCCGCAGGCGGAGAGCAGGAGACAGGCGGTGGCCAGGCCGCCGGCGGCGGTGAGCTTCCGGGAGATGGGGTTCGTGAAGGCACGCATGTGTGTCACACCTCGTGTGCTGTCGGTGCGGCGTACGCCCGTGCGTACGCGCGAAAAGGCTGAACGAACGCGGAGGCGGGCAGCGCGAGGCGGCCCGCGGTGGCGATCGGCCTAGATCCGCAGGATCGACAGCTCGGCGAGGTCGGGTGTTCGGGGCGGCGGGGCGTTGGGGCCCAGCGCGGGCAGGAGGCGGGCGAGGAGCCGGGCCGGCCAGTCGGGGCGACGGGCAAGCGCCGCGCGTACCAGCCCCGCGATCAGCCAGACGCCGAGGACGGCCACACAGAGCGTGGTCATGTCCATCGCCATGCCGGAGTCGTGGGACGGGGCGGGCGCCCCGCTCTCGGGGGCGTGCCCGGGTCCGGCGCCGCTCTGGTGCGCGGGTGCGGCTTCGGCGGGGGAGAGAGGGGCGGTGCCGGTGGTGTCGTGCCCGGAGGAGCCCTCGGGGTGGCCCACCGCGTGCATCACGAAGACGCCGAGCGCGAGCACGACGACGAGCAGCAGGTGCGCCAGGGCGCCACCCGCTCGCCAGTCGTGCCGTCCCGGCCGTCGCGCGTCCACGGCCCGCACCTCCCGCCCCGACCCTACCGAAGCCCCCGCCGCTCCCAGGTGGGGGCTCACCCTGACTCGTGGCCGAGGGTCACTCCGGAGATTCCCCGGACATCGCGGCCGCCAGCCGGAGATGGGGCGCGGCCTCCGCGGGCCGCCCCTGCCGCTCCAGGGTGCGGCCGAGCATGAGGCGGGCGTAGTGCTCCACCGGGTCGCGGTCGAGGACGGCGCGCAGCTCGGTCTCGGCGCGCGAGAGCTGCGCCGAGTGGTAGTAGGCACGGGCGAGGAGCAGGCGCTGGGCCGTCTGCTCGGGGTGCTCGGCGACCAGACCGCGCAGGATGCGCGCGGCGGACTGGTACTCCTTCGCCTCGAAGAAGAACCGCGCGCGATCCCAGCGCTCGCCGGCGGTCCCGAACTCGTAGTACGTCTCGTTCATTTCGTTCTCCTTCGCCGTGCCCCCGTTCTGCCACCCTGGGGGAGGTGTCCGCCTCAACGCCCTCGTTTGGTTGAACATTCCACTAACATGGTCGCGTGGGCGCCCCCACCCCGTGCCGGACAGGAATAGGTTGAGCGTCATGAGCAATCTTGATCGACAGGCCGCCCTCAACGTCTGCGGCGGCCGCGGCTTCGTCGTCGCCGAGCCGGTACGGGAACTCCTCAGCCCCCGACGTGTCCAGCTCGGAGAGTCCACCGAAGTCCGCCGTCTGCTCCCCAACCTCGGCCGCCGGATGGTGGGAGCCTGGGCCTTCGTCGACCACTACGGCCCCGACGACATCGCGGACGAGCCCGGCATGCAGGTGCCGCCGCACCCGCACATGGGGCTCCAGACGGTGAGCTGGCTGCACGAGGGGGAGGTGCTGCACCGCGACAGCACGGGCAGCCTCCAGACGATCCGACCCCGCGAGCTGGGCCTGATGACCTCGGGCCGGGCCATCTCCCACTCGGAGGAGAGCCCCCGGCCTCACGCGCGCCTCCTCCACGGCGCCCAGCTCTGGGTCGCCCTCCCGGACGCCCACCGGAACGTCGAGCCGCACTTCCAGCACCACGCCACGCTGCCGCAGGTCACCGCCCCCGGTCTCACGGCCACGGTGATCCTCGGCGCACTCGACGGAGCCGAGTCCCCGGGCACCGCCTACACCCCCCTTGTCGGCGCGGACCTGGCCCTGACGGCGGGCGCGGAGGCCGCTCTCCCCCTCGAACCGGACTTCGAGTACGCGGTCCTCTCCATGTCGGGCGAGGCCCACGTCGACGGCGTACCGCTCCTGCCCGGCTCCATGCTCTACCTCGGCTGCGGCCGCACCGAACTGCCCCTGCGCGCCGTCTCCGACGCCGGGCTGATGCTCCTGGGCGGTGAGCCGTTCGAGGAGGAGATCGTCATGTGGTGGAACTTCATCGGACGGTCCCACGAGGAGATCGCACAGGCCCGCGAGGAGTGGGCGAAGGGCTCCCGGTTCGGGCACGTGGAGGGTTATGCCGGGGGGCGGTTGCCTGCTCCCGAACTCCCGCCCGTAGCGCTGAAGCCGCGGGGAAGGGTCCGCTGACCTGCACTGCCATGCTGCGAACAGGCCGAGCACGGGTACGCCGATATCGAGTAGGCGGCCCCCGTCGCATCAGCCGGTACGTGCCACGTCAAGGGCGCGTGTGAGGGCAGGTGCAGGGCCCATGTGCTGCGGGAGCAGTCGAACGCGCGTGGTGAGCCGGGAACCGTCGGCTCCGCGTGCTTCCTGGGGCGTCGTGCCGGACACTGCTGTATAAGGGTCGGCGCACTTCGCGCGGCTCATGACGAGACATTCAGGCGTGCTCGTGGTCCCGCTCTGGTTGTGGATGGCGTTCGCCGCGACGGTGGTGGTGTCGCTGGCGGTGGATCTGCTGGCCCACCGCACCGCGCACGTGATCGGCTTCAAGGAGGCAGCCGCCTGGAGCGGACTATGGGTGAGTCTTGCCCTGATCTTCGGTGGCGTCGTCTTCCTCGTCCTGGGTACGACCGCCGGCACCGAGTACACGACGGCCTGGCTGCTGGAGAAGAGCCTGTCGGTCGACAACCTGTTCGTCTTCGCCGTGATCTTCGCGTACTTCAAAGTGCCCCGCGCCTACCAGCACCGAGTGCTGTTCTTCGGCGTCATGGGCGCCCTCGTCTTCCGCGGAATCTTCCTCTCTCTCGGCGTGGCCGTGGTCAGCCGGTTCACCGCGGTGCTGTTCGCCTTCGCGGCGGTGCTTTTCTACAGCACCTACAAACTCCTCAAGGACGAGGAGGAGAGCTTCGACCCGGGCCAGAGCTTCGCCGTACGGATGCTGCGCAAGGTCATTCCGGTGCGGGACGAATACGCCGGGGCGAAGTTCTTCGTCAAGGAAGCCGGCAAGCGCGTGGGCACCCCGCTGCTGGCCGTGGTCGCCGCCATCGAGGCGGCCGACCTGATCTTCGCCGTCGACAGCGTGCCCGCCGTCCTCGCGGTCAGCGACGACGCGTTCATCGTCTATACCAGCAACGCCTTCGCCATTCTCGGTCTGCGGGCCCTCTATTTCATGCTCGCGGGGCTCCTGGACCGCTTCCATTATCTGAGCAAGGGCCTGGCGATCATCCTTTCCTTCATCGGCGTCAAGCTCATCCTCCAGGCGTCCCACAAGATGATCAGCCCCGGCATCCCGGAGATCCCTTCACCGATCAGCCTCGCTGTGATCGTCGTCGTACTGGCGGGCTCCGTCGTACTGAGCATCAGACGACCGGCCCCTGGAGGCTCCCCGGGGCATGCCGACGCGCAAGGGGACGTCACCGCGGTTGCCGAGCCCCGCGAGGCGCGTGATGCCCTGCCTCCGGCGGATGAACCCCTGCCCCTCGCCGGTTCACCGGCCGAGGACCATGAAGCCCGTCGCCGCGGGGGACGGCAGGGCAGTCAAAGCCTTCCCAACGCGCAAAAACGGGCATATCGTAAAGATATGGTCAAGAGCAAGCATAAGATTGACATGTATGAGTGTCCGACCTGCCGGCAGTCCGTGCCGTCCGCGGTGCATCGCCACAAGACCCTCGGTGTCTTCGTTCCCGTCCGGGGGCCGGGCGCGTGCGAGAACCGAGACTGTCCCGACTACCGCCTGGATCCCAGGAACAAACCTCCGTCCGGTGCCGCGTAGCCACTCGAACCGAACGTCGCGTTCCGTGGTGCGGATGCTCCGCGTCCGCCACGAACCGCCGACCCGGCTCAAGGCCCAAGACCGGCCCCCGTGGACGTATGGCCGGTCAACTCCCGTCCCACAGGCGGTCCCTGCGTCTCCTCGGTGATTCGGCGTGTGCCTCCCGCGGCTGGTTAGATCGGTCGGGGTGACCGGGGATGAGGACGTGACGGTCGCCCGGGTGTGGCAGAGGGAGGCACGGATGAGCAGGGTCGCGTGGACGGATACGGTGCCGGGCGCGCCGCGTTGTACCGCTGACGGCAACGACAGGATCCGCGTGCGGGGCGCGCGGGTGAACAACCTCAAGGACATCAGCGTCGAGATCCCGAAGCGGCGGCTGACGGTGCTGACCGGTGTCTCCGGATCCGGCAAGAGTTCGCTGGTGTTCGACACGATCGCCGCGGAGTCGCAGCGGTTGATCAACGAGACGTACAGCGCCTTCCTGCAGACCTTCATGCCCACGCTGGCGCGGCCCGAGGTCGACGTCCTGGAAGGGCTGACGACGGCGATCATCGTCGACCAGGAGCGGATGGGGGTCAACATCCGCTCCACCGTCGGCACCGCGACCGACGCCCACGCCATGCTGCGCGTCGTCTTCAGCCGACTCGGCGAGCCGAGTGCCGGGCCTCCGTTCCACTACAGCTTCAACCAGCCCGCCGGCGCGTGCCCCCGCTGCGAGGGGACGGGCCGGGTGACCGATCTCGACCTGACGCAGTTCTACGACGAGAGCAAGTCGATCAACGAGGGCGCGATCACCGTTCCCGGTTACAAGGTCGGCAGCTGGTTCGTGCGGATCTTCGCCGGGTCGGGTTTCGTCGACCCCGACAAGGCGGTCCGCGACTACACCGAGACGGAACGGCACGACTTCCTGCACCGCGAGCCCACCAAGGTGAAGGTCGACGGCATCAACGTCACCTACGAGGGGCTGGTCCCCAAGGTGCGCAGGTCGGTGCTGTCCAAGGACGAGGACGGGCTGCAGCCGCACGTCCGGGCGTTCGTGGAGCGGGCGGTCACCTTCGTCACGTGCCCCGACTGCGAGGGGGCCCGGCTGGGCGAGGCGGCCCGGGCGTCCAGGATCAAGGGGATCAACATCGCCGACGCGTGTGCGATGGAGGTCCGGGACCTGACCGCGTGGGTACGCGGGCTGGACGAGCCGTCGGTCGCACCCCTGTTGGCGACCTTAGGGCAGACCCTCGACTCGTTGGTCGAGATCGGGCTCGGGTATCTGTCGCTGGAGCGGCCCGCGGGCACGCTGTCGGGCGGTGAGGCGCAGCGCGTGAAGATGGTCCGCCATCTCGGCTCCCCGCTCAGTGACATCACCTACGTCTTCGACGAGCCCAGCACGGGTCTGCACCCGCACGACATCCAGCGGATGAACGGCCTGCTGCTCCTGCTGCGGGACAAGGGCAACACGGTGCTCGTGGTCGAGCACAAGCCCGAGGTCATCGCCATCGCCGACCATGTGATCGATCTCGGGCCCGGCGCCGGGACGGCCGGCGGCACCGTCTGTTTCGAGGGCGGCGTCGAAGGGCTCCGAAGCAGCGGCACATTGACCGGTCGTCACTTCGACGACCGGGCGTCGCTGAAGAAGACGGTCCGGAAGCCGGTCGGTGCGCTGGAGATCCGCGGGGCGCGGGCGAACAATCTGCGGGACGTCGACGTCGACCTTCCGCTCGGGGTGCTGACGGTGGTGACCGGGGTCGCCGGATCCGGGAAGAGCTCGCTGCTGCACGGGTCGATCCCGGCGGGCGCCGGGGTGGTGTCGGTCGACCAGGCGCCCATCCGCGGCTCGCGGCGCAGCAACCCGGCCACCTACACCGGTCTGCTGGAGCCGATCCGTAAGGCCTTCGCCAAGGCCAACGGCGTCAAGCCCGCCCTGTTCAGCGCCAACTCCGAAGGCGCCTGCCCCACCTGCAACGGCGCCGGGGTGATCTTCACCGACCTGGCGATGATGGCCGGAGTCGCCACCACCTGCGAGGAGTGCGGCGGCAAGCGGTTCCAGGCAGCGGTGCTGGAATACCGGCTCGGCGGGCGGGACATCAGCGAGGTGCTGGCGATGCCGGTGGCGGAAGCGGACGAGTTCTTCCGTACCGGCGAGGCGCGCGTCCCCGCCGCCCAGGCCGTCCTCGGCCGGCTGGCGGACGTCGGGCTCGGCTACCTGACCCTGGGCCAGCCGCTGACCACGCTCTCCGGCGGTGAGCGGCAGCGGCTGAAGCTGGCCACGCACATGGCGGACAAGGGCGGGATCTACGTCCTGGACGAGCCGACCACGGGTCTGCACCTCGCCGACGTGGAGCAGTTGCTCGGGCTGCTGGACCGGCTGGTCGACTCGGGCAAGTCGGTCGTCGTCATCGAACACCACCAGGCGGTGATGGCGCACGCGGACTGGATCGTCGACCTCGGCCCCGGCGCCGGACACGACGGCGGCCGCATCGTCTTCGAAGGGACCCCGGCGGAGCTCGTCGCCGCCCGCTCCACCCTCACCGGCGAGCACCTGGCCGCTTACGTCGGCCTCTGATCCGCCCGGCCCGTGCGTGCCGCCGCCCGCGTCAGCGCCCTGCCGCCGAGGAGGAGGGGGCGAGGTGCCCGCGCAGGATCTCGCACACGTGGTCACGCCGGGCGTCCAGGAAGAAGTGGTCGCCGGGCAGTTCGTGGAACGCGAAGGCCCGGCGGGTGAGGCGGGCCCAGGCGGCCGCTTCCGAGGGCCGTACGTACGGGTCGGCGGTACCGGTGAGGGCCACGATCGGGCAGTCGAGGGCCGGCTCGTCGCTCCGGCGGTAGGTCTCGATGGCCCGGTAGTCGGCGCGGATGGCGGGCAGCAGGACGCCGAGCAGTTCACTGTCGGCGAGGACGGCCGGGTCCGTCGCGCCCAGGCGCTCCAGCTCCGCCGCCAGCAGGCCGTCGGGCAGGGCGTGGATCCCGCGGTCGCGGCGGGCCGATGGCGTGCTCTGGCCGGAGACGAAGAGGGTCCGCGGACCGTCGCCCCGCGCCTGGGCCCGCAGCGCCACCTCGTAGGCCACGGCGGCCCCCATGCTGTGCCCGAAGAAGGACAGGGGGCGGCTCAGGAGCGGACGTACCGCGTCGGCCACGTGGTCGGCCAGCTCGCCGACACTGTCGACGAGCCGCTCCCGGAAGCGATCCTGTCGGCCCGGGTACTGGACGGCGAGGAGCTCGACGTCCGGAGCGAGCGCCACCGCCATCGGACGGTAGTAGGCGGCGGTGCCGCCGGCGTGGGGGAAGCACAGGAGCCGCACGGACGCGGCAGGCGCCAGACCGAAGCTGCGGATCCAGGGACCGATCGGGAAGGGCACGTGTTCTCCGAGGTGTTTCGGGGCAAGGTGGGCACCGCATTTCCATGATTGGGACCGGGGCGACGCGTGTCCCGCCGGCGGGACACCCGCCGCATTTCCGCTCGCCCGGTCGTGGCATGCCCGGTCACGCTTCCCTTGATGCGTATTTCTGGACGTCGATATGGTTTTGCGAGCCAATAAGTCGGTGCAGGGCACGTCGGTAAAGCGCCTGCGCCTTTTTCTTGATGGTGCCGCCGGAGGGGAAATCGACAGTAATGTCAATCGATGTGTTGGCAGTCGACGTCGGGAAGGCCCTCGACAGCGTCGACGAATGGCTGAATTCCTATATCACCCAACCCCATGAGCAGCTCGGCCGGTCGGGCGCGGTGTGTCCGTTCGTGGCACCCGCCAGGAGGGTGCACGCGGTCGAGACGGCGGTGCGGCTCGTGGGGCCCGCCGCCAGTCTGCCGTTGATCAGAGAGATCATCCGCTGCGGTCTCGACGAGTTCGAGCACCTCGACTGGCGGGCGTCGAACCCGACCCTGCGGTCGCTGCTCATCGTGCTGCCGGACCTGGCGCCCGAGGCGTTCGCGCTGCTCGACGAGGCGCACGCGCAGGTCAAGACCGAGAGCGTGGGACGCGGCCTGATGATCGGCCAGTTCCATCCGCAGTGCGCGGAACCGGCCGCCCACAACCCGACCTTCAAGGTCAGCCGGTCACCTGTGCCGCTGGTCGCGGTGCGGGCGATGGCGGTGCACGACATCCTCTTCCTCGGTGAGCGGGCGGACTGGTTCGCCGAGTATCACCGTCGCTTCGGCGCGCGGTACCGGTCCCGGCCGGACGGGATCGGGCCGCTGCTGACGACGCTGTACCACAAGGCCCTGAGTCTGCACGGACCTGGAGGGACACCGGATGACCGCCGCGCGACCGGGTGAACAGCGGAACGACGCGGTGGTGACGCGCTGCCCCTACGGCGGGGCGGCGGGCGCGCCCCCGACCGAGTACGCCGAGTACGCCGAGATGGACGCTCTCCTCGCGTTGCAGCATCCCCGCACCGCGGCGGCCACCGAACCCGGCTTCATCATCATGAGCCAGGTCATGGAACTCCTCTTCAAGCTGCTGCACATCGAATTCACGGCGGTCCGCGACCGGGTGGACGACGACGATGTGGACGCCGCGCTGTGGGCGTTGCGCCGGGCCGCTCGGGTGCAGCAGGTGGCATTGTCGTCGTGGGACTTCTTCAGCGCGATGACACCCGGAGAATTCGCCGAGTTCCGCGAGGTGCTGGGTGGCGCCTCCGGTTTCCAGTCCGCCTCGTACCGGCGGCTGGAATTTCTGCTCGGGAACAAGAATCCGCGGATGGTGCTTCCGCACCGTGACGCGTCGAGCCATGAGGCGGTGTCCCGGCAGTTGCACGAGCCGAGCCTCTACGACGCCGTGCTGGCCCTGCTGCGTCGCCGCGGCCTTCCGGTCGCGGACGCCGTGCTGGCGCGCCCGTGCGAGGCGCCGTACGAACCTCACGACAGTGTGGAGCGGGCCTGGCACGAGGTGTACGGGAACAGTGAGGCGCACCGCCCGCTGTTCCTCCTCGGAGAGGCGCTGACCGATGCCGCCGACGCCTTCGCCCGGTGGCGCTACACGCATCTGACGGTGGTGCAACGGGTGCTCGGGGGCAAACCCGGCACGGGCGGCACCGAGGGCGTGGCGTGGCTGGAGAGCATCAGCGGCCACCGCTTCTTCCCGGAGCTGTGGTCCGCGCGGTCGTCCCTGTAGGGCGCGTCCCCGAAGTCCCGTCCGGCCGTGCACGCCTGGCACGCCCCGCGGGTCCCGCTGTCACCTCATCGATCACCGACCACACGAGGGAGCTCATCATGGCCAAGGCCGGTCCCGTCGACCACGAAGACCTCACCCGGATCCTCTTCGGCGCCTCCGCCTTCCACCTGCTGCACGCCGGCTGTGAACTCGGTCTGTTCACCCGGCTGCACGAGGAGGGGCCGCTCACCACCGAGCAGGTGTGCGCCACGTTGAAGCTGGAACCCCGGGCGGCGCAGATCCTGTTGCTGGGCACGACCTCGCTGGGCCTCACCGCCCGCAGGAGCGGCCGCTACCTCAACGCCGAGCTGATCGACGCGATGCTGTCCGACGGCACCTGGAGCATCATCGAGGACCTCGTGGAGTTTCAGGACCGGATCACGATGCCGGCCGCGGCCGACCTGGTGGAGGCGCTGAGGCAGAACACCAACGTCGGGCTGCGCAGCATCCCCGGCGAGGGCGACGACCTGTACCACCGGCTGGCCTCCCAACCGCAACTGGAGGCGCTCTTCTACCGCTGCATGCGCTCGTGGTCGCGCCTGTCCAACCCGGTCCTCGTCGACCGGGCCGATCTGAGCGGGGTGTCCCGGGTGCTGGACATCGGTGGTGGCGACGGGGTGAACGCGATCGCGCTGGCGGAGGCGAACCCGGGGACGTCCTTCACGGTGGTCGACATGCCCGGCGCACTCGACATCGCGAGCGGCCGGATCACCGAGCGCGGACTGGACGACCGGATCTCCGTACGGGCCGGGGACATCTTCGCCGACGACTACCCGGCGGGCCACGACTGCGTGCTGTTCGCCAACCAGCTCGTCATCTGGTCGCCCGAGCAGAACACGGCGCTGCTGCGCAAGGCGTTCGACTGCCTGCCGCCGGGCGGCCAGGTGCTCATCTTCAACGCGTTCTCGGACGACACGGGCGACGGGCCGTTGTACGCCGCGCTCGACAACGTCTACTTCGCCACGCTGCCGGCCCCGGACAGCACCCTCTACCACTGGGGGGAGTACGAGGAGTGGCTGCGAGCCGCCGGGTTCCAGCGGGTCGAACGGCTGCCGGGCGGGACGTGGACGCCGCACGGGGTGCTGCGCGCCTGGAAGTAGGGGGGAACAAGGGAGGGTGGGACGGGCGGTGCGCCCGTCCCACCCTCCCTTGCGGGCGTCACCCGGGAAGGCTGGCCAGCGCCGCCTCGTCGAGAGTCCTGAGCACCCACTGCTCGAACTCGTCCCCGGAGAGCTCGGCGGCCTTGCGCCACCGCTGCACCCGCTCGGCCGGGGCGCTGAGCTTGGGCAGGTAGTCCTTCGGCGGCTCGCCCTTGCCGTCGCCCTGTCGGTGGGAGCGGATGTTGCGGCGCAGTTCGTTGCGTGACCAGTTGAACTCGTCGGCCATGTCCAGCCACTTGTCCTGCTCGCAGGGCGGCAGCGAACTCACCTCGGCGTGGTGCTGGAAGCTCAGCGTCTCGCGGCGGCGGCTGAGCTCGAACTTGCGGACCACCCACGCGTAGTTGCGCAGGGTCTGGTAGTCGAGGCCGCAGGCCTCGATGGCCCTTAAGTACCGGTCCGAGAACTCCTCCTGTCCGTACACCAGCCAGTCGCCGAGGCACCAGGACGAGGAGTCGACGATGCGGGAGATCTGCGAACCGACGTTCTGCCATCGTTCGAAGGTGAGGGCCGCGGGAATTCTCAGTCCGACGCGTGTCGTGAGGATGTCCTTGCCTTCGCGCCCGCCTTCGGTTCCTCCTCTCCGGAGGGGCGTTCTGGCAGACGGGCGGTTTCGCTGAGCCTGGTCCACGGAGTGCTGCATACGAACCTCTCTTCCGGCGGTGCTCGTGCCTCTGGGCATGCAGAGGCCGCATGGTTGAGGTGATTCGGGCGACGTACGCGACGAAGTGCCGGCCGGGGGGCCGGACGCCGACCAAGGCCGTGGCTGAAGCGGCCGTGCGCTGAAGAAGGGTGGTCGGCGCGGAGGGGGGATGTCGTGACGACAGCTGCCGGGGGGCATGGAAAAGGAGAAGCCCGCCCGGTGTGAAAGAGGCGCTAGAGCGCGCGATATCTCGCGTGGGGCTGGTTGCCCGCAACGATCATTGCCAAAGGAAACACCCCCGTGGGAATTCCGGCGAGACGAAGCAGAGAAGCCGCGTCGTCGACCGGGCGACGACGCCACTGTCATATTATCCGATCAGTGCGGCGATCCAAGGGAGCGTAGCAATGAATTCCACTCTCCCGCATGCGGCCGTGATCGGTTGGCTTGATATGGATCCGCGACCTTGACGGTGCCGGATAACGAACGACCGGGACGTGCTCGTGGCGGCACGTCCCGGTCTCGCCGTGGGGTCAGGAGGCCTGGGCCTGCGCCTCCGCGAGGCGTTCCTGCGCCTCGGCGAGATCCTCCTCGGTGGGGGCGTCGTCCTGGGTGAGCTTCAGGCGCCAGTAGCCGGAGAACTCGATCCGGCTCTTCGGCAGGCCGCGGTCGTCCACCAGGTGCCGCCGCATCCGCCGTACGAGGCCGGCCTCGCCGGCGAGCCAGGCGAAACCGTCGCCGTCCGGCAGCACGGCCTCCCGCAGCGCGTCGGCCAGCGCCTCGCTCTGCCCCGGCTCGGTCGCGCCGCGGTACAGCCATGTCGTGGTCAGATCGGCCTCGGTACGCAGCGGCTGCTCGTCGCCCGCGTCCTGGACCTCGATGAACGCCATCGCCCGGGCGCCGGACGGCAGGCTCTCGACGATCGACGCCATCCCGGGAACGGCCGCGTCGTCACCGGCCAGCAGCACCCAGTCGGCCTCCGCGAGCGACGTGGACAGCGGCTTGGGGCGCGCGAAGTAGTCGCTGGGACCGAACACGCCCAGGAAGTCGCCCTCCTCGGCGTCCATCGCCCACCGTGTGGCCGGTCCGGCGTGCCGGTGCAGGACGAAGTCGAAGGTGAGGGAGTTCGTGGCCGGGTCGTGCGCGCGGATCGTGTAGCTGCGCATCCAGGGCCGCTCGTCCTCCGGGATGGCCCCGAACGCCTGGTACCACGTCATGAGGTCGGTGGTCTCGGTGACCTCGGGCAGGACCGGTCGGGGCTGCCCCGGGCGCGGAAAGTAGAGCTTGACCTGTTGGTCGGGTTCCGTGAGGGAAAAGCCCCGAAGGTCGTCGCCGGTGACGGTGACGCGGGCCATGTGAGGGGTGATCCGCTCGGTCCGGGTGACCTGCAGGAGCCAGATCGGCAAGCTGTTCATGGATTCCTTCGCACGATGGGGGCGGATGGCGCGGGGGGCGTCGTCCGGCCGGTGTCGACGTTTCGGCCGTGACATCTCCCGTAACCCTCTTGCCCGCAACACTTTACGGCATAAGGAGCTATCGGTGCAGAGCTGCGCGGCGGCACCGGTCACCCCTTGCCGCCGCCGTACGCGGCGAGTTTCTCCCGGACCAGCCGGCCGATCGCCTCGAGCGACGCCTCCCGGTTCAGCAGCGTGCCGTGCTCGCCCGGCAGGGCGTGCCGCTCGATGCGCCCCGCCACGTACGGCGTCCACGCGCGCTGCGTCAGCGACGGCTCCTGCTGGTCGTCCGCGGTCAGCAGCAGCAGATCGGCCGCCAGCCGCTCGGGGCGGTAGTCGATGAGCAGCCGGGTGTTGTTGGCGGAGATCTCCATGATCATCCGCAACTGCTCCTCCCCGAGGTTCGCCAGCGCGCTGCCCCGCCGCCGCAGGATCTCCTTGGTGCGCTCGAACGTCAGCCGTTCCCCCTCGCCCGGTACGAACGACTCGTCGACCAGACCGACGAGATAGGTGAGGTGCTCGTGCAGATCGTCCTCGTCCAGCTCAGGGACGTCGTCATGGGTCAGCCCCTTCCAGCCCGGGCAGGCGTCCACGACGGCGAGCACCCCCACCCGCTCCCCGCGGCGCCGCAGTTCCACGGCCACCGCGTAGGCGGCGACCCCGCCGAACGACCAGCCGAGCAGGTGGTAGGGGCCCGCGGGCTGGACCCGCTGGATCTCGTCGGCGTAGTCGGCCGCCATCGCCTCCAGCGTGTCCGGGCGGGGTTCCGGTTCGCCCAGACCGCGCGCCTGGATCCCGTACACCGGCCGCTCGGTGTCGAGGTGCTTCAGCAGACCGGCGTACGACCAGCCGATGCCACCGCCGGGGTGCACACAGAACAGCGCCTCGCGCTCACCCCGCGGGCGCAGCGGCAGCATCACCTCGTACCCGTCGCCCGTGTCGGCGGTCCGCAGCCGCCCGGTCATGTCGGACGGGGTCGGCGTCTCGAACAACGCGCGCAGCCCCACGTCCACGCCGAACGCCGCGCGGATCCGGGCCTTGAGCCGGGCCGCCAGCAGCGAGTGGCCGCCCAGCTGGAAGAAGTCGTCGTCGACCCGGACCCGGGGCAGGCCCAGCACCTCGGCGAACAGCTCGCACATCAGCTCTTCCTGCGGCAGCCGGGGAGCACGGCCGTCCGCGCCGGAGTCGAGATCGGGGGCGGGCAGCGCCGACCGGTCCAGTTTGCCGTTGGGAGTCAGCGGCAGCCGGCTGAGCGGCACCACCGAGGCGGGCACCATGTACTCCGGCAGCTGCCGCCTGGCGTGCTCCAGCAGGTCGCCCACCAGCGCGCCCGCCGCCCGTGCGGTCAGCGGCGCCCGCACCCAGCGGACCAGCGGCGTGGCGGTGCCCAGGGGGGCCCGCGGCCGGTACAGGTCGACCACCCGGGCCGCCGGATCCGGCGCGGTGAACACCACGTCCAGGCGGCAGGGGTCGGACGACCAGGTCACGTGCGCGGCGAGGCCGAGCCGGGCGGCGAGCTCCTCCACCGCAGCGAGCGGCGGAGCGTCCCCCGGCACCTCCGGGTCGTGCCCGTGGATCGCCGCTTCGACGGCCGCGTCCTCGGCCAGGCGCCGGTTCGGCACCCCCGCGACCCGCAGCGGCGGCCGGACCCGGCGGAGCGTCTCCTCCAGACCGGCCGGCCCGGTCGCGTCGTCCCACTCGACCACGGGCAGCTCGCCCGCCGAGGTGAGCGGGGTGCCGCCGTCCTTGAAGAGCGTGACGTCGTAGCGGTACCGCGTCAGTTCGTTGGCGAAGGCGCCCCGCTTCACCTCGACCCGGGCCCCCGCGAGGCCCTCGACGTGTTCGCCCAGCACAGTGAACAGCTCGGGTGCGACCAGCAGTTCCTTCTCCATCACCAGGGCGCGTTCGACGGCCCGCCGCAGACTCGCGCGGTCGTGCCGGTCGTGCACCTTGTGGGCCAGCGCCGCGGAGGTGAGCATGCGGTGCAGTCGCAGATCGCGTACGTCGCCGAGGAACAGGGCGCCGCCCGGAGCCAGCAGCCTCATGGCGGACCTGATGACCCGCAGGAGATACGCGGAGCTCGGGAAGTACTGCACGATCGAGTTGAGGACCACGGTGTCGAAGTGGCCCTCCGGGAGGTCCCCGGTCTCGTGGGCGGCCAGGGTCCGCAGCCTCACCCGCTCGCTCAGCCGCGGATCGCCCGCCACATGTCCGCGCAGCGTCTCGACGACCGCCGGCGAGAAGTCCGTGGCCCAGTACTCCGCCGTGTCCCGGGCGAGCCGCGACAGCAGCAGGCCGGTGCCGGCGCCGATCTCCAGCACCCGGCGCGGTCGCAGCCGCCGGATGCGGGCCACCGTCTCACGGCGCCACTCGCGCATCTCCTCCACGGGGATGGGCGCGGAGTCGTAGCTGCTGTTCCAGCCGGAGAAGTCCTCGCCGAACGCGGCGGTCGGCGCGGCGTACAACGACTCGTAGATCCCCTGCCAGGCCTGGACCTGGTCCTGTTCTGCGGTGTGGTCCAAGCCCCCGGCCTCCGGGTCGGTGACCACGTACGCCACCAGGCGCGGATCGCCCGGCCGGTCCTCGCGGACCAGCACCGCCGCCTGCCCCACGGCCGGATGGCGCAGCAGCACGCTCTCCACCTCTCCCGGCTCGATGCGGAAGCCGCGCAGCTTGACCTGGTCGTCGCCGCGCCCCACGTAGTCCAGCGCGCCGTCCGCCGTCCACCGCACCAGGTCCCCGGTCCGGTACATGCGCGCGCCCGGCTTGTCGAAGGGGTCGGCCACGAACCGCCGTGCGGTCAGACCGGCCCTGCCCAGGTAGCCCCGGGCGAGACCGGTGCCGGCGATGTACAGCTCGCCGACCACTCCGGGCGGGACGGGGCGCAGGTCCGGATCCAGCACGTACAGCCGGGTGTTGGCCATCGGGAGCCCGATGGGCACCGAGGTGGCGTCGGCGGCCAGGGCGTCGACCGTCCAGCTCGCGGCGAAGGTGGTCGTCTCGGTCGGTCCGTATCCGTTGACGACCGCCAGACCGGGGCAGGCCGCGAGCACCGTGCGCACCGCGTGCGGAGACACCGCCTCACCGCCCGTCCACACCTCCCGGACGCCGGCGAGGCACGCGGGGTCGCTCTCGGCGACCAGCGTGAACAGCGAACTGGTCAGCCACAGACCGGTGACCCGCTGCCGCACGATCGTGCCGGCGAGCGCGTGCAGGTCGAGATCCCCGTCCGGGCCGATCACCAGGGTGCCGCCGGTGAGCAGCGGCACCCACACCTCGTACGTCGACGCGTCGAACGCCGGTGACGAGTGCAGCAGCACCCGGCGCTGGGCGTCGGTGCGCCAGCGCGGGTCGGTCGCGAGTTCGGCCACGTTGCGGTGGGTGACCCCGATGCCCTTGGGCCTGCCGGTGGAGCCGGAGGTGTACATGATGTACGCCAGATCGTCCGGACCCGGCTGTCCGGCCGGCGCGGCTCCGGGCGCGCCGTCCTCAGGGAGGAAGCCGTCACCGGCGTCCTCAGGGAGGAAGCCGTCACCGAGGGCGGTGCCGAGGAGGACGACCGTCGTGCCGTCCGGGAGCGACTCCGGCGCCGGTGTTCGGTCGGTGATGAGCACCCGGGCTCCCGTCTCCGCCAGCGCCGTCCGCGTCCGAGCCGCCGGGGAGCGCGGGTCCAGCGGCACGTAGGCGGCGCCCGCCTTGAGGATGCCGAGGACCGCGGCGACCATGCCGGGGGAGCGCGGCATGAGCAGCGCCACCGTCCCCGCCCGGCGCACCCCGCGGCGCGCCAGCAACGCCGCCACGCCGTCGGCGGCCTCGCGCAGCACCCGGTAGCCGATCTCCCGGTCGCCGTGCACCAGGGCCGGAGCCTCGGGACGGCCGGCCGCCTGGGCGTCGAACAGTGCCGGGAGACCTGCCTCGGCCGCGGGCCGTTCGGTGTCGTTGCGCCGTTCCAGCTGCAGGCTCTCCCGGGTGGTGAGCAGGTCGGCCGAGCCGATCGGCCGGTGCGGCTCCGCCACCAGGGACGCCAGCAGCCGCACCCAGCGGTCGAACAGGTCGCTGACCGTGTCGGCGTCGTACAGGTCGCTCGCGTACTCGACCACACCGGTGATGCCCTGCGCGCCGCCCGTGTCGTCGAGGTGCTCCGACAGGCTGAAGAACAGGTCGAACTTGGCCGAGCCGGTCCGGCCCGGCTCGATGTCGACGCGCAGCCCGGGCAGCTGGAAGGAGCCGGCCGGCGCGTTCTGGAGCGCCAGCATCGTCTGGAACAGCGGGTGCCGGCCGAGCGAACGCGGCGGATTGAGCTTCTCCACCAGGTACTCGAACGGCACGTCCTGCTGGGCGTACGCGCCCAGCGCGGTGTCGCGCACCCGGGCGATCAGCTCCCGGAAGCTGGGCCGCCCCGAGGTGTCCGTGCGCAGCACCAGGGTGTTGACGAAGAAGCCGACCAGGTCGTCGAGTTCCTGGTCGGTGCGCCCGGCGATCGGGCTGCCGACGGGGATGTCCGAGCTGCCGCTCAGCCGGGACAGCAGCGCCGCCAGTCCGGCCTGCAGCACCATGAACACCGTCGCGCCGGACTCCCGGGCCAGCTCCGCGATCCGCCGGTGCAGCTCCGCGTCGATGCCGGTCCTGACGTAGTCACCCCGGTAGGAGGCCACGGCCGGACGCGGACGGTCGGTGGGCAGCCGCAGCTCCTCGGGCAGGTCGCGCAACTGCCGTACCCAGTAGTCGAGCTGGGTGGCGAAGAGGCTGTCCGCCGCGCTCTGATCGCCCAGGAGGTCGTTCTGCCACAGCGTGTAGTCGGCGTACTGCACCGGCAGCGCCGCCCAGGACGGGGCCTCGCCCCGGCACCGCGCCTCGTACGCCCGGGCCAGATCGCGGGCGAGCGGGTTCAACGACCAGCCGTCACCGGCGATGTGGTGCACCACCAGCAGCAGGACGTGCTCCTCGGCCGACAGTGCGAACAGACGCACCCGCAGCGGTGGTTCCGCGGCCAGGTCGAAGCCCTGGCGGGCGGCGGAGTCCAGCCTCGCGGCCAGGTCCTCCGGGCGGGTCGCTTCCCCGTCCACCGCCGGGGCCGCCGCCGCGGGATCCAGTACCCGCTGCCACGGGACCCCGTCCCGCTCCGGGAACACCGTGCGCAGGCTCTCGTGGCGCGTCACCACGTCGGCGAGGGCCGCCCGCAGCGCCTCTCGGTCCAAGGAGCCGGTCAGGCGCAGCGCGAGCGGGATGTTGTACGTCGGGCTCGGTCCCTCCATCGTGTGGATGAACCACAGCCTGCGCTGGGCGAACGACAAGGGCGGCGCCTCGGGCCGGTCCCGGCGGGCGAGCCGCAGCCGGCGCGGCGCGGCGGTGTCGAGCCTCGCGGCCACCGCCGTCGGGGTGGCGTCCTCGAACAGCGCCCGCAGCGCCAGCTCGACGCCGAAGGTGGCTCGGATCGCGGCGATCAGCCGGGTGGCGAGGAGCGAGTGTCCGCCCAGCTCGAAGAAGTCGTCATCGGCGCCCACCCGGGGCAGCCCCAGGACCTGCGCGAACAGATCGCACACGATCTGCTCCTGCGGGGTGCGCGGGTCGCGTCCGGTGCCGCCCGCGGTCAGCATCGGCGCGGGCAGCGCGGCCCGGTCCAGCTTGCCGTTGGCGGTCAGCGGCAGGGCGCTGACGGGAACGAAGGCGCTGGGCACCATGGAGGCCGGCAGGGTCTGCTCCACGTGCTGGCGCAGCCGTGCCATCAGCGTTCCGGCGGCGTGGGGCACCAGCGGATCGCTGGTGAGGGCCGACAGCGCGGTGCCCGGTCCGGGTGCGGACACCGGCGGGCAGGTGCCGGTGAGCGGGGCGTCCCCGTCGGCCAGGACGAAGTCGACCAGGTGGGGACGGGGCGACCAGGCCGCCACCGTGCGGTACCCCAGCTCCGCACCCAGCCGGTGCAGGTCGGCCAGGTCCACGGTGGGCGCGGGCGCCACGGGGCCGTCCCCGGTGCGGATCGCCTCGGCCAGCGCCAGTTCGGCCGCGACCCGGTCGTTCGGTACACCGGTCAGCCGCAGCCGCCGTGGACGCCGCTCGGTCAGATGGGCGCGGACGGCCGCCAGGTCGCCGAGGTCGTCCCAGGGCACCGCGGGGGCGTCCCGGACGTCGGTCGTGCGCGCGCCCCGGTGGTGCAGCGTCACGTCGTAGCGGTAGCGGCTCAACTCGTTGTCGTAGGAGGCCTCCTTCAGCGACACCCCCACCGCGCCGATGTCCGGCAGGCGCTCGGCGAGCGCGGTGAAGTAGTCCGGGTCGACGAGGAGTTCCTTCTCCGTCATCAGGTCGTGCTCGACCTCTCGGCGGAGCGCGGCGAGGTCCGGCCCCGCGGACATCCGGTGCGCGTGGACACCGGCCTTCAGCGCCCGCAGCAGCCGTACGTTGCGCACGTCGCCGACGAACAGCGTGCCGCCGGGGGTCAGCAGACGGCTCGCGGCGGCGAGGACCTCGGTCAGGTAGTCGGCGCTGGGGAAGTACTGGACGACGGAGTTCAGGACGATCGTGTCGAAGTGTCCGGCGGGCAGCCCGCTCGGGTCGTGCGCCGCCTGCACCCGCAGGGTGACCCGCTCGCGCAGCGCCGCGTCGGCCGCCACGTGCCCGCCCAGTTCCCCGATGACGTGCTCGGAGAAGTCGGTGCCCCAGTACTCCGCGCAGTGCGGCGCGACTCCGGACAGCAGCAGCCCCGTGCCCACACCGAGCTCCAGGACGCGGCGCGGCCGCAGGTCCAGGATCCGCCGGACCGTGTGGGCCCGCCACTCCCGCATCTCGGCAGGAGGGATGGGCTCGCCGGTGTAGCTGCTGTTCCAACTGGCGAAGTCCTCGCCGAAGGGTGCCTGCGCGGCTCCCGCGTAGACCGAGTCGTAGAGCAGCCGCCAGTCCTCCAACTGGTGCCGCTCCGCGCCCTCCTCCCGCGCCTCCGGTACGGCGCCGGGCACCACGTACGCCACCAGCCGCGGGTCGCCGGGCCGGTCCTCGCGTACGGTCACGGCGGCCTGCCGCACCCCCGGCTGCCCGTCGAGGATCCGCTCGATCTCGCCGGGCTCGATGCGGAAGCCGCGCAGCTTGACCTGGTCGTCGGCGCGGCCGGCGAACTCCAGCCGCCCGTCGCCGGTCCAGCGGGCCAGGTCGCCGGTGCGGTACATGCGCTCACCGGGCGCTCCGTGGCGGCAGGCCACGAAACGGGAGGCCGTCAGGCCCGGCCGGCGCAGGTAGCCGTGGGCCAGGCCGGTCCCGGCGAGATACAGGTCCCCGACGACACCCGGCGGCACCGGCCGCAGGCGGGCGTCGAGGACGTACGCCCGGGTGTTGTCGACCGGTGTCCCGATCAGCGGGGGCCGCGTCCCCGTCTCCCGGCTCGCGGTCGACCAGATCGTCGTCTCGGTCGGTCCGTACAGGTTCAGCACCTCGCCAAGCCCGGCCAGGTCCGCCGCCAGCCGCTCCGGCAGCGCCTCGCCGCCGGTCAGCAGCCGCAGTCCGCGCAGCGGCGCCGGGTCGTGCGCCACCAGCGTCTGCCACAGCGACGGGGTCGCCTGCATGACCGTCACGTCCTGCGCGGACACCCACTCCAGCAGCGCCGACGGCTGCCGCACCACGTCCCGGGGGGCGAGGACGACCCGGGCGCCCCGCAGCAGCGGCAGCCAGATCTCCAGCGCGGCGATGTCGAAGGAGACCGTGGTGACGGCCAGCAGCCGGTCCTCCGGGGTGAGCGGTACCAGCCTCCCCATCGCGTGCAGGAAGTTCGCCAGCGCCTCGTGCGGGACGACCACGCCCTTGGGGGTGCCGGTCGAACCCGAGGTGTAGAGGACGTACGCCGGCTGCCGCGGCGCGATCCGGACCCGCGGCGGGGTGTCCGGGCGGGCCCGCAGCGCCTCGACCGTCCCCGGGTCGTCCAGCGTGATCCGCGTCAGCCCCTCGGCGTCGGGCACCTGCTTGCCGGTGGCCCGGGTGGTCAGCAGCACCGCGGGCCGGGCGTCACGCACCATGAAGTCCAGCCGGGACGCCGGGTACTCGGTGTCGAGCGGCAGATAGGCCGCGCCGGCGCGCAGCACCGCCAGCATCGCGACGGGCAGCACCTCCGTGCGGGGCAGCGCCAGGGCGACCAGCGTGCCGGGCCCGCCGCCGTGCGCCAGGATCTCCGCGGCCAGCCCGTTCGCCCGCCGGTCCAGCTCGCGGTAGGTCAGCGTGGCCCCCTCGGCGACCACGGCGACGGCGTCGGGTGTCGCCGCCGCCCGCTCCGCCAGCAGAGCGGGCAGCGGCTGCGGCGCGACCGGCACCGAGGTGTCGTTCCACGCGCGCAGGACCTGCTCGCGCTCGGCGGCGGTCAGCACGTCGACGTCCGCGATCGGCCGGTCCGGGGCGTCCACGACGGCGGCCAGCAGCCGCTGCCAGCGGGTGAACAGGGCTCGGACCGTGTCCGGTTCGTACAGGTCGCCGGAGTACTCCACCGCGCCCTCGATGCCACCCGGCGCCCCGTCGTCCGCCTTGCGCTCCACCAGGCTGAAGAACAGGTCGAACTTGGCGGTGCCGGTGCGCGCCTGGGAGACGGCGACGTCCAGGCCGGGCAGCTCGAACCGGCCCTCCGGGGCGTTCTGCAACGCCAGCATCACCTGGAACAGGGGGTGATGGGCCAGCGAGCGGGCCGGATTGAGCGCCTCCACCAGATACTCGAACGGCACGTCCTGATGGGCGTACGCGTTCAGCGCCGTGTCCCGCACCCGCCGCAGCAACTGGGTGAACGTCGGGTCGCCGGAGGTGTCGGTGCGCAGCACCAGCGTGTTGACGAAGAACCCGATCAGCTCGTCCATGGCCTGGTCGGTGCGCCCGGCGATCGGGCTGCCGATCGGGATGTCCGTGCCGCAGCCCATCCGCGTCATCAGCGCGGCCAGACCGGCCTGGAGCACCATGAACACCGTGGTGCCGTTGCGCCGGGCCAGGGCGGCGAGGGCGCGGTGCAGCTCCGCGTCCAGCTCCACCTCGATGTAGTCGCCGGCGTACGAGGCGGCGGCCGGGCGCGGGCGGTCGCCCGGCAGCGTCACCTGCTCGGGGAGGCCCTCCAGAGCGGTCCGCCAGTAGGCGACCTGCCGGGCGAGCAGGCTGTCGTCGTCGTCGTGCTCGCCGAGCAGGTCGTTCTGCCACAGCGTGTAGTCGGCGTACTGCACCGGCAGGGCCGGCCAGGAGGGCTCGGCTCCCTCGGCGCGCGCGGCGTAGGCGCGGGTGAGGTCGGCCGCCAGCGGGCTCAGCGACCAGCCGTCGCCGGCGATGTGGTGCAGGACCAGGAGCAGGACGTGCTCGTCGGGCGCGAGGGTGAACAGTTCGGCCCGCACCGGTCCTTCGGAGTCCAGCAGGAACGTGTGCCGGGCCGCCGCGGTGAGGAGCTCCGGCAGGGTCTCCGCGGTGGCCCGGGTGACGGGCAGCGGCGGGACGGCCCGCTCCGGATCGAGGACGCGCTGGACGGGGACGCCGCCGCTCTGCGGGAAGACGGTGCGCAGGCTCTCGTGGCGGGCGACGACGTCGCCGAGGGCGGCCCGGAGCGCGTCCTGGTCGAGGGTGCCGGTGAAGCGCAGCGCGAGCGGGATGTTGTACGTCGCGCTCGGCCCCTCCAACTGGTGCAGGAACCACAGCCGCCGCTGGGCGAACGACAGCGGCAGCACCTCCGGGCGGTCCCGCCCGGTCAGCGCCGGGCGGGCCGGGCCGCTGTCGTCGAGCCGCCGCGCCAGCGCGGCCGGGGTGCGGGCCTCGAAGACGGCGCGCACCCCGGTCTCGGCGCCGAAGGTGGCGCGGATCCGGGAGGCGAGCCGGGTGGCGAGCAGGGAGTGGCCGCCCAGGTCGAAGAAGTCGTCGTCCACCCGGACCTGCGGCAGGCCCAGGACCTGTCCGAACAGATCGCACAGGATCTGCTCCTGCGGGGTGTGCGGGTCCCGGCCGGTGCCGCCCCGGGTGAGGTCGGGTGCGGGCAGGGCGGCGCGGTCGAGCTTGCCGTTGGGGGTGAGCGGCAGGACGGGGAGGGGCACGACGGCCGCGGGGACCATGTAGTCGGGCAGCCGGTCCTGCAGGAAGCGGCGCAGGTCCCGGGGGTCCGGGACGCGGTCCGCGACGGGTACCGCGTAGGCCACCAGCCGCCGGCCGCCGGGTCCGTCCTGTCGTACGAGGACGGCGGCCTGGGCCACGTCGGGGTGCTCGGTCAGCGCCGCCTCGATCTCGCCGGGCTCGATGCGGAAGCCGCGGACCTTGAGCTGGTCGTCGGCGCGGCCGAGGAACTCCAGGTGCCCGTCCGGCGTCCAGCGGGCGAGGTCGCCGGTGCGGTACATGCGGTCGCCGGGCCGTCCGTAGGGGTCGGCGAGGAACCGCTGGGCCGTCAGCCCGGGCCGGTTGAGATAGCCGCGGGCCAGGCCGGCCGTGTGGGTGTACAGCTCGCCGGTCGCACCGGGCGGCACCGGCCGCAGGGCGTCGTCCAGGAGGTAGACGCGCACGTTGTCGACGGGCTTGCCCAGGGGGGCGACGGCGGGCCATGCGGCGGGGTCGGCGGGCAGGCTGTGGGCGGTGAGGACCTGGGCCTCGGTGGGCCCGTAGTGGTTGTGCAGCCGGCGCGGCGTGTGCTCGTGGAAGGCGCGCAGCTGCCGGCTGAGCGTGAGCGCCTCGCCTGCCTGGGCGATCTGCCCGAGCGACGGGACGCGCAGGCCCGCCTCGGTCGCCGCCTCGGCGAGGGACTCCAGGACGGTGCTGGGGGCGAAGATCTCGTCCACCCGGTGCTCGGTGAGCCAGGCGGCGAAGCGGCGCGGATCGCGGCGGGTGTCCTCGTCGGGCACCACCAGCGTCTTGCCGAACAGCAGCGCGGAGAGGACCTCCTGCACGGACACGTCGAAGCTGATCGCGGTGAACTGCGCGGTGCGGGTACCGGGGCCGCCGCCGAGCTGGTCGTGGTGCCAGCGCAGCATGTTCGCCACGCCGAGCCCCGTCATCTGCACCGCCTTCGGCCGGCCTGTCGAGCCCGAGGTGTAGATGACGTACGCCGGGCTCGCGAGCGTCAGCGGCCGTGGCCGCTCGGCGGGGGAGGGGTCGGTGTCCGGGCAGTCGCCGATCCGGGCGGCGGTGGGCGGATCGTCCAGGACCAGCACGGGCGTCGCGTCGTCGTCCGGTATCGCGGACCGGGTCCCGACGGCGGTGAGCAGCACGGCCGGGCGGGCGTCCGCGAGCATGTACCGGGTCCGCGCGGCCGGTTGGTCCGGGTCGAGCGGCAGGTGCGCGGCGCCGGCCTTGACGACGGCCAGCAGGGCGACGATGTGCGCGGACGAGCGGGGCAGGGCGAGCGCGACGATGCTCTCCGGTCCGATCCCGCGCCGGATGAGGGTGTGCGCGAGCCGGTTGGCGCGCCGGTTCAGCTCCGCGTACGAGAGGACCTCGTCGTCGAAGTGGACGGCGGGCGCGTCCGGAACGGCGGCGACCTGTGTCCGGAACCAGTCCGGCAGCAGCGGCAGTTCCCCCTCCCGCCGGGTGTCGTTCCAGGTCTCCAGTACCAGACGGCGCTCCTCGGCGCTGGTCACGTCGACCCGTCCGGTGAGGGTGCCGGGGTCCTCGGCCACGGCGGTGAGCACCCGGAGCAGCCGGTCCAGCAGCGCCTGCGCGGTCGCCCGGTCGAAGAGGTCGTCGCGGTGGTCGAGCCGCAGGTACAGCCGCCGGCCCGGGGCGGCGACCAGGGTCAGCGGATAGTGGGTGGCGTCCCGGCCCCGCTCCAGGACCGGGGCCACCCGCACCTCCGTGCCCAGACCGTCGGCGACGTCCTGGCCGGGCCCGTCCCACGGGTAGTTCTCGAACACCATCATCGTGTCGAAGAGCTCCGGCACGCCCGCCGCCCGCTGGATGTCCGACAGCCCCAGGCCGTGGTGCGCGGTCAGCGCGGACTGGCCGCGCTGCACCTCGCCGATCAGCTCCGACAGCGACCTCTCCGGCGCGACCCGCACCCGCACCGGGACGATGTTGATGAACAGGCCCACCATCGACTCGACGCCGGGCAGCTGTGGGGTACGACCCGAGACGATCGCTCCGAACACCACGTCCCGCCGGCCGGTCTCACGGCTCAGCACCAGCCCCCACGCCGCCTGGAGCAGGGTGTTCACCGTCACCCCGAGCCCCTGCGCCCGCGCCCGCAGCGCCGCGGTCAGCTCCTCCGACGCCTCGGTCACCACCCGCGCGGGCAGCCGGGGCACGCGCGACGGATCGGCCGGGGCCAGCCGGGTCCCCTGGTCCACGCCGGCCAGCTCACGCCGCCACGCCTCCTCGGCCGCCTCCCGGTCCTGCCGGCCCAGCCAGGCCAGATAGTCCCGGAACGGCGTCACCCTCGGCAGGGAGGCGGCGTCCCCGTCACGGGCGTACAGGGTGAACAGCTCCCGTACGACGATCGGCGTCGACCAGCCGTCCAGCAGGATGTGATGACTGGTCAGCAGCAGACGGTGCCGCTCCGCGGCGAGCCGCACCAGCGTGAACCGCAGCAGCGGGGGCCGCGCCAGGTCGAAGCGGCGCCCGTACTCCTCCCGGCCCAGCCGGTCCAGTTCCTCGTGTGCCTCGGCCTCCCGCAGTCCGCTCAGGTCCACCTCGGTCCACGGCACGGTCACCTCGGCGGGGATCACCTGTACCGGCTGACCGTCCGTCACCTGTGGGAAGGCGGCGCGCAGGTTGGGGTGCCGGGCCACCAGGGCCTGCGCCGCTTCCCGCAGCAGCGCCGGGTCCAGCGGACCCGTGAGGTCGAAGACCTGCTGCACCGCGTACACGTCGGGGCCGTCGACGTCGTACAGCGAGTGGAAGAGCATGCCCTCCTGCATGGGGGTCAGCGGGAGGATGTCGACCAGATTGCCGCGGGTCATTACCGAGTCCTCCACATGTCCTCGAGCTGTTCGACATCGTGCTGGGCGAGTCCGACGAGCGGGAAGTCGGACGGGGTGGAGCCGCCGTCTCCCGGCCCCGAGCCGTGGCGTGCCAGGCCCCGCAGAGCCTGGAACCAGTACTCCGAAACGTTCCGTGCGTCCGTCTCGGGCCACATCCCGGACGCCCACCGCCATGTGGCCGTCAGGCGCGGCCCGTCCGGGTGGTCGCGCACCACCGCGTCGACCTCCAGGCCGTGCGCCAGAGGGAGGGCCGGGTCGACGCCGCCGACCAGCCCGATCTCGTCCGCCACCCGCCACGCGGGGTGCTGCGGGTCGATCGCGGTCCCGGGCGCGGGGAACCGGCCCAGGTAGTTGAAACCGACCTGCGGGACGACCGCCGCGGCCAGTTCGGCCGCGGTGTCGGGGTTCAGGTAGCGCAGCAGGCCGAAGCCCCGGCCGTGCGCGGGGACGGCGCGCAGCTGCTCCTTGACCCGCTTGACGGCGGCCGCAGTGCCGGGCGCGCCTGCGGTCACGTCCTCCCAGGCGTGCGCGCCGGGGTCGAGACGGACCGGGTACAGGCTGGTGAACCAGCCCACTGTGCGGGAGAGTTCGCTTCCGTCGCCGTCCTCGTCGCGGCCGTGTCCCTCCAGATCGATCAGCGCGGCGCTGCCCTCGCCGCGGCCCCGCTCGCGGCGGAAGTGGCCGAGCGCCAGGGACAGGGCGGTCAGCAGCACGTCCTGGACCCCGGCGCGGAACGCGGCCGGCACGGTCGTGAGCAGGGGTTCGGTGACGTCGGGCGGCAGCGTGGTGGTGAACCGGGCGGCGGTGCCCGTGAGGTCCCGGTCCCGGTCCAGCGCGCGTGCGGTCAGCAGGGGGTCCGGCCCCCTCACCGTCCGCGTCCACCACGCCAGTTCGCCGACCGTCTCCGGCCGGCGGGCCCGCGCGTGCAGGGTGCGCGACCAGGTGCGCAGCGAGGTGCCGACCGGGGGCGGCGGCGTCCCGTCCAGCGCGGCCAGCAGATCGGGCACGAGGACGCGCCAGGAGACCCCGTCGACCGCGAGGTGGTGGATCACCGTCAGCAGTCGGCCCTCCCGGCCGGGCCCGGCGTCCAGCCAGACGAACTGGGCCATCCGCCCGTCACGGGGGGAGAGGCGGTCCGTCGCCGCCTCGGCCTCCCGCTCGACGGCGGCCCGCAGCGCGGCCGCGGACCGCTCCGGCGCCTCGCCCGCGTCGCCGGGGGACGGCAGCGGCGCCACATGGACCAGGTCGGCCGGGTCGACGCCGTTCGCGGCGCGGATGTCCAGGGCCCAGCGGTCCCCGTCCGGCTCCCGCGTCAGACAGGCGCGCAGCGCGGCGTGACGGCCGATCAGGGCGCCCACGGCCGCCGTGAGCCGGTCCCGGTCGAGACCCTGGGGCGCCCGCAGCAGCAGGGACTGGGAGAACCGGTCGATCGGGCCGCCGCGGTCCTGCAGCCAGCACATGATCGGGCTGGGCGGCACCAGCCCGTCGCCCGCTCCGGGGTCCTCGGCCGGTGCCGGCTCCGTCAGGTCGTCGACGGCCTCGGCCAGACGGGCGGCCGTACGGTGCTCGAAGACGTCCCGCACCCCGGCGTCCAGGCCGGCGGCGCGGGCCTGGGAGACCAGCCGGATCGAGAGGATGCTGTCGCCGCCGAGGGCGAAGAAGTCGTCGTCGGCACCGACCGGGTCCTGGCCGAGCACCTGGGAGAACAGCTCGCACAGCAGCTTCTCCCGGGCGGTGCGCGGTTCCCGGTGGTCCCTTTCGGGCAGGGCCGGTTCCGGCAGGGCGGCCCGGTCGACCTTGCCGTTCGGGGTCAGGGGGAGCGCGGGCAGCGGGACGAAGGCGGCGGGGACCATGTAGTCGGGCAGCCGCTCGGCGGCGTACGCCCGCAGCGCGGTGGGGTCGGTCGCCGTCACCAGGTAGGCGACGAGCCGTACGCCGCCGGAGCGGTCCGGGCGGGCGAGCACGGCGGCGCGGGCCACGTCCGGGTGGCGGGTGAGTACCGCCTCGATCTCCCCCGGCTCGATCCGGAAGCCGCGGATCTTGACCTGGTCGTCCGAGCGCCCCGCGAACTCCAGCACCGCCGCGCCGTCCCGGCGCACCAGGTCACCGGTGCGGTACATACGGGCACCGGGCGGGCCGAACGGGTCGGCGACGAACCGCCCGGCGGTCAGCGAGGGCTGTCCGACATAGCCGCGGGCCGGCCCCGAACCGGCGATGTACAGCTCGCCCACGACTCCGTCGGGCACCAGGTGCAGACCGCCGTCCAGGACGTAGGTCCGGGTCCCGGCCAGCGGTCGGCCGATCGGTACGGCCGCGGCGTCGGGCGCCAGGTCGCGTACGGCGTGGCTGGTGGCGAAGGTGGTGGTCTCCGTGGGGCCGTAGCCGTTGACCACCACCGTCCCGGGGCAGGCGGCCAGCACCCGGCCGACCGCGGCCGGGGACAGCGCCTCGCCGCCCGCCCACACCTGCCGGACGGCGGCGAAGCAGTCCGGCGCGTGCTCGGCCATCACGTCGAACAGCGCCGCGGTCAGCCACAGTCCGGTGACCCGCGACCCCGTGATCAGCCCGGCCAGCGTGGGCACGTCCAGGTCGCCGGGCGGTGCCACCACCACCTGGCCGCCGCGCAGCAGCGGCACCCACAGTTCGTAGGTGGACGCGTCGAACGCCAGCGGCGAGTGGAGCAGCACCCGCTCGTGCGCGGCGTCCGACCAGCAGGGGTCCGAGGCGAGTGCGGCGACGTTCGCGTGGGTGACGGCGATCCCCTTCGGCCGGCCCGTGGAACCCGAGGTGTACATCACGTAGGCGGCGTCGGCGGGCGACGCCGGGAGGCGGAGGTCCGCCGACGGCTCGGCCGCCGCCGCCGGGCCGTCGACGTCGAGGCGCGGGACGCCGTCGAGCCGGGGGGCGCCCCGGGTGGTGAGGAGCAGGGCGGGCCGGGCGTCGCGCAGGATCGGTTCGATCCGCGCGGCGGGCTGCCGGGGGTCGAGGGGCACATAGGTGCCGCCCGCCTTCAGCACGGCCAGGATCGCCACCACCGCCTCGGTGGACCGCTCCAGCCGCAGGAGGACCGTGTCACCCCGCCGGACGCCGCGGGCCCGCAGCGCGTGGGCCAGCCGGTCGGCCCGGTCGTTCACCTCGGAGCGGGTCAGCCGGGTGTCCCCGTCGACCAGGGCGACCGCGTCGGGATCGGCGGCGACACGCGCCTCGAACAGCGCGGGAAGGGGGAGGTCCGGGTCCGCTTGGCCGGGCCCGGTGCCGTGGCGGAGGATTCCTTCCCGCTGCGCCGGGGTCAGCAGGTCGATCCCGGCGACCCGGGCGCCGGGGTCGGTGACCGCGGCGTCGAGCAGCCGTACCCAGCGGTCCCACAGCGTCGGCACCGACTCCGGGTCGAACAGGTCGTCGGCGTACTCGACGAGCCCGTGGATCCCGGCGGGCCGCCCGTCACCGTCGTACTCCTCGGTGAGGCTGAGGAACAGGTCGAACTTGGCGGTGCCGGTGCGGCCCAGCTCCGAGCGCACCTGGAGGCCGGGCAGGTCGAAGGAGGCGTCCGTGGCGTTCTGGAGGGCCAGAACGACCTGGAAGAGCGGATGGTGGGCCAGGGAGCGCGACGGGCTGAGGACGTCGACCAGATGCTCGAACGGCACGTCCTGGTGGGCGTGGGCGGCCAGCGCCGCCTCCCGCACCCTGGCGACCAGCTCGGTGAAGGACGGGTCGCCGGAGGTGTCGGTGCGGATCACCTGGGTGTTGACGAAGAGGCCCACCAGGTCGTCGAGCGCCTGGTCGGTGCGTCCGGCGATCGGCGTGCCGACGGGGATGTCGGTGCCGGCGCCGAGCCGGGTCAGCAGAGCGGCGAGGCCCGCCATCAGCACCATGAACAGGCTGGCGTTCGCGGCCCGCGCCGTCTCCAGCAGCCGCCGGTGCAGGTCCGCGTCGATCTCCGCGGCGAGGTAGTCGCCGCGGTGCGAGGCGACGGCGGGCCGCGGGCGGTCGGTGGGCAGGTCCAGGCACTCCGGCAGCCCGGTCAACTGCCCGCGCCAGTAGGCCACCTGATCGGCGAACACACTGCCCGCGTCCTCCGGGTCGCCGAGCAGGTCGCGCTGCCACAGGGTGTAGTCGGCGTACTGGACCGGCAGCGGGGGCAGGCCGGGCGGCCGGCCCCGCCGGCGGGCGTCGTAGGCGGCCGCCAGATCGCGGGAGAGCGGCCCGATCGACCAGCCGTCCGCGGCGATGTGGTGCAGGACGAGCAGCAGGACGTGTTCGTCGGGCGAGAGGCTGATCAGCTCGGCCCGCAGCGGCGGCTCGGCGGCGAGGTCGAAACGGCGCCGCGCCGCCTCGGCCACCCGGCCGGACAGCTCCGCCGGGCTGCCGTCCCGCGCGGTGAACGGCGTCTCCACGCCGGGAAGCACCACCTGGTACGGGACGCCGTCCCGCTCACGGATCACGGTGCGCAGGCTCTCGTGCCGGGCCATCACGTCGCCGAGCGCGGCGCGGAGCGCGGCGCGGTCCACCGCGCCGGACAGCCGCAGCACGAACGGGGTGTTGTAGGTGGCGTCCGGCCCGTCCAGCCGGTCGAGGAACCACAGCCGCTTCTGTGCGAACGACAGCGGCAGCACCTGGGGGCGCTCCTGCCGGGTGAGCGCCGGGCGGGCCGGAGCCGCGTCCTCCAGCACCCGGGCCAGCGCGGCCGGTGTCGCCGCCTCGAACAGGGCACGCAGGCTCAGTTCGACGCCGTACGCCGTGCGCAGCCGCGCGGTCAGCCGGGTCGCCAGCACCGAGTGACCGCCCAGGTCGAAGAAGTTGTCGTCGGCCCCGACCCGGTCCGTGCCGAGGACCTCGGCGAACAGATCGCACACGACTTGCTCGCGCGGGGTCCGGGCGGGCCGGTGCGGACCGCGCGCCGACGCCCGGTCCGGGGCGGGCAGCGCGGACCGGTCGAGTTTGCCGTTGGGGGTGAGGGGGAGCGCGCCGAGCAGGACCACGGCGGCCGGTACCATGTGCTCCGGCAGCCGGGTACGGGCGAACGCGCGCAGCTCCTCGGGCCGTACCCCGGCGTCGGCGGCGGGCACCGCGTACGCCACCAGCCGGTCGTCGTCGAGGCGGTCCCGCCGGACCAGGACGGCGACCTGGGCGACGCCCTCGTGCTCGGCCAAGGCCGCCTCGATCTCCCCGGGTTCGATGCGGAACCCGCGTACCTTCACCTGGTCGTCGGACCGGCCCAGGTACTCCAGCCGTCCGTCGGCGGTCCAGCGGGCCACGTCGCCGGTGCGGTACATCCGCGTACCGGGCGGCCCGTAGGGGTCGGCGACGAACCGCCGCGCGGTCAGCTCCGGACGGCCCAGATAGCCGCGGGCGAGTCCGGCACCGGCGACGTGCAGTTCGCCGGGGACGCCGGGGGGCACGGGACGCAGGGCCCGGTCCAGGACGTAGGTGCGCAGGTCGCTCAGGCCGGTGCCGATCACGCTGGTCTCGCCGGCGGCCACCGTGTCGCGGTCCAGGTCGAGCCGGGTGACGTGCACGGTGGTCTCGGTGATGCCGTACATGTTGACCAGGGCCGGCGCGGTGTCCGGGTGGCGTTCGTACCAGGGGCGCAGCCGGTCGGGGCGCAGCGCCTCACCGCCGAACACGACCGTGCGCAGCGCGAGGCGGTCGCCGAGCGCGGGCTCCTCGCGGTCGGCCTGCATCAGCTGGTAGAAGGCGGACGGCGTCTGGTTGAGCACCGTCACGCCCTCGTCGGCCAGCAGCCGCAGCAGCCGCGCGGGGGTACGGCTGACGTCGTACGGGACGACGACCAGGCGGCCCCCGTGCAGCAGCGCACCCCAGATCTCCCAGGTGGAGAAGTCGAACGCGGCGGAGTGGAAGAGGGTCCACACGTCCCGCTCGTCGAAGGCGAACCGCTCCCGGGTGGCGTCGAACAGGCGGACCACGTTGTGGTGGGTGACGAGGACGCCCTTGGGCCGGCCGGTGGAGCCGGAGGTGTAGATGACGTACGCGGGATGCTCCGGCGTCAGCGGATGGGTCCGGTCGCCGTCGGCGGGATCGGCCGCCGGCTGCGCGCCGAGCAGGCCGGTGGTGGCGCTGTCGTCCAGGACGAGCGAGGGTGCGCCGGAGGGCAGTGACGGCGCGGTGCCGCGGTCGGTGACCACCAGCACCGGTGCGGCGTCCGACACCATGAACGCCAGCCGGGAGGGCGGGTAGGCCGGGTCAAGAGGCAGATAGGCCGCGCCCGTCTTGGTGACGGCGAGCAGCGCGACGACGAGGTCGACGGACCGGGGCAGGGCCACCGCGACGATCTTCTCCGGTCCTGCGCCGCGGGCGATCAGCAGCCGTGCGAGCCGGTTGGCCCGGGTGTTCAGCTCCGCGTAGGTCAGCCGGGTGCCGCCGAGGGAGACGGCGGGCGCGTCCGGGGCGGCCTGCGCCCGCGCCTGGAACAGCTCCGGCAGGGTGGCGCGGCGGGCGGTGGCCGCGGCGACCGGGGGCGGCAGGAGAACGCGGCGTTCCGCCGCGGTCAGCAGGTCGATCCGGTCGACGGGGGAGTCCGGGTCAGCCTCGGTGATCGCGTTCAGCAGGGCGACGAAACGGTTCCGGTGGTCCGTCAGGGCCGACTGGTCGCAGACCTCGGGGTGGGCGGTGAGGTCGATCTGGAGGCCGGACCCGTCCCGCCGGTCCCACACGGCGATGGCCAGGTCTCCGACCAGGCCGGAGGAGAGGTTGTGCACGGTCGCGGGGTGCTCGCCGAACCGCAGG
This sequence comes from Streptomyces sp. NPDC048353, assembly GCF_055587165.1. Classification (NCBI taxonomy): domain Bacteria; kingdom Bacillati; phylum Actinomycetota; class Actinomycetes; order Kitasatosporales; family Streptomycetaceae; genus Streptomyces; species Streptomyces sp. NPDC048353. Next base: position 35,858 of record NZ_JBVJGU010000003.1, on the reverse strand, counting down.
TCGTAGTCGAACGATATGACGTTGACCAGCGGCGCGTACCGGGCGGCGGCCGTGTCCGGCAGTGCGACGTCGCGGTGCAGGTCCTCGCCGCGGTACCGCTGGTGGGCCACCACGTCACGGACCCGGTCGCTCACCTCGCGCAGCAGCCCGGCGACGCTCAGGCCCGGCCGCACCGGCACCCGCAGCGGCAGCACGTTGGAGGTCATGCCCGGGGTCTGGCGCACCACGACGTCCGTGCGCGCCGCGACGGGCAGGCCGATCACCACGTCGTCGGCGCCCGTCATCCGGTGCACGTACGCCGTCGCCGCCGCGATCGCCAGCTGCGACCAGGGCACGCGGGCCCGCCGGGTGATCTCGCGGACGCGCTCCAGGCGGTCCTGGCCGAGCCGGGTGGTGGCGCGCAGCAGCTCCGCCGGGGTGCCCCGCGACGGCGCCACGAGCCGGGGCGTCGGCGGCCGGTCGGCGAACAGGCCGGTCCAGAACGCCCTGTCCCGGGCGAACTGTTCGGAGGACCGGTAGACGGTGTCGCTGTGGACGAGCCGGCGCAGGGATCCGAACGGCGACGCCTGACACGGCCGTCCCTCGGCGAGCGCGGTGTACACCGCCGCCACCCGCCGGGCCATGAGCTGGGCGCCGAACGCGTCCATGACGATGTGGTGGTAACTGTGGTACCAGATATGGCCGTCGTTCCCCAGGCCGATCAGCGCGTGCCGGAACAGCGGCCCTCGGGCGAGGTCCATCGGCCTGCGGATGTCCCGCTCCATCCACGCCGTCGCTGCGGCGGACGGGTCCGGCCGGTCGCCGAGGTCCAGGTACGGCAGTGGCCAGTCGGCCACCTCCCGTATGGACTGCCGCGCGTCGTCGCCGGACGCGGTGAACCGGACGTGCAGTGCGTCGGCCTCCGCGACCGTCTGCCGCAGCGCCCGCTCGAACAGGGCGGGGTCGATCGGACCGCCGATCCGCACGTACTCTCCGACCCGGTAGACGCTGTTCGCCGATTCCAGGAGCTGTTCGGCGAACCAGATCTCACGTTGTGCGGCCGACAGGGGAAGAAACACACCCTCGGGCTCATGACGAGACAATCTTCAGCCTCCGGTTGCGTAGCGCCGCCTGTTTTCGATACATCGGCGGGAAGAATGCAAACGGTTGTCGTGCGATCCGGTTTTCCGTTGTCCGGGCGCCGCCCGAACCTAACACGGGGGTTCGCAGAGTCAATGGCGTGAGCAGGCCTGCGGGAACCGTCGGTTGTCCCGCCGGCGGGACAGTGAATTTCCGTGCGGTGCGCCCATAATCACCCTGTTGACTTCCCGATCATTCCAGCCGATGAGGGAGAGGTATGGCAATCGCGTCCTGGTGGGGTGAATCATTGCTGGATACCGGTGCGGACCGGCAGCCCTGGGCGATTTCACGCACGGAGGAATCCAGATCCGAACTGCGTTCCGCGGTGGCGGAACTCGGTCTCGCCTTCCGCCGGCAGGGAATAGGCGAGAACAGTACCGTTCTGCTCCGCATGCGGCCGAGCCTCACCTACGTGCGGGTGCTGCTCGCCCTGTGGAGCCGGGGCGCGCAGGTCCTCCTCGTCGACTTCCGGGCGACACCGGCCGAGTACGAGCCACTGGCCGAGCTGCTCCGGCCCCAGTACGTGATCGACTCCGACGGTCATCAGGGACCGGCGACCGGCTTCGAGGAGGAGGTCGGCTTCCGCGTCGGCGCCCGGCCGTCGGGGCGCCCCGCCGCGTCCGACCACTGCCTCGTCCAGTTCAGCTCGGGCTCGACCGGCCGGCCCAAGGTGATCGGCCGTACCCCCGCCTCCTTGCTCGCCGAACTCGACCGGCACGCCGCCCTGCCGGAACTGCCCGGCGCCGGCGACCACTTCGTGCTGCTCAACTCTCTGGTGCACACGATGGGCCTGATCACCGGCGTGCTGCACGCCCTCGGGCAGGGCGCGACGGTGGTGCTGCCGGCCCTGCCGACGCCGGCCGAGATCCTGCGGACGGCCCAGGAGACCGGGGCGGTGGCGATCTACGGAGTGCCGGCCCACTTCGAACTCCTGACCAGGACCTCGTCGGTGCCCCCCTTGCCCGCGCTCCGGCTGGCCGTCACCGGTGGCGAACCGCTGCCCGTGGAGGTGTACGAGGGGTTCCACCGCAGGTACGGGATCCGGGTGAGCCAGGTGTACGGCGTGACCGAGACCGGCCTGCTCGCCGCAGGTCTGCACGGCCCGCGGCCGCCGGTGCTGGGCGGCCTGGTGCCCGGGGTCGAGGCGAAGATCGTCCGACAGGAGCTCTACGTACGCCTGGACCGGTCGCCGTACCCGCTCGACGACCAGCCGGACCGCTACGCCGACGGGTGGCTGCGCACCTTCGACCGCTTCGCCGCGGACGACACCACCGGCGAGCTCAGCATCCTCGGCCGGCTGGACTCGCTCGTCACCATCGGCGGCCTCAAGGTCGACCTCGCCGAGGTCGAGGCCGTGCTGCGGGCGCATCCCGCGGTCGCCGAGGCGGTGGTCCTCCACCACGAGGTGATCGAGGCGTACGTGGGGGGCGAGGCGACGCCGGAGGCGGGCGAGCTGATCGCCTGGTGCAAGGAGCGGCTGAGCGCCGTCAAGGTCCCCAAGCGGTTCTTCGTCCTCCGCGCGCTGCCCCGGAACAAGACCGGAAAGCTCGTCCGCGACCGGAACGCGATCCGCACCGGCCTGTGACCCGTCCGAAGGGAAACGTCAGTGATCAGCAAGGATGAGATCAGGGAGATCCTCTCCTGGAGCCGCTCGTTGGCGCTGTCCGACGACATCGGCGACGACGCGGAGTTCGTCATGGACTCCTTCACGATGGTGACCCTCCAAGCGGCCCTGGAGGACCGGCACGGCATCCGTCTCGACCCCCGGTTCGAAGAGCTCCAGACGCTGAACTCGGTCAACGACATCCACGCGTACCTGCTCGACCGCTTCCCCGGGACGGTGGCCGGCTGAGGCGGCCGTCCGCCCTTCCGCCCCCCTCCCCGGTTCCCGCGCGCCGCCGGTGCCGGGGAGGGGCGCGTGCTAACGTTTTACGCTGTAATGAGATAGCGGAAGGAGGGGACTGACGTGACTGCGGACACGGCGGCACAGCCCGCCATCGAGGTCGTCGACCTGCGTATGAACTACGGATCCACGACCGTCCTGCACGGGGTGGACTTCCGGGTCGCCCGAGGCGAGGTCGTCGCCCTGCTCGGCCCCAACGGCGCCGGGAAGACGACGACGATCGAGATCCTCGAGGGCTTCCGGCTGCGCTCCGCCGGAGAGGTGCGGGTGCTCGGCGCCGATCCGGCGCACGGCGACGAGAGTTGGCGGGCCCGCCTCGGCGTGGTCCTCCAGTCCTGGCGGGACCACGCGAAGTGGCCCGTCCGCGAGTTCCTCGCCCACTACGGCTCGCTGTACGCGCCGTACTCCACCGAGCGGATCACCCGTCCGCGTGACGTGGACGAACTCCTGGAGGCCGTCGGCCTCACCGAGCAGGCCGGCCGGCGTGTCGGGCAGCTCTCCGGTGGCCAGCGGCGGCGCCTCGACGTGGCGATCGGCATCGTCGGCCGCCCCGAGGTGCTCTTCCTCGACGAGCCGACCGTGGGCTTCGACCCGGAGGCGCGGCAGGAGTTCCACGCGCTGGTGCGCCGGCTCGCCGAGGTCGAGGGCACCACGATCCTGCTGACCACCCACGACCTGGACGAGGCCGAGAAGCTGGCCGACCGCATCGTGATCCTGGCCCGGGGGCGGATCGTGGCCGATGCCACCCCCGAGGAGCTGGCCCGGCAGGTGGAGACCGGCGCCGAGGTGCGCTGGGTCCGCGACGGCGAACGGTGCACCGCCTCGACCACGACCCCGAGCCGGTTCGTCCGCGAGCTGTTCGCCGCGCACGGCGCCGGAGTCGACAAACTGGAGGTCCGCCGGGCCACCCTGGAGGACACCTACCTGGCCATGGTGCATGCCGCCGAGTCCGGCCGGGACGACGCCGGACTTCCGGGTCTGGGCGCGCCCCGGGCGGCCGCCGAGCGGGTGGCGGAGGTGTCGTCATGAGCGTGAGCGCGACCGCGACCGCCGTCCGCAGCGGACTGGCGGCGGGGCGGATCGAGACCCGCCAGTCCCTCGCCAACGTCCAGGACGTCCTCGGCATGCTGTTCATCCCGGTCGTCCTGCTCGTCGTCGCCCTGCTGCGGCGCGGCTCCGACATCGGGGGCACCGGCTTCTCGGTCGGTTCGACGACCCTGGCCGGCCTGCTGGGTCTGACCCTCGCCTTCAACGGCTTCCAGGCCGTGGCTTTCAACCTGCTCATGGAGCGCGAGGACGGCACCCTGCTGCGGGCGAAGGCCGCCCCGAACGGCATGGTCGCCTATCTCGTCGGCAAGATCGTCCACTCCGCGGCGACGACCCTGATCACCACCGCCCTGCTGCTGGTGCCCGGTGTCCTCCTCTTCGACGGGGTGAGCCTGGACAGCGCCGGCGCCTGGTTCACCCTGGGCGCGGTCCTGGTGCTCGGGATGCTCGCGACGATGCCCTTCGGAGCCGTCCTGGGGTCGGTGCTCGCCAGCCCGCGCAACATCGGTGTCGTCATGTTCCCGCTGCTGGCGCTCTTCGGTGTCTCGGGCATTTTCTTCCCGGTCACCGAGGCGCCGGAATGGCTCCAGTGGGTCGCCCAGGTCTTCCCCGTCTACTGGCTCGGTCTCGGAATGCGCGCCGCCCTGCTGCCGGACGAGTTCGCCGCCGTGGAGATCGGAAATTCCTGGCGGTATGTCGAAACGTTCTGCGTGCTCGGCGCCTGGGCCGCCCTCGGTCTTCTCCTGGCGCCTGTGGTATTGCGCCGAATGGCACGCAAGGAATCCGGCTCCGCCGTCGAAGAGCGCCGGAAAGCAGCCATGCAGTGAAAACCGCCGCGGGGCCGTCACGCGTTTCGGCGGCCCCGCACGAAGGGCGGCCGGAGAGTGGCCGTGCGGTAAGGTAATGACCGTCCAGTCCGGCATCAGTCAAGGGGATATGGTGGTGGTTTTCGCCGGCCAAGGGGATTTCCGTCGTTCCTTGGCCCTGTTGTGGCGCACCCCCGGCGAAGCGGTCACCCGGAGCGGTCCCGGACCCCGGCCGGGACTGACCGTGGACGCGATCGTGGACGCCGGCATCGCCATCGCCGACGCCTCGGGGATCTCCGCGGTGTCCATGCGGGAGGTGGGCAGGCGCGTCGGGCGGACCGGAATGGCGCTCTACACCTATGTGCCCAGCAAGGACGAGCTGCTCGAGCTCATGTACGACCGCGCCCTGGCCGAACTGCCCACCGGGTACGACCTCGCGGACGGCTGGCGCGCCGCGCTCTCCGCCTGGACGCACGACTACTGGGCGTTCTGCCTGCGTCACCCCTGGACCCTCCAGATCTCCCAGGCGCGCCCCGTCCTCGGGCCGAACGAGAACGCCCTGCTGGAGACGGTCCTGCGCATCCTCTTCGCGACCGGGCTCGGCGCGCCCGTGCTGCGGCGGGTCGTCGGCACACTGATCAACCACGTCCGGGGCGCCGCGCAGACGGTGGTCGACTCCCGGCAGGCAGCCACCGCGACCGGTGTCTCCGACGAGGACTGGTGGGCCGCCCGTTCCGCGGCCTTCGAGGAGGTCGTGCCCGACTTCGCCGCGCGCTTCCCGACGGTGGTCCGGCTCGCCGCGGAAGCCGTCGCGAATCCGCCCGACCCGGAACGGCCGTACCTGGAAAGGGAGGCGACCGAGACCTTCGACGCGGGACTCGCGATCCTGCTCGACGGGATCGAGGCCATCGTCCGCCGGAGCGGGCAGGACGACCGGGACACCCGGGTGGCGGAGGGCGCGTAGGGTCCGCCGTCCGGACCGTGCCCGCACGACGGACCCCGACACGGGTGCCCCGCCCCTTCGGGGGTCAGCCCGGCGTCTGCGCCGTTCCGGCCTCGGCCAGGATGGAGGTCGTGTGGTACCACGGGTTGCCGGCCGACTCCGAGATCAGGTCGCGGGACTTGGTGTCGTAGAGGCGGCCGAGGTGCAGCGCCGTGTGCTGGACGAACTCGAGCGCGGTGAAGTACTTCCGCATGAACGTCGGTTGGTCGAGCGTGAACTCGGTCACCGAGATGTTCCGGTTCTGCGGGATGTCGCGGGTGAGCAGACGGACGAGGTTGTCCATCTTCTGCCGCGTGTAGGCGTCGTCGTCGCCGTCCCGGAACAGCAGGACGCTGTGCCGGCGGTCGGGGTCGGAGAGCGTGGCGACCTCGCTGTGGCAGAACTCGTGGAAGAAGTTCCGGGTCGCCGGTGCCATCGCCATCTCGTTGAAGTGCATCTTGGCCAGCTTCAGCAGGCTCTTGTACCACTTCGGCGACGCCAGCATGATGATGTTCGCGTCCTGCGCGCTCAGCGCGGTGGCGCGGGCCAGCTCCTCCAGCGCCGGTGTGAAGTCCTCGGCCAGATGGCCCGCCAGCGCGGCGACCTCCGCCCGGTGGTCGGCCTTGATCAGACCCAGCCGCGGGAACATGTCGAGCAGGATCGCGAAGTACTGGCCGACGTGGAAGAGCGGGTACTCCCGGTCCGGCTCGCCCAGTTCCCACCGGGCCACCGACACCCCGGCCTGCCGGCCCAGCTCGGCCAGCCGGCCGCCGGAGGTCAGCAGCAGGGTGCGGTGGTAACGCCCCGCGAGCTGGTGGAAGACCCGGACGGGTTCCTCGGAATGGCCGCTGTAGGAGCTGATGACGAACAGCGTCCCCTCGTCCTCGACCACCGACCGCGGGACGAGGTAGGGGAAGTCGTAGTCGTTGAAGACCAGGACCTCCACTCCCGCACCCGAGGCGTTGAGGAACGTCCCGATCACATCGGAGACGATGGCGGAGCAGCCCATCCCGGAGAAGACGATGCGGTGGAACTGCCCGCTCTCGATGCGCTCGCGCAATTCGGGAGTGACCTCGGCGAGGGAGTACTCGCCGGACTTGAGGAAGTCGGAGCGGTACCTGATCTTGAGGAAATCGGCGTACCGGTCGAGGCGTGCGAACATGAAGGCCCTTCTCTTTCGGACGGGGCGGTGACCGCTACCACATGAATTGGCCACCGTCGACGATGAGTTTCTGGCCGGTGATGTAGCGGGCCCCGTCACCGACCAGGAACTCCAGGGCGTCCGCCATTTCCTCCGGCGTGCCGATCCGCCGCTGCGGGATCTCGGCGAGCAAATCGGCGCGTGCCGTCGGATCGGCGACCCGGTACCGGGTGCGCATCTCGTCTGTGTCGATCATTCCGGGGATCAGGCAGTTGACCCGGACGGCGGGGGCCAGCTCCATGGCGAGGCATTTGGTCAGGTGCAGCAGTCCGGCTTTGCTCGCGCAGTAGTTGACGCCGTTCAGGCGGGGCCGGATCGCGGTCGTCGCCCCGATGTTGACGACATTGGCGCCGCCCCCCAGGCCGAGCATGGCGGGGGCGAACGCCTTGGTCAGATAGAACGGCCCGGACAGATTGGCGTCCAGCACCTGCCGCCAGTCGTCGTCCGTCATCTCCAGGAACGGCCCGTCGATGTTGCGGCCGGCGTTGTTGACCAGGACCCGGGGCGCGCCGTGCGCGGAGAGCACCCGCTCGGCGAAGGCGGTCACCGCCGCCGGGTCGGCGACGTCGAGCCGGACCGTCTCGACGCGGTCGCCGAGCTCCTTGCCCAGCAGATCCGCGGCGGCCTCGTCGGCGCGGTACACCGCGACGACGTGATAGCCGAGCGAGGCGAGGCGGCGGCTGAGCGCGACCCCGATCCCCTTGGTTCCTCCGGTGACGACAGCGGTGCGGTCGGGCATGGTCCTCTCCTCGGCGCGTCGGTGGACAGTCGGGCGTACGGACGTCCCGCCCCGGTCAGCCGAGGGTGACCGGAAGTTCGCGGAAGCGGGTCCACAGGGGCATGGGCTCCAGGGCCAGCTCGTCACGGCCGACGGCCAGCGACAGCTCCGGGTGTCGCGCGAACAGGACCTGGAGCGCCACCCGGGCCTCCATCCGGGCCAGGTTGGCACCGAGACAGAAGTGCACGCCGTGGCCGAAACCGAGGTGGGGGTTGGGGGAGCGGGTGATGTCGAAGCGTTCCGGCTCCTCGAACACCTCCGGGTCGCGGTTGGCGGCCGCGAGCAGCGGCAGCACCGACGCCCCGGCGGGCACGGTCTGTCCGTGCCACTCGATGTCCTCGACCGCGGTGGCCGGCCGGGTGCCGGTGATCGGCGGCAGATAGCGAGCCACCTCGTCGACCGCCGACCGCCACAGCGTCTCGTCGCCCGGCGCCGCACGCAGCAGGGCGAGCTGGCCGGGGTGGTCCAGGAGGGCGGCCACCGCGTTCGTGATCAGGTTGTACGTCGTCTCGTAGCCCGCCGTCACCAGGCTGAACACCATGGCCACCAGCTCGGTGTCGTCCAAGCGGTCGCCCGCCTCCTCGGCCTCGATCAGACCGGTCACGACGTCGTCCCCGGGCTCGGCCCGCTTGCGGGCGACCAGGTCACGGGTGACGTCCACGAGGTCGCGTACGTGCGCCTCCCAGTCCTCCCGGGAGCCGCTGAACCCGCTCATCAGCGCCGTGACGCCCTGCTGGAAGCGGACGCGGTCCTGCTCGCCGACCCCGACGAGGTCGGCGATGACGGTGTAGGTCACGGGCAGCGCGAAGTCCTGGCGCAGGTCGATCGGACCGTCGGCGCCGGCGAGCGCGTCCAGCCGGCGTTCGGCGAGCACCCGGACCTGCTCGCCGAGATGCTCGATGCGCTTCGGCGTGAAGGGAGCGGCCACCAGGGAGCGCAGCCTGCGGTGCTCGTCCCCGTCCTTCATGTCCAGGGTGGAGCTGACCAGGCGGATGTGCTCGGGGATCTCGACCCCCGGCGGAGGCCCGTACGGGGACCGCAGCAGGCGGGGATCGGTGAGCATCGCCTTGCAGTCGGCGTAGCGCGAGACCACCCAGACGTCCTGGGCGAACGCTCCGAAGTCCAGCCGGACCTGCCCGAGCGGGGCGTTCTCCCGCAGCCAGGTGTAGTGGGCGGGCGGGTCGGCGGCGAACTCCGCGCCCCCCATGACGATCGGCAGGGTGACGGGGCGTGGGATGACGGTCATGCGGATGCCCTCCTCCGGGCGGGGATGCGCGGCACGGGCCGGTCGGAGGCGCGTCCGCGAGGGGCGCGCCACCAGCCGGCCGGCGGTGCGGTCAGCTGAGGAACGTGGAGATCGGGGTGCCGCGCAGGGACTCGCGCAGGATCTTGTTGTGGCCGGTGCCGTCCTCACCGCTGACGAGGACCGCACCCCACTTGTCGAGCGGGATGCTCCCGCCGTACTCCTCGACGCGGTCGGTGCCCGGGTAGACGCGCACGCTCGTCGGGACGTAGCGGGTGGCGAAGCCCATCCGGTGGCTCTTCTTCGTGATGTTGGGCAGCGAGGCGTGCATCAGGGTGGACCAGAAGATCACGCACTGGCCGCGCCGCATCACCAGGTCGAAGGCGTCCTCCTCGGACGGCCTCCAGTCCGGGTCGATCTGGAGCTCGCGGTAGTCGTAGCCGAAGAAGCCACGCGGAACGCCTTCCTTGACCTTGGAGTTGATCTGCCCGGTGTCGTAGTGCATGCGCTTGGACTCGTCGTAGTTCATCCGGTGGTGCGAGCCGGGGATGACCTGGAGACAGCCGTTGTCCCGGGTGGCGTCGGTGAACGCCGTCCACACCGTGATGGTCCCCTTGCCGAACTGGGTGTCGGTCTCGCCGGGCCACAGGATCTGCGGTGAGCCGCTGGCGTTGGCGAAGGTGTCCGCCTGGTGCCAGTCGGTGCCCTCGTCGCCCGGGTACTTGGGGAAGAACTCGGTGCGCCAGCAGAGGACGTCGGGTCCCAGGATGGACGCCACCCGTTCGGTGATCCGCCGGTTGCACACGTGCTGCATGAGCAGGTCGACGTCGAGGTGACGGTCGTAGTTCGCGATGTTGGTCGCGCCGGACATCGCCTCGTCGACCGGGTAGGCGGCGTGCGAGCGGTCCAGGACCTCCCGACGGGCCTGGCGCCACAGCGCGTCCATCTCTTCCGGGGTGTATATCGTCAGCGGCCCGATATAGCCGTTCTCCCGGAAGAAGTCGAGCTCGGTTTCCGAGAGCCGCCATTGCTGAGTGTCAAGTGTCATGCTGATTCTCTCCGGGTGCGTCCTCGAATTTCTGACGGAAGCGTGATCGGAACCTAGTTGAGCACCCGAGGAGTTGTCGACGCGCCGACGGACCGGCAAGAGCGCGGTGATGTCCCGCCGGCGGGACACCGAAGCCCTTCGCGCGCACCCCGTATGACCTGCCCCTCGTGGTCCGGTGGGGTCGGCCGTATCCCCTTCGCCGCACTTGTTGCCGGGCCCGGAGCGCCATTACGTTCGGCCGGAGCGAATTCGCCGTTTCGATTGTTCATTCCCCGGCCCGCCCGTACCGGCTCTACGCGCCGGCTGATTCGGTTACCGGGTGGTTCCGCGCTTCCAGTAGGAAATCTCGGAGGTCGTCGATCTTGTTGAACGCCGACACACAGCTGCCCCTGCTGGCAGCGCAGCGTGAGATCTGGTTTGCCGAACAGCGGCTGAGCGACGGCAATTCGGTGTATCAGGTCGGCGAGTACGTCGATGTGCAGGGCGAGTTCGACACGGAGATCTTCGAGCGCGCCCTGCGATCGGTCGTCGCCGACCTGGACACCGTGCACACCCGTTTCCGCCAGGACCGCGGCCGGGTCACCCAGACCATCGACCCGGACCGGCCGTGGGAGCTGCGCGCCGTCGAGCTGTCCGGTGCCGGGGATCCGCAGGCCGAGGCCGACGCGTGGATGCGACGGGAGCTCTCCCGGCCGACCGATCTCACCGACGGGCCGCTGTTCCGGTTCGCGCTGCTCCGCCTCGGACCCGAGCGGCACCTGTGGTACCAGAACTACCACCACATCGCCATGGACGCCTACGGCTCCTCCCTGGTCTCCCGCCGGGTCGCCGAGGTGTACACGGCGCTCACCGAGGGCCGCGATCCCGGCCCGAACCCGTTCGGCTCGCTGCGCGCCCTCGCCGACGAGGACACTGCGTACCGCTCCGCGCCGGAGTTCCGGCAGGACCGTGACTTCTGGCTCGGGCAGTTGGGCGGCCGGCCGGCGCGCTCCGCGCTCCTCAGCGGGTCCCGCGGTGCGGCCGCCGAGTTCCGCGGTGAGACCCACTGGCTGCCCGAGGACCGGTTCGACGCCGTGCGCGATACCGCCCGCAGCGTCCGGGTGCCCTGGCCGGTGGTCGTCACGGCCGCCGTGGCCCTGCACGTCCAGCGCCGGACCGGGGACGAGAACGTCCTCCTCGCCTTCCCGCTCTCCGCCCGCGCGAGCCAGCTCGCCCGGCAGACCCCGGCGAACCTCGCCAACGTCCTGCCGCTGCCGCTGACCGTCCGCCCGGACATGACCGTCTCCGCCCTGCTGGAGCACGTGGCCGAGCAGATGGCCTCGGCCGTGGCGCACCAGCGCTACCGCGGCGTGGACCTCCAGCGGGACCTCGGCATGGCCCACCCCACGTCCCTGCTGCCGGTCGTCAACGTCATCTCGCACCCGTACGACCTGCGGTTCGGCACGGCCCGCGGCATGATGCGCAACCTGTCCTCCGGTCTGGTGGGCAACCTGCTGTTCATGATCTGGGACCGCCAGGACGGGCAGGGCCTCCAGGTCGACGTCAACGGCCGTGCGGACCTGGGACTGGCCGACCACCGCGACGCGTTCACCGCGACGCTGGAGGCGCTCGCCGTCACCGACCCGTCCCGGCCGCTGAGCGACGTCGGCGGCCCGGCCCGTACTCCTGCGCCCACGCACCCCGCTCCCGCGACCGCGACGGCCGCCGCCCCCGGTGCGGACACCGTTCCCGAGCTGTTCGCCGCCCAGGCCGCCGCCACCCCGGACGCCCCCGCGCTCACGGCGGACGGCGCCACCTGGACGTACCGGGAACTGGACGAGCGGTCGAACCGGCTGGCCCGCGCCCTCATCGCCCGCGGCATCGGCCCGGAGGACGTCGTCGCCGTGGCCCTGCCCCGCTCCGCGGACCTCGTCCTCGCCCTCCTCGGCGTCCTCAAGTCCGGTGCCGCCTATGTCGCCGTCGACCCCGACTACCCGCCCGCCCGGATCGCCTCCATGCTCCAGGACGCGGCGCCCGGGCTGCTGATCACCTCCTCGGCCGCCGGGATCGACACCGACCGGGACCGGCTGCTCCTCGACACCCCGGAGTTCCGCGCCGACACCGACGGCCGCGACTCCGGGCCCGTCGCCGCCGACGAACGGGCGCGGCGGCTGCGGCCCGGCTGCCCCGCCTACCTGACGTACACCTCCGGGTCCACGGGCCACCCGAAGGGCGTGATCACCACCCACGAGAACGTCGTCCGCCTCTTCACCACCACCCGCGCCGCCCTCGGCTACGGCCCGGACGACGTGTGGACGCTCTTCCACTCGGCAGCCTTCGACTTCTCCGTCTGGGAGCTCTGGGGCGCCCTGCTGCACGGCGGCCGGCTGGTCGTCGTCCCCTTCGAGGTGAGCCGCGCGCCGCAGCAATTCCTGCGCCTGCTCGCCGACGAACGGGTGACCGTCCTCAGCCAGACGCCCTCGGCGTTCTACCAGCTCATGGCCGCCGACCGGGAACTGCCCGAGGTGAGCCGCCTGTTGCGGCTGCGCACCGTGGTCTTCGGCGGCGAGGCGCTCCGGCCCGCCCGCCTCGCCGACTGGCGACGCCGCCACGGCGGCACCGGACCGGCGCTGGTGAACATGTACGGCATCACCGAGACCACGGTCCACGTCACCCATGTCGAACTGGGCCCCGAGCAGGGACCCGACAGTGTGATCGGCGTCCCGCTCGCCGATCTGACGGCCCATCTGCTCGACGAATGGCTGCGGCCCGTGCCGGCCGGCGCGATCGGCGAGCTGTACGTCTCCGGACCCGGTCTGGCCCGCGGCTACGCCGGCCGCCCCGGCCTCACCGTCCAGCGGTTCGTCGCCGACCCGCACGGGCGGCCCGGCGAGCGCATGTACCGCACCGGCGACCTGGCCCGGCGCGACCCGGCCGGCCGGCTCACCTTCGTCGGCCGCGCGGACGACCAGCTGAAGGTCCGCGGTTTCCGGATCGAGCCCGGCGAGATCGAGGCGGCGCTCGCCCGGTGCCCGGGCGTGGCCCTCGCCGCGGTCGTCCTGACCGAGGAGCGGGAGGACGACGGGCGCCTGGTCGCCTTCGTCGTCGCCGAGGACGGTGCCGACCCCGCGCCGGAGGAGCTCAGAGAGGCGGTCCGAGCCCGGCTGCCCGAGTACATGGTCCCCGGCCGGATCGTCCGTACCGACGTGCTGCCGCTCACCGCCAACGGCAAGCTCGACCGCGCCGCCCTGACCCGGGCCACGGCCCCCGCGCAGACGACCGCGGACATCGCGGAGACGGTCACCGCCCCCGCGCAGACGGCCGCCGACGGGCTCTCCTCCCGGCTCGACATCATGTGCGCGCTCTTCGCGCTCGTGCTCGACGAGCCCGAGGTCGGCCCCGACGACGACTTCTTCGACCTCGGCGGCCACTCCGTGCTCGCCACCACGCTGATCACCCGCATCCGGTCGACGTTCTCCGTCGAGGTGGACCTGCGCGTCCTGTTCGACGAGCCCACCCCGCGTGCGGTGACCGCCGCCCTGGACGACGCCGGACTGGCCCGCCCGCCCCTGCGGCGGCGGGAGCGGCCCGCCGACCTCGAGGCCTCCTACGCCCAGCGCCGGATGTGGGTCCTCCAGCAGATGGACGCACCCGGCGGCGCCTACAACATCCCCTCGGTCCTGCGCATCGACGGCCCCCTGGACCCGGCCGCTCTCGGCGCCGCCCTCGGGGACGTCCTCACCCGCCACGAGAGCCTGCGCACCGTCCTCCCGTACGTCGACGGCCGCCTCCTCCAGCAGGTGCTGCCGCCCGCCGCACCCACCCTGGACGGGGCCCCCGTCACCGGGGCCGAGCTCGACGAACGCCTCACCGCCGAGGCCCGCCGCCCCTTCGACCTCGCCGTCGAACCGCCGCTGCGCGCCGCACTGTTCCGCACCGGCACCGACGCCCACGTCCTGCTGCTCGTCCTGCACCACTGCGCCTGCGACGCGCTGTCGATGCGGCTGATCACCCGCGACCTCGCACGCGCCTACGCCGCCCGCGCCGCCGGCCGGGCCCCCCGGCTCGACCCGGCACCGGTGCGCTACAGCGACTACACGCTCTGGCAGAACGAACTGCTCGCCCCGGACGGCACCGGCGCGGGACTGCTGGAGACGCAGGTGGCGTACTGGCGCGAGCAACTGGCCGGACTGCCCGAGCAGATCGAGCTGCCGACGGACCGGCCCAGGCCCGCCGTCGCCTCGTACACCGGCGACCACATCAGCGTCTCCCTCGACGCCGCACTGCACCGCCGCCTCGTTGCCCTGGGGCGGGCCTCGGGCACCAGCCTGTTCATGGTGCTGCACGCCGGCCTCGCGGCCCTGCTGTCCCGCCTCGGAGCCGGTGACGACATCGCCGTCGGCAGCCCCGTCGCGGGCCGGCTCGACCAGGCACTGGACGACGTGGTCGGCGCCTTCGTGAACACCCTCGTGCTGCGCACCGACCTGTCGGGCCGCCCGGACTTCGGCGAACTGCTCCAGCGGGTCCGCGAGACGGCGCTGGCCGCCTACGCCCACCAGGACGTGCCCTTCGAGTACCTCACGGACGTCCTGGCGCCCGAACGGTCCCTCGCCCGCCACCCCCTCTTCCAGGTGATGCTGGGCCTCCAGGACACCGCTCCGGCCGGTGAGTTCACCCTGCCCGGCCTCACCGTCTCCACCGAGCTGGGCCGCACCGGTACGGCCAAGTTCGACCTCTTCCTCAGCCTGGTGGAACGGCGCACGGCCGACGGCGCCCCGGCCGGCCTCGACGGCTACGTCGAGTACGCCTCCGATCTGTTCGAACCGGAGACCGTGCGCGCCCTCTTCGACCGGTTCGCGCGCCTGCTGGCCGAGGCCGCGGCCGGCCCCGGCCGACCCGTCGACCGGATCGACCTGCTCACGGCCGAGGAACGCGCCCGGCTGCTCGGCGCGGCGACCCCCGGCACGCCGGACCTGTCCGCGGCGACGGTCACCGGCCTCTTCGCCCGGCAGGCCGCGGCCACCCCGGCCGCGATCGCCGTATCGGCGGAGGGCCGCGACCTCACCTACGCCGACCTGGACGCGCGCGCCGACCGATGGGCCCGCGCCCTGGCCGGGCACGGAGTCCGCGCCGGGGACACGGTCGCGGTGGCGCTGCCGCGTTCACCGGAGTTCGTGGTGGCGCTGCTCGCCGTGCTGAAGGCCGGCGCCGCCTACGTACCGATCGATCCCCGCTATCCGGCCGCCCAGGTCGCGTCGATGCTCGGCGAGACCCGGCCGAGGGTTGTGCTCGTCCCGTCCGAAACCGAAACCTTCATCGGCACCGGCATCGACATCGCCACCGGCATCGGAACCGACTCCGACACAGACTTCGGCACCGGCACCGGCACCGGCACCGGTGACCGCCGGCTGCCGGACACCGTGGCGCCCCGCCTGTCGCCGGACGACCTGGACGCGGCGCCGGAGCCGGCCGTGGGGGACGTGGCATCGCCGCACCCCCTTTCCGCCGCCTACGTCATGTACACCTCCGGCTCCACGGGGCAGCCCAAGGGCATCGTGGTGACCCACCGCGACATCGCCGCCCTGGCCACCGACCCGTGCTTCGGCGAGGGTGTCTCCTCCGGCGTCCTCGTGCACTCGCCCGCCGCCTTCGACGCGTCGACCTTCGAGATCTGGGCGCCCCTGCTCCGGGGCGGCCGGCTGATCCTCGCCCCCGCGTACGACCTGGACGCCGAGGAGTACGCGGAGCTGATCACCCGTCACCGGCCGAGCGCCCTGTGGCTGACCGCCGCGCTGTTCGCCGTCGTCGCCGAGTACCGGCCCGACTGCTTCGCGGGCGTCCGCCAGGTGTGGGCGGGGGGCGAGGAGATCGCGCCGTCGACGGTCCGGCGGGTGCTGGCCGCCTGCCCGGACACCGTCGTGGTCAACGGCTACGGCCCGACGGAGACCACCACCTTCGCCACCAGCCACGCCGTGCGCGACCTCGCGCCCGAGGCCCGCTGCGTGCCCATCGGCCGCCCGCTGGCCGGCATGCGCGCCTACGTCCTGGACGCAGGTCTGCAACCGCTGCCGCCGGGCGCCACGGGCGAGCTGTACCTGGCCGGTGCCGGGGTCGCCCGCGGCTACCTCGACCGGCCCGCGCAGACCGCCGAGCGGTTCGTCGCCGACCCGTTCGGTCCGGCGGGGGAGCGCATGTACCGCACCGGTGACCTGGCCCGCCGGACCCCGGACGGCGTCCTGGAGTACCGGGGGCGCACCGACCGGCAGGTCAAGCTCCGCGGCTTCCGCGTCGAACCCGGCCAGGTCGAGGCGGTCCTCCGGGAGCATCCCGCGGTCGCCCAGGCCGTGGCCGAGGTCCGCCGCGAGGGCGGCGGCGAGGCGCGGCTGGTCGCCTACGTCGTCCCGGCGGAGGGAGGCCGGCCCACCCGGGACGCGCTGCGCGCCTTCGCCGGGCGCCGCGTGCCGCCGTACCTGGTGCCGCACGAGATCGTCGTCCTCGACGCCCTGCCGGTGACCGCGCACGGCAAGCTGGACCGCGCGGCCCTGCCCGCCGCCGTCGCCCGGCCGAGCGGACGTGCCCCGGCCGGCCGGGCCGAAGGCCTGCTGTGCACGCTCATGGCCCGGGTGCTGGGGCGCGACACGGTCGGAACGGACGACGACTTCTTCGGTCTCGGCGGCGACAGCATCTGCGCCATCCGGCTGGTGAGCGCCGCCCGTGCCGAAGGGCTCGCCTTCACCGTGCGGGACGTCTTCGCGCACCGGACCGCGGCGGAGCTGAGCCGGAGCGCCGGCACCCCCGAAGCCCCCGCGGACGGCGGACCCGGCGACTCCGGCACCGGCCCGGTCCCCGCCACCCCCATCGTCCACTGGCTGCGCGAACGCGGCGCCACCGTGCACCGCTTCGCCCAGTCCCTGCTGCTGTCCTGCCCGCCCGGACTGTCCGAGGAAGCGCTCCGGGCCGCCGTCGGAGCGGTGACCGACACCCACGACGCGCTCCGCCTGACCCTGGTCGACCAGGACGACTCCTGGGCCCTGGAGATCCGGCCGCCCGGACGGACGTCCGACACCGACCTCGTGCGCCGCGTCGACGCGACCGGCCTCGACGAGGGAACCCTCGCCGACCGGGCCCGCGCCGAGGTCACGGCCGCGGCCGACCGGCTCGACCCGTACGCCGGACGGATCGCGCGGCTCGTCTGGTTCGACCGGGGGCCGGACGAGCCCGGCCGGCTCCTCCTCGTCGTCCACCACCTGGCCGTCGACGGCGTCTCCTGGCGCATCCTCACCGACGACCTGATCTCGGCGTACACCCAGGCGGCCACCGGCAGCGCACCGGACCTGCCGCCGGTCGGCACCTCGCTGCGCCACTGGGCGCGGCGCCTCACCGCGCAGGCCACCCGACCCGAACGGCTCGCCGAACTGCCCCGGTGGATGGACCTCCTCGACGCCCCCGACCCGCTCCTGACACCGAAGCCGGCCGACCCCCGGCTCGACCTCGCCGCCGACACCGCCGACACCGTCACCACGCTCCCCGAGGACGTCGTCGGCCCCCTGCTGACGACCGTCCCGGCCGCCTACCACTGCGGCGTCGAGGACGTGCTGCTGACGGCGCTCGGACTGGCCGTGACCGCGTGGCGCCGCGACCGGGGCGACGACACGGCCGACGGCGTGCTCGTGGACGTAGAGGGCCACGGCCGCGAGGAGGTGGTCCCGGGCGCCGACGTGTCGCGGACGCTCGGCTGGTTCACCACCCTGCACCCGGTCAGGATCGACCCCGGCCGGATCTCCTGGGCCGACGTGACCTCGGGCGCACCGCGCCTGGGCGACGCCGTCAAGCGGGTCAAGGAACAGGCGGGCGAGGCTCCGGACGGCGGCATCGGCTTCGGCCTGCTGCGCCACCTCGCCCCCGGCTGCCGCGAGGTGCTCGCACGTCTCGGCACCCCGCAGATCGGCTTCAACTACCTCGGGCGGTTCGCCGCCCCGGGCGCCCCGCTGGGCGGCGAACCGGGCTGGGGCATGGCTCCCGAGGCGGTCATGGTGACGACCACCGACCCCAAGCTGCCCGTCGCCCACGGCCTGGAGGTGCACGCCGTCGTGTACGACGCCGCCGGCGGCCCCCGGTTGACGGTCACGTGGACCGGGGCGCGGCGGCTGTGGTCCGACGCCGACCTCACCGACCTCGGCGAGCGGTGGACGACGGCCCTCCGAGGCATCGTCCGGCACGCCCTCGCCCCGGACGCGGGCGGCCACAGTCCGTCCGACTTCCCGCTGGCCGGCCTGACCCAGAACGACATCGACGACGTCGAAGCCGGGTGGTGACCATGGTGAAACCGTCCCGCCTGGAGGACATCCTGCCGCTCAGCCCGATGCAGGAAGGGCTGCTGTTCCAGACCGAGTACGACCGGTCAGGCCCCGACGTGTACGCCGTGCAGCACACGATCGAGGTCGACGGCCCCCTCGACGCCTCGCTGCTGCGCGGTTGCGCCGGGGTCCTGATCGACCGGCACGCCGTCTTGCGCACCGGCTTCCGCCGGGCCCGCTCGGGCCGCTCGCTCCAGGTGGTGGCGCGGGCCGTGCCGGTGCCGTGGACCGAGACCGACCTCGGCGGACTGCCGGCCGCGCGGGCGGAGGCGGAGGACGAGCGCCTGGCGGCGGCGGACCACGCCGAGCGGTTCGACCTGTCGCGGCCGCCGCTGATCCGCTTCCACCTGATGCGCCACGGCCCGACGCGCCACCGCCTCGTCGTGACCGGCCACCACATCGTCCTCGACGGCTGGTCCACCCCGGTCCTGCTCCGCGAACTGTTCACGCTGTACGGCGACGGCGCCGACCCCCGTGGCCTGCCGCCGGTCACGCCGTACAAGGAGTACCTCGACTGGCTCGGCCGTCAGGACCGGAACGCCGCCGCGCGGGCGTGGCGGGCGGCGCTCACCGGGATCGACACGGCGACCCGGATCTCCGCGGCCGATCCCCGCGCGCCGCTGCTCCCGGACCGGCTCGTCCAGCCCGCCGACGCCCGGCTCACCGCCGCCCTGGAGGACACCGCTCGCGGCCTCGGTGTCACCCTGAACACCGTCGTGCAGGCCGCCTGGGGCCTGGTGCTGGCCCGGGCGACCGGCCGTCAGGACGTCGTCTTCGGCGCGATCGCCTCCGGCCGCCCCCCGCACCTGCCCGGGGTCGAGTCGATGGTCGGTCTGTTCATCGCGATGGTCCCGGTACGGGTGCGGTGGGCTCCGGCCGAGTCGCTGCGCGACCTCCTGACCCGGTTGCAGGCCGAGCAGGCCGAGCTCGCCGACCACCACCACCTCGGCCTGACCGGCATCCAGCGGGAGGCACCGGTCGCCGACCTCTTCGACACCGCCGTGGTGTTCGAGAACTACCCCTTCGCCGACCGGGCCGTCGACGCCGGCGGCGTCCGCTTCCGGCTGGCCCTCGGCGCGAGCCGCGACGCCACCCACTACCCGCTGACCCTGCTCGCCGCCCCGGGCGAACGCCTGTACCTGCGGCTCGACCACCGCGCCGACGCGGTCGACCGGGTGGCCGCCCAGACCCTGATGGACCGGCTGCACCAGGTGCTGGGCACCCTGGCCGACCACCCCGACCGCCCGGTCCGCGCGGTCGACGGGCTGCTCGGCCCCGAGCGGCGACTCGTCCTCGACCGGTGGAACGCGCCGGACGAGACGGAGGCGGGCGGGATGGAGGCGGGCGCCCCGGACGGCGCCGAGGAGCCGGAAGCCCTCGCGCGGCACCTCCCCGAGCTGTTCGAGCGGCAGGCCGCCGCACACCCGGACGCCGTGGCGGTGATCGGCGACGGAGAACAGCTCGCATACGCCGAGCTGAACGCCTCGGCCAACCGCCTGGCCCGGGAACTCGTCGCCCACGGCGTCGGCCCGGAGACCGTCGTCGCGCTCGTCCTGGACCGCTCGCCGGAGCTGGTGACCGCCCTGCTCGCCGTGCTCAAGGCGGGCGCCGCCTACCTGCCGGTCGACCCCGAACTCCCCGCCCGACGGCGTGAGTCCGTCCTGAGTGACGCCACCCCCCACCTGGTCCTCACCCACACCCGCCTCGCCGGCGACCTGCCCGCGAGCCTCCCGCGGCTCCACCTCGACGCCCCCGGCACCCGGACCCGCGTCGCCGGCCGGGCGCCCGGCGACCTGTCCGACGACGACCGCACCGCCCCGCTGACCGCGGATCACCCGGTCTACGTGATGTACACCTCGGGGTCCACCGGGACGCCGAAGGCCGTCGTCATGCCCGGCACGCCCCTGATGAACCTGATGCGCTGGCACCACCGCCGCATTGGGGGAGGAGTGGGCACCCGGGTCGCGCAGTTCACCGCGATCGGCTTCGACGTGTCCGCCCAGGAGATCCTGTCGGCGCTGCTCGCGGGGAAGACGCTGGTGGTGCCGGACGACGGGACGCGGCGGGACGCCGCGCGTCTGGCCGCCTGGCTCGACGCCATGGAGATCACCGAGCTGTACGCGCCGAACCTCGTCCTCGACGCGGTCGCCCAAGCCGCCCTGGAGCGGGGTTCGGACCTGCCGTGGCTGCGCCACGTGGCCCAGGCCGGTGAGGCGCTGACCCCGTCGGACGCCCTCCGCGCGTTCTTCGCCCGCGTCCCCGGCCGCCGCCTGCACAACCACTACGGGCCCACCGAGACCCATGTCGTCACCGGTACGACGCTGCCCGCCGAGCCCGCCGACTGGCCCGCCGCGCCCCCGCTCGGCCGCCCGGTCACGCACACCCGGTGCTATGTCCTCACCGCCGACCTGCGGCCGGTGCCGCCCGGCGTGCCGGGCGAGCTGTACCTCGGCGGCGCGGCCCCGGCCCGCGGCTATCTGCGCCGGCCGGGCATGACGTCCGGGCGGTTCGTCGCCGACCCCTTCGGCACGCCGGGCGCCCGCATGTACCGCACGGGTGACCTCGCCCGGTGGACCGGGAACGGCGAACTGGAGTACCTGGGCCGCGCGGACCAGCAGGTCAAGATCCGCGGCTTCCGGGTCGAGCCGGGCGAGATCGAAGCGGTCCTCGCCCGCCACCCCGGCGTCGGCGCGGTGGCCGTCGTACCCCGCTCGGACGGTGGCCACCCGCGCCTCGTCGGCTATGTCGTACCGGCCCCCGGCACGGCCGTGCCGGTCGAGGAACTGCGCCGCCTCACGCAGGACCAGCTCCCGGAGTACATGGTTCCGTCGGCGTTCGTGCTGCTGGACGCGCTGCCGCTGACCCCGAACGGCAAGCTCGACCGCGCCGCCCTGCCCGCACCCGAGCGGACAGCCGCCCTGAACCGGTCCGGGCGCACCCCGCAGGAGCAGATCGTCTGCGAGCTGTTCGCCGAGGTCATCGGGCTGCCCCGGGTCGGCGTCACCGAGAGCTTCTTCGACCTCGGCGGGCACTCGCTCACCGCCACCCGGCTCGCCGCCCGCCTGCGCCACACCTTCGGCGTCGAACTGGGCCTGCGCGACCTGTTCGAGTCGTCCACCCCCGAGGCGGTCGCCGCCCTGCTCGGCACGGCGGGCCCGGCCCGCCCCGCACTGGCGCGCCGCCCGCGCCCCGAGGTGCTGCCGCTGTCCTACGCCCAGCGCCGGCTGTGGTTCCTCCACAAGATGGAGGGGCCCAGCCCCACCTACAACATCCCGATGCAGCTGCGGCTGCGAGGGGAGCTCGACCGGACGGCCCTGGAGCAGGCGCTCGGCGACCTGGTGGCCCGGCACGAGGGCCTGCGGACCGTCTTCCCGGAGACGGGCGGCGTCCCCTGCCAGCGGATCCTGCCGCCGCACGAGGCGTCGCCCCGGCTGGTCACGACGGACGTCCACGAGGACGAACTGCCCGAGGCGCTGCGCCACGGCGCCCGCTGCGCCATCGACCTGATGACCGAACCACCGCTGCGGGCCCACCTGTTCCGCACCGGAGCGCGCGACCACGTGCTCCAGCTGGTGCTCCACCACATCGCCGCCGACGGCTGGTCGCTCGCCCCGGTCGCCACCGACCTCGCCCGCGCCTACGCCGCCCGCACCACGGGAGCGGCACCCGACGGGGACGACCTGCCGGTCCAGTACGCCGACTACACGCTCTGGCAGAACGAGATCCTCGGCGAGCATCAGGACCCCGGCAGCCTCCTCGCCCGGCAGGTCTCCCACTGGACGGGCCGGCTGGCGGGGCTGCCCGACGAGTTGGCGCTGCCCACCGACCGCCCGCGCCCCGACATCGCTACCTACCGCGGCGACTACCTGACGGTGGAGTGGGACGCCGACCTGCACCGCGCGCTGGACGCCCTGGCCCGGCGCTGCGGCGCCACCCTCTTCATGGTGCTCCAGGCGGGCCTGGCGGCCCTGCTCTCCCGGCTCGGCGCGGGCCACGACATCCCGATCGGCAGTCCGATCGCCGGCCGCGCCGACCAGGCGCTCGACGACCTCGCGGGCTTCTTCGTCAACACCCTGGTGCTGCGCACCGACACCTCCGGCGAGCCGACCTTCGAGGACCTGGTCCGCCGGGTCCGTGACACCGCCCTGGACGCCTACGCCCACCAGGACGTGCCGTTCGAGTACCTGGTGGAGGTGCTGAACCCGGCCCGCTCCCTGGGCCGCCACCCGCTGTTCCAGGTGATGTTCGCCCTCCAGAATGCGCCCGAGGCCCACTTCCGGCTGCCCGGACTCGAGGTCGAGGTGTCGTCCGGCCGGACCGGCACCGCCAAGTTCGACCTGTTCTTCTCCATGGCCGAGCACCGCGACGCCACCGGCGCGCCGTCCGGCATCGAGGGCGCCGTCGAGTACGCCACCGACCTGTACGACCCGGACACCGTGCGCGGCCTGTTCCGCCGCTGGACCCGGCTCCTCGCCCAGGTCACCGCCGACCCCTCACAGCGGCTCGGCGAGATCGACGTGCTCGACGCGGCCGAGCGGCGCACGCTGCTCCACGACCGCAACGCGACCCGCGCCGAGGGCGAACTCCCGCCGTACACCGAACTGTTCGTACGCCAGGCCGAGCGGACGCCGCACGCCGTGGCGGTCGTCGCCGACGACGCAGAACTGACCTACGGCGCACTGCACGAGCGGTCGGACCGGCTGGCCCGGGTGTTCGCCCGGCACGGCGCCGGACCGGGCCGGCTGGTCGCCGTCGCGCTGCCGCGCTCCACCGACCTGGTCGTCGCGCTGCTGGCGATCGCCAAGACGGGCGCCGCCCACGTCCCCCTCGACCCGGCCCACCCGGCCGCACGGACCGGGCTGATCCTGCGGGAGGCGCGTCCCGCGCTGGTCGTGGGCACGGAGGCGACGCTGGCGGAGCTGCCCGACGAGGGCGGCTCCTCGCTGGCCCTCGACGATCCCCTGGTGCGGGCCGCCGTCGCCGAGGCACCCGGCGGGGCCCCGGACGCACGGCCCGGCCCCCGGGACGCGGCGTACGTCATCTTCACCTCCGGGTCCACCGGCCGCCCCAAGGGCGTCGTCGTGGAGCACGGCGCGCTGACCAACCTCCTGCTCGGCATGGGCGACCTGGTGCCGACGGGCCCCGAGGACGCGCTGCTCGCGGTGACGACGATCGCCTTCGACATCGCCGCCCTGGAGATCTTCCTGCCGCTGACCCGCGGCGCACGGGTGGTGCTCGCGACCGAGGCCACGGTCGCCCGGCCCGCCGCCCTCGTCGAGCTGATCCGGCGGACCGGGGTGACCGTCGTCCAGGCGACCCCGTCCTGGTGGCAGATGATCGCCTCGCACGACCTCGACGCCCTGCGCGGACTGCGCATGCTGGTCGGCGGCGAGGCGCTGCCGGCTCCGCTGGCCGCCCGCCTGCGCGAGACCGGCCGTGAGGTGCTCAACGTCTACGGCCCGACCGAGACGACGATCTGGTCCACCGCCGCCGCCCTGTCCGGCCGCACCGACACCGTCATCGGCCGCCCGATCCGCAACACCCGCGTCTACGTGCTGGACGCGTCGCTGCGCCCGGTGCCCCCGGGCACCCTCGGCGAGCTGTACCTCGCCGGCGACGGACTGGCCCGCGGCTATCTCGGCAGGCCGTCCCTGACCGCCGGACGCTTCACCGCGGACCCCTACGGCCCCGCCGGAACCCGCATGTACCGCACCGGCGACCTGGTCCGCTGGACCGCCGACGGCCACCTGGACTTCGCCGGCCGGGTCGACCACCAGGTCAAGCTCCGCGGCTTCCGCATCGAGCTCGGCGAGGTCGAGTCCGCGCTCGCCGCCCACCCGGAGGTCGCCGAGGCGGCGGCGATCGTCCGCGAGGACCGGCCGGGCGACCGGCGCCTGGTGGCCTACGTCGTGCCGGACGCCGGCGGCGCCTCGCCGCACACCGGCCGCGACCGCGAACGCGACCAGCTCGACGCCTGGCGGGACCTCTACGACACGGTCTACGCCACCTCCGAGCCGGTGCCCTTCGGCGAGGACTTCGCCAGCTGGAACAGCAGCTACGACGGCCGGCCGCTGCCGCTCGACGAGATGCGCGAGTGGCGCGACCGCACGGTGGAACGGATCCGCGAACTCCGGCCCCGGCGCGTGCTGGAGATCGGCGTCGGCACCGGCCTGCTGCTGTCCCGGCTCGCCGCCGACTGCGAGGCCTACTGGGGCACGGACATCTCCCCGTCGGTGATCGAGACCCTGCGGGGCCATGTCGCCGCCGACCCGGAACTCGCCGCACGCGTCCGCCTGCTGACGCGGCCCGCCCACGACGTCGAGGACCTCCCCGAGGAGCACTTCGACGTCGTCGTCCTCAACTCGGTGATCCAGTACTTCCCGCACGCCGACTACCTCGAACGGGTGATCAGCGGTGCCCTGCGGCTGCTCGCCCCGGGCGGCGCCGTCTTCCTCGGGGACGTACGCGACCTGCGCCTGCAGCGCACCTTCGTCACGGGCGTGCAGGCCGCCCGCGGGCGCACCGGCGACCATCCCGACGAACTGCGGCGGGCGGTCGAGCACGCTGTGATCATGGAGAAGGAACTCCTGGTCGACCCCGACTTCTTCACCGCGCTCCAGCAGCGGCTGCCCGCCCTGACGGCCCACACCGTCCAGGTCAAGCGGGGCCGCGAGCACAACGAGATGACCCGCTACCGCTACGACGTCGTCCTGCGCAAGCGAGGCGCCACGGTCCACCGGATCACCGAGACCGCCGAGGCGCCCTGGCCCGCCGACGGCACGGCCGGACTGGCCGCGCTGCTCGCCGGCGTACACCCGGCCGCCCTGCGCGTCACCGGCATCCCGAACGGCCGGGTCGCCGCCGAGGCGGCCCTCGCGCGGGCCGTGCGGGCCGGCCTCCGGCTGCCCGCCGCACCAACCGGCGACGGCGCCGAACCGGAGGACCTGTACGACCTGGCGGCAGCCCACGGCTACCGGGTGTGGGTCACCTGGTCGGCGCCCGACCCGAACGCCCTGGAGGCCGTCTTCGCCGACCCCGCGGCCCTCCCGGCCGCGCACCCGGACTCCGGACCGCCGGCCGGCCTCTACCGGCCGACCGTGTCCCCGTCCTCCCGGGCCGACCTGTCGTCGTTCACCAACAACCCGCTGACCGCACGCGACACCGGTGCGCTCATCGCCCGGCTGCGCGAACACCTGCGTGATCGCCTCCCCGACTACATGGTGCCGTCGGCGTTCGTCCCGCTGAACGCCCTCCCGCTGACCCCCCACCGCAAGCTGGACCGCACGGCGCTGCCCGCGCCGGACGTCGTCGTCAGCGGTTCCTCCCGGGAGGCGCGCACCCCGCAGGAGCACATCGTGTGCGACCTGTTCGCCCAGGTCCTCGGCCTCGCGCGGGTCGGGGTGCACGACGGCTTCTTCGACCTCGGCGGCCACTCCCTGCTCGCCACCCGGCTCATCGCCCGGCTGCGCGCCATGTTCGGCGTCGAACTGCCGCTGCGGACGCTGTTCGAGGCCTCCACCCCGGCCGGGGTGGCCGCCCGGCTCGACGAGGGCGGCGCGGCCCGCCCGGCCCTCGAACGCCGCCCGCGCCCGGACGTGCTGCCCCTGTCGTACGCCCAGCGCCGCCTGTGGTTCCTCCACCAGATGGAAGGCCTGGGCGGGATGTACAACATCCCCCTCGGCCTCAGGCTGACCGGGACACTGGACCGCCAGGCCCTCCAGGCCGCGCTGGCCGACGTCGTCGCCCGCCACGAGAGCCTGCGCACGGTCTTCCCGGACGACGGGGGAGTACCCCGTCAGGTGATCCTGGCCCCCGAGTCGGCGAAGCTGGTCCTGCACGAGCGGCCGGTGAACGAGCAGGAGCTGCCGGCCACTCTGGAGCACGCCGCGCGCTACCTGTTCGACCTCGCGACGGAGCCCCCGGTCCGCGCCGAACTCTTCCGCCTGGCCCCCGACGACCACGTCCTGCTGCTGGTGGTGCACCACATCGCCGGGGACGGCTGGTCCCTCCGCCCCCTCGCCGGCGACCTGGCCCGCGCCTACGCCGCCCGGACCGCCGGCGCGGAACCCGACTGGGCGCGGCTGCCGGTCCAGTACGCCGACTACACGCTGTGGCAGAACGAGCTGCTCGGCGACCAGGACGACGCCGAGAGCCTCCTCGCCCGCCAGCTCGCCTACTGGACACGCCAGCTGACCGGCGCCCCCTCGGCGCTGGAGCTGCCCACCGACCGTCCCAGGCCGCCGGTGGCCTCCTACCGGGGCGACCACGTCCCCGTACGGATCCCGGCCGCACTCCACGAGCGGCTGTCCGACCTGGCCCGGCAGACCGGCGCGACCCTGTTCATGGTGCTCCAGGCGGGCCTGTCCGCCCTGCTGCACCGACTCGGCGCGGGCACCGACATCGTCACCGGCAGCCCGATCGCCGGACGCACCGACCAGACCCTGGACGAGCTGATCGGGTTCTTCGTCAACACGCTGGTGCTGCGCACCGACCTGTCCGACGACCCCACCTTCGAGGAGCTGGTGGCCAGGGTCCGCGACACCGCCCTGGCCGCGTACGCGCACCAGGACGTGCCGTTCGAATACCTGGTGGAGAAGCTGAACCCGCCGCGCTCGCTGGGCCGGCACCCGTTCTTCGGCGTGATGTTCGCCCTCCAGAACGCCTCCGAGGGCGCCTTCCGACTACCCGGCCTGAACGTGGAGATCGCCCCAGGACGCACCGGCACCGCCAAGTTCGACCTGTTCTTCAGCCTCGCCGAGCAGCGCGACGCGCAGGGCGCCGCCGACGGGATCGCCGGTGTCGTCGAATTCGCGAGCGACCTCTACGACGCCGCGACCGTACGCGACCTGTTCGCCCGCTGGGTGCGGCTCCTGGAGTCGGCGGTGGCCGGGCCGGGCAGGCCGGTCGGCGGGCTGGACCTGCTGGCCGCGCACGAACGCCAGGAGATGCTCGCCGCCGCCTCCGGGCCCGCCCTGCCGACCCGCTCGGCCGGCCTGGCCGAGCTCTTCGCGGCCCAGGTCGCGGCCACCCCGGACGCCGTCGCGGTGGCCGACGACGACTGCGCCCTCACCTACGCCGAACTCGACGCCTGGTCCGCCCGGCTCGCCGCCACCCTGGCCGAACGCGGCGTCGCCCGCGGCGGCGCGGTCGCCCTGCTCATGCAGCGCTCACCCGCCCTGGTCGCCGCCGTCCTCGCGGTGCTGCGCGCCGGCGCGGCCTACGTCCCGCTCGACTCCCGCTATCCCGCCTCCCGGCAGCGACTCGTCCTGGCGGAGACCGGCAGCCTGCTGCTGGTGACGGACCCCGCCTCCCGCGAGGGCCTGGACGACTTCGGGACCCCGCTGCTCGTGCTCGACCCCCGGCCGGACCGCGGCACGCCGCCCGCGGCCGCCCCGGTACGGACCGAGGGCGACGACGCGGCGTACATCATGTACACCTCCGGATCGACGGGCCGCCCGAAGGGCGTGGTCGTCACCCACCGCAACATCGCCGACTTCGTCGCCGACCCCTGCTGGCACGGCGGCGCGCAGCGCCGGGTGCTCCTGCACTCGCCGCTCGCCTTCGACCTGTCGACGTACGAACTGTGGGCGCCGCTGCTCACCGGCGGCCGCATCGAGCTGGCGCCGCCCGGCGAACTCGACGCCCACACCCTCGCCGACGTCATCACACGGCGGGGGATCACCTCGCTGTGGCTGACCAGCTCCCTGTTCAACCTGATGGCCGACCTCGAACCGGGCTGCTTCGCCGACGTGGAGCAGGTGTGGGCCGGCGGCGAGCCTGTCTCCGTCCCCGCCGTCCGGCGCCTGCTGGAGGCCCATCCCCGGCTGCTGGTGGTCGACGGCTACGGCCCCACCGAGGCGACCACCTTCGCCAGCTACCATCCGGTGCCCGCCGCGGAGGCGCCCGCGCTCGGCACGTCGGTGCCCATCGGACGGCCGATGGCGAACATGGGCACCTACGTCCTCGACGCGGCGCTGCGGCCCGTCCCCCCGGGAGTGGTCGGCGAGCTGTACCTGGCCGGCACGGGCATCGCCCGCGGCTACCTCGGGCGCGCCGCGCTGTCCGCCGAACGGTTCGTCGCCTGCCCCTTCGGGCCGCCCGGCCTGCGCATGTACCGCACCGGCGACCTCGCCCGGTGGACCTCCGGCCACCTCCTGGAGTACGCCGGCCGCGTCGACCAGCAGGTCAAGCTCCGCGGTTTCCGCATCGAGCCCGGTGAGGTCGAGGCCGTCCTGCTCGACCACCCCGGTGTCACGCGGGCCGCGGCGGTGCTGCGCCGCGACCTCGCCGAGGAGGCGCAGCTGGTCGCCTACGTCGTACCCGGCACCGCCGCACGGGACCGGCAGGCGGAGGCCGAACAGGTCGGCGAGTGGCTCCAGGTCCACGATTCCCTGTACGGAGCCGAGCGGGACGAGCCGGACACGCCGCTCGGTGAGGACTTCACCGGCTGGGTCAGCAGCTATGACGGGCAGCCCATCGCCGGCCACGCCATGCGCGAGTGGCGCGAGCGCACCGTCGAGCGCATCCGCGAGCTGAAGCCCGCCCGGGTCCTGGAGATCGGGGTCGGCACCGGTCTGCTGCTCACCCGCCTCGCCCCCGACGTCCGGGAGTACGTGGCCACCGACTTCTCGCCGACGGTCGTGGAGACGCTGCGGCGCCGGGTGGCGGCCGATCCCGCCCTGGCCGGCCGCGTCCACCTGCGGACCCAGGCCGCGCACGAACTCGCCGGCCTGCCCGAGGAGCACTTCGACACGGTGATCGTCAACTCGGTGGTGCAGTACTTCCCGAACGCCGACTACCTGACCGACGTCCTCGCCACCGCCCTGCGGCTGCTCGCCCCCGGCGGCTCCGTCTTCGTCGGCGACGTGCGCAACCTGCGCCTGCTGGACGCCTTCACCACCGGGGTCCAGGCCGCCCGGACGGGCACCCACGACCTGGCCGCACTGCGCGACGCCGTCACCCAGACCATCCGGCTGGAGAACGAACTCCTCGTCGACCCCGCCTACTTCACGGCCCTGCGGGACCGCCTGCCGGACCTGGACGCTGTGTCCGTACGTCTCAAGCGCGGCCGGCACGACACCGAACTGACCCGCTTCCGCTACGACGTGGTCCTGCGCAAGCGGGGCGAAGGAGCCGGCTCGGCCCTCGCCCCGGAGACCGTGGAGTGGACGGCGTCGGCGGGGCGGTCCGCGGTGGCCGACCGGCTCGCGTCCGCCAGGCCCGCCGCCCTGGTCGTCAAGGACGTACCCAACCCCCGGGTCGCCGCCGACGTGGCCCTCGCGGGCGCGTTGCGCACCGGTGAACCGTCCCCCGTTCCCGACGCCGACGCCGACGTCGACGACTGGTACGAACTGGGGGAGCGGCTGTCGTACCGGGTCGCCGTCACCTGGTCGGACACCGCACGGGACCGGGTCGACGTGGTCTTCGCCGATGCCGACGCCCTGCCCGGCGCCCCGGACCCGCTCCCCGCCGTCCTCGCCTCCGCGCCGGCCGTGCCCGGCGCACCGGAGCCCGCGGCGCGGTACACCAACGACCCGACCGCGGCCCGCGGCGACGCCGCCCTGGTCACGTCCCTGCGCGAGTTCGCGCGGGAGCGGCTGCCCGCCTTCATGGTGCCGTCCCTGTTCGTCCCCCTGGAGGCGCTGCCGCTGACCCCGAACGGGAAGCTCGACCGGGCCGCCCTGCCCCGGCACGACCCGCGCGTCGCCGCCGCCGCCCGCGCCCCGCGCACCCCGCACGAGCAGGTGGTGTGCGAACTCTTCGCCGAACTCCTCGGCGTCCCCTCGGTCGGGCTCGACGACAACTTCTTCGACCTCGGCGGCCATTCCCTGCTCGCCACCCGGCTCATCGCCCGGATCACGTCCGCCTTCGGCGTGGACGTCGGCCTGCGCGCCCTGTTCGAGTCGCCGACCCCGTCCGGCATCGCCGCCCGACTGGACCTGGACGACGCCGACAGCGGCTACGACGTGATCCTGCCGCTGCGCGCGACAGGCAACGAACCGCCCCTCTTCTGCGTGCACCCCGGCGGCGGCATCGGCTGGTCGTACACCGGCCTGATCCGCCATCTCGACCCCGACGTGCCCGTCTACGCGGTGCAGGCCCGGGGCCTGGCCCGGCCCGAGGACGCACTCCCCGCCGACATGGAGCAGATGGCCGCCGACTACGCGGACCACCTGGAGGCCACCTTCCCCGAGGGGCCGTACCGCGTCCTCGGCTGGTCGTTCGGCGGACTCGCCGCGCACGCCCTCGCCACCGAACTGCAGCGGCGCGGGCGGACGGTGCAGGCGCTGGCCGTCATCGACGTCCACCCCGGCTGGCTGGGTCTCACCCACGACGACGTGCCACCGCTCGACGACCGGAACATGCGCCCCCACCTGGAGTACCTGATGCGGCTGGTCGGTCTCGAACCGGATTTGTTCGACGCGGAGGTGTTCGTCTTCGACGAGGTCATGAAACTGCTGCGCGAACGCGGCAGCGCCCTCGGCGCCCTGGACGAGGACAGGCTGCGCTCGATCACCGCCATCTCCGCCAACAACAACCACCTGATGATCGACTACCGGCCCGCCGTCTTCGACGGGGACATCCTGCTCCTCGCCGCCACCGACCAGCAGAAGCCCGAGGCCACCGCCGCCGCCTGGCAGCCGTACCTCACCGGAGAGGTCCGCACCCACGTCGTCCCCGGCGACCACGGCACCCTCCTCTCCCGCCCCGGCTCGCTCACCGAGGTCGGCGCCCTTCTCTCCGCGGCCCTGCGCGGGACGGACGTCTCATGAGCGCGCCCGCCTCCCTGACCGGGGCCCGGCTGGACCGCGCGTACTCGCCGAGCCACCTGGTGCCCAGCCTGCGGCACTATCTCGACGAGTACGCCGAACTCAGCACGCGGGCCCGCAGCGCCCCCGGCGTACGCACCGGGCTGCGCTACGGCCCGGGCTCCGCCGAGAGGCTCGACCTCTGGACCGCGCGACCGGCGCCCGCCCCGGTCCAGATCTTCGTCCACGGCGGCAACTGGCAGGCACTCACCGAGCGCAGCTCGGCGTTCGCGGCGCTCGCCTTCCGCCGTGCCGGCGCCGCGTTCGCCGCCGTCGGCTACGGGCTCGCCCCGGCGACCCCGCTGGACGAGATCGTCGCCTCCGTACGCCGCTGCGTCCGCTGGATCCACGAGAACGCCGACGACCTCGGCGTCGACCGGGACCGGATGCATCTCAGCGGCACCTCGGCCGGCGCCCACCTCGCCGCGATGGCCCTCGTCCCGGCCGGGCCGGGGGAACCCGCGGCGGCCGGGCTGCTCGCCGGCGCCACCCTGCTCAGCGGGATCTACGACCTCGAACCGGTCAGCCGCTCCTACGTCAACGAGGCGTTGCGACTCGACGCCGACGCGGTCCGTCGCAACAGCCCGCCCGACCTGCTGCCGGACGACCTGCCCCCGGTGGTCCTGGCCCGCGGCGGCGTCGAGACCGAGGAGTACGTGCGCCAGCACGCCCTGATGGCCGAGGCACTGCACCGCCGCGGCGCGCTCGCGGAGAACGTCGTGGCGGCGCGTCGCAACCACTTCGACCTGCCGTACGACCTCGCCGACCGGTCGACACCGCTCGGCCGCGCCGTCCTGGCGCAGATGCGGCTCCCCCACGACCAGCCCGCCCCTACCTCGGAGGAGACCGGATGACGACCGAGGTCCCCGCCTCGCGGCTGAGCCGCTTCGACGGCTCCCGCGAAGAGGCCGAACGGTACGACCGGTCCGACCCGCTCGGCTTCCTGCGCGACCGGTTCGTGCACACCGAACCCGACCTGCTCTACCTGGACGGCAACTCCCTCGGCAGGCTGCCCGTCGACACCCCCGGCTTCGTCGCCGACGTGATCCGGGACGGCTGGGGCCGCGGCCTGATCCGCTCCTGGAACGACTGGATCGACTGGAACAGGCGGATCGGCGACCGGCTCGCCGAGCACGTCCTCGGCGCCCGGCCCGGCGAGGTGGTGCTCTCCGACTCGACCACCGTCAACCTGTACAAGCTCGCCTGGGCCGCGCTCGACCACGCCCCCGGCCGGCGCGCCCTCGTGGTGGACGCCGACGACTTCCCCACCAACCGGTACGTCGTCCAGGGCCTGGCCCGCGAACGCGGTCTCGACCTGCGCCTCCTGCGCTCGGACCCGGACCGGGGCCTGGACCCGGAGCGGCTGCGGGCCGTACTCGACGACCAGGTGGCGCTGGTCGTCCTGTCCCACGTGGCCTACCGCAGCGGGGCGCTGGCCGACATGGCCGCGGTCGGCGCCCTGGCCCGCGAGGCCGGGGCACTGGTGCTCTGGGACCTGTCCCACGCCGCCGGTGCGGTCCCGGTACGGCTCACCGAGGACGGCGCGGACCTCGCCGTCGGCTGCACCTACAAGTACCTCAACGGCGGCCCCGGCTCGCCCGCCTTCCTCTATGTGCGCCGCTCGCTCCAGCGGCGGCTGCGGCAGCCGGTCCAGGGCTGGTTCGGGCAGCGCGACCAGTTCGCCATGGCGGCCGACTTCGACCCCGTCGACACGGTCGACCGGTTCCTGACGGGCACCCCGGCGATGCTCTCCACCGCCGCGCTCGTGCCCGCGCTCGACCTGGTCGAGGAGGCGGGGGTCGACCGGCTGCGGACCAAGGGGCGGCTGCTCGGCGAACTGGCCGTCGACCTCGCGACCCGCTGGCTCGTACCGCTCGGCTTCCTGCTGGCATCACCCGAGGACCCGGACCGGCGCGGCTCGCACATCACCCTGCGGCACCCCGAGGCCTGGCGGATCTGCCGGGCCCTGGCCCAGGACGCGGACGTCGTCTGCGACTACCGGGAACCCGATCGGCTGCGCATCGGACCGTCCCCCGCCTACACCCGCTTCGTCGACGTGTGGGACGCCCTGGACCGCACGAGGCGCCTGGTGGAGAGCGGCCGGCACACCCGGCTGCCGCGGGAGAAGGAACGAATCACCTGACGCCGCGTCCCCCGTGCGTGTGCGTGAGCACGGAGGCCACCCCCCCTCACGCACCGCGCCATCGACCGACACCGCGTCATCGGGAGCAAACGGCTGTGAGTACCCATCAGGTCACCATGCTCTTCCTCGCCCTGGCCGCGATCACACTCCTGGCCTTCGCCGCGGGCGCCCTGGCCCGGCGGCTACGGCAGCCTCCCGTCATCGGCGAAGTCCTCCTCGGGGTGCTGCTGGGCCCGACGCTGCTGAACGGCGCCGTCTCCGACGCGCTGTTCCCCGAGGACATCCGGCCCTCCCTCGCCGCCCTCGCCAACATCGGTGTGGCCCTGTTCATGTTCACCGTCGGCGCCGAGCTGGACGCGGGCCTCATGCGCGGGCGACGGTTCGTGGCGGGCTCCGTCGCCGTCGGCTCCATCATCCTGCCGTTCCTGCTCGGTGCGCTGCTCGCCCTGTACCTCTTCGCCCGCCACCCGACCGACGACCGGACGGGGTTCGTGCTGTTCATGGGGGCGGCGATGTCGGTGACGGCGTTCCCGGTGCTTGCCCGGATCCTCACCGACCGCGGCATGCAGCGCACCTGGCTGGGCATGGTCGCGCTGGCCTGCGCGGCGATCGACGACGTCCTGGCGTGGACCCTGCTGGCGGTCGTGGTGGCGATGAGCGGGGCGGGCACCGGCTCCCAGTGGCTCCTGCTGCTGTTCGTGCCGTACGTCGTGCTGATGCTCACCGTCGTGCGGCCCGCGCTGCACCGCCTCCTGGAGCACCGGTGGCTCACCGGCCCCGGCAACCCGGCCGCCATGGTCCTCACCCTCGGCGGCCTGCTGCTGTCGGCCGCCTTCACCGAGTGGATCGGCCTGCACTTCATCTTCGGCGCCTTCGTCTTCGGCACGGTCATGCCGCGGCGCACCACGCGCGGCGAGCCGTCGGACGTCACCGGCCAGGTGCGGGAGCGCCTCTCCTCCCTCAACGACTTCCTGCTGCTGCCGATGTTCTTCGTCGTCGCCGGCCTCAAGGTGGACCTGTCCGGCATGACCGGCACGGACCTGATGGAGCTGGGCCTCATCCTGGCCACCGCGGTGGGCGGCAAGTTCGTCGGCGCCTTCGTCGCGGCCCGCGCCACCGGAATGCAGAACCGTCCGGCGACCGCGCTCGCCGTACTGATCAACACACGGGGCCTGACGGAACTGATCATCCTCACGGTCGGTCTGCAACTCGGGGCCCTCGACGCCGAGCTGTACTCCGTCATGGTCGTGATGGCCCTCGTCACCACGGCGATGACCGGCCCCCTGCTCCAACTGCTGTACCCCGTCCGCCCGGCGCCCCCCGGCACCGGGCCGGCTGTCCCGCCGGCGGGACGGACAGGTGAGGACAAGAGCCCTTCCTCACCGGCCCGGCGCCGGATAATGTGAATTCCGAGAATGCGCCGGTCAGGGAATGACCGGCGCCCTGCGAACACCACTTCCAGCGCTTCGGAATTCCGCGAGAGAAAACGCATGTGCCCGCCGCCCTACTGAGGGAGCAGAGAATGTCCAATCCTTTCGACGACCCCGATGGAACGTTCCTCGTGCTCGTCAACGAGGAAGGCCAGCATTCGTTGTGGCCGGCCTTCGCCGAGGTGCCGGCGGGCTGGCTCGTGGCCCTCCCGGAAACCGACCGGCAAGCGTGCCTTGACTACGTCGAGGAGAACTGGACCGATATGCGCCCGCTCAGCCTCGTACGTCAGATGGGAGACGCGTGATGGGTGACACCGTGGAGCGGTTCCTGCTGACCGAGGACGATCTCGAGGAGTCGTTCTTCGGGGAGGAACCCAGCGTCGCGTACGACCCCGTCTTCGTCTCCGGTGACGAGTCCGGCCGGGTCCTGATCGGCCTGATCAACACGCTCACGCACGGCTCCCACCCGGAAGCGGTCGACCACACCGCCGGGCTCTACACCAACGTCGCCGGCTCGGTGGTCTTCCACCACGTCGCCCGGTTCCGCGGCGACGCCGCCCGGCGCATCCTCCGGCAGTTCGTGGAAGCCCTGGACAAGTGCGACAGCTATCGCATGCGGTTGAACGACGGCATGGAGTTCGACGTCACCAAGGCAGCCGTCGAGCCGCTCGACGGCAGCGCCGACGACGGCGTCGTCACCCGATGGGTGACGACCTCCGACGGCTATCGGATCGAGGGCTCCTGGGCCGTCGCCGTCAGCGGCGACATCCTCTCGTTCGTCAACGTGCGCCTTCCCGACCCGGCCGGGATCCACCGGCTGGCCCGTACCGCCCTGGAGCGCATCGCGACCGGCGTCGCCTCCGGCTGAACCGGCGCACCACACGAGGCGGGGGGGGCCCGCCCGGGGCCCCCCCCCCGGGCCATGCGCCCAAGGCGGGCGGGCCCCAAGCCGGCGAGCCCGTCGCCCCGGCCCCCCCCCCGGCGGTGGCCCCCCCGACCCGGGGCACCGGCTC